>NZ_BJCC01000073.1 GCF_004309355.1 Enterococcus florum | reverse complement strand
TATCTTATATGGACGATTTTTTTAAACAAAAAATAGTATTTTCTAGAATCTCAGGAAATGAGCCTTGCTTTGCTTTGGATGAAAAGGGATATTTGACTAATGATACAGGGTATATCATTTCTGGTAATAATATACCTTATTTGTTAGACATGCTTACGAATCCAATAATATGGTTTGCTTTTAAAAGATTTTATATGGGAGGAGGAATCGAAAAAGAATTCAAGTTGAATAACCTTTTATCACTACCAATTCCGCCAATTGGTAAAAAAATTGACTTAACTATTAAAGAAAGAGAATGGATTGAGAGCTATTTAATCAGCTAATAAACGAAAGAGATACTTCTTTTCTTCATCAACATCAGTAATGAATTCTATAATTTCTTTTTCAATCTCTAATTTATCCACTGAGTATATGTTGAAATCAGGAGGCAAGGGTAATTTTTGCAAAAAGGTTTTTTTCATACGAATACCTTGTTCTCCAAGCCCTCCTCCTGCATAAAATAGCTTATAAATATTAAAAATCACTATTGAGTTAAGCAGTTTAACTAAGTTTTCTAAATTTTCTCCAGTTATGAAAGTCACTGTATCATTTACCATAAAACCTTGGTCATCCAAATAGAATTGGGGTGTAGAAACCATCTCCGAAAAAAGTATTTTTGGTTGATAAAAATCGTCCATATAAGATA
>NZ_BJCC01000072.1 GCF_004309355.1 Enterococcus florum | reverse complement strand
CTTGTTCTTTTGAAAAACATGAAATAAACAATGATAATTCAAGTTTTAATGTTTATTACACACTCAATTCTCTTAAATTATAATGTAAATTTTATGGGTATTCAATAATAAATATTAAAAAAGTTAAATTAAATCGTTTAAAATGACTTTTTTAAAAGTAATACTAGTTATTGAATATTAATTTTTTAACTTATCTAAAGGATAAAAACCGTCAAATAAACCGTCAAAGTAGAAAGGAAATGCATAGTGAGCAGGCGTGGAGAAAATATTTATTACCGGAAGGATAAACGCTGGGAGGGACGTTATCCAAAGGGAAGAAAGGCAAATGGAAAAATTAAGTATGGCTCAGTTTATGGGAAAACGTACAATGAGGTTCGGTGGAAGCTGTACCCGCTGAAGATAGAATACCAAAACCTCTGCGAATTAAACGGAAGTTTAGCCATAACGATGAAAGAATGGGTCGAAATTTGGCTTATGGAGGTGAAAGATTCAATCGAAATAGCGACATTTAGCAGTTATCGGCACAAAATGCGGACGTACATTTTGCCGTTCTTGGGAGAATATCCATTGAATGAGCTGACTCAAAATCATATTCAGGAATTGGTGCAGCGCTGGAAAAAGCATCCTTTGTCCGTATCAAGCATTCGTGTCAATCTTCAGGTGGTTAAAAATTGTTTGAACCAGGCTATAAATCAGGGGCATTTGATCAAAAATCCCTGTCAGGGAATCAAGTTGCCTAAAAGCGAGGGAAAAAAGATCCAAGCGATGAGCCTAAATCAGCAGAAACAAATTGAAAAAGCAGCGATCAGCTATCCAAAAGGTCGAGGATTACCGACTTTATTGGCTTTGCGAACTGGAATGCGTATCGGTGAGGTGGCAGCTCTGAAATGGGAAAATGTAGATTTTGAGAACGACCTGATCTACGTTTCCCACACACTTCAAAGAGTCACACTGGAGGGACGATCATCGAAGACACTATTGATCTATGCAACCGCAAAAACAGCTGCTTCTCAACGTACGATACCGATGGGAGAAAATGTTCGCCGATGGTTGTGGGAACATCGAAAATCATCAAAATCAGCTTTCGTTTTTTCCTCGGGAGAAGGACCATGCGAACCGCGTTTGATTACGTATCATTTTCATCAAATTTGCCAACGGGCAGGGATAAGTGGGATCCACTTTCATCAACTGAGACACACCTTTGCTACACGCTGTGTAGAAGCGAATGCGAATATCAGCTCAGTTAGTCGATTATTGGGCCATACCTCGACGCAGATGACTTTGGATACGTATACCCATTCTCTCTTACAGCCGATGGTGGAGACAATGCAGCTGATGGAGCAGGCAGTGTCTTAAGAAAATTTTAAAAAAATTGAAAGGATTAATTGGAGGACTCTTTTTTAATTTATCGTGTAAGCGCTTTCTCTAACGAGCGCGAATGAGATTCCGTTTATCTATCATCAAAGAAAAGCGTCGTTCGATTCGTTTTGAAAAATAAGCCGTCAACTACCGTCATAATGATCTGCTGAGGACTGTTCTATCAGTCTTTTTTTTGTTTCTCGTGTTTTTCAAAAGAACAAG
>NZ_BJCC01000071.1 GCF_004309355.1 Enterococcus florum | reverse complement strand
TGATAAGATATAAAAGTTGCTGAAACAAAGCAATAGTATGTAGACCTTTGAAAACTGAACGAATAAAACAAACCAAATGTGTAGGGCGCTTCTATAGTAATAGAAGCAAACAATACAGCAAGCAACTATGCTAGCGAATCAATTTTTAAATTGAGCTGAACAGTCTAAGACTGTTTCAAACACTTTATATGAGAGTTTGATCCTGGCTCAGGACGAACGCTGGCGGCGTGCCTAATACA
>NZ_BJCC01000070.1 GCF_004309355.1 Enterococcus florum | reverse complement strand
TTTTCAAAGGTCTACATACTATTGCTTTGTTTCAGCAACTTTTATATCTTATCATCTTACCAGAAGTATGTCAACAACTTTATTGTTTTTTTTAGGTTAGAAGAGAAGTTAAAAATTACTCTTATTGAGCAACTCAGTTATAATAACCTATAAATTTCATGTTGTCAACAAAAAAAATAAATTACTCGAAAAATTTTTTTGTGCTTCTAATTAGATAAAGCTTATTGCATCAACGTTTTGTATCATATCAATTAATGAATATCTTGTCAACTATTTATATAAAATATTTTCAAATATTTTTTTATAACAAAAAAAGCTATTCATTTGAAATGAATAGCTAGGTTGCGTGGCGACGTCCTACTCTCACAAAGGGAAACCCTTCACTACAAT
>NZ_BJCC01000069.1 GCF_004309355.1 Enterococcus florum | reverse complement strand
TTTTTTGAAAGTTCCTTTATGCGATTGCTTTTTCCATTTGTTTAACTACCCGCACTCGTTGTTCAATCAACGCATCCGTGTAGGTGTCCAACGTCATTTGCGTTGAGCGGTGACCTAAGATGGCACTGACACTGGCAATATCGCCTTGTGTTTCAATACATCGGGTCGCAAATGTATGCCTCAGCTGATGAAAATGAATCTGTTCCAATCCAACCTTCTTTCTGATCTTATGAAAATGATACGTCAATAATCGCGGTTCTATCGCATGACCATTGGTCGAAAACACAAACTTGCTGATCGCCTGCTTCTTGTGTTCCCAGAGGAGAATCCTCATCGTATCGCTCAAGGGAATGGTTCGCACAGAAGAATCTGTTTTAGAGCTCGTCAGGATCAACTCCGTTTGGTGGTCTCTCTTGACTCGCTGGAGTGTGTGCCTCACCCGGATAAGATTGGTCTGAAAATCAATATCTTCCCATTGTAAAGCTGCGATCTCTCCGATTCGCAAGCCAGAGTGCAACGCTAAAAGGACCGGAAACCCGGCATTTGCCTTTTCAGTGTTTGCTGTTTTCTCCAATCTTCGCTGTTCTTCCCGTGTCAAGGCTCGAGCTTTTTCTTTACCTGCCTTCGGAAGTTTGATCTCTGTAAAAGAATTTTCTGTTACATATTCTTTGCTTTTGGCCTGGTTCAAACATTGATTTAGTATTCGGAAAATGACTCGAATCGTTGAAGCACTCAGTTGCTTTTTTTGTAGATGAGTCAAAAGGATAGCTCCGATTTCAGGTGTCAATTCATTCAACGCATAGGTTCCAATTACTGGGAACACATAATGGGTTAATTTGTATTGGTAATTGGCATAAGTCGATTCCTTAACCTCTTGTTTCATTTCTGTTAGCCAAGAAGTCCCCCACCACTCTAACGACATCGAGGATTCGCCATATTTCCCACGAATCTCTTGGTATTTCGATTTTAACGGATAAAGCTTTGAACGTACTTCGGACAAGGTTCTTCCATAAACAGAACCGTATTTGGTCTTCCCGTTGGCTTTCTTTCCCTTTTTGTATCGCCCTTCCCAGCGACCATCCTTACGTTTGTATATATTTTCTCCTCTGCGCATAGGTCTATCCCTTCTATATTTATGACGGCTTAAAAGACGGTAAAAGGAATCGCTCCAATTAGAGTTAATAACCTTTTTTAATCCTTTTAATTCGCTAAAATGATAAACAATCAATAATTTAATTTATTTTATTAAAAGTTATTGCGTAATTTTTAACCATAATCTATAATTGTTTTAGAAAGCGTCATAAAAAATTAAAAAAATTGTTTTTTAGGCGAATCTCTTTCTTGGTCTATTGAAGACTAAGAGAAAAGTAGCTAGGCCATAAAAAACAACCATTGGCATCATTCTTTAATTAGAATGATTTTTTTATTGCTTAAATTAAAGCCAAAGTCGCTTGATATTTCCTAACTAAAACAATTTAATAATAACAAATAATTCGAATTTTCGTATTTTATTTTTCGAAATATAAAA
>NZ_BJCC01000068.1 GCF_004309355.1 Enterococcus florum | reverse complement strand
ACTTACATCTCCATTTACTATGTGATAAACTTTCTTTGTCCTTTTCCATAAGGACACCTCCTATCTTTGATAGTGATGCGGTCGGGAAACCAACATCAGTTTATCAATTTTGGGAGGTCTTTTTATTACCACGCTGGAAGCTCTTTTGAACCACCAGCACAGCAGGTGGTTTTCAAACATACAAAAAAAGGCTGTGACGTTACTGTCACAGCCTTTTCCTATTTTCTCAGCTCACGTAAAATGTCCGCTGCCTCTGCCAAATTCATTTGTTTCGCTCGTTTCAGTCGCTTAACAACTAACGGAATTTCTTGTTCTGTTGCACCGGCAGTAATTGCTAATGAACGGCTTTGCAAAGCCATGTGTCCTTTTTGGATACCGTCCGTCACTAGCGCTCTGACTGCTGCAAAATTTTGCGCCAGCCCCACCGCTACAATGATCTCCGCTAATTCTTCCGCTGTTTCAACACCCAATAGCTTTAAGCTGAGCTGGGCTTTGGGCAGCACTTTCGTAGCGCCGCCAACGATCCCGATCGCTATCGGAATCCGTAGACGACCAATCAATGTGTCATCAACGATTTCCCAATCTGTCAGCCCTCTATACTCTCCATCCTTTGCCGCGTAGGCATGAACAGAAGCTGCCACAGCACGAGTATCGTTTCCAGTTGCCAGAACAACTGCATCGATCCCGTTCATGATCCCCTTATTATGAGTAGCTGCACGATACGGGTCTAATTTGGCATATTCCGCTGCCGCTGCAATCCGTTCTGCTACTTCCGCTCCAATCATTTTTAAGGGCACTCGGCAACTCGCCTCAACCAACGAATGATCTGCATAATTACTCAAGATGCTGAAAAGAATTTCACTTTCTGACAGGAGCTGGCGAATTTCCTGGGCAATTCCTTCTGCCATCGTGTTCACAATATTTGCCCCCATCGCATCTTGCACATCTACCTGCAGATCGATCGACAAATAACCGTCTGCTTCAAAGCTGCGCCACTGAAGGGATCGCAATCCACCACCACGCTGGTAGATCGAAGGATACGCACGCTCGGCCGCTGCAAACAAACTTAAACGATGCTCTTCTAGCACAGCCTTAACTGCGGAAAAATCCGTGACTTGTCGCAGCACGATTTGACCCATCATCGTTCGTTCGAATGTCTTAGTAGTGAAACCTCCAGCCCTGCCAATGATTTTGGCTGCATTACTAGCTGCAGCAATCACAGAAGGCTCCTCAGTGGCCATCGGAATCTCTCGCTCTTTTTGATTGATCACAAAGTTGCGTGCCAATCCTAACGGAGTTTCAGTCTCACTGATCTGATTTTCGATCAGATTGTTGGCAATCTTATCTGGCAAAACCGTGTGGGTACGAAGCAGTTCCGCCTCCTCACTAGTCAATTTGCCTTCTTTAACCAGCTGTGCCAATCGTTGGCTTCGTTCTAGCTGATAAAATTTTTTTTTTTAAGTGTGGAGGTTTTATTCTCCGCTTTTTTAATCAAAAGCGCGATTCCGATCCCGCCGCCGACACATAAACTCGCTATCCCACGCTGTTTGTCCTCTTGATACAATTCAGACAACAGTGTAGTCACGATTCTTGCACCGCTGGCTCCGATCGGGTGACCCAAAGCAATGGCACCACCATAAATATTCAGCTTATCTTCCGGCAACTCCAGGTCTTCTTTGACCGCCACGGAAGCAGCTGCAAAAGCTTCATTGATCTCAAATAGATCGATATCCTCACGACTCAATCGTTGTTTGTCTAACAATGTGTGAATAGCTTTAATTGGAGCTACGCCCATGATGCTTGGATCGATCCCGACCTCGCTATAGCCTTCGATTACTGCTAAGTAAGGAAGATCATGGCTTTCAGCATAGGATCTTGAGGTCAGAACAACCGCAGATGCCCCATCATTTAAAGTCGAAGCGTTGCCGGCCGTCACCACGCCGTCGTCTTGAAAAGCAGGCGCTAATTCAGTTAGTTTTTCAAGTGTAGTTTGCGGACGAATGCCTTCATCTTCAGCGACCACTCGACCATCCGCTAAAGAGACTGGTAAAATCTCTTCTGAAAACTTGCCTGCTTCGCGTGCTTTTGCCGCTTTCATCTGCGAATCATACGCAAACTGATCTTGTGCCTCTCGCGATATCTGATATTGTTTTGCGACCTTTTCCGCAGTCAATCCCATATGCTTGCCACTGAATGCATCCGTCAGTCCGTCATAGATCATGCTAGGGACGGGAGCTTTCCATTCCTCTGTTGCAAAATCATATTGTGCAAGTTTTGGTGCCTGAGACATGTTCTCCGTCCCACCAGCGACGACCACCTCTGCTTCACCGAGCTGAATTTGCTGCATGGCTAAAATGATCGATTTAAGACCTGAGCCGCAAACTTCATTGATCGTCATGGCTGAAACCTCATAGGATAGACCAGCTTTGATCGCCGATTGACGGGCAACGTTTTGACCGTTTCCTGCTTGTAAAACATTGCCTAGAATCACTTGATCCACCGACTCGGCAGCTACTCCGCTCTTTTCAAGTGCACCTTTTACCGCTATCGCTCCAAGATCAACAGCAGAAACGGTAGCCAATGCACCTTTATATTTCGTGATGGGGGTTCGTACAGCGCTTAAGATCACTACTTCTTTCAAAAAAGACACCTCCAAAAAATTTTAAAATATGCTTGATTATAGCATGAATAGTTTTACTATTTCTTAAGAATGAATCCCACCAAAACTCAGCTTATCTGTGATATATTACAAGGTGAAGAGAAGGAGGGGCAACATGAAAATAGGGATCGATAAAATTAGTTTTCACGTACCAAACTATTACGTTGATATGACAGACTTGGCAAATGCCAGAGATACAGACCCTAATAAATTTCATTTAGGGCTTGGTCAAGACAAAATGGCCGTTATTCCTAAAACGCAGGATATCATCACACTAGGTGCTGCTGCGGCAGAAAAGATCTTGACGGATGAAGACAAGCAAATGATCGATATGGTCATCGTCGGAACGGAATCAAGTACTGATTTTTCCAAGTCGGCAGCAGTGAGCATTCATGACCTTTTGAATATCCAGCCTTTTGCACGTTCTTATGAAATAAAACATGCGTGTTATGCAGGGACAGCAGCTTTGCAGCAAGCACGTGATTATATCGCTGCTCATCCAGATAGAAAAGTATTGGTCATCGCTGCCGATATCGCAAAATATGGGTTAAACACTGGCGGCGAACCGACCCAAGGCTGTGGGGCCGTTGCCATGCTGATCTCAGCGGATCCAAGAATTTTAGCGATTCATGACGACAGCATTTTTTATTCTGAGGATGTTTATGATTTCTGGCGTCCTTCAGGCCATGATTATCCAATGGTGGATGGTCATTTGTCGAACGAAATCTATATTCAATCCTTTGTGCGTGTTTGGGAACAAAATTTGAAAGTCAATCAAACAAGTTCAGCGGACTACGCTGCGGTGACTTTCCATCTGCCGTATACAAAAATGGGACGTAAAGCCTTGCGTGCAATCTTCCCTACTCTGTCAGAGGAAGAGCAAAGACGTTTGGAAGCCCGTTATGATGAAGCCATCGTCTATAGTCGTGACGTTGGAAACTTGTATACAGGTTCTTTGTATTTAGGCCTGATTTCTCTGCTGGATAACAGTTCCGAGCTTCAAGCCGGTGATCGCATCGGTATGTTCAGCTATGGTTCCGGTGCTGTCAGCGAATTTTTCTCACTGGAATTAATCGAAGGTTACCAAGATCATCTGTCGCCAGCGGCCAATCAAGCAGTCCTAGCGGATCGTCAGAAATTAACAATTGATGAGTACGAAGCAATGTTCAACGATCATTTACCGATGGATGGTCAAGAATACAGCTTTAATGATTTATCCCCATTTGCGATTTCACGAATGAATGGCGAGATTCGTTATTATAATAAATAAAACACTCATAGGAAAGAGACTGTGACATAAGTCATAGTCCTTAATAGAAAAAAATTGGCTACCATAA
>NZ_BJCC01000067.1 GCF_004309355.1 Enterococcus florum | reverse complement strand
TGGTGCGCACCCCGTCAATAGGACAATGAAATAATATAAAAATTTTGTGGACTACTCATCCGATTAGATGGGTAGTTTTTTTGATGTGTCTGGTGATCTACGCAGCTTTGTAGTAGTGATTGTGAAATTCCATTGGCGTCATTACCTGCAATTTTCGCTGGTAACGACCTGTATTATAGTATGTCATGTAGTCACAAATCATCGTGACAAGCTCTTCGCGACTGGTAAACTTTCGTCCGTAATACTTTTCTCGCTTAAGCATTCCCCAAAAACCTTCCATCGGTCCGTTATCGATACATTTGCCTGCACGAGACATGCTCTGAATCATTTCGGCCTTTACGATGCGGTGGAAGAAATTGACATGCGTATATTGGAAACCTTGGTCGCTGTGAAAAATCGGATGTGCCTCCGGTTCTAATGCGACTGCTTGATCAAATGTATCAAAGACTAAGTTTAAATCATTGGTATCATTCAGTACATACGTGACAATGCGCCGATCGTAGAGATCAAGAATCGCACTCAAATAGAGTTTATGCATATTCTGTCCGATAAAATACTTGAATTCTGAAACATCGGTCACCCATTTTTGATTTGGTGCTTCCGCATCAAATTGGCCATGCAAGACATTCTTCGCTTTGTGGTAAGGAGTGGAGGCTCGTCTTGTGATACAATTCGCCGGGTGCTTGATGGTAGACTGAATTTGTTCGTGACGACAAATACGTAAGACTCGTTTATCGTTAACATTTAGCTGGCAGGTCCGCTTCAATTCATCTTTGATGCGA
>NZ_BJCC01000066.1 GCF_004309355.1 Enterococcus florum | reverse complement strand
TACGCAGCTTTGTAGTAGTGATTGTGAAATTCCATTGGCGTCATTACCTGCAATTTTCGTTGGTAACGACCTGTATTATAGTATGTCATGTAGTCACGAATCATCGTGACAAGCTCCTCGCGACTGGTAAACTTTCGTCCATAATACTTTTCTCGCTTAAGCATTCCCCAAAAACCTTCCATCGGTCCGTTATCGATACATTTGCCTGCACGAGACATGCTCTGAATCATTTCGGCCTTTACGATGCGGTGGAAGAAATTGACATGCGTATATTGGAAACCTTGGTCGCTGTGAAAAATCGGATGTGCCTCCGGTTCTAATGCGACTGCTTGATCAAATGTATCAAAGACTAAGTTCAAATCATTGGTATCATTCAGTGCATACGTGACAATGCGCCGATCGTAGAGATCAAGAATCGCACTCAAATAAAGTTTATGCATATTCTGTCCGATAAAATACTTGAATTCTGAAACATCGGTCACCCATTTTTGATTTGGTGCTTCCGCATCAAATTGGCCATGCAAGACATTCTTCGCTTTGTGGTAAGGAGTGGCAGCTCGTCTTGTGATACAAGTCGCCGGGTGCTTGATGGTAGACTGAATTTGTTCGTGACGACAAATACGTAAGACTCGTTTATCGTTAACATTTAGCTGGCAGGTCCGCTTCAATTCATCTTTGATGCGACGATAACCCATATCTGGATGCTGGTCATGAATCGTTCGAATGACTTCTGCAATGTGGCGATTGGTCTGTTCACGTACGCTCACAGGCTGTTTCACCCAGCGATAGTAGGCAGAGCGCG
>NZ_BJCC01000065.1 GCF_004309355.1 Enterococcus florum | reverse complement strand
GCTGTGACATTGCTATGCTACCCCTATCTAGGACAAGGAAATAATTAAATCCTAGATAGGGGTATTTGTTATGGGAAAAAGAAGGATGAAGCTCAGTGCAGAAGAGCGCATAAAGATTGTTGAGAGTTATCTTAGACAGGAAATCAGTTTAACTAGTGCAGCTAAAGAAGCCCAAGTTAACGTGAACACAGTCAGAAGATGGTGTGCTTTATATGAAAATGAAGGGCCCACTGGTCTGATTGCCACGAATAAGAATAAAAAGTATTCGAAAGAATTGAAGCTG
>NZ_BJCC01000064.1 GCF_004309355.1 Enterococcus florum | reverse complement strand
TGCTATGCTACCCCTATCTAGGACAAGGAAATAATTAAATCCTAGATAGGGGTATTTGTTATGGGAAAAAGAAGGATGAAGCTCAGTGCAGAAGAGCGCATAAAGATTGTTGAGAGTTATCTTAGACAGGAAATCAGTTTAACTAGTGCAGCTAAAGAAGCCCAAGTTAACGTGAACACAGTCAGAAGATGGTGTGCTTTATATGAAAATGAAGGGCCCACTGGTCTGATTGCCACGAATAAG
>NZ_BJCC01000063.1 GCF_004309355.1 Enterococcus florum | reverse complement strand
AAGAGACTGTGACATAAGTCATAGTCCTTAATAGAAAAAAATTGGCTACCATAAATCAGTAAATGATTTATGGTAGCCAATTTCTATGTACTCAAGGTGCCAAGCCGCTTCATTGCTGCTAACTTTCTCATATTCAAAGCCATGATTAGGATGCCTGTTTCCTTTTTCACCTTTTCCAAGCCTCGAACATGGTACCGAGTGAAATGCAAACAAGCCTTCATCCATCCAAAAACAGGTTCTACGTCAATTTTTCTTTGTGCGTAGATTTTTCCATTTTCAGGTTCTGAAAGCAAGGTGCGTTGTTTGGCTTTAAAATATTCTAACGAAGGATTGACCTTAATGATGCGTGT
The DNA here is from genome assembly GCF_004309355.1 of Enterococcus florum. Taxonomy (GTDB): domain Bacteria; phylum Bacillota; class Bacilli; order Lactobacillales; family Enterococcaceae; genus Enterococcus_A; species Enterococcus_A florum. The sequence continues at coordinate 1,449 of NZ_BJCC01000063.1, read as the reverse complement.
ATTGCCCCCTTGGGTCAACGCTTCTTGTATCACTTCTTTGTTTTCTGTGTATTTCTCTGCTTTGTATTCTTTGAAATCCCGGACAAATCCATCGACTTTATCCGTCTCTGTTCTGTACGCATTGAAATTAAAACGAACACCTTTTGGATCAAGATAATAATCCTCTTGTTCGTTGTACGTCCAATTCATCACTTTTCGTTCGTCCGATTGCCACTTCTTACTCTGTTCTTTCAACATCGTTGAGTAAGGAATCAATGCAGTGTGGCTCGGTAGTTCATCTTCAAGGTAGCGATAATTTTGTTCCGAACCATACCCTGCATCCGCGACAATATGCATTGGGAGGAGATTCGCCACGTTCAATTTTTTTATAAACGTGGGAAAGGTTTTGGTATCCGTTGGATTTTGATAGACATCATAACCCAAAATGAACTGATTACTGGTGGCTATTTGAAGATTGAACGCAGGCTTTAATTGCCCGTTGCGCATAGGATCTTCTTTGACACGCATAAATGTGGCGTCATTATCTGTTTTTGAATAACTATTCCTAGTATCACAAATAGCTAAGCGCTGTTGGTGATCCGCCATTTTACCACGACGCTCGCTTAGTTTTCGTTTTTGTGATTTTAGTGTACGGCGCTGCTGTTTGGCTGGATTTGGTGAAACCTTTCTGGTTTTAAGTACTTCTTGTTCCAATTCTTCCAGCCGTATTTCCAACCTCGTCAGTACTTCATCTATCATATCTAATGTGAGTGAGGTTCCTTCAGGAACATGACTCGCTAAATGCGCCTCTTTGAGTTCAGACATCAAGGCGACGATCTGCTCACGGTTCAAGTTGTCATACTTGATTGTGCTCTTTTTCCAAACGAAACTATATTTATTGGCATCCGCGAGAAGCTTCGTTCCATCGATAAAAATTGAATGATTAATCAATTGTTGCTCTCTAAGATAATGAACTAACGAATCAAGTCCTTTTTCGATCAATGCTTCCAATTCATTAGATACGCGGAAACGGGCAATGGTTCGGTAAGTGGGCATCTGTTCTTGCGTCAACCAGCGAGCCGGTAGGCTCTCTTCAGCTAATTGCTCAATTTTCCGACTGCTAAATACACTCCGCGTATAAGCAAACAGAACCAATTTTAACATCGCACTTAAATCATAATTCCGAGGACGACCAAAAAGATAGGGTTCGTTGATTTCAAGAGATTCAACGAGTTCATTGATAAACCAAGCGGTGCTGTCTTCTTTTGGAATGTAAGAAGTTGTGATATCTAAAGTGAGTTGATTCATGTTATAATTTGTATGCATGATTTTGATCCTTTCGAGGATTGAATGATTTAGAGTACAGGCGTCATCCTGTACTCTTTTAGTTTACCCAAAAAAGCCAGTGAAATGAACGAATTCTCGTCATTTCACTGGCTTTTTATTTAGAGACTTATGTCACAGCCTCTT
>NZ_BJCC01000062.1 GCF_004309355.1 Enterococcus florum | reverse complement strand
GCCGATTGTAGTGAAGGGTTTCCCTTTGTGAGAGTAGGACGTCGCCACGCAACCCATGGGGGTTTAGCTCAGCTGGGAGAGCATCTGCCTTACAAGCAGAGGGTCAGCGGTTCGAACCCGTTAACCCCCATATGAGCCGTTAGCTCAGTTGGTAGAGCATCTGACTTTTAATCAGAGGGTCACAGGTTCGAGCCCTGTACGGCTCATAGAAAGTATGCGGGTGTGGCGGAATTGGCAGACGCACTAGATTTAGGATCTAGCGCCTAACGGCGTGGGGGTTCAAGTCCCTTCACCCGCATTAAAAGCTAGCCGGCTTAGCTCAGTTGGTAGAGCATCTGATTTGTAATCAGAGGGTCGAGGGTTCAAGTCCTTTAGCCGGCACCATGCGGAAATAGCTCAGTGGTAGAGCACCACCTTGCCAAGGTGGGGGTCGCGGGTTCGAACCCCGTTTTCCGCTTTCCTGAAGACCAAGGAAGCACGCCGGGGTGGCGGAACTGGCAGACGCACAGGACTTAAAATCCTGCGGTGAGTGATCACCGTACCGGTTCGATTCCGGTCCTCGGCATTAGTTAAATATGCGCCCATAGCTCAACTGGATAGAGTGTTTGACTACGGATCAAAAGGTTAGGGGTTCGACTCCTCTTGGGCGCGT
>NZ_BJCC01000061.1 GCF_004309355.1 Enterococcus florum | reverse complement strand
TAACAAAAAAAGGAGAGTACTATGAAAAAAAGTGTAAGGAAAAGAGCTACCCAATATCTCAGTCATCTTAGCCTAATCTTGTTGTTGGTATCAACATTTGTACAAGGAGGTTCTGCGTTCGCAGCTCCCCAAAATGATTCACAGGTCACTACTGAAACAGAAACTTCCCTCGCGAAAACCACATTGCCTTTAAATGAAGTCTCCGATTCCTCCGCAGACGATACGTTGCTGGCAGAAGGAGATGCTGGAACGAGTCATTGGCAGCTATCCAATGAACAAATTCTTACCATTACTGGTGGAAAATTGCCAACGACATCCGGCAGTTCTCCTTGGTTAGACTATCAAGAGCATATTCGAAAAATTATTTTAATTGAACCTGTTCAATTAGCTGAAGAATCCAGTGATCTTTTTTCCGGACTGACTAACTTGGTTGAGATTAAAGGAATCGAAAACCTGCAAATTTCTTCTTCTACCAAATTGAATCGTTTTTTTCGCGGGTGCAGTTCTTTAGAAACCTTAGATCTATCAAAATGGGACACGAGGGGTATTGTAGAAAATGAAGATCTTTTTTCCGGTTGTACAAAACTGAATAAAATCTCTTTCGGAGAGCATTCTTTCTTCCAGCCTTTAAAGGCTGGCTCCTCCGAAACAAATTCTAACATTTGGAGATCTGAAGACTCTAGCGACACGTATACAAACTTAGATGCACTAGTTAATGCAAATGTGAATATTCGTAATCAAACGTATCTACTGGCAACACCGGATAAAACTGTTGGAAAAGTTATCCTTCAATTTCTCGATGAGAATGATCAGCCAGTAACTCAAAACAAAGAATTGTCTGGTACCGTTGGAGAATCTTTTGACTTGATGGCTTCTGGCATTCTTCCCTCCATTTCAGGATACGAACTAAATCAAGACAAGCTGCCTGATACGACCAAGGGGCAATTCGATAAAGAGGATCAGAGCATTGCCTTTTACTATAAAAAGGTAGACTTGCAAAAAGCAGCGGCTCCTGTTGAACAGCCTACCGTCAGCTATACGACCCATGTCCAAACCCAGGGCTGGCAAAATAGTAAAAAGGATGGCGAAATAAGTGGAACGGTGGGTCAATCCAAACGATTGGAAGCGATCCGAATCAAACTCGAGAATACTTCCGTTTCTGGATCGATCCAGTATCGTACTCATATTCAAGGAATTGGTTGGGAAAATACATTCAAACAAAATAATGCAGTATCTGGTACATCTGGTCAAAGCAAGCGACTAGAAGGGATTCAAATCAAACTGACAGGAGATATTGCAAAAGATTACGATGTTTACTATCGTGTTCATGCACAGAAATTCGGTTGGTTAGGTTGGGCTAAGAATGGAGAAGACGCTGGAACAGAAGGCATGTCTTACAGATTAGAAGGCATTCAAGTTCAATTGGTCAAGAAAGGCGAAACAATGCCTGGACCAAATGGTCCAGCCTACCACAACAAGCCGACCCTTTCTTACCGTACCCATGTACAGGGAATCGGCTGGCAAGGGTACAAAACTAGTGGACAAACCAGCGGCACTTCCGGTCAATCCAAACGGTTAGAAGCGATCCAAGTTCAGTTACAAAAACAAACCATCGGTGGTTCGATCCAGTACCGGACGCATATTCAAAGCATTGGCTGGGAATCAGCCTATGCTCAAAATAATGGTGTGTCTGGTACATCTGGCCAAAGTAAGCGATTAGAAGCGATTCAGATCCGCCTGACTGGTGAGCTGGCAAATCATTTTGACATCTATTACCGCGTTCATGCTCAAAACTTTGGCTGGCTAGGATGGGCTAAAAATGGAGAGAACGCTGGGACGGAGAAAATATCTTATCGATTAGAAGCGATTCAAATTCAATTAGTCAAAAAGGGAGATGCCGCTCCAGGGTCTACTAATAAAGCCTATGCAAGAAGACCCGATATCTCTTATCGTACCCACATCCAAGGAATTGGTTGGGACAAGTATCAAGCTAGTGGGCAATCGAGCGGTACAGTGGGACAGTCAAAACGTTTAGAAGCGATTCAAGTTCAATTGCAAAATCAAAATATCAGCGGAGCTATCCAGTATCGAACACACATCCAAGATATTGGCTGGGAGAATGGGTTTGTCCAAAACAACGGTGTATCTGGAACCAGCGGACAGTCGAAACGATTGGAAGCGATCCAAATCCAATTGACTGGAGAACTAGCGACTCACTTTGACGTTTATTATCGCGTCCATGCTCAAAACTTTGGCTGGTTAGGCTGGGCAAAGAATGGTGCGAGTGCAGGGACAGAAGGGTATTCCTATCGGTTGGAAAGCATTCAAATTCAAATAGTTCCGAAGAGCTACTCTGCGCCAGGAAGTACTTCTAATCCTTTTATAAAAAAGAGGACAGAAATTGTACTTGAAAATGTACCTTATGTAAGTCAATATACACCTGTTTTTTCACCATGGGGGTGTGCTGGTGCAGCAATGACAATGCTTTTACGCTCAAGAAATATTTCAGTTGATTTACGATATGTACAGGACAACTTACCTATGTATCCTAAACATCCTGGTGGTCAAAAGGGTGATGTTTATACTGGCTTTGGTTTTGGCTGGGTAATAAAACCTCAGACACTAACCGAGTATATGCAAAGATGGTATCCAAAAGTAAGGAATATTTCTGGTTCGAGCACTGAATCAATCATCAACGAAGTATTATCTGGAAAGCCTGTTTTATATTATGGTTTTTCCTCCTATCAAGTACCTGGGGATTACGTGAGAAACCACTGTAAAGTAATCGCTGGATACAGTAACGGTCACTTTCTAGTATATGATCCGCTTTATAAGAGTCCGGATAATCCTGCTGGATCAGGTGGGAAAAATATGAACTATGATTTAGGTGCAAGACATTGGTTGCCGATAAGTAAATTTAATGCAGAGTACAATAAACAAGCGATTGTAATAGATTTTTAGACGCCCTTTTTCTTCTACCTGATATGTTTCATAAGTAAAAATAAGATAGGGCAGCCATGCAAATTAGGCTGCTCTATCTTATTTTGTATTTTCAAGTCTTTTCTTTACTGCTTCTAGGAAGTAACGGCAATCGACAAAGATTATAAGCCATTATCTTTCTTTATATTTTTTATTTTACAGCTACTGCAAATTTCTTCACATTGTAGGACCGTTCGAAAGTAGTAGCATTCACCCAATATTTTCCTCGAACCGGATCAGACACATGATATTGTTGAGTAGAAAAGTTATAACCATCAAGAGTCATAATGTGTGCATTATCAATTGCTACACCAAAAAAATATCTATTATAGACCGGTGTTTGGAAATCGAGTGTTACATAGACCACGATTGGATTTCCGAGTTGCAAATGATTCTGCAAAGAGGCGGAAGAACTGCCCGAAATATTTTCTACGTTAGCGTATCTTTTCCCCCAGTTTGCTAACGGCTCTGGATAGATAGACTGATAAACCCCAGGCGTTACTGCATAAGGTGTTCCACCGAACCCTTTATTTGGATCACCAGTAGGAGAGATGGGCATCTCTCTTAAGAAATTTCTCAAAGAATAATTTGTGGCTTTTCCTCTCACTCGCAAAGCTTGTAATAATGAGGCTGCTTCACATCCCATAGGAGCCCCAGCTTCATTTTGATTTATATAAGGAGCATTTAAAAGTACGTAGCCTTTCATAAAAGGATTAGAAGTACTTCCTGGCGCAGAGTAGCTCTTCGGAACTATTTGA
>NZ_BJCC01000060.1 GCF_004309355.1 Enterococcus florum | reverse complement strand
ACGTTCAATACTCAAATTACGAGTTTTGAACGTCTTTTGTCTACAGTCTGAGCCATCTCAGCAATGAGATGGCTATCTAACGAATATACATTTCTTATTTTAAAGTTGGCGAGTGACTATTGCTAACTTTTAACTATTTCTCATTTAAACGACGAATTCCCAAACCTCTAATCCGTCCTTGTAACCCTCAAGTTACGCCAGTGTGAATAAATTTCCTCAAAACTCATTAAAAATGTCGCATAAAAAGATGTTTCGTCTGATAAGTACTATACCATATCGTTGTGAAATAAACACTAGTAATCACTGAATCTTCAACAATCGTTAAGAAATTCTAAAAGTGGATGGCAGGAGTTGAACCTGCATCTCAAAAATAAATGAAACAAACCGTCGTTCTAGGCTTCATTCGTGAGGAAACACCAAGTTCATCCACAAGACTAGTATAGCGATAAAAGATGAACGATTCGTAAATTTTGCATGTTTTTTTGGTAACAGATTTGCTGAAGACGTTTTAAGGTGGAATTACATAGTATTGATATTTGATTCCAATATTAGAGTGTCTCAGGAGTGTAAGGTACTCTAAAGTGGAAGAAAAAAATCAAGGGAACATTGATAAGAAACGACACAAGAGGTTGAATCTGCTATAGATGCTTCAGGAATGAATCCTGCAGTACTGATTACTGCATTATACAAAAGAGTAGCAACTCAAGGCGAAATCCCTTTTCACCTACATTGACCGATCGAGAAAGAGTAAAAAACAGATTGATTGAGACGTTTGATGTTCTTTCTGTAAAGAGGATCTAAACAATTGGTTGGCAATGGTGAAGAATGAAAATGATTTATTGATTGTGTAGACTCCTTACAAGAATGCAACAGGAAAAGTCAGATCTATAGGACTCCTCCAAAAGTTTCCGTCAGGCACGAAAGTATTTCGAATCACTTCAAAATACCAGAATAAATCATTGCGGATTCAAAAACAGTATTACAGAATCAAGGATTAGAAGGAGCTGGAAACGAGGCATTTGGAGGATGACTCTGAGCGCTTAATTTATTGAGAAGAGGCAAAATGCTGGCATTTGTCATCGCGCAAGAGACAAACCCTTTACTTTATCAATGCTTTGTCGTCACCCAAATGACAAACTGGATATTTTGTCTGTGCGACTTGTCGATTAAGATAAATTTGTAGATATCGCTTTCACTTTACGTATCGTCGAATAAAGGAAAGAGAAGATCAGGAATAGCGAATCGAGCTCAGTGACCGATTTCGTATAAGGAGGAAATGCGCATGGAAAAGTTGACGCAACAGGACACAAACTTTCATTTGGAAGCCAATACGCAAAAAGAAGCATTAAGACAACTGGCTCAGCTGGCCTTTGAACGAGGCAAGGTAGCGGACGCAGAAATCTTCTATCAAGAATTATGCAAACGTGAGGAAGAGGGGACCACCGGATTCGGTAATGGGGTAGCGATTCCTCATGCACGTCATCAGATCGTCAAAGATGCCGGCGTATTAGTCGCTCGTTGTGATAACTTGTTGGAGTGGCGTGCGATGGATGATGAACCAGTCAATGTCTTCATCTGTCTGATTGCACCAGATGATCAGAATGATTTTCATTTAAAAACGTTGGCAAAAATCTCTCGACGTCTGATCCACGAAGAGTTTATTGATATTTTGAAAAATGGATCCGAAGAGGAAGTTTTGGCAGAAATCAATCAAGTCATAGAATAGGAGTGAAAAGGGATGGAAAAGTATAAGATTGTTGCAATCACGAACTGTCCGGCGGGAATCGCCCACACATACATGGTGGCAGAAGCCTTTGAAAAACGGGCTAGAGAGCTGGGGCACGAGATCCATGTGGAGACGCAAGGGGCCAGCGGAGTTGAAAATCGCCTGACGGACCAACAGATCGAGGAAGCCGACTACGTGATTTTGGCGATGGGGAAAACGTTGACGGATTCTGAGCGTGCTCGTTTCAATGGCAAAAAAGTGATCAACATGAAGGTCAGCGATGCGTTGAAGGAAGTCAAAACGATTTTTGATCATTTAGAAGAACGCTCAGAGCATTTTGAAGGGGATAAACATGCAGTCAAATTAGGCAAGCAGCAAACTCCGCAAGGTTCGATCATGTCGCATTTGATGGCGGGAATCTCTGCAGCGCTGCCATTTGTGATCGGTGGCGGGGTCTTAGTAGCCATGGCCAATGTCCTGATGCGTTTCGGGATGGCATATACCAGTTTTGATGATGGCGGGGCCTCCTTTGCTTGGATCATGGAGCAGGTCGGATACCTAGGCTTTAAGTTCATGATTCCGATCATGGGAGCATATATCGCCAATAGTATCGGCGACAAACCAGCGTTGGCACCAGCTTTTATCATTACTTATTTTGCCAATGACAACACGATGCTGGGAACGGAATCTGGCTGCGGCTTTTTCGGAGCGATCTTCTTCGGTTTGACGATTGGTTATTTCGTAAAATGGATCAAGGGCTTTAATTACCCACAAGCTGTAAAATCGTTGATGAACTTGACGGTGATTCCATTCGTTACCATTTTGCTGTTTGGTTCCTTGACCTTCTATCTAGTAGGCCCATTCCTAGGCGGCTTAATGAGCGGCATGTTGAACTTCTTAAACGGCGTACCGGCTGAATTCAAATTGCCGTTGGCCTTCCTAATCGGGGCGATGCTGGCCTTTGACATGGGTGGTCCAATCAACAAAATTGCCTGGTTCTTCTGTTTCTCATTGGTTGCTGAACAAGTGTATATCTGGTATGCCATCGTTGGGGTAGTGGCTTCGGTACCGCCGGTTGCGGCAGGGCTTGCCTCAATCATCTGGCCAAAAATGTTCTCAAAAGAAGAGCGCGACACTGCAGTTTCTGCTATTGTTGTAGGAGCAACGGTTGCTACTGAACCAGCGATTCCTTTTGCCATGGCTGATCCGATTCCAATGATCACTGCCAATACTTTGTCGGGTGGGTTGACCGGTGTCGTTACGATTCTGTTGGGAATTGAACGTTTGGCACCAGGAATCGGTGTATTCGATCCATTGTTGGGCTTGATGACACCAGGCTGGGCTTTCTATGTGGCTTACGCATTTGGGGTAGCAACGAACATTTTGTTCATTGTTGTCTTTAAGAACATACGAATCCGCTATACAATGAAAAAAATGGCTCAAAAGTCGATAGATGAATCAGGGATCCAAGGCGAAATTGTGAAAGAATAAAAAGATCAAGCGTGAGAAGTCATTTCTCACGCTTGTGCGAGTATCTGGAGGAAGAAGGATGAGCAGTCAATTTGATCGCAGAATCGACCGAAAGCAAACATACAGCACCCAGTGGGATTTCATTGAGGATCGTTTTGGAAAAGCGGACCTGCTACCGTTTTCGATCTCGGACACAGACTTTCAAGCGCCTGAGAGAGTATTGGCAGAATTGAAGAAGGTGGTGGAACATGGCATCTTCGGGTATAGTCGTTGGAGTCATCAGGCCTTTAAAGGTTCAATCGTCAATTACTATCGGCAGCGTCAGCAAACGGAAATTGCCGAAGATTGGGTAGTTTACAGTCCAAGTGTCTTGTACAGTATTTCTGTACTGCTTCGGATCTTGTCTCAAAAAGGAGATAGTATTTTGGTATTCGATCCAATGTACGACGCATTTCTTTCCGTGATTCAGAAAAACGATCGCCAGCTAGTGACGGTTCCTTTACATCGTACGGAGGGATACGCGATCGACTTTGCACTTTTTGAGCAAAAGGTCGCAGGATGCAAGTTGTTTTTACTGTGTTCACCGCATAATCCAACGGGAAAAGTGTTCACGAAGGATGAAATGGGACGAATGGTTAGAATTTGTCAAAAATACCAAGTGACGATCATTAGTGATGAGATACATAGTGATATGATTTTGTTTGATCGTCCCCATTTCCCGTTGCTGAATTGGTACAATGAGTACAACAATCTGATCATTGTGACTTCAGCTTCTAAAACCTTCAACACCCCGGGATTAGGCGGTTCGTATGCTCTGATCCCTAATGAAAAATTACGACAGGAATTTCTAGTGCAAACCAAGGAACGGGATTTTGTTAACTCCCCTAGTATCATGGGGATGACCGCCACGATGACCGCTTACGATCATTGTTGGGAGTATGTCACGGAACTGGTGGATTACGTCGAGGGAAATATGCAGACAGTGCAAGCCTTTTTGCAGGAGTACATTCCAGAGATCGCCTTTGACCTTCCGCAAGCGACGTATTTGGCCTGGATGGATGTGCAGGGTTTGGGGGCTTCTGATGAGGAAATCCAACGTGTGCTGGTCGAATATGGCAAGGTAGGGATCATGCGTGGAGACGTGTACGGCGAAATCGGTCGCGGATTTTTACGCATGAATCTAGGCTGCCCAAGAACCAAAGTATTGGAGGGTCTTGAACGGTTGAAGTTGTCTTTGGATTATTTAAAGGACGGAAATTATGCTAAATGAACGACAATACATTATCGTGGAATTGCTGACAAAAGCGCCCTCACCGATTCGGTCGGAGGAAATCGCTAAGATCGTTGCAAAATCAAAACGGACGATCATGCGGGATCTTTCCAGCATTAAGCTGTTTTTAGAGAGCAATGGGATCGGAGAATTGACGGTACAGCCGGATCAGCAGGGCTACAAAATTTTTATTACAGATTACGGGCAATACGAAGAGTGGATGATGAAAAACATCAACGATGAACAAATCATTCTTTACCAGCTGATTATGAATGAGTATGTGACGATCGACAGGTTGGCAGAGCTGCTGTTTGTGTCACGAATCACGGCTTCGGAAAAAATGGGGGTTTTGAAGGAGAGTTATTCATCTGTCTTGGCGATCTCGGTCAGTCATAAGGGGCATTACTTGAATGAATCGCTGGTTACCAAGTGCCTGCTGCTGAGTAATCTGGTAGGAACCAACACCAAATACTACTTGGAGCTAGCTGGGGTGACGCCAGAGCAATACGAATTGCTGCTTTCTCAAATCAAGCATTCTACATTGATCGGCGATTATTTTCCGAATGTCTTAGACAGCCAGCTGGCGAATTTGTTTATTGCCAGTCTCTTGTTTCCTAATGGTTTCCGTGAAGAAAATGAAGAGCTGGAGGCGCTGTTTCGTTCTTGTCAAATCACCTATGGACTAGAAGCAATTCGAAATTTAAGTCTGGTTTCGGATTATTGCATCGAAACCAATTTGAATCTGACGATCGCTCAGATCGAAGAAAATTTGAATCAGATCGAACAAGAGAACAACATCAAATTTGCCAATCCCAAATTGGCTAAGCAGCTATACAACCATTTGAAACGGATTCTCTGTTATCCATGCTTTCTGAAAAGCAAAGAGATCCATAATATTGCTAACATAAAGGCATTGTATCCTTTTGCTTTTGATCTGGGAATCGTTTTTATCCAAAAGATGAATGCCAATTACGGCTATCGTATCACCAACAGCGATTTGATCGGCTTGTATTTTACAGTGGGGATGGAAAGCATGATGAAGAAAAATCATCATATCCTGATTTATGCGCAAGTGAATTCGATCGCTAACATCAATCGTCAGCTTTTGGAAGCCTCAATCTCAAATTGCGATGTGGAGATCACGGACCAGTTGAATGACAAGGATCTAGCACCATTTTCTTTGGTGATCAACAGTACGAAAGAGCGTGTGGACTGTCCGCAGCCGGTGTTCCAGACAGAATACATTTTAAGTGAAAAAGACATTGCGGAGATCAAAGAGACATTGGAAAATATCAGTATCGGCTATCATATCAAGACGATTTTTCCTAAAGAGTACAGCTTCACTTACATTGTTCAAGAACAGGAAAGCTGGCTGGATATTTTGCAGGCAATCTGTTCACGGCTGGAAAAAGCCCTAGTGATCTCTCGGGAAGAGGCTGCTCGGATCATCGAACGGGAACAATCTGGAAATCCGTTAGTGATCAATAATTTTGCGGTGCCTCATTGTATCAGCAAACGGGAAAACTTTGTGATCTGTATTTATGTTCATTTGGATCAACCGGTGATGGTGGAAAATACGGCAGTAACACAAGTACTGTTGACTTTGATGAACCCAAATGTTAACAAATCAATCAACATTTTTAAATTTCTCTACCGCTACCTGCAGGAATACCAAGAACAACTGACAGGTATTGAAACCTATGACGAATTTATTCATTTTATCAAGAAATAAGGAGTTCTGATCCATTGGAAAAAGTTGCAGCGGTCTTTATGGAATTAGCCAGATGTTCTTCCCCTTCAAGAGGCGAAGCTTTGGTAGCAGCCTATATCAAAAATTATGTAGCAAAATATCCGGAACTGACTGTTTTAGAAGATCGGAGCGGGCGAAAAATCGGCGGCAATTGCGGCAATTTGATCGTGACGATTCCTGGTAAAGCCAAACATCTTCTGTTTGATGCCCATATGGATACTGTTGATCCTTGCCAAGATGTTCAACCGGAAATTCGCGAAGGATTTATTTACAGTAAAGGGCCGACTATATTGGGGGCTGATGACAAAAGCGGGATCGCACTGATGCTAGTACTGATCGATGCATTGCAGGCTTCCTCTGCGCCGCATCCGACAGTGACATTCCTCTTTTCGATTTCTGAAGAACAAAGCTTACAAGGAGCCAAACTGGTAGAACAACAGGTTTTGCAGGCTGTTGATTTTGCTTATGTTTTAGATGGAGAGGGGCCGATCGGAACGGCCATCGCGCAAACGCCATACGGCTGCAAAGGCACGTTGACTGTTGTGGGCAAAGAGTCCCATGCAGGAGCAAATCCTGAGGCCGGAGTCAATGCCTTCGTGGTAGCGGCAGAGGCTGTTTCGCAATTGACGATCGGCCGTATCGATCCGTTGTCCACTTGCAATATCGGTGTAGCAAAAGGCGGTACCGCCACGAATGTCGTGATGGGAAAGCTCGACTTGCAATTTGAAGCCCGAAGCAATCAGTTGGCGCGCCTGCGCGAGATTATCACGGAGGTCAAGCAGGTCTTTCAAACGACCTGTGAAAAGCACGGCGCGCAATTTTTTGATACGCTGAAGGAAGGGACTCCAGGCTATACGTTGGAGGACGATCGACCGATTCTAAGGTATTTCCATACTGCCTGTGAAAAATGCGGGATCGACTATCAAACAGCCTCATGTGGTGGCGGAAGCAACGCCAACGTTTATCGAATGCGCGGGATCGAAGCCGTCAATTTATCTACCAATATGCAGCAAATCCACTCAGTGGACGAACGAATTGCGATAGACGACCTGTGTCGCATGGAAAGCTTGCTTAAACAATTAATACAGGAGCATCTTGAATAAATTAAAAAGCGGCGCTTAGCCGCTTTTGGTGCGCACCCCGTCAATAGGACAATGAAATAATATAAAAATTTTGTGGA
>NZ_BJCC01000059.1 GCF_004309355.1 Enterococcus florum | reverse complement strand
AGCACGGGAGTAGTTGGTGAAAACTACACCACGGAAGAAAAACAAATTCCAGGGTATACGATCCAAACAGTTCCAGCCAACAAAGCAGGCAAGTACAAAGAAGGGATCATCACGGTCACTTATGTCTATAAAAAGGTGAAAGAAGACGTGGGTAAGACGCAAGGAAGTGTCGTGACCAAGTACGTGGATGAATCCGACAATGAAATTGCAGGACGCAACGCTGCAAGTGGAGAAATCGGTACTGCCTATACGACTGAACAAAAGACTATTTCCGGCTACACACTCAAAACTGTTCCAAGCAATGCGACAGGATTGTACACCGAAGGGGTAACTACGGTTACTTACATTTACGAAAAGACCGGTGATCCAACACCAACAATCCAAGGAGCAGTCGTCACGAAATATGAGGATGAATCCGGTGTCGAGATCGCA
>NZ_BJCC01000058.1 GCF_004309355.1 Enterococcus florum | reverse complement strand
ACAGCACGGGAGTAGTTGGTGAAAACTACACCACGGAAGAAAAACAAATTCCGGGGTATACGATCCAAACAGTTCCAGCCAACAAAGCAGGCAAGTACAAAGAAGGGATCATCACAGTCACTTATATTTATAAGAAAAACAAAGAAGACGTGGGTAAGACACAAGGAAGTGTCGTGACTAAGTACGTGGATGGATCTGATAATGAAATTGCAGGACGCAACGCTGCAAGTGGAGAAATCGGTACTGCCTATACGACTGAACAAAAGACTATTTCCGGCTACACACTCAAAA
>NZ_BJCC01000057.1 GCF_004309355.1 Enterococcus florum | reverse complement strand
AAAAAAAGTAAGGGAATTGGAAAGGAGGAATCGTTAGGACAATTTCGAAATGTCGTGGCCTACCAGGCGATTAAATTCATGCACGAAGAAAAGGGCTACCCGATAAAACCCATGTGCGATTTCCTGCAGGTAGCGCGCTCTGCCTACTATCGCTGGGTGAAACAGCCTGTGAGCGTACGTGAACAGACCAATCGCCACATTGCAGAAGTCATTCGAACGATTCATGACCAGCATCCAGATATGGGCTATCGTCGCATCAAAGATGAATTGAAGCGGACCTGCCAGCTAAATGTTAACGATAAACG
>NZ_BJCC01000056.1 GCF_004309355.1 Enterococcus florum | reverse complement strand
AAAAAAAGTAAGGGAATTGGAAAGGAGGAATCGTTAGGACAATTTCGAAATGTCCTGGCTTACCAGGCGATTAAATTCATGCACGAAGAAAAGGGCTACCCGATAAAACCCATGTGCGATTTCCTGCAGGTAGCGCGCTCTGCCTACTATCGCTGGGTGAAACAGCCTGTGAGCGTACGTGAACAGACCAATCGCCACATTGCAGAAGTCATTCGAACGATTCATGACCAGCATCCAGATATGGGTTATC
>NZ_BJCC01000055.1 GCF_004309355.1 Enterococcus florum | reverse complement strand
CCCCTATCTAGGATTTAATTATTTCCTTGTCCTAGATAGGGGTAGCATAGCATTTTTTACTAGGAATCTGAATTATTCAGCTTCCTTTTTTCTTTTTCAGCGTCAAGAATCCCATCCTTGACTGCCTTGCGAATCACGAAATAGCCAATGGCGATTAGCAGCAAGTAGCCCAAGGGAAATAGCAGTACGAACATATTTCCTAAATGAGGTGCAACCATACATATTCCTCCTTTGCTTATCCAGCAAGCAGCAAAATCATTAATTCGTTTCTGCCGAAGGATCGATGCTTGGCAATAATGAATTGATGGCCACAGCGATCAGCATTCCGATAAAGCTATCCACCACACGATTCAAGGCATACAGATAGGATGCGTCTTTTGGAATCATGAAAAGAATCGTCAGTAGCGTAGCACTTGCACCTACAACACCTTCTGCATGGTCATACTTGACTAAAAGAGCGATCATCAGCATGATCATGAGCGGAATCGAAAAAAGCTGAACGAGGCGAGAATCTCCTAACAGATTAAAAATTCCAATACAAACGACAGAAGTACAGGCGCCTACGATGTTCCCGACGATCCGATGTCGGCCGAATTTCACAGTGTTGATCTGATCTTCACGCAAGGTAAAGATCGCTGTGATTGCCGAAACAACATAGGTCTCTCGTTGCAAAACAAAGCTGATCAGGATACACAAAAAGACACTGATTCCTGTTTTAATATTTCGTAAACCAAATTGAAGCCCAACTATTTTCAAATGCACAACCCTTTCAATAAAAAAGCATCAAGCGCAAGGCTTGATGCAAAAAGCAATTCAAATTGCCCCTGCCAAGGTAAATCAATTATACCATAATAACAAGGTGAAGAAAGAGCGTATACAAAAAAGCACTCGACCAGGAATGCTTTGTAAAGTAATTCTCCTGTTTCCGCAGGCAGACTTGGATGCTTCGAGGTCGAATGGTCCTATACATTCATTTTAACAAGTTGTTGTTCTTTTGAAAAATGATAACCATCAAAAAGCAGCCGAAACTACAGCTGCCAAATTTTATGGATTCAGATTGCGTAATTTTGACTGAACATACAGGTATTGAGCGATCAACAATACAAACAATAGAGCTGCATTGATCCATAGAACGATATCTTCGTCGATCCGGCCGATCGTAATAGAAGGGACAATAATCAGGATATGCATTGCTCCAGCAAGAAAACAAAATTTCTTAGCCGAACGTTGTGCGACCTGCCATTTTTTCCAGCTGCTGACGGCTTTGGTGGAACGAAAACCGATCAATGAATTGCAGCGGTAACGGTTATTGTTTTTTGCAACATCAAATGTAAAAGGTAGGATGACAAACCAAGCAGTACAGGTTATTAGCAAAATCATCCAATCAAGCATGAGAAAACTCCTTTTTGCATAGAATAAATTTAGGACAATAGTAACATGTTTATATCCAAAATTGAACCCCTCTTAAGAAGTTTTTTACTCAGCCATTTATAGAGATTTCGCTGCCTGACATTTTGTCAAAAAACACAGTCAGCTCGCATGTTTTTGAGATTTTTCCTCTTTGTGTTGAGGACTTCGTACCCGTATTCGAAGCAATAATGATCTGCCAAATAGCGAGAATACGGGTGTTCCTTCAATAAAATAGAGTCCAGATGATGCAAAAAGTCCCCAACCGGAAGTTAGGGACAGTCAAACTTATTGGTTGACCAATTTATCGATCTGACATTCTAAATTAACCGCCGCTTCCTTTTCAATGCGTTTTACTAGAGAAGGCAGGGTACTTTCAAGATAAGTAACTGCCTCTTGTTTGGAACTTAGGACTTTCGTCTCTGGGGTTTCGATGATTGAATCGACAGAATTGATAATAGACTCCATTAAAAGCTGATACACGTTGACTTTGATATTCATGATGCTCTCCTCCATATGAAAAATTTGTTCCTCGGTCTCACCATAACAAGAAACAAAACCGCCGTCTAACCTTTAGAAACGATCGATTTAGTTATATAAAGTAATAGATATCTATAGAAAAAAGGATAGAAATAGATAAACAAAGAAACGGAGTGGCGCAGACTAGATCCAAAATTCAGATTAGATAATAATTATAAAAAAGAAAAATTTCCCTTATGTTTAATTTCAAATAAAAAAATAGGCAAATCAATTTATTTAAGGAATCATCAAGAAAATAATAAAATGCCTTATTTACTTATAAGATAAATTGTTCAACTTTCAAATAAAAATCAAGATTGAAGAGAGAAAAATCGGAACGGATAGACCATGCTTTGTTCTGGAAAAGGGCGGACTTGGATGGAGATGGTATCAGTACTTAGTAAGTAGTCGAAGGGATTGCAAAACTTGACATAACCGAGCTTTATTTCTGAATGAGTCACATCAAGATTATCTCGATAAATCATTACAGAACATATTCTCCAGTAATCAGGTTAGTGGGTCCGTTTTGGTATTCAGCAAAATTAGACAATCTTTAAAGGAGTTGTAGCGTTCTCTTTAGTATTGAGAAGGTCAATTAACCAAATATTTAGTTTCGAATGTCTCTTTTTTGGCCTAAAAAAGAACGTGTGTTCGTATAAAATGACTTTAGTAGGTGATCACTACAAAAAAATTTAAGGAGTGTTTTAACATGGGAGATATTAATAAAATGATTCAATGGATGAAGTCGCGGGAAGGAAAAGTGTCTTATTCGATGACCACCCGTTACGGCCCGAATAGCTTTGATTGCAGCTCATCCGTCTATTATGCTTTGATGGCAGGAGGTTTTATACCATCAGGAACACCGGGAAATACCGAGTCGCTTTATCGTTTGGAAGGTAGTCTTCTGCAGCCGATTTCGCGCGGTCAGGCAGCAAAAGGAGATATTTTTGTTTCTGGTGTCAAGGGAGGTTCGGCTGGAAGTAATGGTCACACAGGGATTTTTTTAGACAATCAAACGATTATTCATTGTACGTATGCACCTGCATATGGAAAGAACGGGATTTGTACAACGCCAGCACAAGGCTGGATGGGTGACTACAGTGGATTGCCAGTCTATTACTACCGATTAAAAGGAGCTAAAGAAGAACCAAAATTGCCTGGTAAGAATCCAGCTATGTCAGTCTCCAAGTTAATCAACTATGAGACACATGTAGCCGAAGTTGGCTGGATGAACAACGTGGCTGATGGAGCTTTATCGGGCTCGATTGGATACAGTTTACCTATTGAAGCGTTGAAAATATCATTTGGCAACAAACATGTGGATGGCTCCGTGGAGTACCGAGTACACATGAGTAAAAAAGGATGGCAACCATGGGTAAAAAGTGGTCAAATTGCTGGTTCAACTGGACAATCGATTGGATTAGAAGCTTTTGAAGTGAAACTAACGGGTCAGGCAGCAAATTACTACGACATTGAATACCAAGCACATGTTCAAAGAAAAGGTTGGTTACCTGTTGTCAAAAATGGACAGACTGCAGGAACAACAGGAGAGTCATTGCGACTTGAGGCCTTAAAAATTAACCTAAAAAGGAAAAAAATTGTTCAAGGAACAAAGGATCTCCCTAAGACTGGAGTGGCTTATCGCTCTCATTTACAAACAGAAGGTTGGTTAGGATTTGTAAAAGAGGGTGCAGTTAGTGGTACCACAGGACTGAGTATTTCTATGGAATGTTTGGAAGTATTCGTTAATGGTTCCAAAAACGATTTTCAACTTGATACCCATTGCTCAACGATTGGTTGGATGAATAATGCTGGTGGAACGACAGGACAGAAGAAAAATCTAGAAGCTTTTCGAATCACGCTAAAAAATAATTTAGCGAAAACACATACGATCGAATATCGTTCACATGTGAAAAGTATAGGCTGGCAGGGTTGGGTCCGAAACGGTGCCGTTTCGGGCACGACGGGTAAAAAACTTGCAATTGAAGCGGTGCAGATTCGTTTAGTGAAACGCTAGCAAGTAATAAGAGACTATGGCATTGGTGCGCACCCCGTCAATAGGACAATGAAATAATATAAAAATTTTGTGGAC
>NZ_BJCC01000054.1 GCF_004309355.1 Enterococcus florum | reverse complement strand
ATGCTAGCGAATCAATTTTTAAATTGAGCTGAACAGTCTAAGACTGTTTCAAACACTTTATATGAGAGTTTGATCCTGGCTCAGGACGAACGCTGGCGGCGTGCCTAATACATGCAAGTCGAACGCTTTTTCTTTCACCGGAGCTTGCTCCACCGAAAGAAAAGGAGTGGCGAACGGGTGAGTAACACGTGGGTAACCTGCCCTCAAGCGGGGGATAACACTTGGAAACAGGTGCTAATACCGCATAATAGTCGAAACCGCATGGTTTCGATTTGAAAGGCGCTTTTGCGTCACTTGAGGATGGA
>NZ_BJCC01000053.1 GCF_004309355.1 Enterococcus florum | reverse complement strand
GAATTCTCGTCATTTCACTGGCTTTTTATTTAGAGACTTATGTCACAGCCTCTTTTAGCTTGCTTCAAAGAAAATATTTTTACTAACTAGAACGGTCATCATGTTTTTTGAGCACAGAAAAAGGCCAGCAAGTTTAATGGTTGTGTTTTTTTCATTCCTGTGTAGCCTTGGAACTTCACACTCTTCTTGACTTAGACGATTCTTCACTTTACTAAATTCACTGTCTAAGTTCACCATTAAAGCGAGGTTGATGGGTCGATGGTTCTTCTTTGTCCACATTCCTCTTGCTTGCTAGGCCTGATTCAATTGGTAAGGAGTTAACAAAAATCCCTACTTCCTTTCTGCCATCCGGCATTTAATCCGAAATGAAAATTTCTCTTCATTTCCTGTTGCTTCATAAAGCTTTGCAACGGAGGGATTACTAACCCTTACACCTATTTTATACCATAATCCAGCTTTTTTTGCAAGCGTTTACACATCAAAAATCCAATTCTTTTACCTATTCTTTTTACTGTTTTATGTTACTATTTCTAGAGGAGGGATCATGATGAACCTATTGTATATATCGATTTCCGGCAATACAAAATCGTTTGTTGAACGATTGGCTGCTTATTCAGAAGAACAACATCAAGCAGATGCCGCAAGACCTATATTTCTGACAAAGGAAATTTCAGACAACACTTTATTTGAGAAGGAAACGGAACCATTCGTGACCTTTGTGCCCACCTATTTAGAGGGTGGCAATGGAATAGATAACGGAGACGTGGAAATTTTGACCGAAACTATGAGGGAATATCTCGAATATGAGGACAATTATCGCCACTGTCTAGGCGTGATCGGCAGCGGAAATAAAAACTTCAACTATCAATATTGTTTGACGGCAAAGCAGTACAGTGAAGCTTTTCATATTCCATTTTTAGCTGATTTTGAACTTCGGGGAACGGACAGCGATCTAAAACGAATTTATCAGCGAATAAACGATTTAATCTAATCATTTTATCATTATTCTCTTGACTTTTATTCATGCAAAAGGCATTCTTTTATCAAGACGTTTTTTACTGCAGCAGACTTTTCCTGGGGTAAGAACAGCTTCGATTCATCTTGAGTTTTACTGATGAATCAATCCATAGTACGAAGGAGCGAAATGTGTGAAAAAAGTTGCAATAATCGGTGTAGGTCACGTGGGAAGTACACTCGCCTATACGTTAATTTCGAGAAATATCGTCGATGAGCTAATCCTTTTTGATACAAAAGAGGAGCAGCTGCTCTCCGAATACAATGATCTATTTGATGGACAAGTCGATCGAGACAATTATGTGAAGTTGATCAAGCCAACGATCGAAGAATTAGCCGATACAGATGTTATTGTTTTTTCAGCGGGAGACATCTCTATCTTCAGAAACAACGCGGATCGCTTTGCTGAACTGGAATTGACGAACGGCATTGTGAAAGAGTGGGCTCCGAAGATTAAAGCATCCGGTTTCAAGGGTATTTTAGTCAATATTACGAATCCTTGTGATGCGGTCACTCAGCGTTTACAAGAACTTACTGGTTTTCCGAAAGAACGTGTTTTTGGAACTGGCACGACCTTAGACAGTGCCCGCATGAAACACGCAGTGAGCGAAAAGTTCAACGTTCACCCATCCTCAGTAGAGGGATATGTTTTAGGTGAACACGGGGATTCCCAATTTGTCGCATGGTCCTCTGTTCGAATCGGCGGGATTCCAATTACTGAGATGCTGTCCGAAAAGGAATTAGATGATTTGGAGTCAGTGGCTCGTGACGGCGGCTGGATCACCATGAAAGGAAAAGGGTATACCTCCTTTGGAATTGCCAATCAAGGCGCGTTAGTCGTTGAAGCAGTACTGAACAACAATCAGCGGATTCTTCCAGTCAGTTCATTTGATACTGCAGCACAATGCTACGTTGGACATCCCGCTCAGGTTTCCTGCGACGGCATCGTGAAAGATTTTCAATTAGAGCTCACTGAAAGCGAACAACAAAAGTGGAAGAAAACGATTGACACGATCAAATACATGCACAGCACAGCTAACTAGCCATGATAAATATGAGACGACGGTTGCCTTAAAAGCAGCCGTCGTTTCTATTGGTCTCCATTTGCCTTATTCTAAACACAAAAAAACCATTCATATAAAATGAATGGCTAGGTTGCGTGGCGACGTCCTACTCTCACAAAGGGAAACCCTTCACTACAAT
>NZ_BJCC01000052.1 GCF_004309355.1 Enterococcus florum | reverse complement strand
TGGATGAGTGTCGGCTTTTCTATAAAAGCGAATTATGAAATTGGCTCAATTATGAGCTTTTTTTATAAAAACGGAGAATCCTTTCTTGACTTAGTACTGACAAAATACATATTTTTTAAACTAACTAGTATCATTTATTTACAAAGTCCACTGCCCCCACCAATTGCAACAGTTCTCAAATCCAAAGTACTTATCACTATTACAAAATAGGGAGTTCTAAATGTCATAAACCGAAATTGACATGGTTCCTACGTTAATAATAAGTTTTTTAAGATTGATTGTTCGCTAAATCTAAAAAGTCCACTATTACAGCATTCTTTTCTTTCAATTTTCTTTTCGTATTTTCACTGTTTAAAAACTTCAGATCAAGCAATCTTCTATATGTGAGCGAGCTTGACATGAGCAATGCTATATCAACATATCCCGGGTGAAAAATGAAATGATTTACCTTGTCAAAGCTGAGTTTATCACTATCAAAAATTTGCGAAAAAGATTTTTTTTCTAGTTCAACAGAAATTGGATGAAAAAAAATATTCTCATTGTTGAGGTCTTCATAATAGGGTATATGTCGCTCAATAGCAATACGTTTTATTACCTCATTTGTAGTAGAAGTATGAATTGCATGTTGATCAATATAGTCAGGTATTTTTCCGGTCACATCTATAAATTTATCCAATTGAGCATTGACTTCTTTATACGTTTCCTTGTAATTAAATAAATCTCTCCCTCCACTTATTTGTTTTCTCCTGATTCCAGATGAGATAAAAATATTTTTCTCTGGACAGATTAGACTCGACGATTGATATGTTTTACTACACGGTTCCCCTAATACTAAATTGACATGCAATCCAAAACACACATCGTTTTTCAATTTAGCAAACTTTAAGGCCTCCAATGAATCTGATAAATTAACTATTATTCCAACGTTCTTAGTCAAACCAAAATCAATTGAGTGCTTGATACCTCTATTAACTCCTGGTGATAAACCAAAATCATCGATTCTAAATAGTATTTCCATACAATACACCCCTTTGTGTTTTAAGTTTAGGCCATCATGCTAACCTATCTTATGACTACAACATATATTTACATCTTGTATTGACAAGTTGAAATATAGCAACTATAATGAAAAGTGTCAAGAGGCCTATGACAAAAATTAAGGAGTGGATATCATGTCTGATAGTAAAGAAAGTACAGTCAAATATTTTGATTATTTGACAAAGATTTGGTCGTCAGTAACAGAAAATGAAGTTGAATCAGTAGATGCCGCAGCAGAATTAGTCGCAAATTCTTGTGCAAGCGGTGGTCGGTTTTATGTTTTTGGATCAGGTCATTCCCATATGGTTGCTGAAGAAATATATATTAGAGCAGGCGGCTTAGCATTTGTAAAGGCCATTTTAACTCCAGAACTGATGCTCCATGAAATGCCTAATAAAAGTACCTATTTAGAAAGATTAGATGGTTATTCAAAAAATATCTTAGACTTGTACAAAGTTGCTGCTGGAGATACATTAATGGTCGTATCCAATTCTGGACGAAATAACGTTCCCGTAGAAATGTGTTTAGAAGCCAAAAATAGAGGTACTAAGGTGATTGCTCTGACCTCACTTTCACATTCGAAACATATCACATCAAGACACTCTTCCGGTAAACTTATGTATGAAATTGCGGATGTTGTAATTGATAGTTGGGCACCTGTTGGTGATGCCGCTTATAGATTAGATGGAATCGATGCTGATCTAGGGCCAACATCAGATTTTACCGGAATAGGAATAGCTCAATCGATTATTGTTTCAGCAGTCGATAAACTAAATGATCGTGGAATTGAAGTACCAATTTTTAAAAGCTCTAATATGGACGGCGCAGATGAATACAATGATAAACTTTTTGAAAAATATTATGGATACTGGAAGTAGCTATTCCAAAGTTAGGATGTGTGGTTCATGATAGCGATTATCGAATGTAGCGAACACAGTAGTAAAACTTTTCCATATGATTTTCATTGGCAAAAGGCTTGCCTTCCAATAGTTGATAAACCGAATATTGTACGAGTTTTGAATCAATTATTCGACAACGGTTTTTCAGAGGAAAATATATACATTGTGCTGGGTCATCGTAAGGATCAAGTGAAAGCTACACTTAAAAAATTTCCTAAATTGAATTATGTTGAGAGATCAAACGGCTTGAAATGCTCCTATGAATCAATCGCAAATGTAATTGATTCTGACGTACTCCTTTATAATGCTGGAAGTGTCATCACTGATAATGACATTCAGAAATTTTTTTCATCGAAAGAAAAAAATAAAGTTTTTACAATAGAGAAAACAGATTCTTCTACTAATCACATTGGTGTAAACGTCGTTCAAGGATTGGTTGAAAATTTTTATGGACATCCAAGGGAGCATTATGTAACAAATATCGTCCCTGGTTTGTATCAATTAGAACTGGAAACATTCAAAATGGCTCTAAACAGTGATTTAGGCTTTGAAAAAAATAACTCCGGCGCTATGCCCCCACAAACTTTCTTCATTGAGAACGGTTTAAATGGGACATTATTGGAAAAAAAGATTTATGCTATTGAAAATGACAAAGAAGTTTTCCAATTAAACTTTCCTTGGGATTTACTTAATGCAAATGAATACTATGTATCTGAATTGTGTGGAAATATTGATGGTGATATTATTGGTGAAAACTCTTCAATTGACCCTTCTGCTAGAATAAATGGCAATGTACAAATTGGCAATAATACTGTGGTCGGGAAAAATGTAGCTATTAACGGAAGTGTGATTATCGGTGATAATGTTTTGATTGATAATGGAGCTATCCTTGAAGGAAATAATTACATCGGCGATGGTACCTACATCAAGGATTATGCGAAAATCGGTGACCATACTGTGATTGGTAAAGACAATAAAATCGGACATAATGCCGAAATGAAAGGTGTAACCATGAAAGGTGTCTCTGCCATTCACTACAGTGAGATTTTCGGAATTGTTGGTACGTATGTCGATATTGCCGCGGCTTGTGTTGCTGGAATTTTGAGGTTCAACGATACGGAACAGCCTCAAAAAATCGAGGGAAAGATATATAGTGGTAAAAATACGAATGCAGTCTTTCTCGGCGATTTTACTAGAACGGGAATTGGAAATATTTTTCTTCCAGGTTGTAAGGTTGGAGCTAACTGTGCAGTTTCTCCAGGTCTGATCGTAAATGAGAATATAGAACACCACAAAATTGCTTTTCAAGAGCAAAGTATAGTGAAGAAATATTGGGGACCAGAAAAATACGGCTGGTAATTAGTCTGGAGTTTATCATCAATAAAAATGCTGCTGTATTGAACGCGTTTCATATAGCAGCATTTTTCATTTTAGAAAAAATTTTCATCCTGTATTGTTTATCCTTAAAAAATAATCTATCCTGAATTAGTAAAGATCGGAGAGTGAGATACTTGGAAAATAATACAGAAAAAAAATATGAACTTGTGATTAACTACATCCTTTCAAATATAGAAAATGGTGTTTTTCAACCTCATCAAATGATTGAGTCAGAAATGGAACTTTCCAAGAAATTAAATGTTTCTAGAGTGACGGTCAGAAAAGGTCTGGAAGAATTAGTAAACAACAAAGTGTTGAGCAAAAGAAAAGGAAAAGGTACTTTTGTAAACCCAATTCCCAAATATTTTGGTTTTAAAAGTGGAATTGGATTTAGTTCTGAGGCCAAAAAACGTGGTTTAGCGCCCTCAACAAAACTTTTATCTATAGAAAAAGTTCCAGCTAATTCAAAAGTTGCTGACCTGCTAAAAGTACCAGTAGACACACTGACTTGGAGAATAGAAAGAATTCGTTATGCCGATAGTGTTGCCATTTGTTATGAAGAGGAGTTCTTTGATGCACAGATCGTTCCAGAGATCACTGCTGACACTGCTGAACATTCTATCTACGATTATTTAGAAGCCTACGATATTACCTTCTCATATGTAGATCAAAAAATTGTTGCAGAGAATGCAACCGAAAAGTATGCAAACTATCTAAACGTGGATGTGAACACAGCTCTGATAAATATGGAAGTCATTGCGTGTCTTGAAAACGGTAAGCCATTTAATGTGGGATTCTCAAAATACCAAACAAACAACTTCTTCCTGGTTCAAACCATCTACAAGTAATTTTTTAAGGAGGGAATCATTTTTGACCTATTTATTAGGCTACAGTCAAGAAAAAATCACTCCAGATATTGTACTACCTATGGGAGGTTATTTCCCATTGAGAACAAGTGTAGGAATTCATGATCCTCTATACGTGAAAACACATTGTATTTATAACAAAAAAACAAAAGAACTATTTGCTTTCGCTAGTCTTGATACTTTGGCAGTGGATAATAAGCTTAAGCAATATATCGAATCAAAAGTTACATTTGTCTTAAAGGATATCATCTCTTCATTTCACTTATACATTTTTGCTACACATACTCATTCTGGCCCAACGGGGATTTTAGATACTGGAACAGCACTTAAAAAGCCACTTTCAAAAATTTTCGGAGAATTTGATCAGGAGTACTTAGATTTTTGTGGAGATAAAACTACTGATTCAATTATTAGCGCTTTTAATGATCTAAATAGTTTTACTTATAAAGTTGCAACAACTTTTACTGATAAGATTGGATGTAATAGAAATGAAATTGGTGGACACTGTGACTTTGATATATTTATTATTGAATTTTCAACCGCTAAAAATAAAACTATTTTGGTTAACTACTCCTGCCACCCCACCGTTTTAGATATAAAGAATCAATTTATTTCATCTGATTATCTTTTTAGTTTCTACGAAGAAATGGAAAAGAATTATCAGTTAGTACAATTTATTAATGGCAGCTGTGCAAATATAAGTACACGATTTACTCGGTCCGAAGCTTCTTATGAAGAAGCTGACTTTTTTGGTCACATATTGGCTAAAGAAGTTTTTAATGCTTCCTATTCACTTGAAAAAGAACTAAAAGACATCCGCTTTATTAGTGATTTTTATAGTGCTAAAACAAAGAATTCAGAAATGCATTATCAAGATGATAAAAGTAACTTCGCATACAAAGTATCAAAAGCGCTAAATAGACATAAACAGAATCCGACGGAAATCACCCGAGCAAATATGATAACTATTGATTCAACAAAATCTGTTCCATTATTAAGCTTGCCCTTCTCAATAATTAGGTTTGATGACTACTTTTTTGTAACTATACCTGGAGAGGCAACATCAGAACTTACTAGCAAGCTAAGAATCAATAAAAAAATTAAAATCTTTGGTCTATGTAATGACTATCTCTTTTACTTTGCAAATAATAATTACTTCGATAAAAGTTACTATGAAGCAAGTTCTAGTTTTTTAAAAAAAGGCGAAGCTGAAAAATGGTTTCTATACATTGAGTCTAAATTAAAAGAAATTGATTTCTGAATTCACTATAGTACTAATTATCCAGCAAAAGACTATTCAAGAAAATGATAGGATTAATCACTATTTTTACAGAACTAAAAAAATATACTTGAGCCAATTTCATAATTCGCTTTTATAGAAAAGCCGACACTCATCCAATTTC
>NZ_BJCC01000051.1 GCF_004309355.1 Enterococcus florum | reverse complement strand
GAGGAGTGGATTTCTCCACTCCAAAAAAAGTCTAACTTTTTGGGGTCACTACATTTATTGTGAGTGCTTTTTTAGCATCCGATTTATTTTGCGTGCAGCGAATCCAAAATCGTCGCTGAATAGAGGAGAATGATCAGTCATCAAAAATAATTAGAACGCCATCTGACTTTCTACAGTAATCGTATCTAAAGATTGAGAGCAGTATAATTAATCCAATTGTTTTTACAAACTAGTGGTATTAAGAAAAATGGTTTTTTGTATGAATATTTTGATGGGAACGATATTAAACTGTCGAATACCAGAATAACGTACAACACTCAGCAAATTTCTGTTGGGTGTTTTTGTTATAAAAAATTACCTTTCATATAAGTTTACTTTACTTTTGTACAATTATGGTTTAATCTGATACTAAGAGGTGATCTATTATGAAGAAAACCATCGATGACTCTATTACTAACAAGGTGTATGAATACCGTGTGCTGGCAAGGCTATCTCAACGTGAACTTGCAGAACAGGTTGGTGTCTCAAAACAGACTATTTTTGTAATGGAGAAAGGAAATTACTTACCGTCGCTGCTTTTAGCTTTTCGGATAGCAAATTTCTTTCAAGTTAGTATTAATGACATCTTTGAATATGTAGAGGAAGGGGAGATTAGTCATGAAAATGTTTGATCAATTTCTGATCAATAAGGGGGAAAATTTCTCAACAGGATTGCTCATATTTGCTTGTATAGCAACCGTTATTTTAGTTCTATGTGTCTTCTTGATTATTTTTAAAATGGGGGATGATGAACGTTCTGATTACTTAGCTTATAAGACAGCTACAATAGCCTTACTAGTTAATTGCAGTTTGAATAATTGGTTACTTTTCGGATCAATCCAAAATTGGAAAGTAGTATTATGTCTTAATTTCATGATTTCGTCTTTCTTTGGTTTTTTGTTTATCAGCAGAAACTATTTCAAGGTTTTGAGGTGACTAAATGACTGAATACGAAAAGGATTTTATCATGCGCCAAGCTAAAGATTTAGCTAAAGGATTAGGAAATTTCCTTGAACAAGAATCGATTGATCAAATAATTGATGTTGGGCAGGATTCTTCTATTCAAAATGGACAAAAAGTTCAACTGGATGATTTCGCAAAAAATGATTTAGAACCGTTAGAAAAGAGCGAAAAACGATTAATGGAGGTTAAAGATAGTTAGTTATCTAAGCGAGAACTATTTCAAATGATTGTCGTAACAAAAATTTTAAGCACCTACTTGTGAAATGAAATTAGTCTACTCACAGATATCTTGTTAGTGTTGGATTTGTGAGTAGCAATCTTTGTGATTTAGTAGTAGACAAATCCATGCGTGCCACATGAACGTGGATCTTATGAGAAACATATTGGATTACTCAGAGAATATTTTCCAAAGCCATCTAATTTCAAAAATATTTCTCAAAATAAAATCAATCAAGCAGTTCAAAGTATGAATTTACGTCCACGAAAACTTTTTAAGTGGAAATCACCGCAGCAAAAATTTAATTTGGAGTATTCCAAAGCTTTCTAGAAATCAATCAATCGATCGTGTATGGTTAAAAAGGAATAAAACGAGCGATATTGTATATGTATGAGAATCAGAACAGGATACAACAGAGCAAATCGAGAGCGATCATGATAGTAAAACAATCACGTATTGCACTGAATCCTAACATTGACCTTTTGTACGTAACTTTGTATAATGTATATTATGTAAACTAAAATATAGAAATTTACTTAATAAGATATGACGACACTCCCTATACAACCTTCAAAAAACGTAAAAAAGACTCAAACACTGCCTATGTTTAAGTCTTAATCGTTCAATTACTCGACAATTTTTATTCCCAAACCTGCTGCAATGCTTAACGCTTGTTCCTGGTTTGTGATAAGTCCATTTAATCGATCTGCAGACAACATAATTCGATCGAACACATTATCCGATACATCCAACTCCTTTAAACTCGTATGCATCCAATTACTATTCGTCAAGGAATTCTGTTGTAAAAACAAATGTTTCCAAGTAAGTTCGTAAAACTCGCTGTTTTCCAAATTACAGTCCTGAAATTGCACATGTTTAAAGTTGCAATTGCTGAATGAAGAAAAATCAGCCACACAATTAATAAACCGGCAATCTCGTAAATAACTTTCTGCAAAATTGACTCCTGTTAGCTTGCACTGGTCAAATACAACCTGATGGAAACTTCCAGCGATCCATTCTAAATTAGACAAGTTGCATTTTTCAAAAATGACATTGCTGCAATCAATACGTTCCAATTGTGTGCGCTGCATAGTTACATCTTTCAAATAAGAAGTACGAATCAGTACATTTGCCGCTCTGGCATAACTATAATCATAGTTTTCAGATTTAATGCCTTCTAATGTTACTTCGTCTTCCAAATAAAAATCGTCCACAAGCTTGTTTGGTAAAACTGGTGGAGTTGGTAATTGCCTTTTCATATCTTTTCTCCTAGTAGATCCATTTGCATTTTATGGTACCTTAACTCCTCAACAACAATCAATAGTTATTTCACATTGTAATGAAATACTTCCAATCGTACTTTATTTGGGTCTTCAAAGAAAACAGCATAATATTGAGGAGCGATTTTTTTATAATACTTAGGTTGATTGTGCAGGATCGAGACATCCAATTGCCGAATCTTTTCAAAAAAGTCATCTACTTCTTGCTTAGAATCCGCTTCAAAGGCCATGTGTTGAACGGCCTTAGGTGTTCTCACGTCAATATCTAAACAGGCCAAGTCTTCTTTAGGTGAACAGATTGCAAAATCGAGACTTTCACTCATGTATTCGACAACGGACATATTCGCATGCGGCAGTTCCCCCTTATATTTATTTGAGATGTCCCAGCCTAAAATTGAAAGAAACTGGTCATAAAACCGCTCTGAAGCTGCTAAGTCTTTTACAGTAATATGCAAATGATGAAAACGATAAGGCATTTCTTTTCCTCCTTAATCAATCCGCCAATAGCTTTGCCCATCCTTTGTCCGATTAAGAAATCCGTACTCGATCAAATACCTGCGGACTGTGACAAAATCCTCGAAAAAGAGCTGAATCACTTGATTGACGGCTTTTTCTGAATAGTTTTTCTTTGAATCGAAACTTTCTGCGATTTTTGCCAGTACAATTACTTTGCGCTTTTCTTTACGCGGCAGTGAGATCAATTTCTGATCTTCAGAAAAAAAGGTTGATAAGACTTGCTGCTTTTCTTCCTGTGTTATTTGGTATCGTTCATCGATCATCCTAGCCCCCTTGTGCGGCAACACATAGGATTCATCTTTCAACAAATTCATGATACTCAAAAAAACAGTCGCCTGCCTCTCCTTTTCTCTCAATTTAAACCGATGATTTCTAACAGCTGAAGTCGTTATCCCCAACCGTTGTGCAATGACTGAGTCACTCAATTGCTGAGCAAACAATTCAAGAATTTCCTGTTGCGTCTCAGAAAGTCCACTAATTTTCTTACTTTGGGAAATCAAGGCATACAGTGCTCCGTCATGTTCAGAGTTGATATGTTCCTCCATCGCTTTTTTGGCTGTTGCATTCCTGCCATTCAGTGAGTAGATGTAACCCTCTTCAAAACTTTGTTCACAGTACAAACAGGTATAAACGCCATTTTGATAGTCGTATCCTTGCTGATGAATGTTAATAGTAGATTTCAATGTCTCTCCCCCTCAATGAATATGCTAACATAAAATAATTTTGTTTGCAAATAAGCAAACACTAATAACTAGAGCGTTCTTATTGCCGACATCAATCTTCTTGTGTCATACTAATTTTGTAGAAAGAAAGGAATGAAAATTGTGACATCTATTATGTGGTTCCGACGTGATTTACGTTTAGAAGACAACACTGCCCTTTCTCATGCGTTGAAGGATTCTGAAAAACTGCTGCTGCTTTTTCAGGTAAATCCAGAGCAATTTTTGACGGAAAGTTTAAACCAACAGGCATTCTTTGCAAGTTTGACTGCTTTTCAACAAAACGTAAACCGAAATGCGCATTTGCAAATTCTCTACGGAAATCCTCAAGAGTCGTTTCAAAAAATAAAAGATACGCTCACCGATTGGGACCGAGTTTACTTCAATCAGGATGAACGTGGTTTTGGAAACACGCGAGATCGGGAAATAGAGAAGTTTTTCAAAGAGCAAGGCATCGTCGTTCACTCCTATATGGATCATCATCTTCATGGCGCTAAGGAGATCAAAAACAAACAAGGAAGTTTTTATAAGGTTTTTACGCCTTACTACCAGCAATGGAAAGAAAAGATAAAACCAACACCTGTTGAGACACCCTTCAATCCAAAAATCGTTATCAAGGAAACGCTATTCCCAAAAGATGAACAGCAGCTGGAAGAACTGATTGCTGATCTGCCGGATCAAAATTCGGATTCTATTGGCGAGAAAGCTGCAATCGAACAATTGAATCGTTTTTTAACAGAAGATCTATCGGATTATGAGACGGCCAGGGATTATCCCAATCTAGATAAAACCAGTCGTCTTTCTCGTCATCTACGTACTGGAGAGCTCTCGATTCGCACAGTTTGGCAAGAACTGCAAAAACAAAAGAATTCGATAGCAAAGCAAACGTTTGAAAAGGAGCTTTGCTGGCGAGATTTTTATAATATGATCTATGCAGCAAATCCAGAACAAAAAGAGCAGCCTATTCAAGAGCAATTCCGTTTTATCCGCTGGCAAAATGATCAGGACAACTTTTCGGCTTGGAAAAAGGGTCAGACTGGATTTCCTATCGTAGATGCTGCGATGCGTCAGCTTAACCAGACTGGTTGGATGCATAATCGCTTGCGAATGATCGTTGCTTCATTTTTGACAAAAGATTTATTGATCGATTGGCGTTGGGGAGAACGCTACTTTCAACAAATGTTAATCGATTACGATCCAGCAAGTAATATCGGCGGCTGGCAATGGGCTGCTTCGACTGGAACAGATGCGGTTCCCTATTTTCGGATTTTCAACCCAACAACACAAGCTAAAAAATTTGATCCCTCTGGGGCATTTATCCGCTCGTATCTTCCAGAATTAAGGGAGCTTCCAGAAAAATTGATCCACGAGCCCTACAAAATGAGCGAGGAGGATCAAAGGAATTATGGGATTCAGTTAGGGACAGACTATCCTTTTCAGATCGTTGATCATAAAGAGATGCGAAAGAAAGCGATCTATGCTTATGAGGCCAGTAAGGAATTCGCACGAGAAACATCAGAACTATAAAAAAACGCCTATGCTCACATCAAGGCATAGGCGTTATTGGTTAATCTAGTGATTGATAAAATGTCTTTAGTTGCAGCTTTCTCTCCGGAGAAAGCTGTGTTTTGCGAACATGTTGATACGCTCCCTCGATGCCATAAAGCATGTTCAAACATGCTCCAGCATCTCTTTGCAAACGTATCTTCAAAAAAATTTCTTCTGTCCCCATCATTACCAAGTCCTCATGGCTGTTGATTCCGATGGCTTTTAAATGTTCCGCCAACACTGGACCAACATTAGGCATTGCTGTAAGTTCTGTCATTGGTAATCCCTCCAAGCCGGCAACTCTTTCATCATCGATACAGCGACTTCAGCAGCGGCAGCTTCAGCAATTCCTTGTGTCTTTTGTACAAACACCGTTAAATCTCTTTTTTTCTCAAGATAGCTTTTCATGCTTCCATCCTCTTTGGCACAGTAACGACAATATTCTTTACAGCTATCTCCAGCAGCGAAATCCTCTGCGTTCTCCATCGGCATCCCGCAGGCGATACACTTTTTCATCTAACCATTCCTTTCCTCTGAAAACATCATTGTCAAATATGTTTCAATCAATTCCTCCCCATAGCTTTGAAGCACAGAGTTTTGAGGCGAAAACATCACTTTATTCAATATATAATAGGACAATAGTGCATTCCAGGTGTTGAAATACATGTGAGGTGCCAGCTTCAATTTTGTTTGCTTTTCTATTATTTTGATCATATGAAAGGACAATGTTGAATAGTTTGCGAATAATTTGGCCTGTATGTCATTTGAGAATTGCTGTTGCTCTCGAATCAACTGAGAATAGAATTCTTCCTGCTCTTGTAGAATTTTTAAATGCATTCTCAGGAATGCTTCAATCGTTGCACTGTTTTTCGTCAATTCATCTGTTTTAGAATTCAATTGATCAAAAAAGTCCTGGATCACCGCTTGGATCAAGTGCTCTCGTTTAGGAAAATGCTGAAACAGAGAGCCATGAGAAATACCGGCTTCTTTAGCGATTTTACTTGTAGCAATAGTAAAACCTTGTTCAGCAAATAGTTGTCGCGCCGTGTTAAGAATATTTTGTCGCGTTTCCTTCTTTTGTTTGCTTCGCATCGTTTCAGTCATTTTCGTCGACTCCTTACTCACTGAGTGTGTACTCATTATAATAGCGCGGATTTATTTTGTCAATACTCGAAAGTTGGCATTCAGAGGATAATCAATGCGTCAATTTCATGATATGCTTTACCTATTGGAGGAAGAACGAATGGAGACATGGAAAGAAATTCAAAAAACGATTGATTATATTGAGGAACACCTTGATCAAGCATTGAGGATTCAACCATTGGCGGAATTGGCCCATCTGTCGCCCTTTTACTATCAGCGTTTGTTTGCTAGATTAGTCAAAAGACCTGTGATGGACTATATCAAAATGCGTCGACTAGCACATGCCTGTCAAGATTTATTGAACTCGAATGAACGGATTCTAGACATTGCTTTAAAAAATGGATTTAGCAGTCATGCTCACTTTGCAAGAGTCTTTAAAGCAGCATTTGCTATTACACCAGAGCTTTATCGTAAAGAGCGGCCAGCGTTGAATCAAGTCCTAAAGCCGAATTTGTCTATGCAATATGTTTTGATTGATGAGGGAGTGCCGCTGATTACAAACGAGATGTTCTTAGAGATTTCGTATGACACGCTTGTAAAAGAGGAAACTTATTTAGGGATTCTAGGAAAAATGTCTATAGGTGCAAATATTCCAATTGGTGCAGCTACCGGAATCAATCAAGCGGATCAATTGTGGCAAAGCTTTTACACCTTGAAACCGTCGATTCCGCATCTTCTAGACAAGGGCAGCACTATAGGAGTATCTTTTTTGAAGGATTCGTCACTTGATCCAGAAAAATTAGGGAGTGATCAATCGTTTGATTACTTCGTAGGAATGCAAAGTGATGGTACACCATCAGAGGCCTGGGAGGAATGGCGGATCCCAGCTGGAGAATACATCATTTGCCGGTTTGAAACAGAAAAAAGCGAACCAGAACGCTCCACCGCGATTGCTAAAGCGTTAAGTTATCTGTTGTCCACTTGGATGCCGAAAAAAATGCTGATCTCTGAACCTTACTCCATTGAAAAATATCAGCCGTCTGCAGATGCTGATGTGGAGAAAATAGAAATCTGGGTAGCTCCTCTTCAAAAAAACGAGTTGGAAAATCCTTAAGGATACCCTATGAATGGTTATTTAGTTTGACGCATTATTTCAAAACCGATAAAATGAAACTTGACTGTACTTTGTGAATTAAGGAGCCTGTTATGTCTCATTTAAAAAAATATATCGAATCTTTCAATACACGAATCGGATTTTTCAGCCTGCTGGTGGTCCTGCTGTGGGTTAAAAATATATTTGCCTATATTATGGACTTTCATCTGAGTCTGCAAAGTCCCATGCAATTCTTGATTCTGATTATCAATCCAATCAGTGTCACGATGTTTCTATTAAGTATCGGCTTATTCATTCAGCGAACCAGGGTCTCCTATCTATTTTTGTTTATTGTGTATGTGCTGTTGTCTATATGGCTGTTTTCGAATGCGGTCTATTACCGTGAATTTACTGATTTTATCACGATCAATACTCTGCTTGGAGCCGGTCAGGTCTCTACCGGATTGGGTGAGAGCGCCTTACGCTTGTTTCGTTTTTATGATGTATTTTATATTGTTGACTTTATGATCCTGCCGCTTTTATTTTGGCGAAGATCGATTGTCATGGATACACGTGTGCCAAAACTGCGGCAAGCTACAGCCTTGACGATGTTGTCCGTGCTATTAGGAACCGGTAATCTTTTTTTGGCTGAGATCGATCGCTCTGGTTTATTGAGCCGTCAGTTTTCACGAGAGTATTTAGTAAAATATTTGGGAATCAATGCCTTTACCTTGTACGATGGCTATCAGACTTATCAAAACAACCAAGTCCGTGCGGAAGCCAGTCCAACTGATTTAAAAGAAGCAGTGAACTATGTTGATCAACATTATGCGAAACCTAATGATGAGATGTTTGGTATTGCTAAAGGGAAGAATGTTATTTACATCCACTTAGAGAGCTTCCAACAGTTCTTGATCGATTATCAATTGGCAGACGAAAACGGGACGTCACACACCGTTACTCCCTTTTTGAACAGTCTGTATCATGATCAAAGTACCTACAGCTTTGATAACTTCTTTCATCAAGTAAAAGCTGGGAAAACATCGGATGCTGAGACCCTGTTGGAAAATTCATTGTTTGGCCTTAATCAAGGGGCTTTATTCACTCAATTAGGAGATCAAAACACGTTTGAAGCAGCCCCTTCGATCTTACAACAAAAGGCAGGATACACTTCTGCTGTTTTTCACGGGCATTCAGCAAACTTCTGGAACCGAGATGTTACTTACAAGCATTTCGGCTATGATTACTTTTTTGACTCCACTTATTACGATATCAACGAAGAAAACTCGTTTCAATATGGGATGCATGACAAACCCTTTCTAAACCAATCCGTTCAATATCTGGAGCATCTGCAGCAGCCTTTTTATGCGAAAATGATCACGGTGTCGAATCATTATCCTTATTCACGCTTTAATAATGATGAAGATGGGTTCCCTGTCGCAAACACGAAGGATGAGACAATCAATGGGTATTTCGCTACAGCAAATTATCTGGACACAGCATTGGAAGAATTCTTTTCTTATTTAAAGGCAAGTGGACTGTATGATGATTCAATTTTTGTGTTGTACGGCGATCATTACGGTATTTCAAATACTCGCAACAAAGAGCTGGCACCATTATTAGGAACTCCTTCTGAAGAATGGACGGATTACGATAATGCCCAAATGCAGCGTGTTCCTTTCATGATCCACATTCCAGGAGTGACCAATGGTAAAATCGACCACACCTATGGCGGTCAAGTCGATGTCTTGCCTACTCTACTTCATTTATTAGGAATTTCAAGTAAAAATTATATTCAATTAGGGCAAGACCTGTTCTCACCAGAACATCAGCAAGTCGTTGCCTTTCGCGACGGTGATTTTGTTACACCCGATTATACGTTTTATAGCGGGAAAATGTATGATAATCAAACAGGATTGCCGATTGAGGAACCGAATTTGGAACAGCAGCGGATCTTTAAGGAACTAAATCTGGCTGTTGATGAACAATTGATTACCTCAGATAAAATCAATAATGGCAATTTGCTGCGTTTCTACCAAAAGAGCGGTTTAGAGCCAGTCGATCCTAAGCAATTTGATTACCATAATCAGTTGGAGCGTCTATTACAAATCGAAAAGAATAAGGGATCTGGCTCCACCAGTTTATATAGTCAAAATGGCCAGGAGTCAACGACTTCCTTGTACAAAACGCATAGTTTTTTAGAGTACCACGAATAACCATCGAAAATGACTCGAACAATCATCAGTAATACAAATGATTGTTCGAGTCATTTTTTTTGGTTTCTACATAAGTTTTAAAAAAGAAGAACGTGATTTGTCATGTCGAAAAATAAGTTTACATAATCATATACTTGTGTATTAATTACCTTTTTCATCACTGGTCTCGTGAAAAGTGAATTAGCGGTCATATAAATCATAACCACCCGTGAAAACGGGTGGTTTGCTCTTCGGCTGGAAGCCTCTC
>NZ_BJCC01000050.1 GCF_004309355.1 Enterococcus florum | reverse complement strand
GACAGGTGGCTTTCTTTTAAAGCTGTAAACACTGCTATATCAGTGTTTACAGCTCTTTTTTTATCTTGCATACCCAAAAATTACCCACTTCTATTTTTGTTTGATCTATTTCGAATAAAATAGTCTTTTTTTCTTTACAAAAACGAACATATGTTTGTATAATAACTTTGAGGTGATTGATATGATGGAAGATTTTATCCGACTAAATTTGGGAGATAAATATGCAAACTTTTACAAAGAGACCACAGCAGACGAACGAACCCAAATAGATTTAAATTTTATTTCTATCTTAGCTACAGGTCAGAGTAAGCAGCCGGTCAGCGTAGAGAAAGAGACAATTATAAAAGATGGATAACTAAAAGTTAGATACATTCTTGAGGCAGAAATAGACTTTAAAAAGAATTAGTAATGATTTTAATAATATTAGGAGGAACACATATGAGAGAATTAACCATCGAATTACTTGTGAAAAAGCATAATTTATTAGAGGAAATTGAAGACATGTCTGGTTACAGTTCTCGAATCTGTCTAGATGACTATTATCTGGAAGAACATGAAATGATAATCCTTTGCAACGAGTTAGAAAATACTTATGAGGGTTTTAGTTTTGAAGTAGTGCCAGTGTTTGGCGGTTTCGCTCAGGATCTTCTTATTACTAATAGAAAAAAGAAGACAGAATATGATGCTATTCCTAAAACTAAGAAACGAGGTGATGTTTTCAAAGCCCTTCACG
The DNA here is from genome assembly GCF_004309355.1 of Enterococcus florum. Classification (GTDB taxonomy): domain Bacteria; phylum Bacillota; class Bacilli; order Lactobacillales; family Enterococcaceae; genus Enterococcus_A; species Enterococcus_A florum. Next base: position 2,715 of record NZ_BJCC01000050.1, on the reverse strand, counting down.
AAAAACATTCCACAATCACCTCTGCTATGTTTAGCGCAAACTTGAATGAAGCGATAACCGAAAAAGAATACGAAAGCCAAATTGAGTTTTATGATTTCCTAATGAACCAAATAAGAGATTAAGGAGTGATTGCATGCAGTCGAAAACTGGAACAGTTAGCAGCATTAAAATATTGAAAATGTCAGAACGTCCCCTCATCTTCTTTAAACTTAATGAGACTAGCTGCTTGATTGCATCGCACTCATTGAAGTTTTTAGCTGAGGTTGACGAAGGAATGAAGCTCGCAGTATGCGGCGAATACAATAGTAGAAAACAATTCATCATAAAAAGGTATTCCGTTATCGGCATGACGAAAATCATGATAGAATTTGAAGAAAGCAAACTCCCTAGAAAGAAAGTGATTTCGTGAAGGTAAATGGACTATTGGTCACGTTGTCTATTAATTCTTTTGATGACGATTACAAAGGCATTTATACATCTGCGAATGGTAAGCTGCAGGCGTTCACGTCGATTAAAAAAGATGTACAAGGCGACCTCCTACTCTTTCGTGAAAGTAAAAAGCCACCGTTGTTGGCTAAGGATTTTTTAAAAGTATTGATGTTAAACAAGAAAAAGAACCTCTACTATTGAAATGGCGCTAAAACAGAATTTTATGGTGTACGTATGGATGGCGGGAAAATTGTGATTTAATTTGTTTTTTAAACGTTTTAAATATTTTTACCCTTTTCTGAAATTTGATTATTTATTTTAATTTAAATTTACTTTTTCATTGTATATCAAATTATTCTTTGGTATATTATAAGTGAATATGCCGATACCCTCACACCCTTTATGGGCAGATACGTTCTGTGGTGAGGGTTTTTTTTATAACTAGGAGTGTGACAAATAATGTCTGGACCAACACCACTTTCTTATAAGCAACAAGTAGGATTATTTCAATCGCGTGGAATGGTAATAAATAATGTTAGCAATGCAGAAAAACTTTTAGCACAATTAGGCTATTACAGAATAAAAGAAGCGGCCAAACCTTTAGCAACGTTCGAAGGAGAAAGCGTTAGCTATAAAAATGTAGCATTTGATAAAGTAATAAGTCGTTATTACCAAGACAAAAATTTACGTGTATATTTACTTCACTGTATTGAAGAAGTGGAAGTTTCTGTCAAAACAAGCGTGGCTTATATTTTAGGAAGAAACGGTCCTTTCAATTATTTGAAATTTTCGTCTTGGTGCAATCGTGAAGAGTATTGCAGATACTACTTATCTGATCGCCAAAAAGATTTTACTAAACGATTAAGATCCAAGATTTCAAACTCCTCTAATCCCGAGATAAAGAAATCATGTAATTTGAATTCTAAAAAGCAGCCATCAATATGGTTAGCAATTGACGTTTTAACTTTCGGAGACATCATCTATTTGGTAGAACTCATGTCACAGAATAACCTAAGACGGTTAGCCGATATTTATCAATGCACCCCCTCCGAATTATTATCCTGGCTAAAATGCTTGAAGTTTGTTAGAAATATTTGTGCTCACAATTCTAATATTATTGACATTAAACTGAACACTACGCCAATTATTCATGATTCTTGGAAACATTTACTATATAAAGTTGAAGGACCTAATGAAAAATATACAGATAGAATCGCCATTGTTTTATGTGTCTTAAGAAAAATTATGGATATTGTTAATCCTGCTTATAACTATGGAAAAATATTTTCCTCAATAAACACTGTTGCTTCTACTGATGTTTTAGCTAATCAATTAGGGTTTAGGCGTCGCTCCTCGATTGCATCGATAATGCCTAAATCAGGAAATAAGAAGCGCAAAAATAAACTGCGAATGAAGAGAACTACATGATTCTTCGCGTACCTTCTAATAAAGTAGGTACGTTTTTATGTACATTTTAGTTGATGATTTAAACTTACTACTGCTACTGATTGATAGCGAAACTGATGAACTTTTACACTGGAAACAATGCCGATCGATTGGTCATTTGGAATCTACAATTGAAGTCTGGATGCAGATGATTTAGCCCTCAAAAGAGGGCTATTTTTTTGAAAAAAATCGTATTATATCAAAGGAAAATGTTGACTTAATTATATATCCGATATATAATAAGAGTATAGAAAGGGGGAAGGAAATGCTAGGTGAAATAGAAAAAGCCATCAAAATTATTTTCTACTTTCTAGGTAGTGTCGAGCTACTTAAAAAGATAATTGAAAACAACGATGATGACTAACCACTTGAGGGGCTTAGCCCCTCTACACTATTATTCTAGCATGTTTTTTATGAAAAAGAAATATATCTATATCGTCTTGTTATTGTTCAGTTTGCTGTTTCTAGTTTTAACTATTCTCGGAAAAAATATCCCAGTGTTAAGTAGTGTTTTCCCATTAATATTACTCTATGTACTTATTCATAACAAAAAGGAGAGATAGACATGACCGAAAAGAAAACCTCAGATTCACAACTTCGCGCGTCTAAAAAGTGGCAAGAGAAGAATAAGGAACATATGAACTATATTCGTAAACGATCTGGTGCAAAAGGGTATATCAAAATCGCTACAGCAGAAGATTTGGACGAATTGATTCAATTAATAAATGAAAGAAAAAAAGTTCTTAATGAAGAGTAAACCCGAATTTAAACAGACCCTCAGCCTTAATTGCTATGCTACCCCTATCTAGGACAAGGAAATAATTAAATCCTAGATAGGGG
>NZ_BJCC01000049.1 GCF_004309355.1 Enterococcus florum | reverse complement strand
TCCTTATGGAAAAGGACAAAGAAAGTTTATCACATAGTAAATGGAGATGTAAGTATCACATCGTGTTTGCCCCAAAATATCGGAGACAGATTATTTATGGGAAATACAGAGAAAGCATAGGCGAAATTATTCGCACGCTCTGTGAAAGAAAAGGAGTAGAGATCATTGAGGCAAATGCCTGTGCAGATCATATACATTTGCTTGTAAGTATTCCACCAAAGTTAAGTGTTTCGCAATTCATGGGCTATTTAAAAGGAAAAAGTAGCTTAATGATATTTGACCGTCATGCAGAGTTGAAATATCGCTATGGGAACCGAAAATTTTGGTGTCGTGGATACTATGTGGATACGGTTGGACGAAATAAGGAGAAGATAGCTGAGTATATTCGTAAACAAATAAAAGAAGATTATTCAGCAGATCAGCTTACGTTGTTCGAAGAAGTCGATCCGTTTACAGGAGCCAAAAACAAAAAGAGATAGAGTGAGATTCTTTTAGAATCAGCGAGTAAAAGTGGTGCGGGGGGAAGCTTTCAGA
>NZ_BJCC01000048.1 GCF_004309355.1 Enterococcus florum | reverse complement strand
TTTTTGTATGTTTGAAAACCACCTGCTGTGCTGGTGGTTCAAAAGAGCTTCCAGCGTGGTAATAAAAAGACCTCCCAAAATTGATAAACTGATGTTGGTTTCCCGACCGCATCACCATCAAAGATAGGAGGTGTCCTTATGGAAAAGGACAAAGAAAGTTTATCACATAGTAAATGGAGATGTAAGTATCACATCGTGTTTGCGCCAAAATATCGGAGACAGATCATTTACGGAAAATATAGAGAAAGTATAGGTGAGATTATTCGCACACTCTGTGAAAGAAAAGGAGTAGAGATCATTGAGGCAAATGCCTGTGCAGATCATATTCATTTGCTTGTAAGTATTCCACCAAAGTTATGTGTTTCGCAATTCATGGGCTATTTAAAGGGAAAAAGTAGTTTAATGATATTCGACGTCATGCAGAGTTGAAATATCGCTATGGGAACCGAAAATTTTGGTGTCGAGGGTACTATGTAGACACGGTTGGACGGAATAAGGAGCAGATAGCTGAGTATATTCGTAAACAAATAAAAGAAGATTATTCAGCAGATCAGCTTACGTTGTTCGAAGAGGTAGACCCGTTTACAGGAGCAAAAAATAAAAAGAGATAGAGCGAGATTCTTTTAGAATCAGCGAGTAGAAGTGGTGCGGGGGGAAGCTTTCAGAGGGCCTTTTAGGCCGTGGCCGGTAAGAGAGGCTTCCAGCCGAAGAGCAAACCACCCGTTTTCACGGGTGGTTATGATT
>NZ_BJCC01000047.1 GCF_004309355.1 Enterococcus florum | reverse complement strand
CAGAAGTGGAAGTGCAGTGATGTATGGAGCGGACTGATACTAATCGATCGAGGACTTAACCAAAAGAAAGATTCTTGGTGAGATTTGATTTTTTGATCCAGTTTTGAGTGAACGAAGTTTACTCAAGAATAATAAAGTGTGGTGGCGATAGCAGGAAGGATACACCTGTTCCCATGCCGAACACAGAAGTTAAGCTTCTTAGCGCCGATTGTAGTGAAGGGTTTCCCTTTGTGAGAGTAGGACGTCGCCACGCAGATCATTCCGGCATAGCTCAGTTGGTAGTAGCGCATGACTGTTAATCATGATGTCGTAGGTTCGAGTCCTACTGCCGGAGTTCGTAAGACAACTATTATGGTTGTCTTTTTTTGAGCGTTAAAAATGTATTTACTTACTAAAAGTGCTACTCTTAGAGTAAGGAGATGAGACTTATGTATTTAAATATAGAAGAAAAGGTAAAAAAACGTTTTGAACAATACAAGGATGCTGTAATCGTCTTAGATATGGATGATGGGGTTGGGAGATACTCTAAAATTGGCCTTTGTTCCTTAAATACTCATTTTCGTTTCTTGATTTTGAAGGATGGCCAGGATCAGTCGGATTACCAATCGCTTATTGAAAGCAACATGGGGAAGATTCCTGTGAAAGAATACTCGAGAATGTATCTGGACGACAAAATGGATTTGATCTATGATGATCAACGTGCATTGACTAAGCTGAAGGGAACCAGCGGTATGATTGATGGGAATGTTTCTATCGTAGATATGCGTGAGAACTAAGGATCCCCTTTGCCAATTGGAAAAGGAATTGCTGAAGAAGCCTCTTTTCAGCGATTCCTTTTTTTTGAGTATCTTATCTATTTTTCATTCGTCTATTGACAGCAGTATGAAACTTTCGGTAACCTTTGAGTAATGGTAGTAACTCAAACTATCAATATGAATGGATGGGGGTTACAAAAATGTTTGATTTAACTGGGAAAGTGGCTGTAGTTACAGGAGCAAGCAGTGGTTTAGGGCGAGATGCGGCTATGGCATATGCTCAAGCAGGAGCAGACGTTGTTTTATTGGCAAGAAGATTAGAACGTTTGGAAGCGCTTGCTGAAGAGCTCAAAGGAATGGGTCGAGATGTTTTAGCGATCAAAATGGATGTAACAGATGAAGAAAGCGTAAAATCAGGCATTGCTCAAGCATATGAACACTTTGGTCATTTGGATATCCTGCTGAATAATGCCGGGATCGCTGTCGGAGGCGGCGTGGATACTTTAACAGTGGAAGATTTTGACAAGTCAATCGATGTGAACGTCAAAGGAATCTTTTTGGTGAGTAAATACGTGGTGAAGCATATGATAGAAAATGAATACGGCAGAATCGTCAATATCGCTTCTGTGAATGCGGTTATTGCAGATAAGGACGATATTTTTGTTCGGCATTCTTACAATGCCAGCAAAGCAGCCGTGCTTGGACTGACGAAAGGGATGGCAGCAACATATGGTAAAAACAATATTACGGTAAACGCGATCGGACCTGGGTTATTTGAATCCGAAATGACAGAGGATACGCTTTTCAAATCAGATGACTTTTTGACGCTTTATTATGGTTTGAACCCAATGAATCGTGCAGGAAAACAAGGGGAACTCAATGGAACGATCCTTTATTTTTCTAGCGATGCAGCCAGCTATACCACTGGACAATTCATCGTTGTAGATGGTGGAATGTCGATTGTATAAACAAAAATAAACAAGAAGCATTCATCCGCAAAAATGGCGGAGAATGCTTCTTGTTTATTTTGGCCGCTTGATATCGAGAATAGTTCCAATATGACTGTAGCTTTCCCCAGCTAAACGTGCAATCGGAGAAAGTGCAAGCGGCAAGATATATTCTTTTTGTGGATCAAATACATCTGGTGAGAAGTAATAATCCATCACTTCTAAGATAAACAGGTCTGAGACAATCGCTTCGTTCAGTCCCTTAATCGGAATGTACTGATGAAGCTTTGTTTCCATTCGAATCGGAGCTTCATTGATTGCCGGGACATTGATCGAATGACTAGGTATCAAGGTTAAGGCACTGTCTTCTAGTTCGCCGACTGAAGCAGGCAAGGACGCGGCGGTTTGATTCATTTCCAATAACACTTGATCATTAACGATGTGAACGACCGCTTCTTTATGATTTACTAAATTTCTTGCGGAATCTTTCATTTGCGCATTGGATGTTCTGTTGATTGATAAACTGATCAATGGCAGGTCTTTTGCGACGACATTGAAATAGCTGAAGGGTGCGGCGTTCACAACTTGGGTATCTGGATCTTTTGTAGTGATCCAAGCGATTGGACGCGGAATAATACTTCCAGTCAAAAATTTATAGTTTTGCTGCGTAGTTAAGTTTTTCGCTGAGTAATGAATCATGGCTAGCCTCCTTCTGTTTTATTGTACCTGATTTATGATGAGCATGGCTATTTAAAAAGCAGGCATTCACGCCTGCTTTTAATTAGTTTCGTTTCAAATTGGCGTCAGAGGTATCAAATGGACGTACATAGTCCTCGATTTCCTGACGTTTTGATTGCAGATGAGGTGGCAGTGACAGAATCTCTCCAGCATGTTCATAGCTTTCGTCTTGCAAAAATCCGGGGCCGTCAGTCGCTAATTCAAATAGAACGTTTGGTGCAGCCATGAAGTATTCTGATTGGAAGTAGAAGCGGTCAACAAAACCTGAATTTGGAAATTCTAAATCATTGATCTTTTTGATCCAAAAGTGTAAAGCTTCATCGTCTGCTACCCGCAACGCCAGATGATGAACATTGCCATAACCTTCCTGTGCAGGAGGCAGATCATCACGAAAATCAACTAAAATCGTTGCGCCGTTGCCGCCTTCACCAATCTCAAACTGATGCATTGTACCTTCTTCTGCGGTCTCTTTAAAACCGAGAACATTTTCTAATACCAGCTTCATATGATCAAAGTTAGAGACAGTTACGATCGTTGGCCCTAAGCCAATGATGGCATGTTCCTTTTCAACATTTGAATGTTTCCATGGAGTTCCGCCAGCAACTCCATGATCCGTTTCATCAGACACTAGTTGGAACAATTGATCATCGAAATCACGAAATTCTAAGTATTTTTTGCCGAAGCGTTCGCTGACTTCTCCATGTTCAACTTCCAAAATAGAAAAACGTTCGTTCCAATAATCCAGTGAAGCATCTGTTGGCACACGGAACCCTGTACGTGATATGGTATTTGTACCCTTTGTTCCTTTAGGAATACCCGGGAAATCAAAAAAGGTCATATCTGTCCCAGGAGCCCCTTCATCATCTGTAAAATAAAGGTGGTAGGTTTCAATATCGTCCTGATTGACGGTTTTTTTAATCATTCGTAACCCTAATATATCTGTGAAAAAGCGATAGTTCTTTTGCGCACTTGATGTCATTGCTGTAACGTGGTGCAAGCCGCGAATTTGAGTGTCCATGAAATGTTCCTCCTAAATGGTTTTAATCTTACTAAAAGTAAGTATATCTAGAAATCAAAAATCTGGCAAATATCCTGCTCACTCTTGCCAATCGTTTCAAAGAAAGCTAGGATAGAAAGAACAGATAGAACATAAATGGAGAGAATGCGGAGGGATCAGATGAAAAAAATTGTGTTGTTCGATTTAGATGGGACATTGACTGACTCCAGTGAAGGAATCCTGGCTTCTATTCGATATATGATGGAAAAGCTTGAATTGGTTATTCCTGATGACAGGGTTTTAAAGAGTTTTATTGGTCCTCCCTTGACAGCTTCGTTGAGTGAACTATACGGAATGGCAGCAGAAGAGGCAGAACGGGCTATTGAGGTTTATCGCGAATACTATGCAGAAAAAGGGATTCAACAGCTGCACGTGTATCCTGAAATTCCAGAGTTGCTTCAGCAGCTTTCCCACTCTTGCATAGTAGGATTGGCTACATCAAAGCCACAAAAATTTGCCGAGCAAATTATGGAAATAACTGGGTTGTCCCCGTTTTTTACAGGTTTTTTTGGTGCAGACATGCGCGGACGAGACAGCAAAAGTGATGTGATCAGACGAGCGATCAAACAACTAGCGACAGAGAATTCTGAGGTATTCATGGTGGGAGATCGCAAATATGATATTCTTGGTGCGAAAAACAATGGTATTTCGAGTATTGGCGTATTGTATGGATTTGGTGATCGCTCTGAGCTGGAAGCTGCAGGCGCTGACTGGATCATTGAAACACCCACTGACCTATATCCGATCATTGAGCAATAAAAAAACATTCCGAATTTTCGGAATGTTTTTTTGCTGCTTCAATTTTAGTACCAGCCGTTTGCCAACCAGAATGATTGAGCGGCTTCCCATGAACCATAACGAGAAGCTACGTATTGATCTGCTACACGCTCTTGGTTTTCTGGAGAATAGTCACCGTTTAAGTAAGAAGCGCTAAGTTGGTAACGTCCAATGTATTGACCATTTGTTGCACTGTAAGAACCGCTAGATTCTTTTTGAGCAATCCATTCTTTCGCAGAAGAGCTGTTTGCTGGCGCTGCTGCTTGTTCAGGTGCGGAATATTGTTGTGCCGGAGCAGAATATTCTTGGACAGGCGCTGCTGCTTGTTCCGTATACGTTTCTTGAACGGGTGCTGCTTGCTGTGCTGGAGCAGCTTGTGTTGTTGCTGCTTCGTTTTTAGCATCTGTATCTACAGTCAATTGTTCACCGGCAAAAATCAAATCAACATTGCTGATGTTGTTGATGCGTGCGATCGAGTTTACTAAACTGTCATCGCCAGCAAATTTTTGAGAGATCGTTGATAAAGTATCGCCAGATTCAACAGTGTAGGTTTCAGCCGCATGTGCGTCGTTTGTTCCAAATACCATTGCTGCACCTGCAGCCATCAAAGTGCTAAGAAATAGAGCTTTCCCGAATTTCATTATGTAAATTCCTCCATAAAGATGATTTTAGTCGTTTTCGACTACGAGAGATACTTTACCATCCTTTTGTGTTTCATAGGTAATAAACCAGTGACAATTGGTTACAAAGTCATGTTTCAATGTGACAAAATCGAACAAAAAATGGCCTTTTGAAATCTTTAATCTTTTTTGAATCCTGCTGTAAGGCTTGTTTTCATCATGAAGAAGTCGGTTTCAAAAAAATGACTCATTTCACAAAATATTCGAATTTATGAAATATTGAAACCTTTTTGTAAGATAATCACTCGTTTTTGATCGCTGAATGTATAAGGAAGGCTTAAGAGAGAAACTATAGGTTCTATTCTGACAGAAAAACCTATTAAAGCAGCTTGAACCTCGTAAAAGGAATAAATAGGGAGGATTTCTAACTCTCTTTCTTTTCCAGTAGTACACTAAACAGAAAGAAAAGGAGGAATGTGCAGTGAAAAGGTCAACGTTCACAGAGCAATATTTTTTACTAACGATGAATCGGAAGGGAAAAATCAACAGTTTGGATACCCGCAGCAGAGTTTGTCTAGTGATGGCTGCCTTGTTGGATTTGCAAGAGGCAGATCTGATTGAACTCCATAAGAAGGAAATCCAACTGAAGCAACGCTTTTTACCGGAGGAACTAACGTTTCTAAAGAGTGTAGCTGAACGTCTATCTGCCTATAAACGTCCCACGCTAGACAACGTGGCCAACACCTATGCAGCAGCTGCCTTAGATCGAGAAATTAATCAGCTAATGACGGATATACGCATCGAATTAATTCAAAAGGGAGTTGTACATGCAGATTCTATCCATGAAAACAGCTCGGCCTATTTAGTCGATGAGCGTGTGATTGAGGGACTTGTGGCTGCATTGAGCCAACAATTATTTTTTCCAAACGATCAGAGATTGCTGATATTGTTGTTTTTACTGCAAAAAACAGGTCAATTGAAACACTATTTTACGGCTGGAGAAAGAAAACAAGCCAAACAGATGCTTCAATTGCTCAAAAACTCTAACGAAGCAAAACAAACCCAGCGAATGCTGGATCAGATCGATAGGATGTACATGGCAGTGTACGCTCTGACGGTACTGTGATCTAAAAAATGAGTAGTTTACGGTACTTTTGTTACGAGCACACAAAAAAGAGCGTTGCACTTGCAACACTCTGCGAAAGCCACCTGTC
>NZ_BJCC01000046.1 GCF_004309355.1 Enterococcus florum | reverse complement strand
TGAGCCAATTTCATAATTCGCTTTTATAGAAAAGCCGACACTCATCCAATTTCAAAATGGTCTTTTTTTGAAATTATGCGGCTGTTTCTTTTCCTGTTTTTGAGTGATTCAGTCGTTGTGCTGCGTATCTTTTGGCGTTATACGCCAGCTGAATAAGCAAAACTTCTACTTCGACTAGTTCTGCTTTATAGTGAGTGGTACGATTTAATTTCATGTTTTCTTTCAGGTCTCCGTTTACTCGTTCAACGGCACTGCGTTTGGCGTATAGTTTTTTCCATCCGTTCGTTCCGCGAGCAGGATGATTAAATTTACGTGGATCTGTCTGTTGCTTAATCTTGATCACTTTTTGGCACAGTCCTTCGTGTTGGAGCGGACAAGAGCGACAGCGCTTTTCTGGCAACTTATATTTTAGAGCCCCGTAACGTTTGTCGAAACTATCGTAGATGTAACCTTTTTCAATCAGGCAGGTCGGGGCATAATCACTTGTCCATTCGCCATCATTTTTAGCCACTCGTTTCAGTGGGATGATCGGCTCAAAACCAAGCTCATGAGCCTCTTCGTAGAGGGCTTTCACATCATAACCTTTGTCAAAGATCATATGAACGTTCGCTAAACCAAGCCGCTTGACGTCTCGGATTAACGGAATAGCTGTACTCATATCTGCAATATGAGCAGAAGTCAGAATGCTCGATAGAATATACTGACTTTTCGTTGTAACTGCTAAATGAGCCTTGTATCCATGCCAAAAAACGTTTTTTCCTTTACTGTTCACTTTGATGCCCCATTGTGGAGCGACCGGCAATTCTTGTTTGATGTCATGGGTCGCCATAGTGCGCTGTTTTTCAACACTTGAAACGGCTGGTTTCTCAATTTTTTGAGGTTTCGAATGTGATTCAACAGCGGTAGCGTCAATGGCGACATCTTCACAAAAAACACTAAACGCATTATCGATTTGTCTAAGTAGACGCTCATTCACCTCAATCAATGAGGAACGATGTTCACTCAACGCATGAAGGATGCGAGAGAAGGTCGCTTCTGATGGTGCTCGGTCTGAGTATAAAAATCCCAGACTTAATTTAAAGCGCAGATCAGACTTGATTCGATTGACCAATGTTTTTACATCTGGAATAGCCTCCAGAAATGAGACAATCAGTGCACGAATGGCGGCTTCATAATTCACTGAGAGAGGTGCACCGACCGATTTTTCTTTTTGAAAGAGTTCAACAAGAGGTGACACATCCACTGGGGAGAAAATCTCGACATATTTCTCTTCGATATCCAGTTGTTCCAAAATTTCTAGATCAAATAAAGTGGGTTGTTGTATAATAGCCATAAGGAATCCCTCCTTTTTGAGTACGTGTCGGCTAGGACAACTTAATTGTACCTGATGGGGAGGTTCCTTTTTTGTGTGCTTTGAAAACATTGATATAACAAGGGCTGATAATTATGAAATTAGCTCA
>NZ_BJCC01000045.1 GCF_004309355.1 Enterococcus florum | reverse complement strand
CTAAAACTTGAAACATAAAAATATACGCTAATCCTTACCATAAAAGGATTTTTTGACACAAAAATAGCATGAACAACTAAGCACTTGGTATAATTAAGTCGTCCAAAACCATCATCCAAGGAGTGTTCATGCCATGAAAATTATAACACAAACTACTCAGACGAAGGACCACTATTCGAATCCAGTAAAAACTTTTTTCGATCGTTTTGATCTGACAACAGTTTCAAGACAAGCGAACGCAGCACGCACAAAAGGATTCTCGTTTTCTGTTGTTTTTTCCTTTATTGTCCAATCGATTTTTTCGAATGGCTCGACGTATCGGTTTTATCAGAAGCAAACAAGTCACCTGCCTTTTTCAGATAAAACGTTCCGCAATCTGTTGAATGATTCTCGGATCAATTGGCAAAAACTGCTTCTGCTTTTGGCCAAAGCGGTCAGTGTCTATTTCGCAACGTTGACCGCTGACTCTCGGAGAAACGTGTTCATTATCGACGACTCCATGTACGCTCGAACGAATGCGAAGAAAGTAGAAGGTGCCACTTTACAATACGATCATGCCAAGAAAAAATATGTCAAAGGCTTTCGTTTTCTACAACTCGGTTGGTCCGATGGCAACAGTTTTCTTCCGGTGGCTTTTTCCTTACTTTCCGGCAAGAATCAAATTTGCGAAACACCTTCTACTGACCAACGAACCAATTCTGGAAAACGCCAAGCGCAAGCCCATCGTAAAGGAACCGATGTCGCTGTTGAATTGGTTATAAACGCCTTGAAACAAGGCATTCAAGCCGACTATGTTTTATTTGATACGTGGTTTTCTAGTCCGAAAATGTTTCATCAATTGAAAGAGTTAGGCTGTTATTGTGTGGCAATGGTCAAGCGTACCAAGAAAGTGCATTATCGTTTCGATGGACAATCAATGGACGCAAAAGAAATTTTTCAATTGAACAAGAAACGACGTGGTCGGTCGCGCTATCTTTTAAGCGTGTCTGTAGAAGCCGTTGTTGGCGAAAACAGTGTGCCACTGAAACTGGTATTTGTGCGCAATCGAAACAAACGAAACGAGTATTTGGTGTTGGCTTCAACGGATACTTCTTTGACAGAAGACGAAATCATTCAACTTTATGGCCGACGCTGGGCGATCGAGGTCTATTTCAAAATGTGCAAGCACTATTTAAAATTGACCAAATACCAAGGATTGTCTTATGACGGGATTTTTGCGTACACAACAGCGGTTGCGATTGCCTACATGATCTTGGCTGTTCAAGAACGAGAGGCAAGTGATGACCGAACGATCGGCGAGTTATTTTACTTACTGATCGATGAGCTATCAGAAATCCCAGTAGCAGAAGCGATTCGCCAATTAGTAGATCTTTTTAAAGAAGTTCTGACCGATGAATATGTTCTGGATGAACTAATTTTGGATAACATCCTCTGCAAATTTATCGCACAATTACCGAAGAGTCTTCAAAAACAGCTGATTTGTTTTGCATGAGTTAATTTTCAGGAGAAAGTGCCTAGAGCTATAAGGGATTCGGGCGATATATCATGTTTCAAGTTTTAGTTA
>NZ_BJCC01000044.1 GCF_004309355.1 Enterococcus florum | reverse complement strand
TGTACCGACCCCCAAAAGTTAGACCAAAAATCTAATATTTTGGGGGTCGATTTTTTATGGCTAAATACAGTATTGAACTGAAATTGAAAATTATTCATGAATATTTAGATGGTAAGGGAGGGTATTCGCATCTGGCAAAGAAATACTCAATTAAGAGTATGGGACAAGTAAGAGATTGGATTAAGATCTATAAAGAATTTGGTGAAGAAGGTCTTCTTCGTAAACGACAAAATCAAAGTTATTCTTTTCAATTCAAGATGGATGCGATAGAGTTATATCAAACAACTGAGCTGTCCTATCGTGAAGTGGCGAATCATTTGGAGATAAACAATCCTGCGTTAGTCGCCAATTGGATGAGAACTTTTCGTGCAGAAGGAGTAGATGGACTCTCAAAAAAGAAAGGACGTCCATCTATTTTGTCTAAGAAAAAAGAGGAGAAGAAAACAAAGAAAGAGACACTTGAAGAACGCGATCGCATCAAGGAATTGGAAAAACAAGTCCGTTCTCTTCAGATTGAAAATGCCTTTTTAAAAGAATTGAGGAAGCTGCGAAAACAGGAAGCCCAACAAAGACGAACGAATCAATCGCACGAATCATCGACAGCCTCCGAGGATCCTTCAAATTAGTTGAGCTTCTTGAAACCTTGAAATTTCCTAAATCAACCTTTATGTATTGGCAAAAGCGCTTTGATCGAGAAAATCCAGATCAGGAAATCGAAGAGGAAATGCTTAAGGTAAGAGAAACACACAAAGATTACGGTTGCTTACGTATGACAAAGGAGTTGGGAAATCGTGGGTTTCATGTGAACAAGAAGAAGGTGCAACGTTTGATTCGAAAGCTGGGGATTGAAGTCAGCTCATTTACGAGGAAATCTCGCCGTTATCATTCCTATCGCGGAAAGATCGGTAGGATTGCGAAAAATCGAATTCATCGACGCTTTTACACAAGCGTGTGCCATCAAAAGATCACGACAGATACAACAGAGCTAAAATATTTTGAACCCGACAGTTCTGGTGTCATTCGCGAAAAGAAACTGTATCTTGATCCATTTTTAGATATGTATAACAGCGAGATTATCTCTTATCGTATTTCTGAGAAGCCGAATGCGTTGGCAGTCATGGAGGCTTTAGAGGAGGCAATCCAAGTAACGGAAAACTGTATCTATCGCCGAACCTTTCACTCCGATCAAGGATGGGCCTATCAAATGAGGGCCTATACCCATAAGCTAAAAGAACATAAGATCTTCCAAAGTATGTCTCGTAAAGGAACCTGCTTAGATAATTCGATCATGGAAAATTTCTTTAGTCTATTGAAGCAGGAAATCTATCACGGGAGAAACTATCATAGCTTTGAGGAATTGAAACAAGCCATTGATGACTATATTCATTACTATAATCATGAGCGGATGAAGAGGAAATTAGATTGGCAAAGCCCAGTACAATTTAGAAAAGCGGCGTTAAGAGCGGCTTAAATCTAATGAATAAACAAAGAAAAGAGGAGTGGATTTCTCCACTCCAAAAAAAGTCTAACTTTTTGGGGTCACTACA
>NZ_BJCC01000043.1 GCF_004309355.1 Enterococcus florum | reverse complement strand
GAAATTGGATGAGTGTCGGCTTTTCTATAAAAGCGAATTATGAAATTGGCTCAATTAAAGAAAGGATTTGTATCTATTTCACGGCCAATGGTGGTTGCATCTCCATGGCCCGGATACGCAGGTAATTCTCTCGGCAAGGTGAAAAGATAGGCTTTGATACTGTACAACAACTGCTGCAGATCTCCAGTATGCAAATCCGTTCTGCCGATACTCCCTCTGAACAAAGCATCTCCGACGATCACAAAATCGTCAAACAAGAAACTTACACTGCCAATTGAATGTCCCGGGGTCGGTATGACAGTAAAGCGCATGCCGTCAAAATCATAGTCCTTCAATTCGAATTCATATTCAGCAGGCTGAAGAATGATGTCGGGAATATCGTTGTGACTTCCCAAACCAGAAAGATTTAAAATGGGATCGCCTAACCACTCCTGCTCTAAAGGACTTACATAAAGTGGAACCTTATAGTGGTTTCGAATTTGCTCAACTGCACCAATATGATCGTAATGTGTGTGTGTCAGTAAAACCGCAATTGGTTTTCTGCCAATTCGTGAGATTTCTTGAATGATTCGATCCCCCTCAGCGCCGGGATCGATCACTAGCAATGAATGCTCGTTATATACCAGATAACAGTTTTCCTGAACTGGACCTGTAACCAATCTTTCGATATGGATCATGTTTTCCCTCCTTACGATTCTTTGTTTATTATACATGAAAATACGGGAAAAGTGGGAGAGTGACCACTTTTTCATTGACGATCTTATTGAAAAAACGTTTTCTTATTCGTTGATAGTCAAAGGAGGTGAAGGGAATGGATCATATGGGAAGTGTCATTGGGTTAGAAGGCCGTTTTCTGAATATTTTATCGTTGATTTCACTGGCAATGCTGCTTGATCTGTCAACGGGATTGATTGCTGCTAAACTCACGCGCTCAATTTCTTCTAAGAAAGGGATCAACGGCATTTTAAGGAAGATAGTCAGTTTGATCTTGCTGTTGTTCTTCGTACCGGTCGCCAGGTTGATACCCATGAATGCAGGAGAAGCTCTGTTATATGCATTCTATCTCTGTTTCTTAGTGATGGAAATTCATTCAATTTTAGAAAACTGCGAGAAAATGGGGATCAAGACCGATCTTTTCAAGTCTTTTTTAGATCATTTTAACGACAAATAGACTTGACGAGATCAGAAAAATCTTCTATGGTGGTAGGGCACGAAATGAGGTGACAAAGTGTCCATTCAAAAAATATCTGTTCGCAACTTGGTCGAATTTATTTTGCGCAGCGGTAGTATCGATGAAGGAAAAAGCAGCAATCACACCGCGTTGGAAGGAGCTAGAATCCATCGCAAATTGCAAAAAGCTGCTGGTGCAGATTATCAAAAGGAAGTTTGGTTAAAAAAGAAGGTAACCATGGCTGATACTGAGATCCAAGTAGAGGGTCGGGCCGATGGGATTTATGAAGAGGACGGCCTGGTCACTATTGATGAGATTAAAACCTCAGAGATCCCCTTTGAAGAAGTTGAGCAAGGAATAATAAATCTCTATTTTTATCAAGCAATGGTATATGCCTATATTTTTGCAGAACAAGAGGAGCTTAAAGAAGTTCAAACACGCTTAACCTATTATCAAACGGTGACAGAGGAGACCACTTACCGATTTCGTCGTTTTTCAATAGAAGAATTGAATGATTTTTTTCAAGACTTGATGACACGTTACGAAGCTTGGTTCGTTTACCAGACGAATTGGCGCAATCAAAGAAACCAGTCCTTGCAGCAGCTGCAATTTCCTTTCCCTGTTTACCGGGCGGGACAGCGTGAATTAGCCTCTGCAGTGTATAAAACGATTGCTGCTCAGCAAAAGCTTTATGTTGAGGCGCCGACAGGAATTGGCAAAACAATGTCCAGCTTATTTCCTGCATTCAAGGCAATGGGAGAAGAATTAGGGGAGCGTATTTTTTATCTTACTGCTAAAACCATTACACGGCAGGTTGCCGAGGAGACGACTGATCGATTAGCCAAAGAAAAAGCCGAAATCAAAAGTGTGACTCTCACTGCAAAGGATAAAATCTGCTTTTTGACAGAACGGAACTGTACACCAGAACATTGTCCCTTTGCCAAAGGCTATTATGATCGAGTAAATGATGGATTGTGGGATATGCTGCAGACCGAGAATCAATACACTCGTCCAGTCGTAGAACATTACGCCCGAAAACACGAGCTTTGTCCATTTGAATTGTCCTTAGATGTCAGTCGTTTTTGTGATCTGGTGATTGGAGATTATAATTATTTATTTGATCCTACTGTCTACTTACGTCGATTTTTTGAAGAGGAGAATAAGGGGAATTTAGTTTTAGTCGATGAAGCACACAATCTTGTTAATCGCTCTAAAGAAATGTACTCTGCTCAGCTTTCTCGCCAACGCATTTTTGAAGTTTCACAAGGATTAGAAAAGAAGTTCAAACGGCTGGTAAAAGCGTTTAACCGTGTCGACAACGAATTTGAACTGATCGCTCAAGTATTGGAAGAAAAGAAAACGAAATATCATCATCAAAAAGCAGCTCCTGAAAGTCTATTGAATCAGCTTTTTCATCTTCAAGAGCTGATCAAAGAATGGCTGGCAGAGAACCCAGAGCATCTGATCCAAGAAAAAATGCTGACCATCTATTTTGATATCAATCGCTATACGAAGATGTCCGAATTTTATGATGACCATTATGAAACGACTGTTGAGAACACTTCTTATGACTTGATCGTTAAGGAGTATTGTATCGATCCTTCTTATTTGTTAAAACAGACGATGGAGAAGGTCGGAAGCACGGTTATGTTTTCTGCTAGTTTTTCTCCGTTGGATTTCTACCGTGATCTTTTAGGTGGAGAGGAGGATAACTTGACTTATCGTCTGCCCAGCCCGTTTCCTAAAAAAAATCAGCTGGTGATCGTGGATGCAGGTATTCAAACCACGTACAAAAACCGTGAACAAAATATTCCCAAGATTGTGGCTGCCATATTTGCTTTGATTACTCAGAAACAAGGAAATTATATGGTTTTTTTTCCATCCTTTAAGTTTTTGGATCAAGTAGCGGAAGCTTTTAATGAAACCTATCCAGAAATAACGTTGATGATACAAGGTTCAAAGTTGGATGAGCAGGAGCGCGAGAATTTTCTGGCTCAATTTAAAGAAAAACCGACAGAAACCTTGGTCGCCTTTTGCGTGTTAGGCGGAATTTTTTCTGAGGGGATCGATTTGACTGGAGAGCGACTCAGCGGAGCCGTGGTAGTTGGAGTAGGACTGCCCCAGATAAATCACGAGCAAGAACTAATTAAGGCGTATTATGACGAGAAAAACCACCAAGGATTTAGTTATGCGTATCAATTGCCTGGCATGAATAAAGTGATTCAAGCCGCGGGTCGAGTGATTCGGACGATGGATGATCAAGGGATCATTTTGCTGTTAGATCAGCGTTTTACTCATCCACATTATGCCACGCTGCTTCCTCCAAATTGGTCGGATAGAAAAATCGTCTATTCTGCTGAAGCGATAAAAGAGTGTGCAACAGCCTTTTGGCAACATAAAATGCAGCCGTGACGGCTGCATTTTTTAGCGGTAATTTGTAAATTGAACATCGATCGGTAAATCCAATTCTTTCACTAAAGCGATGATTTTTTGTAGGTCATCACGATTTTTACCAGTCACACGCAACTGGTCCTCTTGGATCTGTGCTTTTACTTTCACTTTACTGTTTTTGATAGCTGTCGTAATCTTTTTGGCGTTTTCCTTGTCGATTCCGCTGACTAGATCAGCTTTTTGTCGTGCCGTCCCCCCAAGTGCGTGCTCAGAAGCTGAAAAATGGATATTTTTTAAGGGAACCCCACGTTTGATCAGTTTACTAAATAGGACGTCTTTCACTTGCTCTACCTTGTAGTCATCCTCAGCCGAGACTATCAATTGATTGCCCTCTAAAGCAATATCGAATGTGCTGCCCTTGAAATCGAAACGATTCTTCAGTTCTTTGAGAGCGATCTGGATCCCGTTCTTTACTTCTTCATTGTTCATTTCTGAAACGATGTCAAAACTTGCATCTTTTGCCATAGTTGTCCTCCTTATAGTTTAGAAGCTAGTGAAAGCTGCTTAGGTTTTTTTCCTACTAACAGTTTATCAAAAAATAGTAAGAATGCTATGATTATTCTCTTATAATGCGTAAGAACTATTGCTACTTTTAAATTTCACCTGTTATTCTGTACTTGAATGTTAAACTTGGAGGAGTCAAAGGTGTATAAAAAAATGGATTATATCAAAAAGGATCTTTTTATTAAAATCGCCGTTATCATTTTGACCGGCATGACAGGTGCGGTAGGTCTGAATTTTTTTCTGATTCCAGCAAATGTTTTTTCTGCTGGGATGACTGGTATCGCCCAGATCATTGGTGCCTTTTTTCAGCAATTAGTGGGTATTTCGATCGATACAGGCATATTGATCTTCCTGCTGAATGTTCCTGTGTTCGTTTTGGGATTTATTAAATTAGGAAAATCGGCGATGATCCTGAGTTTCGCCAATGTCATTGCGTTGTCTTTATTCACTACGATTGTCCCAGTCGGGGAAATTACGGACAACGTATTGATGAATGCCATCACGGGCGGAGTCCTATTAGGTTTAGGAGGCGGATTTTCATTAAAATACGGCTTTACGACTGGTGGACTAGATATTTTATCTTTGCTTTTATCGCGAACCACTGGCCGAACAGTTGGTAATTACATTATGCTGATGAATGGGATCATCGTGGTCGTGGCTGGTTTTTTCTTTGATTGGGAGAGCGCCTTGTATACGATCATTACTATTTTTACGATGGGAACGGTGGTGGATATGATTCACACGAGTCATCAGAAAATGACCGCATTTATTACCACTCAGAAAAGCAAAGAATTGAGAGATGCCCTTTATCAATCCTTGGTTCGAGGTATGACGATCATTCCAGCACGTGGTGGATTTAGTTCGAAAGAGCGGGATGTTCTAATGGTGGTGCTGACGCGTTATGAATTGTATGCTTTGAAACAAATTGTCCGTGAAGTTGATCCAATGGCCTTCACCAACATCGTAGCCACAGATAGTGTCATTGGTCGCTTTTTAAGTGAGGATGAACAAAAAAAGGTTAAAAAAGATTCAACAAAAACGTAACTTGATGGATATCCGTTCAGTTGCCGTTTACAAAAAGTAAGGGATAGAGTAAAATAAGCTAGAACTTCGAAAAAGGAGTGAACAGAATGGAAGAAAACAAACAAGGTTGGACAGAGCAAGAAATCGAAGAAATCAAAGAACGGATGCTGACAGCTCTCGAAACAGTTATCGATCCGGAGTTAGGTATAGATATCGTTAATCTTGGATTGATCTACGAGGTCGATTTTGACCACGAAGGGAATGCGGAAATCAAGATGACGCTCACAACCATGGGATGCCCGTTGGCAGATGTATTAACGGACCAAATTCAATCGGCGCTGCATGAGATCCCAGAGGTAAAAAATGTTGAGGTCAAATTGGTATGGTATCCAGCCTGGACCACTGACAAGATGAGCCGTTATGCACGGATTGCTTTAGGGATTCGCTAGGGATTTACCTTGATTCAACAACGTTTTTGACTCAATTACTCGGTAGTCCAACCATTTTCAGGAAAAAACTGGACAATCATTAAAATGAGTAATTGGATAGATGAAAAGTCTTCTCTTTTTAATAAAGGGAGGGCTTTTTTTGTTGGAAAAGTTTTAGAGGTAATTGAGAGAATGATTTAGCATTGTGTAAGAGAAAGCCCTTTCCCTTAATTTATTTTTAATGAAGTGTTCTCTTGTCCAAAAAGAACGTACGTTCTATATTGTATTAAAGAAACATTTTTTAAATGGACATATGTTAGTCAACTAGTTGAAAATCAGGATGCCATTTCTTTGCTCGGCGTATGGATTGCTGAGCGATCCTTGTGAAACAATCAAGAAAAACGACAACGATTTTAAGCAGTTGCTTGTGAGCGAATCTTTTTGTCCTGTCCTGACGTTCCGTTATACTGAGGGTAAGTCATACTAGAAAGGGAACCATTATGAGTGAAATTATCCAAACATTCAGCGAACGGAGAAGTGAATTGTTTGATGCCATTTTTGAGCATTTAGCCATTTCTTTGAGCGCCTTATTGATTGCAATTGTGATCGCCATTCCACTTGCTATCTTGTTGAGTCAAAATAAAAAAATGGCAGAAGTTGTTTTGCAGATCACAAGTATTTTACAAACCATACCGTCATTGGCTTTGCTTGGATTATTAATTCCATTTGTCGGTATTGGGACCGTACCTGCGCTGATTGCGTTAGTTGTTTATGCGCTGTTGCCGATATTTCAAAACACGTATATTGGACTTTCAGAGATTGATCCTTCGATCGAGGAGGCTGCAGACGCATTTGGCATGTCTCGGACAAGGAAGCTTTTTAAAGTCGAACTTCCAATGGCGATGCCAGTCATAGTTTCCGGAGTTCGTACTGCCTTGGTACTGATCATTGGTACGGCTACATTAGCAGCTCTGATCGGAGCCGGCGGACTAGGAACATTCATTTTGTTGGGAATCGATCGAAATGATCCAAGCCTGACGTTGATTGGTGCTGTCAGTTCAGCACTGCTGGCGATTTTATTTAGCGGATTGATTCGTTTCTTACAACATCGAAGCATGAAGGCGACTTTAATTGCTTTAGCAGTAATTTTCTTAGGGATCGGTGGTATTTTCTTTGCCCAGCATAATCCGATTGCTGGAGAGACAGTGACGATTGCTGGTAAATTGGGAGCAGAGCCGGATATTTTGATCAACATGTACAAAGATGTGATCGAGGATGAAGATTCTTCCGTCAATGTTGAATTGAAACCGAATTTCGGGAAAACAAGTTTTCTATTCAGTGCTCTACAAAACAATCAAATCGATATTTACCCAGAATTCACAGGCACTGTTTTAGAAAGTTTGGTTGAGGTTCCTGAAGGGACTGAAACAGACGGTTCTCCTGATAAAACATATGAGGAAGCCAATAAACTCTTAAAAGACCAATTTGACATGCAGTTATTGGAGCCAATGGAATATGAGAATACGTATGCTTTAGCCATGCGTCGTGAACAGGCTGAAAGTATGGGAATCTCGAAAATCTCAGATTTAGTTGCACATGAAGGCGAATTGCGAGCTGGCTTTACTTTAGAATTTATTGATCGGGAAGATGGCTATCGTGGGATTCAGGAAAAATATGGATTGAACTTTGGTTCGGTCCAAAGTATGGAGCCTGCTTTGCGTTATCAAGCGATCCAAAATCAAGATGTTGATGTGATCGATGGTTATTCAACAGATAGTGAAATCAAGCAATATGATCTGGTAACGTTAGAAGACGATATGCGTTTGTTCCCGCCTTACCAAGGAGCGGCCATCATGCGAGGCGAGTTTGCGAATGACCATCCAAATGTGGTTAACGCATTAAACCGCTTAGCTGGTAAAATCACTGAGGACCAAATGATCGAAATGAATTATGAAGTCAACGTTGAAGGAAAGCAGCCTGCTCAAGTTGCCCGTGACTTTTTGGTCAAGGAAAAGATCATTGAGGAGGGAAATTAGATGGAACCAATTATTGAATTTAAAAATGTTGCCAAAGAATTCGAGGGTCAGGTCGTTTTAAAAGATTTGAATTTGGAAGTAAAAAAGGGGGAAATCTTTGTCTTAGTTGGTCCCTCCGGAAGTGGTAAAACGACATCTCTGAAAATGATCAATGGCTTAGTTGAACCCTCTGAAGGAGACGTTTTTTTCAAGCAAAAACGAATCAAGGATTATGAACTTCAAAAGCTGCGTTGGAAAATCGGTTATGTATTGCAGCAGATCGCGCTTTTTCCTACGATGACAGTCAAAGAAAATATTGATGTTATCCCCGAAATGCTAGGATGGGACAAAAAACGCAGAAACCAGCGAGCCGATGAGCTGTTAAAAGAGGTAGACTTAGATCCCAAGACCTTTTTGCAGCGGATGCCAGGTGAATTATCTGGTGGTCAAAGTCAACGAATCGGTATTCTTAGAGCACTGGCGGCTGAGCCGGATATCATTTTAATGGATGAACCTTTCAGTGCTTTGGATCCGATCTCTCGATCCAGCTTACAGGACCTAGTGTTGGAACTACACGATAAACTTGGCAACACGATCGTTTTCGTGACGCATAACATGAAGGAAGCGTTGAAACTAGGAGACCGCATCGCAGTAATGAATGAAGGGAAACTAATTCAGTGTGATACGCCGGAAAAAATCCAAAGTCAGCCTAAAAGCGATTTTGTCAGGGACTTTTTTGACGAAGCCAATGATGAATTCCATGAACAAACGTTGCAAAATGTCTTTAACACCGATTATTATCAATCAGTAAAAATGAGCGATCCGACAGTACCGATTTTACCTCTGTCAGCTACTTTGACACGTGCTTTCGAAATACTCGCAGATCATGAGAAATTTTATGTAGAAGACCAGGAAAGGAAGATCGTCGGCGAGATAACTCGTGCAAACATTTTCCGATTTTTAAGTTAGGAGTGAATGTTCATGAAAAATTATGATGCGATCGTAATCGGCGGTGGTCCTGCTGGAACAGCCGCCGCATATGGATTAAAAGAACAAGGAAAAGCAGTTGCGATCATCGAGTCAGACTTGTGGGGCGGTACTTGCCCCAACCGTGGCTGTGATCCAAAAAAGATCTTGATGAGTGCTGTAGAAGCAAAATCAAAAGTAAAAAAACTCAATGGCAAAGGGCTTGAATCAGATCCAACCATTCATTGGGAAGAATTAATGGCCTTCAAGCATTCTTATACAGACACAGTGCCTGAAGGAACGAAGAAGGGGCTGATTGATACAGAGATCGATACGTTCGAAGGCCAAGCTGAATTTGCTGATTCTCATACAATCAAGGTTTCAGATGAAGAATTAAAAGCAAAACAGTTTTTGATTGCTACTGGACAGCGGCCGTCTGTATTGCCGATTGATGGTCAAGAGTACCTGCAAAGTAGTACCGATTTTCTTGATTTGGCGCATCTTCCAAAGCGGATCGCGTTTTTAGGTGCTGGATATATCTCTTTTGAATTAGCCGCGATCGCCAATGCAGCCGGTGCAGAAACACACATCATTCATCATAATTCACAGCCTTTGAAAGGCTTTGATGAAGAACTTGCGTTGGAGTTGGTCAAACATTTAGAAGAACAAGGTATTGTGTTCCACTTTAACGTGGGCGTCAAAACGTTAGAGGCCCTCGATCCCGGCTATCGTTTGTCCGCTGATGGCTTTGAGTTAGAAACGGATATGGTCCTCGGAGCAACTGGACGTACTCCGAACATTGAATCCTTAAAGCTTGAAAATGCAGGAGTAGAATACACGAAACGCGGAATCGTTGTGGATGATCATTTACGTACTAACCAAGCACATATTTTTGCATGCGGGGATGTACTTGATAAAACTCAACCGAAATTAACGCCTGTTTCGGGCTTTGAGGCAAATTATGCAGTTCAAGCCATGGTCGGTATAAAAGAAGCCATCGAATATCCGTTGATTCCCACTATTGTCTTTGGAGATTTGAAATTGGCACGAATCGGCATGAGTGAAAAAGAATTGGCTGAGCATCCTGAAAAATACCACAGTGAGACAACCGATCTTTCCAGCTGGTTTACGTTCATGCGGATCAATGAGCAAGAGGCAAAAATAAAAATCGTTTATGATGAAGCAGACACGATCGTAGCACTATCTTGTTTGAGCAGTCTTGCGGATGAACTGATCAATTACTTTTATTTTGTGTTTGAAAAGAAAGTCAGTCATCAAGAATTATCGGATTATATTTTCGCGTATCCAACACCAGCAAGCGATTTAGAATATTTTATTTAAAACAGAGGATTTCCTCTGTTTTTTTTGGTGCCGTTATGCTAAGGTATACGAAAATACGTTCCCATGGTGATGAAATGAAAACAGAATTGACACAGGAAATTGAAAAGGCCTTATATTATTATTGTATTGATTTAGGAGCTCTAGTTGTAGAAGAAGTTTCTATGCCAGACGAGCAGGGTATCGTTGATACGTTGGCTTGTTTTTTTAAAGAAGAACATTTTGAGTGGCGCTGCTATGAGTTAAAAGTTTCCAAAGCAGATTTTCGATCAAAAGCTAAATTGTCATTTATCGGTCATTACAATTATTTTGTCCTTCCTGAATCGCTTTTTCAGCAGGTAAAAAAAGACATACCTAGTAAAATCGGCGTACTGGTTTACCGTCCATATGATTTTATGGACGAAGACATGAGAGCCAACGGAACATTTACTATTGCTAAAAAGCCCGTTCGCCAGGATTTATTCGTTCCAGAGACCGCTTTGATCCAGCGATTTATGTCATCAATGTTTCGAGAAGTCGCTAAAGCGAAGCGAATGGACTACGGCACTTCCTTTTTTTCCACTGAACAATTATACAAAGAATTACGGAAACGAAGCTTGAATAAGGATGTTTTGGCAGAAGACAACTATTACCATCGCTTCATCGAAGATCTACAATCCGACCGTTTGGCTGGATTGGAGGAGGAGTTGGAGGCATTAAAACAAGATTATGCCTTTTTAAAACGTCAGCGCCAAATAAGAAGACCAACCGAACCATTGGAGTGAGAAGATGTACTACCCTTATTTACGAGGAAAACAATTTGATTTGCTTGCACTGAATGTCTTGATTCAAAATCAGCGCTGGTCGAAAAAAATTCAGCCGATCGTCGAACCAGTTCGTGATTCGGCTACTCTTAAGAAAACAGTCGAATTGTTCGATCAGCACCAGTTCCCGCTGTATTTGATCGACAATCCGCAAGTAGGAACTTATAAATTATTTGATGAAAAGAAGCATTCCTGGCAGCTGTCAGAAAACTCTTCTGTAAAAAAAGCCAAGATCGTTGAGGATACAACGTGCGCAGCGGCAGATTTATTGCTTTTCAATGAACGTTCACCAAGAAACCCTCAAGGATTGCTGCCTCTGGTCAATAAAAAAACGATGTTGGTTATTCCAGATCAGGGACGCTTCCGCATTTTACCAGCAAAAGAAAAAATTATTTTGAAAGAATCGTTTCAAACAAAGCGTCATGTTGCTGATTATGGAACAAAAGAAGATGACTTTTTTACAGACGATCACTTATACTATTTAGAAGATGGTCTAACTGGATTTAGTGATTTTACGATCGATGGGCGCCGCTATTTTGATAAGGGTGGCCCAAGCCGGGCAATAGCGATCCATATTACTTATTTCGATGCTTACTTGAATCTGCGAGTGAAGCATTTTGTTTCTGACTCTAATGATTCTGCTAAAGATCAAGGGTTAAAATTTATCGAAGCATTGGAAAAGCTGGTCAGCTGGTATCACAGAAATCAAGATCAGCTGCTGAGTACCCTTGGGCTGGAGGAACTCATGAACTACGCACATCAAAACAAATTTCCTGGTTTAGGAACGATAAAAAAATGGTCGCTGGCCCATCATTTAGAATTGATTGGCAGCTATCTCGAGTGGGGCGATCATTGGAGGAGAGGAATGGGAAAGCATGGGATATGAAGATCAAGATTATATCATTCGCATGGCAAAACAAACTGGAGAAGTCTTAGGAGGCATGTTAGGCAAAAAGGACGCAGAGGAAATTCTTTCCTTTGGCGAGGAGCAGAAAAATTCGGAGCTTCTGGCAAATCAAGGTCTTTTACGAAAAGCGGTCAAAGCAGATATTCCGGAATTGATGCAAATCTTTGACGAGGCTAAAACCTACTTAAAGGAACAAGGCTCACCACAATGGCAAAATGGGCAAGGACCGACAGAAGAAGTTATCTTAAAAGATATTCAGAAAGAAGCTAGTTATGTTTTAGTAGAAAATGAGACTATTCTTGGCAGCTTTGCATTGATCGAGGGGATTGATCCTGTTTACGAAGCGATCGATGGAAGCTGGGAGGGAGAATCAAGATACGTCTCCATCCATCGTGTGGCAATCAACCAAAAGCAGCGAAGCAAAGGGCTGGGAATCAGGTTGGTGCAGCACGCTGTCAAGCAGGCACGAAAAATCGGTTATCAAGACATCCGGATCGATACTTATCCAAAGAATTACCCGATGTTGCGGGTGATCGATAAGCTAGGCTTCAGTTATCGGGGAATGGTTCATTTTCCTATTCAGGATGGAGAGAGAAAAGCCTTTCAGCTACTTCAATGATTCTCGAAGCTGTTGACTCATTGCTTCTAAAGAACGTTCCCCGTCGATGATAATCAGATCAGGTAATGCTTCCAATTTCGTCAAATTTGCCTGATCTTCATCAAAAAGAGCCAGCCTTCTGTCAATCTCTTTCGAATCCGTTTGACGGTTTTTCAGCCGATCCATAAGTGTTTCTTTGGAAATAGTGATCCAAACAGGAACAACGGCATCACCAAAGCGACGGCGCAGGTTCCAAAAACCTGATGCAGTAATCGGATCATAACAGTCCCCATTTCTTAATCCCGATTCGATACTTTCATTGGAGATGCCATAGTACTGTCCATCGTAGTGATCGTACTCGGCAAATTCCTGCCGCTGAATCATTTGTTGGAATGTGTCTTTGGAAATAAAATGATAATCCTGACCGTTTTTTTCACCCAAACGAGCAGGTCGAGTGGTGTAGGAAACGATTTTTTGATCCGGTGAAAAACAGTTTTCGGCTAAACTAGTTTTGCCGGAACCACTAGGGCCGATAAATAAGTAACAATAATTCAAAGGAATCACCTCTTTTTTATTAGTATAATGAAAAGAAGGCTTTTCAGCCAGAAAAACAGCAACTCTGATGAAAATCACAGGTCATTTTTCCTATTTAATTTTTGTTAAAAAAGAAAATTAGATAATGCTTTTTCCAAAACAAAGGATTACTCTAAATAGAATCATTGAGACCAGTGAAGGAAGATAGAAGGAAGGTCATATGCTATGGAAAGATCAACTAAACGTAAATCAAGCAGCAAAAAAACATGGGTCACAGCAGTGGTACTTGTGTTGCTGGTCATATCTGCTTTTGTCGGGTACAGATTTTATCAAGCACAGCAAATGAAGGCCCGGGGAGAAAAAACGATCCAAGGATTCACTAAAGCTTTATCGGATGGCGAATACCCACAGCTGACTCAATACCTTGAAACTGATTCGATCAAGGAGAGTGGCTATACTGAAAAAGCGGTTCAGGAAAAATATCAGTCGATTTTTTCTGGTATCAGCGCTTCTAATATAAAGGTAAAAAATGTTGAGATCAATGGTGATCAGTTTCGCTATGCTCTTTCAATGAATACTGGGTTGGGTTCCTTAAAAGATCAAACCTACCAGGGAAGTTTTTCCGAAGATAACCAAAAAATCAATTGGAAGCCTGATTTGATCTTCCCAGAAATGGCTGACAATGACAAAGTCAGTTATCAACCAAATCCAGCTGAGCGTGGAGAAATTTTAGATCGCAATGAGCAAGGACTGGCTGTAAATGGCACGGTCTATCAGCTAGGTGTCGTCCCAAAAGAGTTGGGCGAGGGGGCTGAGAAAGAAAAAAGAATCGCGGCGATCGCTGAGGCTATTGACAGCAGTGTGGACTCGGTCAACAAAATGCTTGATCAGGCTTGGGTTCAACCAGATCTTTTCGTTCCGTTAGGCACAGTTTCTGAACAGCCAGAAGGGACGCCAGAGGGATTGGAGGTGCGCCAAGCGACTGGGAGGACCTATCCGTTAGGTGAGGCTGCGGCCCAACTCATCGGTTATGTTGGCAAAGTGACTGCAGAAGATATCGAAAAAAATGAGCAGTTGTCCAGCGAAAGTTTGATCGGCAGAACCGGTTTAGAACGTGCATTGGACAAAGAACTTCGCGGGAAAGACGGCGGCGTTTTAGCAATCACAGATAAAAATGGACAACAAAAGAATGTACTTCAAGAAGTCAAACAAGAAAATGGGAAGACGATCAAACTCACAATTGACAGCAAAGCTCAGCAGATCGCCTATGACTCTCTAGACGATCAATCAGGCTCCAGTGTTGTGATGGCACCAAAAACTGGTGAACTAATGACGCTAGTAAGCAGTCCTAGTTTTGATCCTAATAAAATGACCAACGGTATCAGTCAAGCAGAATACGACACGTATAATAATGACACCAAGCTTCCTTTTTTAAGTCGGTTTGCTACGGGCTATGCCCCTGGTTCGACTTTCAAAACAGTCACAGCAGCAATCGGATTGGATTCTGGAAGTTTGGACCCAAATCAACAAGTAACGATCGATGGGTTGAAATGGCAAAAAGACAGCTCATGGGGCGGTTATCAGGTGACCAGAGTCAGCGAAGTCAGTCCAGTTGATCTTAAGACAGCCTTAGTGTATTCGGATAACATTTACATGGCACAGGAAACGCTGAGAATGGGAGAAGATACCTTCAGATCAGGTTTAGACAAATTTATTTTTGGTGAAAAGCTTGATTTGCCGATCGCTATGGATCCAGCACAAATCTCAAATAAAGACAGCTTTAATTCCGAAGTGCTTTTAGCCGATACCGGCTACGGCCAAGGACAGTTGCTGCTTAATCCTATTCAGCAGATCGCCTCTTATTCAGTTTTTCCAAATAATGGAACATTGGTTTATCCCAAATTGATTGCCGCAGAGGAGACAAAGACAAAGAAAGAGGTAATCAAAAGTCAAACAGCATCATTGATCACACAAGATATGCAGGCAGTTGTTTCTGATCCAAATGGGACTGCAAATAGTCTTGCTTCATTAGGCATTTCGTTAGCAGCGAAGACCGGTACTGCTGAGATCAAAGAAAACCAAGATGAACGTGGGAAACAAAATAGCTTCCTATATGCTTTTGACGCTCAAAATCAACGTTATTCTGTTTTAGAATTTCTCGAAGATCGTGAAGATAATCAATCAGCCACAGATTTGTCGAGAGAACTACTGACTTATTTGGATGAAACCTATTAACTATGACTTGTTCTTCATCAATAGGATTGGTAAGATATCTCAGAAGGACGGTGTATCATGAACAAGAGACAAAAGAAAAAACAAGCGTATAAGCATTATATCCGAGCTATTTTTGAAGGGTATGAAAACATGCTGGAGAATCCTGATCTAGAAGAATTAAAATTTCATTATTTGAAGGAACAAACGATTCTTTCTAGAGATGCAGAAAAAAAGATTCATTTCACAACGAAAGAGAGATAAACAATGATAAACGTTGGACCTTCAAAAGTTCCAACGTTTTTTTGTGCGAGCGAAAAGATCAAGCTAACTATTACTGAAGAGGATTTTCTATCATTGGTTTATCTCCGAACTTAGCTTTGGTCCTTGTAAAGACGATGGCTAAGCTCTAAGCCGGCGATCAGTTGTCAGCGAAATTTTAACGATATTCATAAAAATTTTCTGTTTTCATCGTACTTTAGTCGGAGATTTTTGTTAAATTATCGTTGTATTGATAAATAATTAGTTAAGCTGTATTATTCTTTTTGCTGAAAGAGCTAAAATCTACTAAAATAAAAAAGGTAAACCAAGGAGGAAGTCGTAAATGAAAACACATAAATATATTATGTTAACAAGCTTACTCATATCTTTGGGAGTCGGAATTGGTGTATCAAGCAATCCCGCGTTTGCAACAACTGCGAACTCAGAGACGGTCATCAATGAGCGTTGGGGAAAACCCACATTTGTTGCTGGAGCTGGTTTAAATCAGCAGCAACTAAATGAAACCATGCAGGTCTTAGGCGTGAATCAAGACAATGTGAAGATGGAACAAGCAACTGGAGCTGATCTAGTGAACTACTTAGGCTACGGCAGCGGGGATGATAGTGTGATGCTGAGCTCAGTAGTGGTGAATCGAGAAGATCCTGGCAAAGGCATCGAGGTGGATATCCTGACACCTAATAATATTACCCAAATCACAGCTGATCAGTACAAGAATCCACTAGTCACAGCAGGAATTTCTGATGCCACTGTTAAAGTAGCGAGTGTCGTAAAAGTGACAGGAGAAAGTGCTTTGACTGGGGTTTATAAAGCATTTGAGTCCAACGGCGAGCAGGTAAATCCTGAACGGGCACAATTGGCTCAAACAGAATTGAATACGACAAATGAAGTAGCTCAGGATATCGTGAGCAATGCCAATCAAGAATCAGCGAATGAAAATCTTTCGAACAGTGACCAGGAAAAAGCGGATGAAGCGTATAAAGCTCAACTGAATCAAGCGCTGGTTGATATCAAAAAAGAATTGGCTGAACTGAAAGAAAAACAAGGTGAGTTGGCAACCAAAGAAGAGGTAGAAAAAATTGTCAATGATGCCTTAGAGAAAAACAATTTATCAAACTATGTTGGTGAGGATCAAGTCAATAAGCTGGTTAGCTTAGCGCAGCAGTATCAAACGACTGATGGGGTCTTAGATAAAGAATCCATCGAGCAATTGGATAAGATCAGCGGTGATTTTAAGAACACTGTAGACAAGGTTTCAGATCAATTGGGTCAGTTTGGAGACCGATTGAAGGGAACGCTAGAAGAAAACCAGGGATTTTTTGCAAATCTATGGCAATCGATTAAGGATTTCTTTTCTAACCTGACAAATTAAGCGAAAACGTTGGCTGTATTTGGCCAACGTTTTTTGTTCTTTTACGAGAATATGTTTTCTTTTATATTCAAAAAAATGGTACTATTAGAATATGAAAATATGAAGGAGGGTCTTAGATGGGGACTCCAGAAAAACAGGCACCAGAAACGTCTTTTGATTCGGTCAAAGAATCAGCTTCAAATGTTTTAGGAGATTTAATGTCTCAGCTTCAACGATTAGAACAGGCAATGGAACAAGAAGATATGGGAGCAGTCTACCAAATTTATTGGAAGGAATTACCTGCATCGATCCAACAATCCAGCAATGCAAATCATGAAATCGATAATTATTTGACCAGCAAATTGGATCGAGAATTATTAAAACGATTTCCTTTTATGCGCCTAAATGATCAATTATCTCCGATCCTTCTAAATTACCAGCTAGGCAGTTATTATCGAGACAGAGCGGTGCTTCAGATTGATGCCACGCAGCCTTCACTTACTATTTTGCCGGAAATCTTGGCTCAATGGAAAAAGGTTGAGGCTGGGGACTATAAAAAAGAAATCGCTTCTTTCTTGACGAAAGAAGATGAATTAGATGCAAAGGCAATTGCTGCGCGTTCGGAGATTCAAAAAATCGATGAACAAATTCGAGAACAAAGCCGCGCGAAGAGAGAGCTAGAGGAAACCAAAGGCTTGTTGAATCGTAAGAAAATCGAGGAAGAAATCGAGGAATTAGACAAGAAAATCAATGCTTTCAAGGCCGAACGAGAAAAATGGACGCCATATGTAGGAAATGATATTTCTCGCGACTCTGAAAAGATTAACCTCGATCGACAAAAAAAGAGTCTTGAGCTGGAACAGGCGATTGCATTAAAGGAACTGCGAATCATTAAAAAACGATTTGGCAGTTTGGCTGAGATGGAAAAGCAACTGAAGCAATTCATTCAAGATTTCTTGAAAAAGGGGGACAAGTAGATGGCTGATGAAAAGAAAAATCGCATCAACGATCTTTATGATACCTTGGTCGATCCAGAAGAAATGACAGAGTCCACAGAGCCTGTTGAAACCGCTACTGTAAAATCCGATGAAATTGTTGAGGAAACTTCACCGAAACAGACAGAGGAGAATAAGAAGCGCCACAGTTATTCGTATTACAAAAACCGGGAAAATAATTATCAGGACTTACTGACCCTGATCTCAGATGCTGAGAGAGAACTTGCTGATTTAAAATTCCGCAAGATATTAATGGAATCAGACTTCGAGACCTTATTGAATTATTATCGGGAAGTCTTTTTGACGAAGGAAAGGGAAGCCTCTGCCATCGCCAAGGGTGCATTGCTGGAATACTTTACTTTTGAATTGTTAAGACCATTAGAAAGTCGGGACTTGCATTTGTCGAATCAAGAATTCTCAACTTGGGAAACGAAGAATTTCACGCTTTCTTATCGTTTGATTGACGACAACTACATCGTTTTCCAATTGATGATGCCAACCTCTGATGGGAAGATCAGAACAGAAAAAATCAAGTTGATGACCGTTTATCCTGAGACGATGCGGGTTGAGGTATTGAATGATGCTGTACTAACCTTATTGAAAGACTGTTATGAAAAGCATATTTATACGAGCGGACAAAACTCTATTTTTAGTTACCAAATGAATGAGGTTTTCAGCAATATGAAGGAACTCGGCTTTGAAATGAAAGACAATCTGTTAGACAACAGCGGACCATTAAGCTTGTCCTTCCGTTTGCCGCATAAGATTCGAACCGAAACACTGGATGACATCTTCATTACAACCATGAATGATCCGAAGCTGGATTTCAAGAAACTAGAAGAAAGTCAATATCTAGTGAAACTAGAAAATCAGCAAACCGTGCAAATTACGGAAGATGAGAAAAAAGAAACCAGCATTTTGATTTTGGACACAGCTGATAATAACAAATCATTGATCGAATTTTTTGGCGCCTATCCGTTTTTAGTTGCATTAACTTTATAGACTGAGAGAAATAACCTAGGACAATTGCTTATTCATTGTTCTAGGTTAATTTTTTTTGAAAAAAATTAAGAAATCACGATAAAATCAACGCAAAAGTCAGTCTACTCGTGAAAGTCGCTGAATCCTATGATATACTTTGAAAGTTGATACTTTTGTATCATTTAGCACGTATGAAAGAGGGTAGACACTGTGTGCGGAATTGTAGGATTTGTTGATCGTTCGACCACAACAGATAAAAAAAGAATTATCAAAGAAATGATGGATACCATCATCCACCGAGGCCCCAACAGTTCAGGTCAGCATGTTGATGAAGGCGTGGCACTGGGATTTCGCCGTTTAAGCATCATTGACTTGGAGGGTGGCTCACAGCCGATATATAATGAAGATGGCACGAAGGTCATCACCTTTAATGGAGAGATTTATAATTATCAAAGTATTCGGGAAGACTTGATCGCAAAAGGCCATGTCTTTACGACGCATGCAGATACCGAAGTTTTACTGCATGGGTATGAAGAATATGGTAGAGAACTTTTACAAAAAATTCGCGGCATGTTTGCCTTTGTGATCTGGGATACGGAAAAGCAGGAACTTTTTGGTGCACGAGATCATTTCGGAATCAAACCGTTGTATTATACCCAAATGAATGGGACGTTCATGTATGGTTCTGAAATCAAAAGCTTCTTGAAACATCCTAATTTCAACAAAGAATTGAACAAAGAAGCGCTCAAACCGTATATGACTTTTCAATATTCAGCTCTGGATGAGACGTTCTTCAAAAATGTTTATCGGATCAAGGAAGGACATTATTTCACTTATAAAGATGGTGAATTGAACATTCAGCAATACTGGGATGTCGATGAAAAAGAAACCGATCTGACTTTAGAAGAGACGGTAGATCTTATCGATGAGACCGTCGTTTCTTCGGTTGAAGCACATCGTATTGCAGATGTGGAAGTGGGTTCTTTCTTGTCATCTGGAGTAGATTCAAGCTATGTGACCGCGGTCTTGCGTCCAGAACATTCTTATTCGATCGGGTTTGGCGATAAAACTTACAATGAATCTGTCGAAGCAAAGAAACTGGCCGATTTGATCGAGTTGAAAAATATTTCTCGCATCGTTACTGGAGATGAAGCATTTGAGTATTTCCCATTGATTCAGTATCATTTAGACGAACCGGATTCAAATCCATCTTGTGTTCCGCTCTATTTTTTAGCTGAACTAGCTAGTCGGGATGTCCGCGTTGCCTTGAGTGGAGAGGGGGCAGATGAACTGTTTGCCGGCTACCAAGCATATGGAATGAATACCAATTCGAAGGTCGTCAAAGTTGTCGCTGAGGGATTGAAAAAATTACCAAAAGGCATGCGTTACAAAATTGGACGTGGCCTGAAGGGGAAAACTTTCCGAGGAGCGTTACACTTGTATACATCGTTAGCACCCGCTGAAGATTTCTTTATCGGTCAGGCAAAAGTATTCGAAGAGGCAGAAGCAGATGACTACCTGCAGCCAACTTATCAGAAAAGTCCTACAGTCAAAGAAATCGTACAAGTTCATTATGATAAAGTCCAAGACATGTCGGAAATCAAAAAAATGCAATATCTGGATATGCATCAATGGATGCCAAAAGATATCTTGCTGAAGGCGGACAAACTTTCCATGGCTAGTTCTTTGGAAGTTCGTGTACCATTGCTGGACAAAGAATTGATGAAGGTATCTGAACAGGTTCCAACAAAATACCTGATCAATGCTGAAAATACAAAATATGCTTTCCGCCAAGCTGCATCTCGTCATTTACCGGAAGAATGGTACAACCGAGAAAAATTAGGGTTCCCAGTACCGATCAAAGACTGGTTGAGGGAAGAAAAATATTACAAAATAGTTCGGACGGTTTTTGAACAATCATTTGTTCAAGAATTCTTTGATCAAGAGAAGATCTTGAAATTGTTAGACGACAACTATCATGGAACTGCAGATGGGCGTCGTAAAATTTGGACGATCTTTACTTTCTTAACTTGGTACCAAGTCTACTTTGTAAATAATGGAGACAAACCTGTACCATCAGAAGTTGCATAATCTTAAAACCACGAATGACTCCTTTCGTGGTTTTTTCTTTTTGTATGTTTGAAAACCACCTGCTGTGCTGGTGGTTCAAAAGAGCTTCCAG
>NZ_BJCC01000042.1 GCF_004309355.1 Enterococcus florum | reverse complement strand
TGTGTTGACCGGCCATACGGGACTGACTTCCGGCAAGCTGTTAACAGACTTGACCGAAATGAAACAAGGGGATCTGTTTTATTTGACTGTCTTAGATCAGACGCTGGCTTACAAGGTCGATCAAATCAAGGTTGTACTGCCAGAAGAGACCGAGGCTTTGCGACCTGTTGCTGGAGAGGACCACTGTACGATCGTGACGTGTACACCGTATGGCGTTAATTCGCACCGCCTATTGGTACGAGGGATTCGCACCGCCTATGTGCCAGAAGAAAAGGACAAGATCAAGGCGGTCAACAATACTCAAGTAGATCGAAAGGTACTGCTTGCGGCAATTATCACAGCGAGTGTGATGCTAGGAATGATCCTGATTCGGCTGATTCTGCTTCGACGAAAGGGGAAGGCGGAAGAGTAAAGCTTAAAGAGATTTACATTCGAAATATACAAAAGATCTCTGAACAAATCTATAAATCACTGACTATACGGTTGGTGATTTTTTTAGTAGCTTTACAGAAAATCACTAGTATCAAATGTTTTCAAATGATTAGAAAAAGATTACACTAGAGAGAAACCAAGCTCGGTCTATCTGAGCACGTAAGGAGATATCTATGCACGCAACACCAGCTCATTTACCAAAATACCAGCACCATTTTTTAATGCAACAAGCAGACATCAAAGAGTATGCAACACAAGAATTACGACTGTTTCCACTCGATGCAACGCTTTTGGTCACCGAGATTGGAGATGGCAATATCAACTATGTTTTTCGGATCGAGGAACAAGAAACCGGCAGGAGTGTAGTCATTAAACAGGCGGATACATTGCTGCGTTCCTCTGGACGTCCATTGTCGATCGACCGCAGTCGAATCGAAGCAGAAATCTTGAGGTGGCAAAATGAATTGGCTCCTGTGTATGTGCCGAAGGTGATTCACTTTGATCCTATAATGTACGCACTGACGATGGAGGATATCTTTGACTATCAAAATATGCGCTATCAGTTGATCGAAAAGCAGGTTTTTCCAAATTTTAGTCAGGAAATCTCTAGCTATTTGACGGAAGTGCTGCTGCCGACGT
Organism: Enterococcus florum; assembly: GCF_004309355.1. Lineage (GTDB taxonomy): Bacteria > Bacillota > Bacilli > Lactobacillales > Enterococcaceae > Enterococcus_A > Enterococcus_A florum. The sequence continues at coordinate 32,450 of NZ_BJCC01000042.1, read as the reverse complement.
CTGATTTGATTTTGGATCGGGCTTTAAAAAAGCAGAAAGTGCGCCAGTTTGTCAACATCGAAATGTCGGATATCAGTGAGGATTTGGTTTTCACTGAGCCGTACGATGATTATAAAAAGCGTAATGTTCTCACCATCGGCAATGAAGCGTTTGTTCATCAGCAGCTTTACGAAAACAATCGATTGCAGACAGAGGTCGCTTGGCTGCGGGATCGTTTTATGAACCAGGCGCAGGCATTGATCCATGGCGATCTGCATACGGGGTCGCTGTTTATCAATACATCTGGACTGAAGGTCATCGATCCCGAATTCGCTTTTTATGGTCCGATCGGCTACGATATTGGCAATGTGCTGGCTCATTTGTATTTTCCGCTGGTCAAAAATCGGTTGGATGGTTCCTTTGATAAAGCCTTTAATGACTGGTTGCTGCATACTATTAAAGAAGTGTATGATCATACCTATGAAAAATTCACTGCTCTATATGATCAGCAGGTCCAGCTGCCTTTGTATCAAAACCTGGCTTTCAAAAAAGAATGGTTGGCAGCTGTTTTTGCGGACGCGGTCGGCTATGCTGGAACAGAAATCATTCGGCGAGTCGTTGGGGATTCCAAGGTGAAGGAATTGTCGTTATTAGAGGATCACAGCAAACAGCTTCAAATGGAACGTATTTTGATCCAAACGGGGATGCAGCTGATTTTAAAACGTCAAGAAATTACGCGTGGCCAACAGTTGATCGAGTTATTTTATCAAGCAGAGGAGCTCTAGTATGGAAAGACAAGATGGGCAAATGCCTACATTATTGCAATACGAGAATGTTGCCTGGTATGAAGCAGGAAGGGTTCGGATTTTGGATCGACGAATCTATCCGACGCGAGTGGAGTACGTCGATTGCTGGACGTATCAGGAAGTTGCACAGGCAATCGCAGATATGGTCACCCAAAGTGCAGGGCCATACACAGCTGCTGGTATGGGTATGGCTTTAGCAAGTGAACAAAGCAAAGGCTTTTCGCCTGGAGAACGGGTGGCATTTTTGGAGCAGGCTGCAGAGACGATCGCAACGGCTCGGCCGACAACAGCCAATCGGATGCGGCTGATCACAGAGAGTTGTGTAAAGGCAGCTAAAACGGCTTTAGATCAGCAGGCAGATCCCACAGAAACTATCAAGCAAATGACGATCGATTCATTAAACAGGCGTTATTTTATTATGAACAAGGTCGCAGGTTATTTGATCGATCAGATTCCAGACAACGGAACCGTTTTGACCCAATGCTTTGGTGAGACGATCGTGGGTATGCTGCTGCGCAGAGCCAAGGAACAAGGAAAAAAACTGCGCTTCTTTTGTGCAGAGACTAGGCCGTATTTACAGGGCGCTCGTTTGACGGCGAGCTGTTGTGCAGAGATGGGGTTTGATACCACGGTAGTTTCAGATAATATGATCGCGTATATCATGACGCATGAGAAAATCGATCTCTATACATCCGCTGCAGATACGATTGCACAGGACGGCTATATCGCCAATAAAGTCGGAACGTATCAAATCGCATTGCTGGCCAATCGTTTTGGGATTCCTTATTTTGTCACGGGGATTCCGGATGTCGATAAGAAAACCCAGGCCGATATCACTATCGAGATGCGTGATCCCGCACAAGTGATGGAAATGAATGGCATCAGGCATACGTCGACTAGAGTAAAAGCGATCTATCCTTCCTTTGATGTGACTCCACCAGAATTAATCGGCGGGATTGTGACGGATCGGGGGATCTATTCCCCCTATGATCTTGCCAGCTATTTAGGAGAACAACCAAAAAATACATTTTATTAAGAGGGAACACGATGAATTATTTAAACGAACGAGAACAACTGGTTGCTTATGGAAAAAAATTGATTACGGACGGTTTGACGACTGGTACCGGCGGCAACATCAGTCTCTATATGCGAGAAGAAAAGCAGTTTTTGATCAGTCCCAGCGGGATTCCTTATTTTGAGATGGAGACAGAAGACATTGTCGTGATGAATTTGCAGGGAGAGGTAGTCGAAGGGGTACGCAAACCCTCCAGCGAACACGAGCTGCACGCGATTTTTTATCGGAACCGCTCCGATGTCAATAGTGTAGTCCATACTCATTCGGAATATGCTACTACCTTTGCCTGTCTGAATCAGGAGATCGAGCCGTTGCATTATCTCATCGGCTCAATCGGTGAGAAGATTCGCTGTTGTGCCTACAAAACCTTTGGCAGTCCTGAATTGGCTGAGGAGGCGTTTCAACAGATCAAACAAGATAAAGGCATTCTGCTAGGCAATCATGGGGTGCTGACAATTGGTGATTCTCTGGGGAAGGCTTTCGAAGCTGCCAAGGATATCGAATTTATAGCGAAGCTGGCCTATCGAGCCCTAAGCATCGGAACCCCTGTGCTGCTGAATCAGCAGCAATTGCAGGAGGCTGTGGATAAATTCGGGACATACGGACAACCATGAAATAACGGATAATATTTAAGGAACTTCTATTAACGAGCAGAATGCGTTAATAGGAGTTTTTTTATAATTCATCAAAAAAATCGTGATTTTAAAATAACGCACAAGAACAATCGCTTTTTTCGAGCAATCTATTCAGAGAAAAAATTCCTTTTAGTAACGCTTACATTTTTGCAAAAAAAGGTGGCAACAATCTCTACTTATCAAGAATTGTTGCCGCCTATATACTTTGTTTAGACGAGGGGATAAACACATGAAAGATCGAACCATTCACATTTTAAAACTTTTTATAACTACGGATTATCCTTTGGACCTATCGGCGCTGGAGGAAAAATTCCATATTAGTGCCCGCACCATCCGCAATGAATTGAAAGAGATCAACGAGTTTTTAACCCAGCAGAATTTCCCTGAAATTGAGAATGTCCGCAAAAAGGGCTACCAGCTGGTTTTGTCAGAGGAACAGCGGAAGAAGCTGAACGATTTTACTAAAAAGGTAGAGAAGCCGGATTATCTGGAAAGGGAAAATCGGATTTTTGATTTGATCCTGGCCTTTTCATTAGGGAAACGACCCGTTTTTCTTTATCAAAAAGAAGAGGAATATCTCATTTCCAAAAGCACATTGGATGAAGATATGCGGCGGGTTCGGACGACCCTGCAAACCTACGGCATTGAAGTGTTAAGCATTGCCAAACAAGGCATCGTTCTCCGGGGAGCCGAGCGTTCCATTCGGACGATGATTTACGACATTATCAATGACACAGTCGGGGTAATTGATCCTGAGAAGGAACACTTGTCCTCGTTGAATCGTTCGATTCTGGAGCGCTACATTCCGCTGGCGCTGTTACAGAAGCTGGATCAGCTGTATGACCAGTCCATCTCATCTGTAGAAGACAATATTTATCGTAACCAGCTCATTGTTTTTACGGCCGTTTGGCTCAGTCGTTTTTTGCGGCAGGATTTAATTGCTAGTACCGCTTGGGAAGTGGTAGACACCCCCCAAAGTGAAATTCGTGATTACGTGAATGCGATTTGTGAGACTTTTGCGATTCATCCGCCAGAAATTGAAATTAAGTACATCGTATTTATGTTGAATACCTTCAACTCGCGAGATATGAACAACTCCATCGAGTGGGTACAAGCGCAGTTATTGTCGATTCAATTGATTCAGTTTGTCGAAAAGCAAACTAAGATTCCTTTTTCCCGTAAGGAAGAGGTGCTGCAGGAAGGGCTGTACAAGCATATTGCCGGATTGATCAATCGAGTCAAAAGCGATGTCCAGATTGTGAATCCCTTAAAGGAAAATATCCAAAAGAACTACGGCAATATCTACGCGGCCATCCAGCAATTCACACCGAAAATTGAGAAAACGACCGGCAAAAAGCTCAGTGATGATGAACTAGCTTTTCTAACCATTCATTTCTCGACTTCGGTCAGTGCGATTAATCAAGACCTTCATTACGTTTATAAAGCAGTGGTGATCTGCAACCATGGCATGGCCACTGGCAAGCTGCTGTCAGAAAACTTAAAGGAGCTATTCAATATTGAGGTGCTGGCCGTGCTAAGCTCACGGGAAATCGCCTTGATTGCTAAGCTGGATGTCGATTTAGTCTTCTCCACCGTGCAGGTTTCCTATAATCAAAAGCCGCTGCTGGAGCTGGATCCGATTATCAAAGAAGACAGCAAGAAACGGATTCAGCAGTTTTTAGCGGAAAACAGCAAATACAAACGTCTGATTCACAACAGCAACGATTCCACACAGTTGTTCTATGCCTTAATTGACATTATTGAAAAAAGCCAAGGCAAGGTCACTGGTGACATTTATAAAGAATTAGAATTAGTCTTTGATCAAAACCATTTGGTGATCAATAAAAAGGAGATTCAGCCAATGTTGAAAGATGTATTAAAGGACAGCGCAATTTTACTGAAACAGCCTGTTCACGACTGGGAGGAAGCGATTGAAAAGGTAGCAGAGCCTCTGTTAAAGGAAGCTGTGATCGAAAAAAGCTATGTTGAGGCTATGATTCAAGCGGTCAAGGAGTTCGGACCGTATATCGTGATCGGCAAGCACATCGCGTTAGCCCACGCTCGTCCCGAAGACGGCGTAAATCGGCTGGGATTAAGTGTCGCTACGTTGGAACCGCCGATAGAATTTGGCAATGACAGCAATGATCCAGTGAAAATCATCTTTTGTCTGGCCGCGGTGGATTCCTTTTCTCATCTGAATATTATGAAAAGTCTGGTGGAGTTAATCAACGATGAAGCCAAGATTGACCGATTAAGTGAGTTCACCGACATAGAGGAATTTAAAGCAGTGTTGTTTAGTTAAGCAGGAATTAATTTTTTAAAAAATAGAATGGAGCGAATGAATGATGGGTAAAAGAGTAGAGATTTTATTTGTTTGTGGAGCAGGGCTAGGCAGCAGTTTTGCCGCTCAGATGGCCGCAGAGGATGTTTTAAATGCACACAAGGTAGACGCAAAATTGGATCATGTGGATATTTCAACCGCGGCTTCTGTTCAGCCAGATGTGATTATCACTGCACAAAATTTCCAGTCGCAATTTGAAAAATTTTCCATTGATGAAAGCAAAACATCGATTGTCTTTTTGAAGAATATCGTCTCAAAGGCAGAAATCGAAGAAAAATTATTACCGGTATTAGCAGCAAAAGGTGCGTTGTAAAAAATTAGCATAAAGGAGACAAAACAATGGGTGTAGTGAATTTTATTATCCAAAATATTTTGACACAGGCCTCAATCACAATTGCTTTAATTGCCATGCTGGGGTTGGTTTTGCAAAAGAAATCCGTGGGACAAGTTATCTCCGGTACCTTAAAAACGTTGCTGGGCTTCCAGGTGTTAAGTGCCGGCTCCAGCATTATTGTAGGCAGCTTGACCTACTTTGGCGAAATCTTTACTGCCGGCTTCAACATGCAAGGAATTATCCCTTCGATTGAAGCGATTAATGGACAGGCAATGAATGAACTGGGCTTAGGTCGTGACATTGCCTTAACGTTCTTAGCAATTTTTGTTTTTAATATTCTCATTGCTCGATTTACTAAATGGAAATACATCTTCTTAACGGGTCAGGCGATTTTATGGATGGCTACTATGACCACAGTTTTTGGCTACTTCTCCGGTCTAAGAGGAATTGTTTTGATTCTGGTTGGTGGATTTGTAGGGGCGGTCTTCGCGGTTGCTATGCCAGCGATTGCTCAGCCGATTATTCGCAAAATTACCGACTCCAATGATATTGCCTTAGGACACTTCTGTACGATTGGCTACATGTTCGAAGCTGGAGTTGCATACATTTTCGGAGAAAAAGGCGAAAACAAGAAATCAATTGAAGATATTAATTTGCCAAAATCCTTTGAATTCTTGCAAGATACGTACCTGTCAGTAATGGTAGTTATGGTGCCGTTGTACATTATCACGGCTGCCTTCGCTGGAGATGGCGTAGTGGACACAGGTTCCCAGCATTACCTGATGTACGCTTTCCTGCAAGCAATCCAATTTGTCGTTGGGGTGTACGTTCTGCTTTCTGGAGTACGTCTGTTGCTAGGAGAAATTGTGCCGGCCTTCCGAGGAATTGCCATGAAGCTTGTGCCGAATGCAATACCCGCTTTGGATTGTCCTGTGTTCTTCCCGTATTCACCAAATGCGGTTATCTTAGGCTTCATTACCACGACCATCGGTACAATTATTGCTATGTTTGTTTTGCCAATGTTCGGTCTAGCAATGATTTTGCCAGGGATGCTGACGAACTTCTTTGCCGGCGGTACGGCGGGGATTTTCGGAAATGCAGTTGGCGGCCGGCGCGGCGCAATTATCGGCGGGATCGCTCACGGGTTCTTTATTACCCTATTGCCAGCACTGCTAGTAACGATTTTCAATCAAATGGGCTTTGTCAATGCTACAGCAACAGATGTGGACACCGTAACTGTCGCTCTGTTATACGCATGGATTTTAAGTCCCATCTTAAAAGCCTTCTAGGCTGGAAAGGAGCACCCGATGTTTGGCTTTTTCAAAAAGAAAGAAAAGAAAGCTGCTGAAGTAGTAGAACCAACCTTGACCGAAGAGGAGAAACAAGCACTGACAGCCAAGGCTCAGGAATTAATGACTCAAATCGAAGCGGCTAATCCAGAAGAAAAAGAAGCGATGGCGCAATTGTATGAACAACTGGGATTAATCTATGCAGAACTAGAAGATACTGAACAAGCCATCAAAGCACTGGAAACCAGTCTGGATTATAAGCTCACTATCAAGGACGGCTACAAAAAGTTAATGAGTCTCTACAACGCCAAGCGGGCAGAAGCTGCCCGCAACAGCGACGATGCGGGGATTGATTATTATATGGGCAAGATGGACGACATGCGCCAGATTGCCAAGAAGGTCACCATTAGCGGATAAAAAAGAAAAGAAGGTAAAGCAATGTATAAAACACTCAAAGAAGTCACTCAAACAGCCACCGAATTAAACATGACCATTGGTGCCTTTAATACCCACAATTTGGAGATGCTGCCGGAAATGATTCGCGCAGCCAAAGAAATGGGGGCACCGATTATCATTCAAACCAGTATCGATACGGCTAAATATATCGGGTACAAAGTCATGGTTGCTGTAGCCAAAGAAATCGCAGAGGATGAAATGGTGGATGTCTGCCTGCATCTGGATCATGCTCGGGAGTTTGACGAAATTAAAGCGGCAATTGATGCAGGCTACTCTAGCGTAATGTATGATGGCTCACATCTGCCCTTCAAAGAAAATGTTGCCAAAACCAAAGCAGTGGTTGAATACGCTCATGCCCATGGTGCTTCTGTAGAAGGTGAATTAGGAACTATTGGTGGAACGGAAGAAGGCATTTCAGTCGCCGAAGATGACAAGGTTTATACCAAACCGGCCGATGCCGTAGAGTTTGTTAAACACACAGGTGTTGACGCGTTGGCGATCGCGATTGGCACGAATCATGGCCAATTCAAATCAAAAACCGAAGTCAACATTCCCTTGTTGAAGGAAATTCATGCAGTAGTTGATATTCCACTAGTTGTTCACGGTGGTACTGGTGTGAAGGAAGAAGATTATCCAGAGCTGATTAATCACGGCATTCGCAAGTTCAACGTCGGGACTGAACTGCTGGTAAACTGGACTCAAACTGCGAAAGATTCCTTTGCCAAAACCGAAGTCAACAAATCTCTGCGCCACAACGTGATTCCAGCAAATATGAAGGTAAAAGAAATCGTGAAGCACAAAATCGGATTGTTCATGAATGTGGACAGCCCGTTAGCGCTGAAACAATAAGATGAAAAAATATCTGATCTTACTAGCCGGCAGTCCAGCAACCGGCAAAACCTATTTAATCAATGAGATCAAAAAAGTATTGCCGGAACTGTTTGTTATTACCCCCGATGAAGGCAAGGAGATATTGGCAGATTCAGTGGGTTTTAACAATCCAGCTGAAAAAGCAGCACTGGAGCAGCGGGTCTGGAAATTTTATTATGGTGTGCTGGATTTATACATGGAGGCTGGCAAACGGGTAATTCTTTCTGAGTATCCCTTCAGTCACAAACAAGCGCCGAAGCTGCAGGTGCTAGCAGAGCAGTATGACTATCAACTCATTACCATTCGTTTGGTTGCTGATTTTGCGGTGCTGTGGCAGCGGCGAAGGGTGAGAGATGTGGCTAGTGATCGGCACTTGAGTCATATTATGACGCATTATCATTTTGGTGATCAACTGACTGATCGTACCCAAGCAGATGCTTTGATTACGGAAGAAGCCTTCCGTCAAATCATTGAGGACCGAGGCTACCACCAATTTCAATTAGGCGAACTAGTAGAGTTTGATGTTTCAGATTACGAAAAAGTAAATTATCAACCGTTTATTCAAGCATTGAAAAAGCGGATTGAGGAGAATCGTTAAAGAAGAATCCAGTCCCTGAAAATTAAGGACTGGATTCTTTATTTTACTGGTCTGGATCATCAGAAAGCATTCGGTGAGCAATCACATCGGTAGTGATTAAATCAGTCACCAGCTGATTCTTACAGGCATAATAAACCCCCGACCACTTGTCTTCGTGATGGGCAATGGCTACCACCTGCGGAATTTTCTTCAACTCTTCGATCCCTACACCAATGACATTGTTGTTAATATCATGATTGACTTCCTTGCCTTCACGGTCAAAGAAACGGGAGTTCACATCTCCGACAACTCCTAGTTTTTCCAACTCAACAATATCCTCTTTTGTTATATAGCCAATCTCCTCCATTGTATTTACATGGTAAGGTGATGAGATGCTGACGATTGCCAGCGAGACATTTTTCGCTTCTTCCAAAATGCCTTTGATATAAATATTATTTTCGAACTCTTGCCGCATTAAAGGATTGGATACTAGTGCAGGTGTATACAAATACTTTGACGTACTGCGAGTTTTTCTAGCAAATTCATAACATAGCTGATTAGAGTGAATATCGAAGTGATCCGTACCCATCCCGCCAATCAGAGGAATAAAGACCTTGTCAGGATAGTTCTCAAAAGGAAACTGAGTAACTAAGCTCTTAATAGATTTCCCCCAAGACACTCCAATCGAATCCGCATTTTCAATGTTATTTTTAATGGAGATTGCTGCAGTCTGTCCCAACACCTTCTCCACCTCAGAAAAGGATAAATTACTGGTGTCGATCACGACAGCTGAATTTAGACCAAACTCTTTTTCTAGTTTATTTTCCAGATCAATGGAATAGACATCTTCACTATTAATAAAAAATTCGATAAACCCCTTGTTGCGAGCAGCGATCAGCCATTTTGAAATAAGAGAGCGTGAGACCCCTAGCTTTTTCGCTATCTGTACCTGTGTTAACCCTTCTTTGTAGTAGAGTGTGGCAACCTTCAGCATATTTCTTTCTTCGGATGTACTCATCTCTCTCCCCCTCCTAGACGCAAACCGATTTATGTTTTGCGTACTGTTAAGACAGTACCATTCTAAACTATTTCACGCTAAAAAAAAAGTAAAAATATCATTTGACATTTTTTGTGTCACTTGATATATTGTTCTCGAAAGTATCAATGGACACGATTTGTGTCATATGATACTAAAACTCGCGCGAGTGTCATATTCCAAATTTTAGGAGGAAGGTCATGGATTTTTTAGTAAAACTATCAGACGGTTTCATCGGGATGTTTCAGGCAGGAGCTGAGACATTTGTGGGATTTCTAACGGGGATCATCCCATTGCTTATTACGTTAATCTTGTTTGTAAACGCTTTGATCAAGATTATTGGTGAGGAAAGAGTGTTCGGCTTCATGCAAGTGTGTACTAAGTTTATCGTTTTGCGCTATACCTTGATTCCATTTCTAGCTTGTTTCTTTTTAACCAACCCAATGTGCTATACCTTCGGACGTTTCTTAAAGGAAGAGCACAAGGCGGCTTACTATGACTCAACCGTGTCAATGGTTCATCCAATTGTTGGTCTTTTTCCTCATGCGAATGCAGCGGAATTATTTGTTTATTTAGGGGTTGCTGCTGGTTTTGAAAAGGTAGGAAACCAGAGTGAGTTGGCTCTCCGGTATCTTTTGGCTGGTTTTGTCGTCATCCTCATTCGGGGAATTGTTACCGAACGAATCTATGCTATTTTAGCTAGTCGCGACAAAAAGAAAGCTGTAAATGCCTAACGAACGGAGGGAAAAGAATGAGTAAAACAGTAATTGTTCATAAAGGAAAAGGCGGATGGGGCGGCCCATTAACTTTGGTTCCAGATGCGAAAAAAAAATATGTCATTAGTGTAACTGGTGGCGGTATCCATCCAGTAGCCGAAAAGATTGCGCAGCTAACAGGAACAACGGCAGTGGATGCGTTTAAAAACCCAGTAGAAAAAGATGAAACCTTAGCAGCGGTGATTGACTGCGGCGGAACCGCTCGCTGCGGCACCTATCCAAGGATGCGAATCCCAACTGTCAATGTGAAACTGCAGGCGCCTTCTGGACCATTAGCAAAATTCATGACGGAAGATATTTTTGTTTCGGGAACAACAGTAAATGATCTGGAAGTAGTTAATGGAAGCACCAGTAGTTTAGAAGAGACCGTTGTACAAGAAGTTAAAGAGGAACCAATTGTTAGAGAAATGGGAGAGCCTGTACAGGAAGAATCAGCAACGACAGCTGACGAAGCCTATGAAAGCAAAAAAGGTTTTATCGGTCTGATTGATAAGATTGGTCGGGCAGCCGGCAGCTTCATTAATATTATGTATCAGGCCGGTCGCGAAACGATCGAAACCGTCATGACTAATATTTTACCATTCATGGCCTTCGTCGCTACATTAATCGGGATCATCAATTATACCGGGATTGGTGATTTAATCGCAAAAGTGTTGTCACCGTTAGCTGGAAGCCTAGTTGGGTTAGTCATTTTAGGCCTAATCACCAGCTTGCCATTCTTATCGCCATTACTAGCGCCGGGAGCAGTGATTGCATCAGTAATTGGGTTATTAATCGGTACAGAAATTGCGAACGGAACCATTCCTGCGCACTATGCATTACCAGCATTGTTTGCCATTAATTCACAAGTGGGCTGCGACTTTGCACCTGTAGGAATGACCCTTGGGGAGGCTGATCCAGCGACGATCTCCTCAGGTGTTCCATCAATTCTTTTCTCAAGAGTATTAACCGGACCTTTGGCAGTTGTGGTTGCTTACTTCATGTCATTTGGACTGTAAAAATAATTTAAGAGGTGAAAGGGATATGATTCCTGAAAAAATTAAGTTTGGCTGCTTACTCGAAAAAGGAGTGGCTGAGGTAAAAGAAATGAAATTGCCAGAGCTCAAGGAAGATGAGCTTCTTGTTAAACAAGAAGCCTGCAACATCTGTACAACCGATTACCAGCAATGGTTGGGATTACGGGAGCATCAAGGCTATCCTATGGCAGGTGGACATGAATGTTCAGGAACAGTGATTGCTAAAGGAGCTGCTGTTGGCGACATTTACGAAGTTGGCGACAAAGTCAGCGTCGTCTATGACTATTGCGGCTATTGTGATGAATGCAAACACGGGGAGGTAACCAGCTGCGAAAACATCAAGCAGTTCGGTAAAAATTACTCAGAGGAATATTACGGGATCTTCGGCTTTGCCAACTACTTTATCCGCAAGGCCAAAAGCTTTGTGAAAATGAATCCGGAATTGCCGGCTTCAGAAGCGGCCTTTGTTGAACCCTTATCATCTGTGATTCAAAACATGAAGAAGCTTCGGGTCAAATCTGGTACGGATACAGTAGTTGTCATCGGTGCTGGAACAATGGGCCTGTTGAACGCGGAAACAGCGCGGGCCTTTGGGGCACGAGTAATTGTCTCTGAATTAATGGAGAAGAAATTGAACGTTGCTCAAGAGATGGGTTTTGAAACCATCAATCCCAAAGAAGTAGACGCAGTTGCTAAGGTAAAGGAGTTAACTAACGGCAAGGGAGCCGATATCGTAGTCGTGGCCGTTGGTGCTACTGCAGCGAATAATCAGGCCTTAGAAATGGTGAAGCCCAAAGACGGAAAAATCTCTATGTACGCAGCGGGCTATCCTGCACCGGACATGGATGTTGATCCTAACAAGATCCATTACATGCGTTTAGAGCTGATTGGCACCTATGGATCGACCTTAGAAGACTTCGCTGATGCTGCGGAAATGTTAAACACTGGTCGAGTGGATGTTTCCAAATTGGTAGAAACCCACATTCCGTTAGCCGATATTCAAGAAGCCTTCAAAACTGCAAGTACCCCAGGCAACTTCCGGGTGTCTGTCACATTAAATTAGATAGGAGTTTAGGAAATGGCAAAATGTTTAGCAATCGCAGACCTTTTCATCGATCAAGAAATGATGGAAAACGGCTTGGCACTTTTAGAAGAAAAAGGGATTACTGTTGAGGTAAAGAACTGGCAGCATGAGGATTTAGAGGCGCTGCAAAAGGACAATATTACGCTGGAAAAACAAGGCAGTGAAGCAGTTGACCTGTCAGAGGAATTACTAGCAGGAATTGAAGAATACGATTATATCATTACGCAATTCGCGCCGATTGGTAAAAAAGTAATTGATCGGGCGAAAAACTTAAAATTCATCGGTGTGCTGCGGGCAGGGATTGAGAACGTTAACCGCAGCTATGCTGAAGAAAAGGGAATCACGGTCTTTAACACACCTGGCCGCAGTGAAACCAGCGTGTCAGAATATGCAGTCGGCTTAATGCTATCAGAAATCCGCAATATTGCACGAGCAGATCGCAAACTTCGCAACGGTGAATGGGAGAAATACTATCCCAACGGTGTATTGGCTCCCGAATTGAAGGAGTCGGTAGTCGGTTTAGTCGGCTATGGTGCTATAGGTCAAAAGGTAGCCAATTTGGTTCGGCCATTTGGTGGCAAAATCATCTTCTTTGATGATTATTTCACCGGGGAAACGCCAGATACGCAGGTTTCATTAGAGGAATTAGTTCGTCAGGCCGACATTATCTCCATGCACTACCGACTAACGCCTGAAACCAAAAATATGTTAAACAAAGAACACTTCAAAAAGATGAAGTCCAATGCGGTGGTGATCAACAGTGCTCGTTCTGGTTTAATCAATGAACAAGATTTAATTGAGGCTCTGCAAACCAAAGAGATTACGGGAGCTGCTGTCGATGTTTTTGAACAAGAACCGTTGCCAGCAGATCATCCTTATCTAACGTTGGAAAATGTAACCATTACCCCGCATATTGCTGGATCAACGATTGGCAACTTTGCCAACTCACCGAAAATTCTGGCAGCACGAATGGTAAATGAGTACTTGCCAACGTCTATGTCTACAAACTAATTCATTAAATAGGAGAAAACTATGATTGATCTTCGCTTGGTATTCGTCATTATCGCGTTACTGATGGTAAATCTCGCTACTTCTATGAGTCATGCCAGTTATTATCGCAAAACACTGCGAAGCATGATGGCACAAAAGCAAGAAGGCTTTCTTGGTGTAGGGATGGCTAACAGCAAGTTAAAAGCACGAATGATTACGTTGATGCTGGCTGACAAAGACGGGGTGATTGCTGATTGCCAAGTGATGACTGGTCTAACAGTTTTTGCCAAATTCAAAACCTGTCAGGAGCTAATCGGCTGCAGTATCCAAGATCTGCCAGCAGAAATGCAAAAGCGTAAGTATAGAGCTTCCGTCGAAGAAGCGATTAAATTAATTCAACTTGAAATGGACAATAAAAAATCGGAGGGAACAACATGACACTTTATGGAGAACTGTTAAAACGTCAACAAGAAGGAAACCCAATTCGCGTCGGAGTCGTCGGAGCTGGACAAATGGGACGTGGAATGATTGCCCAAATCGCTACGATCCCTGGCATGATCGTAACCGGGGTTAGTGATCTGTTCGTAGAAAATGCAGAGAAAGCCAAAGAGGCGTACTTAGCTTCATCAGAAGTGAAAAATGACCTGCTGGTATCGGCTGATTTTAAGGAGATCATTCACTCTGATTTGAATGAAGTAATTGTTGATGCCACTGGTGTTCCTGAAGTCGGCGCCAAAATTGCGCTGGAAACCTTAATTGCGAAAAAACATCTGGTCTTGTTAAATGTTGAAATCGACATTACCATCGGACCATTGATGCATAAATTATATGATTCAGCCGGTCTGGTTTACACCGGCTCTGATGGAGATGAACCAGCAGCAACTACCGAGTTATTTGAATTTGCCAAATCGATGGGAATGGAAGTCCTAGTTGCCGGAAAAGGTAAGAACAACAAATTAAAAACGACTGCCAATCCTGACACTGCAGCTGAAGAAGCAGCAGGTAAACACATGGCTGCACACATGTTGGCTGCTTTCCAGGATGGAACTAAAACGATGGCCGAGATGAACCTTTTGTCCAATGCTATCGGCTATATTCCAGACAAAGTAGGGATGCATGGTTTATCCGGTGATGTAGACTCAGTGATTAAGGATTTAGACTTGAAGGAAAAGGGCGGGGTTCTGTCTCAATATGGCGTAGTCGAATATGTGGATGGCTTAGCACCAGGCGTCTTTGTCATTGTTAAGGGACAAAATGCTGATGTAGCCGGTGAATTGAACTACTTAATGAAGAAAGGCGACAGAGATCATCACATTCTGTACCGTCCGTATCACTTAGCCAGTTTAGAAACACCCGTAACTATCGCCAAGGCTGTGCTGCAGCAGGATCATGCTATCATCCCAATGGGTGCGCCTATTTCTGAAACAGTAGCAGTGACTAAAAAGGACATTAAAGCTGGTGAAAAATTAGATGGAATTGGCGGCTATTGTGTTCGCGGCGTTTTGGAAACTCATGTCGATATGGAAGCCCAGGGGCACATTCCAATCGGTTTAATTTCCGGTGAAGTTGTCGCTAAGCGGGATATTAAAGCAGAGACCTTCATAACAGAAGAGGATGTGGAACTAGATCAAAGTACTTCCGTTTGGCAATTGCGCAAGCTGCAAGACGATACCTTTAAAGGAGCATAAGCATGCATCAAACAACCATTATTGAAATTGGATCAATTGTCGAGGATTTCGCTGAAGAATTTTTGCTGGTGCTGTTTGGACCTGAAGCAATGGCCGAATTGCGAGACATTTGTGTTATCCATGAGACGGACCAGCGACCGGCGGAAGCGTTGAAAAAGGGT
The DNA here is from genome assembly GCF_004309355.1 of Enterococcus florum. GTDB lineage: Bacteria > Bacillota > Bacilli > Lactobacillales > Enterococcaceae > Enterococcus_A > Enterococcus_A florum. The sequence goes on along the minus strand of NZ_BJCC01000042.1, from coordinate 17,337 downwards.
GGTAAGCTGACAATCGGTACTCAGGAATACACCATTTTAGAGGTTGGCAGCGAAGCCAATCCTAATTATCAAGCCCTGGGACATATTTCCATCTACTTTAGAGACAGTGAAAACAATGAAATTCTGCCTGGAGCAATTTTAGTTGAGCCCAAGATATTTCCTAAGCTTGAGGTAGGAGACATTATCACCTTCAGTTAAAAGGGAAGTCCCAAGTCTAATATAAGGAGAACGTATCGATGGATATAATAGAAGAAAAAAATATTGTCAAAATGGCCTGCTTATATTATGAGGAGGGATTAACCCAAGCTCAGATTGCCAAGCAGGTGGGCGTTTCCCGCTCCTTGGTGTCTAAACTGCTGCTGGATGCCAAAGAAGAAGGCATCGTGGAAATTACGATTAACAGCAAAAACACCTATACGTCTTTGCTGGAAAGAAAGCTGGAAAAAAAATACGACTTGGTCTCTTCAATTGTGATTGATTCTAAAGATTTGACCATCGAAGAAATCGAAAAAATGACGGCCAAATCTGCAGCCTATTATTTAAACAAGCAGCTAAAGCACGCCAAAAGTGTCGGAATTTCTTGGGGCAAGGCCATTAGAAGAATGGTGGATTATTTTCCCTACAGCAACCATTCAGAGCTTTCCGTGGTTCCATTAATCGGTGGGATGGGGGATGACTTCGTGAACATTCATTCCAATCAGCTAAGCCATGATTTGGCTAAAAAGGTACGAGGCAAGTCGAAATATCTCTATGCACCGGCCCTGCTAGCCAACGAACAACTGGCAAATGCGCTGAAAAGCAACCCGGCGATTGAATCCGTATTGAGTGACGGCTTAAATGTAGATATTGCGGTGGTTGGGATTGGTAATCCTTATGAACGAAGCACCATGGAAGAGATCGGTTATCTTTCGCATGAAGATATCGAAGAACTCAGCTGCAATCAAATTGTCGGTGATATTAACTCTCGTTTCTACAATGAGCAAGGAGAAGAAGCGATTTGCAAGATCAATCAAAGCATCATTGGTGTAACGCTGCCTAACCTCCAACAGGTTCCTCAGGTTCTGACGATTGCCGCTGATGAAGGCCGGATCAAAGCGATCAAAATAGCGGTGGAGCATCAGCTGGTGAATGTCTTGATTACTACCGATGTAATTGCTTTAGCATTGTTAGCTGATGATTAGACTATTTTTACTCAAGCATCCCTGAAATTTCGGGGATGCTTTTTCTATGTCACCAGTAGGTCTTCAGGGATAGGAAAAGCAATTGTTGCTGGACTGCTGGCAGCAGAAGCAACCGTTATTAATGCGGACATTCACTCCAGTGTGCAGCTGCACGGGTTTTCTATCAAGCTGGCGCCGGCGTAATGATCAATATTTCCTCGGAAGCTGGCTTGGAAGATTCAGAAGGACAAAGTATTTACGCAGCAACTAAAGCAGCCATCAACAGTTTTACCCGTTCTTGGGCTAAGGAGCTGGGGGAATTCAACATTCGTGTAGTCGGCGTGGCACCGGGGATTATGGAAGAAACCGGTTTGCGCACTCCTGAATATGAGGAGGCCTTGGCCTATACTCGCGGAATTACGGTGGATACGCTGCGGAAAAACTATTCGAAGGTTTCGACTATTCCGTTAGGAAGAAGTGGAAAACTGGAGGAGGTAGCCAATGTGGTGAGTTTTCTATTGTCAGATCGAGCAAGTTACATCAGCGGTGTAACCGTTAACGTGGCTGGCGGGAAAACGCGAGGATGAGAAAGCAACAGCTAATCTGAGAAAAGTATTTTATTCTTTTCTCAGATTTTTTCTATGTAGAATTTTGGAAGTAATCGAATTTTTTGGCAAATTCTCTTACTTGTAGTGAACCTTTTCATCAAAAGCAGTTTTTGCAAGATATATAAATAGGCGTTAAATGACAAAGCAGTATGAATTTAGGTTCAATTTGCTTTTTTTTTACTCGTTTTTTATCGGAAAAAGCAGGCATTGTGTAAGCGTTCACAATAATTAGCGTAATTTCTCGTATTCCTATAGTTCTTTTGGGTTAATGATATTTTGATTGGATAAGAATGAGTAATTCTTTCAAGTGAATTTTTGATCAATCTTCTTATTTAAATGAATAGAAATGGGTTTTTCGAGAATAGCCATTTGAATATATAGTTATTTTATTTTGGGAAAAAGAGATAGTTTCATAAAAGTAAAACTGAATATTATTCTTGTTCTTAAATTATAAACGCGGATTATAACCTTTTCCATAAGGGTTTTCGCAATCGTGACATATGTTCCAATTAATAAAAAAAGTTCGGGCGTATGAAAGAAAGCGTTGACATGATTTTTTGTCATGTTATACTAAAGTTGTCTTTAGGCATATGACAGTTTAGTTGTCATATGACAATAATTTGGAGGGGTTCACAATGACACTTTATGGAAAGCTTTTGGAGAGAGAAAAGAACAATCAGCCAATCAAAGTCGGGGTAATCGGAGCAGGACAAATGGGCTTTGGGATGATCGCGCAGATTTCGACCATTCCTGGAATGGCAGTCACAGGCGTTAGTGATATCCATGTGGAAGCAGCCAAAAAAGCAGCGGAAGCCTACAATGCAAGTGCGGATAAGAAGGTCGATATTTTAACGAGTTCAGATTTTAAAGAAATTATTCATTCAGACCAAGTAGAAGTCATTGTAGATGCTACTGGTGTACCTGAAGTTGGCGCACAAATTTCCTTAGAGACATTGCTGGCGAAAAAACATTTGGTTTTATTAAATGTTGAAGTAGACATCACCATTGGACCTCTGATGAAGAAAATGTACGATTCAGCTAACTTGATTTACACGGGTTCTGACGGAGACGAGCCGGCAGCAACCACAGAATTGTTCGAATTTGCCAAGAGCATGGGGATGGAAGTCTTAGTCGCTGGTAAAGGCAAGAACAACAAATTGAAAGTCAGCGCAAATCCAGACAGTGCACAAGCAGAAGCAGATTCAAAGAATATGTCCAGTCACATGCTGGCGGCTTTCCAGGATGGCACAAAAACCATGGCAGAAATGAACTTGCTGTCGAATGCCATCGGATTTGTACCAGATAAAGTGGGTATGCACGGAATCAGCGGCGATGTGGATTCAGTCATCAAAGATCTGGATACAAAAGAAAACGGTGGGATCTTAGACAAGTATGGTGTCGTTGAATACGTTGATGGATTGGCACCTGGTGTATTCGTTATTGTGAAAGGGCAAAATGACGGCGTACAGCACGAGTTAAGCTACTTAATGAAGAAGGGCGATCGCGATCACCATATCCTATACCGTCCGTATCATTTGGCAAGTTTGGAAACGCCAGTTACGATCGCGAAGGCAGTCTTAAATCATGATCATGCGATTGTTCCGATGGGAGCACCAATTTCTGAAACAGTAGCGGTAGCTAAAAAAGATATCAAAAAGGGTGAAAAGATCGACGGAATCGGCGGCTATTGTGTCCGCGGTGTCTTAGAAACCCATGCAGATATGGCGAAAAACGGCAACGTGCCGATCGGCTTAGTCGGTGGGACTTCCGTAGCCAAACGCGATATCAAGGATGGCACTTTCTTAACTTATGATGACATTGAAATCGATGAATCAACTACAGTATATCGTTTACGCAAACTGCAAGATTCAACATTCGGCGAGTAAGGCACAAGTAAGCAGATGGGGGCACACCCCTGTCTGCTTTTAGAAAGGAATACGCGTATGGGTAGATTTGTTATTCTTTTGGCCGTATTAATGATGCTGCAAAGTGTTTTGAGCATCGTTCAGGTCAAAAACTATCAACGTTTCATAAAGAAAATCACGACGGAGCAGGCCGGTTCGGATTATGATTTTTATACAGAAGTAGCCAAAGGCCGTTTGTTGCGGACCATCGTTGCCGTAGTGGTAGACAAAGAAGGTAAAGTCATTCAGTGTTACTGCTGCAGCGGATTAACCATCTTTGCAAAATTTAAAGAAGATCCTGCGTATCAAGGGGTGCACTTGGCAGAGTTTTACAGCAAGAATAATCAAGGAACACAAGTATCAAAAATAGAAGAAGCATTGTCAAAAATCTACTCACGGAAATTGGAAGCGGTTACCTAAAAGGAGGACATTATTATGAAATATATCGAATGGGCAGGAAAAAACTTTATCGGTTTGTTTGAAGCCGGCGGCGAACAGTTCATGGGCTATATGACTGGGATCGTTCCACTATTGATTGTATTGTTGACGTTTACGTATTCAGTTATTGCATTTATCGGGGAAGAACGTGTGGACCGGGCGATTCGCTATTGTTCCAAATATATGGTTTTACGCTATTCATTGATGCCGATCTTAGCCGTTTTGATGCTGACGAACCCGATGGCTTACACATTCGGCAAATTCGTTAAGGAAGAAGAAAAACCAGCATTTTATGATGCAGCAGTATCCTTTGTCCATCCAGTTACAGGGTTGTTCCCTTACGCTAACGCAGGCGAACTATTTGTTTACCTGGGGATTGCAAATGGGGTAATGGAAGCGGGCTATAGTCAATCAAGCTTAGCTGTTCGTTACTTCTTAGTTGGGGTAGTGGTCATCTTGATGCGAGGCATCGTGACCGAACGTTTGACGAAATTCATGATGGCTAAAGAAGCTAAAAAGGCGCAAGCATAAAAGGGAGGAAGCGGCATGTATAAAACAGTCTTTGTAAAACCGGGAAGTAAAGGTTGGGGTGTTGGATTGACCTTAGTACCAACAGATAAAAAGAATAAAGTTGTTTCAGTTACTGGCGGCGGCATCCATCCGGTGGCGCAGCAGATTGCAGATTTAACAGGCTGTCAAGCTTGTGACGGATTTAAAAATTCGATTCCTGAAGAGGAAACACTTTGTGCAGTCATCGATTGCGGCGGCACGGCACGTATCGGTGTGTATCCAATGAAACGTATTCCGACAGTGGATATTTTGCCATCTTCTCCTTCTGGTCCATTGGCCAAACACATCACAGAAGACATTTTCGTTTCTGGCGTTCGACCAGAAGATGTTGCTCTAGTAGAAGGTGAAAGTCCAGTGGCTTCTCCAGTGGTGGAAGCAACGATCACACCGGAAGAAGGACGCGAATCCGAAGAAGAATTCAGAGAAAGATATTCCAAAATCAAAGAAGAGCATGCACAGGAAGTCGCAAAAAAAGACAGCTTCTTGGTTCGATTTTCTCGCGGAATCGGTGGTGTCATGGGCACCTTCTACCAATCCGGACGCGATGCAGTCGATATGCTGTTGAAAAATATCATCCCGTTCATGGCCTTTATCAGTATGATGGTAGGGATCATCAACTATACAGGTATCGGCGATTGGTTGGCAAATGTCTTGTCGCCACTAGCAGGTTCATTGCCAGGAATGATCGCCTTGTCCTTGATTTGTACGATTCCGATTTTATCACCGATCTTAGGACCTGGTGCAGTAATCTCACAGGTAATCGGGGTATTGATCGGTACACAGATCGCTAATGGTTCTATTCCGGTACAATATGCATTGCCTGCTTTGTTCGCAATCAATGGACATGCGGGTTGTGACTTCATCCCGGTTGGTTTATCATTAGGTGAAGCAAAACCAGAAACAGTTGCAATCGGTGTTCCAGCCATCCTTTATGGTCGGATGTTGACTGGTTTCACCGCAGTGATCTTGGCTTGGTTAGCAAGCTTTGGTATGTATTAAAAAAAAGATGAATGGAGCGAGCAGCGGAATGGTAAAAACAAAAATCGTTGAAATCGGCAGCATGGTACCTGCCTTTGAAGAAGAGCAATTAGTGATTCTTTTTGGACCAACTGCCACTGCAGAATTAAGAGACATCTGCGTGATCCACGAATTTGAAGAAACACCTAGCGATACACTCAAGGTGGGTGGTAAAATAAAATTTGGAGACCAAGAGTTTACGATCAATGAGGTGGGTTCTCATGCGAATGCAAACTTTGAAGAGCTGGGGCATATCTCGATCTACTTCCGTAATGAAATCGGCGATGTTTTGCCTGGAGCAATCATTGTAAGCCCAGGAGAATTTCCGAAGTTCGAAGTCGGCGACGTCATCGAAGTACTGTAAAGACAACGGACCTCCCTTGGGTTTAAGGGAGGTCTTTTATGGGTAAAAACCAAGGAGCTGGAGATCATCGGTTCTGTATAGAAGAAGGGGCGTTGGAAATGGAGTTAAGTCAAAATCATCGAGACCTAGTAAAGGTTGCCACCTTATACCACAAAGAAAATCTGAAACAATCAGAGATCGCCAAGCGGTTAGGAATTTCCCGTTCGCTAGTATCAAAGTATTTAATCGATGCCAAACATCAGGGGATCGTGGATATTTACATTAAAAGCGAAAGCGCTTACTCTGTCGATCTGGAATTACAGCTGGAGGACATTTTCGGATTGACGAAGGCGGTCGTTTTAGATACCAGCAACCTGAGAGCAAATGAGATTGAAAAGATCATCGTCCAAACAGCGATCACCTCCTATAAGAAAGACATCGCCAAGGCAAAAACGATTGGGTTGTCCTGGGGTAAGGTACTGCGGCGTTTCGTAGATGAATACCCATATGAAAACCATCCGGATGCAACGATCACCCCGCTGATCGGCGGGATGGGCTCCGATTATGTCGATATCCACTCCAACCAGCTAGCCTATGATTTTGCTCGAAAATTAAGGGCAAAATGCAAATTTTTATACGCACCCGCCTTAGTTGACAATCCTCTGATTCGCGAAAATTTGATCGAGAACGCTGCCATCAAAGATGTACTCGACACGGGTCGCAATGTTGAACTGGCGATTGTCGGATTGGCTTCTCCTTTTTCCTCAAATAACACCATGACAGAAATTGGTTATATCGGTCAACCAGATATTGATGAATTGGAAACCTGTGGTGTCATTGGAGATATCAATTCCAAATTTTTCAATGCCGATGGACAAGAGGCAAATTGTACAATCAATGAAAATGTGATCGGTGTCAGCTTGGAAGACATTCGCAGGATTCCGAAGGTTGCCACGATTTGTTACGAGGACACCAAAAAAGAGGTGTTGTATGTAGCAACGGAGACCGGGATTTTTAACTGTGTCGTTGTGACAGATGTATTGGCAGAATACTTGATTGCTAAAAAGAAGGAAGAAAATCAAAAGGCAAGAAAGTACCAAGAAACCTAGAGAAAATAAACCAAGCTAAGGGTTTTTCATTGTCGGAAAAATCCTTGGCTTGGTTTTATTCTTTCGTTGATTTACGGATGCTTTTCGAGAAAGGCTTGTACCCTTTTTTTGTATTCTTCCGGCGCTTTTGATAAAGCTTGTGCATGCTTTGCACCTTTGACGACAAATTTTTCTTTTGGTGCATCCGTGGCCTGATAGACCTCGTTCAGCATGTAAAAAGGGACAAAATCGTCCTTGTCTCCATGGATAAACAGCATCGGTGTCTGATTTTTCTTCAATTGCGAAACGGCATCCGCTTCACCAAAAAAGTATCCTGCCCGAACCTTGGTTACTAAACTAGTCACTGGGATTAGTGGAAAGGAAGGAAGCCCAAACATTTGCTTTAATTGAAAACTGAGCTCGTCCTTCGCGGAAGTATAGCCGCAATCCTCAATGATGGCTCTCACATTTTCCGGCATCTTTTCACCGCTGACCATCATGACAGTAGCAGCCCCCATGCTTTCACCGTGGAGCACAATGCGTTCATCCGAATGCGTTTCAGCCAATACCTGATCGATCCAGTGAAGATAATCCATTCGTTCATCCCAGCCAAAGCCGACATAATCCCCCTCGCTTTTTCCGTGCCCGCGGGCATCTGGAATCAGTACATTGTAGCCAAGCTGATGGTAAAGGTCAGCATATTGTGCCATGTTCTCTGCCTGACCCATGTAGCCGTGAGCAATGATCGCGGTTTTTTTCTGGTCTTGCTCAGCAGGAAGATAAATCGCTGACAACGTGAGGCCATCCTCCGACTGGATCTGCCATTCGGTTCGTTGAGGGTCTTCGGCCATCCATTTTTCTGCTTGAACTCGTTCCTCTGAATTTGAACCGCCTCCGATAAAGTCTTTTTCCTCTGGTACGACGGCGTAGTTGTAAAAGTAATTTCCTGCGGCGATTAGTGCGATGAACAAAACCACAAGAAGACCAATTAAAAACTTCCATCTTTTTTTCAAAGTAAGTACTCCTTCGCTTCGTCTTCTTGAAGTATAGAAAAAATGAAGTGGAAGTGCAAGACAAATGGAATCACAAAGCCTATTCTCATTCAAAAAGCTCAAACCAGCGAGTATAATCAAGATGTATGCTACGCTATTAAAAAAAGTTAGAAGGTAGGTGGTTGAATGAATCATGTCACAGTCGTCGGCAGTATCAACTTGGATACAACGCTGCGTGTAAAAAAAATGGCTAGACCGGGAGAAACGATCCATACCTCAACCATTTTCATGTCAGAAGGTGGAAAAGGAGCGAATCAAGCGGTTGCTGCGAAACGGGCAGGCGCAAGGACTGCTATGATCGGTGCCGTTGGAAAGGACGCAGCTGGGGAAAAGATGCTGAATCAGTTAGTACAAGAAGGCATTGATTGTCAAGGGGTTGCTGTATTAGAAGACACGGTAACTGGTCAAGCGTTTATTACAGTTAATGACCAAGGGGAAAACAGTATTATGATCCATGGTGGTGCCAACGTTGCATTTACTCCAGCGGATGTCCGCAGGCAGAAACAATGTTTGCAGCGGAGTGACTTTGTGATCGCACAATTCGAGAGCAGCATCGATTCAACGATCGCAGCCTTCCAGATCGCTCGTAGGTGCGGCATTAAAACAATTTTGAATCCAGCTCCTGCAAGGAAGAAAGTGCCCGAGGAATTATTGTCCTGTACAGATTTAATCGTACCCAATGAGACCGAAACAGAAATAATGACGGGCGTGACTATTCAGGACGAATCAAGTATGGTGAAAGCCGCAGAAATACTGCATCAGTTGGGAATCGAAGCAGTGATCATCACATTAGGCAGCCAAGGAGCCTTTTATGATATTGAGGGAAAAAGAGGTCTTGTTCCCGCATTTTCAGTTCAGGCTGTTGATACGACTGCAGCGGGAGATACGTTTATTGGCGCCATGAGCAGTATTTTAAAAAAGGATTTCAGCAATATTCAAGAAGCTGTGTGTCTTGGCTGCAAGGCTTCTTCATTAGCTGTCCAACGACTAGGCGCTCAGCCGTCGATTCCGTTTCTTGATGAAATGTTATAGCCAAGCGCTATCATTACCACTTTTCTTCAAGTTCTTTTACAATAAAGACAGGAACTGAAGGAAGGATGAAAAGCATGGTACTTGAATATTTTGATGGACAAGCAAATTTTTTCGCAGATTATAAAGAGGCTGCCAACGAAAAAGACATCGACCAGCAAGCAGTGATCAACAAAGTCATGGATCAGCTGAACGAAGCACCAGAAGATGAAAAACTAACCTTTGTGTTATCTGGAGACCAAACAAAGAGTGGGCATTCGGTCACTTTCCCATTTCGTAAAGAGTTGGTTGCGAGAGATCCAGATGCAGCTGTTGATACACTCTTTTTCTATGAAGGAGCCCCTTATGAAGTGGACCTAGTTGAAGATGAACAACCTTAAAAGAAGCTTGGAACTTTTCTCGTTCCAAGCCTCTTTTTTTAAAAAATCAGTCCTGTGATGATGGCACTTAGAAAGCTGACCAGAGTAGCACTTAATAAAATTCGCAAACCGTTTTTGGCAATCAGGTTGCCTTTTTCTTCATTCAAGCCTTTCATGGCGCCAGAAATAATTCCAATAGAGGAAAAATTGGCAAAAGAAACCAAAAAGACCGAGAGGACAGCAGTTGTCCGCGGACTAAACGTCCAGTCTCCTTGGGCTAGCTGAGTCATGGCTACGAATTCATTGGTAACCAATTTCGTTGCCATGAGGCTGCCTACATCCACTGCTTCTTTCCAGGGAATCCCGGTTAGGAAGGCAAACGGAGCAAAAACAAAACCTAGTAATTCTTGGAAAGTCCACCCAGTTACCTTAGCGAAGATAAAATTGATCATGGCGATCAAAGCGACAAAGCCGATCAGCATCGCTGCGACAGTAATAGCGACCTGAAAACCATCTAAAATGTATTCTCCCAGCATCTGGAAAAAAGTTTGTTCCTGATCGTTTTCGACCAACAGCTCATCTTCTTTTTCCTCCAGGCTGTACGGATTAACAATCGAAGCAATGATAAAGCCGCCGAAGAGATTCAAAATCAGAGCAGTAATCACATACTGAGGCTCTAACAAAGACATATAGGAACCGACAATGGACATTGAAACAGTCGACATAGCAGAGATACCCATGGTGGTCAGACGCTTCTCACTCAAAAAAGGCAACTCTTTTTTCAATGAAATAAAAACTTCAGACTGGCCAAGAATCGCCGATGCAATTCCATTATAGGATTCCAATTTGCCAAGTCCATTCAATTTGCTCAAACCAAGTCCGACCCATTTCATGAAAAGGGGCAGAACCTTGAGATAACGTAAAATTCCGATAATCGCAGAAATAAATACGATCGGCATCAGAACGGTTAGAAAGAAAGGTGCGGAACCTTGATTGACGATCCCGCCAAAAACAAAATCGACACCAGATTGCGCAAAACGAAGTAATGCCGCAAAAAGGTCTGCAACCCCACCTACCAAGGTCGTCCCCACCGTGGTACGGAGTAAAATAAATCCTAACAAAAACTGCAAAACCAGCATGAGAAAAAGCGAACGCAACGAAATCTTTTTTCGATCCGCACTAATCAACCAGCTGAGACTTAAGACGAGAAGCAGTCCAATCAGCCCAAAAAGAATATGCAAAAAAATCCCTCCCTAAAAAAATCCTGAATCAGCGTATGCTTTTTTGATCAAAAAAGCGAGGATCAGCCTTTCCCAACCGGGCTATTTTAAAAACTTCTTAGCAGGAAAACACTAACAAGTTAATCAGACGATCTATTTTTAGTGGGCAAAGCAGTCCGTAATATGCTATGCTTTGAAAAAACAGCAAGTAAGAAGGACGACCATGGAAAAGGAAAAACAGCGGGTATTTTTGCCCCGTTATCAGCAGGTAGCCATCGGAATCGCTGAACGAATCGCTGGAAAACAGTATGCAGTCGGTCAGAAAATTCATGCCCGTTCGACATTGGCGAGTAATTTCAATGTCTCGCCTGAAACTGCTCGAAAGGCGATCAATGTGCTAGTCGATCTGGGGATCATGGAGGTGCGGCACGGCAGCGGGGCGTATGTGCGTTCTAGAGAAAAGGCGCAGGTTTACCTGGAAAGATACAAAGATGTGCAATCGATCCAAGAGATCAAACGAGAGATCCAAGAAAGTGTCGAACAACAAAAGCGCGAGCTGGACAATTTTTCGCAATTGCTGGATACATTGGTTTCGCAAACAAAGCGTGCGCATAACTTTGCGCCGTTCACCCCTTTTGAATTGCTGCTGACGAATCAAGCAGCCCATTTAGATACGACGATCAATGAATTGAATATTTGGCATGAAACAGGGGCAACGATCGTGGCGATCCAGCAAACCGAGGAACTGCTAGTCTCACCAGGGCCGTATGCAAAATTGTGTGCTGGAAACACGATTTATTTTGTAGGAAGCGAGTTGAGCTTCCAGCGAATGCAGCATTTGTTTTATCCGGAACAGTAAGAAGTTAGTCCAAGAGTCTTTCTCTAAACCAACTAAGTGGCATTTGAACTGGGAATACGTAGAGACAAAAAACAAAACAGCGGATGGAAGAGGCAAATCATTTTTCAATCTACCAACAACGAAAAAGTGATGCGGAACCTGTTTTCGGAACAGCCAAAACTAAGAGTTCACACGAAGTACGTGAAGGATCACCTGATTTTCATTTTTTAGAGAAGAATAGCCACCCAAAACTTGAGAAAAGGTTTTGGGTGGCTATCTTTACTTTTAAAGTTTAAGTAGAAGAGCAAACATCTAGCTAAAATAGATAAGTTTCTTCGCCATATGTAAAAAAGACTAGAATTAGAAGTCTAGGTCTTAAGCCTCTGTTTCAGCATTCTGATAAATGGGATAATGATTAAAATAAAATGAAGAGGTGAAGGAATGAAGGGCTCTATCGTGGTTATCGGTGCATCAGGCAGTATGGGTTTTAAAATCTGTCAAGCAGTGTCTGAATTACTGCCAAAGCAGCACATTGTTGTTGGAGATTACAAGCTAGAACGAGGAGAACAGACAGCAAGAAAATTATCCAATGCTAGTGCCGCTTACGCCGACAGCAAGAATGCATCTAGTATTGAACAATTAGTCAAAAGTGGACCAGCTTGTGTGGTGGTGGCAGTAAAGCAAGAGGAACCAGTAATCCAAAAGCTTTGTTCTCAAAATAATATTCCATGCATCGATATTACTACATTTAGTACATTCACAAATAAAGTAGAACAGCAGTTGCCTGAAAAGACAAGTGCTTCGATAGTTATGGCTGGTTTCTTTCCCGGTATGTCTGGAATAGCAGTAAAGCGAGTAATCGCAGAGTTTTCTCAGGTGGATCATGCAGCAGTCAATCTGCTGCAGAATACACAAGCGAATGTAGGCTTAACCGGTATGCGGGATATGTTGAGGATTATTGCCAAACCATTACCGGGCGGACCTGGATTTTCGGAAAAACATTCTGTCTGCGTAGAGAATAAGCCGTACCAGCTGCGAAAAATCCATCATGATGAGCAGTTGATTTTGCAAAAAAAGCTAGGAATTCCTGAAGTAACCTATCGTACTTGCTGGAACAGCGAGCCCATTAATAGCTTCATGTCAGTCATTGTTCATTGCCACCTGATTGATCCGCTGATTCATGCAATGCGCCGATTCAAAATAGATATGGATAAAGGGACGAAGGATGAAACGGCTTATCTGATTATTGAGGCGAAAGGAACAATCAACAATGAGCCGGCAGAAAGAAAGCTTGTCATTGAAGTGTTCTCGGACTACGGGATTACTGCTTGGACAACTGCATTGCTGGTAAAAAAGATTTTAGAAAATCCAGCTTTAACAGGTGTATGCTATCCGTTTGAAATTCTAGCGTTTAAAGAGATTTTGCAACTAGAAAGTTTAGGTAAACTGAAGTTCTTGGAAAGAGGAATCGACGTTGAGTAACTATTGAAATGGAGGAAATAGACTGACGGCATTTCACTTAAACGATGTAGTTCCATGGGGGAGAAGCCTTAAAGAGTACGCACAAATGTTTAATTTGACTACAGCAGATCTGAATAAAAAAATCGTTAGCTTTGCGGATGGTCCGGCTAGTTTTAATGCAGAAGCAAAAACAGCTGGGTATGATGTGACTTCGCTGGATATCGTCTACCAATTTTCAACTGCCGAAATCAAAGGAAGAATCAACGAAACAAAGGAAATCGTGCTGGAGCAAACGAGAAGAAATGCAGAGAACTACAATTGGCACGAGATTAAAGATATTACGGAACTAGAAAGTATTCGTATGGGTGCGATGGAAACGTTTCTGCAAGATTATGACCAGGGCAAGCGTGAAAAAAGATACCTCATCCATGAATTTCCTTATCAGACACCTTTTGCAGAGAATCACTTTGATCTAGGCCTGTGCTCTCATTTTCTTTTTCTCTATCCTGGGTTAGGTTGTTCCTTTCATCTAGAAACCTTGGAGGAAATGATTCGTATTTGCCAGGAGGTAAGAGTCTCTCCTTTAGTAGATTTGGATGGCACAAGGCCAGAATTTTTTCAGCGATTAATGGAGGAATTAGGAGAACGATATACAGTGGCTGTTTGCCAAACGGATTATGCGTTTCTTAAATCGGAGAATAGTTATTTGTCGATTATGAAGGCTGAATAGATACATGGTTAAAAAAGTTAGGGCATCCACCAAAAAACCTTCGATTCTAAGCCTGCAGCCTTAGAATTGAAGGTCAATTTATATCAGCATTAGTATTCGATGATGGTTTGTAGTCTGTTGCTTTTGGAGAAACTTAATGAATCATCGGATGACAAATGGTGTTTCTTTGGTTAGACGGAGGTTGCTTGGCCTTCACCTAGACCGTCCTTGTCTTCTTTTGGCAATAGTTCATCTGGAATCGACTCTAAAATGTCATCGATGTTGGGAATTTCGAAGCCTTCAGGTTTTTCTTCCGACCAGGTTTTGCCGCCGTCCGTTGAGTAGAGGGTTTTGCCATCTTCAGCTTGCTTCGTGATCACGGATTTCACTTGATCTGAGAAGCCTTCAGGAACTTCTTCTGACCAGGTCTTGCCACCATCCGTGGAGTAAAGGATTTTACCATCTTGGAATTTCATAGAGACGCCGCCTTCAACTGGAACAGTGAAACCGTTTTTTAGCCAATCTTCGACATCCTTTAATGGATCGGACCAGGTTTTGCCACCGTCCTCGGAATATTTCCAGCTGTTTTCTTTAGGATCAAATTCAGATAGTTTATTGCCGTCTTCACTTTGCCAAGTCAATTTCCCATTCTTATCGACCTCTACACCTTCAGGAACTTCCTCTGACCAGGTTTTGCCGCCATCTGAAGAGAATTTCCATTTGTCGTCTTCCCGCTTCATGACGATGCCTTTGCCGTTTTGATCATCGAATGGGAATTTGAAGATGTCGTCTTCAGAGTTATTATTGATGGTTTTGGATAGAGAATTTTTGTAGCGCAGCCGTCCGTCCTTATCCTCATAAATATCTTTTGGCGGTGTTCGGGTCCAGGAAATGCCCTCATCTGATGAAAATTCCCATTTTCCATTGTTTCTGCGAACCTTGACGTCTTCAGAGCTTACCTCCTGTTTTTCAGTTGAAGCATGCAAGTTAGCTTCTGCTTTTGCTCCGGTAACGGCCTTTCCAATATTGTAGGAAACCAGCGACAAACCGATCAAAACGGTTAGGATTACTACCCGAACACTAAAGGGAATATTTCCCAGAATACTGTTCCAGCGTTTACTAGGGTGTTCTTTTGATGAAAACTTGGGGTTCTTCTTGTTCATAGTAACGACCTCATTTCTGTAGTTTATATCCTGACTATAAGGGGCGAACCTTTAGCGAACCTATAATCATATGAAAAAGCTGGAGGTGGGTCCTTTCCTGTTATTCAAGATTCATTTTAGCTTGGTACGTTATAATAAGTAGAAAGAAAAAATAAAGGGGAAAATAGGATGAAACTTCTTTTAGTAGAAGATGAAAATATGCTGGCGGAAGCAACCGCTCAAATTCTTAAAAAAAATGGATATTCTGTCGATATAGCCGAAGAAGGCGAGTATGGACTGGATTGTTTAGTTTCTGGAATATATGATCTGGCTGTTTTAGATATTATGCTGCCGAAGAAGGATGGCTTAACCATCTTAAAGGAGGCTCGGGAAGCGGGGATCGATACCCCGATTCTGATGCTGACGGCCAAAGGGGAGCTGGAGGATAAAGTGGAAGGCTTGGAGCTTGGAGCGGATGACTATCTAAGCAAACCGTTTCATTATCAAGAGCTTTTGGCTCGATTGAAAGCCTTATGGCGCCGCAAGAAAAGCGAATACAAGGAAGGCGGCGTTCTTGCCTTGGGTGATTTCGAGCTGAATCCGTATACATTGCGTTTGATTACTGAAAAGCAAGAGGTGAATTTAACCAGAAAAGAGGCTAATATTTTGGAGCTTCTAATGAACAATTATCCGCAGCTTTCTTCTAAGGATCGAATTATCGAAAAGGTTTGGGGCTATGATTCCGATGCCGAATACAATCATGTGGAGATGCACATTTCATTGTTAAGAAGAAAGATGAAGCAGGCAGAAAGCTGTACCCAAATCAAAGTAATTCGCAATTTGGGTTATCTGTTGAAGTTTTCGGAGGGCAGACACAGTGATTAAACAATTTAGAAGCCGCTTAATAGAGATGACCACCGGTTTTGTGGCGATGATCCTAGTGATTGCTTTTGTTGTGATTTTTCTTACCAGCTATTTAAAAGTTCAGTCCGATAATTCCGACAAGCTGAATCAAGCCGAAGAGCTGAAGATTACTGGCGGAAAGGTTCAGTTTGATGATTCTGAAGAGGAAGCGTTTCAAATCAGTCGAATTGTTCCTGGAGGCGGTGTTTACTTTAACATGCTGGTGGATAAAGACGGGAAACCCATTATGATTGATTCGGCCCTGAAGCTGTCGAAAAAGGATTATAACAAGGCAGCTCAAATCGCTTGGAAAAATCAAGCAGGCGGAGTAACCAAAATCGGCAATCGTGAATGGCAGTATGTGGTAGCTCCGGCAATTGCCAGCCTGGATTATGAAGAAGGGGATAAAAATATCGGAGAAAATGACGAAACCTACTTGATGCGTTTTCTGGATGTGACGGACGCAAAAAAAAGTCTAAAAAACTTAGCATTAACCTTAGTGGTGGTTGGACTAGGGTTGTTGGTCTTTTTCTATCTGGTAGTTATTTACTTTACCAATCGAGCCATGAAGCCGCTGGAAGAAGCTTGGCAGACCCAGAAACAGTTTATCGCCAATGCTTCTCACGAGTTGAAAACTCCGCTAAGTATCATTTCAACGAATCTTGGTGTTCTATATTCCAGCAAAGAGGACACCATCGAAGAACAAATCAAATGGCTGGATAACATTTCCCGAGGAACCGATCGAATGAATGGTCTGGTAAACAAACTATTGACGATGGCAAAAACCGATAACATCTTCGAACCACTAAACTTTACTAAGGTTCGGGTAGATAAGCTTTTAGACGAAACACTTGATAATTATCAAGAAAAATTTGCTTCAAAACAACTGACGGTAAAACGAGAGTTAATCAAGATTACTGCTAAAACCGATGAGATTTTGCTAATGCAATTGTTTGAAATTTTCGTTGATAATGCCTACAAGTATACCAATGAGCAGGGAAGCCTTGAAGTCAGCATGGAGGAAGCGGGTAAAGAAACGATCATTCGCTTTAAAAATACTGGTGCAGGAATTCCTGAAGAAGACCTGCCAAGAGTTTTTGATCGTTTTTATCGTTCCAATGATGTTCGGCAAACCTATAACGACAGCTACGGCTTAGGATTATCAATCGCACAGAATATTATTGAACAAATCGGCGGAGACATTTCTGTAGCGAGTAAGGTGAACGAAGAAACTGAGTTTGTTCTTCATTTGATGCTGAAAAAAGAGTAGATAGAGAGACTGTAGATTTTGGTGCGCACCCCGTCAATAGGACAATGAAATAATATAAAAATTTTGTGGACTACTCATCCGATTAGATGGGTAGTTTTTTTTGATGTGTCTGGTGATCTACGCAGCTTTGTAGTAGTGATTGTGAAATTCCATTGGCGTCATTACCTGCAATTTTCGTTGGTAACGACCTGTATTATAGTATGTCATGTAGTCACGAATCATCGTG
>NZ_BJCC01000041.1 GCF_004309355.1 Enterococcus florum | reverse complement strand
TGCGGGTAGTTAAACAAATGGAAAAAGCAATCGCATAAAGGAACTTTCAAAAAAATTGGAAGGATCTTTTATGGGGGAGCTTTTTTTCTTTTTTTTCGAGAAAACGTTTGCGACTGTCTTTTTGTTACATTCAACAAAAAAGGTGTTTGAAAAGTTTATATTTCACAGAAAATAACGAAATAGCGTATTCACAAGCGTTTTTTCGCCGTCAACTGCCGTCACAGGGCAGTCTTTTTTGTTGGTATATCAATGATTTGAGCATCTTTCCTAGTCTATTGAAGACCAAGAAGAAATAAGGCAATCAATGAGTGTGTTTATTGATTTAAGTGAATAGGTTCAGTTTACTCGATTTGTTTAATCATTTGCAAATAAACGATTTTTCTAATGAGTGGAGAACGTTCGCGCCTTTTTATATAACTGATGTGATTTTAAGAATTGTATCGTTTTTTATAACCAAAGGGGGCTGCCCAACGTGCAGATATTGATCGTAACTAGAAATGTGTTGAATGAACAGAAAATTCAAGAACAGCTCCAGAGGCTGAATCATGAAGTCTTTGTTTCATCCAGCATCTTAAATCTGACCCATCATCAATTTGTCACGCGCTTGCTTGATTATTTCAATGCGATCATTTTCAGTGAATCTGTTACAGACAAGGAAGTGTTGGAGCTGCTTCCTGCAGTGAACAAAGAAAAGCATGTTGCTTATCGAAAGATCGAAAAACGATTGGATCGTGTGGATCAAGAATACTGGAGTGACAAGGGAATCGATGGATGGATGATGGATCAATTTTCTTTGGAGAAAATCAGAGAACTATTTTCCAACGAGCCAACGCAGCAGTCGGGAACGGAGCTGGCTTGTCCAACTGGGCTAGGAACACTAGGGAGCTTGATTAGTTTGCGGGAAGCCGAGCCTAAACCGTCTTTTAAATTGACAGAAATTCATTTCAAAGGAAAAGAGAAGTGCCTTCTTGATGCTTTGGCGAAAAAAAGCGGCGAGGTATATTCCCGAGAGGAACTATGCAGGGTGCTGTGGAATCAAGAGCCAGACAGATCTAAGATGGCACAGTTGTCCTACATCATCAAACGAATCAAGCAGCGATTCAAGGATCATGGCATCAATGAAGAACTGTTAGTGACCATGTGGGGCAAAGGATATCAGTTAACAGACAGCTTTTACGACTACTTTCCAATAGAGGAACGCAAGAAAATTTTTCAATAAGAAGTAGAGAGACAAAAGATGGGTGTGATGAGAAAAAATGAGAAAGATCATTAGGGGGGGTGAAGCGAGATGAGCAAATATATCGTTAAAGGACTGAGTTTGTTCGCAGTCGTATTGTTCTTCATACAGCTGCTTCCGATTACTGCATTATCCGAGACAGAGAGTACAACGGTTGAGACAAATCGCAGATATACGCTCCCTACTAAAAGCAGTGATCCGCTAAAGAAATATTCGGAAGTTGGAACGACAGCTTCGCAAACGACGGAATCGAGTCAGTCGAATGAACAAGAAGCTGCTATGATCGAAAACAGTGATGAAAAACCAAACAAGAAACAGACAAAATCAGATGCTATTGGACCGCAAGCAGAGGGGCAGGATCTTTCCAGTAAAGTTGTCGTGAACAGTTGGAACATCTATGATTCTGCTAACAAAGCATTGAGTACAACGAATGCAGCGAAACCGGATGCCAATTATCGACTAGTCTTTAATTGGTCATTGGAGCCGGGAGGAAGCAACATCTTAAAAGATGGTGATTACTTCTACATTCAAACACCAGTCAATAAAGGATATGGAGCAACACCCGCTTCTGGTCGATGGAATGTCGCAGTGAACGAGTGGGCGAAGCTAGAAGCGACGATTAATGGTGTGACAAAAGAAATAGGGACCTGGCGGATTGCACCTGGGATTGAAGAGCTTACTACTCGAATCGAAGTAAGATTCAATGAAGGGGTTACTGGGGAAAACATCAAAAAAATTGAAGGAATCGAATTCGGGATGCCAGAGAATTCCTTAAAGAATTTGACGTTAGTTGAAGGTATTCAAAATGTTGAGTTTGGCGGAGTCACAAAACCAATTCGCTTTGAAAAAAAATTACTCACGGTAGAAAAAGGGTTTGACTATAAAACATCGCCCTTTTCTTCTAATCAACATTTGCAGTACGATTTTACTGTTAACTTGGCAGGAAGTGTGGAACTGAATGGAGACAAGGTTGACTGGTTAAAATATCCCGAAACAGGATTTGCTTTAAAAGGCGATGAGATGGTTTACAAATGGGGGGAGAATATTACTGCCTCTAACCAAATGTACGTCGAGGATAAGATTGAAAAAGGCGTAGCCGTTGAAAAGTTGACGATTATGGCACAGACACGTGTGCCAGATGATTTTCCACAAGGCGCGCAAACAGCAAAAAAAGGAGGGGTTTTAACAGGCCTGTCCGCATTTGATGCTTATGTTTTAGTCGATGAAGGATCTGGACCTATTTATAAAACAACCGGAAATCAGGCGACAAAAGAACCAAGATATCCAACGCTTGCAACTTCATTTTCTGAGATTCAGCAAGCGGCCTCTGATACGGAAGCAAGTTTTAGAACCAAAGTGAAAGCAGCCCCTTACCAATACGGCGTTTTTACAAAAGGGGCAGGGAAAAACGCGGAACGAATCGTGATGATCAACTTTGGAAAGGTCGCTAAGTCAGGCGGGCAACAGAAGAAGTACAGCGACTTGACGGAATCCGCTGCAGCAACTGGAGCAAGAGCCCGGACGATCAAAGACCGAAACAATGTGAATCGTCCGATCTTGCAATTTGCAGTCGAATCGGCTGATTATGCGATTGCGAATGGGTTTTATACAGAAGGAGATAGGAATCTTTTAGAAGACTACTTCACTTTAACTTTTGGGGATTCTAACTGCATTGGCGGTCAGATTCCGACCTACACTGTTTCTGTCCATTTGAAGTATAACCCAGAATCGACAAGCGGTGTAAAAGAGAACACAGCAGAGTATCCTTTCCAAAGTGCGGTGTATTTAGATAATAAATATACGGCAAAAGGGACAGGCGAGATGCACAACCCGTATGGCGATCTTCGTTTGAATGGGAATATAGCAACGCTATTCAAGATTGACGAAGATACGAATGCGACAATCAATGGCGCCGAGTTCAAACTTCAAAAGAAAAATACCAATGGTACTTGGTCAGATGTAGCGGGTCAAAGCGGATTGAAGACGGGGGAAATCGAAGCAGATGGTTCTGTCATTTATGACGGGGCGATTCAGATCAAAAATATGGCGAATGGTACCTATCGTTTCGTTGAGACGAAATCGCCAGATGCGTATGATCCGACAAAATCGAGTGACTATGATTCTACAGCAAAAGCGGTTATCTCTGATGAATTCGTCATACCAGGAACTACGAATGGTCCGATTGTGTATGTGCGAAACAAGAAAAAACCAGAAGCTTATTACAAAGTAGAACATTATGTACAAAAAACTGCGGGCAATTTTACAAACTGGGATTTGCGTGTAGATGAACAGCACTTTGATTATGTTGGAAAAACGGTGAGTGCTTCACCGAGAGTATTCCCAGGGTACTCCTTCGATAATACGGTCAGTGGAACGAAGGTGAGTGGTGTTATCACCGCAGATAATAAATTAGTATTGAAACTTTATTATGTGTTAGACGATTCCAGCACACCGTTCAAAATATACAAATGGGACCACTTTGATAAGCCGATGCCGTCGATTGATCAAAACGGAAATGCACTAAAAAACAGTCAAGGACAGAACATGCAGGTTGCGTTTAATCTGTACGAGTATACCGCCAATTGGGCAGCTGGATTAGAGCCGGAAAATATCGCTCCACCAACGAATCCAACGACTCAAAATGCGGCTTGGAAGCTGGTCAATCCAGTAAACAAACCTTATGTGACAGATTCAGAAGGGAAGATTTCGGATAAGACGATCGATCTGACTAATAAAGTGTATGGCCTAGTTGAAGTATCAACCTATCCTTCTTATAAACTGCCCTCAGCATCGGAAGCTTATTGGATTATTTGGTCAACCCCCGGTGGAGAGATTGCTTCCCTTCAATCTTGTGGAACGAATAATCTCGGTACTGGGACGTTTACTGATAGTCAAGGAAAGACCCAGTATTATATCAAAAATCGGATGAAAGATGGTAAAGAACCTATCTATAAGAGTGATGAGACGGGAGCGATCATGCCGTCCACTACGCTAAATAAAGTCAAATTTAAGGCGTACCAATATATTGGTGACTGGAATGGAAATAACGCACCTGATAAATCTCCACCGACGAATGTAACCAATTGGAAAGTGTTGAATGGTGGGAATGAATATCAAACGACAAGCGCTGGAAAAATTTTAGATCTGGTGATTGATGCCGGCGGTTCTTGGGGGCCGATGACGTATGCCATCATGGAAACTCAGACCTACGGCGACTATACCATTGAAACTGGGTCCTATTGGGTCATTGTGACAGATAGTAATAATGACAAGGGCGTTTTTATTAATCGAATTGATTATATTGGAACGAATAATCCGGGAACGATCGAACCGAGCAAGTCCAGTACAGGTGCTTGGCATGTGAAGAACGTGCCGAAAAAAAGAGGTTTTGGATTTTATAAAGATGACGAGAATGATAAACCATTAAGTGGTGTTGAGTTCAAGCTATATGGTGGAAAAGCAGGGGAAACATTACAAATGGGAGTCAACGATGATCCGAAGGCTGCCAATACTTTTTGGGATATGAGTGCTGCTCTTCAAACGAAAACAAGTGCGGCGACAACAGGAAGAGTTGAGTTCACGGATTTGAAATCCGGGAAATATTTGTTAGTAGAGACCCAAACGGCTCCTGGATATCAGTTGCCAGAAAATCAGTGGATATTAACAATTGATATGACAAAAACGGGAAATGATCAATGGTCAATCGAGGGAAGAGGAAATCCCAAACCACCAGAATTCAATGGAATACGTGTGAAGAACGTGCCGAAAAAAAGAGGTTTTGGATTTTATAAAGATGATGAGAATGATAAACCATTAAGTGGTGTTGAATTCAAGCTATATGGTGGAAAAGCAGGGGAAACATTACAAATGGGAGTCAACGATGATCCGAAGGCTGCCAATACTTTTTGGGATATGAGTGCTGCTCTTCAAACGAAAACAAGTGCGGCGACAACAGGAAGAGTTGAGTTCACGGATCTGAAGTCCGGGAAATATTTGCTAGTAGAGACTAAAACAGTTCCTGGATATCAGTTGCCAGAAAATCAGTGGATATTAACAATTGATATGACAAAAACGGGAAATGATCAATGGTCAATCGAGGGAAGAGGAAATCCCAAACCACCAGAATTCAATGGAATACGTGTGAAGAACGTGCCGAAAACTAGAGGTTTTGGATTTTATAAAGATGATGAGAATGGTCAACCATTAAGTGGTGTTGAGTTCAAGCTATATGGTGGAAAAGCAGGGGAAACATTACAAATGGGAGTCAACGATGATCCGAAGGCTGCCAATACTTTTTGGGATATGAGTGCTGCTCTTCAAACGAAAACAAGTGCGGCGACAACAGGAAGAGTTGAGTTCACGGATTTGAAGTCCGGGAAATATTTGTTAGTAGAGACTAAAACAGTTCCTGGATATCAGTTGCCAGAAAATCAATGGATATTAACAATTGATATGACAAAAACGGGAAATGATCAATGGTCGATTGAGGGAAGAGGAAATCCCAAACCACCAGAATTCAATGGAATACATGTGAAGAACGTGCCGAAAAAGAGAAGTTTTGGATTTTATAAAGATGACGAGAATGGTCAACCATTAAGTGGTGTTGAGTTCAAGCTATATGGTGGAAAAGCAGGGGAAACATTACAAATGGGAGTCAACGATGATCCGAAGGCTGCCAATACTTTTTGGGATATGAGTGCTGCTCTTCAAACGAAAACAAGTGCGGCGACAACAGGAAGAGTTGAGTTCACGGATTTGAAGTCCGGGAAATATTTGTTAGTAGAGACTAAAACAGTTCCTGGATATCAGTTGCCAGAAAATCAATGGATATTAACAATTGATATGACAAAAACGGGAAATGATCAATGGTCGATTGAGGGAAGAGGAAATCCCAAACCACCAGAATTCAATGGAATACATGTACAAAACTTCCGAATTCCTGAAAAGGACTTTTCCTTCATCAAAGTCAACGAAAAAAGTAATCCATTGGGAAATGTTGAATTTGAGCTGTATGGCGGCAAATCAGGCGAAACGCTGCAAATAGGGACCAATGATGATCCATTAGCTGCAAATACCTACTGGGATATGACGGCAGCACTTCAAACAAAGAGCAGCGATCCCGCGACAGGGCGTGTATCATTCACAGGACTAAAATCAGGAAACTATTTATTAATCGAAACGAAGACCGTGGATGGCTATGCCTTGCCAACAGGTCAATGGATTATTCAGGTAGACGCCTCTGCTGGAACGATAAGTGATCCTATTGGCCGGGGAGATCCTTTACCACCAGCATTTTATAAGAAGAGTTCTGAGCTCTACTTGCCGAACTACAAAGAAATGAAAATGCCGATGGCAGGTGGAATTGGTCTGCATATGATCGTTATCGTTGGAATTTCCATGATCGGTCTATCGATCTTGCTTCTAATAGAGAAATTAAAGAAA
>NZ_BJCC01000040.1 GCF_004309355.1 Enterococcus florum | reverse complement strand
TGCGGGTAGTTAAACAAATGGAAAAAGCAATCGCATAAAGGAACTTTCAAAAAATTGGAAGGATCTTTTATGGGGGAGCTTTTTTTCTTTTTTTTCGAGAAAACGTTTACGACTGTCTTTTTGTTACATTCAACAAAAAAGGTGTTTGAAAAGTTTATCTTTCACAGAAAATAACGAAATAGCGTATTCACAAGCGTTTTTTCGCCGTCAACTGCCGTCACAGGGCAGTCTTTTTTGTTGGTATATCAATGATTTGAGCGTCTTTCCTAGTCTATTGAAGACCAAGAAGAAATAAGGCAATCAATGAGTGTGTTTATTGATTTAAGTGAATAGGTTCAGTTTACTCGATTTGTTTAATCATTTGCAAATAAACGATTTTTCTAATGAGTGGAGAACGTTCGCGCCTTTTTATATAACTGGTGTGATTTTAAAAATTGTATCGTTTTTATAACCAAAGGGGGCTGCCCAACGTGCAGATATTGATCGTAACTAGAAATGTGTTGAATGAACAGAAAATTCAAGAACAGCTTCAGCGGCTGAATCATGAAGTCTTTGTTTCATCCAGCATCTTAAATCTGACCCATCATCAATTTGTCACGCGCTTGCTTGATTATTTCAATGCGATCATTTTCAGTGAATCTGTTACAGACAAGGAAGTGTTGGAGCTGCTTCCTGCAGTGAACAAAGAAAAACATGTTGCTTATCGAAAGATCGAAAAACGATTGGATCGTGTGGATCAAGAATACTGGAGTGACAAGGGAATCGATGGATGGATGATGGATCAATTTTCTTTGGAGAAAATCAGAGAACTATTTTCCAATGAGCCAACGCAGCAGTCGGAAACGGAGCTGGCTTGCCCAACTGGGCTAGGAACACTAGGGAGCTTGATTAGCTTGCGGGAAGCAGAGCCTAAACCGTCTTTAAAATTGACAGAAATTCATTTTAAAGGAAAAGAGAAGTGCCTTCTTGATGCTTTGGCGAAAAAAAGCGGCGAGGTATATTCCCGAGAGGAACTATGCAGGGTGCTTTGGAATCAAGAGCCCGACAGATCTAAGATGGCACAGTTGTCCTACATCATCAAACGAATCAAGCAGCGATTCAAGGAACATGGCATCAATGAAGAACTGTTAGTGACCATGTGGGGCAAAGGATATCAGTTAACAGACAGCTTTTACGACTACTTTCCAATAGAGGAACGCAAGAAAATTTTTCAATAAGAAGTAGAGAGACAAAAGATGGGTGTGATGAGAAAAGATGAGAAAAATCATTAGGGGGGTGAAGCGAGATGAGCAAATATATCGTTAAAGGACTGAGTTTGTTCGCAGTCGTATTGTTCTTCATACAGCTGCTTCCGATTACTGCGTTATCCGAGACAGAGAGTACAACGGTTGAGACAAATCGCAGATATACGCTCCCTACTAAAAGCAGTGATCCGTTAAAGAAATACGCAAACATCCAGACTAACCGTTCCAGCAGCACACAATCTTCAATCTCAAGTCAAACGGAGGAAACAGCTGCACAGATCACGAACGAGGAAAAGCTGGAAGAAGCGAACCACTCGGAGAAGGAGGAGACGAGCGAAACAGAAGAGAAGAAATTAGAAGAGCTGAAACCAGCAAGCATCGGTGTACAGGCTACGGGGAGAGACCTTTCTGAGACAAGTACAGCAACATTTAAAATTACTAGCTGGGATATTTTGGATGCTAGTAAGACACCGTTGACTACCACAAACAAAGCACAGCCAAATAAGGCTTATGATTTTGATTTTACTTGGGACCTCGAATTTACTGGAAGTGATAAATTACAAAAAGATGACTTTGTGGCGTTTCCTGCTCTAGAAAATGAAGAATGGGGGGAGTGGCAGTTAGCCAACACGAGTGTCGATCAACCGATCTTTGTTGAAATAGGTGGACAAAGTGTGACACTTGGAAAATGGCAAATAAAAGTTGATCCGGAAGATAATGTAAAGAAAATATACATTATTTTTGATGGAGATTTTGACACCTACCTAATTCAAAAATTAACTGCGATTAAGTTTTCTATTCCGAGTCAATCCTTAATGAACTATACCGTTAAAGCAGGAGAACAAAATGTGAGTTTTGGCGGAATAAAGAAAAAGATCGGATTCGAAGCTTCCAAGCTTGTTTACTCTAATGGATACGATTTTAAGCGGTATGTAAACTCAGGGAACGGTACGATGCAATACGCTATGACAGTCAATCTGCCCGGCTCCTTAGAACTTAGTGGCGATAGAGTTAACTGGACAGCCAATCCGAAAACGGGCTTTTATCAAAATCCGGCAAATCCGACTTATTATTGGGGGCAAAGGGCAACAGATGTAACGGGGGTATACGTAGAAGATGAGCTTGATCCTGGTGTGACAGTGAATTCAATGTTGATTCAAGCGATGGTTCGGATGCCCACTGACTTTCCTACGACGGCAGAACAATTAAAAAAAGGAGGGCGTCCAACTTCAGAGATTGCCTTTACATCTTATGTACTTGACCATTCCGGAGATGGACCGGTTTATCGAGCAGGATTAGGAACTGAGCGTGATAACATGCGTCCGACTCAGGCGAATTCATTCAAGCTGCTCACTCAAAACGCTGGAGAGACCAAAGCTCAATTCAGTACAAGAATAAAAAAAGCTGCCTATCAGTACGGTATTTATACAGAGGGATCGGGAGCGACCGCAGTTCGCACGGTGATGGCATATTTTGGGAAAATCGGCAGATCTGGAGGAACTCAGAAAAAAATATCTGATTTGACGGTCGGAGTTGATGGGACAACAGATCGATGGGCAGTTCCTGCCCGATATGTAAAGAACAGATCTGGAGTAAATGTTCAAGTTCCGTATTTTGCGGCAAAAGCAGCCGACGATGCTATTAAAAACGGATTTTATGCAGAAAGCCAACGGAATTTGTTGGAGTCATACTTTACGCTGACATATGGTGACAGCAACTATCACTATGGCCAAATTCCTACCTATAATATTTCTTTAATGCTTGGGTATCCACCAGAAAGCAAAAGTGGAGAAAAAACAAATACGGTTAAGTATTATCATAAACACGCATTAGATGGGGACAAAATATTGCCAAGAGAAGAATCGGCAAAAGGAAATATGACGAATCCATACGCAGAAATCACGCTAAATCCAAACTCGGCTATGCTCTTCAAATGGGATGAAGACAATTTGACGAAAGCATTGGACGGATTCACCTTCAAATTGCAAGAAAAAGATGGGAATACATGGAAGGATGTTAAAACAGATCTGGTGACGGCGAGCAACATAGTAGGAGGAATAACTTATAGTGGGACAATCAAAGTCGATAATTTACCAAATGGTATATATCGGTTCGTAGAGACGAAAGCCGTAGATGGCTACAGTCCTGAATTGTCTAGTAGTTGGAATGCTTCTGCAAATGCTGTTACTTCAGAAGAGTTTACGATAAGTGCTAGCACAGATGGCGCAATCGTCCATGTTCGAAATAAGAAAAAACCAACGGCACAGTACCAAGTGGAACATCACCTGCAAAAAACAGCGGGTCAAGCCGGAAGCGCCACTGATTTTGATTTGAAAGCAAGTGAAACATTTTATGGTGCGATCGACGATACGGTCACGGCCGCCTCGCGTCACTTCGATGGGTATACGTACAATCCAGGTTTGAGTTTTAATATCAAATCAGGACAGGTCAAAGCAGATGGCACACTGGTCTTAAAGCTTTATTACGTGATTGATGAGAACAATTACAAGTTCCAGATTTACAAGACAGATACAGATAAGCAAGTTATGCCGTCTGTAGATAAAAGCGGCAATCCGATTTATGACAGTAACAACAAGCAAAAAGAGGTCAAGTTCAAAATTTACAAATTCATGTGGAAAGGTGGTGGAGCAACTGTAGCGAATACACCACCGACAGCAGCAAATATTGCAGCGGGTCATTGGACATATGTCCAAGATGCAACAACGGATGCCTATGGTCGAATATTGGCTCCGGGCCTAGATCTTGCGACCGATACTTTTGGATTAGTTGAAATTGCTACCTACCCATCCTTTATTCTTCCAAGCGAGACAGAAGCTTATTGGATTATTTATGGAAAAGATGGAGAAATAAGTAATGTTACGGCGCAAGGGACAGATAATCCGGGAGTGAAAAAAGATCATATTGGTATTGATGGGAAAACCTACTGGCGCATTGTCAATAAGGTCGGAGGAGTAATGCCGCTTTTCAAAAGTAATGAACTGAATCAACCTATGCCTTCGGATGCAGAAAAAGAAGTTCGATTTAAATTTTATGAGTTCACTGGGACAACCGGGAGTGCATACGATAAAGGAGACTTCTCGAATACATCAAGGTGGACGCCGATTGATCATGCATATGGAGGCAATGAGTATCGAACAAACTTTAATGGCCGTTTTCTGAATTATGAAGAGTTTATTGCTGGGAAAGTTTATGCAGTTCAGGAAACAAAAACGTATCCTGAGTATCAATTTGAAGCAGACGCTTATTGGGTCATCACTACTAAAGTGAAAAGTAACCAAGAGGGTGCGGAAATTGCGAATATTGTTTATACGAAAGGAAAAGATAGTGGTGGAGTTTCGATTCCAGTTACAAGTCCCGGAATAATCAAGCCTACGGACACCAATAATCCACGACCAGGTTATTGGTATATAAAGAACTTACCTAGGAAAAAGCTAGATTTTTCTTTTACTAAGGTTAATGAAAAAGGAAATCCATTAGGAAATGTTGAATTCAAGATTTATGGTGGACAATCTGGAAAAACCTTGCAGATGGGGATAAACGATGATCCTCTATCTACAAATACCTATTGGGATATGTCCGCAGCAGTTCAAACAAAGACGAGCCACACAACTACAGGTATAGTAAAATTTGAAAATTTGTCAACAGGTCATTATCTACTCGTTGAAACGAGGACAGTGGATGGCTATGCTTTACCGGCTGGTCAATGGATCATTAAGGTAGATTTGGAGGCTGGAACGGTCTCTGATCCAGTGAGTCGGGGGGATCCTTTACCACCAGCATTCTATAAGAAGAGTTCGGAGCTCTACTTGCCGAACTACAAAGAAATGAAAATGCCGATGGCAGGTGGAATTGGTCTGCATATGATCGCTATCGTCGGAATTTCCATGATCGGTCTATCGATCTTGCTTCTAATAGAGAAATTAAAGAAACACACGTAATTTTGGTATAGGTTTGTCAATGACAAATTTATAAAATAAAAAAAAGAGGAAAGAGGAAAGAGGGAAAAAAGATGAGAAAGCTAGGTAAATTATTTGCGGTTGTTGCGTTGTTGTTCACAACCTTCGCTAGCGGCCTGAGTGCTTTTGCGGATCATGATGCGATCCAACCAACGACAGGAGATCTGACGATCCACAAACATTGGGCAGAAGACAACAGTCAAATCGGAGCGGAAGGAGACGGTACACAACAGACAATTACGAATCCTCCTGTAGCCAATGTTCAGTTCAACGTTTACAAATTAACACCTAAAACTGCGGGTACAGATCCTGTAGTGCCCCCATCAGAAAAAGATGGCGCTGTCTATACTGCAAACGCAGCGAAAACAGAATTAACCGTCGTCTACAACGGAAGTACGTATTACTACACTATGACAAAAGAAGTCGGCTCAGGGAAAACAGCAGCAGACGGTACATTGAAATTGACCGGATTGAAAGGTTTCTACTACGTTGAAGAAGATCTTGCAGCAAGTACGAACCCAAAACCGACAATTCCAGATGGCGCAGGAACAAAAGAAGTACAAATTGCATCACCTGTAAAACCATTCATCATTTCAGTACCAATGACCAAAACCACAGAAGACGGGTGGAACACAGATGTCCATGTGTATCCGAAGAACCAAGGCCAAACACCTACAAAGGATATGGATGGTGCAAGCAAAAACTCTGTAAATGTTGGTGATGAGATTAATTACGATGTGAAAGTCAACATTCCTGGAGATATCGAAGACTATAAAGTATACAAAATTAATGATGCACTAGATTATGCATTGACTTATAAAGCAAACAGTACGAAAGCTTATGTATACAAAGATGATGGTGCAGGCGGTTGGACCAAGCTAGAAATTCCAAATACAGGGAATGTTAATTATACAATAACTCCTGCAGACCCTACTCCAACAACAGGAAACACTAATACTTTATCAGTTGAGTTCACTCAAGCAGGTCGTGATGAATTACAAAAATACATGACAGTTGCAGGTGGAAGCTATACGCATGTAGGTATCGAGTTTACAACGATTGCAAATGAAAATATAGCAGGCAAGCCAAATGGAACAGTAAAAAACAAAGCAGAAATTGAGTTCAATAATGGTTTATCCGTAAACAATGAAAAAGTTCCAACGACCGAAACAGAAACCAATATTGGTAGTATTAATATTGAGAAAAAGGATCAAAAAGGTGCAACATTACCAGGAGCAGAATTCCAATTAGCTAAAACTGCTCAAGATGCCAAAGATGGCAAATTCATCAGGGTAAAAGCAGACGCTTCTGGTAAAATTATTGACATTGTTTATCCAGGTGAAGCAGATTATGCTACTGCTTTGGAATGGATCGCAAAACCACATGGATCAGGATTTGGTATTGATGGTACAGGCAAACTTTTCTATTCTAGAAGTTTCTACAATATTCAAACTCATTCTGGAGTAGATGCAGCAAGAGTTCCGTTGAAGTACTATTTAGTTGAAACAAAAGCACCAGATGGTTATAACTTACTAGGAGAACCAGTGGAGGTTGACTTTGCAAACGAAACAACTGCTCACGTAGTAACCAAAGAAGTAGTCAACTCAAAAGGCTTCAAACTACCAGCAACTGGTGGCATGGGTCTGATCTTGATTACAATTGCGGGTATCGCTTTGATTGGCATGGCGATCATGGTGGTATTACCTAAAAAACGTCATTCATAAGAAACACAATCCGCAACGCATTATGAAGCATTGACAGTGGGGGAGGGATTCTCCCCCGCTGATTGTTGTTGGAAGGGAAGGCATCCATGAAACGAATTATTTTGGCAATCTGTATTTTACTGATTGGCGTGGGTGTGTTGGGGTATCCCACATTAAGCAATTATTTGGCGGAGAAAAATGGCAGTTATGCACTAGATACATATGAAAAGGAAGTCAAGAAACAAAATCAGGCACAATTACTAGCCGAATGGCGCAAGGCGAAAGCCTTCAATGAAAATCTTGCAGGGAATCCGGTCCATGACCCCTTTGTAGAAGGGTCGGGCTATGCGATTCAGGGAAATTATTTTAACGTATTGAATGTCAATAACACGATGGGGCGATTGGAGATCCCGAAGATCAAGGTGGAGCTGCCGATCTATCATGGCACGGAAGCGGAAACGTTAAAACGGGGAATCGGCCATTTGGAAGGGTCATCGCTGCCAACTGGCGGCAAGAGTACTCATAGTGTTTTAACAGGACATACTGGATTATCTGGTGCGAAGATGTTAACGGATCTGACGGAGTTAGGAAAGGGCGATTTATTTTATCTAACAATTTTGGATAAGACGTTCGCCTATCGCGTGGATAAGATTCAGGTGGTGGAACCGGAACAAGTGGATGCATTGAAGCTGATTAAAGGCGAAGACCACTGCACGTTACTGACGTGTACACCTTATGGGGTGAATTCACATCGCTTATTAGTGCGGGGGGTCCGTACAAAATATGTACCAGAAGAAAAAGCGAAAATAAAATCGGTCGAAAATACAGAGGTCAATCGAAAAGTCATGATTGCAGCGATCGTCACAGCAGGTGTCATGTTGCTATTGATCGGTATTCGACTCTATTTAATTTATAAAGAGAATAAAAAAGCAGAAAATTTGGGTGAAAAATAAAGAAAGGGGGCACAATTGAAGGATGTTGAAAAGACTAAGTAAAGGTGTGCTGTTGATTTGTCTCCTGTTGCCGATGTTGTGTGCATTCATCAGTCATGCTTCGGCAGAAGAAGGACCAACAGGAGAAAATGTGGAGATCGTCTTACACAAACGGGTTCTGCGGGATGCGGACTTGTCAGAATTTACCCCGCATCAAAATGATGGGCATGAGGCCAACAGCGAGTCGGATATCCTTGCGAAAACGACGGCTTTAGATGGAGCTATCTTCGATGTGTATGATATTACACAGCTCTATCAGGAAAGCCTGCAGACGGAAAACGCTTTGTTGGATCAATTAAATGAATTAAGCTGTCAGTTTGTGATCGATTATTTGCAAAAGCATGGTGATCAGCCGATTTTGCAGGGACTAAAAACCAACAGCGAGGCTGAGGATGGTGGAATCTTACGTTTCAACGTTCCTAAATACAATCGCACATTAAACACTTCTGCCGCGTACCTGATCGTAGAAACTGGTGTGGACCCGAGTGCGGGTGTGGCCGTTGATTTGAATCAAGCACGTCCACTCGCTGTGGTCTTGCCTATTCTTGACCCGACAACAGGGCAGGAAATGGACACGATCCACCTGTATCCGAAAAATATCAGTCGTTTGTGCAGCCCCTATTTCTTCAAGATCGGAAAAAAACAGGATGGTTCGGAGGTACCGTTAGCGGGTGTCAGCTTTGTCCTCTATCGAAAAGATGAAGCCGGCAATAGGCAGTATTTGGATGCGCGAGCGACAACGAACTTGTCAGAGCGCTGGAAAGGAACAAGTGATCCGAAGACGGATACGACCCTTAGTCGTTTTATCTCAAATGAAACAGGACTGGTAGAACTGTCGGGGGTTTATCTTTCTGCGGGGACTTACTACTTGGAAGAAATCCAGAGTGTGGAAGGCTATACGATGTCAGAAAAGGAAATTCCTGTAGTGATTCCCGAAGTGTCAACGGATGTTGAGGGCAATCCGACGACAGTGACGATCAACGGGCAACTCATGGCGGATCGTGGAGCAGACGGTGCAGTGACAACAGAGGCTGTGGAAAAGAAAGAACCACGTGTCTACAACCAAGAAGAAAAGAAACCGGATCCTAAACCAAGCCTGCCAAATACGGAAGGAAAAGGAACCCCTTCAACAACACCTGAGACGCTGGCGTCAAAGGTGTTGCCAAAAACCGGTGAGCAGTTGAGTTTGTGGTTGACAATTTTAGGAGTTCTCTTGGTAGGAACTGTGGTGTTGTACAGAAAACAACGTGCCCATGAAAATGAATAAATCGGATAGCAGAATCCTTCAGTGATTCTGCTATTTTCGTTTGGAGGAGAAGCAATGAAGCGAATGATTGCGGCTTTACTGATTTTATTAGTAGGAATCGGGGTTTTAGGCTATCCGGCGTTGAGTAATTACTTGGCAGAAAAAAATGGCAGCTATGCGTTGGATACTTATGAAAAGGCAATTGCCCGACAGAGCAAGAAACAGCTGGAAAACGAGTGGGCCAAGGCGCGTGCGTTCAATCAAACCTTGACTGGAACAACCGTTCAGGATCCTTTTGCGGATGGGCCCAAGAACGCGGCTCAGAATCAGTATTACGAGGTATTGGCTGTCGAAAAAATGATGGGGAAGCTGGAGATTCCGAAGATACGAGTCGCTATGCCGATCTATCATGGGACTAGCGAGAAAACCCTGACACGCGGTATCGGCCATTTGGAGGGCTCTTCATTGCCGATTGGAGGAGAAGGGACGCACTGTGTGTTGACCGGCCATACGGGACTGACTTCCGGCAAGCTGTTAACAGACTTGAC
>NZ_BJCC01000039.1 GCF_004309355.1 Enterococcus florum | reverse complement strand
CAGACTGTAGACAAAAGACGTTCAAAACTCGTAATTTGAGTATTGAACGTCTTTTTAGCTGATTTCTTTCGAAATTTAGGACAAAAAAATAAAGGCTCTTTGCCTTTTTATAGCCAAGTGGCTAATTTCTTTAAATTCATTGCAGCAAACACCAGCATCGTATGCGTCGCGACTTTTTCCAAGCCTCGATACTTGGTCCAACGCATCCCATGCTTTTCTTTTGCATCCGCAAATATTCGTTCAATCGTCTCTTTTCGTTTTTTATAAACGGCCTTATTCAAATCTGTCAGACGAAGATGTTCCACTTCATCCATTAAATCTCCCCAAACATGTCTCGTAATGACTCGTTGGTGGTTTTTACTTTCCGTACATGTCTTTAGCAGCGGACAGTTCACACATTCTTTTGGGTTGGATTTGTATTCTCGGTACCCTTCTCGAGTGACCGTTGAAAAATCGAGCATTTGATCCTTCGGACAAATATAACAATCATAATACTCATCGTAAAGAAACTCATTTTTTGATAACAATCCCTTTTTCCCTTTAGTCCTAGTATAAGGCAAACAAGGATGAAGGTTCAAATGAGTCAAAAAGTGAACAAATTTAGGTGTCTTATAGCCAGCATCAGCAACCACTCGTTTGATTCCAGGAAAAAGACTCTTCGATTGTTTGACGAGTTGAAAGGCAACTTGACTGTCATGAATATTTCCAGGAGTTACTATCGTGCTGAGAACAAACCCGTTGTCGTCGCATGAAGTATGGGCGGAATAAGCAAATTGTTTCTCTCGTTCACCTTTAACGTAGTAGCCGCTTTCTGGATCGGTTTTACTTATTTTTCTTTCTTTCAGCTTCACTTCCTTTTCTAAGTCCAAAGTAAAAGGGCGTTTTCCGGCTTCGATTCGTTGACGATTGATCTCATCTTCTAATTCATCTTGATAGGCTTTCGCTTCGTCATGGGTCATTTCCTTTGTGAACTTATGCTTATTAGCATTGGCTTTAATGTGAGTCGAATCAAGGTACAAATTATCCTCTGTCACAAAACCGGCTTTGACTGCTTGTTCTAAAATATAAGCAAAAATATCCTCAAACAATGTGGTTTCTCTAAACCGTCGCACATAATTTTTCCCGAAGGTTGAAAAATGGGGAATTTTTTCTTCGAAGGAATAGCCTAAGAACCAACGATAAGCAACGTTGGTATCTACCTCCTTGATCGTTTGCCGCATGGAACGAATTCCGAATAAATATTGGATAAACACTAATTTGATCAAAATGACTGGATCAACACTTGGTCGCCCTAAATCAGAGTAAGTGGCTTCGACGATTGGATAAATAAAATTAAAATCAAGCGCGGCATCGATCTTTCGAACGAGATGATCTTTGGGAACAAGATCATCAATCGTGAGCATCGCGAATTGATTTCTGCCGTTCGTATTGTTTTTGGACATCATAAAACACCACTCCTTGTATTCGATTTCATAAATCCATGACGTCTATTTTTTAATTATTTGGAGCCCTGTAACCAGCTTGTTTTTGTTCTTTGATTTTTATTATCTCTTCTAAATGTCAATCGGAGTATCTAAATCATCATTCAAATGTGAATCATTAGTTAGCTTTATCCGCATACCATTTTTGTTAATCCA
>NZ_BJCC01000038.1 GCF_004309355.1 Enterococcus florum | reverse complement strand
TCCATCCTCAAGTGACGCAAAAGCGCCTTTCAAATCGAAACCATGCGGTTTCGATTATTATGCGGTATTAGCACCTGTTTCCAAGTGTTATCCCCCGCTTGAGGGCAGGTTACCCACGTGTTACTCACCCGTTCGCCACTCCTTTTCTTTCGGTGGAGCAAGCTCCGGTGAAAGAAAAAGCGTTCGACTTGCATGTATTAGGCACGCCGCCAGCGTTCGTCCTGAGCCAGGATCAAACTCTCATATAGAGTGTTTGAAACAGTCTTAGACTGTTCAGCTCAATTTAAAAATTGATTCGCTAGCATAGTTGCTTGCTGTATTGTTTGCTTCTATTACTATAGAAGCGCCCTACACATTTGGTTTGTTTTATTCGTTCAGTTTTCAAAGGTCTACGTGGTATTGCTTTGTTTCAGCAACTCTTAAATCTTATCAGTTTGCCAATTGAAAGTCAAGAAGTTTCTCAACTTTTTTATCAGCAGCTTGTGATTTGTTTAAGTCGTTTGCTGCGACTTTGATAGAATAACTGATTATCAGTTATCTGTCAACGTCTTTTTTCATTTTTTTTAAACTTCGTTTCTCCGTTTGAGAACAATACATAATATACCAACTTAATTGCATCTGGTCAACGAAAAAAGCGAGTTTTTGCAATATTTTTTTATACCCGATTATTGTTATCTTAATTGCAAAAAATTGTTCGTAAATAACAAAAATAGAGCGCTGTATTTCCCTAATCACGAGAAAATCAGCACTCTTTTCAACTTAACGCATGGTTGGGAATAATAGAACGTCGCGAATGGACTGAACATTTGTCAGCAGCATGACTAATCGATCAATCCCGATGCCTAGTCCTCCTGTTGGCGGCATACCGTATTCTAAAGCTTCCAAGAAGTCTTCATCTACGCCATGCGCTTCATCATTGCCTTGCTCTCTTTCTTTTTCTTGTGCTTCGAATCGTTCTCTTTGATCGATTGGATCGTTTAATTCTGTAAAGGCATTGGCAAATTCGCGTCCAGTGATAAACAATTCAAATCGATCGGTGAAACGTGGGTCTTCATCGTTTTTCTTGGCTAATGGCGAAACTTCTACAGGGTGACCATAGACAAAGGTAGGCTGCTCCAAGGTTTCTTCTACAAAGGTTTCGAAGAATTCATTCAGGATATGTCCAACTTCCATGTTGTCATTGATCTCAACATGGTGCTCTTTTGCCAATGCACGAGCTTCATCGATCGTCATGTCTTGCCAGAAATCGACCCCCGTCTGTTCTTTGACTGCATCGACCATGTGGATTCGTTTAAATTCACTTCCTAGATCGATTGATTTTTCGTCGTAGGTGATCGTTGTTTCGCCCAGGACATTTTCAGCAACATCACGGATGATGCCTTCTGTTAAATTCATGATGTCTTGATAATCGGTATACGCTGTATATACTTCCATCATCGTAAATTCCGGATTGTGGGTGGTATCGATTCCCTCGTTTCGGAAAACACGGCCGATCTCATAAACTTTTTCCATTCCGCCAACGATCAGACGTTTTAAATGCAATTCAAGAGCGATCCGCAGGTACAGATCCATGTCCAAAGCATTGTGGTGTGTAATGAATGGACGTGCTGTTGCTCCGCCTGCTTCATTGTGCAGCACAGGGGTTTCGACTTCGATATAGCCTAAACCATCCAGATACCGACGGATTTGGCTGATGATCTGGCTGCGTTTCATGAACCGGTCAAAGCTTTCGCGATTGCTGATCAAATCCAAATAGCGTTGGCGATACCGTTGTTCGACATTGGTCAAGCCATGGTATTTCTCAGGCATTGGTCGCAATGCCTTTGTCAACAACGTGATTTTCTTAGCTTTGATTGATACTTCGCCAGTGTTGGTCTTCATGATATCGCCGGTCACACCGAAAAAATCTCCTAAATCTGCGCGTTTGAAAACTTCATAGTTTTCCTCGCCGACTTCATCTTTACGTACATAGATTTGGATTTGGCCTTCACGATCTTGCAAGTGAGCGAATCCGGCTTTTCCCTTGCCGCGTTTTGTCATCATCCGCCCTGCTATGCTTGCCGTCAATTCTTTTTCATGCAGTTCCTCTTTGGTATCTTGATCATATTTTTCGTGCAGCTCTTGCGAATTCGTCGTTCGTTCAAAACGTTTGCCAAATGGATCGATGCCTTCCTCGCGAATGGCTTCCATCTTCTCACGACGAACCAGCATTTGATCATTTAATTCTGCCACATTATTTTGTTCCTCAGTCACGAAATTTCCTCCTTTAGTGTAGGTACTCTTCCTTATAATGCCAATCTCTCCAAAAAAAATCAAGCCGAATTGATGATTCGGCTTGAAAGATCAGCTGATTTTTTGTTTTGCCTCGCTTGCTTCAACGAATTGATCGAGTAAATCAGTGATTACTTGCTTTTCTTCGGTTTGATTGATCGCTACTTTTAACTTTGCCGCTCGGGGAACGCCCTTTAGATAATAACTGGCATGTTGACGAAATTCACGACAGGCAATTTTCTCCCCCTTCAGCTCAACCAATCGTTCCAAATGGAGTTTAGCCGTGGTGATTTTTTCTCTAGGCGTCGGTTCAGCCATCAGCTCTCCAGTCTCTAAATAATGCTGCGTTCGACGGATCATCCAAGGATTTCCTAATGCCGCACGACCGATCATGACACCATCGACCCCGACCTCTTCGATCATTCGTTTGGCATCCTCTGGCGTGCGCACATCTCCATTGCCCATAAAGGGGATCGTCAGACGATCGGCGACTTGTTTCAGCACTTGCCAATCTGCTTTTCCTTCATACATCTGTACACGGGTACGGCCATGCATCGCAATCGCTTTAGCACCGGCACTTTCAGCTGCTAAAGCATTCTCTACTGCAAACACATGCTTGGCATCCCAACCGATCCGCATTTTGACGGTTACAGGAATGTCCACCGCCGAAGAAACGGCATGCACCATCTCATAGACCTTTTCTGGGTCCAGCAGCCATTTTGCCCCTGCTTCTGCCTTGATGACTTTGTTAACGGGACAGCCCATGTTGATATCAATGATGTCTGCTTCCGTGTTTTCTTGAACAAAACGGGCAGCCTCTACCAGAGATTCTTTGCCGCCGCCAAAAATTTGTACACTCAACGGATGCTCACGTTCATCAATATACAACATCTCGAGGGTTTTTTTATTACGGAAATGAATGCCCTGATCACTGATCATCTCACACACCACCAACCCAGCACCAAACTCCTTGACCGTCACCCGAAAAGCCGCATTCGTGATTCCAGCCATCGGGGCAACCACGACCCGATTAGGGATCTCGACGTTTCCGATCTTCCATGTTCCGTTTAACGGCTTCACTTTGCTTCCCCCAGTGCTTCCTGTTTTAACTTATTCAAATCAGCTTCGCTATATTGATATTTATTATTGCAGAAAGTACAGACTGCTTCAGCACCATGATCTTCCTCGATCATCG
Source organism: Enterococcus florum (assembly GCF_004309355.1). Classification (GTDB taxonomy): domain Bacteria; phylum Bacillota; class Bacilli; order Lactobacillales; family Enterococcaceae; genus Enterococcus_A; species Enterococcus_A florum. Next base: position 62,622 of record NZ_BJCC01000038.1, on the reverse strand, counting down.
CTTGAATCTCATCGGCACCCAGTGTCAGGATAGCCGCACCAAATTTTTCTTTGGAGCAGTCACAGTGGAAGGTGACAGGCATCGTTTCTAAAAAGTCGATTTCATCGGTGGCTAACAGCCCTTTCAGAATCTCTTCTGGTGTTTGCCCTTCGTCCAGCAACGCAGAAATTCGGACTGTTTGTTTCAATTGTGCTTCGATCCGATCAATCACCGTTTCATCTGCCCCTGGCATCATTTGAATCATAAAGCCCCCAGCAGTCTTGATGCTGTCATCGGTATCCACCAAAACAGAAACGCCAACCGCGGAAGGGGTTTGCTCGGATACAGCAAGATAATAAGTGAAATCTTCTCCGATCTCCCCAGAGACGATCGGTGTTTGGCCCGAAAAAGGCTCCTTCAACCCAAGGTCCTTGATGACCGTAAACATCCCTTCTGTCCCAACTGCTCCGCGCACATCGAGTTTTCCATTCTCATTCAATGGCAGGCTGAGGTGAGGACTTTTGATATACCCTTTGACTTCCCCTTTGCCGTTGCTGTCAACGACGATTCCGCCAGCCGGTCCATTCCCGTCAACTTTAACAGTTAATTTATCTTCACCTTTCAAGGTTGCTCCTAGCATTAACGCGCCGATCATGGTACGGCCTAAAGCCGCTGAAGCTGTATTCCATGTATCATGACGTCGCTGTGCTTCCGCTATCGTTTCTGTCGCGTCTACCGCGTAAGCTCGGACAAACCCATCATAGGCCAATGCTTTTACTAAATAATCTGACATGTTTTTTCTCCTTACATCCTCGCCGATTTTTGATGCGATTCTTTTTACTCGTGATTGCATCATACTAAGGATAGGCGTTTTTTTCAACTTCTGCTTTTCGTTTGAAGAGAAATTTATTAATTCTTCCTATCCATTCACAAAAAAGACGTGCCAAGATTGGCACGTCTGTCTTTGGTCTATTGCTGATCATCACTTGTATCGTCTGGCGATTCCAAATGATCATTTTCTTTCTTTTCATCCAATGCTTGTTTTTCCGCATCTTTTTCTTCCAGAGCACGTTTCGCTTCCTCGAAGGTTTGAGCCTGCGCACGTTCACTTGGATAAGGACTGTCTTTGCCTTCAGGCATATGTCCCGTTTCGAACAATGATTTGATCGCTTTGGCATCCAATGTTTCGAATTCCAATAATTTTTCAGCAATCAATTTGTGTTGTTCGCGATGAGCTTCGATGATTTCACGTGCTTTGTCATGAGCTTCCATTAAGATCTTGCGAACTTCTTGGTCGATCTCGAATGCAACTTGTTCAGAATACGCTTTGGTTTGACCATAGTCGCGTCCAACGAAGACTTGATGATTGCCTTCATATTGAACTGGACCTAATGTATCACTCATTCCGTATTCAGTCACCATGCTGCGCGCCAAGCCAGTTGCTTGCTCAAAGTCATTCGAAGCACCTGTTGTTTGAGCATCAAAGACGATCTCTTCAGCAGTACGTCCGCCTAGTAAACCAACGATTTGTTCAAACATGTCTTCTTTAGACATTAGCATTTGATCTTCTTTTGGTAAAGCGATCATGTATCCGCCGGCACGTCCGCGAGGGATGATCGTTACTTTATGAACGACCCGTGCACGGTTCAAGACCATACCAATAATTGTATGACCTGCTTCGTGGTAAGCGACCATTTCACGTTCACGTTTGCTGATGACTCGATCTTTCTTAGCTGGTCCAGCAATCACGCGATCTTCTGCTTCATCCACGTCAGAGGCATCAATCTTCTTCTTGTTTCGACGAGCGGCAACCAAGGCTGCTTCATTCAAAACATTTTCTAAATCAGCACCGGCAAAACCTGGTGTTTGTTGGGCTACGACCTTCAAATCAACGTCATCTGCTAGAGGCTTGTTGCGGGCATGCACACGCAAGATTGCTTCACGTCCTTTGACATCTGGACGGCCAACTAAAATCTGACGGTCAAAACGTCCCGGACGCAGCAAAGCTGGATCCAATACATCTGAACGGTTGGTTGCAGCAACGACAATCACGCCTTCGTTCCCATCAAAACCATCCATTTCAACCAGCAATTGGTTCAGAGTTTGTTCACGTTCATCGTGTCCGCCGCCCATACCAGCACCACGTTGACGACCGACTGCATCGATTTCATCGATAAAGATAATCGCTGGCGCATTTTTCTTCGCTGTTTCAAACAAGTCACGCACACGAGAAGCGCCGACACCGACGAACATTTCAACGAAATCCGAACCGGAGATCGAATAAAATGGTACGCCTGCTTCTCCGGCTACTGCTTTTGCAAGCAAGGTTTTCCCTGTTCCTGGAGGGCCTTCTAGCAGAACGCCGGCCGGGATCCGTGCACCAAGCTCAACAAAGCGTCGCGGGTCTTTCAAGAATTCGACGACCTCGACTAATTCTTGCTTTTCTTCTTCCGCACCAGCTACATCAGAGAAACGGACACGGTTGGCTTTTTTGTCGGCCTCTTTGGCTTTGGATTTCCCAAAGTTCATCACACGACCGTTGCCGCCACCGCCGCCGCCTTGTTGACCCATGATCATATAGAAGAAGAAAACCATCAACAGGATCGGTAAAAAGCTCACAAGCAATGTGACCCACATACCGCTGCTGGATTCCTCTTGAACCTCGGTCTTGACGCTGTTCTCTTTTGCAAGTTCTGTTACTTCACTTAAGGTAGAATCATTGGGTAAAACGATCGTGCTGAAGTGAGTCGTTGAACTTTCCGTCGAACCGATGATCCCTAGGCCACCAGTGTTGGTCACTTCTTGTTTTTCCGTATACTCACCAGTGATCTTGTAGACCCCACTGGCAGGCTGGATTCTAAACTCTTTGATTTTTCCATCCCTCATCTGCTGCGTGAAGGTGGAATACTCGATATCCGGCGATTGTGAACGATTGTCTCCAAAAAGGAAAAAGACAACCATGACCATTGCCAAGATGACGAGGATGTAATAGAGAGCGTTTTTAGCCCCCTTATTATTTTTGTTCATACGTTTCCTCCTCGTATTGCCACTTTTTTAACATTTTATCAATTCTGACCATTTTAGTATAGCACAATGTGAATTGAACCTGTCACTAATTTGATTGATATACTTCTGGTTTCAATACACCAACGTATGGAAGATTGCGATACGCCTCTGCATAATCCAGACCATAACCGACAACGAACTCGTTCGGAACGTTGAATCCAATGTAGTCTGCTTGAATATCTACCACACGACCTTCTGGTTTATCTAATAATGTCACAATCTTGACAGACTTCGCTTTACGATATTTGAATAAATCGACCAAATAACCTAACGTACGGCCGCTGTCAATGATATCTTCCACGATCAGCAAATCACGGCCTTCGACATTGGTGTCAAGGTCTTTGATGATCTTCACTTCTCCAGAGGACACCGTTTGGTTGCCGTAGCTGGAGACATCCATGAAATCTAATTCAATATATGTGTCAATCTCACGAACGATATCCGCCATAAACGGAACCGCTCCTTTTAAAATACCTACGACTAAAGGATTTTTTTCTTTGTAGTCCTTTGTCAACATTTCCCCTAATTCAACACAACGTTGTGTTATTTCTTCTTTAGAGATCAAAATTTTCTCAATGTCTTTCCCTTGCATAAGGCGCTCCTTTCAATCTAACGAACGGTAAAAATCAAGTACGTAGTGTATTCTATCAGTTTCATTCTCAATACTCAAATAGGAATTCACAAAGTTTAAGATCGAGAGGATTTCCCCAGAGGAATCGACCACCAGCCAAGCAGCCTCGCGTGCCTCTCGAGGAATTTTCTGATCAATAAAATAACGATTGACTTTTTTGGTCAACTGTTTGTTCAAGCGGATGCGATCCCCTGGTTGACGATGACGTATCGTCAAGGGCAGTGCTGTTTCCTGCGATAGATAGATGCGTTGTCCACTTGCGGCAGGTTTTGACTCCAAGGATTCCGATAATCGGAGTCGCCAATCCCCTAGTTGGACCGTCTCGCCCAAGTTCAACAATCGGCAATCGTCTTCACTTGCGATCGCTCGATTCAAGGAAAACTGCTCGTAGCGGCGAACGAAGCGCCAGTCTTTACCTATATCAAAATCCCACTGCGGCTGCTCTGATCCCAGCAATCCAACGAGGGCAACCAACTGACGCTGAGAAAGCTCCAATTGATTGTCCGGGTCCTGCTGCTGAAATAAATTGCTCAAAAAATAATAACGTCCTGCATTCGAGTCTGGCAAATCCTGTCGCTCAAAACGAACTTCATCAGCCTGAAAAACAACATTCTTTAAATTTTCTTTTAGTGTTTCCCTGATCCACTCATCTGCCCATTGCAGTTGTTGATGAAAATGATCCGCGTGCTCCAGCAATCGAGGATTTTCCTGCTTTAATACCGGAAGGACCTGATGGCGCATTCGGTTGCGGGTATACTCCAGCGTCTGGTTGCTTTCGTCCTCGAAAAAAGGAATAGTATGGATTTCAGCATAGTGATAAATCTCTTCTTTCGAAAAAGACAGCAGCGGACGCAACAGGGTCCCCGTCCCGAAGGCCTGCTGCCGTTTGATCCCTCCATGCCCAGCCAAGCTGCTGCCGCGAACGAAGCGCAGCAGCATGGTTTCGATCTGATCATCTCCATGATGGGCAGTCAGTAAGCACGGGTAGCCTTTTTGCATGACCTCCCGAAAAAAAGCATATCGAAACTGACGGGCAGCAGCTTCACTGGAAATGGGGTCTTGCCATACCTTTTCAAAATATGGCAGCTGCCGGTCTTGACAGTAAGCCTTTAAAAAAGCAGCTTCTTCTTCGGAGGCTTCTCGCAAACGATGGTTCACATGCGCTACAGCGAACTGAAACCCCCATCTTTTTTTCAGCTTTTCCAACAGAGTTAAAAGCACCATCGAATCCACGCCTCCCGATACAGCCGCTAAAAATGCTGCCGGTTGGCGCAACTCTGGATTGTCTTGTTCTACTTTTCTTTCCATGTGCCTCCCCTATCTAAAAAAGGCTTCGCCTACTAGGACCGTTTGATCGTAGTGCGTTTGCGAAACCAGAGTTTGAGTACCTGTCAAGGAATTTCAAAAAAGCTGAAACCCCCTATGGGATTTCAGCTGCTTTTTTTCTTAATTGCGTCGGCCGCCACGACCGCCGCGTTTTCCTTCCGTGTTGCGTTTCAATGATGATAAACGATCATCGCTATCCTTTAAAAAAGAACTCATCAATGTATCGAAGTCTTGTTTATTGTTTTTAGAAAAGTTGCCTTTTGGCTGCTGCGGACGACTAGGGCGACCTGGACGGCTATCTCGGCTGTCTCGGTTGTCTCGATTATCGCGTCTTTCACGATTGAAAGGTTTCTTCTCTTGTTCAGGTTGTTCTTGAGTTTGGCGAATTGAAAGTCCCACTTTTCCATCATTACCGACAGAAGTCACTTTCACAGTTACTTCATCTCCAACACTTAACACATCGTGGATGTCTTTCACGAATCCATTGGAAATCTCACTAATATGGACTAAGCCTGTTTTCCCTTCCCCTAAATCGATAAACGCACCAAAATTGGTGATTCCGGACACTTTTCCTTGCAGCTTAGCTCCTACTTCGATTGACATAAAAAGATTGTTCCTCCTAAAATAATTTTACCTAATTTATTAGAACTGCTTAGTTGGCAGTTTCTGACTTTATGCGTTCATCCGTCGAAGTATTGTTTTCCGTCTTTGCCTCATCCGGCAGCACAAATACTAATTCTCCGTCTTTTGAATAATAATAGCGGCTGCGCGCTAATTTTGCCGCGTAGTCGTCATTTTGCAGCATTGCAACATCTTGCTTCAACTCTTTCACCCGAGTATCCACTTTTTCTGACTCTGCTACTGTTTTTGTCTTAATGTCTTTGAGTTCACCCAACCGCTGATACTCTCCAAACAGCTGGACCCCCATCACGATAAACACAAAAGCAGCAATCAAGAAAATGGCCGCGAGCCGACGGCGTTTGAAGATCAGCTGGCGCTGCTGCTGTTGAAACTTTTTATATTGATCCTTTGCATAAGGTGTACCAATTGCAGCAACCTTCTTTACCTTCTCTGCCATCCCTATCGCTCCTGTCTACGGGTTTCCCATCTATTATAACAATTCTGTTTTCCAATGTCTATTTGAATCGCACTTAATTAAGTTTATTTTCAACTCTGGTCTCGCTTAGGGTTTCATACATTCCTGCCGCATCTTCCTTCTTCGTCGATTCATGCAGTTCAAGTACCTTGACCTCTAAAATCTTATTGCCGAATTGAATACGCACGACGTCCCCGATCTTGATGTCTGTCGATGATTTCGCCAGCTTCCCATTGACTTGGATTCGGCCTTTATCCGCCACTTCTTTCGCCACAGAACGGCGTTTGATGATTCGTGAAATTTTCAAATATTTGTCTAAACGCATATACTCACCTTTTCCATTTTAATCGTAATAGTTTGTTCCCCAGCGGCAGCATCAGCCACTCCCGCACCGTTAATAATTTCAAGCGGACGGCTAAAAACAGGAACGTCCCTCCGCCAATACCTACCCCAATAACAGCTAAAATCAATGCCTGACCGCGATGAGCAATTGTACCAAAGAACAGGTACATGCAGCAATGATACAGCAAAAGTACCGCAGACATCCCCAAAAGGCAACCCAGCAGCTTATACCCGAAGCTCCGTTGCTGCAAATAGCCGGTCAATCCGACACTTTGACGATGAAGCACCAGTAAAGCAACCGTCAATCCCAGCAATGTTGCCGCACTCGCACCTGCCGTTCCAAAAAAATGGGTCAGCAGACCAGTCGTCAAAGCTTTGACCAGAAATCCCCAACCGGCTGCTCGCAATGACCCGCGAAAGCGATTCTGACTTTGGGCGATACTTTGATACGTTTGAATCATCGCCATCAAAAAAATCGCAAACACAAACAAAATCAAAGTGAAGTTGCCGTCCGCATCTGTAAACAATGCATAATTCACATACGGCAGCAGCCATGCTAGACCTACAGATGCTGCCGCTGCGATCCCACAAGTCAAACGCAGAAAAACACGACAAGCTTGTTGAAACCGCAGCATCTCCTGTTTGCTCAGATACCTCGTCAGCATCGGTAAAAAGCTGGAGCTCAATGCCAAAGCCACCACTAACCCTAACTGGACCAATGGCTGTCCACGGTCATAAACTCCCTTGGCCAAACGAGCTCCGTGTTCGGACAAGCCGAAGTCTACCAAAGCCTTTTTGATCGTAAAAGAGTCGATCAATTGAAACAAAATCAGATAGCCGCTATAGACAGTCATCAAGCCGCCTTCCAGCAAGAGCCTTCTGATCAATTGTCGCTCTGGCCGCATTTTTTCTCCCAGCCACGGCGTCTTGCTTCCTAAGATTTTTCGTTGATAATAAAGCAAAACCAGCAAAGCAGCAGCTCCGCCAAAAAGAGCTCCAGCCATCGCCGCAGTCCCTGTTTGATACACGCTCCAGCCAAACTGCTGAAATGCCCCAGCTGCTAATAAGATGACCGTGACACGAATCAGCTGCTCCACCACCTGAGAAACCGCCGTCGGCATCATCAAGAGCCTGCCTTGAAATTCGCCGCGAATCAACGATAAAAAAGGCATGATCAAAAAGGCAAAGGAAACCACACGGATCAACGGGGCCAGCTGCTGATCGCCCATCAAAAATGCCAATTGGTTGCTGGTGCTAAACAAAAACAGCGATAAAACGATCCCTAAGCCTGTGACTAAAGGGAAAAGCGCCTGCAATGCCTGTTGTTGTTTTTTCGGACCGCTTTTTTCTGCTACATACTTGGAGATAAATTGCGGCAGTCCTGAAAGCGCCAGCGTCATAGCTAAGCCATAGATCGGATAGATTTGTTGATAGACGTAAAATCCTTCGTCTCCAGCTAAATTCTGATAAGGGACCCGATAAACTGCACTCAAGAGTTTGGCGATGAAGGAGGCGGCAGTCAAGACGAAGGCGCCTTGCATCATCGTTTTCATTTCTTTGTTTGCCAGCGCCCTCAGCTCCTACTCTTTGTATTTTTGCTCGCGCAACGCTTTGATGAACAGACTTAGCTCTCTTAACCAAAGGTCCTGCTCCATTGTTTTTTGGATCACCAGCTTGATAACCATCTTTTCTTTTTCAACGCCCAAGGTCGCTTTCAATTTTGTAGCACTCAGCGCCTCAAACAGCTGCTCTACCTGATAGGCTTTCGTGCCCACTTTGCTGAGGGTGATCACTAGCTGCTGGTCTTTTTTGGTGATGCTTTCAACCAAAGCACGGTCTCCGTCCATTTTGATTTGGCCGACATTCAGCAGATTTGCGACTTCATCTGGGAAATTGCCAAAACGGTCGATCAGATCATCCGCCACTTCGTCCAGCATTTCATGGCTTTCCAGTTCGCGGATTCGTTTGTAGATCTCGATTTTTTGTCGTTCATCTTCGATATAGGTCCCGGGGATATAAGCATCGATCCCCAGATTGATCTCCACAGATGTTCGTTCCACCTGGGTATTTTTACCTTGCTTGCGATCCACGGCTTCTGTCAGCATCTGTGAATACATGTCAAAGCCGACCGCATCAATAAATCCATGCTGTTGGGCACCTAACAGGTTTCCGGCCCCACGAATCGACAAGTCTCGCATGGCGATTTTGAAACCTGAGCCTAGTTCGGTGAAATCCTTGATAGCCTGCAGCCGTTTTTCACTGACCTCATTTAAGATCTTTTGCGGTTCATACATAAAATAGGCATAGGCGATCCGATTGCTTCTGCCTACTCGTCCACGCAATTGATACAGCGTAGACAACCCCATGTAATCAGCATTCTCAACAAACAACGTATTGACATTTGGAATATCGACGCCCGTCTCAATGATTGTAGTAGTCACTAAAATGTCGTACTGGCCTTCGATAAAGTCCAGCAAAGTATTTTCCAATTGAACCTCGGTCATCTGTCCGTGGGCAAACCCGATTCGCGCATCTGGAACCAGCATCTGCAGTTCCTCGACTTTTCGCTCAATCGTTTCGACCCGATTGTACAAGTAGAAGACTTGCCCGCCACGAGCCAGCTCTCGCTCTATCGCTTCCCGGATCGCACCTGGATTGGTCTCCATCACATACGTCTGAATTGGATAGCGGTTTTCCGGCGGTGTTTCGATCACTGATAAATCACGAACCCCCAACATCGACATGTGCAGCGTTCGAGGGATCGGCGTTGCTGTCAACGTCAACACATCTACTTGAGAACGCAGCTGTTTCAACCGTTCCTTATGTTTGACACCGAAGCGTTGCTCCTCATCAACGATCAACAGACCTAGATCCGCGAATGTCAAATCCTGCGACAACAGCCGGTGAGTCCCCACGACGATATCTACCTGTCCGGTCCTCAGCTGTTCAATCGTTTCCTGCTGCTGCTTCTTTGTTCTGAAACGGCTAAGCATGGCAATATTCACCGGGAAGTTCTCAAAACGTTCCACCATCGTATCGTAATGCTGCTGGGCCAAAATAGTCGTCGGGACTAGAAAGGCCACCTGTTTGTTTTCCTTGATCGCCTTGAAGGCTGCTCGAAGCGCCACTTCGGTTTTTCCGAAACCAACGTCTCCTACCAAAAGTCGATCCATCGGACGTGTTTTTTCCATATCGTGCTTGATTTCAGAGGCACTGCGCAGCTGATCATCGGTCTCCGTATACGCAAACGCATTCTCAAATTCCTTTTGGTATTCGTCATCCGGGCCAAAGGCGTATCCCGTCTCCGCTTCCCGCTTGGCATACAGTTCGATCAGATCATCGGCAATGTCCTCGATTTTTTGAGAGACCTTGCGTTTGGTTTTGTTCCATTCGCTGCCGCCTAGTTTGTTGATTTTAGGAGGCTTGGCTTCTGACGAAACATATTTTTGGATCAGGTTCAGCTGAGTAACCGGAATGAACAGCTTGTCTTCCTTTTGATAAATGATCGTCATGTAATCCTGATGGACCCCATCGATCTCGATTGTTTCCATGCCCACGTATTTCCCGATCCCGTGGTTTGCGTGAACAACATAATCCCCCGGCTTCAGCTCATTGTAGCTTTTTAACCGCTCGGCGTTAGAGATGGTTTGGCGACGCGCTCTCTTTTTGGTGATTTTTTGAAAGATTTCTCTCTCTGTCACCACGACCAGCTTGTCCTGCGGCAATTCAAATCCGCTGGATAAACGATCCTCGATGATTTGGACCTCGCCCAACAACAGATCATCTGCTTGGGTCTGCACCGCTTTGATGTCCACGTCTCGAAATTCCTGTGTCAATTTCCCTACTCGATCTGGTGCAGAAACCACAAAAATCACCGTCTGCTGCTGTTTGCGCCAACGGTCGACTTCTGTTTTTAGTAGCGGCATTTGTCCAAAAAACTGCTGCATCGAACGGTATTGAAAATTATGGATCGCTTCAAAGCGCAGATTGCCCATCCCTTTTTGGAAAAGAGAAAAGAAGGTGGTAACGAACGAGGCATTCTTAAGCAGCTCCAGCAAATTCATACCGAAACGCTGTTCAGAAAATACCCTCAGCTCTTCTAATTTTTGCGTGTGCCACTCGGCCTCTTCCCGCTCCATCTCCCGATTGGTCTCCATGATACGGGCGTAATCATCGACAAACAGCCAGGCCTCTTTTTTCAGATAATCCAAGATCGAAGTCTCTTGACGATAAAGCAAATCAGCATAATAACGCGCCTCCTCAGAAGGAATCCCATCCTTCCAAGAAGCGATTAGTTGACCGTAATAATCATTTAAAAAATCCTTGTCCGCTTTCTCCTTAGCGACCGCCAAACGATTTTGTAAAAGCTGCTGGACCTTGTCCGCCCCATGTTCCAGGTCTGCCTGCTCAAAGACCAACTCTGTTGTGGGGCTGATCCAGACTTCCTCTACGTTTTCCACAGAGCGTTGCGTATCCGCCTCAAAAAAGCGGATCGAGTCCACTTCAACATCGAATAATTCAACTCGCACCGGGTACTCGGTGGTCAACGGATAGATGTCGATGATGCTTCCCCGCAGGCTGAATTCACCAGGCTTTCCGACCATCGACTGACGCTCATAGCCCATCAGCACCAACTGCTGCGCAAGATTTTCCAGCTCAACTTCACTGCCGATCTCCCAATGCAGCTGCTGGTTTTGCCAAGTCGCAGGTGTCGGCAAAAATTTCCGTAATGCGGCCGACGGGAAAATGTAGATTCCTGACTTTCCTTGACTTAGAGCAGATAAAGTTGCCACCCGTTCCGCCCGTGCTTCAGGAGAAGCAAAAGCCAACTCCACAGAGAGAACCTCATCCACAGGAAACAAGTAGACATCCTCGGTCAACTGCCGCAGTTCATCCGCCAACTGATTGCTGTAATACAGGTTGGGAACGACGATCCCGATCTGCCGATTTTGGTCGTAGCCGGCTCCAGCCATTACTAGAGCCTTCGCAGTCCCAGACAACCCAGTCACCAGCTGTCTTTTAGCGTTTTGATCTAATTGTTCATGCCACTGCTTGACCAGTGGTGTTTGCTTGATTGCTTCTATTAAATTCATTGAATCTGTACTCCTTAATTAAACCGATTCATCGTTTGAATAAAATCTCCGGTCTCTATATAAAATTCGGCCGCTTCTGCTGCTCGATCAACACTCGCCAAAATCTCCGGCTGCTCCTCTTTTGAAAAAGGGCTCAGCACATGATTGACCACTGTCTTGCCGTTCGGTCGGCCGATACCGATCTTGATCCGATCGAACTCTTGACTGTTGAGGTGCGAGATGATGCTCTTGAGACCATTATGACCGCCAGCACTGCCCTTTTGCCTCAAGCGAATTTTGCCAAAGGCCAGATCCAGATCATCGTGGATCACCAGCAGCTCGTCCAAATACACACCGAAATAGGTCATCAATGGCCCAACTGCTCTGCCGGATTCATTCATAAAGGTTTGCGGCTTAACTAACAAAATTTTCTCGCCATTGGCGAAAAAATCAGCGACTTCAGCTTCAAAGGTATTTTTCTTAAAAACAGCCCCGTGTTTTTGCGCCAGCTGTTCCACTGCTAAAAAACCTACATTGTGCTTGGTTTGTTCATATTTTTTGCCGGGATTCCCCAGTCCTACGATCATTTTCATTGTTTTCCTCCACGATTGCTAAACGCATGACAAAATGCTGGACAGCCTAAGTCTGCCCAGTAGATTCACTACAGTATATCATAATTATCACTAAAATGGGGCCTGGAAAATCGTGAGAAATGTAGCAATTTATTAAAATTTCTCATTTTTTTAAATTGTTGGTGCCATCACATATAAAACGGTTTCTTGTATAACAACCATTAAAACTGTATTAGTTTAAATCGAATTACGTGACTTTTTTTACAAATAGATGTTATGATGTCAAGGATAAAACAAATCAAGAAAGGGATTGGTACACAATGACCGCAGCAAACACAAAAACCCATCAAAAAGTTATTTTAGTCGGAGACGGTGCCGTTGGTTCTAGTTACGCATTTGCTTTAGTTAACCAAAACATTGCGCAAGAAATCGGTATTATCGATATTGATAAAAACCGTACACAAGGAGACGCCATCGACTTGTCACATGCATTGGCCTTCACTTCTCCTAAAAAAATCTATTCTGCCGATTATAAAGATGCACATGATGCAGATCTAGTCGTGATCACTGCCGGCGCACCTCAAAAACCAGGTGAAACTCGTTTGGACTTGGTAAACAAAAATTTACGCATCAACAAAAGCATCGTAGAACAAATCGTAGCTTCCGGCTTTAATGGCATTTTCTTAGTTGCAGCCAACCCAGTAGATATTTTGACTTACTCCACTTGGAAATTCTCTGGATTCCCTAAAGAGAAAGTTATCGGTTCTGGAACTTCTTTGGATACTGCACGTTTCCGTCAAGCGATCTCTGAATTAGTCAATGTGGATGCACGAAATGTCCATGCCTACATTTTAGGTGAACATGGCGATTCTGAATTCCCCGTTTGGTCACATGCCAACGTTGCCGGCCTGCAAATTTACGAATGGGTCAAAGACAATCCTGAAGTGGATGAAGAAGCATTAGTCAACCTATTCTTCAACGTTCGAGATGCCGCGTATGAAATCATCGAGAAAAAAGGAGCGACCTTCTACGGGATCGCCGTTGCCTTGGCTCGAATCACTCGTGCGATCTTAAATGATGAAAGTGCCGTATTCCCTCTATCCGTTTACTTAGAAGGACAATATGGACAAAACGATATTTATATCGGTGCACCAGCGGTCGTCAATGCCAAAGGAATTCAAAATATCATTGAGATCCCATTGACAGATTCTGAAAAAGACAAGATGGATGCATCTGCAAAACAATTGAAGGAAGTCATGGATAAGGCCTTCGCCGATTTAGAAAACGAGGAAAACTAATTTTCCTTTTAAACCGTGAGAAGTTTTCTCACGGTTTTTTTAAATATTTCGTTACAATCTCGACTTAAGCACTCACTTTTTACATAAGGATGTGGTATATTTGTAATCGGTACACACATTCATTTCTAGGTAAACTAAGGAGTTATTTCAATGAGAAGATCTGACAGAAGACCACGGCGTTCCAAAATCGGTATCGTTATCGCATTAGGCCTTTTAGTCCTTTTAGTCGGTGGCTACGCCGCACGCAGTACATATTATAGTAAGCACTTTTTGCCTAATACCGTCGTCAACGGTATCGAGATCAGCGGCATGACCGTGGAAGCGGCCAGCAAAAAGATGGAAAAAGAGTTAAGTGAATCGCCTTTTGAGATCAAGGACAACGGTGAGAACTGGAAAGAGATCAATCGCGCCGACCTTGGCTGGAAGGCAGATTACCAGCCCGAGCTGGAAAAGATCAAAACCAGTCAAAATCCTTTTCGTTGGGGTCCTCAATTGGTGTTTGCGGCTGAGAAACAAGATGTCGCTGGCAATTCTTTGGACGAAAACATGTTGAATGCGACAGTTGAAACGATCAAAAACGAACTGAACCAGTCAAATGAAACACGTACTCCAACAGAAAATGCCACCATCGAAAAACAGGCAGATGGGTTTGCCATCATCCCTGAAAAACAAGGAAACACGATCAATGTTGATGCTGCCGCACAAGCTTTTTCTGAAGCTGTTTCTTCCGGCAAGCACGAAATCGATTTAACCGATTATCAAGTAAAGCCTGAAATCAAAAAGGATAATCCGCAGCTTAAAGAATCCTTGAACGAAATGAATGCTGTGGCAAAGATCAACGCGACATACAGCATCAACGGCAATACCTTCCAGATTCCGACTGAGCAGATCAACGATTGGCTGACTGTCGACGGCGAAGGAAAAATGGACCTTGACCAGGCTAAAGTAGAAGCTTACGTTGCAACTTTAGGACAACAATACAATACCAGCACAAATCCAACGCTGTTCAAGAGTACCCGCCGCGGCGATGTTGAAGTTCCTGCCGGGGCTTATGGCTGGACCATCAATACGACAGAAGAAGCACAAGCGTTGAAGGAACAGATTCTGCAGGGCAAAGATTTCACTCGTTCACCGATCGTTACAGGTGCAACAACGGCAGATAAGCCTTTGATCGGCAATACTTACGTGGAGGTCGACTTGCAAAACCAGCACATGTGGTTATACAAGGACGGCAACGTAGCGCTGGAAACAGACATTGTCAGCGGAAAACCCTCTTCTCCTACTCCTCCTGGTGTCAATTATGTGTGGAGCAAGGAGACCAACAAAGTTTTGCGTGGATTAAATGACGATGGCAGCAAATATGCCAGCCCTGTTCAATATTGGATGCCGATCGATTGGACCGGTGTGGGGTTGCACGATTCTGACTGGCAACCAGCATACGGCGGTGACCTATGGCTTTCTCGTGGTTCCCACGGTTGCGTCAATACTCCGCCAAGCGTCATGGCTCAAATGTTCCCGCTCGTTGAAGTCGGGACACCCGTGTTAGTCTTTTAGAGAGTTAAAGAACCGCAGATCAAGGATTCGTCCATTGATCTGCGGTTCTTTTTTTACTGCATGTAGTAATCTTCTGTTAGTTTTTCCCTTTTTTGCCCGTTATAAACCACTCCTAGCACGTTTGCACTAGCAAGCGTAAGCAGTTCCTTTGCTTTGGCCAGCTCCTGCCTCCGGGTTTTTCGTTCACGAACAACCAAGATTGTTCCATCCGAATAGGCCGCTAAAATCTGCGCATCCGTCACGGTTACCACCGGTGGCAGGTCAAAAATGATGTAATCGTAATCGGCTTTCATTTCTTCTAAAAGGTCCAGCATTCTTTTTGATCCCAATAGTTCAGAGGGATTCGGCGGCAGTGGGCCGCTGGTCAAGACCATAAGATTTTCCAACCCAGATGCCTGACAACATGATTGAACCGTTGCATCATGTCCGATCAGCAAAGTACTTAATCCCCTCGTATTCAACATCTGAAAACTTAACGCAATACTAGGTTTTCTCAAATCTGCATCCACCAATAACACCCGGCTTCCCGAATCCGCAAAAACGATCGCCAAATTTACGGCCGTTGTTGATTTCCCTTCATCTGGTCCAGCTGAGGTAACCACCAGTGTTTGGATCTCTTTGCCTGCAGCAGAAAAATGGATGTTGCTGCGGATTCCTCGATAGCGTTCAGCCGCCATCGAAAAACGTTCGGTATGTGCGATCAGGGAAACGGGTGCATGTACCGATTGTTTCCTTTTTTTCATAGACGTTCTCCTTAGACAATGAATTAAAACAGTCTGCTCAATAAACTGCTTGGATATCGTTGCCTAGTATAACGAATGAATAGTCTTAATATCAGAATTTTTTTTAACCTACCAGAATTGATAAGCTTATTTTAAGCAATCGTCCTTTTCAAATCGATAACCCTTTTTTCTAACCGCCGTAATTCGATATTCGCTGTGTATTATTTTCCCTCGTAAGCGAGAAACCGTATTATTTAACGAATTGTCTTTATCGGTCAAAGGCATTTGCCAAATTTTTTCGAATATTTCTTCTCTGCTGACAGTTTCATTTTCATGCTGGATAAAGAAAAGCAATAAGGCAAATTCTTTTGGCGTCAATTGCAGATTATCATTTTTAAAGAAGGCCTGTACAGATTGTGTGTTCATCGTAAATGGGCCTTTTGCAATTAAATGTTTTTTAGGGATGGCACTTGTAAGTAAACGGTGTTGTTCCAAATCACGTTCTGCCTTTTGCGCGCGCCGTACAGCCTCTTGTTCTTTTTGTTTGCTTTTTTCAGCTTCTCCGAGAACGTTCACTATTTTTCCAAAGTAATAAATAAGAAAAATGAATTCACTTAACAGAAAAAAACGTCCAATCAAAACGACCGGGGCTCGAACCGCACCTGCATAGTTCATTCGATTTATAACAAAGGTGGGTGAAGTGATATACATAATAACAAATAATATGAATGGCATGACCCATGCGACCTTCCAAACAGCCATTTCGTACGCCGGCAGCAAGGAACCATGCACACGTCTCAGCAGAAATACGACAGGAGGTAAAGTTAGGATCAATGTGGTCAAAACAACTGAGTGGTAGATCACTTGCGTATAGAAAGTGGTTTCTTCTAGACAAGTTTTGATCAGCGTTGCATTTCCTTGAGCCAACGTCATCACAAGTAAAATACAAAAAGTATAAAAAAGATTTTGAAAGAATTGCTTTTGAAAAATAAAGAAAATCATGGCAACACGGAACAAACAGACACTCATGATGAACGATTGGAAGGAAGCCAAACAAGTTCTGAAATTCGCACAGTAATATACATATGTGCAGATTTGTACCGTTGCAGTAAAAAAAATAAGTAGCATCACTTTCTTCTTTGATAGTGAATAATTGCGATTCGTAAAAAACAAAATGATTATCCATGCACTAAACGTCAACAAAATATGGGCAATTTCCATAAGACGTTCAATCACGATTTGATACACCCCCCCATTCAAAAAAATACTTAAATACAAAAGTAGATGTTCCGAAACGAAACATCTACCTTTGCCACAGTATATCAAATTGTATAGGAGAAAAAATTCAAATAATATAAAGCTATCAAAATTGATCATTTCTCAATAATTATATTTTTGAAATGATCGTTTTACAAATAGTTTATTTATTCCGCTGAAGTAAACACTTCTGATACATCCTCGTCTTCCTCCAGCGTATCCACCAACCGATCCAACTTTTCCCGTTGCGATTCATCCAGCATGACCGTTGTTTGCGGAACCATCGTCAGTTCCGCTTGAGCTAAATCAAAGCCATCTTTTTCCAGTTAGTTGATCACGAACCGCAACAAAGTCTTCTGGCGCCGTATAGACTTCAAATACCTCCGCTGATGTTTCCAGGTCTTCTGCACCAGCCTCGATTCCCTTTTCCAGCATCTCATCTTCAGATATCTCAAGATTTTTTCGTTCGATCGCGATATATCCTTTGCGATCAAACAGATAATTAACCGACCCGGTCTCCCCAAGATTGCCGCCGTTTCGATTAAAGGCTACTCGAACATTGGTCGCCGTTCGATTTCGATTATCGGTCAGAGTATGCACCAAGATCGCCACACCGCCAGGACCATATCCTTCATAAGTGATCTCATCATAATTCTCGCCTTCACCCACAGAGGTGGCTTTTTTGACAGCACGCTCGACATTGTCGTTTGGCATATTGGCCGCCTTTGCTTTGTCCATCACCAATCGCAGAGCAGGATTCTCGTTTGGGTTTCCGCCGCCGGATTTAGCCGCCATGTAGATCTCTCGGGATATTTTTTGGAATACTTTTCCTCTTTTGGCATCCTGAGCATTTTTTCTGCCTTGAATATTGTGCCACTTACTGTGTCCGGACATATCGATCACTCCTCTTGTTTGTTCCTTTTCATTGTCGCGCTTGTGCCGACACTCGTCAAGAAACTAATGTTTTTTCCGAAGCGAGAAATAAAGAATGATTAACAGACAGGCCGTGAGGGCACCGATCGAATCCAACATCACATCTTGAAACAACGGCGTTCTTCCCCCAGTGATCATCTGATGAAATTCGTCCATCGCGGCATAGCCAGTTGCAGAAAGCCAAGCAAAAATACCGGGCAGCACATAAGTTTTTTGTTTTAACTTCGGCATCAGGCCTAAAAACAAACTTCCGCCTAAAATAAAATACGTGGTGAAATGCGCACCCTTGCGAATAAAAAATTCCACGAATTTGACATACCCCAAGGATTCGATACTGACCTGACTTCCCGCATAATGAAAAGAAATACCCGAAAATGTCTGCTTGAGGGGTTGTCCGCTCAAAAGTCTTTCGATCAAACCGACCTGACTTTGCTGGTCGTAGGTCATAGAAGAGCTGATAAAGAGAATAACGATCATGATACAAGCGATTGCTAGGTAAAAATTGCCGTTCTTGCGTTGTTTTTTCATCGTGGCCTCCAAAAAAACCGGTACGAACGAATTCGTACCGGCGATTCATTTCATTATTATTGATTACATGCGTACTGCAAAGCTCGGTGCATAGTAAGCATAAGAAGAAACAGTCACTGTTTGTCCAGGCGCTGGTGCATGAACATATTGTCCACCACCTAAAGCGATAGCCACATGGTACGTACCGCCATGGCCGCCCCAGAATAGCAAGTCCCCAGCTTGAGCTTGATTGATCGAGATCGTTGTTCCAGCTGATTCTTGTGGAACAGTCCAGCCACCGATTTCACGTCCAGCTGCTACGCGATAAACGTAACTGGTAAATCCTGAACAGTCAAATGAATCCGGTCCTTTTGCTCCCCAAACGTAAGGTTTGCCAATGTGACGCATTGCTTCTGCAACAACTGCTGAGCCATTTCCAGACGGTGCTGGTGCAGGACTCGGTGTTGGTGTTGGCGCTGGTGCAGGATCTGGATCCGGTGTTGGGCTTGGCGTTACTGGCCCAGGTGCCGGTGTTGGATCTGGCGCTGGCGCCGGTTCTGGCGTCGGAGTTGGATCCGGTGTCGGAGCAGGATCCGGCGTTACTTGATCCTCATCCGTAGTTGGATTATTATCAGCAGCTTGCTGCTCTTGTTGATTCGCAGCTTCTTCTGCCTGGCGTTGAGCCTCTGCTTGTGCAGCAGCTTGCTGTGCTTCTGCAGCTTTGCGAGCTTCCTCTTGGATACGCGCTTGTTCTGCTTCTGCAGCAGTTTTTTCTTGCTGCAGGGTTGCTCTCTCACCTTCAGCTGTTGCTTGTTCTGCTGCTAAAGTTGCTGTTTGCACGTTCAAATCTGCTTGAAGCGCGATCAGATTGCCCTTTTGGCCTTCCAATTCTGCTTGGTTCGCAGCAATTTGTTCAATTTGTTTTTGGTTTTCAGCTTCCTTTTGTTCAACTTCTTGCTTGTCCGCTTTTTGCTGTTCGACTAGATCGTTGTTTGCTTTGACGATCGTACTCATCGCTTGAACGCGGCCAACTGCATCAGAGAAAGATTCAGCATTCAATACTACATCGATCACATTTGACGTTGATTGTTTCACTTGCACGTCACGCGCTTGCTCTTGAATCGCTTTCGAACGCTTTTCAATCCGTTCTTGCAAGGTTTGGATCTGTTTTTGCAAATCTTCTGAATGTTGACGCAAGGTTGCTTGTTCGTTCAACAAGTCTTGGGCTTTCGTGTTGATCGCAGCAACTTCGTTTTCTAATGAACCGATCTGAGTTTGCACATCTGCCTGTTGCGTTTGCAATGTTGAGATTTTTGAGTCTTGTTCGGCAATCTTAGAATCATATTCATCAGCTGAAACTACTGCTGGAGCTGCTAAGGCACTTAATGTTACTGAACATACCATTAATGCTGATAACAAACTTTTTTTCACTCTTAAATCCTCCGACTATTTAAACAATTTTTGTTTATATTTTTATTTGGACTTTTTTCTAACACATCCCAAAGTTTACCATAGCTGTATGTCATGCAGATAATAGCTTTGTTACAAAAATGTTTCATTTTATCATCATTTCTTCGAATTTTCGTCACAAATAAAAAAAACAGAAGGAATAACTTCTGTTTTTTTAAAGCTTATTCAGATTTTCTATGAACCCGCTGGAATTTGATTCTTTTCATTGATTTATCAAGAAAAACCTTTTGCAGCGGTAAAATAAAAATCACAAAAGCAATCATATTTAATAACAACGTTGGCCCCAAAAAACGCGTGACGAAAAACTGATTGTCCACCATCACCAATTGAAAAATCAATTGGATCGTCAGACTGCCTAATTCAAACAAGGTAACCAAAATGATCATGCTGAAAAAAAGCGTCAGCAAATTCTTGTTGATAACTGTCTTAAAAAAATAAATCAAAGCAACCAAAACTGGGAAAATAACCGCGTAGATACCGATTATCCCGATATAATAAAGATCATATACAATGCCTAAAACGATCATCGTCTTCATCAAAAAGCCCTTTTCCAAGACTTCGGATAGTACCAGCAGCAGTAAAATCAGTAAATGCAGATTTGCAATATATCGGTCATCGGTCCAATGCGTCATCAGTCGAGTCGCATGAGTATCGAACAAAAAACTAAAAAACAACAAAAAAGGCGCGGCGTATTTCAAATAGCGTTTTTCAATCATTCGCCTGCCTCCACCATCCGTTGGACGATCGTCACGACCGAAATATCGTACATTTGTGCATAAGGTTCAATATAAACTTCACGATCCAGCCCAAAGCTGTCGTTTTTTATTTTAGTGACCGTTCCAATCACCAGATTTGCTGGCGAGTTGCCGCCCAACCCCGAGGTTTGTACGACGTCTCCTTCTTTGATCTCCTGCTCTCCTGTCATATCGGAAGCAATCAGAAACTGTTCTTTGGCATCGTAGCTTTTCAAAACACCAAAGGAATCGCCGCTCTCGGAAGTAATCCGCACTGGAAAATGATTGCTGTTTTTGTTGTTGGTAGTCAATAACTCGATTTTAGACGTGTGGGAATTGACTTCGATCACACGCCCGATCAGGCCCTTTTGTGCCATCACCGCCATATTCGTTTCGATACCGTCAGAGCTGCCTTTGTCAACGATCAGCATATCCTGCCAAGTATCAGGAGAGCGTGTAATCACATTTGCGGTGACCTTCTGGTAATTGGTCAGCGTCTGATTCAATGACAGTTCCTCTTTTAATTGCTGGATTTCTTTTGCCTGATTTTTGGTTTGTTGTTCCACTTCGTCATATTGATCGATTTTATTTTTCAGCTGCTGGTTCTCTTCATACGTGTTTGCCAAACGAGTGATCGAGGTCACTCCGCTGCTGATCCAGCGCCCGGGAGCCGTCACGATTTTATCGACCACACCAACTGTATCATTAATCATGGATTGGACAACATTGGTTTCCCCGTCCCGCACACGATTTGCTGCAGTGACCGAAATAGTTGTCACAATAATAATAACTAAAATCAATAAAATTATAATATTTTTATTGGGGTTGATTTTTTTCACAAAAGCACCTCGGGACATAGTAAGATACTATAAATTTTACCACTAAGCGCACCTTAAAAGAAGCGAGCTGGTGCGACTTTAGACAATTTTAGCAACTGAAAAAAAGAAGAGCCTTTTCTAAGAAAAAGGGCTCTCTTCATTCATTTCAGTCTTTGCTTTGAATCACAGCAATAACGCCATTTGTAAACGATATCTCCGCCTGCTCGGTCAAAAATTCATTGCTTGCCAAGCTTGTCGGGTAACGGATCTCGACATTTTCCAACGGATATTTGACCTGCTTGAGCGTCAAGCCAGAAACAGGCGTCAGGCAGCAATAACCCAAATAAGTCATGCCCTTTTCTTTTTTTACCTGATGCACACCCTTCGACAAGTAGCTGACCGTATTAGTGTTGTCCTTCAATACGATCTGTTTCATCCGAGAATAAAAGCGCGGCTCCAGCGGCAGCCAAATATTGGCCAGCAAATGGTCCAAACGCCCGCCGGTAGCTCCAATGATCGTGATTCGCCCGTCTGGATAATGTCGAAAAGTCTTTTCCAGCGCCAATTGTGTATCGGTATCATCCTTTTCAGCTGGTGAGCGTGAAACGTCGCCCGCCTGTTCAAAAACAAGCACTCGCTCTTTTTCAGACAGCGAATCAAAATCGCCAACCGCTATATCCGGTGTGATTCCTCTTTCCAGCAGAAAAAGATTGCCGCGGTCGATCCCCACAAAGCGATCATAGTCTGCAGAATCAAATGAAGGCCAATAAGCCGGATCCCCACCAGCAACCAGCAGGATCTGCATTAATCCAGCACACTTCGCAACGCTTGGATACGTTCTTCAGGTTTTTCTGCACCGTAAATATAAGACCCGGCAACAAAAACATCTGCTCCTGCTTTGCGGCATTTTTCTGCTGTCTCTGGAACGATTCCGCCGTCTACCTCGATCTCATAGCGGTAGCCATTTTCCTTGCGCAAGCGATCCAATTCTTCGATTTTCTTCACGGTCTCTTCAATAAACGATTGCCCGCCAAATCCGGGATTGACCGTCATCACTAAAATTTGGTCGATCTCAGATAACACATAGTTGACTGATTCGACTGGTGTGCCTGGATTCAGCACGACTCCTGATTTGACACCCGCCTGATTGATCATTTGCACTGCTCGATGGATATGCGGCGTTGCTTCCACATGGGCCATGATGATATCGGAGCCGGCCTTGGCAAAATCTTCAATGTATTTTTCTGGGTCTGCGATCATTAAATGAACATCCAGCGGCAATTTAGTGATCGGACGCAAGGAAGCCACTACGCTTGGGCCAAACGTGATGTTCGGTACAAAATTTCCGTCCATAACATCCACGTGGATGTAATCCACACCTGCATTCTCAACCATTTTTACTTCTTCGCCTAGACGTGCAAAATCTGCACTTAAAATTGATGGGGCAATCTTCATTTTCACTACTCCTTTTTCTTTTTATAAACAGGGCGTCGATTTTCGATCTCCTGTAAAAACTGTAAATAATTGTCGTAACGCGTTTGAGCGATCTCGCCCGCCTCGACCTGATGCTTGACCTCGCAGCCTGGTTCTTTCACATGCCGGCATTCGCGAAAACGGCAATAGGGGGCGGCCGCTCGAAACTCAGGAAATTCTTTTGGCAGCTCTTCTGCCGTCTCTTCCAAAAATTCGATAGAGCTGAACCCCGGTGTATCCGCCACCAGACCAGCGAACAATTCAAGCAGTTCCACATGGCGTGTAGTATGGCGGCCGCGGCCCAAGGCTTCAGAGATTTCTCCTGTTTCCAGATTCAGTTCTGGTGCCAGCTCATTCAGCAAGGTCGATTTCCCTGCTCCTGACTGACCCATAAATACCGTCAATTTCCCAGCAAACAAGGCAGTCAGTCGTTGTTTTTCCTTCACACCGCCGATTACCGGATAACCTAGAGGCTCGTAAACCGCTTTGATCTCCTTGACCAGCTCTTCATGATCCACTAAGTCTGTTTTGGAAATATAGATGACTGGTTCGATCCGCTTATTTTCCAAGGTAACTAAAAAGCGGTCCAATAAATTATAAGAAAACTTTGGTTCGACCAGACTGGTGACCACTACCCCTAAATCAATGTTGGCTACTGGTGGACGGACAAGCTCATTTTTTCGTGGAAGCAGCTCTAGGATGTACCCTTCACTATTTTCCTCACTGCTGAACACCACTTCATCCCCGACTAGCGGCGTCAGCCCTCTTTTGCGGAAATTCCCTCTGGCTCTGGTCTGATGGGTTTCTCCTTTTGAATACACGTAATAAAACCCACTTAACGCTTTGCGAATTTGTCCTTCGATATCGGGTTCCTCCCTTCCGCTTTTTTTCTTGGCTTCATTGTACCATACTCCATTTGGAAATATTAGTAAAAATAACCTAAAAAAGAAATCTTCCCGATTGGGGAAGATTTCTTTGAGAGTGATCAGGCTTCAATCGTAGTCGCACTGCTGACCGTGCGAGTCACAACATTTTCTCCGTTCCGACGAACAGTGACGGTTGCCGTTCCTCCCTGTTTTGTAGTGACCGTTACGGCTTGGCTGCTGCTACGCGTATTCTCATCTAAAGTGAACGTCGCCAAGGTCGTTGCACTGCTGTTTTTTTCATCTTTCACAAGAACCGTAATCGTTTCCGGCTGACCATCTGTACGCTTGTAGTCAGCAGAGACTGTCACATCAAAGGTTTGTTCGTCTGTTCCGCTTGAAACATACAGGGATACTACACTCCCCTTTTCTGCCGAACTTCCGGCAACAGGCTCCGTACGAATCACTTGTCCGGAGGCAACAGAATCAGACTCCTCTCGTTTAATCGAGACCTTCAGCCCAGCATTCTCAATTGCTGCTCTCGCGTCACTTTCACTTTGATTGGTTACATCTGGAACCGTCGCATACTTCGAACCAGAGCTGACGTTCAATGTGATCGTGTCCTTCGCAGTGACCGAGGTTCCAACGACTGGTTTTTGGCTGATGACTTGATTATCCGGCACCGTTTCACTGTCCTCATTCGCCCGAATGATTTTGGATTCTGGAATACCTAGAGCAACCATCTCCGCAACGGCCTGCTCATAAGTCATACCAGTATAATCGCCCAACTCAAAGGTTTCCGGACCATCCGACACTGTAAAGGTTATTTCGTCCTCAGCTGGGTTGACCTCTGTACCTGGCTCTACACTTTGCTCCATAATCTCTCCGCGAGGAACTTCTGGATCGTTGACTTTATTTTGTTTGATCTGACTGGCCTTAAAGCCTAACTTCTCTAGTTGAGCGACAGCATCCTTGTATTGTTGTTTACGATAGTCCTCCAACGGCACGGATTCCGCTCCGGTACTGATAAACAGCTTGACAGTCTGGCTGCGGCGAATCGTATTGCCTGATTCCGGATCTGTTTTTACCGCGTAATCTTTTTTGACAGTCGCACTAGGGATTTTCTCAGTCTCATCCGCAACTTTGATTCGCGCATCCTCCAAAGTTTCCCGAGCAGCGGCTTCGGTCATTCCTTCGACATCAGGGATCGCCACTTGTTCATTGGCGCTGGCAAACATGTAGAAAGCTGCCCCGCCCAGTAGGAGCACTGCTAAAATCCCTACGATCCAAGGCCATTTTTTCTTAGGTTTCTTTTTCGACGGAGCAGGCGGCTTCTCGACCATTTTTGGAATCTCGTTGGTCGGCTCCTCCTCGGTCAATTCCTCTGGTAGTGGTGTCAACACCCGCGTCTCATCATTCATTGCCGTCGGATGCCAAGGCATTTCATGCAGACGCTCCGATGACAAAGCAGTGGCCAAATCATCGTTCATTTCCTCTGCTGTCTTGTAGCGATCTGCCGGATCCTTGGCCGTGGCATGCATCACGATATTTTCCAATGACTGCGGTGCTTTTTCATCAAACGTTTTGACCGACGGGATCGTATCTTGAAAATGCTTCAGAGCAATCGTAACTGCGGACTCGCCATCAAAAGGAACATTGCCGGTCAACAGCTCATAAAGGATGATCCCTAATGCGTAAATATCCGATTGCTTCGTTGCCATACTTCCTCGAGCTTGCTCCGGAGACAGGTAATGGACAGACCCCAGCAAGGAATTGGTTTGAGTCAAAGAGGTTTCAGACAGCGCAATCGCAATCCCAAAATCAGCGATCTTCACAATACCTTCTTGGTTGATCAAAATATTCTGCGGCTTCAAGTCGCGGTGAATGATGCCATGGGCATGAGCTAAGCTGACTGCTGACAAGACCTGTTGCATCACATCCACGATTTTTGTATAAGGGATCGGGTAATGGGTTTGAATGTAACGTTTCAAATCCATTCCCTTTACGTATTCCATGACCAGATACTGCATGCCATCTTCTTCATCGACATCATATACGCTGACAATGTTTGGATGGACCAGTTCGGTTGCCGCTAAGGCCTCTCGCTGAAAACGCCGGATCGCCGTTTGATCATTTTGGAAGTTGAAACGCAGCACCTTGATGGCTACATCTCGATCCAAGATCAAATCGTGGGCCAAGAAGACGTTCGCCATCCCGCCGCTGCCAATACTGGCAAGGATCTTGTATCGGCCATTGATCAATTTTCCGATCTCGATCATGGCTGATCCACCTCCTTAAAGTGGATCAACAGGACGGTAATGTTATCCGATCCGCCAGCTTCGTTGGCCTGCGAGATCAATCGTTCGGTTTTTCCATCCAACGGTTCTTCCCCAGCTACGATCGTCAAGATCTCTGCTTCGCTGACCATATTGGTCAATCCATCTGAACACAACAGCAAATAAGCGTCGGCTTCTACGGGATGGTGCGTCACATCTACTTCAACATTGCCGGACACACCGACAGAGCGGGTCAAGACATTCTTTTGCGGATGGATCGCGGCCATTTCTTCCGTGATTTCTCCAGACTTTACTAGCTCGTTGACCAGGGAATGGTCATCGGTCAGCTGACGCATTTTTCCATCATGGATATAATAAGCCCGGCTGTCTCCCACATGAGCCAAAGTGAATGTCTCATTCAACAAAGCGGCACTGACGATGGTCGTTCCCATACCGTGCATTTCAGGATTTTTGATGCCTTCTTGGTAAATGGCTTCATTTTCCGTTTGGATCTGCTGGATCATCCATTGCGACGCTTTTTCATTATCTGAGATTTCTGAGGCTTCCCAAACAGCACCTAACCCGTTCACCGCCATTTTACTGGCAACGTCTCCTGCTAAATGACCACCCATTCCATCGGCTAGAATCGCCAACGAATAGCCCTGCTTATTAACAAACACATTGGCATAATCTTGGTTCATTTGACGGCGTTTGCCGATATCTGATTGAAATTGAATTTCCATCTGGTTTCACCTCATCTGTCTTTTTTGTGCAGTACACAAATGAAAAAGCCGTCTGTCATCAACAGGTGCGGGTATAGACTCAGCATTTGGTCCTTAATCGCTGGCGCAACTACCTCATTGACAGGCAAATCCACTTTCTCAAATTCAGCATGGGCTGCTAAAAATTTTGTGACTACCTCTTGGTTTTCCTCAGGTGTTATTGTACATGTACTATAGACCATCGTGCCACCTTTTTTTAACGTTGGAGCACAACTTTCTAGAATCGCCAGCTGGATCTGAGGCAATTGAACAAAATCTTCCGGCCTTTTTTGATTTTTGATATCAGGTTTTCTGCGCATCAACCCTAACCCGGAACAAGGCGCATCGATTAAAATCCGATCGAAGCTCTCCGGCGCAAACGTTTCGGCTGCCGTGCGTGCGTCCAGCTTTTGGGTTTTGACAACTTGCTCGACATGCAGCCGTTCCGCATTTTCCCGGACCAGCTTGAGCTTATGCTCATGGATATCCAAAGCCGTAACTTCTCCCTGACCGTCTAATAATGCTGCCATGTGGGTGGTTTTCCCTCCTGGCGCTGCACAAGCGTCTAAGATTTTATCCCCTGGCTGGATGTTCATTGCTTGAGCGACCAGCATCGAGCTTTCATCTTGGATGGTTAGCCAGCCTTTTTGAAACAGACTGCTGCCGGCCAAGAACCCTTTATCTGCCACGATGCCATAAGGAGAGACTTGACTGTTGCGTGCAGCGATTCCCTCTGTTTTTAAGATCTCAATCGCTTCTTCTCGGGAAATGAAACGCAGATCCACGCGCGCACTTACGTGACTGGGCTCTAACAGCGACAACCCCATTTTGCGGGTTTCCTCCATGCCCATTTCCTGCACGAATTTTTTGGTCAAAAAGCTTGGCAAGCTGATCTCGATCGCCAGACGCTCGATCGGATCTTGAATGCTGTCTAAACGTGGCAGTCCTTTTCTTTGGATCGTCCGCAGCACACCGTTGACAAATTTCCCAGTTCCCGGATTGCCTTTGGCTTTTGCAATCTCTACTGCTTCGTTGATGATCGCATGGTCCGGAACGCGATCGAGATAGGTCATTTGGTAAATTGATAATTCCAGTAAGCTTTTGACCCAGCCATCGACCTTCTTGGCCTTTTCAATAAACGGCTGTAAATAGAAGTCCAGTGAACGCTGACGACTGATCGTCCCGTAGACAAGCTCGGTCAAAAGTCCACTGTCTTTGACTGGCACCTGATGTTTATTTAATAGTTCGTTCAATAGGAGGTTGGAATAAGCACCGCCATGTTTGATGCGCTCGATGGCTTGCAAGGCAGTGTAGCGGACTGAATGCAGGAGCTTTGCTGGGACCTTCTTACTCATAGCCCACCTGCTGTCCTTCAGCTACTTGCTGACCGCTGCCGTTTAGAAAGGCTTGGATGGTTTGCTGGCCTTTGCCCGCTGGCTGCAATTCATCGATCGCTAAAACAGTCCCTTTTCCGCAGGCGACATGCAATGCCTTTTTCGTTCGTAAGACGATTGTCCCTGGTTCGGCAGAAGTGGTTTCCTCCGTCGGTGTCGTGTGAAGCAGTTTCCAGCGAGCCCCTTCATAGGTCGTATAGGCGATTGGCCAAGGAAACATTCCCCGCACCTGATGATCTACTTCTTGCGCTGTCTTCTGCCAGTCAATAGCCTCTTGCTCGCGTGTGATATTAGGCGAAAAGGTGACTTCGTCCTCGTTCTGCGGAGTAGGAGTCAGCTCACCGGCAATGATTTTTGGCAGAGTTTCCAGCAGTAATTCTTTGCCGACAACACTCAATTTCTCAAACATCGTACCTACATTATCCTGAGGGGTGATCGGAATGCTGCGTTGGCTGAAGATTCCGCCAGCGTCCATCTTTTTGATCATTTCCATGATGGTCACACCCGTCTCAGGGTCGCCGTTGATGATCGAATAGTGTACAGGAGCTCCTCCACGGTATTTTGGCAGCAAAGACGCATGAACATTGATCGCCCCCAAACGCGGGACCTGCAGCAATTTTTCGGGTAAAAATTGACCGAAGGCGGCGGTGATGATCAACTCTGGCTGTAATTCGGCGATCGTTTCCAGCTCAGGAGAGCCGCTGATTTTTTCCGGCTGCAAAACCAGCAGATCGTGTTCGACGGCAGCTTTTTTGACTGGCGTCGGTGTAACAATCTGTTTCCTTCCAACAGGTCGATCTGGTTGCGTTACAACTGCTGCAACTTCATAGCCCTCAGCCAGCAAACCTTCCAAAATAGGCACTGAAAAGGCTGGGGTTCCCATAAATACGAGTTTAGTCATTGATGTGTTCCTCCATATACGTTTCTAAATCCTCTGGGGCAATGTATTTGATCACTTGATCGATGAACAACTTGCCATGAAGATGGTCGATCTCATGTTGAATGGCGCGGGCCAAATAGCCGTAAGCCGTCACTTCCATCTCCTCGCCTTCACGATCGAAATAACGGACCACAATCTCATCTGCTCGTTCCACCGTTCCATAGGTCTCTGGAATCGACAAACAGCCTTCGACATCGATACTTGATCCTTTCTGCTCTACGATCACTGGATTGATCAGTTCGAAGCGGTCGCCTTCTTCCACTTCGACGATGGCGATCTGAAGATTTTTGCCGATCTGCGGAGCAGCCAAACCGATCCCATCATGGGCGATCATCGTCTCATACATATCCTCTAACAGCTTCACCAGCTCATCGCTGATAAAATCCACTGGTCGGGCGATTCGTTTCAGTTCCTTCGCTGGATGAATCAAAATTGGATAGCGCATAGTTCCTCCTACTAAGCATTCGCGGTCGCCGCAAATCCTTGTCCTAACTTAAATAAAATACATCGGTTCGTTGTCGATCGCAATCAACAGGCCTTGACGCTGATCCTTTTGACTCTCCTGCAGGATTCGCTCCAAAGCAGCATGCAACTGCGGTTCTTGTTTATATTTGATCACCATTTGGTAATAGTAGCGATTTTTAATTCTTAAAATAGCACCGGTTGTTGGTCCCAACAGAATACTTTTCGGACTTAATTCTCGTTTCAGCTGCTCAGCCAACTGATAGGCCTTTTGAGCCGCTCGTAATTCCTCTTGATGAGACACCGTGACTTTCACCGTGTAATAATAAGGCGGATAATCTGTCTGATGCCGAATCCCCATCTCCATCCGATAAAAACCTTCATAATCATGATGCTGCGCTAGTTGGATGGCGTAATGTTCGGGATTAAAGGTTTGGATCAGCACTTCGCCAGGCTTCTCTCCTCGGCCGGCTCGGCCGCTGACTTGGGTTAGCAGCTGAAAGGTCCGCTCACTGGAGCGAAAATCTGGCAGATTCAACGCAGTGTCTGCATTCAGTACACCTACTAGTGTGACATTTGGAAAATCCAGCCCTTTGGCGATCATCTGGGTTCCCAACAATATATCGGCTTCCCGATTGCCGAACGCATCCAGGATTTTTTCATGCGCCCCTTTGCGTCTCGTGGTATCGACGTCCATCCGCAACACACGAGCCTCAGGGATCAGTTCTTCTAATTCCTCCAGGACCTTTTCCGTTCCTGTCCCGTAGTAACGAATCTTGTCTTTGCCGCAATTCGGGCAGCGATGTGGAATATTTTCTTCGTGCCCACAGTAATGGCAGCGCATCGTTTTAGTGTCCATATGCAAGGTCAACGAAATGTCGCAGTTTGGACAAGGCAGCACATACCCGCAGTCTCGGCACATCACGAATGAAGAATAGCCGCGGCGGTTCAATAACAGAACGCTTTGTTCGCCTTTGGCTAAGCGATCCCGAAGCTTTGCTTCTAATTTCTCTGAAAAAGAAGAGGTCAGGCGCCGCTGCATTTCCTCTCGCATGTCGATGATCTCGACTGCCGGCAGTTGTGACTGCTGGTTGGCCCGCTCAGAGATCGTCAATAACTGATAGACGCTTTTTTGTGCCCGTGCACGGGATTCCAATGACGGTGTTGCGCTTCCCAATACGACCGGACAGTGATGGTAGGCACCCCGCCAGATCGCTAGATCACGTGCATGGTAGCGCGGTGTTTCTTCTTGCTTGTAGGTGGTCTCATGTTCTTCATCCACGATGATGATCCCCACCTGCTTCAAAGGGGCAAACACTGCGGAACGCGCGCCTACGACGACGCGAGCTTCTCCACGCTCTAGTTTGCGCCATTCGTCATATTTTTCGCCTTGTGACAGTCCGCTGTGCAGCACGGCCACTTCATCACCGAATCGGGACTTGAATCGAGTCGCCATTTGCGGAGTCAACGAGATTTCCGGTACCAGCATCATCGCGGTCTGTCCTTGCGCCAATACATCCGCAATGGTTTGCAAATAGACTTCGGTTTTTCCGCTGCCGGTGACCCCTTCAAGCAGAAACACGTCATGCTGCTGTTCGACGATTTTTTCGTGGATCGCTTCATAGGCTGCCTGCTGCTGTGGGTTCAGCAAAAACGCTTGGGTTTGCGCAACTTCTTTTTCCAAAAAAGGATCGCGGTACTGCTCGACGGCTTCAAAAGCCAGCCACCCCTTGTCTCTCGCCTGGTTCAAGTTCGCCAGAGAAAAATCTTCTGCTTTCATTTGTTTGACGGAAAGCAGCTGATCCTCAGCCAGCTCCGCTAAAAAATCCAACAACTGCAGCTGCTTGTAGGAGCCTTTGCGTACCTCCGCCTTTAACGCCTCCAATTGTTCAACTGGAAAAAGCCGCTTGATATATCGTTCGGTCTTGATTTTGTTTTTGGTGTACACTTCATAGCGTAATTCAACGATACCGGCTTCACGCAGCTTGGCCATCTCTTTCAACTGCCCTTGTGCTTCCACTTCTTCCCAGGTGATCGAAGGCTGACCTTTAAATAGTTCAGGAACCTGGCCTTCCTCCACTGCATAAAACCGTTTTTGATAGTCAGCCTTCATGACACTAGGCAGCATGGTCTGCAGACAAGTAATCTTGAAGGCAAAGGTTTTTTCCTTCATATAGTCTGCCAAAACCAATAATTCCTGATTCAATACAGGTGCGATATCCAGCATTCGAATGATCGGCTTTAAGTTTTCTGCCGGCGCTTCCTTGCTGGTCTCGGTCGCTACCACAAAGCCCTGAACATGCCGCGAACCAAAACTGACCTCAACCCGCATGCCGGGCTCCACAGCCATTTGCGATGGAATGAGGTAGGTAAACGGTTGGTCCGTCTGCATCGCTGGAACATCTACGATCACTTGTGCCAATTCCATCTTCCTCATGCCTCCTTTGATTCTTCTTTGCTGTATTGCGACAGTTGTTTTTTCTATGTATCGTATTCATTGTACTAAAAAATGACGACGATTGAATGAATTTCCGTCAGACTTAACCAATCTTTTTCAGTGCATAAAAAGGCGGCTTCGCAAAGCAGCCGAGTCCCTGAAAAGGCTCCAGCCCATTCGTGAAGCTGATATGCGATGCCACATTTCTTTGCTGGATAAAATAAAAGGAAACAGGTGTATTAAACACCTGTTTCTTAATTGTTTTGTTCGCTGCGGATGCGTGCTTCTAATTCACGTTGCTCGCGTTCCCGCTGCATTTTGCGTTCTTCGGCTTCTAATCTTAAGCGTTCGCGTTTGATCTCTGGGTGAGGGTCGTTAATTACCGTGCCGGAATCGATTTCTTCCAAGGCTTTGCCGACATTTTTCACAGAATCAAAGGATTCCAGTGTGGGCTGAGAACCTGCATCTAATTCATGAGCGCGTTTGCTTGCTAGAATAACTAAAGAATACTTGGAATTCACATGATCCAATAAGGTATCAATCGATGGTTTTAACATCATAAGTTTATATCTCCTTCAACATTTTTATATACTTGCCGATCACACGGTCTACACGATAATGTTCGCTGACGATAATGTCTTTGATCCGTTCCACTGCATGGGGAACTTCATCATTGACGACAGCATAATCGTACAGAGCCATCATTTCGATCTCTTCACGAGCGACTTTCATTCGTTCATCGATCACTTCCGGGCTGTCTGTTCCACGACCTTCGATCCGCGCCTTCAGCTCGGCCAGATCCGGTGGAGTCAAAAAGATAAAGACACCGTCCGGGACTTTTTCTTTTACCTGCTGAGCTCCCTGCACTTCGATTTCCAGAAATACATCTTTGCCTTCATCCAACGTTTGATTGACGTAGGTCAACGGGGTGCCATAATAATTCCCAACATATTGTGCATATTCCAACATCTCGCCTGCTTCGATCATTGCTTCAAACTCTTCGTGCGTTCGAAAATAATAATCGACGCCTTCTACTTCGCCCTCACGTTTTTGACGGGTCGTCATGGAGACGGAATACTCAAATTCGTTGTCGTCTCGTTCGAAAATCGCTTTACGAACGGTCCCCTTGCCAACCCCTGAAGGTCCAGATAATACAATCAATAGTCCTCTTTCAGACATACTAACGCCCTTTCATGGTCTTTTTTCGCTAACGCTTATTGTGCACTTTTTTGGCGCAGATTTCAAGGGGTCTAGGGCGTCTGTCACCTATTTTTAACCTGAAAGACTTGTTTTAAGGCATTTTGTTACTCGACATTTTGGATTTGTTCACGAATTTTTTCGAGGATCGTCTTTAATTGTACCACGATATCCTTGATTTGGATCGGACTGGACTTCGAACCGATCGTGTTGACCTCGCGGTTTAACTCCTGCATCAGAAAATCCAGCTCGCGACCAATAGGTTCCTCGCTTTGCAGCAGGTGATTCATTTTTTCCAAATGGATCGCCAACCGGTCCAGCTCCTCATGAATGTCGCCACGTTCCAAGAGGATCGCCAGCTCAGTCAACAGCCGATCCTGATCCACTGTGCCGCCAAGACATTCCTGCAGCTTTGTCTCATAGCGTTTTTGAAAATCTGCTTCATACACTGCCACAAAACCCTTTAGTTCTTCCACATAGCCGGCAACGTCCTGCTGATACCCCATTAAAACAGCCTTGATTCCTGAGCCTTCAGCCTCACGACTCTTCACCAGCTCCTGAAATGCTTGGATAGCTGTTTCCTTCACCAGCTGTTCCAACGTCTCGTCAGCCTCTTGCCGATCCAAAATCGTGACATAATCAGGCAGTTCGATGCTTTTCAGCACGATTTCTTCCGGAGAAAGCGCACTGCTGCCAAAGCGTTCTTTTGCTCCAGCAGTCAATTCACCGACCAATTGCTCCAACAATTCCCATTGGACCACCACTTGCTTATTGCCGCTCTTTAACGTTGTCAGATTCACATACATATCGACTCGTCCGCGCTGCACTTGTTCCTTGGCGATTTTTCGTAACATAGTTTCAAACGGATTCAGCTCCTTAGGCATCCGGATCTGAAAATCGAGAAACCGATTGTTGACGCTTTTCAGCTCAATACTCAATTCATAGGCATCATTTACCTTGGTCGCTTGACCATAACCAGTCATACTTTTCATCGTTTCTCCCTACATTCCTTTGATGATTTCTTGCAGAGCCTCAAATTCTTCGTTGGTCAAGGTGACACCTTTGCCCATCTTTTCGTGTCCGGGCGCCCAATCGCGTAAATCAAATTTTGGCGGCCGACTGTTCCAGCTGACTAGATTTAATTCCTTGCGCCAGCCTTTCGGATTTTCTGACAATACTGCAATTTCTTCCACGATCTCATAATTAAATTCTGCCATGTCGATTCCTCCTGATTCTATCTCAAAGACTTTTCCAAGCCTTCATCATTTATAAAATACGCTGTTTTATTTTTCTAACCGCTGTTCTTCTTGAATAAACGTCAAAAACAGGGACAGCAATGCCGGCAACGGCCAGCGCTGGTAGACCCATTTGATGGACTGCGGCCGCTGCTGATGGATCTTCACTGCCCGTTTGTGATCAGACAGTACATTCAGCTCCTGCCAGTATTCCTCCAAGTATTCTCTGACAGAAGGCAGATAATCGACCGCTGCAGGTTCTTGGATCTGCCGACAGATCTCCTCTTCCAGCTCTGCGATCGTATAGACCTTTAAAGGAGAACGTTTGGTCCATTTGGCCCATTGCTCTAAAAAAGACTGGCTCAAAAGCTCCAGCGGCTCGTCGAACTCGGCTTTGTAAACCTTGGCCAGCTGTACAAGTGTTTCTTCTGTGTGCTTCTGTGCATAACGGATAAAGCGTTTGGTCAGCCCAGCGAAATCTTCCTTCAAACCAAAAAAATAGTCCGTTCCCTGCAGCTCACCGAACTGCCTTTTGGTCTCCAAATAGCCTAATGTGATGTTGCTGACGGCCCGCTGACTTTGAAACAGCAGCATCTCCCCTAAACTCCAATGGCTGGATAAAGTCACGACCGCTACATCCTCGGGGATTGAAACATCCTTAACAAAGCCGGGACCATGAACATCCACTACGATCAGCTCGGTGGCCCCCTTTTTTAAGGCGACATCCACCGGGACATTGTTGCGATACCCGCCATCGGCGTAAATGACCCCATCGATCACTTCTAATGACATCATCGGGAAAAAGGCCGAGGAAGCCAGCAGCCAAGAGATTACTTCTTCTGCAGATTTGTCATTCAATTTTACCACGACTTCCTGAAAGGTGGGAACGCGAGTCGCTGCAACATACAATGGACAGGCAGAGACGAGCGCTTCTGCGTCCAGCTGATTTTCCAAAAGCTCGCGCAGCGGTGCTGTGGACAAGCCTTTTTGCTTCAAGGCAGTCAGTACAAATTGCCGCAGCTGCTGGACCTGCAGTGTGAAATCAGCAGCCTCCAGTTCACGAAAAGTGATCTTCAACACCCGATCTGTGGCGATCTGCTCCCACAATGACCGAGCCGCCGCAAAATCATTTTGCGCGATCAACGCACCATTCAAGCTGCCAACTGAGCAACCAACGAGTAAGTCAAAGGAAATCTTTTTTTCACGCAATGCCTTCCAGACTCCAATTTGATAAGCGCCGCGGGCACCGCCGCCGCCTAAGACCAGTGCAGTATGATATGACAACGTTTTTTTCCAGCCTTGATCGGCTTGGCGATAGCTGTGTTGGCTCAGCCAGCTGGCCGCGATTTCGTTCACGTCAACAGACAGATGAATCTCCGGAATAAATGCCTGACGGACCGCCGCCTCTAGTACCCCAAAAAGGATTTTCCATGTGAGGTCACTGGACGACAAAAGATTTTTGATCGTCCAAGTCTTTGGTGTTTGATCGATTTCCAAAAAAAGCGTTTCTTGTTTAAAGGTCAGCAAAAAGGCTTGCTTGTTTTTTACAGCTCGCACAAATTGGGCGCGGCTTTGCTGCTGCGAGGTAAAAAAAGGCAGCAGAAGCATAGACTCATGGATCGTGGACCAATGATCCGCCAGCTCAGAAGGGTAGAGCTTTTTTACTTTCATGGCTTTCCTCCCCTGTTCAGTGGAATAACTGTTCGACTATTTCTGTTCAGAAAAGAGCGTGAGGTCTCTTTCATCCCACGCTCTTGTTTCGTTTTAATAGGTTTTCTGCTGCATATTGAAGGCTTCTGACATCGGTTTGGTCGCTCTATCTGCTGGTGTGACTGCTGTCAGCTCTCCTTGAACAATAATCCGAGTGATGCCGTCGATCTCGCCGCAGGTGATCAATGTGACTTGCCGCTTATCCGGCAAAACATCCAGATACTTGACTTCCGTAGGCTGTACACGCACCTTCAAGGTTGTCTTGTACGTGTAGATATTGGTCATGTCAGTCAAATAAATCTTGTCTCCCTCGTTGACGTTCTCTAAAGGGGTGAACAGCAAATCCGGCTCATAGGCCCGGTGACTAGCTAACCCATAATTGCCTTCACCCATTTTTTGCTCTGGCTCCAAGGTGCCGGCGCCATAGAGCAGTGCTTCATTGGAAAGTCCTTTGAAGATCGGCAAATTGATCTGAACCGCAGGAATCGCGATCCCGCCGATCACAGGCAGCCGTTTGTTGCTTAATTGTGCCCGCAGAACGGCCTCAGTACTAGAAGGCTCTACCGCATCAAAATCAAAAGGAGCTTCTTGATTCATGTTCTCTTCGATCTCCTGCTTGGTTACGTTTGCCACTGCATAACGATCGCCGTTGTAGCGAATTAGGAAATTCTTGATTTGGTTATTGAAAATCAAGGCCAATCCTACGACCAATAACAAGACCAAAAATATATTCAACAACCAATTGCTTTTTTTTCGTTTCTTCGCCATCAACTAGCCTCCTCATACTCCCCTCTATCATACCATATTTGTTTCATAAGTCATCGGAGGAAATAAGAAAAAAAGGCGTCTTAATTTTTTATTTACAAAATCCGCATTTGATTTTCCGTTATTTTTTCAAAGGAAAATAAAATTGAAAAAAACATGAAAAATGTTTCACAAAACCAGCGGCCTGTAATCTAATTTTAAAATAAAAGATACAAGCTTTTTTCAATCCAATAAGGTAAAATGGGGTTGAATACTTGTGAAGAGGGTGAACAGTTTTGCTAGAAACGCTATTTGTATACATCGATACGACCAGTAATGCTGTTCTTTCAAAGGGCCTTTCTCCGATCGATTTTACTGAAGGGATTGTTCATCACCCTGAACACTTGTTATTACTGGACCCTGCTGCGGAGGCTGGTGAATTCGATACACATAGTGGATTGCGAAGTATCAGCGGGGCTCACGCAGTGGCTCAATTTTTTAAAAATCGACATTTCAGTCAATCGACCACCAACAAATGGATCGATTTTAAAGATCCTGCGCTGCTGAAGGAATTGACGCCGCTTGAAATCTCAGAGCTGCTGTATTTTGGCCATATGAGAACCCATCTGCACTCTCCTTTCTTCTATAAATTACAAAATAATTTCGTCTATTTCAATTTGGGTAGTGAGACTCTAAGGGTCTACTACCGTTATTTGGACGAATTTTACCGAATATTAGCCAATAAAATCACTCGAATTACCTTAGAAAAGGTCAATGATCGTCGTTCCTTTTTCCGCAAAGGAGCTTCTGTCGCTCGGTTGGAAGGTGACATCTTAAAAGAGCTGTATCCGTATTTCCAAGAAGGCGCAGTATTCTGTTTCTCCCACGCGGAGCTGGACGGCCGCACCTATCGTCTGCCGATTTATCTGTCAGATGAAAAAGGCTGGCGCAAGCACCAGCCCAGCTTCAAGCAAGATCAAAAAATCGCTACGCTGCTCTATGACACTGCGCGTCAATCATGGAGCCTGGAGATGGAGACCGATGATTTTGCGTTCTCATTTCGTTAAAAAACACGTTTGCCGGCCAAGAGCAAACGTGTTTTTTGTGTGAAGCTGTGCCTCTTATTGTTTAGTTCATTATCGCGGCTGTTTAGCATACTTCATGTCTTTGGGCAAAAAGAGCTGCGGAACCTTTTTGACTAGTATCACGGACACGATTGCTGTCACCGCAGCAGTGGCGATGCCGCCAGCTCCATTCATTACCAAAGAGAAGAGCCACGGATTCATTCCCCACAGCGCATAGCTTCCCCAAAAAACAACACCGGCAATAAAATGCCAGAAGAATCGCGCACCTGTTCCGATGAATGAAGCTAGAGCAACGTTTTTCACTGCCGCTCGCTGATCGTCATTCAGCAAGGCCTTTTGTACCTTCTGCGCATATAGACCGGCAAAACCTGCAAAGGTGAAGGCGATCGGGTATTCGATCAGTACCTGGATCACACTGAGAAACTGCACATCACCGGCCGGGAAATGCAGGATGCCCCAAATGAAGGCAGACAGCAAGGCCGGACGAACGCCGCGGCGCAGGCCGAACAAGGTCATCGGAATCATCCCTAAAGAGATCGTCAGACTGCTGCCAATAGTGGTCGGCAGCAAGGAAAGCATGAAGGCCAGTGCGGCTACGATCGTTCCTTCCATCATGATTCGTGTGTTTGCGTGCATAAAAAAATCCTCCTCTTTGAACATACGGTTCACAAAGGAGAAGTAATCTATCTTACTTCATCACAATTCCTACGCTCGAATGACCGAAACAGGTACCAGGGTTTAGAGTGTCCTCATTCTCAGCCCGAAGGCTCCCCTTTGTGACAGTATTATTCTTTTAGTATTTTGTACTTTATCAGTCTATCATATTCGTCTCGAAAAGAAAAGATTCCTTTACCGTGAGACGCGTTCTTGATCACCCTTCGGCGAGAGGGTTGTCACTTTTTTGATCGCCTCGATCTTCAACATTTGCAGCTGATCCTCTTGGGTTCGGATCACCAATGAATCCTTGCCGACAGATTTCGGCAGCCAACCTGAAACCGTTTCAAATTTTTCCGGGTCTTTTTCACTTTGGACTTGGAGAACGACCAAACTGTTTTGCAGTGCCGCGGTGTTCAGTTGATTGATGATGGTTTCATTCGCTTGCGCCTGCGCACGTTTCTCCCCAGAATCATTCAAAAAATCCGATAAAAAACGAAAAGACGAATTTGAAAAGGCTTTGATCAAGTTCTTTTTAGCTTTTCCAGTTTTTTTCTTCATCCAGTTTCCTCCTCGCAAGAACGTACTTTGATTTTATCGAAATTTTTAGGAATTACAAAAAAAATGCTTCATTCTTCAAAAAAAGTTAACCAATAAGGCAGGCCCGCCTGAATCAAATCATACGTTTGATCAAAGTCTCCTGTGTACCATGGGTCCGGAATCCCTTGGCCTTCCATGCCGGGAGTCCGATCCAAATACAGATAGACCTTTTGTTCGGTTCCTTCCGGTGCCATGGCTGCCAGATCCTCTACGTTTTCCCGATCCATCCCGATGATATAGTCGGCGTCATAAAAATCCTGCTGCTCAATTTGACGCGCTCGCATACCCTGCGTGCTGATCCCGTGCCGGCTCAACATTTTTTTGGTCCCGCGGTGCGGCGGATTGCCGACTTCCCAGCGGCTTGTGCCCGCTGAATCAACTTGAAACGCCGATTTGTGTTCTTTTTCAAAGTGATCGCGGAAAATGGCTTCTGCCATTGGCGAACGGCAGATGTTTCCCATACAAACAAAAAGAATCTTTGTCATCGTACATTCTCCTATTCATTTGTCGTCTTGTGCAAAAAATCCTTCAGCATCCTGTTCGGTCTTTTTGCGATTTCATGCTATAGTTTAGGTAGTTTATAGAAATGAGGTCGTTGTATGAAACAAATTTTTATTTCCGCAGACATTCCTCAAAATGGCATTCAACGCTTAGAAGAAGCCGGACTGGAATACGCGGTTTATGAAGGCTCTGGCGTGATCTCAAAAAAAGAGCTGCTGGCAGCTACAAAAAACTGCCGTGTATTGATCTGCCCCCTGTCTACTCCAGTCGATCAAGAAATCATCGATCATGCTGAAAACCTTCAACTGATCGCGAATTTCGGTGCTGGCTTCAACAATATTGACACCGACTACGCACGAGAAAAAGGGATCTTTGTCACCAATACCCCTTATGTTTCGACGAATGCCACAGCGGAGCTGACCGCAGGCCTGATCATCGCTTTGTCTCGCAGAATCGTTGAAGGCGATCAGCTGATGCATCACGAAGGCTTTTCCGGCTGGGCACCGCTCTTTTTCTTAGGCAGCGAGCTGAAGGATAAAACCTTGGGTATCATCGGCATGGGGCAGATCGGTCGCTCGTTGGCAGAAAAAATGACTGCCTTCGGAATGAGGATCGTATACACCCAACGTCATGCACTGCCAATGAAAGAAGAAGCTGCTTTAAATGCTACCTATCTTTCACAAGAAGAAGTGATCGAACAGGCAGATATTTTAACCTTGCACGCACCACTAACGGAAGAGACCCATCATTTGTTGAACCATGAAGCCTTTCAGCGGATGAAAGCCTCTGCCTTTGTCATCAATGCTTCCCGCGGGCCGCTGATCCATGAAGAAGCGTTGGTGCAGGCCCTAAAAGGTAACCAGATTGCTGGAGCGGCTTTAGATGTGTATGAGTTTGAACCCAAAGTGACTGAGGCGCTGAAAGACTTTAAAAACGTCATCTTGACTCCGCATATCGGCAATGCCAGTATCGAAGCTCGTCAACAAATGGCCGAGATCGTCGCCAAAAATGCAATCGCTTGTCTAAAGGATGAGCCGTTGGATTACATCGTGAACGATTTGACCTAATCCTGATCGGTCTCATATAAACGATAGGCAAAAAATTCAATATCCTTGGCAAATCGGAACAGCTGAGCCGCTACGGCGATCGGCTGTTCTTTGGCATCTCCCAACAACCAATCGGTCAAGATTCCACCACAGCCATAAGCTAGAAAACGCGCATAAAAGTCCTTATCTGTTGCGGACAGTTCCCCTTCCTGATCGACATCCTCGAACAGGCGAACAAACAATGGTTTCGCCAAAGCGATAAATTCTTTGGACAATACCTCTGGCTCTGCCTGAACCGTGTTTAAATAAAAGGAATGGTATTCTTGCATCCTACGCAGCATTTGCAAGACTGATTCTTCCCAATTGCGGATGGTAAGCTCTGCGGACAGCAGGTAATTGAGGCCTTTTTGATAATAGGTATAGCGCAGCAAAGCCCGCTTA
Organism: Enterococcus florum; assembly: GCF_004309355.1. Lineage (GTDB taxonomy): Bacteria > Bacillota > Bacilli > Lactobacillales > Enterococcaceae > Enterococcus_A > Enterococcus_A florum. The sequence continues at coordinate 21,426 of NZ_BJCC01000038.1, read as the reverse complement.
TCCTTGAAGTGATAATAAAAATTCTGACGATTGACAGAGGCCGCCTGACTGATTTGCTGCACAGTCAACTTTTCGTAAGGCTGCTTGGCCGTTAATCCGATCAACGCATTGACCAATTGCTCTTTTGCTCCTTTGCCTTCTGCCATCGTTCCACCTCTACTCTATAGGATAATTGAAATGCTCGTAGGCCATCGGTGTGACCATTCTGCCTCGTGGAGTCCGCTTCATAAAGCCCTTTTGGATCAAATAGGGCTCGTACATATCTTCAACCGTTTCGCGTTCTTCGCCAATATTGACTGCTAGCGTGCTCAAACCGACCGGTCCTCCGCCGTACAGCTCGATCATGGTCTTTAATAATTTTTGGTCGACGTAATCCAGCCCTGCCTGATCGACCTGCAATAAGTGCAGCGCTTGGTCTGCCACAAAACGATCAATTATACCATCCGATTGGACTTGGGCAAAATCACGAATACGCTTCAGCAGCCGATTGGCGATTCGTGGCGTCCCCCGGGAACGACGGGCGATCTCCACGGCGCCTTCTTCGACGATCTCCGTTTGGAAAATGTCTGCTGAACGCAGCACGATCTCCCGCAGATCCTCTTCTTCGTAATACTCCATGTGAGAAATGATCCCAAAACGATCCCGTAACGGCGCAGACAACATCCCCGCACGCGTCGTTGCTCCCACCAATGTAAACGGCGGCAGCGGAAAATGAACCGGGTGGGCAGTAGGCCCTTGACCGACCATGATATCGACATAGTAATCCTCCATCGCCGAATACAGCGTTTCCTCCGCGACCCGTGGAAGTCGATGGATCTCGTCAATAAACAAGACATCTCCGGGCTCCAGTTCGTTCAAGATCGCTACCAAATCCCCCGGACGTTCGATTGCTGGACCGCTGGTGGTACGGATTTTTACATTCATTTCATTGGCAATTACCATGGCCATCGTTGTTTTTCCTAGTCCAGGAGGTCCATACAAAAGCACATGATCCAGCGCTTCGCTGCGATTTTTTGCTGCTTCAATGTAGATCTGCAGCTCCGTTTTGACCTTATCCTGTCCAATATATTGAGAAAGAAAACGAGGACGCAACGATTTTTCTAAACTTTTTTCGATTTCATCAGCCTCTGGCGACAAAATACGTTCTTCTTCCATCTAATGCTCCTCCTGCGATCATGTCTATTTTTTCATCATCAGCTTCAAAGCAGCCCGCAAATATTCGTCGGTGCTTCGATAGCTTTCTTTTTCCAGGGCTTTTTCGACCCGTTTGGTTTCCTTCGGACTGTAGCCGAGCGCCTGAAGCGCCTCGATGGCTTCGGTCAATGCGGTCTCATCATCGCCTTGGTGGAACAAGGACATTGGATTTTCCACCAACTCGGCCAGCTTGCCTTTTAAGTCTAGGACCATCTGCTGAGCGGTCTTCTTGCCGACACCCGGGAACTTGGTTAAGTAGGTAACATCTCCAGCTTCGATGGCTTGGATCAATCCTTGATGGTCTTCGTTGGCCATGATCGCCAGCCCACTCTTTGGACCGATCCCTGAAACTGAAAGCAAGCGCAGAAACAGCTGTTTTTCCGCCAGCGTCTCAAACCCGTACAGCAGCTGCGCATCCTCTCGAATGATCTGCTGGACATAGATCGTGAGGACCTGCTCCATTTTACTGCTGTACCGATAAGGATTGCCTATCGCGATTTGATAGCCGACTCCCTGTACATCCAACACGACATACGCTGGACTGATATAAGTCAATTTCCCTGTGATATATTCGTACATGTCTTTTCCTTTCTGCACATATGTTCTCATTATTTTAGCACAAATAGACCCGACAAAAAAGTCTAGTCCTCTCAGCTTTAGGAATCTTTTGGGGAGTTGGGAAATCATGCGTATCTTGATCAAAATGGTTTCACGGACTTCAAAAAAACGGGACAGAGAACTTCTCCATCCCGTTCAACTACTTATTGAACATCTTTTTTGTAGTCACTGTAACCTTGATCATCCATTTCTTCAAAGGGGACGAAGCGTAGGGCAGCGGAGTTGATGCAATAACGCAAACCGCCTTTTTCCTGCGGGCCGTCTGGGAAGACATGGCCTAGATGAGAGTCTGCTTCTTGACTACGGACTTCGACCCGATGCATCCCATGAGAGAAGTCGGCTTTTTCATTGACTCCGCGTTTTTCGACCGGTTGCGAAAAAGCTGGCCAGCCGCAGCCAGCATCGTACTTATCGCTAGAAGAGAAAAGAGGTTCGCCGCTGACCACATCCACATAAAGACCCTTTTGGTAAAAGTCATCGTATTTCCCAGTGAAGGCACGTTCTGTGGCATTCTCCTGAGTCACTGCGTATTCCATTGGCGACAGTTTCTTCCTCAATTCTTCCTGCTTCATTTCTTCCATCTTGCTCACGCTCCTTTGACCCTATCATAAGAGCATTCCTGTAAAAAAACGAAGGATTTGCTTATCCAGTAAATTTTTTTAACATTTGATTTACTTTTCCGACTGGGAAACCGACGATGCTGTAATAATCACCCTCAATTTCTTGGACAAAGACCCCCGCCTGATGCTGAATCCCATAGGCTCCTGCCTTGTCTTGGTAATCGCCTGTATCCAAATACCGTTGGATCTCTTCTTCGGTCAGCGGATAAAAGGTTACCTTCGCGTGAGTCAGGGCCTCTTCGATCTGGTCGTTTTGTCGGAGCACCACAGCGGTATAAACATAATGGCTGCCGCCGCTCATTCCAGAAAGCATCTCATATGCATCCAGACGATCCTTGGGCTTGCCAAGGATCGTGTCGCCAAGTACCACGACCGTATCGCTGGCGATCACCAGATCAGTCGGGTGCTTCGCAGCGATCACTGCTGCTTTTTGCCGAGCCATCTCTTGGACGTATTCCTTTGGGGTATGCTCTGCTTTGATCTCCTCGTCTACGTCAGCAGGCTGGACCTCAAATTCAGGGATCAGCCAAGCCAATAATTCTTTTCGCCGGGGCGATTGTGACGCTAAAATGACAGTCATTGTTTTCTCCTTTTAATGCGGATCTTGGATTCGTTTGAACAGGTGCTCCATGTCGCTGTTGCTGAAGTGGATCAGCACTGGGCGGCCATGGGGACAGTTAAAGGGATTTTCACAAGTGGCTAGATCATTCAGCAATACACGTGCCTGCGCCTCATCTAGATGATGATTGGCTTTGATCGAACGTTTGCAGCTCATCATGATCGCTGTCGCTTCCCGAAATTTTTTGACACTAACCGAGCCTGTGACCAGCAGCATATCGATCATTTCCCGAATGATGCTCTCCTCTTGTCCCGCAGGATACCAAGTCGGATGAGCCCGCACGATAAAGCTGTTGGGACCAAACTCTTCTAAATAAATACCGACTTCTTCCAATAGCTCCTTTTGTTCCTTCAGCTTGATGGCATCGTTGTTTGGATAATCCAAGACAAAAGGCACCAGCAGCTCCTGCAGATCGTTGGTCACATCCGCGATTTTTTCACGGAAATACTCGTACTTGATTCGCTCTTGCGCCGCGTGCTGATCGACGATGTACAGCCCATCCTTGCTTTGAGCGAACAAATAGGTGCCGTGCATCTGACCAAAATAGTCCAATCGCGGGAAACGCTCTTTCGGCTGTTCATGCTCCAGCTTGTCGATCGCCTTTTCCACTTCTTTTTCTCCAGATACTGTGCTGAGATCAAACTCGGGGTGCTCGGCGGTTTCATAAACAACAGCCTCTTGGTCATCTAAGAGCTCTTCGGTTAGCGAGTCCTCCGCAGGTGCCGCTGGCAAATCGACCAGTGGATCTTCGACAACGATCGGTGGTGCCGTTTCGTTTGACGAGGATGGTGGCGTCTTATCCTCGCTAGGCCTTGGTGCCCGCACTCTCAGCTCTTGATCAAGAGCTTTCGGTTCGATGTAAAAGCGGCCGGTTTCTGGATTATAGGTAAGATCGCTCTTTTTTTCTGGCGCCTTTTCCAAATCCAGATCCAGCTGGGTGGTTTTTGCAACGTCCACTTTACGCTTAAAACTGGGGGACTGCCCCGCGTCGGGGATCAAATTGACCTGGCGCAAAGCCCCCGCAATTGCTTGGCTGATCAAGGTCGTCAGTTCTTTTTCCTTTGACAAGCGGACCTCTTGTTTGGTGGGGTGGACATTGACATCTACCAGCAAGGGATCCATCTCGATCTCCAGCACCGCGATTGGAAAACGTCCCACCATCAGTTTCGATTGGTAGCCGTTGACGATCGCTTTGTTCAAGAGAAAGTTTTTGATGTAGCGTCCATTGATGATCACAGACAAGTAATTGCGGCTGGCTCTGGTAACTTCAGGCAGCGAGATATAGCCTTTTAAGGCAAAATCTAGGTCCTGGGCCTTGACCTCCAGCATTTTCTTGGCGGTCGCGATCCCGTAAATCCCTGCGATCGTCTGCTTCAGGTCACCGTTGCCGCTGGTGGTCATCATTTTGTGTCCGTCATGCACCAACCGAAAGGCAACCCCAGGATGACTCAACGCCATGCGGTTGACGATATCTCCGATGTTGGCCAGCTCGGTTTGGATCGTTTTGACATATTTCAGGCGCGCCGGGGTGTTGAAAAACAAATTTTCAACGGTGATCTTGGTTCCGGTCCGCAACGCTGTTGGACGGTGTTCCTCGATTTTTCCGCCACGAAGGAACAAATAAGAGCCCTGCTCCTCGTCCGCCGTCGCAGTCTCGATCGTCAACTCAGAAACCGAAGCGATCGAAGGCAAGGCCTCACCGCGAAACCCCAGTGTTCGAATCCGAAACAAGTCGTCACGATTGTGAATCTTGCTGGTGGCATGCCGCTTAAAGGCGTTCGCCACGTCGTCTTGGGCGATTCCTTCACCGTTGTCGATGATCTGGATTTTTTTCAGGCCGGCTTCTTCGATCAGCAGGTCGATCTGAGTGGCGTGGGCATCGATGGCATTTTCCACTAATTCCTTCACCACCGAGGCCGGTCGTTCCACCACTTCACCCGCAGCGATCTGGTTGGCCAGACGTTCTGATAATTCTTGGATTTTCCCCATCGTATCCCTCCTTTAAACCGATGTGTTAAATGCGTTTTTGCAATTCATACAATAGATTCAAGGCATCCATTGGCGTCATTTCTAATAGATTGGCTTTCTTCAAGCTGTCGATCACTCCTAATTCTGAGGTGGAGACTTCGCTGAACAAGGAAAGCTGCTGGTTTTCTTCCGCAACGACCTCAACGGGCTGGACCGGATTGCTGCCGGACTCTAATGCCGCTAAGATCGTCGCCGCACGAGAAAGCAGTTCGGTCGGCATTCCAGCGATTTTGGCCACATGGATTCCATAACTCTTATCTGCTGGGCCATCCATCAGCTTATGCAGGAAAACGACCTCGCCATTTTGCTCGACAGCTCCTACATGTACGTTTTTCAGAGCTGGCAGTTCTTCCTCCAGCACAGTCAATTCATGGTAATGCGTCGAAAACAAGGTCTTGGCCTTCACGGTTTTGTGGATGTATTCAATGATCGCTTGAGCCAGAGCCATCCCATCGTAGGTGGCGGTCCCGCGTCCCAGCTCATCAAACAAAATCAAGCTGTTCGGTGTGGCGTGGCGGAGAGCTTGATTAGCCTCCATCATTTCCACCATAAAAGTTGATTGCCCGGCGATCAAATCATCGCTGGCTCCGATACGAGTAAAGATTTGATCAAAAATCGGCAGCTCCGCACTTTCTGCAGGGACAAAACAGCCCATTTGCGCCATGATCACGGTCAAGGCCAGCTGACGCATGTAGGTACTTTTCCCTGACATATTGGGCCCAGTAATCAGCAGAATCATTTCTTTTGGGTCCATGTGCACACTGTTGGGAATGTATTCCTGGTGACCCAAAACCTTCTCTACTACCGGGTGGCGACCTTCGATAATCTGCAGATTATGGCTGCCAGCCTTCATCTCAGGCTGCACGTATTGATACCGCTCGCTGACTGCCGCAAAGCTCTGCAGCACATCCGCAGCACTGATACTTTTGGCCAGCTTTTGCAGACGGGCGATCGCCTTTTTGACTTCTTCGCGCACAGCCAGAAACAGCGTGTATTCCAATGCCACAGATTTTTCTTCTGCTTCTAAGATCAGCGTTTCCAGCTTCTTCAGCTCAGGAGTGATAAATCGCTCGGCATTGGCCAACGTTTGTTTGCGATCGTACTTGCCCTCTTCAAGATTGGCCAGATTAGCCTTAGTGATCTCAATATAATAGCCAAACACACGATTGTAGCCGACTTTTAAGGTCTTGATACCTGTTTCTTGACGTTCTCGCGCTTCCAGCTCAGCCAGCCAAGTCTTGCCGTTGGTCATCGCCTCACGGTACTGATCCAGCTGCGGATCATAGCCGTCTTTGATGACGTTGCCTTCTGTGATCTGCAAAGGTGCATCCTCGTTGATTGCCCGATCGATCAGATCGACCAGCTCATCCATCGGCTCCATGTCCACCAGCAGATCATTCCATTCGCCTTGGTTGATGCCAGACAAGAGCTGGCGAATCTGCGGCACCTGCTGCAAAGAGGTTTTTAATTGGATCAAATCGCGGCCGTTGACATTTCCAAAGGCCACTCGTCCTGCCAAGCGTTCCAAATCGTAGACCTTGGTCAGCGTTTCGTTCAAATCCATCCGTTCAAAATAAGCATTTAATAAAGAAGCCACCATCGCCTGACGTGCTTGAATCTGGCGCTTTTGGATCAGCGGACGATCGATCCATTGCTTCAAAAGCCGTCCACCCATCGCGGTTTTAGTCTCATCCAGCAGCCAAAGCAAGGTGCCTTGTTTTTTGCCCGTACGAATCGAACGGGTCAACTCCAGATTGGTTTTCGAGAAATAATCCAGCTTCAAAAAATGCTCCGGCTGGTACTCTTCTGCCTTTTGAATATGCCCAAGGCTGCGCTTTTGCGTTACTGATAAATACGTCAGCAGCTTTCCGGTTGCTTCTTTTTCTAAAGGCTGGTCGATGTCGGTAGTCAGAAAACTGAATTCGGCGTTGTCCTCCACGGTTTCTTGTGTCGAAAAAACCAGTCCTAAACGTTCCACCAGATTCTTTTTCAGTTCATCCGAAATTTCCGAGCCCAGCACGACTTCCTTCGTCTGCAACGCAGTCGCCTCGTTCATCACCGCTTCTTCATCCTGCAGCAGCGCTGTTTTCAGCTCACCCGTCGACAAATCCGCATAAGCAAAGCCGAATGCCTTGCCGGACTGTACGACTGCAGTCAAAAAATTATTGGCCTTGGCTTCGATCCCTTTGCCGTCCATCAAGGTCCCCGGTGTGATCAGCTGGACCACTTCCCGTTTGACCATCCCTTTGGCTTCTTTGGGATCTTCCATTTGCTCGCAGATCGCCACTTTGTAGCCCTGCTCCACCAAGGTATCGATATATCCTTGTGCCGAATGATGCGGCACTCCGCACATAGGAATCGGCTCCTCAGCATTCCGGTTGCGGCTGGTCAAGGTTAATTCCAGCAGTTGTGCGACCTGGATCGCGTCTTCGTAAAACAATTCGTAAAAATCACCTAAGCGGTAAAATAAAAAAGCATCTTTATATTGATCCTTGATTGCAAGGTATTGTTCCATCATCGGTGTGTTTTTGGTTTTTTGAGGCATGGTGCCCCTCCTTGTTTCGTTTTAGTCGTGCTTGGTTTCGTCTTCGATCGCATCGTTAATCTCTTTTTGAATCAGACCCGTCAAATGCTGCAGCAGATCATTGGCTTCTGACAGACTTTCGCGATAGGCGATCACCAGCGGATGTTCTTCCAGCTGTTTGGTCAATTCATCTGCTCGCTTCAATGCTTGCTTCTCAGCCTCTGGTTTGCCATAGTGGGCAAAATGCACCGCTTCTTTTTGTGCCTGCTTGATCGCTTCTTCCAGCGTGTGTACAGCTGTGTTTTGATCGATTCGCGCTTTGACATTTTGGTAGCGTTGAACGACCTCGTTGTCCTGCAACAAGGTCGTCAGCTGGTCTAATGCTCGTTGGACTTCAGGTTCTTTTTCCAGACTCATGGTTCTCTCCTATTCGCGATACGGCCGATCCTCACTGATCTGGACAGCCTCGATCTTTCGCGCCAGCCCGTGTTTGTCTAAATCGATGACACAAGCAGACAGCAAAGATCGGCCATTCTCAATTACTTCGAAACGCTGCGGCAGCGCCGTTAAAAATTTTTCCAGTACGGGTTCCTTTTTCATCCCCAGTATCCCGTCATAAGGACCCGTCATTCCCACGTCGGTCAAATAAGCGGTCCCCTTTGGTAATATCCGCGCATCGTTGGTTTGGACATGGGTATGGGTTCCGACAATCGCAGAGATACGGCCGTCTAAATACCAGCCCATCGCCTGCTTTTCGCTGGTGGTCTCCCCGTGAAAATCAATGAAAATAAAAGGGGTGCGCGTGCGTGCTTCTTCGACCAGCTGGTCAGCTTTGCGAAACGGGTCATCCAGATCGACCATGAAAGATCGGGCCTGCAGGTTGATGATCGCGATCTCTGCTTCGTTGACTTGCACATAAATAATGCCTTGTCCGGGCGTGCCTTCGGGAAAATTCGCTGGACGCACTATTTTTTTTGCCGTCGAAATAAACTCAAAAATTGCCTTGTTGTCCCACGTATGATTGCCCATCGTCACCACATCAACACCATCTTGTAGAAACTTCTTGTAGATTTTTTCAGTGATCCCGCGGCCTGCTGCCGCATTCTCGCCGTTTACGATCGTCAGCTGGGGGTGGTACTTTTTCTTCAGCCGCGGCAAATAGTCCGTCAACATCTGACGCCCTATCGATCCTACAACGTCCCCAATAAATAATAAACGCACTCGCTTTCCCCTTCTCTAGTTAACATCTTGTCTTATTATAGTTGTTTTTCGCAGGAAATAAAAGATTCGGTGCGGAACGTTTGCCGGATTTTTAGAAAGGCATCACAGGCGGGCTCCGTTTTGCAGCTAGAAAATGAATCAAACAAAAAAACTAGCAGCTGCCTGCTAGTTTCATCTATTGATTCCTACCAACCACCGGATGCTCCACCCCCGCCAGAAGAGCCGCCGCCGAATGAGCCCCACGACGAGCTGCCGCCAGAACCTGATCCATCTGAGTGATTGTCTGAATTGTATTGCGAGGCCAGATAAGAAGTCGTTAACACATTTCCATTATAGCCGTACAGCGTGTCACCGACGAGAATCTGTCCTGCACCATGCTTAACAGCATGTGGGTATTTCGCGAAGATCTTCCCTCGCTTGATTGCATGCTTGATTTGTTTCATCGACCAAACCAGTGTGATGCCGCTTAATGTCAAATAATAAAAATCGGACTTCTTCAGCTTCGACACGCGAACTCGCTTGCTGCTTTCACTGGTTGTTTGATGAATCTTGGTTCTTTCCTCTTGATACGCTCGGTAATGCTGCTGAATCACCTGACGAGCTCTTACTCCTTTGACCAGCAGCAAGACAGCAATCAAAGCAAAGAGAATCATTAGAATGCTGACGATCCAATAAAACACTGTGCCGCTGCGTTTTTCTCTCTCTAATTGAGCGATCCGAGCATCGACCAGTGCGGTTTTTGAATTCATAACCGAAAAGACGCCATCTAGAACCTGATTGACTGCGCTATCATACTTCTCATCTTTAAAATCATCCACTACATCGGCGTCGTTGATGATATCGTCCGCCGTTGAATCCGTTAAAAGCCCTTCTAGTCCATAACCGACTTCTAACCGAAACTCCCGATCCTCCAGCGCGATCAGATAGAGCACGCCATTGTTCTCTTCTCTGTCTCCGATCCCTAATTGATTGAAGATTTTTTCCGCATAGCTTTCAATCGACTCCCCTGAAGGCAGTTCCTTGACGGTCACGACCTCCAGCTGAGATCCCTTCGTGCTGGCTGCCAGCTGTTTGTTTAGCTTATATATTTTGGATTTTGTTTCCGAGCTAAGCAGATTGGCATTATCGGAAACAAAAATATTGTTCCGGTCGATGTGAATCGCAGAATCGGTATCCTTGATATCCACTGTATAAAAATCTGATTTCTTAGGGTATTCCTTCAAGTTCGCCAGATTCTCCTGCAAAATATCTTCAAAATCTTCCGTGGCTACTTGCTTGTTTCCAGAAAGGATCGCATACCGTTCTTCTTCCATCTGAACGATCTGCTGCTCCAGCTCCCGTTTTCCCGCGACGTGATTTCGGTACCGATCGGTTAAAAACAACGAACCCAACACCGCCAAGCAGATCGCTGTGATCAGTGCCAGCACGATACACCAAATGCTGTTGCCCTTTTTTAATGAACGGTACTTTCGCTGCGTTTGCTGATCGAGTTTTTTAATACGACGCTCCAAATCAGCTTCTGAACCCTCTTTTTTCATTTTTTTGTCCTCCTTGCTATTCATTATACACAAAGTCCAAACTTAAAAAAAAGAGACTAAGGACTGATTTTTCCCTCTCAAAAATAGCAAAAAGGGAGGACCGCAACAGGTTCTCCCTTTTCATCAAATAACGGTTGCTTGTTGTTCCTTGTTCCAGATCGCCTTTTTAACAGAATCGGCTCGAAAGCTTTGAACATTTTCCCACTTGTCTGTGTCTTGTTCAAAGGTCTCAAAATCCATTTTATCGATTACCCAGCCGTTTTGCTGCTCATCGTAGACAAACGACACAATCGCATTTTGTTCTTCAAAGTTCAGTGCTTCATCGATCCCGATTTCCTTGATCAGCTGTGTCGAGCGTTGAACATCGACGAACAGATCCAAGCTGACCGAAGTGAGCGCCTGATTGACAGAAATCGAATCACAATCGATTTTAACGGTCTGAAATTGCTGCTCAAAGCTGGAAAGATACGGACGTAATTCTTCAAAACCCTTTTGCAGAAACTCTTTGTTTTTCTCTGAGGAAGCCTTTAGAAAAGAGAAATCCAGATCCTCTTCGATCGCAGTGTTCATTGATTCCATGTAGGTAACCGCTGAAGACAGCAGGTGCTTGTGAAACTGCTTGTTGTTACTGTACAATGCTTCTTCTTCGATGACCTCCTCATGATCCTTTTGTTGCACAGAGATCGTCTTTTTTATTGTTTTGAGACCAAATTTCGGATGCATAACTTGATACTTGATCGGATAATCTCCTGGGAGCAGCGGACCAAGCGTATACTTGTTCCACTTTTCATCCTGCTCAAGCTCGATTCTCGCCGATTGGATTACAGCAGTCAGTTCTGCATCTTTGGGCGCCTCCACCTTGATATACCGTGCTTTAGGCAAAATTTCAGCTGGTTTAAAAGGGTCAGCGCCTTTCTGGATTTCAAACAATTCTTCATCGTTCAACAGTGCCAAAACACGGTCTTTTTTCTTCAACGCCGCGGCTTGCCGAAAAAACCATTTTTTGCTGTTCTTCGAAACTTTTTGGCCGTCGGAAAAACGGACAAACTGGTTCTCCAATTGTTTCGTATCCTTCGCCAGCAAGGCCTCTGCTACTCGATCGACAGTAGCCTGCCGACTGTTGGTGTATCGCAGAAAACCTGCAACGGCGATGACCGCAACAACGATCAGGGAAGTAATCACTAAGACTCCCCGTTTTTTAGTCATCTAACCCGCCTCTGAAGGTACTTCGCATGCTGTTGAAATCGTAATTGCGGCTTTCATTTTCTGAATGGACTTCCCATTTGCCGTCTTTTTTCTCTAGCTTGACTTGATAGCCCTCGCCGTCCATGTTTGATTCTGTGGCAATCGCAGCTTCCTTGATCTTTGTCGGCAGCTCTTGCAGCAGGTATTTTTCTGCATCACGATACACACTGCTATAATCTGAGTATTTCCCTTTGTTTTCTTCTACAAAGGTCTCCATAATTGCTTCTGTATCTACTTTTTCTAACAGGATCACTTCAGGTCGAACATAGATCGTTGCAGTTTCCGGGAAAAACTCTTTGAACGCATAAGTGACCTTGGCTTTTTCTCGATTGGTGGTTTGGATTTCTGTGATGACTTTTTCCACCTCTGCTGACGATGGTTCGTATCGAGAGAAATCTTCCTTCAAAAGCTCGATACTGCCCTCTTTGAATTCTTGTTTTTCCTTCTCCAGATCATTGGCCAGTTCTACTTTAGGCTCTTTCTCATCCTTCTTCTCTTCATCCTTTTCTGTGTCTTCCTTCTTCTCTTCATCCCCGTAAAACACAGTTGAGATATACTGCTCCACTAAGGCTTCGACCTCTTTTGTTTCATCCGAATATTTTTTCGCATTCAGCTTCAGCTCGATGCCTTCATCTTTCTCGTCTTCAGAATAATAGGTAGGTTTATAGTGCAGCTCGTATTCAGCTTCCTTGTCAACCTCGAACACCAGAGGGGCCGTAAAGCTCTTGTCCTGAGAAACACTTTCGTAGCTCATGACCTTGAATTTGTCATTCGAATCATAGACCCGTTCAGACGACACTTTGTTGCCCTCTTCATCATATAAAGCAAAATCTTCTGGTGAAATGTCCAGTTTGTCGTCCGATTTGTTTTTCACCTTGATATCCAAAGCCAAAAAGCCACTGGAGTCCTCAACTTTTTCACCATCTGGGATAATATAGGTACCGCCCTCGACGCTCAGTTCCACCTTGCTGGATTCAGCGGCTGTACTCTTCTTTTCAGCCGCTTTTTTGGTGTTCCCCCCAGAACATCCGCTGACCATCAGCAGTGCACTGCTTAGTACCGCAAACCTTACAAATACCTTCCACTTCTTCATCCTTTTCGTCTCCTTAATAATACTATTTTTACTTTTTAAAAAAATGTCCGTTACATAATAATAAACCGAATAATACCGTCGCGTCAATGCTCGTCGGCTGGTTTAAGAATATAAAAAAACAAAATAAACAAGAATAATGTAAAAACATTTATTTAGATTTTAATCGATTTAATTATCAGTTTATGCAAGTATAATTTTTGAGTTTTTTCGATATTTCTATGCAATTCCATTAATTTTTATCTGGTTCATTTCAGCAATTATAATGGCCCTGTTTCTCTGAAAATGGACACAAAAAAGAGGCCGCCTCCTAATGAACGACCTCTTCGATTCCTTTAGTTTTCTTCACATTCTTGTGTCACGACAGCTGATTCTTTTACAGGGGCTTGCTTCAGAGCCTCTACTACTTCTTGATTGCCTTTTCGAACAGCCATCGAGTCATTGATCAGGGTGACCAAGTCCAAGCCAGTCGTTTCCTTGATCGTGTCGAAGGTTCGCGCCAAGCCCGCTTCCCCCAGCTCGTGGACCCCATCGCCGCCTCCAAAGCTGACGACTTTGTCGATGTTGCTGATCGGTGTATTGACTTCCTTGGCGATCGCCGGCAAGACCTTGATGAATTCCATCAAAATTCCGGCTTCGTTCAGTTTCGTCAACGCAATCGCCATTTTTTCCTTGCTTTCGGCTTCCGCTGATCCGACTTTGTGGATTCGTTCTGCATCCGCCGCACCTAGTTTCTGAATACGTTCGGCTTCGGCCAAGGCCGCCAGCTTGGTTTTTTCCGCTTCCGCTTCCGCTTTGGCAATCTCTTTGGCTTTTTCTGCCAACGCGTTTTGCTCAATGACGTATTTGTCAGCTTCTGCTTGCTTACGCAGGGTCGCCGTCAATTCCTTTTCGGTCAATTCGGCTTGCTTCTCTTGGATTTCAATATTTTTTTCCTGCTCGATCAAATCGATCTTCATCTTTTCGCCGACCGCAATCTGTTCGGCCTTCGCATCCGCCACTTCTTTTTCCTGCTTGTATTGCGCCTGCTTCAAGGCCATGTTCTTATTGGCTTCAGCGATCTCAGTTTGACGACTGATCTCTTCTTGTTGAGCCAGCTGTTCGTTTTCCGCCTGCTTGATACGCGTTTCCCGCAGGGCGTTCGACTCCGCTACTTCTGCATTCTTCTTCACTTCTGCGATCTGCGGGCGACCCAGAGCATCTAAATAACCATTGGTATCGCTGACATCCTTGATGGTGAAGGATACGATCTCCAATCCCATTTTACGCAGGTCGGTGGAGGCCACTTGCTGGACCTGCTCCGCAAAGTCGTCACGATTTTTGTAGATGGCTTCCACCGTCATCGTACCCAAGATCGCTCGTAAATGGCCTTCCAATACTTCTTGTGCTTCATCTTCTAATTCCTTAGTGGTTTTCCCAAGGTATTGTTCCGCTGCGGTCTTGATCGATTCTGTACTGTTGCCGACCTTCACCAACACGGTCGCGCTGGCTTTGATCGGAACCCCTTGTTCGGTGTAGACTTCTGGTGTGCCGATCTCCAGCTTGTGGGTCAACAGACTTAATTTATGAGCTTTTTGGACGATTGGAATCACGAAGGTCCCGCTGTTTTTCAAAATTTTGATGCCGTCTTTGCCTAAAAATGATCCGGTGACGATCAACGCCTCATCCGGCTTGCCGATCCGATATCGAACCATTAAAAAGCCCAACAACACAACCACTAAAATACCACCCCATAAAAATGGGCTGCTGAAAAATGATGCAATTGGTGAAACACTCATTTTTACACTTCCTATTCTATTATTGACTGATTCTTCGCAACTAACGCAATGCCTGACTGATCAAAGTCGATGATCAGCACTTGTGTCCCTACAGGGAGTAACTGCTCTGCCGCCACGTCATCTGAGCGATACAACCGTGCCGGATAAGTGGCGCGTGCATCCCCGCTGTTGATCACCATGACCTCCCCCACAGAATCGCCATAGATCCTTTCAGTCAGTTCACCGAGCAGATGGTCGTTTTCTGTCGCCACGTTGCTGCGGTTCTTATCCGTTACCTTGTTATACATCAACATCAGAGGAGTCAAAAGCAGACTGAACAGCAAGAAGATCACCATCAGTATGCCCAGAGCCAAAAGCAGCCAAGCGATCCCGCGTAAGATCACTGGGTAATTGCTCAAGAATTGATTGAATTGTTCTAAAAGCTGAATCACGAGATTCACTCCTTTATTGATGTGGCTTACCTTAATAATAGGACAACCATGCGGTCTGAACAAGAAAAATCGTACCGTCGGCAGCGGATATTCAATAAAGATATTCTTATGAAAGAAATTGCTTCATATAATAAGACTGCTTCCAATAAATCTATAAATTTTTCTAAAATCAAGGAAGATTTTCGGTGATCTGAATCAAGGAAGTTGGTTTTTGTTTCACAGCTAAACAGTAGAAAAGCAAGTTATTTTAGTTCACCCGAATTAGGGGAGCAAAAAGCATCCAAAAAAGAGGTTGCCCCGCTCTTTTGGATGCTTTTGCTAGGAATATACCCATTTGACTTCGCATCTGTTCAACATGAAGACTAGAGACAAGCCGGTCAGAAAGGAGTGCTCCAGCAAACTTGCTTGCACTGATCGCTCTCTGCATGACTCCCTTGTGAGCCTCTGTTTGATTCCTTCAATGTTCTTTTCAAAGACCTCTGTTTTTGATACTCAGAGAACCTTCGCGTGTTTTGCTTGACTAATCATAGGAAAGAGGCTCTGACAGTGATGTCACAGCCTCATTTTGGTTATTTCTGATCGAACAAGTTTGCAGGATCTTCGGCTAAACGGTTCCAGTCGATGATCGTTTTATTCACATAGTTGAGGACCTGCAGCTTTAAGCGCTCCGTCTGGTCGCCTGACGCCTCAATCGTTGCGGCCTTTTTTGCGAAGTCCTGCAGCGTCTCAATATTTTTTTCCAGCAAACGATTGACGGTCATACAATCCTGATTGGTCTCCTCTGCGGCGATTTGCTTCTGAAATCCTTCCAGATGCTGGACCACAAACGGGGTTCCTGCCTTGATATAGCGGTAGCCCTGCTGCTTGATTTTTCCACGGTATTCTTTCATCATTGCCAATGAATCCTCAAAAAGCTGAAACAATGCAGCTTGGTCCTTTACTTTAGGGCCTCCCTGCGAGTTACTTCCTACTGATTTTTGACTCTTTATGCGCCAAAAACCTACCGCAGCTAGAACAGCAATAAGGATCAACAATGAAACGAGCAAACTGTTAATACTTATCACCTACACTTCCTTTCTTGACATCCGCACATTATCCAACCAATTTTAATTTTCTTAGTGCATTGTAGATGCCATCTTGATCATTGGTATCGGTCACAAGATTCGCAGCCTGTTGGACATGCGGTGCCGCATTGCCCATGGCGACTCCCGTACCAGCCAGCTCCAGCATTTCGACATCGTTATTGCCGTCACCAAAGGTAATGATGTGCTCTTGCTTGATGCCGACCCGCTCAGCCAACGCAGAGATTGTCGCTGCCTTTGATCCGCTTCTCGGTACGATGTCGACACTCTCTGGATGCCAGCGCACAAAACGAAACTCAGGAAAAGCCGTCGAAAATACTTCATCCATCGAAGAATCGAAATAGACACAGCCTTGATAGACCTCATGCCGCCCCAAAAAGTCAGGTTGGAATTTCGGCACAATCCCGCCGAAGGAATTCATCGCCTCTGCAACTAGAGGTGCATTGAAATCCGTCACCCGAGCAATCGTGTCTAAACTAAATAAGGTAATATCTTTTTTGTGTTCGCTAGCAAACGTGAGCAAACGATCCAAGGCTTCTCGGTCCAGTGTCCGCTTGTAGATTTGTTCGTGGTCTAAAAATGCCGCCGATCCGTTGCACACGATATAATTCGTGCAGCCCAGCTTGTGGATCACTTCACCCGCCAACAACCGTGAGCGCCCAGTAGCGATGATCACCAAATGCCCAGCAGTCCGCAGCGTCTTCAAGGCCTCGATCGTACTATCCAGTGGTTCTCTATGACTGTTCAACAACGTCCCATCAATATCCAAAGCAATTAATTTTCGTTCCATGCCACTACTCCATATTATGTATTTGCGTCTTTGCGCAGGATAAACCTATCGTGCATCGTCTATTTTAGTGAATTTTCAAGCGATTTGCAAAAAAACTTGACCAAAAAAAGAGAATCTCTGTCATTTGCTTAGAATTAGCGTCAGACAGCTGATTTATCTTGACTTAGGCTGTTAAAATCGGTTATACTGTACTTTGTGTAAAATAATGCAGCAGAAAAATAATAGCCCGTCACCAGTTCGTTGCCTTGAGTAACATCAGGTTCAATTGCGTAACCGCGGCTGCAAAGGTGAAGGTTGAAGAACGAACTACACGGATGTGAATTTTTCAACGGATTATTTTACTCCAAATACAATTTATTGGAGGAATTTTTAAATGTCTCGTTATACAGGACCATCATGGAAACAGTCTCGTCGTCTTGGTATTTCTTTATCAGGTACAGGCAAAGAATTAGCACGTCGCCCATATGCACCAGGTCAGCATGGACCAAACAGCCGTGGCAAGAAATCTGAATACGGCATGCAAATGGCTGAAAAGCAAAAACTACGTTTCACTTATGGCTTAAATGAACGTCAATTCCGTAATATGTTCGTACGCGCTAGCAAAATCAAAGAAGGCAAACACGGTGTTAACTTCATGATCTTACTAGAACGTCGTTTGGATAATGTTGTTTACCGTTTAGGTTTGGCTTCAACTCGTCGCCAAGCACGTCAATTGGTAAACCACGGTCACGTGTTAGTAGATGGCAAACGTGTCGACATCCCTTCATACGAAGTAGAAGTTGGCCAAGTTGTCTCTATCCGCGAAAAATCCCGCAACATGGTAACTGTGAAAGCAGCTGTTGAATCTGCTCTAGGACGTCCAGCTTTCGTAAGCTTTGACGATGAAAAATTAGAAGGTTCATTGACTCGTTTACCAGAACGTGACGAATTGAACCCAGATATCGACGAAGCATTAGTCGTTGAATACTACAACAAATTACTTTAAGATCGTTTATGCGACACTCAAATCCTTGTTTCAGGGGTTTGGGTGTTTTTTTGTTTGGTGAAAATTGTCTAAGATTGATTTGACTTTGTTTTTGACTTAGTTGCTAATTTTTCTAAGTAGTTTACGAAAGTATCCATTGTTTTTTTGACTCATGTCTTCACCAACATGAGTATAGGTATGATGTGAGAGTTTCGTTTGCGTAAAATCGAAGTGATCCAGGATATTGCAAACACACAAGCTGACACAAGATAAAAGGTCAATGATTTCCAGCGGTTTTGGATTAGCGAACACTTTCAATGTTCGGGACAGTTCGTCATAATTCCTATTCTATTCCCCCTATATATAGTCGATCATTTCTTTTATCCATTATTCCAAGAACGATTGAAACTCAGAAATTCATTTGTGAAACTACCCTAAAAAAACAAGAGCGGCATATTCCGCTCTTGTTCATCTTCTAATTAATGCAAGTTCCTGCATTGTGTCCTCTTTGTCCGTCTGCGCCCCTACCATGGCGTAAACCATTCCCTGCATTTTTTCCAGTTCCGCCACCGCTGCCATCACGAACTCCGTTTCCATGACCTTTATTGGCTGAGTGTGCGCTTGATTGTGTTGTATTTGATTGCGAAAAGCTTTGTAACGTTTCACCAGCTGTCGAATTCGTACCATTATTCGTTTGTTTTTCTTCCCAATATGGACAATCGGCGGCACGTGGCCCATCCGCACAGCCTGGTCCTGTTCCATCTTGTTTGCCGTTACCGGCATTTTGTCCGGTTCCTCCATTACGTCCATTTTTATAACCTGTTCCATCTTGCGGACGTTGGCGAGCTGCGGCTAACAAGAAGCTTTGATTAGACGTCAATGTTTTGTTTTGAGTCGGTAAAAACCTATTTTGACCAATCGGACAATCTGCTTGAGAGACACGTTCTTCGCCAGTAATCAAACAATAGCCAAGCTTGTTCACCCCCGCTCCTCTTGTGTTTACTTGAGCAGCCTCTGCAGTGAGCCCTGATAAGCTCATTAGGCAAGCCGCCCCAACTAGTGCTGTTGCGATTATTTTTTTCATGTTGCATTCCTCCTCTTTCTTACATGTTAGAAAGAGAATATGGCGAAAGTGTGTCATGATAAATAAGGCAAACGAATTTTTATCCTGAATGTTTGACTGATTGATTCTGCTGAAATTTGTCCATCGTGTCGAGCAACTACCTGCTTGGCAATTGCTAGTCCTAAGCCTGTTCCATCTTCTGAAGAATGCATTCCTCGTTTAAAGGAATCGAAAAAATTTGCTGTATCTTCATTAGTGACCATTTGTAAATTTGTAACAGAAATTTCTAAATTTTTTTCTTTATCTTTCACTGACACTGTGATTAAAGAACTTGCTGGCGCATATTTGTTCGCGTTATCCAAAAGAATTTTGAATAATTGTGTCATTCTGAAATAGTCGCCTTCAATCAAGCGTCTCTCAGCCAAATTATTGTTAATTTCAAGGGTTTGTTGCTTTTCTTTGATTGCTACGCGGTAACTTCGCATCGCATCATCAATGCAATCTAGTATATCAATCGGTTCTTTTTGCAATTGAAACTCCGTTGACTCTAATCTACTTAGTTCTAATAAGTCTGTAACCAGCCTCTCCAACCCATTCGCCTCGACTATTAATTGATCTAAATATTTTTTCTCATCATCACTGTCTACATACCCCGCTTTGATTGTTTCTAAAGAGCTTTTAATAACCATTACCGGTGTTCGTAGTTCATGTGATATTTGGGAAAGAAAGTCTTTCTCTGCTTGCTTTTTCTTTTCTTGTTCTAATCGTGCTGTTAATAACCGTTGACTTAATATAGAAAGCTGATTTCCCAACTCTTCAAGTTCATCGTGCGTATCTAGTTTCAATTCTGTATCAAACTTTTTGTTTGCAAGATCATCCACATATTTCTTCATTGTATAAATTGGCTGAATAAAGCGTTTGGCCAGGCGCCACGCCAGTAGACTAGCGACAACTACCGCTGCCAGCAAGCTGATGACCAGCATCAAATAGCCCGATAATTGATTTTTGTGGATCGCCGTCACTTTCGAGTGCATAACGACGACTGCTTTGACCACTCCATCAGATTTGATCGGGGTGGTTACCGTCAGATCTTGCAGTTGAACGAATGTCCTTTTTTTCTTGATCTGCGTCTGCTTTGTTTGATAGGTTTCTGTGATCAATTTTTGCGTTCCTGCCGGCGGCTCTTTTCGCGTGATGTCTTTGTGATGATCCTCGATAATTGGCTCCATTTGTTTATTCAGGACCCAAACCTCTTCACCTGCGATTTGATTTAGAAAACGAATGAAGGCTCCATAGCCACCCATACCTCCGCTTTTGCCACCGCGATCTTGTGAATCCTTTGTTTCCAATTTGAAAAAATCTTCCATCGTCTTACTGATGAGTTCGGCGCGATTGATCATCTCTTCTTGATGCATATCCTCTGTTTGCTTGGCAAATAATACCCCAAACACTAAAGCTATGATCACAGAGAAAAAAAGTAATAGAATAACTGATTGTGTGATGAGCCGATTAAAAATTTTTCTCATTCTTCTCTACCCCAGCGATAGCCCTCGCCCCAGACCGTTTCAATACTATCATTGTCGATACCGGCTTTTTTAATCTTTGCCCGCAGGCGTTTGATATGACTATCCACAGTTCGGCTATCTCCATAATAATCGTAGCCCCATACTGCATCCAAAAGATTGTTGCGATTGAACACTTTATTCGGATACTTGGCGAACAAAGCCAAGATTTCGAACTCTTTTTTAGTTAATACAATCTCCTTTGATTCATAAAATGCTTTGCGATTCCCCAAATGTAATTTGATTTCGCCAAGTTTGATGACTTTTTGTGGATGATCATTTTCAAAATGGATACGGCGTAAAATAGCGTTGATCCGCGACAATACTTCCTCTGGAGAAAATGGCTTAACGATGTAATCATCCGCACCAACCTCTAATCCCAATATTCGATCAGCATCTTCTGACTTTGCAGTAATCATAATGATCGGCACAGTAGATTTTTCACGAATCCTACGACAAATTTCAAAACCATCGACATTTGGCAGCATGATGTCTAGCAAAATAAAATCCGGCTTGAACGAATCAAAAGAAGCGAGTGCTTTTCCTCCGTCATAAACAACGGCTGTTTCATGATTCGCTTCTTTTAAAAAGCGATTTAGTACATCAATTATTTGTTTATTATCTTCCACAATCAAAACTTTCATTTTTCCACCTACTCGTTAGTTATTTACTTTAAGTATATCAAGGAAAAGGGAAAAAGAAGCTGATTATTTCTAATTAAAGTCTATTGAATTATTTCTTCATAATTATCCTTTCCTATGTGCCCCACATTTTTAAGTTTGACTTAGTTTTTGACTTAGTTTTTGACTTAGTTTTTGACTTAGTTTCGTTTGATATTTGTTGATGTCCATTAATTTATCAAATGACTATAAAGGTTGTTATATCAGCTTTTCCCCATGTTTTGACACTACATAAAACGCGCGAGAAAATTCTACAACAAATTAATGTAAGACTTCTTACAGACGCTCAAGTCCTTGTGTTGCAAGGATTTGGGTGTTTTTTTATTTAAGTGAGCTAATTTCATAATTATCAGCCCTTGTTATATCAATGTTTTCAAAG
>NZ_BJCC01000037.1 GCF_004309355.1 Enterococcus florum | reverse complement strand
TTTGAAACAGTCTTAGACTGTTCAGCTCAATTTAAAAATTGATTCGCTAGCATAGTTGCTTGCTGTATTGTTTGCTTCTATTATTATAGAAGCGCCCTACACATTTGGTTTGTTTTATTCGTTCAGTTTTCAAAGGTCTACGTGGCGTTGCTTTGTTTCAGCAACTCTTAAATCTTATCACTTAGCCGTTTTAATGTCAACAACTTTTTTTCAAGTTTTTTCGGTTTAAAAAAACATGATCATCACTGTTGCTCATCAGCGACTTTATAAAAATACCACAAGTGAAATCATCCGTCAACAATAAAATCAAATTATTTTTCTGAAGGATTGCATCTCGTTGGAACAAATAATAATATAGCAATCTTCCCGCCTTATTGCAACAAAAAAATGCTTATTTTGTCGAATTATTTTTTTAGACGAACAAAACAGATTGTTCAATAAGGAACGTTCGATTTTTTTGGCAAAAATAACACTTTCAATCAAAAGCGCCTATTGGAATCTTCGCATAAAAAGACGACTGACTTTTTTAATCAGTCGTCTTTTTATCGACCATTGGAATGACGATTCTGAAAATCGTCCCTTTCCCAATGGAGCTTTCTACACTAATATGCCCTTTGTAGCTTTCTAACAGCTTATGAGCGATTGATAGCCCGAGCCCATTCCCGCCTTTGGTTCGGGCACGTGCTTTGTCCACTCGATAAAATCGATTGAAGATTTTATCAATATCTTCATCGGGTATTCCTTCTCCAAAATCTTGAATAGCAATTTCAAACTCATTCAATGTTGAGGAGATCGAGACATGAACTTCTTTGCGCTCTGTCGAATACTTCACAGCGTTATCCATGATAATAATCAAGATCTGCTCCAAATGGTTGCGATAAATTTTTAACGCACGTTCTTTTTCTAAATCGTCATCAAGAGTGAACGTAAATTCTGGATACAACAATTTGAAATTATTAAAGACTTGGTACGTCACTTCTTTGGCATTCGATGTTTCATTCCCATAATAAACATCAACCTGTTCAGCACGAGAAAGATCCAGCATTTCCTGTACCAAGCTTTTCATTCTTGTAATTTCCTGTAAACTCGCTTGAATCGATTCTTCTAATATTTCGGGATCATCTTTTCCCCAACGGTTTAATAAACTCAAATGACCCTCGATCACAGCCACAGGTGTACGTAGTTCATGAGAAACATCCTCAACAAACTGTTCCTGTTGTTTGATATACATTCGAATCCGATCGATCACATCATTGAAGATGGCTGCTAAATCGGCCAACTCATCATTTGTAGGAATATCCGGAACATGAACATCGACTTGAGGATCCTGACGAATGATTTCCATTGTATCCCGCAAAATCTTGACCGGTTTCAGGAAGTAAGAAGACAAAAGAAAACCTAAGAAACTGCTTAAAAGCAGTGAGACAATTTCTAAAACAACTAAAGTCAACAATAGCTTGCTGCGCATTTCGTAAAAATTGGATAGTTCATAAAAAACTTGCGCATAGCCAATCTTTTCTCTGGTATCTTTTGAATAGATTGGTTCAACAGCCAAAAATCCACTCTGGTCATCAATCCCGACGATCGTAGGATTTTTGCGTTCACTTTGCACTAATGGCTGGTATTCCTCTTGTGTTTTAAAAATCAATTTCTTATCAAGGTCATAAATACCTAGCGATAACTGCGGTTGTCCCAAATCAGCAATAAAGCTGTCCGTTCGCAGCATATTGCCTTCTAAGGTCATATTCTCATCATAGAGAGTATTTTCGGCATCATCGGACTCTGTCAAGGCGCGATAAACATTCACCAGGGTAAGCTCTTGATTGGCGTTAGATAATCTTGTAGAAACCTCGCCAATGGTCCGTTCTACGTTTGTTCTTTCTTTGGCAACAATCAAATTGATCGATGATTTGTACGTGATCACCGCAAAAATTGTAAAAACAACGAATATAAAGAAAGAACTTGTGAAGGCCCACTTGATTGTAAGAGAGGGCCCCTTCAGTTCTTGTTGTTTGTTGATTAATTTTCTCATGACCGCATAACGTAGCCCGTTCCGCGAACCGTTTGGATATAGCTGTCTTCACCAGGTACATCGATTTTATTACGCAGATAACGGATATACACATCGACTACATTGGTTTCAACTTCTGTCTCATAGCCCCAAACTTTGTTTAAAAGGACGTCACGAGCTAATACGACATTCACATTTTCCATTAATGTCAGTAATAATTCGTATTCACGCTTTGTTAATTCAATAATCTCACTTCCGCGACGAACTACCCGATTTTCCTTTTCAATCGTCAAATCACGGTAAGTGATCGTCGTTTGTTTTGCTACATTTTTATCTCCTTCAATATCGATTCGGCGAAGCAAAGCACGCAAACGCGCTAACAACTCTTCGATAGCAAAAGGTTTTACAATATAATCATCTGCTCCATGATCAAGTCCCGATACACGGTCGATCACAGAGTCTCTAGCAGTCATCATAATGATCGGCGTGTTCTTCACTTGTCTGACACGTCTGCACACTTCCAAACCGTTAAGCTCAGGCAGCATCAAATCAAGCAAAATGGCATCCCAGTCATTTTCTAATGCAGCTTCCAAACCTGTACGTCCATTATAATGAACTTCTGTCTCATAACCTTCGTGTTTTAACTCTAACTCAACAAACCGAGCTAGATTTTTCTCATCTTCAATGATCAGAATATTACTCATTCTCAAATTTCCTTTCCGGATTGGTCTTGATTAAGGCACTATCATCATAGGTCTAAACCTTTTAAAAGGCTATAGCCATTTTATCACGAATCTTCAAATAAAAAAACTAGGGAACCTTAATCTAATGAGAATTCCCTAGTTTTTTAATGACTTTTTATTCTTCGTAATACCAACTGTAATGATAAATGCCTTCTTTATCTAAGCGTTGATACGTATGTGCTCCAAAATAGTCTCGTTGCGCCTGAATCAAATTGGCTGGTAAACGCTCAGCACGATACGAATCGTAATACGTAATAGCAGAAGAAAAGGTTGGCACAGGAATTCCTGCTTGTACAGCAATTGCCACTACTTCACGGACGGCTTGCTGATACTTTTTAGTGATTCCTTGAAAATACTCATCCAGCATTAAGTTCGCTAAGTCTTCATCCTTTTCATAAGCATCTGTGATCTTTTGTAAAAATTGTGCTCGAATGATACACCCTGCTCGCCAAATCTTAGCAATATCGCCAAATGGCAGATTCCAATCGTGTTCCTTAGAAGCAGCACGCAATTGAGCAAAGCCTTGTGCGTAGCTCATAATTTTGCTGAAATAAAGCGCCTCACGAATTTTTTCGATCAATTCTTTTTTATCGCCTTCATAAGAAAACTCTTTAGGTTTTGCCAATACTTTACTTGCCGCTAAACGTTCATCTTTATACGCCGAAATGAAACGAGCAAAAACAGATTCAGTGATCAACGGTAATGGTACTCCTAAATCAAGAGAGCTTTGCGAAGTCCATTTGCCAGTTCCTTTGTTTCCTGCAGCATCCAAAATGACGTCGACGATTGGTTTATCTGTTCCCTCGTCATCTTTTCTGGTCAAAATATCAGCTGTAATCTCAATCAGATAGCTGTCTAGTTCTCCTTTGTTCCATTCAGCAAACACATCAGCCATTTCTTCAACCGACAATCCTAGTAATTGCTTCATCAAGTCATAGGATTCTGCAATCAGCTGCATGTCACCATATTCGATCCCATTATGGACCATTTTCACATAATGACCTGCCCCGTTTGGTCCGATGTAAGTAACACAGGGTTCCCCGTCTTTCGCTTTGGCTGCAATTTGTTCAAAAATAGGTGCTACTAAGTCGTATGCTTCTTTTTGTCCCCCCGGCATCATGGAAGGACCTTCTAAAGCACCCTTTTCTCCGCCAGAAACACCTGTACCAATAAAATTGATTCCTGAATTGGCTAATTCTTCGTTACGACGAATGGTATCTTCAAAAAATGTATTCCCGCCATCAATCAAAACATCACCCTTGTCTAAGTGCGGCAATAATTCCTGAATGGTTGCGTCAGTTGCTGGCCCAGCTTTCACCATTAACATAATACGACGAGGCTTTTCAATTGCAGTAACGAACTCTTCAATCGTAAAAGTAGGTTGGAAATTACGTGTCGGATGTTCATCAACCACTGCTTGTGTTTTTGACCCAGTACGGTTGAATAAAGCAACCTTATATCCTCTACTTTCGATATTCATGGCTAGGTTTTTCCCCATTACTGCCATTCCTACTACACCAAATTGTGCTTTTGACATAATATACCTCCTATAATATTGCGCTATCTTACTCATTATAGCCCAAGGTTGAAAAAATGAAAAAGAAATTGTGCGATTTACAGAAAAAAACCCCAAGACTCCATGGTTAGTCTTGAGGTTTTACTTTTCTATCAATAAAAGTAATTATGCTTCTTTAGACATAACGTCTTTTCCATCGTAATGGCCACAGTTGGCACACACGTGGTGGCTCTTCTTCATTTCGCCACAGTTAGGACATTCGTTCAATCCTTTGATGGTTAATTTGTAATGAGTGCGACGTTTCGCTTTTTTTGCTTTTGATGTTTTTCTAGCTGGTACTGCCATCGGTTCTTACACCTCCTTGTAAAATGAAGTATCTGCTTGAGATACATTTTATTCCAATCTTACTGGTCATCTTCTTCGCTGCTCAGCAGTTCCGATAATTTAGCAAGACGAGGATCAATTGTTTCTGCTTTTTCCCTTTGTGCAAGGTAGTCCTCTTCAGAGACGACTTGCCAATCATTGCCCTTCGGCAGCTCACTGGCTTCCTTCTCCTGCTCGCTTAACACTTGCATTGGAATAGCTAATAGAATGTTGTCTTCTACAGAATCAGTCAAGTCGATCGTGTCATTTTCCAACACTAAGATCTCATCATCGCGTTCTTCTTCCAATGAAGACCATTGCTCTTTTGTCATGAATATTTCATCGACTGAAAGATCAAGAGGGATTTCCACCGGTTCAAGTGAACGAGAAGAAGGGACAGTTAGCGTCGTCTTCAACTGATAGTGCAAAATGTATTCATTTTTTCCGACCGACAGAATCCCTGAAACAGTGACTGGTGCGACTGCCAAAACGTTTGAATCTCGTTTTGTCAATGCGTCATTCAAATCAAACGTCTCAGAAAAATTCAAGGGTTCCTCTTTATACCGACGTAATTCGCCGATTGACCATTTCATCATTCATCACCTCTAAGCAACAAAAGCTATTATACAGGTGGGGAAATTCTTTGTCAATGAAATTTTCTTGACACCTTATAGAAAACCCGATAATTCGAGCTTTCTATAAGCCAGATCAATGAAAAATCCAATTCGACCCGTCTGATCTCTCACCTTTTGGCGATCCATATAAAAAGACGAGTCGCCAGACGACGACCCGTCTATTTTTTCTTTAGATAGCTGTGGTTTCTCCGCGGTATACAATTCCACGACGAGGGTCAACAGTGATCAATTCACCATCTACCACAACGGAACTTGCATCCTTCGCACCAACGATTACTGGAATGTCTTGAGCGATACCGACAACTGCTGCATGAGAAGTTAATCCGCCTTCTTCCACGATCAAGGCAGCAGCTTTCTCGATAGCTGGCATGTATTCTTTGTCAGTTGTTGGCACAACTAATACCATGCCGTCCTTCGCTTTCTTCACAGCTTCTTCTGCAGATGATGCAATCACCGCATTAGCAACAACTGCTTTTTCACCAACACCTTGAGCACTCAAAAGTTTCGAACCAATCAATTGAATTTTCATTACATTGGTCGTTCCGCGTTCTCCAACCGGCACACCTGCAGTGATTAGGATTAGATCGCCTTCTTTGGCGAACCCAAGTTCAACGGCTTTTTTCGTTGCTAAGTCAAACATTTCATCCGTTGTAGTTGGTTTTTCAGCAACTGTTGGATATACACCCCAGTTAAGCATCAACCCGCGTTTGGTTTGTTCATCAAACGTAACTGCTAAAATATCAGCATCTGGACGGTATTTAGAAATCATTTTAGCCGTATACCCAGACTCGGTTGCTGCTACGATTGTTTTCACACCTAAGTTATGAGCTGCACGGGCAACAGATAGACCAATCGTTTCAGTCACATCTGTTTTATCGAATTCATTGATTTGGAAAGTGCCGCCTTCAGCCAAAGCTTTTTCAGCCTCTTGATCGATACGAGCCATCGTTGCTACAGCCTCTACTGGGTAGTCTCCGTTTGCAGATTCACCAGAAAGCATTGTTGCATCTGTTCCGTCAAACACTGCATTGGCAACGTCAGAAGCTTCCGCCCGTGTTGGACGAGGATTGCTTTGCATTGATTCCAACATTTGGGTTGCAGTAATTACAGCTTTCCCAGCGGCGTTACATTTTCTGATGATCGATTTTTGGACCATTGGAACTTCTTCAGCAGGTATTTCCACACCCATGTCTCCACGAGCAACCATGATGCCGTCAGAAACTTTTAGGATTTCATCGATATTGTCAATTCCTTCTTGTGATTCGATCTTAGAAAAGATTTGTACATGGGTCATTTCTTTTTCTTCTAAGATTTCACGAATGTCCAATACGTCTTGTGCTTTACGAACAAAACTTGCTGCAATAAAGTCAATATCATTGTCTAAACCAAAGCGAATATCCTCTGCATCTTTTTCAGTAATACCAGGCAAGCTGATAGAAACACCTGGTGCATTGACACCTTTACGAGAGCCAAGCATACCAGCATTTTTAACGACAACAACTAGTTCACGTGCTGCTTCGTCTTTATCAACGATTTCCATGTCGATCAGTCCATCATCAAAAAGAATGTGGCCGCCTACATGTACGTCATCAAACAATCCAGGGTAGGTTACTGCAATTTTTTCTTTAGAGCCTTTGTATTCAGGGTCCATCGAGATACGAGTTTGGTCTCCAACGTTAAATTGGATGTAGCCTGCACGACCAAAATCAGCATCAGTAGTATCTTGTACTGTTGTACGGATCTCCGCACCTTTTGTATCTAAAAGAATACCGACGTCTTTACCAGTTTTCTTCACAGCTTCACGAACCATCGTCATACGACCTAATTGTTCTTCATGATCCCCGTGAGAGAAGTTAAAACGAAAGACATTCGCACCAGACTCAATCAATTGAGAAATAATTTCCAATGTATTACTTGCTGGTCCTAATGTACTAACGATTTTTGTTTTTTTCATTACAAAACGCTCCTATTCTTTGCTTTTATTATTTTAATGCACTGATACTAAAATGAAATGGTTTGATTCAGTTTGTACAAGGATAGATCTGGTTTGTGTTTGTTGTTTTCTAAGGTATCAATGATGTCCGCAGCCACAACCTTATTATCTAACATACCAATACACAATCCGCCTTTTTCTTCTTGCAATAAATCAACCGCATATGACCCAAATTTGCTTGCCAGCACACGATCGCGCGCACTTGGAGACCCGCCGCGCACAACGTGTCCTAAAACAGAAACACGTGTGTGGAAATCACCGTATTCAGAAAGTTTTTCAGCAAATTCGTTTCCGCCCATAACGCCTTCAGCTAATACGATCAAGCAATGCTTCTTGCCACGGTCACGGCCAGCTTTGATTTTATCAGCGATTTTTGCAATATCAAAGTTGTGCTCAGGAATAACAATTTCATCCGCTCCACCAGCGACTCCGGACCACAAGGCAATATCTCCAGCCCCGCGTCCCATTACTTCGATTACGAACGTACGCACGTGTGAAGTAGCAGTATCACGAATTCTATCGATGGATTCTAAAACGGTATTGATCGCCGTATCAAATCCGATCGTAAAGTCTGTTCCCGGAATATCGTTGTCGATCGTACCCGGAATCCCTACTGCCGGAAAGCCATGTTTCGTCAAGGCCATCGCTCCGTGGTAAGAACCGTCTCCACCGATCACGACTAATCCTTCAATACCGAATTTTTTCAATTGTTCGATCCCTTTTAGCTGACCCTCTTCGGTCGCAAATTCAGGATAGCGAGCAGAATATAAGAAAGTCCCGCCTCGTTGGATTTTATCCCCAACGTCAGCAACATCTAAGCGACGAATATCTCCAGCGACTAACCCGGCAAAACCATAATTGATACCATACACTTCAAGTCCTTCATAAATACCTTTACGAACGACTGCTCGTACAGCAGCATTCATGCCGGGAGCGTCTCCTCCACTTGTTAAAATTCCAATGCGTTTCATTTTCTCACCTCAAAAAATTATTTCAATCAAGCATTGTTCTCAATTCATGGTACATTCTACCATCAAAAAAACGAAAAGTCTTAGAAAAACTATAGGAAATCAACAATCACTTGAAAAAAGTTTTGAAAGTTGCAAGAAATCATCGTATTACGAGGTTTGTATCACCTATTATGTCACGTAAATCCGCTAACAATTCCTCATTAATCCCTATCCAAAGGTCCTTATCCAACACAATTTTTCGACGGTCCTTTTCAAAATAAATCACCACAGGCACATTCCCTGGAGATCTTCGCAGACGTTCTGCGATCTGCATGTGCAATTCCTTGCTGTCAAGCTGCGTGCTGACTCTTAAATACAGTG
Organism: Enterococcus florum; assembly: GCF_004309355.1. Classification (GTDB taxonomy): domain Bacteria; phylum Bacillota; class Bacilli; order Lactobacillales; family Enterococcaceae; genus Enterococcus_A; species Enterococcus_A florum. Next base: position 48,475 of record NZ_BJCC01000037.1, on the reverse strand, counting down.
TTTCTTTTTCCGATGCCAATGCTTCTTCAGCTGCATCTGCTGATTCGATTTCTTCTACTAATAACTGAAGCGTTTGATCATAGCGGCTTCGTTCGACCTTTCCTTTCACCAAATAGACCTTGTCCAAGATCAACTCGTCTCGTTTACGGCGATACAATTGAGGGAACACCGTCAATGATATCTCGCCGCTTTGATCATTGCCCGTCAAAAAGGCCATTTGCTCCCCTTTTTTTGTGCGAATCTCTCGCAGCTCCTTTAAGTAAAAAAGGATTTGGACATTCTCGCCGACAACAACTTCACTAATGGCACGAACACCTTTAGTTTTTAACAGTGCTGGAAAGCTCTCAGTCGGATGTCCCGACACATACAAACCCAGATAACGTTCTTCATGATCCAAGCGTTCTGCCAACGTATAGTCTGTGATCTCTTGTTCCTTCAAACTCATCACATCTAGTAAGGATATGCTTCCACCACTGTACAGCACATTTTGGATTTTCCCCTCCAAACCGTCCTGCAATTTATGTCTATTGGCGTCCAAGTGGTCGAAAGCCCCCACTAGAATCAATGGTTCTACATATTCCTCTTTTAGCCAGCGAGGTTCTATTCGCAGTAAAAAGTTGTCAAGCGATGTATAAGGGCCTTCAACAGATCGCTGGGAAAGAATCTCCGCAACGAAATCTCTGCGGATTCCCTTAATGGCATCTAACCCAAATCGAATCAAATTCTCTTTAATCAAAGTAAAACTGTAACTGCTTTTGTTGATATCCGGAGCCAGCAATCTGACACCAACTTTTTTTGCCTCTGCGATGTACTCGCGCATTTTTTTAGGATCATTTCGCACAGATTGAAGCAATGCTGTGTAGAACGGTCCAGGATAATGAACCTTTAAATAAGCCATTTGGTACCCTACAAATGAATAGGCAAATGCATGGGAACGGTTGAATCCATAATTGGCAAAGCGTTCGATGTAATCATACACACGATTGGCGCTTTCTTTAGAGTATCCTTGCTCCAAAGCACCAGAGACAAAATGATTTCGTTCTTGATCAAGCACTTCCTTTTTCTTCTTACTGATCGCACGTCTTAAAATATCTGCTTGCCCTAAACTGAAACCAGCCATCTTAGCAGCAACCTGCATGATCTGCTCCTGATACACGATAATGCCGTAAGTATTTTCTAATATGGGCTGCAGAGCTGTCTCTGGGTAATTGATAGGCTCTTTCCCTTTTTTTCGAGCAATAAAGTGATCGATATTCTGCATGGGCCCTGGACGATATAGAGCATTTACTGCCGCGATATCTTCAATAGAAGTCGGTCCCAATTTTCTAAGTACATTTCGAATGCCCGCTGATTCAAATTGAAATACACCTGTGGTTTCGCCACGCTGGAAAAGCGCAAGCGTTTGCGGATCGTTCAGTGATATCTGTTTTAAGTCCAATCGTTCTCCTGTCACTCGCTGAATATTTTTCAGCGTCTTGTCAATGATCGACAAATTACGCAAGCCTAAAAAATCCATTTTCAACAATCCAATGGTCTCTACTGCATTCATGGTAAACTGAGTCAACAAAATATCTTCGGAGCCATTTTGAAGAGGCACAATTGAGATCAGTTCTTGGTCGCTAATAACGACCCCAGCCGCGTGGGTAGATACATGACGCGGCAGTCCTTCCAAAATCAATGCCGTATCAAACAATAATTGACTTCGCGGATTTGTATGAACTAACTGCCTTAATGATTCAGACGTTTCAAAGGCTTCTTTCAACGTAATTTTTAATCGGTTGGGGATCGCCTTTGACCAGCGATTGGCCTCACTTTGTGATAACCCAAAAACACGACCTACATCTCGCAAAACCATTTTTGCTGCCATCGTGCCAAAAGTGGCTATTTGAGCAACGTGAAAACGCCCATATTTTTCTTTGACATAGTGAAGGATTTCATTTCGCCGATTGTCAGGGATATCCAAATCAATATCAGGCATGTTGTTGCGCTCAGGATTTAAAAATCGTTCAAAAAGCAGTTCATACTCGATTGGATCAACATCGGTGATTGCTAAAACGTAGGCAACCAATGAGCCCGCTGCGGAGCCCCGACCGGCACCAGTCACGATTTTGTTTCTATGTGCATAATCCATCACATCCCAAACGATCAAAAAATAATCGTCGAAGCCCATCCGATGAATGATCGATAACTCTTTAGTCAAACGATCTTTGTATACTTGAGTCACCGTCGAAACGCGTTCTGAAAGCTTCTGCCAACACAATTTTTCGAGGTGCTGTTGAGCAGAATCCCCTCCTTCAACTGGATAATGCGGCAAAAGTTTTTGGTGTAATGGTAATTCGAATTGGCAATCCATCGCTAATCTTTCAGCATTTTCCAATGCTCGGGTGTATCGGTTGTCTTGGAACCAGCGCTGCTGTTCTTCCTCGGGGGCCAAATAAAGCGCCCCTTGCTTCGCTACAAGTTCTTCTCTTCCGATTTGACTTCCCTCTTGGATATGCTCCATAACTTCGATCACAAAAGCGTCTGCTGCTTGAAGATATTGAACCTGATGCAAAGCTAATAACGAGACATTCTGCTGCTCAAGCTGTCTGCTAAGATGTTCACGTTCGGGTGAACATGCGACGTATACAGGACCAACCTGTTTCATCTCTTTGACCTTTTGAACCATTGACTCTGCTGAGTCATCTGGAGAAGCAGGCAGTACCATAGCTAGATGCGTACTATTGATTTGATACTCTTTAATTGAACAGCGTTGTTCATCTATCATGCGTTTTGACGACAAACGCATCAATTCCTGATAGCCTTCATAATTTTTGGCATATAACAAGACCGCTGCTTCCTCTGCAACTTTTGATTCGTAATCCAGCTCCATTCCGATGATTGGATTGAGTCCATATTTTTTACATGTTTGATAAAATTCAACGGCTCCATATAAAACATGTTCATCCGTGATGGCTACGAACTGATAGCCTCTTTCCTGAGCTTGTCTAACATATTCTTCAATAGTTAAAGTACTTTTTAACAAGGAGTAAGATGTCTTGGTATATAACTGTGGGAATTTCATGAGTTCCTCCTATGAAATCAACTCTTTTCACTAGGTCTTTTCTTTACATTTTAGAAAAAAATGCTAAACTAAACCTAGAATTTGACATGAAAAGAGGTGTTCTTGATGAAATATATTGTTACTTTCTTCTGGGCCTTCGCGATCGGACAAGCCGTTTGCTATCTCGGCGGCGCATTGCAAGGCGGGGTATACGATTTTCAACTGTCGACGATCATTTCACTAGCGATGGGGCTGCTCACGATCTTAATTTCCACCTTTGTACGATCAAAACAAGAGACCTCCAAAAAAACAATGCATTAATAAAAACCAGTTACTTTATTGTAACTGGTTTTTTGTTTAATTCAAACTCATTATATTTTTGTCTTGTTCCTTAGCAGATCCTTAAAATTGAACAGACTTAACCCAAGATTCCCCAGTACACAAACACTGGTTACTAAAAAGACCGCTGAGTACCCCAAGGAATGAGCCACGGTCGAACCAATCATCGGACCTAAGACCTGCCCGAAATTGTTAAACATCTGATTATAGCTGTAAATCCGGCTGACCCCTTCTTTAGGACTGATTTTTCCAATCAAGGTATTAATCGATGGCATAAGTGCGCCTGTCGAAAAGCCTAAAAAGAAACGCAAGATTCCCAACTGCAAAGGTGTTTTTACAAATGCCATCGGTAAAAAACAGAGGAAAGCAAAAAACAGACCAGCTAACAAAACCTTATGATTGCCAATCCGATCCCCAATCTTCCCCAGGGTTGGAGAAGAGACGATCGCAGATATCCCAGCCGCAGAAACAATAAAACCGCTGACCAGTAAAGTATTGCTGCTGTTTTTGTTCAATTCACGAACATATAAGGTTAAAATTGGACTGATACTAGTAATCCCTACCTGCAAAATCAACGTGCTGACAAATAGACCGACCAAGACAGACATATGATCGATTTTTTTCGTCAACTCGCGCATGCTTAACATGTTCTTCTTTTCAATTGGAACAAATGACTCTTGCACCATGGCAACTGTCAATATTGTACATATCAACAATATGAATCCTGTAATAATGAATACATTCTCCAGCCCAAACCATTGCGCCAATATTCCACCTATGGATGGTCCGATCAAATTTCCGGCTACTGCCCCGGTGGACAAGGTTCCCAGAGCCCAGCCGCTTTTCTCTCTAGGAGCTTGGGAAGCAATCATCGCTGTCGCATTAGGGATATACCCTGATAAAACACCGGTCATAAAACGCATAATCAGCAACCAGTATACATTTGGCACGAACGCCAATGAGCCCATTGAAAAAGTCATCCCAGCTGCTGCGCGGATCATCATCAATTTGCGCCCTTTACGGTCCGCAAGATTTCCCCAAATCGGAGAAACAATCGCCGCTGCAAAAGCAGTGACTGAGATCGCTAACCCCGCAAACATTTCGACTTGAGAAGCCGGCGTTCCTAACTGTTCAATATAGACTGGCAAAAAAGGCATGACCAAACTAAAACTTGCTCCGGTAAAAAAACACCCGATCCAAGAAACAAACAAATTCCTTCGCCAATTTACCTTCATTTTCTTCCTTCTTCCACTTTTTATGATTCTTCTCTTTTACTATAGCAGAAAAAAATTAAAAATTTAGCCAAAAAAAAAACGAATTTGATCGCTGATTAAGAGAATGACAAATTGTAAGCGCTCAGGTTGCGTTTTTTACCAGATATGCTAGACTGAAACAAATTGAGAACAAGGATGATTTTCATGAAAAAAATGATAGCAATCGATTTAGATGGAACGACACTAAATCAAGACTCACAAATTACTGATCGTACAGCAAAAACGTTGCAGCGTGCAATAGATGACGGTCACTCTGTGGTAATCGCTACCGGGCGGCCTTACCGAATGAGCGGTAATTTTTATCGTCAATTAAATCTGAATACCCCGATGATCAACTTCAACGGAGCCTTAGTTCATTTGCCAGAGCAAACTTGGGCACAGGAATTGGAAACTTCTTTTAATCGGTCGATCGTTTTCGATTTGATGAATGAAAAGAAAAATCTGAAACTAGACTTTATAGCAGCTGAGAACCGTGACACCTTTTTCATCGATGACTTAAGCTTTTTTGATAGAGCAATGTTTGCCGGTGAGGCAACAAGCGATAATTTGCTGACTGAGAACACCCTGATCAAAGACCCTACATCGATGATCGTTCGCAGCCAGCCGAACAATCTCAAGAGTGTTTCTGAAGAGATCAAACAACAATTCGGCGATACTGTTGAGGTCAATACTTGGGGCGGGCCAAATGCTATTTTAGAAATCGTGGCTAAAGGCATTCAAAAAGCGCATGGATTGGCTCATTTAGTAAAAGTATTCGATACTGACGCTGAAGACATTATTGCATTCGGTGACGAGCACAACGATGTAGAAATGTTGGAATATGCTGGATGGGGTGTTGCGATGGCCAATGGAACAGATCAAGTCCAGTCCGTTGCCAATGACGTTACGGCGAAGCCGAATACTGAAGACGGTATGGCTGATTATTTAGAAAAATATTTAGATCTGTAATTTAGACAATCAGCAAAAACCAAGCTGCTAGAACCTGCAGCTTGGTTTTTTACTCTTTTCGTAGCCAATATGGTAGACAGTCAGTTTTCATCACTTAAAATCCAACAAAAAAAGCGTGGCGAAAACCACGCTCAGGCTTGATATGAAAGGAAGGTACGGGATTTGAACCCGTGCACCACATTACTGTGGCTCGCCGGATTTCGAGTCCGGTGCATTACCACTCTGCCAACCTTCCGCAATCATCATCTTACCCTTTTTCCTAAGATTGTCAAGTCCTTATAATTTTTCTAAAACAGAAATATCGTCACTGTCAAGAATTGCATCGATTGCACGATTAATCAAGTGTACGATATCTTCTTCTGTAGGCTCAATAATACCAGAAGACATCAATGTAGCGATCCCTGTAACAGTGATCCAAGTACCAACGTGCAAGGCATTGATTCGATTCTCATCAAGATTCTTATACTTGTCATGCTCGCGAATCAACTCACGGAAATAGCTGTAAGAGAAATCATGCATTTTTTTGCCGCCGCCATATTCTTGCACGTATAAAGCGGTATATAGATTGCTTTGCTCTTTGGCAAAATAAACATAATTCAGGCCAAGATCGATAATCGTATCTCCTGTACGGACAACAGGAAAGACATCATAGTAAAGATGATTGCAGATTTCATCGAGTAAAGTATTCTTCAAATCCATCATATTCTTGAATTCCAGATAGATGGGTTGTGTACTGATCCCCATTTTTTTAGCGATATTTCTTGCTGTAAAGCCAGAAAAGCCTTCATTTTCAACAACCTCATAAGCAGCCTTCAAAATCTGATCCTTTGTATACACCTTTCTTCTCATGCCATTTTCCTCCCGATTTGTTATTATTTTTGCTGTCATTTTATTTTAATCAAAAACTGATTAGTTTTGCAACCATTAAACATGATGTTATCTAAATTCCGTTCATTTTTTTTAGAATTTTTCGATAGTTTGAGTCAATGACTCCAAATAAGAAGTTGGAAACCGGATTCAAATTTAAGTGAATATCCAAATTCAAAAATTTTTTTTCGAAAAAACGTTATAGATAATTCGGTGGGTTCGTTTCTTTAATTTGCATCCTCTTTTCATCATTTAAGGATGCTTGTTACTTTATTATATATTATAACAGCAATCCCCTCATTTTTCTTGCTTAATTCACTTCTTTTCAATAATATGAGAATGTTAATACATAGAGGACGGTGGGATCTTGAAACAACAGAGTTATGGGCAATTGGTTTTGAGCACTTGTTTGATGGCTGGAAAAATCATGATGGAGGCAGGGTCAGAAGTATATCGAGTCGAGGATACCATGAAACGTATCGCGCAAAATGCAGGTCTTGCAGATGTTCAAATTTACGTTACAGCGACTGGAATGATCGTAGGCTCTCCATCTGAAGAAAACAGCCAAGTGATTCAGATCACGCAACAGTCAATCAATCTTGAAAAGGTTGCCGCAGTTAATCATGCCTCCCGGGCATTCGCCAATGGCGAGCTTTCGCTTTACGACCTCTATCAGCGTTTGAAAAAAATTGATTTAGCTACACCGGACTTTTCTCAACTTTGGAAAATACTGGCCGCCGGTATCGTCAGCAGTACTTTAATGATCATTTACCGAGGTGACTGGGCTGACTTTACAGCGACATTCGTCATTGGTATGCTGGGCTTTTCTGTCCACTCATTGTTCGGCAAGCGACTAGGCCTGAAATTTCTCAATGATTTCCTCGCTTCTCTTCTGGTAGGCTGTTTGGCCATTCTATCGGTTAAACTCTCATTCGCACAAGATGTGAACAATATCATTGTGGGTTCCATAATGCCGCTGGTGCCAGGGTTAGCGATCACGAATTCCTTTAGAGACATCATGGCTGGACACCTTTTGAGTGGTGTGGCACGTGCAACGGAGGCTATTTTCATCGCTGGTTCCATCGGTGGAGGCATCATTGTAGCGTTTAATCTATTTTAAAGGAGGGTGTTTGGTGACGATTCTTATCAATTTCTTTTTTAGTATGTTTAGCACGATTACCTTTAGTATTATCACCAATATTCCTCGCAAAGCGTTTCTCACCTGCGGTTTGACAGGAGCACTTGGCTGGATGACCTTTTGGATTTGCCAAACGTACTTTAACCAGAGTGCCGGGTTTGCGAATTTTCTGGCAACCTTAGTGATCGGTATGATTAGTATTTTCTTTTCACGGAAAAAACATATGCCGGTCATCATTTTTAATGTACCAAGTCTGGTTCCTTTGGTTCCTGGAGGACCCGCCTATATGGCCGTTCGCGAAATGATGAACCAAAACTTCGATGCTTCAATGAAAAATATTGCTACTGTCTTGGTGACCTCTGGAGCGATCGCCTTAGGCTTCATGTTCACAAACGTAATCGAGCGTGTGATCAAACGCACCTTAGCTAACTGGGCAAGATAAAAAAACGATGAACGTTAAGCACACTGCGCTAGAGTGTGGATCACGTGTTCATCGTCTTTTTGTTTTAGCCTTTCAATGTACTATAGATCAGAAAAGCATTTAACAGCGTCAATACTATCGTGATCCCCCATGCTAGGTACTTTTCCCATTTTGCATTGACAAATCTGCCCATAATTTCCTCGTTGCTTGTAAACAAAGTCAGAGGGATGATCGACACTGGTAAGGCAATGCTCAAAAAGACTTGTGTATACAGCAACAGGTCTTCTACAGCATTCTCATTTCCGCCATAAAGCACAACACAGATAATTACAGGCACGACTGCCAGCAATCTCGTAACCACTCTCCGCATCCAAAGAGGCATCTTCAAACGGATAAATCCTTCCATCACGATTTGACCTGACAAGGTCCCAGTAATAGTTGAATTTTGACCAGAAGCTAATAAAGCAACGGCAAATAGTGTACTTAAAACAGGACTAGCGATCCCGCCAACGATCGAAGGGTCTTGCAAAGCATCGTACAGATCAACGAATTTACCAAGATCGCTGTTGCTGCCGTAAAACAGGGCTCCGCCCAGAACCAGCAACAAACAATTAATGATAAACGCTACAGTCAATTGCAGATTTGAATCCCACGTTGTATAGCGGACGGCCTCTGCTATTTCCTTTTCATTCTTCCGGTCAAAAGCTCGTGATTGCGAAATGGAGGAATGCAGATATAGGTTATGAGGCATTACCGTTGCCCCAACGATTCCTAAGGCGAGTAAAAGCATAGAACGGTCTGCAGCGATTTGTGTATCTGGAATAAATCCGCGAATGACTTCCCCAAAATGAGGGTCCGCTAAGGCAACCTCATAACCGAAAACGCAAAAAATCACCGTTATCAGCAATGCGACAATCACTTCGATTTTACGAAATCCTAGTTTAGTCAGCAACAGCAGCAATAAGACATCAAAGGTCGTCAGTAAGACCCCAAAAAGCAACGGCAGCCCGAACAGAAGCTGTAAAGCGATCGCTCCACCGATCACTTCGGCAATATCTGTCGCCATAATCGCCAACTCATTAATGATCCATAGAACAAACCCGCCAGATTTAGTGGTCTGGTCTCTTGTGATTTGAGCGAGATCTTTTCCAGTAACGATGCCAAGTTTGGCAGCCATGCTTTGCAAGAGCATCGCAACGAGACTCGAAAGCAAAACGATCGATAACAGGCTGTATTTGTATTCAGCCCCTCCCGCGATCGATGTGATCCAGTTGCCGGGATCCATATATCCAACAGCTACCAAAGCCCCAGGCCCACTATAAGCCAAAAGTTTTTTTAGAAAGCTCCCATCTTTAGGAACCTCAACCGTTGCATTGATTTCTTCTAGACTTGCGCCTGTTGATTCATGAATGATCCCTTTCTCCTTATTCAAATAATCACCTCCTATTTAACATTCCTTGATACCAACAGCATATCTGAATCTAAAAAAAGTGTAAAATATTAAAGTTTTGGCTTTTCGTTAAAATCCGTCGCAAGTCCTATGCAAAAACAAATGAATTGCATTATACTTCTACTTAACGATAGGATGAGTCAAAAGGAGATGATTTTTGATGAGCGTTTCGCAATCGAAAAAATTGATCAATGCTGTTTCTTTCACGGGAATTGCCTTTTCTATAGCTTTGTCGATCTATTTTTATCGTTTAGGTGTCTTTCAAGACATGGCCTCGCTTCGCCATCTCGTTGGAAACTCAACGATCGCTGGCCCACTCGTTTTCATTTTGATCCAAATGATTCAAGTCATCATCCCGATCTTGCCTGGCGGAATCAGTTTGGCTGCGGGGGTTTTGATTTTTGGACCTTATTGGGGTTTCCTATATAATTATCTCGGAATTTGCTTAGGCTCGATTATCTTGTTTCTATTAGGAAGACATTATGGAAAACCTTTCATTTCTCATTTGGTCAGCGAAAAGGTTTATCGCAAATATAGTCATTGGCTAGAAAATGATCGCCGCTTTGAAAAAATGTTCTCTTTGGCGATATTCCTGCCAATTGCTCCAGATGATGCGCTTTGTTTGATGGCTAGTTTAACCAATATATCTTTCAAAAAGTATACAGCGATCATCTTATTAGCAAAACCCGCATCCATTTTCTTATACAGCTTCGCGCTCCTCCATGGAGGGCAACTATTAAGCAGCCTATTGACTCACTAGACTAGTGAGTCTTTTTTTGTTCAAAAAAAAGACCAGCTCAGGCTGATCTTTATGCAGGATATTCAATTGTTGCATTGCAATAAATGTCTTCATATTTTACGAGCAAGCGATTTTGGCGCTCGATTACAGCGATACGGTCAACAGATTCACATTGAACCACATTGATCAACGCGGTGTTTGTGTACAATTGTTCAACAACACCGATTACCTCTTTTTCTAAGCCGATCGCTTTGCATTGGTATGCTTCACCGATTTCAATATTCTCCATTTCAAAACTCCTTTCCCCTGTTTTTATAATAACATATGATCATTTCCTTGAAAACGATTTTTTGACATTTTTTTCAATATTTTGGGTAGTACATAAAGAGCGATGAATAAATGAAAAAACGATATATATAATCACCTGTGTTATATTTTAATCATTCGTAAATCTCCTGCTTGCTAAAATGCTATTTTTTTCATTTTATACGGATTCCTGATAATATCGCTCAATCATTCACAAAAATCATATGTTTTATATAAAATATGTTATTTTAATTCAGCATTATTTAGTTTGTTTTTCCACTAAATAATGCTATAGTTAAATAGGAGAGCTGGAAGGGGGGGGAGAAAATGACGTTCCTAAAAGAAAATAGGTACTATCGAATTGCTTTTGATTTTGTGAATAATCAATTTTTAGCAATCGATGCGGCAGATGAAAATAAATTTGCTTTTGGCATTACCATTGAACAAGCGATCGACACTTTAGTCCGTCAATGATAAGGAGTTCCTTCAGCAATGTATAACTTACAAAAATAACCACCTCTTGCTTTTTATTCAGCCAGAGGTGGTTATTTGATATTTACGGTATTTTTTTAAAAAAGCACTTTCCCAGTTCACACTCCCCTATTTCATTCTAAAATAGAGCGATATCTACGATCGACAAGCCTTTATTTATTAAATTTCAAAAAGAAAAGCGCCCAAAAAAGAGCGCTTGTTCGTTTTACAGACGTTCATTCAATTCTTTTGCCAAGTCCTCAAAGCCAGGTTTTCCAAGCAAGGCAAACATGTTTTTCTTGTAAGCTTCTACACCTGGTTGGTCAAATGGATTCACACCTAACAAGTAACCAGAAATTCCTACAGCAATCTCAAAGAAATACATCGTGTAACCTAGTGTATAAGCATCCATTGTAGGAATATTCAATACTAAGTTTGGCACGCCGCCATCCGTATGTGCAAGCAAGGTTCCTTCGAAGGCTTTGGTGTTTACAAAATCGATATCTTTGCCTTCCAGATAGCCTAACCCATCCAAGTCAGATTCTTGACTAGGGATTGATACAGATTTGCGAGGACTGTTCACCTTCACGATTGTTTCGAAAATATTACGACGGCCTTCTTGGATGTATTGTCCGAAGGAATGCAAATCAGTCGAGAAGTTGGCGCTTGATGGGTAGATTCCTTTCAAGTCTTTTCCTTCTGACTCTCCGTACAATTGTTTCCACCATTCGTTAAAGTATTGCAGCCCAGGTTCATAATTAACTAATATTTCAGTTACTTTTCCTTTACGATAAAGTAAGTTTCTCAAAGCTGCATATTGATAGGCTTCATTTTCATCCAGATTTTCGCTAGAATAGGCCTCGCGCGCATCAGCAGCACCTTGCATCAATGCATCGATATCTGCTCCACTGGCTGCGATCGGCAATAGACCCACTGCGGTTAAAACAGAGAAACGGCCGCCCACATCATCCGGAATCACGAAGGTTTCCCAGCCAGCTGCATCTGCTTCCGTTTTGACTGCGCCACGCGCTTTGTCAGTAGTTGCATAAATGCGTTTGTTGGCTTCTTCTTCCCCGTATTTTTTAACTAATAATTCTTTGAATACACGAAAAGCGATTGCTGGTTCAGTGGTGGTTCCTGACTTAGAAATCACATTGACTGAGAAGTCGCGGTCTCCGATCACTTCGATCAAATCAGCGAGATAACTTGAGCTGATTGAGTTTCCTGCAAAGAAAACTTGAGGTGCTTTGCGATCGTCTTTACCTAATACGTTAAAGAATGAGTGATGCAAGAATTCGATCGCTGCACGTGCTCCTAAGTAAGAACCGCCAATTCCGATTACAACCAATACTTCTGAATCAGATTGGATTTTTTCTGCGGCTTTTTTAATTCGTGCAAACTCTTCTTTGTCATAGTCAGCTGGAAGATCGATCCAACCTAAAAAGTCTTTTCCTGCACCAGTACCCGCACGTAGTTCCTTGTGAGCTACAGCTACTTGGCTTTTGATATACTCCATTTCATGGTCGTTGACGAATGGAGCTACTTTCGAATAATCGAAATGAATGTGTCCCATGTTTGTTCCTCCTAAGTTGGCGTAAAGGTAATAATCTTCTCAGCAAAAGAGTTCGCTCCACAGTTCGAGTAACCAACCGTGCAAGCTGCTCTAAAGCTGAAAAAATCATTTCGTACACGTAATACTTTACGTTTCTTTTGCTTTTTTTTCAAGCTTGAACCTTTATTTTTTTAAAGATTATACCAATCCTTGAGCAAGCATCGCTTTAGCAACTTTTTCAAATCCGGCAATATTTGCACCTGCGGCAAAATTGTCTTTTTCTGCATATTTTTCGGCAGTGTCACGACAAGTTTCGTAGATGTTCAACATGATTTCGTCTAATCGCTGATCCACTTCTTCTTTTGTCCAAGACAACCGCTGAGAGTTTTGACTCATTTCCAAGGCAGAAACAGCCACACCGCCAGCATTAGCCGCTTTCCCCGGACCGTAGTAAATGCCTTTTTCATGATAGACCTTCACGGCCGCCATCGTACTTGGCATATTTGCCCCTTCAGCAACGATCTTGACACCATTCGCAGCCAAGCGTTGCGCTTTGACTTCATCGATCTCATTTTGCGTCGCACATGGTAAAGCGATATCCGCAGCCTTTTCAAGATCCCATACGGAGCCCTCATAATATTCTGCTTCTGGACGCTCCTTCACGTATTCTGTCAAACGCGCCCGACGAACCTCTTTGAGCTCCTTCAATAGAGCCAGATCAATGCCGGCTTTATCATAAATGTATCCATTTGAATCAGAGCAGGTAATGGCTGTACCACCAAGTTGATGGACTTTTTCAATAGCATAGATAGCCACATTTCCGCTGCCGGAAACCAATACCTTTTTGCCTTCGAAAGAATCTCCTTTGTCCTGCAGCAAATGTTTTACAAAGTAAACCGCTCCGTAGCCAGTGGCCTCCGTTCGTCCAAGGCTGCCATTGAAGTTAACTGGTTTTCCGGTCAATACCCCTGCATCATACTCACGCAGACGTTTGTATTGCCCAAATAAATATCCGATTTCACGGCCGCCAACGCCGATATCGCCTGCCGGTACATCCAGATTAGGTCCAATATGTTTAGACAATTCGGTCATGAAGCTTTGGCAAAAGCGCATGATCTCTGCGTCGCTCTTTCCTTTAGGATCAAAATCTGAGCCGCCTTTTCCGCCCCCGATCGGCAGACCTGTCAAGCTGTTTTTGAAGATTTGCTCAAAGCCTAAAAATTTCAATATACTCAAATTTACACTCGGATGGAAACGCAAGCCGCCTTTATAAGGTCCGATCGCTGAATTGAACTGAACCCGATAACCACGATTCACCTGCCACTTCCCTGCATCATCCTGCCAAGGCACTCGGAATTGGATCATGCGCTCTGGTTCAGTGATAATCCCTAAAATATTGTTTTCGACGTATTCAGGATGTTCCTCTAAAAAGGGAACGATCGTTGGCAGGAATTCCTCCACCGCTTGTAAAAATTCGCTTTGATTAGGGTCTTTTTCCTCCAGATACTTTTGAATCTCTGCTACATACTGCTTTGCTTCCATAAAAGTCCTCCCTCACATTTGGTACTCATAGTTTACATCATTTTCTAATAGAAGTGTAATAAAATTCGTGATAAACTTGCCCACGAGGTGAATAAAATGAAAAGACAGTTCGACGTCATCGTTATTGGCGGAGGGCCTGCCGGGATCATGTCGGCAATTTCTGCAGCCACTCTTGGAACGAAAGTAGCACTTTTTGAAAAAAACAAACGGTTAGGAAAAAAGCTGTTGATGACCGGCGGCGGCCGATGCAATGTGACAAACAATCAACCGGTAGACGACTTGATCGCTCATATTCCCGGAAATGGACGTTTCCTTTACAGTACATTTTCTCAGTGGGACAACCAAGATATCATGGCTTTTTTCCAAGAGCGTAATATTGCTTTAAAGGAAGAAGACCATGGCAGGATTTTCCCTGTCTCTGATAAATCGAAGACGATTGTCTCGGCTTTAGAAGATGAGCTCGTGGCACTTGGGGTGGACCTCAACTTTCAAACTCCTGTTGCAAAATTAATCCATAATGGAGAACAGCTGATGGGTGTTCGAACGGAAGAAGAAGACGTTTCTGCAAAAAGCATCATTATCGCCACAGGAGGATTAACCTACCCTTCCACTGGAGCCACGGGTGACGGCTACCAGTTTGCCAAAACAGTGGGGCATCATATTACACCTCTCTATCCAACAGAATCTCCTATCAATCTTGACGAAGACTTCATCAAGGATAAGACACTCCAAGGCTTATCTTTGCGTGATGTGCGTCTATCTGTAATGGATGAAAAGAATAAGGAAGTGACCGCCCATGAAATGGATCTACTGTTTACTCATTTTGGTTTATCCGGCCCAGCCGCACTGAGGTGTTCTGGATTTGTCAATCAGCTTTTGAAGACTCAACAGCGAGTCAGCTTAAAGTTGGATTGCTTTCCTTCACTTTCTAAGGAAGAATTATTAAAGGATCTGCTGGAGCGGATAGAAAACTCGAGCAAGTCGCTTAAGAATAGTCTATCCACACTGTTGCCGGAGCGTCTTTTAACTTACTTCTTAAATCAGCTTAATCTTGGCAGAGTATCTGCAGCTCAAGTTAAAAAACAGCAGCTGCTTGATTTGATCGGCTTATGCAAAAACTGGAACTTAGTAGCTAAAAGCACCTTTGGACTCGAACGCTCCTTTGTGACTGGTGGAGGGATTGATTTAAAAGAAATTGACCCAAAAACCATGAGCAGCAAAAAAAACACCGGCTTGTTCTTTGCCGGTGAGGTTATGGATATCCATGGGTACACTGGCGGCTTCAATATTACCGCCGCTTTGTGCACCGGGCATGTGGCTGGGACCCATGCCGCTTATCACGCATTTTCCTGATCTTGTGTAATTGGAGCAAACTGTCCTCTCGTCAGCTTAGCAATCGCGAGAGGATCAAGCTCCATTTGCAGTCCTCTTTTTCCCGCAGAAACCGCGATCGTTTGCTGTTCTTTAGCTGATTCATCTAAAAAAGTCGGAAATAGTTTTTTCATTCCGATTGGTGAGCAGCCACCGCGAATATAGCCGGTCATTTCCTCCAGCTGACGCATCGGCAGCATCTCGACTTTTTTGTTTTGACTAGCTTTAGCAATTTTCTTCAGATCCAATTCGTGGTCGCTGGGAATCACTGCCACGATCGGTCCCGTTTTGTTTCCAACAGCTACCAATGTTTTGAATATTTTAGAAGCATCCATGCCTACTTGTTCGCCAACATGTGCAGCACCAAGATTTTCTTCACTCCATTGATATTCATGTTCCTGATACGCGATTTTTTGCTGCTCGACCAGTCGAATCGCATTGGTTTTCTGCTTTTTCTTTTTTGCCATGTAAGTCATCTCACCTTACCTGTCCGAATTTTGCTGTCGTTCCTAACTGAACTCATCTAAAAAACGTTTCAATGTTTCAACTTCGATCTGATCTTCTTCGGAGGCTAAACCGGAAAGATAGCCGTAAGTCATGCAAGAACCGTCTAAATAACCCGCTACTCGGGAAAGCTTTCCTAATCTCCCCTTCGACACCGTGATCGTTGGTAAAGTCACAAATGTTTGAGCTCTCAACGTCATTTCCAACAAACGAATGACATCTGCTTCATTTTCTGGAGTGACTACGATTTTAGCGATATCTGCTCCAAAGTGTTCCATCATGTTCAAGCGGAACAATAAAACGGCATCATTGGGCGTTTCTGAAAAATGATGATCCGATAAAATCACTTTTACATCCAGAGCCTGAACCCAATGGATAAAAGTCGTACTCAGCTGATCGACCAGTCCTAGATCAATGTCCAATAGATCGATCGCTCTAGAGGTCACTGCAAATTCATTTAAACGACGATATTCTTTCAGTGAAAGATCGATCGTTCCTCCCTGCCTTTGTGTGCGCAAATTGAAGATTACCGGTGTGTTGCGGACTTCATCTCTTAACGCCAAAAGCGTCACCAGCAGCTGCTCATCGTCGCCCAACTCATCATAGTAATCGGCGCGCCATTCGATTACATCGGCGATTTTTTTCGCTTTTTCCGCTTGGTCTAAGATTTCTTCTCTCGTACCGCCAACCAAGGGAACACAAATTTTCGGTTTTCCAGCATCAAAACGTACATTTCTAACTTGAACATCCATCATCTTCACTCGTCTCCATTATTCTTTTTTTTGACATCATAAAACAAGACCTTTAAATAGTTGCTCTCTGCTAGCTGATCAACTGCTGCAAAATCAGGCGGCAAACGGTATTCTTCTACTAGCTGATAAGTCGTGTCTTTCTCTTTTAAACTCGCTTCAACCACTTGTTTAAACTTTTGGATCGGAAAATTGGCTGCATTGGTCGAGACAATCAGCTTACCGCTTCTATTGAGAAGCTCAACGCCTTGTTCAATCAAACGCCCATAATCTTTCAAGACTGAAAAAGTTTTCTTTTTGTTTCGTGCAAAGCTTGGCGGATCGAGAATGATCACATCGTACGTCAAGCCTTTTCTAGCTGCGTATCGGAAATACTCAAACGTATCCATGACAACGATTTTTTGATTGTCTAAGGGAATCCCATTGACCTCAAACTGTTCTGCTGTCTTCGGCAGACTGCGCTGTGCCAGATCTACACTTGTGGTCTCGCTGGCTCCGCCGATAGCAGCAGCTACAGAAAAGGCCCCAGTATAGCTGAACATGTTTAGAACCTTCTGCCCGGCTGCCAGTCCTTCGATCAATCGATTTCGAACCTCTCTTTGATCCAAGAAAATTCCGGTCATGTATCCTTCATCAAGATAAACGGCATAGTTTACTCCATTCTCCTGAATGATGAACGGTTCTGCCGGCTTCTCTCCACTGAGCCATCGACTCTCTTGCCGTTCACTCTTAAACCGGATTTTTTCTACCATCCCTTTATGAGGACAAACTTGATTCAAAGCAGTGATGATGGCTTCACTCAAGTCATAAATCGTCTCGTTATACCAAGAAAGAACGAGAAAGCCGTCGTAGTAATCGATGGTCAAACCACCAATTCCATCCCCTTCGCCATTGAATAACCGAAACGCTGTAGTAGCAGCATCATTAAAATAGGCTCTCCGTCTTTGCAACGCTTGCTGGAAGCGTTCCGTTAAGAACTGAACATCGATGATTCTCTGTTCTCTATCTAAGATCCAGCCGATTCCTTTATTTTGCTTGCCCAAATACCCGGCGGCTACATATTTCTTCTGCTGATCTACGAAGGTGATCCAC
This sequence comes from Enterococcus florum, assembly GCF_004309355.1. Taxonomy (GTDB): domain Bacteria; phylum Bacillota; class Bacilli; order Lactobacillales; family Enterococcaceae; genus Enterococcus_A; species Enterococcus_A florum. The sequence continues at coordinate 30,669 of NZ_BJCC01000037.1, read as the reverse complement.
TTTTTTGGGAAAGTTGTCAGTTCTATCATTAAGTCATCCATCACAAGGAGAGGATTTCCTGATCGTATTCGTTTTACTGCGTTTTTTCGTAATTCAATTTCCATAAATGTCCCTGCTTTCTGTTCTTTAATAGTATATCAAAAAAAATTCCAAAAAAGCGCTTATAAAGTTTTTTTTAAACATCAAAATCTGTTTGGAGATTCAGTTGACGTAGGTATTTCCAGCTAGTAAAATGGAGAGCATGAATCACTAGGGATTTTTATATACTTCTTTAGTACAGAAAGGAAGTCTTTCATTGACTAAACTAAAAGTTCCCGCGATTTTGAATAAACGCTTAGGTTTTTTCGCCTTGCTGACGTTCTTATTGTGGGCAAAAAGCATTTTTGCTTATTTTTTTGAATTTAATTTAGGGATTGAACGTCCATTCCAATATTTTTTCTTGTTCATTAACCCAATCGCTTCAACCATGTTCCTGCTGTCGATTGCTTTGTACGTTCGACGACCTAGGGCAGCCTATCGAACGATGCTGCTGATCTTTGCTCTGGCTAGTATTTTGTTGTTCTCGAATGTGGTTTATTATCGCGAGTTCACGGATTTCATCACTGTCAATACTTTGTTAGGAGCAGGAAAAGTTGCTAGCGGACTTGGAGAAAGTGCGATTCGGCTGTTTCGTCCATACGATCTGCTTTTTGTGATCGATTTGGTGGTTTTACCGATTCTTCTTTGGAAAAAAGTGATTAAAGAAGAGGAACGTCCAGTACGTGCTCGTATGGCATTAGCAGTTACAGCGTTGTCTGTGTTGATTTTCTCAGGAAACTTATTTTTAGCCGAAACCGATCGTTCTGGTTTGTTAACCCGGACTTTCTCACGAGATTATCTAGTAAAATACTTGGGGCTAAACGTTTTTACAGCTTACGACGGGATTCAAACTTATAAAACAAATCAAGTCCGTGCGGAAGCGAGTCCAAATGATTTGAAGGATGTTGAAGACTACGTCCAAGGCCACTATGCCGCGCCCAACGATGAGCTTTACGGTCTGGCCAAAGGGAAAAATGTAATTTACATTCATTTAGAGAGTTTCCAACAGTTTTTGATCGACTACAAGCTGACCGATGAGAATGGTCAAGAACATGAAGTCACACCGTTTATCAATAGTCTTTACCATAACAACAGCACTTTCAGCTTTGACAACTTTTTCCATCAGGTAAAAGCGGGAAAGACATCCGACGCTGAGACTTTATTGGAAAATTCGTTGTTCGGTTTGAACCAAGGTTCTCTGTTTACCCAATTAGGCGGCAAGAATACCTTCCAGGCTGCTCCCGATATTTTAAAGCAAGAGGCCGGCTACAGCAGTGCTGCTTTCCACGGGAACTCAGGAAACTTCTGGAATCGAACAGAAACCTATAAGCGATTTGGTTATGACCATTTCTTCGATGCTTCTTATTATGATGTCAATGAAGATAATTCGTTCCAATACGGATTGCATGACAAACCATTTTTTGAACAATCAATTCAGTATTTAGAACATTTACAGCAGCCGTTCTATTCGAAATTTATTGCGGTCTCTAATCACTATCCATATAGTGAATTTAAAAATGATGAAGCAGGTTTCCCAATGGCAGCTACCAATGATGAGACAATTAATGGGTACTTTGCAACAGCCAACTACTTAGACAAAGCTGTTGAGGAATTCTTCAATTACTTGAAAGCCAGCGGACTGTATGAGAATTCAATGATCGTGATGTACGGGGATCATTATGGAATCTCAACTTCCCGCAATCCAGATTTGGCTCCTTTATTGGGTCAATCAAAAGAAACGTGGAGTAATTTTGACAATGCTCAAATGCAGCGCGTGCCATACATGATCCATCTGCCTGGACAAGACAAAGGCGGAATCAACCATACTTATGGCGGTGAAGTAGACAGCTTGCCTACACTTCTGCATCTACTGGGGATCGACTCCAGCAAATACATTCAACTGGGACAAGATTTATTATCTCCGGAAAACGATCAATTGGTAGCTTTCCGCAGCGGTGACTATATGACACCGGATTATACGTATTACGGCGGCAGCCTTTACGACAACAGCACAGGCCTAGTCATTCCGACACCTGATGCAAGTTTGCAAGCAAAGGCGGACGAATGGAAGCAAGCAGTTAATGAGCAGTTGAGTACTTCTGATAATGTAAATAATGGTGATTTGCTGCGTTTCTATACTGCGAGCGGATTGGAACCAATAGACCCTGCTGACTTCGATTATAAAAATGCTCTGCAGCGTTTGCAAAAGGCAGAGACGAAGCTCGGTGACAAATCAACCAGTTTGTATAGTCAGCATGGCAATAAATCAACCGTTGATCTGTATAAGACACAGACTTATCAACAGTATCAGGAACCTGTACAACCAACAGAACAACCTGCACCAGAATAACTACTTAGACCTTCAGTCTTTTGGCTGAAGGTCTTTTTCGGTTAAAAAAATCTTCGGCTTTTCGTTGAGAATTCATACTTCTTTCAAATTACCGCTTTATACTGGCTTATGAGGTGGAAGAAATGCATTCTCTTCAGAAGTCACTGATAGCTTTTAAAATCAATAAATCTCGCTTTTTACTTAACTATATTTATATTCTGATTTCCATGTTTTTGCTGACATCATGGGGACTGCTTTATTTGCTTTTATCACAACTGGTAGAGCAGACGAACGTCAGCGATGTCCAATTGTTTACCAGTAAAGAGGTCGGTGAGATCCAAAACTATTACTTGGATCATCTAGGTATCTGCTGTTTGCTGATCGGTATTGTTGGCTTTGTTCTCTATTTCATTTTTCAGAGGCAGCATGCGCCAAAACCATTTGGTGAATCGACAGCGGCTTTCATTATCCACCTTTTCTGCACGATCGGACTATCAATTCTGACATTGCTGGTGCTGTTTGTTTTTTTTGAACCCCTTTACGAAAGACTGCTGCAAAATGTGTATCAGTATAGTTTGGATCAATTCGAAAATGTGCCAAACTTTGTGTTGAGCAATGGAAACAGCGGGTTTGCGTATTCCTTGCGTTGGCCGTTTAGCTTGAATTTTTCCTCTGCTACGATGTTATCCTTGTTCTTAAATGCCTTGGCTCGAGCAGGCAGTTTTCTTTTTGCCATCCTTCTTGTCTTCAACTTGATTATTCTCTTTCTTCTAAAACAGTTTAAAAGATAACAATGTTCCTAAAACACGAACATTGTTATCTTTTTTTGTTTGAATGATTCTAATTTTGATTGATTATCCACTTCTCTTCCCCTATAATCTTGAAGTATTCTATTTTTAGCGATTATTATAATGAGGAGTGTACATTCGAAATGGACAATTTTTTTAAACTGAAGGAACAGAATACGTCAGTCTCGACAGAGGTCATGGCAGGCGTTACGACGTTTTTTGCAATGAGCTACATCCTGTTTGTCAATCCAACGATTTTGTCAGCCTCTGGTATGCCATTCCAAGCAGTTTTTCTAGCGACCATCATTGCTTCCGTTATCGGAACATTGGTGATGGGGTTGTTTGCCAATGTCCCTTATGCGCAGGCACCAGGGATGGGGTTGAATGCTTTCTTCACTTATACTGTTGTATTTGGACTAGGGTATTCTTGGCAGCAAGCACTAGCAATGGTCTTTATTTGTGGAATGATCAATATTTTAATCACGATCACTAAAATTCGCCGATTGATTATTCATGCGATTCCTGAGAGCATGCAGCATGCGATTGGAGGCGGGATTGGGATTTTTGTTGCGTATGTAGGGATAAAGAACGCCAACTTATTGGCTTTTACAGCAGATGGCCCTACGATCACCAGCAGCATGGTAGAAAAAGGACAAGCTACCAGTGTTTCAATGAATAGCGGTATCGTTCCTGCATTGGCGAATTTCAACAATGCACCGATCCTTTTGGCAGTGATCGGTTTAGTTTTAACGACTGTTTTAGTAGTAAAAAATGTTCGCGGAGCGATTTTGATCGGTATCGTTGCAACGACACTGATTGGCATCCCAATGGGCGTGGTCCAATTGGGTGCGATCGATTTTCAAAGCAATTCGTTAGGCAGTTCCGTCGGAGAATTGAAAACGACCTTTGGCGCTGCCTTTGGTCCTCAAGGAATGGGCTCGTTGTTTTCTGATTCTTCGAAATTGCCGCAGGTTTTAATGACGATCTTAGCCTTTAGTTTATCAGATACCTTCGATACGATCGGTACCTTTATTGGGACTGGTCGTCGGACAGGGATTTTCTCTAAAGAAGATGAGTTGGCTTTAGAAGCGGCGGATTCTAAAGGATTTAAGACAAAAATGGATCGTGCGTTGTTCGCTGATGCGATCGCTACGTCCATCGGTGCTGTCTTTGGGACTTCAAACACGACTACCTATGTGGAATCTGCGGCTGGGATCGGAGCAGGCGGACGAACTGGCTTGACTTCCGTTGTAGTGGCAGCATTATTCGCATTGAGCAGCCTGTTCTCCCCTCTAATTGCCATCGTTCCTGCTCAGGCTACTGCGCCAGCGTTGATCTTGGTTGGTGTAATGATGATGGCTTCCTTTGCAGACATCAACTGGTTGGACCTAGAAGAAGCTGTTCCAGCGTTTTTTGCAAGTATTTTCATGGGCTTGTGTTACAGTATCTCTTACGGCATCGCTGCTGGATTTATCTTCTTTGCCATCGTCAAAATGGCGAAAGGCAAAGGTGCTGAAATCTCACCTGTGTTATGGGTCGTCAATTTATTATTTATTTTGAACTTTATCATTTTAGCTATTCTATAAACAAAAACGGAGCAGATCTTGATCGATCTACTCCGTTTTTTCGATGTCTTTGTCTGGAAATACGATCGTAAAGGTAGTTCCTTCATTTATCTGGCTGTCCACTTGAATCTTGCCTTTGTGCAATCGGACTAATTCTTGAACGATCGAAAGGCCCAATCCGGACTCGCCGTATTTGGTATTTTTTCTCGATGGATCGACCTTGTAGTAGCGATCCCAAATATTCTTGGTTTGTTCCTCGGTCATGCCAATGCCTGTATCAGAGATTTTGATTGCTGTACCATCTTCCTGCTTGCTGAGTTCTACAGAGACCGTACCGTCTGTAGTAAACTGAATCGCATTTTGCAAAACGTTGACCATGATCTGTACAAAACGGTCATAATCCGCATACACCGGAACAGATTCCTCAGTGAGCAGAACCAATTCATCTCCGGCAGCCTCGGCTTTTCCGGCCAATTGTGTCAATAAGGTCTTAAAAACGTCTGTAGCATTAAATTTCTGGACAACGATGCTGATCTGATTGGTACGAATCTTTTCATAATCCAAGTTTTCGTTTACCAAACGAATTAGCCGAGCCGTTTCATTTTGCATCAGGCTGATTGCCTTTTTCTTTTGATCTTCCGGAATCGCGTTGTATTGCATTCCCTCTAACAGCCCATTAATCGTGGTCAGTGGTGTACGCATCTCGTGAGCAGCATTTGCCATAAATTGTCGGCGGCGTTCCTCTTGTCTTTCGATCTCCTCTTGGGACTCCTTCAGCGAGACTGCCATGCTGTTAAAATCGTTGGCCAAATCGTCAAATTCATCCTTATCCTTACTAGGTATCACCACATCAAAATTGCCGCTGGCGATCTTCTTAGTGGCTGAACGCATGCGGTTGATGCGTTTTACCTGAGTCACAGCGAAATAATAGCTGACAAAGGTCGCTACTACAGAGGCAACAATAAATCCCTTGAACAGGTCGCTGGTCACCAGCTTTACACTGGAATCGACATTTTTTGCCGGTTGCGTCACAATCAACACTCCGTAAAAATCACTATTTATAAAAAAAGGGGCCATCGCATAGGATGTACTTCTTGGCTGTCCATAAATATCCTTTGATTTCGTAACCTTTTGTTCTTGTCCTTGCTTTAGAGCTTCCCATTGTTTTTTAGTGATCAGGTTCTGCTCGGCGATTCGCAGATCGCTTGGGTATTCGATCATTTGATCCTTGCTCACAAACACAAATTTGACGTTTTGCGGCTGAAGCATCCCCTCGGTCAGAGTGATCGCTTGAAGAAAGTTTAAGTCATTCGAAATATGCGGATTGACTTCACTAAGTTTCTTCGTGGTCTCTTCGATCGAATCGGTAAATCCGATCAATTGATTGTAGTTGTTTTCCTCCATACTGCGGCGGGTAAACTGAGTAAATGAAATGCCAAGTGTCAATAAAATCAACAAGATCAATCCAGCAAAGGCAAGGAGTTGTTGATAGAGGTATTTCATTTGCCTACTCCGGAATCATCGAATTTGTAGCCAACACCCCAAACTGTTTGGATCACCTGGGGCCCAACCTTTTCGATTTTTTGGCGCAGCTTTTTGATATGAGCGTCCACAGTTCGTTCATCGCCAAAATATTGATAGTCCCACACCATTTCCAGCAGCTGCTCTCGAGTGAAGACTTGGCGAGGTTTTTTAGCCATCGTGTACAGCAGGTCAAACTCTTTGGGTGTCAATCCGTCGATTGGCTGTTCATCTAAATAAGCCTCGCGGGTTTTAAGATTCATTTTGAAATGCTCTGTTTGAATGTCATATTCCCCCGGCTTCTCTGTTTGGTCCTGTTGCTCCATGGCCAGTTCACTGCGGCGATGAAGTGCCTTAATCCTCGCGATCAAGGTCAATGGTGAGAAAGGCTTCGTCACATAGTCGTCTGCACCCATTTCCAGGCCAATCACTTGATCACTCTCGGAATCTCTGGCGGTCAGCATAATAATCGGCACGGTGTTGGATATCTTTCGAATCTCACGGCCCACTTCCATTCCATCCATACTAGGCAGATTCAAATCCAATGTGATCATATCCCACTTTTCAGGCTCTGCCTTAAATGCATCCAAGCCTTCTTTTCCGTCGTATTTAAAGGTCGCTTCCCAGCCTTCATTTAAAAAAAACATTTGCATCATTTCTGAAACTGATTCATTGTCTTCAATCATTAATATATTCATTCATACGTCCTCCGATCGCACATTTCTCAACTCTTAGTATACTCTAATTCAGCTTTTTCAACCATTACCTTACAATTATCTTCAATAAGTATTTGTTTTTTCTTCAATTATTGCTAAGATAAGAAAAAAGACAAAGGAGTTGACATATGTATCAAGCAATCACCTTTTTTGATCTGGACGGAACCCTGTTGGATGAACATTCACAGGTAACGCCTGACATTTCTGAGGCCATGCTTCAATTAAGAAAAAATAAGATCCTGCCGATCATTGCGACAGGCCGCAGCGAGGCAGAAATTCAAGAGATTAAGCAGGCTGCCAATATTGATTCGTCTGTAACCATGAATGGAATGCTGGCGAAGGTTGGACAGACAATTGTTCAATCAAAAAAAATCGATCCCCTGCTTTGCAAACGGTTGATGGGCTTTGCCAAGCATCAAGAAGAGGAAGTCGCCTTTTTGTCCGAGGACAATGTTTATATTTCAGGATTGAGCGAGTATGTAAAACAATCCTATGCTCATTTTAATCTTCAGATACCGGATGTTCATTCTTCCGCTTACGAAGAAGACCCAACCAATATGATGCTGGTCTTGTCTGATAAAAACGACCATCAATACCAGAAGGCCTTTCCTGAACTTACCTTTTATCGAAACGGACCGTTTTGCATAGATGTGGTCAATGCCGGTGTTACCAAAGGACACGGCGTCAACGCCATCAAAGAATTTCTAGGGTATCAGGATATTCCCACCTTCGCTTTTGGCGACGGGATCAACGATTTAGGCTTATTTGACTCCTGTGATACCAAGATCGCTATGGGAAATGGATTGCCTGAAGTATTAGAGTGTGCAGATTACGTGACTGCTAAAAATACCGAAAATGGAATCATCAAAGCCTTAATGAAATTCAACTTGCTTTAAAAAAACATACATCTTTACTTTTTGATTGTTGCAGTGGTATACTATCTATTGCAACAATTTCTTGTATCATGGGGCCGTTACGGATTCGACAGGCATCGTTTGAGCTTGAATTGCGCTTCGTAGGTTACGTCTACGCTAAAACGTTACAGTTAAATATAACTGCTAAAGAAAACAACTATTCTTACGCTTTAGCTGCCTAAAAACAGTTAGCGTAGATCCTCCCGGTATCGCCCATGTGCTCGGGTAAGGGTCCTATTCTAAGTGGGATACGCTCAACCTTTCCGTCTGCAAGGTTGAGAAGAGCTCATCAGACTAGCAACATCAGTCGCCTGTCACTCGGCAGCTGATCACGCGAAACTTCAATCGAGTTGACTATGAGCGTAGATTTTTAAGTGGCAAGATGTTTGGACGCGGGTTCGACTCCCGCCGGCTCCATTCTGTACAAAAGGAGACGAACAAGGTGAGATCTCACCTTGTTCGTCTCCTTTTTAGTTTAAGAGTATTCCTTGATTTTAAAAGTAAAGGGACATAGTTGGCAGTTATTCCAAAAGCTCCGCTGCTTCCTGCTCTTGGTCCACAAAAACAAATTTCAGGTGATCGGGGTATACGTAAACAATTAAACGTTCTTTTTGAATGTCGGTCGTAGGGTAAAGCTGTTCTGTTGTTACTTTGTCACGATAGAGCTCTTTCAAAGCGATTTCTAACCCTGCATTGATAAATGGATTAAGCATACTTCTCCCTTCCTTTCCAGCGTCCAATCTTATCTTTATTATACGTGGAAAGTTAAAAAATAGCTTGTGATCTCAAAAAAAATTGTGTTTTTAATAAAATAGGATGAATGGTTCGATGCGTGATTGAAATCTACAAAATTCTAAGCGACTCGTTCATTTTCTTCATTAAGCCCCGTCACCTTTTGTTTCTCTGCGCATTGATCATAGTTGACCAAACGTCAATAATAAATTTCAATTCTATCGTTTTTATGTGATTTTGCGAAAAAAACCTTCAGCTTATAAACGACAGGTGTTTTTTTAAAGGGGAATTATCAATTATTTCCATAATCTTGTATAAATTTTTAACACTCTCAATCAATGTCTAGACATTCTCAATTACCTGAATTTTATTTCACAGTTTTCAGAAATCATCGTTGAATCTACAATATTTGAAAATCTTTAGAATTATTCTTAATATGGTTTTGTTTTTCTGCTATAATCGTATCTGAGAGCGATACCATGCTTAACAACTAGGAAAGCGAGGCGAATTTTCCATCGGATCTTAATTTGTCGTTAGTTCTTTTAAGTCAAAGGAGGCGCATCAAACGTTTAACGGGAGTTAGTATTTAGATTTGTGAAGTGCTAATCAATGAAATGAATTTAAAAACTTTTTTATCGAAAGAGAGGAATTTTTATATGCCAAAAACAGTGATTATCGGAGCAAACCACGCAGGGATTGCTGCAGCAAATACGTTATTAGATACTTACAAAGACCAAGAAGTCGTGATGATCGATCGGAACTCAAATTTGAGTTACTTAGGATGCGGGACTGCGCTTTGGGTAGGTCGTCAGATTGATTCTTATGAAGGACTTTTCTATACAAGAAAAGAGGATTTCGAAGCAAAAGGTGCAAAGATCATGATGGAAACGACCGTTGAACGTGTGGACTTTGCCAATAAAGAAGTCCATGCAGTTACAAAAGACGGCGAACGCTTTGTGGAATCTTATGATAAAGTAATTCTAGCAACTGGTTCAGTTCCTATTTCTCCAAAAGTTCCTGGCAAAGACCTCAAGAATATCCATTTCTTGAAGCGATTCCAGGATGGTCAATCGGTTGATGGCATTTTGTCTGATGATTCAGTCAAAAGTGTTGCAGTGATCGGGGCAGGATATATCGGTGTGGAAATTGCTGAAGCCGCGAAACGACGCGGAAAGGAAGTCTTGCTTTTTGATGCAGCAGCACGTTCATTGCCAAACTATTACGACAAATGGTTTACAGATGATATGGACAAAGTGTTGGCAGATCATGGGATTGAACTTCACTTCAATGAACTAGCGCGCGAATACAAAGGGACGGATAAAGTCGAAGCTATTGTGACGGACAAAGGAGAATACCCTGTTGACCTAGTCATCAATGCAATCGGATTCTTGCCAAACAATGAATTAGGCAAAGAACATTTGGAATTATTTGCTAACGGTGCTTATGTCGTGGATCGTCATCAGCAAACAAGTGATTCCTCTGTCTACGCAGTAGGCGACTGTGCGACGATTTACTCAAATGCGCTGCAAAATACAACGTATATTGCTTTGGCGACTAACGCTGTTCGCTCAGGGATCGTAGCTGCTCATAACATTGGCGGAACCGCGCTAGAGTCAACAGGCGTTCAAGGTTCAAACGGAATTTCGATCTTTGGGTATAACATGGTTTCGACGGGGGTTTCTGTGGAGACCGCTGAGAAAAATGGCATGCGAGTGAAATACACTGAGTTTGAAGACCTGCAAAAACCAGGATTTATGAAAGAAAATGACAAAGTGAAAATCCGAATTGTTTACGAAGAAGACTCTCGCAGAGTGGTGGGAGCGCAATTGGCTTCGACGACCGCGGAAATTGCTATGGGCATCCATATGTTCTCACTGGCGATCGAAGAACAAGTAACGATCGACAAAATGAAACTATTGGATATCTTCTTCTTACCGCACTTCAACCAGCCATACAACTACATCACGATGGCGGCACTAAGCGCTGAGTAAGACAACAAACGACCAATTTTGCGATTGGTCGTTTTTCTTATCTCTCGAACAAAAAAACTAGTGCGCGCAGCACTAGTTCCGATCTTCTAAATTTGTATAATCTACTTCCTCGGAGACCTCCATGTAGGCTGGTCGAATGATTTTCTGGACATTCACTAATTCTTCGATCCGATGGGCAGACCAGCCGACGATCCGAGCGATCGCAAACATTGGTGTATACAATTCCTGCGGCAAGTCCAGCATGTTGTAAACGAAGCCGCTGAAGAAATCGATATTGGCACTAACTCCTTTGTAAAGCTTGCGATGCTTTTTGATCACTTCTGGTGCAAGTCGTTCTACTTTGCGATACAATTCGAAATCGGCCTCGGCACAAGAACCCTTTTCGCTCGCTAATTTCTCAACGTAGCGCTTGAAGATCTCTGCCCGCGGATCGGACTCTGCATAGATTGCGTGCCCCATTCCGTAAATCAACCCTTGGCGATCAAAGGCTTCTTTATTCAGAATTCGTTCCAAATAATCCTCGATCTGCTTTTCATCATTGATATCTGTCAGGTTCTCCTTCAGATCATCCATCATTTGAGTAACTTTGATATTGGCACCGCCATGCTTTGGTCCCTTGAGCGAACCCAGAGCAGCTGCGATCGTGGAATACGTATCTGTACCACTTGAAGTTACGACTCGCGTTGTGAAAGTCGAGTTATTCCCTCCCCCATGCTCCATGTGCAGAACAAGTGCCATATCCAATGTTTGGGCTTCTTGGAAGGTGTATTTCTTGTCTGGACGAAGCATCGTCAGGATCGTTTCTGCAGTACTCAAAGATGGAGATGGCAAGTGGATATACATGCTCTCGCCCTTCGCATAATGGTTGTAAGCATGATAGGAGTAGACGGCGATCATTGGAAAGGTGCTGATCAGGGACAGAGATTGAGACAAGACATTTTCAATACTAATATCATCTGCTTTTGGATCATAACAACCTAATGTCAAAATGCTTCGTGATAACATATTCATAATGTTATGCGAAGGCGCCTTCATGATAACATCTCTCACAAAATTCGTGGGAAGTGTTCGTCTTTGCGCCAACGTCTCCATAAATTCTCCTAGCTGCTTTTGATTTGGCAGCGATCCAAATAATAACAGATAACTGACTTCCTCAAAACCCAGTCGGCCCTCCGACACAAAGCCCCTGACTAACTCATTGATATCGATCCCTCGATAACGCAATTCCCCACTGCGTGATATTAAATCGTCAGCCAAAACCTTTTGCGGATGGATTGTCGAAATATTCGTTAGACCAGCCAGGACGCCTTTCCCATTTAAATCCCGCAAGCCTTTGTTCACATTATGCTTTATGTATAGGGCAGAATCCAAGTAATCTTCTTGCCGACAAATCTCAGCCATTTTGTTTAAATCTAGCATATTCGTATCCTCCAATCTATTTCTATGTTGTATTACCGGCTCATTTTTCATTATAACACCATTATTTTAAAATGAAATACTTTTAATAATTTGATTTACAATCTTTTTCTTTCCTCGTATAATAAAGCCAATCGGATTTTGATTGATAACATACTATGGAGGGATCGTAGATTGGATTGGAAAAAAGAGATCATCGTCAATGACGAACAATACATATTTTTTGATATAAAGCATATTTTGTCTTCCTATCAAAAAGATGTTGCTGACTACCCATACAGCATTCGAGTATTGCTAGAAAGCTTGGCTCGCCATCAGGAATACGACGCATTGGAAGCATTGGTCAATTATCAGCCGCAAGCACCGGAAGGGGTCATTCCCTTTCGCCCGTCTCGTGTGATCCTGCAGGATTTTACTGGAGTTCCTGCCGTGGTGGATCTGGCTGCCATGAGGGATGCCGTTGTCGCATTAGGCGGGAAGCCTGAGGATATTAACCCTGAGATTCCGGTTACTCTTGTGGTGGATCATTCGGTCCAAGTCGATTGTGCCGGCACGAAGGAAAGCTTGGCTTTCAACACCGAAAAAGAATTTGAGCGAAACCAAGAACGGTATCAGTTCCTAAAATGGGCTCAGCAAGCCTTTGAAAACTTTGAAGTGGTACCGCCGGAAACCGGGATCATTCATCAAGTCAACCTGGAATTTTTATCTGACGTAATTCTGTCGCAGGAAAAAAATGGCGAGCAACTGTTGTTCCCAGATTCGCTTGAAGGAACGGACTCTCATACTACGATGATCAACGGCCTCGGCGTATTAGGCTGGGGAGTCGGCGGAATCGAAGCCGAAGCGGCGATCTTGGGAGAGGCTTCCTACTTCCCGACACCCGAAGTGATTGGCGTTGAATTAATCGGTACATTGGCTACAGAAACCACAGCAACCGATCTTGCGCTGCATTTGACCCAGTTGCTGAGAAATGAAAAAGTTGTCGGAAAATTTGTTGAATATTTTGGAAAAGGCTACCGCAGTTTAAGTCTTTCTGATCGCGCGACGATCGCTAATATGGCACCAGAATACGGCGCAACTTGCGGATTTTGTCCGATCGATGAAGAAACGCTGAACTATTTACGTCTGACTGGGCGTTCCGAATCACAAATCCAATTAGTGGAAGCATATACGAAACAAAACCAGCTTTTCTATGATGAAACAGAGACACCGACGTATACTCGTGTGATTCGATTAGACTTGTCAGAAGTTAAGCCTTCTCTAGCTGGACCAAAGCGGCCGCAAGACCGTATTCCGTTAGATCAGGTTAAAACAAACTTTGAAGCCTCCTTGACGAAACCGAGCGGACCACAAGGCTTCGGACTATCTAATGAAGAGATCGGCAAAACAGGCAAGGTCTCCGAGGAGCTTGAGCTGGCTACTGGTGATTTGGCCTTGGCTGCAATCACCAGCTGTACCAATACCAGTAACCCTTCGGTGATGGTGGCAGCCGGTCTATTAGCGAAAAAGGCTGTAGCACTTGGCCTGAAGGTGGCTCCGACGATCAAAACATCGCTAGCTCCCGGCTCTAAAATCGTCACGAACTATTTAGAAAATGGCAACCTGCTGGAGCCGCTTGCTGCACTTGGCTTTGACATCGTCGGGTATGGCTGTACAACTTGTATCGGCAATTCCGGACCGTTGGATCAACAGGTGGAAGAAGCGATTCAAGAAAATGATTTGGTGGTATCGGCAGTGCTTTCTGGCAATCGTAATTTTGAAGGCCGGATCCATCCACTGATCAAAGCGAATTATTTGGCTTCGCCTCCTCTTGTGGTGGCTTATGCTTTAGCTGGGACGATCACTAAGGATCTCACTGTTGAGCCGATCGCGGTAGTTTCCGGCAAAGAAGTTTTCTTAAAGGATCTTTGGCCGACGCCTGAAGAAGTTGAACAGTACATTGAAACCTACCTAAACCCTGAGGACTTCCAACAAGCGTATGAAGGGGTTTACCAATCTAATGAACGCTGGAATGCGATCGAAACTTCCGAGGGAGCCACTTATGAGTGGGATGACCAGTCGACGTATATCGCCAACCCGCCATTTTTCGAAAAGCTGTCCAAAACGTTAGACACTCCGCCTTCACTAACCAACTTGAAGGTTTTGGCAAAATTCGGCGACACCGTCACGACGGACCATATCTCTCCAGCAGGAAATATTTCTTTGCAATCCCCTGCTGGACAGTATTTGAAACAACGTGGATTGGATTACAAGGACTTCAATTCCTTCGGCTCTCGTCGGGGAAATCATGAGGTCATGATGCGCGGAACCTTTGGCAATATTCGGATCCAAAACCAATTGACTCCTGAAACCACTGGCGGCTATACCATTTATTGGCCTACAGAAGAACAAATGAGCATTTACGATGCTGCGATGCTGTATCAACAAGAAGCCATTGGCACGATCATCTTGACAGGAAAAGACTATGGCATGGGCTCTTCACGTGATTGGGCTGCAAAAGGAACTTCCTTGTTAGGAGTAAAAGCTGTCTTAGCCGAAAGCTATGAACGGATTCATCGCAGCAACTTAGTGATGATGGGTATCGTTCCACTGGAGTACATGGAAGGACAATCGGCCGAGACTCTTGGATTCACCGGAAAAGAAGCATTCTCGATCGACCTGCCAGATAATCCTGCGATCAATCAGCTGGTAAATGTGCAGGCGATAAAACAAGACGGCACCACCCTCGACTTCCAGGCTAAATTGAGGTTCGATGCACAAGCCGATATCGATTATTGGAAAAACCAAGGAATTCTTCCATTGGTGATCCGCAAAAAAATGACGGAGGAAGCTTAACGATGAGCAATCAAGAATATCCAACGATCCCCTTTATTGAAGGAGATGGTATCGGTCCAGAAATCTGGGAAGCAACGAAAAAGGTAGTCGATACGGCTGTCTCGACTTGTTACCGGGACTCGAAAAAAATCAACTGGATCGAAGTGTTAGCCGGTGAAAAAGCGTTTAAACAAACGGGTGATTGGTTGCCGGAAGAAACTGTGGCAGCCATCCAAGAACACAAATTGGCGATCAAAGGACCGTTGACCACCCCGATCGGTGAAGGCTTTCGCTCCTTGAACGTAACCCTACGCCAAACTTTAGACCTCTACGCTTGCGTTCGACCTGTTCGCTACTTTGACGGTGTCCCGTCTCCCTTGAAAGAGCCTGAAAAAACTGATATGACCATCTTCCGTGAAAATACCGAGGATGTTTATGCTGGAATCGAATTTGCAGCTCAGTCGGCAGAGGTCAAGCAGCTGCTTGATTTTCTGACTTCACAGCTGTCTGTCGATAAAGTTCGGTTCCCGGAAACCAGCGCGATCGGGATCAAGCCGATCTCGGAGGAAGGCAGCCAGCGTTTGATTCGTTCAGCGATGGACTATGCGATTGAGCATCAGCTAACGAGACTGACCATCATCCATAAAGGAAACATCATGAAATTCACAGAAGGAGGCTTCAAGAACTGGGGCTATCATATGATTGAGGCGGAATACCCGCAGGCATTCACAATGAATCAATATAAGCAGATTCAAGCAGAGCAAGGCAAAGCGGCAGCCGATCAGTCATTAGATAACGCCAAGAAGGCGAAGAAAGTCATCGTGGACGACGTGATCGCTGATAATTTCCTACAGCAGATTTTGCTGCATCCAGAAAATTATCAGGTCGTTGCAACAACGAACTTGAACGGCGATTATATTTCTGATGCATTGGCGGCTCAGGTCGGCGGGATCGGTATTTCCCCTGGCGCAAATATCAATTACCAAACAGGGCATGCCATTTTTGAGGCCACTCATGGGACGGCACCGGACATTGCAGGCGAAGGCCTGGCCAATCCGTGCTCCTTACTGCTTTCGGCTACGATGCTGTTGGACTATCTAGGTTGGTACGAAGCCAGCCAGAAGATCGTACAAGCCATTGAGCAAGCGATCAAGGACCAAAAGGTCACTCATGATTTTGCCCAAGCTTTGAATATTCAAGCCTTGACTACCTCCGATTTTGGAGAGGTTCTTTGTTCATTTATTCAACAATAATAAGAACCGGTCTATTTGAAAAGATAGACCGGTTTTGCTTTTATGCATTGATTGATTATAATAAGCATCAAATACTATAGGGAGGTGTATGTTTATGACTTCGATTTATCTGGTTTTACCATCGATCGATCATGAAAAGCAAGCCAGTGAAATGAAGCAGGAGTTCTTTGATCACCACGAGCCTAAGATCGACGGAGGCAACCGGTTCGATGAAATGGACTATCGCGCTTGGTTAGATCATCTAGCTCTCTGCCGGACTTCAGAAATAGAAAAAACCGGCTGGGTCTCAGCAACAACCTTTTTTGCGGTGCGGGAAGCCGATCAAAAGATAATCGGGCTGGTTGATCTGCGTCACCACATCCAACACCCAATTTTGCAAGAGTATGGCGGTCATATCGGGTATGCTGTCAGACCAAGCGAACGAAGAAAAGGCTACGCGAAACAAATGCTCGAACTTGTTTTGCAGGAGGCCAAAAAGATTGGCTTAACAAAAGTAATGGTGAGCTGCCTTGAAGATAATCCAGGTTCCGAAAAAACCATTTTGGCCAATCAAGGGAAACTGAGAGAAAAGAAGCGCCATTCAAACGAGAAAAACATCCATATTTATTGGATCGACTTGAATAGTATCAAAACGAATGAGGAGAGTCGGTATGAATTATTATGAATCGATAGGAGATCTGCTGTTGGACTTGCATGCAGATTTGCAGGATATTGGTGATGAAATCATCTGGGTCTATTACGATCAAGAGGAAAAAGTTATTGATTATCGCTACAAAGCCTCCCCGGATGAGAAAAGGCCCGTACCTTTACAGCAGCAAACGATTAGAGAAATGAATGCTTCGGAATTATTTAAATCTTTGCAATAAAAAAGGCCTAATCGGCCTTTTTTATTTAACTGAAAAAGCATTCTGAGGACACGATTCCAGCGACTTCACTATATTTAATCATGACTTTTCCATCCGCAGCATTGATTTTGTCGGCATCAAGTCCATAGAACCGCTCTACATTTACGATACAGCCCTCGTCTTCTTTCTTTACAACTTCTCCAATGATCGGACGTGCAAAATCGGTTTTACGGCATTCGTAGTTTTTTCCAATAACAATCGCTTCTTTTCTCATTTAACCACCTCATTGTTCGTTTTAACTACATTATAATTGTATCATTAACTTCATTAATGTGCCATATTAAACGCAAAAAGCGATTAAATATGAGGTGTAATTTTATAATTTGCTAAACGTTTTCTAATAAAAGCGTAACATATTGCTCTAAATAGAACTGATCAATGTGATCGTACATCCCGACTTCGGAGCTGTCTAGATCCAATACTCCGATCAGCTGTTCCCCCTTTTTCATTGGTACGACGATCTCTGACATCGCAGTTGAATCACAAGCGATATAGTTTGCATGTTCTGTCACATTCTTGACGATCAAGGTCTGATTTTTTTCTGCCGCCTCCCCACAGACCCCTTTTCCCATCGGAATATGGATACAGGAGACATTGCCTTGAAAAGGCCCTAAGATCAACTCCCCGTCTTTATAAAGATAATAGCCAGCAAAAACAGTCTCCTGCAGGGTTTGATTCAGCAATGCTGACGAATTTGCCAGATTGGCGATCAGGTCGGTCTCCCCTTCCAACAACGCCTTTTGTTGTTCAAGCATCAGTTGATATGCTGCTTCTTTTTCTTCTTGATTGTTCCAAACCATCGAAAATTCCTCCTTTGTTCCACAATTTTACCGTATGTTTTTTAAACCTGCCATTCATTTATAAGCAAGAGCTATATAAATGCTCAACATTCCGATAAAAAAACTTTTAAAAGATTTTCTAGTGTCTTAAATAGGCTTTCTCACAAGTATAATATTTCATTAAGATTACAAACTATACGGTTAGATAAAAATTGAGCAATTCCCCCCTTTTCTTTGAAGAATTCAGCTATAATCAAATCGTTAGAATTTATTTATATTCGTAAGTGAGGAAAACTATGATCAAATTAAGAAAATACACAGCATTGACTTTATGTGCGTTCATCTTGGCCGGACCAGTCGTTGCCAGTGCCGATGAATACGATCAAAAAATCGCTGAAAAGGACCAAAAGATCGAAAGTCTTCAAGAGACTGAAAAGTCTGCAGAAGCCGAGAAAGCTCTTTTGGAAACGGAAGTGGCCAATGTAGAAGCGCAAGTGGAACGGATTCTTCAAGAGAAAGCCGAAGAAGAACAGAAGCTGAGCGAGTTGACTGCTAAAATTCAAGATCTTCAGGCGAAAATCGAGAAACGTGATCAAAAACTAAAAGAACAAGCACGAAATGTTCAAACCAATCACGATGCGGTTACCGTCATGAATGCTGTGATGGAATCAAACTCGATCGGTGAAGCAGTTAAGAAGACCGTTGCCGTTTCGACGATTCTGACTGCCAACAAGAACACGATGGAGCAGCAAACACGAGACAAAGAAGAATTGCAAAAGCTTGAAAAAGAAGCCGAAGCTCGTCTGGTCGTAATCAACGAGAAAACAGCTGAACTAAAAAGCAAGCAAGACAAATTGGTTCAAACGAAATTGGATCAGCAAGTCAAAATCAACGAGATCCAAGCAAGCATTGCAACCGAACAAGCGGAAAAAGACAAATTCCAAAAACAAAAAGAAGAGGCTGAGAAAAAACGTCAAGAAGCCTTGAAAGCACTAGAGGAACAACGCAAGAAAGAAGCCGAAGCTCGCGAAAAAGCACAAGCGGAAGCGGAAAAGCAAGCGAAGGCAGCTGCAGAAGCCGCTCAAAAGGCTGCCGATGAAGCAGCGGCTCAGCAAGCAGCAGCTCAAACCGCACAAGAAAAATCAGAAGCTGAGATGGCGGCGTTGGAAGCACAGCGCCAGCAGCAACAAGCAGAACAGCAAGCTCAACAAGCTGGTAGTGTTACTGATCCAAGTGCATCAGGTGTCCCTTCAACCAATCCAGGAGCAGGCACACCGGCTACCAACAGCAGCGGTTGGGGTTCTCCACTTTCAATTGGTTTAGTCGTGACTAGCCCATTCGGTCCTCGTGTAGATCCGACTGGATTATCTGGTACACAGCATGATGGAATAGACTTTGCCGGATCAGCAGGCACACCGATCCATGCAGCTAAATCAGGGACCGTGATTGAAGCGCAATACCATTGGTCTGCTGGAAACTATGTCATCATCAAACATTCAGATGGCTACTATTCATACTATATGCATATGAATGCAGCTCCAAGTGTAGGGGCTGGACAACAAGTCAGTCAAGGACAAGTCCTTGGAGGAATGGGAACAACTGGCAACTCAACGGGCGTTCACTTGCACTTCGGTGTATCCACTGGCGTTTGGTCTGGATTCGTAAATCCAGCGCCATTACTAGGAATCTAAACAACGATAAGAGGCTGTGACGGTGTCACAGCCTCTTTTTTAACTTGGAAAATTGAATTCTGCACTCCAATCAAACGCTCCGGAAGCCTCATAGCTTTGCGGCCAATGCCTGCACCATTCCGGTGTATGATAAGTCTCGATAATATCGCTGCTCGGTGTATAAGGCTTTAAATCCAAGACTGGACTGCCGGATTCAGCATCGATATAGATGACTTCAATGGTTCCTGCTACTTCGTCAATCGCAAGAATCTCAGCGATAGAGACTGCGATCGGATTCGGGCGAACAGGCCCTCTCGTCGCGAAAACACCTAGTTCTTCTGGTCCATGAACATACGGTTTTTCTTGAATGACTTGCTTTCTCAACTCAGGTATATCCAGCTGATCAAACCAATACAACACTTTGACATGGCTGAAATCTTTTAACCCCTTCAACCCTTCCTTCACTTCAGGAATCAGTGTAATAACTGCTTTATCCCCTTCTTGTCTAACTGTACCAATCGATGTTACTTTCATATTATCCCCTCCTGATTAGAGGATAATCCCTGACGTTGTGTGAGGGTCAACCACTGATTTCAACGGAATTTGAATTTCTGTAAAATAATCCTCTGGATCCTCTGTTTCTTCTGGTCCCACAAAGGATACTTGTCGTGTTGTCGTGCTCATTTCATATTCTGGGTGATTTTCTAGCCAGCTGGCAAACGCATGGTAGGCCTCTGGTAGTTGATGGTAGTTTCCCTCCACTTGAATTGATCCCACCAATGGCAGCTCAGGAAATTCTCGAACCTGCAAAGGCTGTTGGACAGATATCAGATGTTCGATGGCGTAGACGACTTCAATATCAATGCTGCCCTCTTCATATTTCTGATCGTGAAAAATCGTGGCATTGTTAGGAACTTGCGGGCTGATTTGGATCTCTTGCTTCGCTAGCAAGGCATGAAACGTTTCCCACATGCTTCCCTCGTGGTAAAAAGTCGGAATCGTTCCTCGTAACGAAACCCCGAAAAAGGCTGGAACCGTTTTGACTTCTATGCAGTATTCCCTTGGCAGATCAATCTGCAATATTCTGCGCTCGATCATCTCGAGCCGCTGCTGATCCTTCTCGATCTCTGTCTGAATTTCTTTTGATTTCTCGATTAATTCACGTTTGAAATCTTCAGGACCTTCCGTCAGAATCCGCTTGATTTCTTTCAAGGAAAATGTTAATTCCTTTAACATCAAAATGCGTTCCAACTGTTCGAGTTGATGGGCTTCGTAATACCGATAGCCAGACTCATCATCGATTTTTTTTGGATGCAGCAAGCCGATCTCGTCATAATGGCGCAGCATGCGAATGGACACATGAGCCAATTTTGAAAACTCTCCAATTTTTAACATATTTCTCCTCCATTGCATATTATATACTGACTTTTCCTTGTTGTCAGATAGATTTTATGAGATAATCAACAAGACGAACAGACGTTCCCAAAGGAGGACCGCCATGCATTATGCCCCGTATAAAACCATCCTGTCTCCCAAAAACAATATGAACCTCTATCGCGGGTGCACCTACGGCTGTATTTATTGCGACAGCCGCAGCGACTGTTATCAATTAAATCATGTATTTGAAGATATCGAGGTCAAAGAAAATGCCGTCGCGATCTTGGAGGATCAACTGAAACGCAAGCGCAAGCCGGCAATGGTGACTACTGGAGCAATGACTGATCCCTACCTTCATACCGAGGAACGACTACAATTGACCCGTCAAGCCCTTGCTTTGATTAAAAAATACCGTTTTGGAATCGCAATCCAAACCAAGTCCAGCCGTATTTTGCGAGATCTGGATCTATTGCAGGAGATTCACCATCAAACAAAAGCCGTTGTTCAGATGACTTTGACGACCTATGATGAAAAACTCTGTAAGCTGATCGAGCCGAATGTCGCGACGACACTTGAACGCTTTGAAACCTTAAAAGTTTTTCAAAAGGCCGGGATTCCCACCGTCGTTTGGCTCTCGCCCATTTTGCCGTTTATCAACGATACAGAAGAAAACTTGCTGGGGATCTTAGATTATTGTATACAGGCTGGGGTGAAAGGAATCCTCTGTTTTAGTTTTGGAGTCACCTTGCGTGCCGGAAACCGCGACTATTTCTATCGCAAGCTGGACCAGCACTTCCCAGGAGTCAAAGAAAAGTATATCCGGGCTTACGGAAACCAATATGTCTGCAACAGTCTCAACCATTCGAAGCTAATGGCTTTATTTATCAAAACGTGCCAAGCCAATCATATCATGTACCGAACAGAGGAGATTTTCAGATTTTTACATACTTATGAAGGGCAGGAAGAACAGCTTTCGCTATTTTAATCTAAAATCATCTAAAAAATAGATGATTTTTTTTTGTATAATTGATAAAATCTATTTATGAATGAGGTGTGATCATGAATTTACGTCAATTAGAATATTTTCTTGCGCTCGCGGAAACCGAACATATGACCAAAGCAGCCAAGCAATTACAAACATCGCAACCAAATATCAGCCATGCGATGTCCACACTGGAACAAGAACTCGGTGTTTCTCTGTTTAAGAAAAATGGACGAAATATTTTCTTAACGAAGAATGGCCGTCTGTTTTATAGCTATGTAGCCCCTTCCTTGCAAGAAATTTACAAGGGTCAAAAAGTGTTGAACAGTTTGGCCAATCCGGTTCCTGGAGAGATCCACTTTGGATTTATCTACACGGTCGGGTCAAAATTAGCTCCAGGAATCATCAAACGGTTTAAAAACCAAGAGGTCCATCAAAACGTGCAATTTGAATTTTATCAAGGAAATTCAAAACAGATCGTGGAGATGCTGAAGGAGGGGATCATCGATGTCGGTGTGTGTTCAAAGGTCAAGAATGATCCGGAGATCCAATTCTCTGTTTTTGCCAAAGAGGAACTGGTCGTTGTCGTACCGGATGACCATCCGCTGGCTGAAAAGGATGCTGTGTTTTTAGAGGAGACCATCAAATATCCCGTTATCTATTATACGAAAGAAAGTGGACTGCGACCCCATCTGGACAGCATCATGAATGATCTTGATATTCATCCAAAGATCGAGTACGAGCTGGATGAAGACCATAGTGTATTGGGATTTGTCGAAAGTGATTTCGGCATCGCCTTTATGCCAAGTATCCCTTCGATCTCGTCTTACGGAGTCAAAAAACTGCGAATCCTAGATCGCCTCCCTGAAAGATATCTTTATTTGGCCACTAAGCGCGAAAATCTGCATACTCCGATTATTCGCGATTTTTGGGATTTTTGCCGCAACGAATTTGAGTCATAGAAGAAGGAAAACAGAACAAATCAAAAAGCAGCGATCTGATTAAAAACAGACCGCTGCTCTTTAATTTGTCAGAAGGATTTAGGGCTGGTTTTGGCTGTGATAAAATCAACGCCCAGCGCTTCTGCCTTCCCCCATTCTCGTTTTGGAACAGTCCAGGCATTCACCTGCAGCCCTTGCGATTGTGCTGCAGCTACCAGATCGACCTTAGACTGAATATTTTCATAACGCACATCTAAACCTGCATTGCTGCCCAAACGATGGACATCAGCGATAATTTGCTCATCAAGCTCCTCGCTTAGAAGCTGTACGCGAATATTCGGCAGTCGCCGCTTGACTTCTTGCAGCTGCAGATAGTTAAAGGAGATCACAGTGCCGCTATCCGCGAATCCGTATTGACCAATTAGATTCGTCAAACGATCAAAATCGTCAGCCGTTACATTTTGGGCTTTGATATCGATTAGCGGGATCGCCTGTTTGTTCTGCATGATCATCAGAAATTCTTCCAATGTCGGAACGATCAAATGGTTTGGACTATAGCTGCCAACATTGGTTCCGGAATCAATTCGCAGGCTTCTGATCTGGGCCAGCGTCATCTGGCTGACTGCCCCTGAACCATTGGTCATCCGATCCACATAGTCATCGTGCAAAACCACCCAGTGCTTATCGCTGGTCAATTGAACATCCGTTTCAACACCCCAAGTATTCGCCTGCTCAAAAGCAGGAATAGAGTTCTCGGGTGCGACTTTGCTATTGCCGCGATGGACCACATAGCGAACATCGTCAATTTTTTCACTATAAGCCAAGTTCTCAGCAGAAATATAGCCTTTGTTTGTTTTGAAGATCTTCTGTTCATCATTGTAGACCACGCCCACAATTCGAACCATCGAATTGCGCTGCAATTGATTGGCTCCTTGATTCAACTGACGATTTTTATAGAGGGTCGAATCCTGAAGTACCCGCAAGCGTTTTGGCGAGGTCAGATTGATCTCAGCAGAATCACCAAGACTATGTGCGGTCAATCCGTTTTGACCCGTAAAAAATGCTTCCGTTTTGTAGGCTCCATTTTGAAATTTGAAATCCTCGTAATCAACCCGAACTTTATAGTTCGCTGCATCTTGTCGCACTGCCTGGTATTTTTTTGTGTCGCTTTTATCATCCTTTGTCCATACGGGAACCTCCAGCTTCTCCACATCAGAAGGGCTGTCGACCTCAATCAGAACATCGAACTGTCCTTTATCCGTTCTCGACGTATCCAATGTTGTCTGAATACGAGGCCGAGCCACAACAAATTCTCCAAATTCGATCTCTTCAAAGCTTCCATCGCTATGAGTGACGGCTATATGTAACTGATAGCGTCCTGCTCGTTTGTAGTCACTGATGGAAATATCAGCTTGCCAGGTCTGGTTCACTGGCTGAAATACAGCCGCATAGGTGTGACTGCCAGCATTTTCCTCATCCACCGAAACCAGATAATCGATTTTCTCAATATCCTTAGCATAAGAAAAATCAGCCATCGCCCGATACGTCGTTTGTTTTTTCTCCAAGTCGATAAGGCGAAAAACAGGTCGAATATTCAAGTACTCTTCAGGATTTGCCTTTTCATGGTAGAACTGATTGTCCAAGGTCTCAGAAAATTGACCGTTTATCCAGCTCGCATCCTCTGCCACCCATTTTAATTTTTTAGAAACGGAATACGCCGGGAATTTCCTTTGAGAATATGGCGTGCCTTGGGTGAGATCAAAAGTTGATTCCACTGTACTCTCCTCAATGGCATTCGCGGTCTCTCCAACCACGATCAAAAAAACAAGTCCAAATAGTAAAAAAAGCAAATTCAATTTATTAAAATAATCTAATTTGTTCATATGTGCAAGTATAAGTATAAAATCTTCATTTGTCTACATTTCCACTATTAAAAATAAGCGAATTTGACCATTGTTTTAAATTATTTTTTGTCAAACAAACGTTGGAACAAAGCTAAACGAAAAGAAGATCACAGAATTACTGTCAAAAAAAAGAAGCTGAGATTCTTTCTAAATGATGAAAATTTACTAAGCATCTTTTTTGAAATTGGTTTCATTCTGTGCAACACTAGAAGCTACTACTTATTGGAGGTTCATACTATGGAAAGAATTTTTGCAAGTCCGTCTCGTTACATTCAAGGCAAAGGCATGTTGAAATACGGCATAAAGTACATTAAAGCCTTAGGAAAAACCGCCTTGTTGATCACCGATGAAGAGGTATGGGAAATCGTTGGTGAGGAATTATTTGACCGCATGAAAGAAAATGACATGGAGCCCGTAGAAGAAATCTTTGGCGGCGAAGCCTCAGAAGATGAAATTGATCGAATCACAAAAAAAGCAAAAGAAAAAGACATTGAAGTGATCGTCGCTTTAGGCGGCGGAAAGGCCATCGATACAGGAAAAGCTGTTGCGGATGAGTTTGATCTGCCTCTTGCAGTCCTGCCAACAGTCGCTTCGACTGATGCGCCGACATCTGCCTTATCGGTAATCTACTCACCAGAAGGAAGCTTTGAAGGCTATCGTTTTTACGACAAAAATCCAGACTTGGTTCTCGTAGATACCGAAGTGATCGTCAATGCCCCGCCTGAATTATTAGCAGACGGGATCGCTGATGCGTTAGCTACCTTTGTAGAAGCACGTGCGGTAGCCCAAAAACGTGGAAAAACAATGGCCGGCGGAGCTCAAACAGCAGCAGGGATGGCGATCGCCGAAAAGGCAGAAGAGGTGTTGTTTGAAAATGCCTTAAAAGCGATGGAAGCCAATAAAGCCCACGTAGTCACCGAAGCCTTCGAACAAATCGTTGAAGCCAATACTCTACTTAGCGGATTGGGATTTGAGAGTGCTGGACTTGCAGCAGCGCATGCGATCCACAATGGGTTTACTGTACTGGAAGGCGAAATTCATGACTTGTCTCATGGTCGGAAGGTAGCCTACGGGACGCTGACCCAGCTGATGCTGGAAAATGCTGATTCAGAAGAGCTGAACAATTATATCGAATTGTATCAGCTGCTTGATCTGCCGACAACGTTAGAGGATCTGCATCTAAAGGATGCATCCTACGAAGAGTTGCTGAAAGTCGGTGAACAAGCAACTATTGAAGAGGAAACGATTCATGAGATGACTTTGGACGTTACACCCGAAGATGTTGCCGCTGCCTTAAAAGCGGTGGACACCTATGTGACCACTTATTTCCCTAAATAGGCACTGATCCACTCGATCATTCGGGTGGATTTTTCATTCACAAAAACGATCAGGCTATTCCCTCATGTGAGGATAGCCTGATCGTTTTATTCATCGAACAATACCGGATAAGGGTCAATCAAATCAGACTGAGAAAAATCAGAACTGGATGACAATTCCAAGTGCAGATGCGGTCCTGTACTATTGCCAGTCGAACCAACAAAGCCGATCAAATCTCCCTGTTGAACTTTTTCGCCTGCTTTTACAGAATACTCGCTTTGATGGGCATATAAAGTCGAATACCCATCCGGATGATCGATCACTACATAATTGCCCCACGAGGAATGATACTCTGCTTTTTTGACCGTGCCTTCCTTGCTGGCATAAATCGGTTCTCCCTGTGGTGCAGCCATATCTATACCTCGGTGGAATTCTCTGCCGCGCGGTCCAAAATGGCTGCTGATATCATACTGAGCCATAGGGATCGCATAGCCGCTGACGTTCACATCAAGGTCGGTCCCTTCTTTATCGTACTCGGTCAACTCATAAGTTTCGATCAATCCATTTAGCTTTTGATTGTACTGTGTGTCTGTTGCGTACTTGCCAGTTAAAAACTTAGTTGCGTCTTCGTAAGACTCTGTATTGCTTTTCCAGGCGCCGCTGTAAAACTCAGGATTGCCTGCAATGCCTTCTTTAATCAGCTCTGCATAGTCCTCTAAACTCTCTTGATAGGAATCGTACACGCGAAACCCATCATTGATGGTGATCATGTTCCCACCACCAGTGTCTTCTTGTGTACTAAAAGATACACTTTTTCCTTTGTATGCCCCCTTAATACCAAAAAGATTGTAATAGGGTGCCTGTGACAGACTGCTGCTGCCATTGCCTGACTCTAGTAATGCTTGAGCAATAATGACTGACGCATACAGATCATTTTCTTGACCCACTTTTCTTGCCGAGTTGCCAATTTTGCGAATGAAGCTCTCTGCAGTCTCATTTTTTTCAAAATGAATGGAGCCATCTTTAGCCTCGGTTTCCTCTTCACTACTAATTATCGGTACAGAAGGTGCCACGTAACTAGGCTGTTGGGTTTGCGGCTGCCCTGGAGGCACTGGTGTCGGTGCTGGCTTTTCAGGTTGAGGATCTGGCGTTGGCGGCTGCTCAGTTTCTTTGGGCGGTTCTGGCGCTGGTGGTTCTTCTCCGCTTTCTTCAGATGGTGGTTCTGGCGCTGGTTCCTGACTTTCACCGCTCTCGTCTTCGCCGTCTGATTCATTTTCCTCAATCGGATCTGTTGGTGAAGGAACGTTGTTTGTTTGACTTTCTTCTGTTGGCTCTGCTATGCTTTTTACTGTCTTGATCGTCGGGTCTGCTTCACTAGCAAACGATGCAGTTGGCAAAAAGACTCCGAATTGAGCAGTCAAAACCATAGCCGCGATCAGTTTCATACTTTTTTTCATTGACATCTCCTATTTCCGTTCTTTAGATATGAAGACTGCTTGCTATTTTTTAACCTAGATCCGTAAGCATCAATCAGATTAAAATCCTCTCAGATGGATGATCTTAAAAAAATAGATAGCAGATAACTTTTTACCATGATAATTATACTAGAAAATAAGCAATTTTTTACAGTAATACGCTTTTTTTCTCATCATTTTATTCTTTTTACGGCCTATATATTAGTATTTTTGATATTTTTATGTATGTTCACTAAGTTTTTAAGAATATTTTTAATATTTTTAATCAAAATCATCAAAAAGTTATAAATGGCCGAGTTTTTCACAAAAGGAAGTAACAAATTTATTCATTTTGTTGAGTTTACACAAGTGTATACATGAGGTTTTGAATAGAAAAAAGACTTGCTGCTTCTTTTGCAGGCAAGTCTTTTTAGTGTAATATCTTTTTATGTTGTTATTTTAAGTGGCCGATCACGAGGGATCCCCTGTATACACCGTTAAATGTCCCGGAAGAACGCTGACCTCGACAGGCAACGAGTCGCCTTCATCCCCATCCACATTTGTGGACAAATGAGTGTCTTCCAACAAATCGACAGTGATAGTCTTCGCCGTCTGGTATCCGACATTTTTAGTGGATCGATCTACGCCCTTTAACAAAGTAGGCACTGTTTTTACAGTTTCGATAAACCGGGAATCTTTGAGGTAGATGAGATGCAGTCGGCCATCATCTATTTGGGCTTCTGGAAGCAGCTGTTCAAATCCGCCGATTGAGTTGGTCAAGCCGATTAAAATCGTGCTGCTTTTGATTTCCAGCTGATTACCATCCGCCGTTACGCTGAACGAAAACGCCTGATTTTCCGATAATTGTTTAAAACCGGAGACAAAATAGGCCAATTTTCCAAGCTTCGTCTTTTCCTCTGGATCGACATCCTTAATCCCTTCTGGAATCGCGCCGATTGCTACCACATTTGAAAAAAAGCGACCATTTATTTTGCCAAGATCCAACTTGCTGGTGCGCTCAAAATCAAAAGAATCAATGGCTTTCTCCACGTTTAGCGGGACATTGAGTGCGCGGGCCAAATCGTTGACTGTACCCATCGGAAAGAACCCGAAATAGGGACGATGTTCCTGCTCCGCCAGTCCATTAATGACTTCATTCACGGTTCCATCGCCGCCCATAACGAAAACGCTATGGTAATGATCGGAGGCTGCCTCCTTTGCGAATTCTTCAGCATCGCCAGCTTTTTCCGTTTGTTGAATATCCACCTCATCAAAATAGCGGCTTAATTTTTCTTTTGCCTGTACCTGATAATCCAGTGCTTTTTCCTCGCCAGAACTGGGATTGATAATTAATCGAGCTTTCTTCATAATTTTCCTCCATTCTCTTTCAACCAGTGACAAAAAGAGCACTGGATGCATTTCTCTTCTTCTATCATATACGAAAGGAAGTAAAACGCCGCGAAATAAGCTTTTAAATGAATGACATTTCCTGGACGTCAAAATACTCCAAAATCAATGCAAGGTAAAAGCGAATAGAATCCAGCAAATCAGAGATTTCCACAAATTCATTTACCTTATGGTTGTTCGTAGGATCACCCGGTCCATAGATGATCAACGGTGGAAACGTGCCGTCACTTTTTTTCATTACACAAGCATCCGTACCGAAAAAAGTACCAGCTGCCTTTACTTCTTTTGAAAAAACGGCTTTGCTGGCCTCAAAAGCGGCCAAGCAGAGCGGGTCATCTAAGGCTGTTTCGGTTGACGGATGGTTGAACCGAACACGATAAGTCAGATTAAACGTGTCCTCTTCTGTTTCAAGCTCCTTGATGATTTTTTCAATAGCGGCTGTAATCTCATCATGATCCACCCCTGGTGTCGTCCGAATATCGATCGTGCTCTTGCAATTCACTGGCAGTGCATTGCTGATCTCGCCAGCATGCATGGTCGTGATATTCAGCGTTGGCTTTCCTAGAAGCGGATGCTCAGCTACACCAAAATCATAATGACGGAATTTCTCGATAAATTTGATCGTGTTCAACAGTGCATTTACACCCTGCCAGGAAACACCCGGATGAGCAGAGATTCCTTTTGACTCCAGTTCGACCCAATACGTCCCCATTTGAGTCACGTACACCTCCTTGTTGCTGGCTTCAGCAATCAGGATACCGGAAATATCGTCTACACCATGTTCGTCCATAAAGGCAAGTGCCCCGTCTAATTCCGTTTCCTCTCCAGCCGTTCCGAGAAAGGATAAAGTGCCATTTAAAACAATCCCAGCTTTTTGCAAATAACACATAGACAATACCAAAGCTGCAACGCCGCCCTTCATATCGCAAGTTCCGCGTCCATACATTCGACCCTTTCGAATCTCTGCTTCAAAAGGATCGGACAACCAGCCTTCACTTAGAGGAGGTACGGTGTCAAAATGCCCACAAAGCATCAAATGTCGTCTTGTTCCGGTGCCGACTGCTGCTCGAAGATTGCCTCGGTTGTTCCCTAGATCATCAATAAACGCTGGAATGTCGTATTCTTCAAATTTTTCTGCAACAGCGACTGCCACATCGCGTTCGTTAAAATCCGGAGGAAAACTTTGAATACCCACCAGCTGTTTTACCAGCGCTAAGACCTCTTCTTCATCAATATACGACAAACATTTCTCTAATAATCGAGTCATCTCTGCTCATGTCCTTTCTCTTCTTAGATTAAAGTATAGTATGATTCTTGGTGCAATACTATGTATTCTTTTGATTACAACCCTTTTGCAGCGGTGGTTTCTGCAATCAGTAATTTCAGGTATACTTAACACTAACTTTGAACGGGAGGTTAAGAGATGACTTATACGATTGGCGAATTTGCCAAGCTGACTAATTTTTCAATCGACACACTCAGGAAATACAGTGAAATTAGCTTGCATATATCTCTTTTCCTACACCTCAAAAATAATCCAAAATCATTGCTAGGTAAGAGCGAATGGAGCCCAGCAAATCAGTGATTTCCACATATTTATTTACTTTGTGGTTATTCGTGAAACCATCTGGTACATAGGCGATCAGCGGCTGAAAGCTCTCAGACATTCCTAAATCACAAATCTAATCATAACCACCCGTGAAAACGGGTGGTTTGCTCTTCGGCTGGAAGCCTCTCTTACCGGCCACGGCCTAAAAGGCCTTCTGAAAGCTTCCCCCCGCACCACTTTTACTCGCTGATTCTAAAAGAATCTCAC
>NZ_BJCC01000036.1 GCF_004309355.1 Enterococcus florum | reverse complement strand
TGTTTTTCAAAAGAACAAGAACTAATTTCAACTATTTTCTCCAACTAAAGTCATTTTAGTATAATTTAAATTTATTAAAATAACAATTACTCCTGAGACAAATCACAAAAAGCAATAAAAATGATTATTCAAGCGAACTTTCCGTTGTTAAATTTTCTTTTTTCATCATTATATTTTTAATTTTTTTGATTTGAATAGATTGGGATGATTCAAATGGATTCATACCCCTCCTCGATACGAACAAAAGAACTTCACCAGCTCCTAGACATTTTGTCTAAGGCTTAGTGAAGTTCTTTTTTGTGAAAGTCTTAAGTCTTTAATGGCCAATCCATTCTTCTCATTTCTTAACCCCAAAAAAAAGCCCAACTATTTTAAGTTGGACTGTACACTTTTTACTTATTGACATCATGATATTATCCAAAAAAGGCCAACAATACGCCCGCAGCAACAGCTGAGCCGATCACTCCAGCCACGTTCGGCCCCATTGCATGCATCAACAAGTAGTTGTTGGGATTCTCTTCCTGACCCACCTGTTGAACGACGCGAGCAGCCATGGGAACCGCCGAGACCCCTGCAGCTCCGATCATCGGATTGATTTTACCGCCGCTGATTCGATACATCACTTTGCCAAGCAAAACACCTGCTGCTGTCCCGATACCAAAGGCTAAAAGTCCTAAAAGAATAATTGTCAGTGTGTCAAGAGACAAAAAGAGGTCTCCATCTGCTTTTGCCCCAACTGTAATTCCCAAGAGAATCGTGACGATGTACATCAACGAATTTTGCAAAGTATCAACCAGCTTAGGAACCAGCCGGCATTCACGAATCAAATTGCCCAGCATCAATAAGCCAATCAATGTCGTGGCACTAGGAATCAGCAAACTGATAAAGATCGTGACGATTATCGGAAAAACGATCTTCTCCTTTTGAGTGGCTTTTCGCGTTTCTTTCATCACTACTTGCCGCTCTTCCTTCGTGGTCAATAAACGGATAATCGGCGGCTGGATGATTGGAACCAGTGCCATGTAGGAATAGGCTGCCAATGCGATCGCCGGCAGAAGATGCCCAGCTAATCGACTGGTCAAAAAGATTGCTGTTGGACCGTCTGCTCCGCCAATGATTCCAATTGATGCTGCCTCCTGGGGCGTCATACCTGCGACCACCGCTAGAAAGAATGCCGCAAATATCCCAAATTGTGCGGCTCCTCCTAATAAAATCGTTTTAGGGTTCGCCAGCAAGGGACCAAAATCCGTCGAAGCTCCCAAGCACAGGAAGATCAATGGAGGATAAATTCCTAAATTGGTTCCTTGATAAAGGTAATACAGAATCCCACCCGGGCTCCCGTCAGCGCCTGGGTTCATCAATCCTGCCAAAGGCAAATTGACCAACAGGATACCAAACGAAATCGGTATCATTAGATACGGCTCATATTGCTTTTTGATTCCCAGATAAAGAAATACACAGGCTAAAAAAATCATGAATAAATTGCTGAAGCTCAAATTTGCCAAGCCTGAGGTATCGACCATCTGCTTTATGATCTCAGTCATATCATCCCTCCTATATCGTCATCAAACGCTGGCTGGATTCTACGCTTTGGTTCTCTGAGACCTCGATTGCCGACACGGTACCATCCTGAGGCGCCAATACAGGGGTCTCCATCTTCATCGCTTCTAAGATGCACAGTGTGTCTCCAGATTTGACTCGATCACCGATTTTCACCTTGATAGATAAGATCGTTCCTGCCATGGGTGCAGATACCGATAATTTCTCGGAAGAAGGTTCAGGAACATTCTGCGGTTTTTGTACCTGCTTGATCGGTTCATCTTCAGAAAGCTCCCTCAACGAAACCTGGTAGACTTGCCCATTGACTGTTACTTCATAGTTTTTCATCGTCCATCCTCACTTACTTCATTCTTTTGACTTCTGCTACTTGAAATTTGCTGCCGGATTTCTCTTCACTCGCCACTGCCAAAGCAGTGATGACTGCCACTTTTGCTAAAGGATCACCTTCTACCAGCTCCTGTGTTGTCATAGGAGCGGGCGGATCACTTCTTTTTTCTTTTCCTTCAGTGCTTTCGACAGTCTTGCCAAAGATTTTGGCATTGATCATCATTAAAAACATCAGTCCTACTAACACAAGAAAGACGACTCCCATTGAAAAAAGAGTCAATTTAAGAACTTCACCCATTGAATAATGCACTTTGCTGCCTCCTTATAGATATCCAGTTACTTTTATGACTTCTTCAGACGTGGTCGCAGGAGAAGCTCTTTCTTGCAAAAAGCTTTTCCCCACCTGAGGGAACAATGCATACGTTAGTACATCCTCATCCGTCTTAGCCAATCCCCCGATTTCTCGCCGCAGCTCTTGGAATTCTGGTTTTAAATGATTGGCAGGCCTGTCTGTGATCACAGGCGCATCGCCAATAAGTTGTTTGCGAAACGTCTCCTTGATCGGTACCGGCGACTTCCCGTATTCACCAGACAAATAAGCCTTGATCTCATTTGAAACCATCTTGTACCGCTCGTTGGTCAAACAATTCATGGCTGCTTGGGTGCCGACCATCTGACTTAATGGGGTAACCAATGGCGGAAACCCCAAATCGGCACGCACTCGCGGAACTTCTTTCAAGACTTCCTCGTATTTATCCAGAGCATTGGCCTGCTTCAGTTGCGCGTACATATTGGACAACATGCCTCCAGGCACCTGATAAATCAACGTCCTCGGATCTGGGATCAGCATCTTAGGGTCCAACACTCCGTTTACTAAATACCGATCCTTCACCTTGCGAAAATGATCGGCCACTAAAGAAAGCTTTTCAAAATTTAGTCCGCTGCTATAGCCGCTTTCTTCAAACGAAATGGCTAAAGACTCCGTTGCCGGCTGGCTTGTTCCTTCACTAAGAGGAGAGATCGCTGTGTCGATCCGATCTGCCCCTGCGTAAACAACCGCTTGGTACGTCATCGCCGCGACTCCGCTGGTGCAATGCGTGTGTACAATGATTGGTACCGAGACGGTCTCTTTCAAACGACTGACCAGCTCAAAGCCCTTTGCAGGCGTCAAAATCCCCGCCATGTCTTTGACACAGATTGAATCTGCTCCCATGGCCTCAAATTCTTCAGCTAATGCAACAAAGTAATCGATCGTATGCACTTCACTGATGGTATAGGCCAAAACCAGCTGTGCTTCTTTTCCGCAGGCTTTGACTGCCTTCAAGGAGGTCTGGACATTTCTTGGATCATTCAATGCATCGAAGATTCGAAAAATATCGATGCCGTTTTCCGCAGATTTTTCTACAAAGGTCGTGACCACATCATCAGCATAATGGCGGTACCCTAGCAAATTTTGCCCTCTTAGCAGCATCTGCAGAGGTGTCTTCGGCATTTTCTCCTTCATCGTCCGCAATCGCTGCCACGGATCTTCCTTTAAAAAACGAATACAGGCATCGAAGGTTGCGCCTCCCCAGCACTCGATCGACTCAAAACCGACCTCATCCATCACAGGCAAGATCGGCAGCATGTCCTCGATCGACATCCGTGTCGCCATCAAGCTTTGATGCGCATCTCTTAGAACCGTTTCAGTGATTCCTATTCGTTGATTCTTCAATCGCTACACCTCTCTTGTTCAAATTTTCACTTTCATTAACAGCATGGACTGCTTTGTTTTAATAACTTGCTCAACTAAAAAAAGAAGAACCCCTCCCTATTATTTTAACATAGTCTCTTCGTCAAAATAAATTTAAAAGGCGTTCTTTCCAGACGATCTGATTCTTCTATACGGGACTCAAAACAGCGGGGTTATTTTTGTGATTTATAAAAAACTTCTTCCAAAAACAGCCCGTGTGCCGGCGCTGTTTCCCCCGCATGCTCTCTAAGCTTGTGGTTAAAGACATCGTCGATAGCCGTAGGAGCCAATCGGCCGGCACCAATCTCCAGAAGAGTTCCCACGATGATTCGAACCATCTTGTGCAAGAAGCCATCTCCAACAAAGGTAAACTGCAGCAAACTGCCTTCTTGATGAATCGTTAGTTCATTGATGGTGCGAACCGTCGATTTCTTCGTCTTCTTCAATGCTGAAAAGCCAATAAAATCATGGGTGCCGATCAATTTCTGACAGGCCTGGTTCATTTTGTCCAGATCCAACTGCTGCGGGTGGTGAAAGCTGTATTGTCGCTCAAAAGCCGACGGGATGGGATTGTTCCAAACATGATAGCTGTAGCGCTTGCCAACAGCATTGTAACGTGCATGGAATCTTTCGGAGACCTCCTCTGCTTTTTTGACAACGATATCCTTTGGCAGATAGCGATTGAAAAATTCAATCATTTCCTGTGTGCTCAGTGGACTGTTTGTTTTGAAATTGGCGACCTGGCCTTTGGCATGCGTACCGCCATCCGTTCTGCCTGATCCGACGATCTCGATTTTTTCACCCGTCATTTGTGTGATGATTTGCTCGATCTTCCCTTGAATGGTTTTTTCGGAATTTCCTAGCCGCTGCCAGCCCAAATAGCGTTTTCCATCGTATTCGATCGTTAGTTTGATATTTTTCATCTAAATAATTTGCTCCTCTTAGGTCTGAATAATGTCGTACTTTTACACTATACCATTTTCTGCAGCCGCAGTTATAACAAACTCTTTTATCTACCACGATTCCTCCACAAAAAAACTGGAAAAACATAGGCATTTTGGCTTGAGAACCTTAGAATAAATGATAAAATAAGGAATCACATCTACAGTAGATAAGGAGAAAAGTTGTACATGACCTATGCACTTGAGATCAACGAATTAAAAAAGAAATACGCCTCTGGAGTAGAGGCACTGCGAGGCATCAACTTGACGGTGGAGGAAGGGGATTTTTATGCCCTTTTAGGTCCAAACGGTGCCGGAAAATCCACCACTATCGGCATTATCACTTCTTTAGTGAACAAAACCTCCGGCAGTGTAAAAGTCTTTGGCTACGATATCGAGAAGGAATTGGTGATCGCCAAGCAGCAAATTGGGTTGGTTCCTCAGGAGTTTAATTTCAATCCCTTTGAAACCGTCCAGCAAATCGTGGTCAACCAAGCCGGCTATTACGGCGTATCCCGCAAGGAAGCTTTGGTGCGCAGCGAAAAATACTTGAAGCAATCCGATTTGTGGGAAAAGCGCAATGTCCGTGCCCGAATGCTTTCTGGCGGAATGAAACGCAGATTGATGATCGCCCGTGCCTTGATGCACGAACCGCGTTTATTGATTTTGGACGAACCAACGGCGGGAGTCGATATTGAATTGCGTCGTGAGATGTGGGATTTTCTGCGGGAGCTGAATGCCAGTGGAACGACGATCATTCTGACAACCCATTATCTGGAAGAAGCTGAAATGCTGTGCCGCAACATTGGAATTATCCAGTCCGGCGAACTGATTGAAAACACCAGCATGAAGAGCCTCTTAGCCAAGCTGCAATTTGAGACGTTTATTTTTGATTTGGCTCCCTATGAGCAGCGTCCGGAAATCATCGGCTACAACACGCAGTTTGAGGATGAACAAACCCTCGCCGTCGAGGTCGAACGAAACCAAGGGGTCAATGAACTCTTTGAGCAGCTATCCAACCAAGGCATCAAGGTACTGTCGATGCGCAATAAATCCAATCGTTTGGAAGAGCTGTTCTTAAAAATCACAGAAGAAAAACGTCAAGCGGAGGCCCAACATGTTTAATCTATATTTCACTGCACTAAAAAGTCTGGCGGTAAAGGAGACCAATCGTTACCTGCGCATTTGGGTACAAACTCTTGTGCCGCCGGTGATCACTACGTCCTTGTATTTCATCATTTTTGGGAACCTGATCGGTGGAAGAATCGGTGAAATGGCCGGCTTTTCCTACATGGAATTTATCGTTCCCGGTCTAATCATGATGTCGGCAATCACCAGCTCGTATTCAAATGTGTCTTCTTCCTTTTTCTCTCAGAAATTCCAGAAAAACATTGAAGAGCTGTTAGTCGCACCTGTTCCGACCCATGTGATCATTTGGGGCTTTGTGATCGGCGGACTGGGCAGAAGTGTGTTAGTCGGTACTTTGGTAACGATCATCTCACTGTTCTTCGTCCCGCTTCATGTGTACTCATGGTTTATTGTTGTCGTAACACTATTGATGACGGCTATCTTATTTTCTTTGGCAGGATTGTTAAATGGAATCTTCGCCCAATCCTTTGATGATGTGTCGATCGTTCCAACCTTTGTTTTACAGCCGTTAACTTATTTAGGCGGTGTGTTTTACGCGATCTCCATGCTGCCGCCGATCTGGCAGGCTGTATCTAAGATCAATCCGATCGTGTATATGATCTCCGGGTTCCGCTACGGATTCTTAGGCTTGATGGATGTGCCGATCGTCTTTTCGATGCTGATTCTGATCCTGTTCATCTCTGTGCTTTACATCGTTTGCTGGCGATTGATCGAAAAAGGCCGCGGATTGAGAAGCTAGGCATGTGTCCTTTAGTTTATTAAAACCTACGAAAAGAGCGTTCCAGAAAGCTGACTCACTTCTGGAACGCTCTTATTTTCGGATCAATTTGTCCTAAATGCGTATTATAAAAGGCGTGTTTACCTATGGATAAACAGGACAAAAAAGATTGATTGTTTTCAATCCTTTTTACTCGTCTATTGATGAAAGTTCTTTTCTTGATCTTGTAAAATTGGGATAGCAGGGCTCGAACCTGCACTTACCTGATTCAGAGTCAGGCGCCTTACCAGTTTGGCCATATCCCAAAAATCCAACAGGAAAAGAATACCGCCAGTTTTTAAATTCTTCAAGTAAAACGACTTGGTTGATTTGATAAAGGAACGATGTAACCAGACAGGCAGTGTCTATGAATCGCTGACACTGCCTGTCTGGCTAAAGATTACTTCAATTGTTTATACTTCAATAATTTTTGAGCTGTATTAACATCGGTTACTAACGAATTGACGATCTTTCCTTGAATGGCAGCTGCAATGGCACTGACCTTTTCAGGTCCCCCAGCGATCCCTAAACGAATAGGAATGCCCTTCAAATCAGATAAATTCAAGGCAATCACTTGATTGTTCCAAGCACAATCCACAATTTCTCCATTTTTATCAATAAAATTATAGGAGACATCGCCTACCACGATCTCTCGGTCGACATTGGTCACTTCGCTATTGGCTAAATAAGTCGCGCGCATTTCTTCATAGATCGGAGCATTGCCAATGCCCAACAGACAAATATCCGCTTTTTTACACACACTAAAAATAGAATCCACAAACGTTTCTTTCAGTAAAATACTTTTCGTAAAGCTTGAATCCACAATGATTGGTGCATGCAGCTGCAAAAAATGCCCCCCGCTATGCTGACTGAATAATTCGCAGACGACATTGGCCTGGATGTCTTGATGGGTTTTGCCGAGTCCGCCAGACAAAGGAACAAACGTGAGACTTTCCATCGGACTCGTGTAGGGATAGCTCGAAGCCATCAGGTGGACAGTCGTTCCGGCCGAGACGGCGATAATGCTGTTTGGCTTTAAAATTCTTAAGAAATAGTCTCGTGCTGCTTGAGCCAACTGATTTTTTTGATTTGCTGCATCAACAGTCGAGCATAAGACCACATGATCCAATCCGAACAATTTCTGAATTTCCGATTCCAGATCGACATACCGATTGGCCGTATTATCATGAATGATCGTTTCAACGATTCCGAGCCTTTTCGCTTTGGACAAATACTTTGAAACTTGAGAACGACTGATATTGAAATAATCGGCAATTTCCTTTTGCGGTCGTTCTTCATCGTAGTACATCCTTGATAATTTCACTAAAAAATCCACATCATCAAAACTCAATTTTCCCAGCACCTCTCAATCCATAGAAAGCCGATTCTAAAGTCTTCAACTTAGTATAACAAAAGTTCCACCAAAAGATGAAAGCCTTTAATACAATCCGAAGCTCAGCAGCCAAGCCACCACCACTGCGATCGGTCCAGTGATCAAGCGGGTGAAGAGCACTGCCGGCGTACCGATCTCCACCGTCTCTGGCGTCGCTTCGCACAAGGTCAGCCCAACTGGGATGAAATCACAAACCACCTGCGAGTTGATCGCAAAAAGTGCAGGCAAGGCATAGGCTGTCGGAATCGTTCCCTTGCCGATCTCAACACCCACCAGCACACCGACCACCTGGGCAATTACCGCTCCCGGTCCTAAAATGGGAGACAGGAATGGAATCGCGCAAATCACAGACAAAGCAAGCAATCCCGGCAAGCTTCCTGCTAATGGTTTTACTGCATTGGCAATCACATCGCCGATCCCAGAATAATTAATGATCCCCACCATGATACTCACAAAGGTCATAAAAGGCAGAATGTTTTTAATCACGATATCGATGGATTCTCTGCCGCCTTGATAAAACACATTCACTACTTTTCCGATCGCTTTTCCTAAGGCTGCGACATACCCCATCAGGTTTTTCTTTTGGGGTGCTGGTTCGATTTTTTCTGTGGCTTCTGATTCTTCTTTATCCACGGTCGGTGCGATGATGGGTGTTTCTGCGTCTTCCTCTGTCTCGGTCGCTAAGGTGATGTCTTCCAAAGAAGGACCAGAAACAAAAATATCCTCCGTCATAAATTTGCTCAAAGGACCCGAAGGCGAAATCGCATGGACATCGATCGTTTTGACTCCCATTTTTGGATACACGCCGCATCTCAACGTCCCGCCACAATCAACCACGACGATAATCATCTCTTCAGGTTCGATTTTTTCTTTAAACCCATCCTTGGTCGGCACCTCCAGCAGATCGGCGATTTTCTGAGCAATCGGATGGATCCCTCCACCAGTGATCGAAACAACATATTTTTGTGTAGGGGTTTCAAAAACACTTAACGGTCCGCCCCAGCCTTTTGATCCATGTTTGATCGTTACAACTTTTCTCATCTTGCTACCTCCTTGGCATCACTGCTTTTCATCAAGCGCTTCGTGAACATCTCAGTAATCGTTCCCCGAATGAAACACACAATAAACCCAGCGATCAAATAGCGAACAGCCAACGGCGAAGTCGATAAGCCTAACGTTGTGATTCCTGACGAGATCCCGATCCATACGAACAATTCCCCCGGGTTGCCGTGAGGAAAGATCCCCGTCATCGGATGGGCAATCGTCCCAACCGTATCAATAAATGCAGGTTTTTGTTCTTCTTTTAAAAATCGTCCCATGGTGAATCCCATCGGGTTTGATAAGAAGAACAACGAGCAAAACGGAAGCAATGTCGTTCGGAAGATCGTATACTTCGTGAGCTTTTGAGAAAAGCGCGCGACTCTTTCTTCTCCGATCAGTACGACCAAAGAATTAATAAAAGTCAATAAAACCAACAAATTGGGCAAGATTCCCGTCACTAACCCGATCAAATTTTCTCCGCCAGCGTTAAATACCCCGGTGAATCCTTCCGCTAGTTTAATCAAAAAATCCATCTTTTTTCCTCCTTAGATAAGTGCTCTGTTTGCGTTTTTCAACGCATCTTCAAATGCTTTCTTTCTAAAAT
This sequence comes from Enterococcus florum, assembly GCF_004309355.1. GTDB lineage: Bacteria > Bacillota > Bacilli > Lactobacillales > Enterococcaceae > Enterococcus_A > Enterococcus_A florum. The sequence goes on along the minus strand of NZ_BJCC01000036.1, from coordinate 42,027 downwards.
CCTTTGCATTCGATAAATATTCATGTACCTCTTGAATGGAGCATCCGACCAATTGACTGACTTGCTTCGTTCTTGAAAAAACGGTCCTGCCTACTAATTCGTGAAAGTCGAGGACACGATTTTGTTCCGAGAGAGCGACGATGATAATCGCTCCTTTCTTAAAACTGTAGCCGGATTTCGCCTTGCCGATCGTCACCACACACGTCTCCTGTCTTTTTTTCATCGACTGTATCGAATGCCTTAAATCGTTCATTTGAAGATAGGACAACAACCCGTTGACAATAAAAAAAATGAGTGCACCGCTAACCATTAATGACATCTGACCTCTCCTTTCAAAGTAACTGTTCTGCATATTTTTGTAAGCGCTTCATACTGACAATTAAAACCGCTATACGAACAAACGTCAATCATTTATGGAAAATAGAACATAATTTCCATCATTGCCAAATATTCGAATTAAAAATAGAATTTATGTTCCATTCTATTTCGATCCATTGACATTCGTTCAGCCAAATCCTATTGTGAAGGTGCATAAAAGGAGTAAGCGTTTCAAAAACACAAAGAGGTGAATACAATGGGAGTAATGACAAAAGCAGTTCGATTGCATGGGACAAAGGATCTTCGATTGGACGAATTCGAATTGCCTGATTTAAAAGACGACGAGCTTTTAATCAAGGTTTTGACAGACAGCATCTGCATGTCGACGTATAAGTTGGCACAACAAGGAGCCAATCACACACGGGCTCCAAAAAACTTGGAAGAGCATCCTGTTATCGTGGGGCACGAAATCGCCGGAGTGATCGTTGAGATCGGTAAAAAATGGCAGCACAAATACAAAAAGGGCCAGAAATTCACGATCCAGCCGGCCCTAAATTATAAAGGCAGCAATGCTACCCCGGGTTATTCCTATGAGTTTTTCGGCGGGGAAACCATGTATGCGATCGTTCCGCCAGAGGTGATGGAATTAGATTGTTTGTTGACGTATGAGGGTGAGAGTTTCTTTGATGCTTCCTTGACTGAACCTGTCGCTTGTGTGATTGCCGGCTTCAAACGCAACTATCATACCAGCAACGCGAGTCATGAGCATGACATGGGTGTGAAAAAAGACGGCAGACTGGTGATTCTCGGCGCTGGGGGGCCAATGGGGCTAGAAGCTATTGATTATGCTGTGCATATGGAAAATGGCGCCAAAATGGTAGTTGCTGTGGATACGTCAACGGATCGCCTTCAGCGTGCGCAAAAGGTTTTGCCGATAGAGGAAGCCCAGAAAGCAGGCGTGGAATTAATTTATCACAATCCAAATGACTGGAAGGATCCTCAAGAATCAGAAGCGGCGTTATTGGCTCTGACCAAAGGACAAGGCTATGATGATATTTTTGTTTACGCTCCGATCCAGCCCCTGATTGAGGAAGCGGCACATCTTCTTGGAGAGGACGGCTGCTTGAACTTTTTTGCCGGTCCGATGGACAAAGAACTAAGTGCAGTGATCAACATGTACGATATTCATTACAAACGGACACATTTGGTCGGCTACAGCGGCAGTGTGATGGAAGATATGCTGGAGGCCATTCGTTTGTCCTCGCAGGGAATCTTAAGTCCAACTGTGATGATCACACATATTGGCGGATTAAATGCCGCTGCAGAGACCACCCTCAACCTGCCAAAAATACCAGGTGGAAAAAAATTGATTTACACCCACATCGATCTTCCATTGACAGCGATCGCCGATTTTGAAGAGTTGGGAGCATCCAATGAGCTGTTCAAGAAGCTGGCAGTCGCTTGCAAAAACCATCGAGATTGCTGGAACAGTGACGCAGAAAAGATTTTATTCGATCATTTTGGAATACGCATTGAGGAGGAAAAATCATGTTAGTGACGATGAAGGAAATTTTGGAAGATGCTCGTGAAAAAAAATACGGAGTTGGTGCCTTCAACACTCCAAATTTAGAGGCCGTTCAAGCAGTGATTACGGCTGCAGAAGAAGTCGGTGCGCCCGTTATTTTGCAGCATGCGGAGGTTCACAATGACTTGATTTCTATTGAAGAAATCGGTCCGATCATGATCGATTACGCGAAAAGAGCGACAGTTCCCGTGGCTGTACATTTGGACCACGGTGCTTCGTACGAGATGTGCGTCAAGGCCATTCGTCAAGGCTTTACTTCGGTGATGTATGATGCGTCCAGTAAAGACTATGAAACCAACTTAAAAGAGACGAGTGAAATCGTGAAGATTGCCCATGCAGCTGATGTGACGGTGGAAGCCGAGTTAGGACATATCTTCACCTCCGCAATCGGCAATGGGGAAGGAAGTGTCGCGGATTCGGTTGACGATTATGAGAATTTAGATGATATCTATACCGACCCAGACTCAGCAAAAGCCTTCGTTGCTGCTACAGGTGTCGATTGTCTGGCAATCGCCTTTGGTACGTGCCACGGGGTATATGTAAAAGAACCCGTCCTGGATTTGGACCGGATCACGGCGATCAAGAAAAAAGTCGATATTCCTTTCGTGATGCATGGCGGTTCTGGTGTCTCGGAAGAGAATTACAAAATCGCTATCCAGAATGGCATCTGCAAAATTAACTATTTCACCTACATGAGTCGTGCCGGAGGAGAAGCCGTTCGAGACTATATACAAACATTGGATGCGGAGCAGCCAGCCTTCTTTGACCAAATTGCTGTCCTTGCTTCTGAAGCAATGAAAAAAGATGTAAAACGAGCCATCGAAATATTTAAAGGGTAATAAGGAGGAGCCGTATGACAAAATCAATCGTCACACACATTGGAGAATCTGCCTATTTTGAAGACTACCCTTTACTGGTTTTGTTTAATGAAGATGCCCCTGAAGAGTTGAAGGATATTTGTGTGCTTCACAGGTTTATCCAAGAACCAGCGCTTGAAGCCTTCAAAGCTGGAGCTACCTTTATGTTTGACCAAGAAGCGTATTCCATCTTAAAGGTCGGAAGTGTCGCGTTTGAAAACTTTAAAAATCTAGGGCATATCTGCCTTCAATTTGGCGACGACCCAGCAGCAGACATCCTCCCTGGAACCGTGCTGCTGGATAGAAAGGAACTCCCTCGATTGAAAGCAGGCAGCTTGATTGAAGTGGCGGTCACAAACTAGATAAACGTAAAGCCATGAACGTCGGCTAGAGCTGTCCATAAAATCGTCCAGCGATGATCGTCTTTTCGAGGTCATCGCTGGTCTTGTGAGGCGTGAGTACATGCGTTCTTTCTCGACTCCATTCAACAACGGATGTTATTATTGCAAACCACTTAACACCTGATTGATTCCACCTAATTCCCCAGTCGTTGGATTCTCTCCACGCCACCAGGTATCCCGATAACTGTCGGTTGTCGTCCCCGCTGCTTCAACTTTCAGCTGCAATTCTAGTGCAGCATCCTTGTACTCTGCAGATAAGCCGCTATCTAAGCGGACCGTTGTGAACAGATTCGGTGTTGTATCCTTTGATTCCAGCCTGCCTTTATAATAGTAGAACCCGTCACCACCAGCTTGCCACTCGTTGGAAATGTCTAAATGAATCACCTTGCCGATCTTAGAAGGCAGAATCGTTCCATCCGCTTGAACGATTTCAGGATGAATCATTACTCGGACAAATTGAGGGATACTGCCAGTATTTTTTACCGCCACTTCCTTTTTCACAGGACTGTTTAACTCGATCCCTTTCTCAGATTCGAAGGCTTCGACCAGCTCAGCTTCAAGATTCCCAATCTGAAAATTATTCGTTCGTTTGTCTGTTTTGCCTTTTTTAGTTTGCTGTGGAGGGGTCTTGGCTTCCCATTTTCCGTAAAGAATCAAGTCGCTCATCACAGGCTGACTGAAATCCCATGCCTCGGTGTGTGCTGCATCTTTGTACCAGCCTTGGAAGGTAAAGCCGTCCTTCACAGGATCGGCAGGCCTGCTTAATTTTTCGCCTTTTTCAATTGTTTGATCTGTAATTCTACTTCCGCCAGCCGTTTCAAAACGGACCGTCACCGGTTCACTGCGCAAGAATCCATTTGCGATTGGGCTGTAGCTGTACAGTGGTTCGATCATTCCATCCTGATTTTCGATCTGTGCATCTCGTCCGACCGACCAAAATGCTAGCTGACCAATCTTTTTCTCTCGTGCATGAGCCACCAGCTCTTTCATTTGTTCCTGTGTAAACGTGGGATGACCAGCACGAGCACCGATCAAAGGAGTCGAGCCGATTTTCTGATACGCTTGTTCCTCAGTCAGAGTGATTCCTTGATACGTGTGGAAAAAATGCTTGACCTGTTCTTTGGTATTTTCGACTGCCTCCTTCGACGCCTGCACATAGTCTGTCACTCCACCTCCATAGCACATCGTCATAATGTTGATCAGCTCTAGTTGGACGCCTTCTTCCAAATAAGCTCGAAGATCATCCTGACCTGCTTTAATCAGTCCCTGAGGCATGACTGGAAGCGTCAGCGTGACCTGCACCCCCGTCTCTTCTTGAATCCGCTTGATGGCTTTGGCATTGACCTTATTCTTTGCATAACCAGTCCCAGTACCTTCGATATCTAGGTCGATCCGTGTCAGACCATAGCCTTGGATGATCTCACGGTAGGTGTTCACTAAAACATCTACGTCTTCAGTCATTTGCCAAAAGGCAGTCGGTTTTGCACCGCCAAAGGACACTGTGAAATCCCGACCGCTCTCTCGAAATTCCTTAAGTGTCCGCTTGATGCCTAGATACTGCGGATCTGTGCTGCCCTCTGACAGCTCCCCATAGCCAGCCCAGCCCCAATGAATCCGGTCACTCTCCGTAAAGACACCTTGAATGAATCCAAGATTAAAATAGTCAAAGCCTGTGTCTTCAGCAAAAGCAACCAGATTTGGTGCTCCTTTGTAGTGATACCCCTCTTTTCGCACATACGTCCCCATGTTGAAATACGGAGCCAAAACGGGCCTCGGCCAACTTTTTCCGACACCAACTCCATAATCACTTGCCCGAATGATGGGGGTCTTTAGGCAAGCAAGTTCTTCCTTCGCATGCCCTGGGACAGTCCACCCACAAAACAAAAACACAACTGTCATTAATCCTGTTACTATTTTTTTCATGCCTTCTCCTTTTTTCAAAAAACAAGACTGAACCCTCTCAGCTGGCTCAGTCTGTGCCCCTATTTATTGACGCAGCTCTACACTTTCTGTCTCCTTGGCTTCGCAAAAGGGAAAATACTCATAAAACGCATCCGTCAGTCGGTACCCTTTCCCCCATGTAGTCTGAATGATCTCTTCACGAATACCGATTTCCAGGAACCGCTGTTTTGTCTTGCGAATCAGCAAAGACAGCTGAGCCATCTTAGACGAATTTGGTTCATTTTCCCATAAGATGCGACACATGTCTTCCCGAGAATAAAAACGTCCCTCCCCTTCCATCAAGGCATTGATGATTTTCCGTTCATTGTATTTGAAATGACATTCCTTCAAGGCATGCGCATTTCGTCTAATCTCCAGTGGTGATTCCTTGAAATTTGCGCCGCTTTCGACAGTCGAAGGCGAAAAGGTAAATCGCTGATTCACCTGATCAATCAGCTCTCTCAACGGCTCAAAGCCGACATAATCCTGGATCCACCCCTGGATACCTTGCTCTCGCCAATATTCCTCATCGGCCTTTTTGAGCGGTTTGTCCCCCTTGCGAAATACTGTGTGCTTCTGCGGATTAAACAACTGCACGATCCAATTGACTTCGGTATCTGAAAAGGATTCACTCAGCACGATGATCTGAAAATGGTCGATGATTTGTTCTAGAAAAGACTGAGGCTGGTGGGCACTCAACAAACGACTGGTCACGTATACCTCATGATTCAAACGCTGTAATTGCAGCTCCAACTGCTGTTCTGCAAGAACATTCTTGGTAATAATTACTATTTGCATCCGTAAAACTTCCTTTCCTTATTGATTCACTGTTGTGCGGACTGTTGCTTGTTCTGCGCACTTTCTTTCGACCAAGCAAGCCGCTGCATGCTGGACTGTTGCTTGCCAATCCCCGTATGCTTGCGTCAAATTCTGATTCTGGACTTCTACTTCACTCATGATCGATTGGGTGCGGTCGCTGATTTTTGTCAGCTCCTGCTCTGCTGCTGCAAAAATATCTTGGGCTTCTTGCCAAGCTTCTTTGACGATCTCTTTGGCTTCTCGTTTGGCCAACAGCAGTGTTTCGCCGATTGCTTCTTTCGACTGCAGGATTTGCCGATTCAAGGCTTGATTTTCCTGCTCCAATTCCCTTAGACGTACGTGTGTCTGCGTCAGCTGTTGAACTTCTTGTCTATGCGTTTGTTCGTTCAGCTCTGCTTTTGTATCACTCAGCTCCTGCTGCAAGGTCTGGATTTGTTGTTCCAGTTTGCTTGTCAGCTCTTTCCACTGCGTCAACTGGCTTTCTTTTTCCTGCTGTTCTGCCAAAGAGGGGGATTCTGCGAGTTGAGCGGTCAGCTTTTCCTTTTCTTGACAGAGCGCCTGCCACTCTTCAAGAGACGGGACTGCCGCCAAACGTTCCTGGAGGGTATGAAGCTCGGCCTGCAGCTGCTGGGCTTCCTCGATCGCCGGATGATTGTCCAGCTGATCCTGCAGCCAAGCCTTCTCCTCCAGCCACTGTTGTTGCTGCTCCTGAGTAGGCATATCTGCCAGCTGCTGTTTCAGCTGCTCTGCTTGGGTCCTCCAAGTGTCGATCTCGGTCAGCAATGCTTGATTCTCGGCTGCCTGCTGTTCCAGTTCGGCCTTTTCCAGCCGTAGCCTGCGCAATTCCTGCTGCGATGGATACTCGGTCAGCTGCCCCTTCAATGTACGGGTCATTTCCTCCAGTTCATTGATCGCAGCTTCGGTCTCTGCCTTGACCTCTCCCAGTACCTGCTGCTCTTTTTCTTCGAAAGCCTGAGTCTCTGCCTTGTATCGCTGAGCCATGGCCTTTTGTTCTTCGTAATCCAGCAGCAGGGCACTTTGTTCCATCAGCTGTTCCTGCAGCTTAGCCACTTCTTTTCGATAGCCAGCTTCGACCTCTTTGGTCTTCTGACGTTCGTTCAGCAGTTGTTCTGCAGTCCGTTCAGCCGAAGACTGTTGCTTTTTTAGCGTTTCCAACAGTTCCAGTCGCTCGTCTTCTGCTGCCTGAAGCTTGGCCTCCAGCTTCTTGTTGTATTCGATTGTAAGGGTCATGCTGTCCAGCCGCATCGTCAAATGATCTCTTTCTGCCTGCAGCTCCTCCAGCTGACCCTTGTACTTTTCTTTCTCCTGTTCACCAGCCTCACGAATCTCATTCATTTGACGCCTTAGAAGGGTCAGCTGCTTCTCTTTTTTCGCCAGCTGCTCATAGGCATCATCATCCAGTTCATCAGACATCAGTTCATTGGGAAGCTTGTCAATCTCTCTCATGATGTTTCTAGTAAAAAATCGGCCATCTCTTTTTGCTGCCATCTGTCTTCCTCAGCTTTCTTCTCATTGTCTGCTTGGTGCCATCCGAACATCCTGGACGATCTGTCCTTGGTCCAGATGGATCACGCGATGAGGGAATTGGCGGACCAACCCCAAATTATGTGTCGTCATCAGCACCGTGACTCCCCGCTGGTTCAACCGCTCCAACAGATGGATCACGTTGCGGGCATTTTGCGGATCAAGGTCGCCTGTCGGTTCATCGGCCAGTAAGATGCGCGGCTGATTGACCACTGCTCTGGCAATAGCGACTCGCTGTGCTTCCCCACCAGACAGCTGTACCGCTGACTTCTTATGACTTAGACCTACTACCTTCAAGACCTGATCCACCCGCCGCGGAATCAACTCCGGCGGTGTATTCACAATATCTAGTGCGTAGGTAATATTGTCTGCTATATTGGTCTGCGGCAGCAGACGAAAATCCTGGAAGACCACTCCGATCTCCCGCCGCAGATAAGGAATTTCCCTGCGCTTCATTTTTCGTAGATTCCGCCCATTTACCCTCAGCTCGCCGCTGTCTGGATTGATCTCCTTATACAAAAGCTGCAAAAGAGTGGACTTTCCTGCCCCGGAAGGCCCTACGACGTAAACGAATTCTCCAGTACGAATATGTACATTTAGTTGGTTCAAAATCAAAGGTGGACGCCTTTTTTTGCCTTTGCGCCCCTCTGTCCCCAGCTTGCTCACATTTCTTAAAAAAATCATGGCTTCTCCTCATTTACTTTGGATAACGAATACTTATTTTTACCGCGATACAGGCACTGAGTCCCCCTATCAGCAGCGCCCCTGCCAGCACACTGCCGACCAACCCCAGTATCAACTGGGAAAGCGGCAGACAATGATAGCCAAAAAAGGTCAAGGCTTTAGGTTGTCGAGACAGGAGCCACCCGTAGCTGCCTGCTGTCAAAAGCACCGCCAGCACACCGCCAGTCACTGTCAAGACCATCGCCTGTAGGACAAACGGCAGGCCGATGTAGCTGCGGGTCGCTCCCAGTAAGGCCCGTGTCTGGATCTCCTCCTGCCGCGACTTCATACTCATGACCAAGGTAAGCAGCAGGATCAGCAGTGTGAACACCGAAGAGGCTGCCAACACGACTGTCCCCAGCTTTCTGACCGAGCGCACCAGCTGCAGCAAATTGTCCGCCAGCTCATTGCCATAATTGGCCTGCTGCACCCCGTACAGCTCAGCGATCGCTTGGGTCGTCAGCTTGATCTGCTGTTCATCCTCCACCGTGACCTCAAACTTGTCGTACAGCGGATTCGAATCTCCTTCCAGCAGTTCAAATGCTTCGCCGTATTGTTGGATCATCTGCTGGATACTCTCATCCTTCGAAACAAAGGTCACCTGCTGGACGTTTGGGGTATCCATCAGCTGGGATTTTAAGACCGTCAAGCCCTCCTGATCCGTGTTGTACTCGACGAAGACGTTGATCATCAGATTTTCCTGTGCCTGCCGTGAAAAATCTTGGACATTCATCATCAGAATCAGCAGCAGACTGAAGATCAGCATCATGATCAGCACCACACTGACACTTGCCAGAGACAGGAACGGGCCCTTGCGAATATTTTGTCCCCCTTCTTTCAGCATTTTCTTGATCAGATAGCCTTGCATCCTGTCGTCCTCCTACGTTGTTTCGATTGATTCCTGCTTCACTCTGTCGCTTTTTCTTAATCACATACCTCTTCTTTTCCGCAGCATGGCTCATTCCGAGCGAAGCACTCGACCTGCACTGCTGAAAGGGTAATAGCTGCTGTGGGTCACCTTCACGACTTCGCCAGGCTGTGGCGCATGAATATAGTAGCCGCTGCCGATGTAGATGCCGACATGATGCGCCGGATTCCCCCAAAAGACCAAATCACCTGGACGCAGCTCACTGATCGGGATCGACTCTGCGGCCCCTTGCTGAGCCTGACTGACCCGCGGCAAAGAAACCCCGTTCTCTGCATAGACCCATTGAACCAGTCCGCTGCAGTCAAAGCCCGCTGGCGAAGTCCCGCCCCAGACATAAGGCACGCCAAGGTAATTCTTCGCTGACTGGATGATCGCCTGAGCTTTGTCTGATACTTCTTCCTCTGAGGTCAAGACCGTCACTGTCCGCACCTCCTGCACGATCTCCTCCAGCAGCTCCTCTTGGGCCTGTTGGTGAGCCAACTCCTGCTGCCGCTGTTCCTCCTGCTGCAGGGTCAATAGCGCCTGATTGTCGGTCAACTCCTGCTCCAAGGCCGCCTTGCTCTCTGCTTGTGTTTTCAGAACGTCGTCCAATTCCTGACGTGTCGTCTGCAGCTCCGTCTGTTTTTGCTCACAAGCTGCTTTTTTTTCCTTGATCTTCGCGACCAGATCGACGTAAACCTGCAGATGGTCCTCGTCACTCTTTTTGATGGCTCCGACGGCTTGATCCGTCTGCCAACTCTTGGCCCATTCCACCAGATGCAGCAGGGAAAAACGCACGCTGTTCTCCTGCAGCTGGATCGCCCGCACGCGAGCGGCGATCTCTTTTTTCAGCTTCTCCTGTTTTTCTGTTAACTCAGCCAGTTCTGACTCCTGCACCGCTTTTTCCTTGTCTAACTCCGCCAGCTTCGTCTCCAGTTCATCCTTCTTCACTTGCGCATTGGCGATCGCATCGTTGAGCTGCATCAGTCGTGCCTGCAGGTCATCGATCGTCCCTTGTGTCTCCTCCTGCGGGTCCGCAAAAACCGGATCTGCTGACAAGACAAGCCAGCCTCCTACGAGCTGGCTTGCGAACAGACTGACCATGCCATAAGCAGCAATCTTCTTTATCCTATGTTCGATTCTTTGCATACCGTTCCCTCGTATTTCCTAGTTATTTCCAGTCTCATTTACTCCATCATGCATGCAGTGCAATCAGCCGCTGCAGCTTTTCATTGTTTTGGTACTCCTTGTAAAAGTCCTCAGACAAGCTGTAGCCTGCTCCCCAGTCCGTGTTGACCATCGTCTCCAAGATACCTGCTCTTAAAAACTTCGTACGGATGTTGCTCACCATATTGGACAAGGAAGCCAGCTGCGAATTTTTCGAGCTGCACTCTGACCATAGCAGCTGGCACAGCGCCTCTCTGGTCGTTGTCTTTTGCCCCTGCTTCAGCAGCACCTTCAGCAGCTGACGTTCCATTGGGCTCAGTATGGACAATCCCTTTTCAAATCTCAGGTGGTAGTCGATCTCCTGCGTCCGCTGCTTCTCCCGCGTCTGAAAGTGAATGACCTTGGTCTGCTGCTGCTCCAGATTCAGCTGCGACAGTCGTTCCCGCAGCTCCGACAGTGTGCCTTTCAAACACAGAATGCCTTTATAGCCCTTCGTCTGGTAGCGCCGCAGCTCCCCTTCTGATCCTTCACTGTCACACACCCGAAGTACAGCCACTCGTTTGTTCTTCAGGGCTGCCACCAGCCGCTGCGCCTCGTCATTGGTGATCGTATGGCTGAGGATCACGATGGAAAAGCACTTCAAAATGGACAGATCGTCCTCCTCGAATAAGATCTTATGTACTAAGTTGGAGGAAAAAAACACCTCCTGATTCAGTCGATAAAGCCGCTCTTGCCACTCCTGTTCTCCCAATACATTTTTCGTCAAAAATAAGATACTGCTCATCCAACCCCAGCTCCTTCATTTTTTATCCCGTATGTTTCTATGAAGCTCCTGCAAAAAGCCAATCGTCCTCGAGTTCCCTATCCTTCCTGCTGGCTATCCGACAGCACATTCCACAGGATCACACCTGTCAGCACCAGACAGATCAATACTTGCAGCAGCAGATGATCGAAGTACAGCTCCACGATCTTGATGCTGAAGATCGCTAAGAAGAAGCACGCCAGCATCGTCAATGCCAGCTGCACCTTCCCCAGCTCCTGCTTGATCCGATAGACCGTTTCGATTGGCACTCTTTTTTCATAGGCGATCTGACGTACCGACTGCTTCTCCAGCAATAGCCGCAGGATCTCACGGTACAATCCCTTTGCCTCTGGGTCCTTGCTAAAGAGCGAATACCGCCTCTTGTCCGTCGGCTTCTCCCGACTCAACTGGATCAAACGAGGGTACAGCATCCGCTCATTGTGTGCCGACCATTGGAAGACCTCCCGCCACTGCGGCAACGAAAGAAGCGGAAGAGTCACCACGTCCAGCTCCATCCCCCGCTCCTCTAATTGATCCACGACCCGCAGCAACAGCTGGTAATCCCGTGACAGTACCTCTAACGAAGCTACTACCACCATATCTCCTGGCTGACCATAGGCCAACAATGCTGTGAACTCACTGGCAGGCGCCAAAAGCCCGCCAGTCTGATCCACAAACCATTCATCGATCCCGCTATATTCGATTTTTTCCTGTTGTCTCTGCGCGTGCGGCCCGTATACATATCCTAATCTCATGGCTTTCTTCCCCTGCTCGTTCGTTCTCTCTCTTGTCCCGCCGACTTTCCAGCCGGTCGAGGTCTTGGTGCTGGCCGCTTCGGCTCCAAACGCCGAGCCAGCTTGTGCACCTTCTGCTCCAGCTCCGCATTCTTCTGACTGATCGTCAAAAGCAAGTAGCTGTGGGTCAGTAAAACCAAGGCAATGCCTATCGCGATCCCTATATTCAACATCTCGTAAAAATTCCTTCTATTTAATCTGGCCAAACTTATTTAGTTCATAATCCCAATGGTACAGCCCCACCGTGTCATTCGCCCCACGGTTGGGCTTGATGAAGATGGTGATCCATTTTTCGTAGACGCCGGCGGAGAAGTCGTACTGATAATTCCCGGTACTTGCCGAGGCGAATTGGTGATTCACATTAGTATCTGTCACCGCATAGCCAGCATATTCATAGTTCGATGGAATCACGGTACTCAAATCCAAGAACTTGTTCGTATCTGGATCAGGGATCAATAAACTAACGTCTTTAAATGGTGCTTCTTGTGAATCACCTGGTGTTCCAGTACTTTCTACGCCACTCTTCACTTGTATATCAAAGGTCACATCATTCGTATTCTTCAAGGTTACATAGCCATTCTTCGGCGTCACGATCTCTTTGATCGGTGCGTCTGGTGTGACAGCCATTTGACGGATGTGGAAGGTCAATACTTCGTTTGCTTTTTTCACATGATAGATGGTTGCTTGTTTGAACGTCGCATCTCTATACGTCACATCGCCATCTTTTGGATTGCGGTTACCATCGGTGGTACGTGTATGTTCCAACCCAGTTTGGCTAAAGTTCCCTGGCAATGGTGCAGTCGTATCCTCCAAGAAAATCTGAATCTTATCACCCACGTTATAACCACCACCCGGAATGGTATAGCTCCATGCGCCTGCCCCATTGGCTGTCCCTGCTGCAACAGGCGTGCCATCATTCACCGAGATAAACACTTTTGCATTCGGTTCCACCGTTGCGCTCAAATTTGTATCTTCATCGGAAATCTTGTTCCCAGTGACCTTGATCGGTTCTGGTGGGGTGACATCTAATACTGTCGTTTTTTCTGTGTCAGACCAGAAACTATTTGCAATCATTTGGGCTCTCGCTTCTACTTCTTTGCCTGCAATTTGGAATTGTGTATCGGTATAAGATGCGATCCCTCCACCTGTCAAGGTGATCGGTCCTCGAACATTGGTACGTGTATCTGTGAATTCCGCCCGAACCTGAGAAGCATTAGCCGGAGTTTCAGTGAAGATAGGCATTCCATAATCATCAAATTTCCCTGTTACTGTCGTCCCTGTCACTACTCGCGCATCATAGGTATACTGAGCATCCGTGATATAATTCATTTTCACCATAGGTTTTTGACCTATGTTGTTAAGACGAGCCCTCAAAACTGGTGTAAAAGCATTGAGTCTTGTTTGAAGCCCTAGGTCAGAAGACGTGATATTCGTCACATTTGATGGGTTCCACTCACTCCCTCTTACAGTAAGCTCAGCTATATCCTGTGCTCCATAATCAAAAGTAGATCCTAAGCCCCCAGTAGATCGATAAAAGTTGATATCCGAATTAAGCACTTGAAGTTTCCCATCATTTAAGCTAGTTATTCTCGCAAAAGGTTCTTGTCCGAGCTCAAAAATTTTCGGTGCATTTAGGACGAATAAATTTTGATAATTTTCGAAGTAAACAGATTGTGAACGAAATCCAAAAAATAGCGCGTACTCTGGTTTATTCATATCAATATCTAGTGTATATTTTCTATTTTTTGCGGCATCTTTTGACACAATTGCAGGTAATCCTGTCATACCCAAATAAGATAGTATGTTCACTTTCGCATTTTCTTTTGCTTCAAACCGTTTTTCTTGCTCTTTAGGCGTATATTTCAATGTTGCCGTATCCATATAGAATGCATAGTTCGTTCCTACATTAAACCAAGCACCATCATCAACAGTTATTTTTGAAAACTCATCATGAATCGTAAGACTGTATCTGTACGGTTGTCCACCCGTTAAAGACACGTATCCAGCCGCAAAATAAACGTAACTATTTTTTTGTTGCGTAAATTCTCTACTCTTCCCTGTAGATTCTCCATCAATCGTCTTGTACCAAAAATGAGGAACATAGCGAATGCGATTTGCTGGCGCGCTTGCAAATCCAATTGTTGAGTAGATGCCCGTTCTTAAAACAGTATTCTCTTCGACTACTACACTTCCACACGAAAAAATTGTTTTTCCTGTATGAATTTTATTGAATCCATAAAACGTAACTTCCGCTTGATCCAATGCTCCAAAACCACCCGGTATATGACAATTCTGATTTGCGGGACCAAGCATAGCGGTAGACACATTTCCTATTCTGAAATACCAATTCTGAGTTACGGTTGAACTAGCCACATTCGTCTCATTATACCCATCGCTATTTATAAACGCTTGGTAACCACTAGAGTAATCATTATTAGATCTCGCATTTTGTGAACAAACGACATCATGTATGTGAAATACAGCTTTATTTATCGGATCAGCATCTGCAATTCCAAGGTTTCCACGATTCAATTCAAGTGTGTGACCTTGGCCATCAATCTCAATCGAAGATTCTCTCTTATAGATCGTCCCAACATTAGCAGGAGAAATAATATCATTTTTCATGATAATTTTTGTGACAGCTTCGGTCTGATATGCCGCTAAAAACTGAGCATATGTGGTCACTTCTTGCACATTCACCAACGGATTAAACCCATGCACCGTATTGTAGTCATCATTTGCCTGAGCGATTGCTGCTCCATAAGTTGCTTTATGGTCTGCTAGGTCGAAAATATGATGCTCGATCAAGTCTCCCGAAAAAGATTGGGGTGCTCGTGCTTGTTTTTTCTTGCTCTGTTGTGCTTGCACTTTTTCTGATCGTCGTTCTATTCCTTCTTCATTTGGAACAGTGAAACGTTCGCCTTCTTTTAGTTTTATTTCTTCTTCCACTTCGCCCGCTTCTCTCGGTCCGATGAAGGTACTTTCTTCTGTCACACTCTCTTTTGTTTCGTCTTTCTCCTTCGACTTCTTCGTGGATTCCTCCGTCGATTCTTTTGCTTTCTTCGTTTCTTCCGTCGTCTGTTCCGTCTTCTCTGTCTCCTCCGCGCCTACCCTTGGCACGGTCTGGTTCGCGAAGACGATCATCGGTAGGATGAGGAGTAGAATAAGGGCTTTCGTTACGTTGGGATGGTTTCGCTTTTTCATCGCTTTTTTCTCCTTTGCTTCGTGTCTATTCGTTCTATATCGTTCGCTGATTTTCTCATTAATAGCGATCAAACCATTACTGTCCATGGTGATGATCTCATCTATATTAATGAGGGGGGAGCGTGTTTTACCGTTACTGATTTTTTTATTATGGAGTGAGCAGCCTCGGGAGCTGCTCACTCAGTATGGATGATGCTGTTGATCGCCCCATGCCCAACCGGATTGGAAAGAGGGAGGAAGGTGGTTGGGGTGGGGATTCTATTCCTACTGTGGTATCTGTGGTACGAAAGTTGGATGCGGCTGCCATGTGAATGGATAGGCTCTGATTTTCATCTTAATTTGTCCACTTCGATAGCGGTCTTTATTAACAATTCGTATCTTCACTTTTTCTCCAGCTTTCGACTGACTCCCTATGCCAAACACACAATGAGAATAATCTTTGTTATAATGCACCTTTTTGCTATCATAGATATCCACATGCGCGTTAGGAATCCAGATATATCCTTGTCCATAAAACCGAACTTCTTTTCCATCTACATTTGGGAACTCTAATTCTGTTTCGTAAACTTCTCCTGGTTCGAGTATTTGATCAATATTGAGATATTCCGCATCTTCAACGACATTAACAGTAATTTTTGATGAAACATCTCCAATTTTCGCTGTAACAGTAGTTGATCCTAGTTTCAATGGAGAAACATTTTTTTTGAGTCCTGGCGATTTATCAGAAATAGTAGCAATCGTTTCATCAGCGATGCTCCACTCAACTTCTTGATTTGTCGCATTTTCCGGATGGATAATCGCCTCGACTTGTCGAAATTCTCCTGATTTGACTAAGTCAGTTGTATACATATACAGCTCAATTCGTTCCACAGGAATAACAACTTTATTCACTGTCACTTCACAAGTTGCAGTTTTACCATTACTTGTTTTGGCAGTGATCGTGACTTTGCCTTCTTTGACTCCTGTGATTTCGCCGTTGTTTACGGTGGCGATAGAATCATCACTACTGCTCCATTCGATATCTTTACTGTTCGTCGTATCGTCTGGTGTGATGGTCGCTTGCAGTGTTTGTTTTGTTCCTTCGTCCATCTCTAGGCTTATTTGGTCTAATTTGATTTCGGTGATAGGAATTGGTTTTGGTTCACCTTTTGGATAGATGTCTAAGGTGTAAGACTGTCTATCTTTTATCCCTAAGAAACTACTCAATTTTGGAATGACGTAATAATTTTTTCCTGCTTCAAAAGTAAATTCAGAGTCTCTTCCTCTAAGTGTAGTGAGAAGAACATCATTTTCATCCTTAATTAAAAACTGCCATCCTCTATTTAGATTTTCTCTGTATTGTCCATCTGTGATGTTTCCATCTAGCGTATAGCTTTGGCTCTTCGTAGGACTAAACTTGAAATAATCTAAATCGTTTACGTCATAAAATATTCCATTTTGGGTAATGCCACTCTCAACTACACTAGTTGTCGTAGGTTTGTTTCCATGATCATCTACCCAAAATGTTGCAATGTTGTATGCTTCACCGTTGTCATCAGAATGAATGAACAAATCTACTTCACCTGACTCTGTCGCCAAATGACTTTTTGCAAAAGTTGGATCATCAGAAAAATCTAGTATTTTTTTATTTGACGATGAATAAGTGACCCGAGTATTACTCACATTAGCAGGGGTGAATTTATATGAGATGACCGAGAATCCTCCACCTTTTTCAATATTATTCGAATAATAAGGGTAATATCGTTCAATTTTTTCTACGGGCACATACTCATAGTCAGATTTTGGTCGTTCTGTTCCTTTTGGAAAAATATCAAATACATACTTCATTGGAACCTTGATACCTAAATCTCTGATTAATTTAGGTACAATATAGTACGTTTTTCCTGCTTCAAAGTTAAATGTTGAATATCTTCCCTTTAAAGTAGTGATAAGAACGTCATTTTCATCTTTGATAAGATACTCCCATTCTCTATTCAAATAGTATTCTTGCGCTTGATCAATGATGACGCCATCAACTGTATATTCCCCAGTTTCTGCTGGATTGAATTTGAAGTAATCAACATCCTTCACGCTGTAGAAAACACCGTTTTGACTTTCCGCACTATTCATTGTTGTTGCTGTTGCAATATTCTTTCCATGATCATCTACGCGGAATGTTGTCATTCGATAGTCTTTGTCATTATCTTCTGACCGAGCAAGTAGTTCTACATCTCCAGATTCTTTTGCTTCATATTTTTTTGTAAAATGTGGATCATCTGTCAAATCAAGAATTTTTTTGTTTGAACTTTTGAACGTGTACTGCTTATTACTAGCGTTACTCGGGTAAACTACGGGATTGATTTTGTATAATCCATCCCCTTTCTCGATATCTGTAATTCGATCTGAAGAATAGTGATCTAATTTTTCTACAGGAACAATGGTTGCCTCTGACTCAGGTCGAGGGGTTCCTTTTGGAAAAACATCAAATACGTAACGTATTGGTTCTTTGATTCCGTGATCTCTTTGTAATTTCGGTACAATATAATAAGTTTTTCCAGCTTCAAAGTTGAATGTCGCATATCTTTCTCTAAAGTTTTTTATGAGAACATCATTTTCATCTTTAATATCAAATGACCACTCTCTGTTCAGATACTCTTCGTAAAATTCTTTAAAGGAATCATCTAAAACAGCTCCGTCAATTGTGTATTCACCACTTTTAGATGGTGTGAATTTGAAATAGTCAATATCTTTTACATTGTAGAAAACTCCCTTATGACTAATTCCTTCTTTAAATACTGTAGCTGTCTCAGGTTTACTTCCGTGGTCATCCACTCTATAAGTGGCTAATTTATAGGCTTGTCCATTGTCTTCTGAATGACAATAGACATCCGCTTCTCCTGATTTAGTCAATTTTTGATTAGAATAGAACTTAGGATCGCTTCTCAAATCTAAAATATCTGGATTCGAACTAGTATAGTAATGCTGCTTGTTACTTGCATTGGTTGGTACAAAATGCGGGATTGGTTTAGATACGGTTGTTTCTTTTTCAAAATTCAAAACAAGATTACTATATGGGTCTCGATCTATTCTTTCTACAGGAACAATCTCCGCTTCTGATTTTGGTCGCTCCGATCCTTTAGGAAAAATGTCAAATATATAATTTATTTGCCAACCTACTCCTATATCTCTTCTAATTTTTGGAGTGATATAGTAGGTTTTCCCCACTTCAAAAGTACAAGATGAGTACCGATCTCTAAGCGATGAAAGCACATTATTTTCATCGTCCTTGATCACTATCTCCCATTCTTGATTAAATTTATCCTTATGCTCACCTAGCACAGCTGCATCAAGTGTATATTCGCCTGTCTTTAACGGTATAAATTTGAAACAATCAACATCATTTTTTCCATAGAAATATGCTTTTTGGCTAACTCCACTTGCAATGGATGTAGCCGTTTCAGGACTTGAGCCATGATCATCTACACGATAAGTTGTTACTTTGTATGTTTTCTCATTACTTTCGGAATAGCAATATACCTCTGTCTCGCCTAAATTCTCTATCTTGTGTTTCTTATGCATTAGTGGATCATCTGTCAAATCTAAAACTTTTTTATTAGAACTCGTATAGTAATATTCTTGATTAGTAGCATTTCTAGGTATAAAAGTTGGCGCATATCTTGGGAAGTCATACCCCTTCTCAACATCCAGAATTTTTTCAGAATAAGGAAATGTCATATCTTCTAAAGGTATAACAACTTTTTTCACCTTTACTTCACAAACCGCAGTTATTCCATTCATTGCTTTTGCAGTGATTTTAGCAGTTCCTTCTTTTATTCCGGTAACTTCACCATTGTTTACTGTTGCAACAGATTCGTCACTACTACTCCATTCGATATTTTTACTGTAAGTCGTATCTTCCGGCGTAACTTCTACCTGTAAAGAATCTTTCTCGTTCAAAGCTATTTCAAGTTTCTTCCTACTCAGCTTGATCTCTGTAATAGGTTTTGGCGTAGGTGCTCCTTTAGGAAAGACATTGAAAATGTAATTTGTTTTGTAATCTTCATCTTTGATATGCGCATATTTGAGTAATCTTGGTAATAAATAATACGTTTTTCCTGCTTCAAAAGAGTAAGAAAAATTTCGGTTATGACTAGTAAAGATATGCTTCCCTTTTTCATCCCAAATCATAAATTCCCAATACTTATTCAGCTCTGCACTTTCTTTTCCGTCAAATGCTTCGCCATCAATCGTATATTCTTTTGTTTCTTTGGGTATAAATTTGAAGTAATCTACATCTGATTGTTTATAGAAATACCCATTTTGAGTTATTCCACTCTCAATTGGTGTTGCCCACGCGATATCTTCTCCATGATCATCCACTTTGACCGTTTTTACTTTGTACTGTTTTCCGTTATCTCTTGAATGACAGTAAATGTCTACTGTTCCTGCTTTTCGATATCTTGGTGAATAGGGATCTTTTAAGTCCATATCCAAAATATCTTTGTCGGAACTGGTGTAATAAATTTCTTTGTTTGTTGCATTGGACGGAACAAACGTAGGTGAGCGCGTACTAAAAATATTGCCTTTTTCTTCATTTTCAACTTCATCAGAATAACTAAATTGAACATCTTCAACAGGCACATGCCCTACTGCATTCACTATCACCTCACAACTTGCTTCTTTCTTCTGATCATCGGTTGCGAAAGTGATTGTTGCTTTCCCTTTGTTCTTAGCCGTTACCCTTCCTTGATAGTCAACCGTCGCGATAGAGGTATTGCTACTCTTCCATTTTCCTTCTTTATAGAAGGCATTTGTTGGCAGGACTGTTTCTCTAAGCTGGTATGTGCTCCCTTTTTCCAATGTGATCTGTTGATCGGAAAGTGAAACACTGGTCACTGGGACATCAGCTTGACCAGTTACCCAATAGTCAACGACCTTCTTCACTTCGTCAGTAAAGCCAGTTCCTGTATTGTGATCGCCTAGTGATGTCGACTTTAATGCACCGGAGTGAATCGCAACCAATTCATTGTTTTGATTATAGACAGGACACCCGCTATTTCCTTGGTCGGAATCCGCATTGTAACCAATCCCATGTCGGTATTGCTTCGTTACGACACCATTATCCGTCCACATGGTTTTGTTTTTTGTACCAGGAAATCCTGTTACGGTAATCTCATCTTGAAGCAAGACATCTTTCTGGATCGGGAACCATCCTGTCTGTTCTCCCAGATTACGGTCTAGTTTGATCGCAGCGATGTCAGGCATATAGTCCATATCTGCCCCCCTTGTCCAAGAGGATATGCCTAATATCTCAGTCGATCGTGCGTAATATTTGTTATTCCCCCCATCATATCCTGCATGAACTTTTACATCTGTCGCCCAATTCAAATTACTTTTGAAGAGCGCATGTCCACAAGTCAATACCGTATCCTTCGAGATCATCGCACCACTTGCGTAGTATCTTGTCCCATCTGCATACGTAATATCTAAAAATACTGTCCAACGATAAGGTTCTTGATCCAACTGCTCATTTGGCACTTGTTCGCGATTATCATCCCCAATGATGATGCGTGGTGTAATGTTCAATTGACTTTCTTCTGCATGGACACGGTGAGTGAACCCAACACTCAATACCGTGGTTACCAACAACCCGAATAACATCTTCTTTTTCATTTTCATCCTCCTTCCCTTTATTTCTCCCCACTATTCATTGGTCAAAGAAGCACTCTTGCTTCCCTCAACAATAAATAGCAGAGAGCGGCTCGAATGAGAGCCTGCTCTCAAAATTGATCAATCAGCCTTACTTGTAAGCAAGGTATTGATCGTACCTAGATCTCCTGTGGTGGGATTGTCTCCACGCCACCAAGTATCGCGATACGTATGTTTCGTGGTACCGACAGCTTCGACTTTGAGCTGTAGCTCAAGCTTCGCGTCTTTATACTCTGCCGATAAGCCACTATCCAGCTTCACCGTTTTGAACAGATCAGGTGTTTTGGCATTGGGCGCTAACTTATCTTTGTAATAGTAGTACCCATCGCCACCTGCCAGCCAATCATTGGAGATATCCAGATGAATGACTTTGCCGATCGTCGAAGGCATCACGGTGCCGTCTGCATGTTCGATCGTCGGATGAACCATCACCCGTACGAATTGCGGATTACTGCCGACGTTTTTCACCGCGACTTCCTTTTGAACCGGTTTGTCCAATTCGATGCCCTTCTCAGGATCAAAGACTTCCACGATGTCCGTCTCTAGGTTCCCGATCTGAAAGGTATTCCTCTTTTCTTCCTTTGCGGTCATGGCCGCATAGGCCCACATGCCTCCGATGACTGCCACGACACACATCATGACCAAGGCAAGAGGAAGCAGCTTATGTTTTTGTTTCAATCGATTGATCATCGCTTATTCCCCTTTCCTAATGAAGTTTGTCCTGGTACATGTCGGCGACCTTGGTGCCTGTGACTTGCCAATCACTGAGTAAAGATTTGGTAACATCGTGAGCATCCATAATCGGAACCAGATGATACAATGAGCCTTTATACGCATTCGGTGTCAGCTTGTCTAAGGTCACACTGTTGATCAGCTCGACGGTTTTGTCATTCGGCTGTAAGACGTCGGAATAATAGAAGTAGCCATCTTGGTAGAACCAATAGTTCTTGGTCCCTGCCGGTGGCAAGGTACCTTTGAAGACCTTCGTTCCATTGAATTCGATCTTCAATAAATCAAGTGGTGCAGTCCGCGTGCCTTGGTACTCGATAGCATCGCTCGGGTCTGTGAGGTCATTGACGATCGCTGAAGCTACTTTTAGATGCTTCGTGCCACTGCCATAGGTATTCCCCACTGCCCATGTGGTGTAATCTTCTGTTTTTACTTGTGTCGCGCTTGGTGTCGCTGTCCATTTCAAGCCGCCATTTCCAACCTGATCTTCTAGATCATTCTCGAAGGTTAGAAGAAATTCATACAGCGATAGACGGACGAGCGCCGGTGTTTCCCCATTATTTTCGACACGAAGCTTTTTCTCTACTTCTTTTCCTGGTATCCAACTCGTCTCTCGTTGGAAATCTTCATCGATTCGTGCAGACAGTTTACGGTCATTTGATTTCGCTCGATTGACGCGTTCATCTTGCGAGGTGATCCAGGAATAGGTGGAGCCTACGACCAACAGCACACTGAGGAAAACGGTGAATAGGGCGACAGTCGGTTTACTGCGGTGAATGCTTTTAAAGAGATAGATTAATTTTTGTTTTTTATTCACCTTGATTTGCCTCCTCTTCCTTCCGTTTCTTCCATAATAAGATCGTGATTAAGACTAGTAACAGTCCTGACAAGGTCTTATACAGTGCATCCTTCCAGTCCTCCCCTGTTTGCGGGAGGTTCTTGCGGATCAGCTCTTCGATAAAGGAGACTTCTTTCGGTCCCTGAGTATCTGGGAGCTTTGGTGTATCCTTCGTTTCTTCTGTAGGTTTTGTTGGTTTTTGATCTCTGGTGGCAACGAAGGTCCATTTGAATGTCATCTCGCTGGGTTCCTTGAAGTCATCACCAGTCAGCGACTTGTCCATTTTGAACGTCGCTTTTAATACTTTATCCGTCCCGTATTTACAGATACCGAGATCCAACGGTGTCTTTGTCCAATCAAACTCACCATTGCCAAGAAGAGGTCCTGTATAAATCTCCTTGTCATCAAGTGTGAGTGTCATAGTCATACTCTTGTTAAAATCGATCGGTCCTGTCGAATCAACGGGGTCGACTCGGAGGTCTAAAGAATAGGGTTCTTTCAGATCCAGACTTCGAATCGTGATCGTCTTCTTATAGGTCTCTCCGGGCATTACATCTTCCATTTCAATGAAATAATCGCCTTCCGGGGTCGTATACAACCCTTTCTCGTCCCCAATGACCATGCCGGGAGGAAGTTCCTCGGCTGCATACCCGATCGATGCTTGACTGAATCCACAGATAGCGATCAGTACACAGACGATCTTGGCAAAATGCTTTCGTAGGTACATACTCTCCTCCCTTTCTCATGGAATCATTTGATTCTTAGATTTTACCTTCTAAATGGGCCAAGATAGTTGCAGTATCACCCGTGCTAGGCATTCCCCAACCACTAGCATCAGTTAGTGCTTCTTTCGTTGTTTGAATTGCTTCCATCTTAACAACTAAGTCATAACTAGCATTGTCATACTCTTTACCCATGCCAGAATCAAAGTGCAATTTTTTCAACAGGTCTGGTGTTTCAGCACTTGGTTTTAACGCTTCTGTATAATAGAACCAACCATCATCCTTGTTGTATACCCATTTCGGAGTAGTAGTTGTTGCAAGACCAGCAACGGTTGTAATATCTTCTGAGTAACCGATACGAATCATACTCTTAGTGAACGCGAATGTATCTGCTTGAACACCATTTTTACTACCACCAGCAGTTCCAGTAGGAATTTGATCAGAAAGGACAGCCGGTTGAACACCATTGAGAGCACCGACAACACCTGTAGTATAGTCGTAGTCAACTAAATGACGAGTTCCTGAAGTTCCCAATAGAGAGTAATCAGTTTTGTTACCTAATTCATCTGGTAATGAAGATTTTGCCCAGTTTACCGTTTTGTAAGTGTATCCACCTTCATAAAATTTATATTCAGTATTTTTAACTGTCCAAGTGTAATCTTCAGCAGGTGTTCCGTCTGCTCCGACATTCTTATAGTCGATTTCAGCTTTTGTTTCTTGGAACATCCCTGGTGCAGGTGCTCCAGCAACTCTGTGGAAAAATCGAACTTCTGGTTTTGCAATTGTATCTCCAGTTACAGGGTGAACCATAGTTGCACCTTTAACCCATAGTTCTGTATCTGGTTCTAAACCAGTAACATTAGCAGCTGGAACTTGTTTGAACCCGTTAGCAACTACATCAGCAGCAGAAGAATCAATAACAGGCATATTTTTTCCTAAGCCAGAATCATTTGCTACATACGAATATTTAGGTGTTGGGCTATCCGTAGATTTACCCCATTTGGTTTCCCCTTTGTCTGCTAAATGTTTTAAAACTTCTTCGTAAGATACACGGACGAATACATTCGCAGTTCCTTCGTTGGCGACTTTAACTTCCTTGGTTGTTTCTGTCCCCGCTACTAATGGTGCTGGAATCCATTTTTCATAAATTTTAGTAGTGTCGTTCGCAGTATTAGCCGCGTCCACTCTATTGATTCGTGCATCCCGTGAAGTGATCCAAGCAAACGTCCCTGACGATGCTGCGATTAATGCCAGCGCCGCAGCTGCTACTAACAGCTTTTTCTTTCTTTTACTTTGTGCTTTCATCTCTTTTCCTCCTATTAATAATTAATCCTTTTTTTATATATAAGCGCCCGAGAATTGGCGTTTATACCACGATTTGTGGGTAGTGCATTGTTTAGTCCTAATAAGCTACCTTAGGTTCTTTTTTATCATCCCCGAAGAAATACGCTTTTAGCACCAAGATAAAGCCGAATGTCGATAATACACAGACGAGGCAGAGCCAAAAATTATTCTGTGCAAATTGGATCATGCTTCCTGCGTGAGGAATGACAAAAACTACCTTTCCATGGACTCGCTCTGCTTCAATCGGTGGGTCCTTGGATGCATTGGCGTCTCCCTTAGTAACTAAATAATCTCCTGGCTCTCCATTCAACTCGGTCAGTTTTTCAACAACTCGGTGAGTTAGGTAAGCGCTCTCCCCAACCGAAAATGTCACGATATCATTGACCTTCGCATTCTTCCCGTCAATCAATTTCGAAACAACAATATCCCCTGAGTAAAACCCACCAGGCGGTGAATCTTTATGAGGCACCATCGAATCCGTCAAGACGGTATAGAACCGGTAGCCGAAGATTGAAGCGCTTGATTTTTCGCTGAAGGCGAACATCAAGGCCATCAGGATGACACTGAGGGTCAAGCCGTAAAAGATTAAATTGAAGACTAAGGCGAAGATCTTTCCGCCGATGGTCTTCTGTTTTACCGGTGGTGGTTGCGCCGGCAAAGGTGCTTGTGGTCCTCGTGGTATCCCTCCTTGTGGATAGCCAGCTGGCGGTCGGTAGTTGGGAGGAGCTTGTCCTCCTCTTACGGGTCGCTGGGGTCTGGCTTGGGGCTGTCCTTGTCTTGGCGGCGGATAGCCTCCTCTTGGGTCTGAGTATCCGCCTCGGCCAGCTGGTGCAGCACCTTGGTTAACGGGTCGCGGCGGCCGGTTTTGCTGCGGTTGCTGGGGTGGAACTCGTCCACCCTGTGGATACGGCTGTCTTGGTCCATTTGGTCGATCCCCTCCTTGTCTGGGTTCGCGCACGGGTCGATTCACATTTTGATTTGCTGGTCCTGCGGGTCGTGGAGGAACCTCTCTGCGAGGCGGCTGCATCCTGTTCATTCAGCGACCTCCTTTCCTGTACGTGTGCCGGCGATCTCAACGGCTGGGCGTTGGGTGATCGGTGGCATCACTTTCGTTCCGTTTGTCGTGATGGATCGCACTTCTCCTCCTTGGGTGGTTTCGACAGCTTTGACCATCTTGTCTTCTTTTTCTTTCGACTTAGCTGTCTGTTTTGCTGTCTTTGATTTCGTCTCTTCAGCGGTCGTCGTCTCTTCTTTGGTTTCCGCTGGGTCGTTGTCGTACTTGGTTAGTTCATAGGTTTCGATCAGCGCATTCAGCTTCTTGTCGTAGTTCGTATCAGTGGCGTAGCGGCCAGTCAGAAAAGCCGTAGCTTCCTTATAGGTTGCAGCTTGGCTTTTCCAGGTTTTCTGATAGAAGGTTGAATTGCCGGAAATGCCTTTCTTTAATAGAACGGCGTAGTCTGCCAGTGATTCTTTGTAGCTTGGGTAGCGGCGAAAGCCGGCTTGGATCGTGTAAAGCTGGCTTGTGCCATTGTCTTCTTGGGTCGAGAAGTTGACAGTCTTACCTTTATAAGACCCTTTGATGCCAAACAGGTTGTGATTTGGCGGTAAAGACAGCTGGCTGTTGCCTGATCCGGTTTCCAAGATGGCTTGGGCGATCATGACGGAGCCGTACAGATCATTTTTCCAGGCGATCGCTTGAGCATCCTTGCCGATTTCTGCGATAAAGCTAGTCGTCGTCTGGTTCTTCTTGACTGAGAAGTTGTAGTGATTCTCCAGCTTCTCAGGCTTGATGGTACCCTGATGTTCTTCCATCTTCTTTTGCTGATCTGACGGTTCTGGATCAGTGGCAGGTTCTTCTTTAGCTGGCTCTTCCTGTGGTACTTCCACGGCCGACTCACTGCTGGTCACGGTCGGTTCAGACGTCGCTGTAGTCGTGCTGGACGACTGCGGGAGACTGCTGGAAGATGTGCTGCTGGTCGTTGTCGTCGTGCTAGTATCTGAGCTGCTTTCCTCTATAGAAGAAGACGTGCTACTCTCCGTCACATGAATGAGGTCATCGGCGGCTTGTGCTGTTTTAATTGGCTCAGCATGTACAAGCAGACCCAGCAGACTGCCGCTTAGCAGTAGACTTCCTACAAGGAATCGAATCTTCATCTTTGCACCTTCTTTTCTTATCTCGGCATCCTCTTTTCTGGGTGCCGAGGCTGTGGATTCATGATGTGGGATCTTGGTTTTTGCGGCTGCTTCTTTTGCATCGTTCGCAACTGCTCTTCTTGTCTCATGCGCAGCTGGATCGCGATGCTGTGGTAATGCAGGGCATTGATCCGCAGATAGGCTGCGAGTAAGAACAAGATCAACACGAGAGACAGATCGATCATAGTGACTGATTCTCTGATCTTGGTAAAGTAGCTGCGTCCTGCCAAAAAGGCGAAGACACTCAAGATCACGAAGGACAACATCAGGTACAGACGGTGAAAAAAGGTATAAAACTCAATCTGATCCTGTATTTTCTTCATAGCTGTCTTTCCCTTCTGCAACGATGCCGATAATATTGTCTTCTGGAACCAGACCGAAGAGTCGGCTGTCCTTGGATATTCCGCGATTGTCCCCTAATACGAAGTAATAGCCTTCAGGGATCTTCTTAATCCCCAGCAAACGTCGAATGTCGAAATTATCCGTGTTTTCTGAGAAAGGATCATCGACAGCTATGTTATTGAGATACAGCTGATCATCCTTGTAGCGGATATGGTCGCCAGGTACCCCGATGATCCGTTTTAAGTACGTCGTTTCCTCGGATTCTTCTGGCGGCTGGAAGACCACGACATCCCAGCGTTTCGGCTGGTGATGAGCTTTTACTTTGATCTGCTCTTCATTGATAAACGTCGGGTACATCGAATCGCCATCAACCATGAACTCTGGATAGATGACCTGATAGATGTGCAGCCCAATACCTAAGAGCATAAAGGTACACAGATAGATCAACAGACCAGTTAATAGTCGAAATGATCCCTTATACAGACCGCCTCAACCAACCTCCTCTGAAACAACACTGCCTTCGTCTTCTTGGATCATCTGTTCGAGCAGGTAGTTTTCTCCCTGCAAGAGATCGAAGTAGGTGGCTTTGCTGACGAGATTGTCATAGTCCATCTTCATCATCTTGACGTAGGGCTTTCTAAACCAAGGTCGAGCTCTTACCTTCGCTCGTGACTCGATCATCTGGCATTCGTAAAGCACAAATTGAATGTCTTGGGTGGAAAGCTTGGCCTTCACATCCTTGACCTGATCTCGTTCATAGACGAGGGTGTTGCCTGAAATCGTCATTTTTTCTGTTTTGCTGACGAGGCTGCCGTTCAAGCTCCACATTTGTTCCAGGAACTTGGCCTTCTGCATCAGGTAGGTATACTCTCTGAGGCTGATGGTCAGTCGTTTGTGCCAGTCATCTTCGTTCTTGACCTGATGGGTAAAAAATTTGATCCCGTTTTGGATCATGGACACTTCGAGCTTTTCCACCATCATCTCAAGTCGTTTGTTTGCTGAGCGCATCCGCAGCTGCTGGTATTCTTCTACCCGATTGGTGTCGGGTTGTGCTGGCAGTATCTCGGCTTCTGTGAAGGGCGCCTTCTTATCTGGTGCTTCTTGTCTTGCTTCTTTGGCGACCTCCTGTGGACCCTCTTGCGCTGTTTCTAGTCGTTGGTCGTTTGGTGCCTCTTCTCGTGTTTCTTCTATAGTATGAACAGTAGAACGCTCAGGTTCCTGCATGACTGTTGGTGTCTCTTCGACGGGAGCCGCAGTCGGAACATCAACTGCCAATAGCAGCAGTACTTCTTCCAGACGTTCTTTGGCTTCCTTAGCCGGCAGTCCGTAATGTCGTTTCAAGCTCTCATCCAGGTTGACGCTAAAGGAAAAACCTTCCTCCTGAAGGGCGATTGGAACGAAATCAAGGGAATAAACGGCTGTGTCGTTCGACATTTCCTCCTTCTGACAGCGTGTCCAGGCAAACTGCGGAAAAGAGGTATGTAAAGCCTGCCAATAGGACTTCCACGGAAAATCTGCTTTTGCCTGCAGCTCGATGTGATACGTGGCATCAGTCAAGGTAAAGTATTGGTCGAAATACTGGCGAATGTCCGTTTTCCGTTCGTCCGTCAAGCTTTCACCTGAGATCACACTGAGATAGACACAGGCTTTTTCGATTTCATCGAATAAGGAGCCCTCTTGCAAGACCTGAGCAGACGACTTGGCAGGCGTAGGATAAATCGTGAGTTGAACATCCTGTTGTTTCACCCGGTTTTCTTCCTCTCTGTTGAATTAAGACGTTTCGTCTCCATCCAGTGAATCACTGTTGGCCAATAAGCCGTGGAACATCTGAGCAGTCTCTTCTTGCGCACGCACCAGGCGTGCTCGGTAGTTCTTGATCTCTTGCTTGATCACGCGCAGCTCCAGAGATGCATCATGCAGCATCTCATCGGCCTCCTTCTCAGCCTTTTGGCGAATCCCGCGCGCTTCAAATTCTGCTCGCTCCAGCATTTCATTGCCTTGCTTCTTGGACTCAACTAAGAGATTTGCCAGATCCTGCTTCATGCGATCCTGTACAGCTGCGGATTCTTCCAGCACCGTGATTCGCTCCTGGGCAACGGTGTATTGGTCAAGCAATTCCTGATACTCGGCTTTTAGCAGTTCATACGGCTCACTGATCTGTTCTTTTTGCTGCGACAGCTGCTGTCTTAGCTTCGCGATCTCTGCTTCTTTTTCTTTTAGCTGTGCGTCCAGTCCGTATTCTTTTTCTGCCAGTTTGCCTGCAATCGAAGTTAGCTCTGTCTGTTTGACTTCCAGCTGCTTTTTCAGCTGAGTCACGGTCTCTTCTAAACGAGCCGTCTCTTGCTTTAAGCTCGCAACCGCTGTTGGATCGACAGCTTCTGTCATCCGAGGACGGCGTGGCGGATAATCTTCTTCTGGATAAGACTGAGCGGGATCTTGATAAGCCGCTTCCTGTGGTACTGCAGCAGACCCATCGGCAGGTTGATCTTCCTGATAGGGATAGTCCTCATAGTTGCCTTCCGCATAGTCTTGATACTCGTAATCTTCTCCCTCGCTGTATTCCTCAAATAGATAATCATCCTGCGGCTGTGCCGTGGCGTCTTTCTTCTGACGATTGCCAAATCCAAACATGCCTTATTCCCCCTCGACTTCCTCTGTTTCTCTACATTTTGTTTTCTTATAAAATATCGGCATTTACTCGATAACATTTCATTTTCAACAACAATTGAATTTAATTTTTTTTTAACTAAAGCATGATAAAATAGACTTAAAATGTCTTGGTCTTACCAAAACCAGGAAGCTGGACAAAAACCCTGTTGCAACAAAAAAAAACGTCAGCTCCTGACGGGAACTGACGGCTTTCAATTTTTAAATTTTATAAAAATCACTTTTTTGTAAAATAAAATAAGCAATAAAGGGTTATTTGATACTTGAATATTTCGTATTTTTGTTTCTTTTTTAGAAAGCAATTTACCTAGAAAAAACACAAAACTCTTTTTGAAAATGTATTTTTTTGAAAACGTTTTTTAGGCGATGGATCTTTCCATTTGTTTAACGACCTGAATTCGCTGCTCCAATAACGCATCTGTATATGTATCCAGTGTCATTTGAGTAGATCGATGGCCTAAGATCGCACTCACACTGGCGATATCCCCTTGTGTTTCTATACAGCGAGTCGCAAATGTATGCCTCAGCTGGTGAAAGTGAACATTTTCTAGCCCAGCCTTTTTTCTAATTCTATGAAAGTGATAAGTCAATAAGCGAGGTTCAGGCGGATACACTTTGTTTGAGAAGACAAATTCCCCTTTTGCCTGCTTTTTATGATCCCACAGTAAAGTCCTCATTGAGTCACTTAAAGGCACCACTCGAACAGAAGAATCCGTTTTGGAATTAGTGTACACCAGCTCTGTCTTTTTATCTTCACTAGTCGTCATGATTCGTTGAAATGTGTGTTTTACACGAATCAAGTTCGTATCAAAATCAATGTCTTTCCACTGTAAAGCAGAAATCTCACCAATGCGCATACCTGAATACAACGATAGTAATGTAGGCAAGCCATAAGATTTTCTTTCCGTTATCGCTGCGATTTCAAGCTTTCGTTGCTCTTCGCGTGTCAAAGCACCTGTTTTACCTGATTTGGATTTCGGTAATTTGATTAATGCAAAAGGATTCTCGCTGATCTGCCCCTTGCGTTTGGCTTCGTTTAAACACTGATTAATAATTCGGAGAATTGCACCGATTGTAGAGATTGCCAACCCTAAATCGATCAACTCAGCAACCATTTCAGCGCCAATCTCAACAGTTAATTCATTTAATCCGTAATCACCGATTTTGGGAAATACGTACTTATTCAATTTATAATAGTAATTTCCATAAGTAGACTCCTTCACCTCAGATTGAATCATCATCAACCAGACGGCTCCCCATTCTTGAAAAGCAATCGTAGCCTCTCCATTTTTTTCTCGCAGCTGCTCATATTTAGCTTTTAGTGGATAAAGCTTCGCTTTGACCTCGCCAAATGATTTTCCATAAACATACCCGTAATGAATTCGACCATTTTCTTTTCGACCTTTAGTGTATCTTCCTTCCCAACGTCCATCACGTCGTTTATAAATATTGTGACCTTTGCGCATAAAAACTTCCTTTCACTTTCTTATGACGGTCTATAAGACGGCGCATAAGTTATTAATTAATTTCTAGAAACATTAAAAAATTTGATTCAAAACAAGCAAAATGATAAAGACTAAAAAATAAAAATTATTTTATTAAAAAAGATTGCCTATTTTTTCACTGTATTCTATAATAAATCTATATTGCTTCACAAAAAATCAAAAAAATGGTTTAAACGGACGAAAACTTCCTGGTTTTGGTAAGACCAAGACATTTTTCAGTTAACAAATAACGACCACCCACTACTATTTTTCTTTAAAATAGTTTTTTTTAATCTCTAAATAACCAATCCTCTCTGTTTTACTCTCCATTATCATAACAAAAATACGAAATTTGATTTCGTTATATTTTTCTAATTTCAGAATATTTTCAACCTTTCAGTGAAATTAGCGTTCATTTTTTCTTTTAAGTAGGATAAATATATCGATTGCTGTTTCAGTAATAACCGATACAAATTTACTGAAAGGTGCCATTGGATGAAACGTTTTTCCGAATTTGAACAGGAAGAGAAGAAACAATTAAGATGATTAGACTCTACCGTATGGTCTAGTTCTTGGGTTCGATCTAAAGCACTTCTTTACCTTGAACGCACTCACCAAAACGATGAAAACGAACCACAAATCTTTCTGTTTTGCTTTCTGTCTCAACCCACCCTATCCTCTCACCTATTTTTTTATACTATTTAAACAAAATAAATAATCTTCCCATCCTAAGAAATAACGGGTTTATTTTTGTGCAAATTCTATTCATCATTCGATACTGCTGTGATTTAATTTTAGTATATAAAATGAATGTCGCTTTTTTGACGAATGGGAGGGCTGGTACTATGGAAAAGAAAAGAAAGCTTTTTAGCATCATTGTGGTGGTTTGTGTTTTTGTTTTCGTGTTGAAACTCTACTTTATTAGTCCAGTCATAATAATGGACGATTCTATGTATCCTACTTTGAAAAATGAGGAGATCGCACTCATAACCAAAAGAGGGAAGTTGAGAAATTTTGATATTGTCGTTAGCAGCACCCTCGATAAAAAGAGGAAAAATATTGTTAAACGCATTATTGGACTTCCGGGTGATACGATCAAAATCCACAATGACCGATTGAGTATAAATGGAAACGTTCGAAAAGAGTCTTATTTGACAAGCAATAAGGACGCCTTCGACAAATTTAAAAAAGAGTGCCCTGATATTGAGGCTTTTCAGGTTGGAACGGCTTCACATAGAAGAACTTATACTGAAAATCTTGAGCTCACAGTTCCAAAGAACAAGTATTTTGTATTAGGAGACAATCGAATGGTATCTAGTGATTCACGCACGTATGATTTTATTGATCGGTCATCGATCCAAGGGAAGGTATGGGTCTCATTTTGGCCTCGTTTTCAGCTTTTTTCAGATGACCATTAAACCAAGTTGCGATTTCTTCATCCCTGTTTGGTTCATTCTCTGTATAAAGAATCCTTACCTAGCCATCAAAAGACATACAGAAGTCTTGATAAAGAAAAAAGACAGTTTGGGTAATAAAAAGCACAACTTAGGAAATAAACTTCCTCCTCCTTTTCTTTGATTTATGCTATAGAAAAGGAGGTTTTTTTATGGAAAAAACTATTCAACACCAGCCATTGTCTTTTATGAAGCATCTTTTTTTGACCGTCCTATTCTTTGGAATTTCAAACATTCCGCTGACGGTCTACTTGATTTTGAACACCGACAAGGAGCCTTTTACCTTAGCGGAGAACGGATTTCTTCTTGCGAGTATTTTATTCTCTGTCTTTGTTCCTCTCTTCTTCCTTACAAAGAAGAAAGTGCTGAGTTTCACTTCTTCTTGGCTGACCAAAGAAAATCTTGTGCTCATTGTGGGCGGCTACCTCTCGATATTGCTCCTCCACTACGGATTAACATTTCTGGGTTTGAGCGGAACCTCTAATGGAAGAATGATCGAAGAATCAATGAATGGAAACAATACCATTCTCTTGCTTGTTTTAGTCTCACTCGTGGCACCGATTTTAGAGGAATGTGTGTACCGCGGATGTATCATCGGTTTGATGTTCCGGCATTATCCCGTGGTCGGAGTGCTGGTGTCTTCGATTGTATTCAGCTTTGCTCATGTACCAAGCGATGGATTGTCGTTTATTAATTATTTTATCCCAGGTTTAATCTTCGGCTTTATCTACGTTAAATCAAAACGCTTAGAGGTATCGATCGCACTTCATTTATTTAACAATATTGTTGCTTTGGCAATGGTCCTTTTAGGCTTTGGGTAATAAAAATGAGTGTTCGAGTATTTGCTCGTTTCAGCATAAATTAAAAATAGTGAATGAGCATATCCTTATGTGAACAGCAAAAATCGTTTTACGTTTGATTTTCCTAAAAATGAGACTTAGATTGGAGGTCAAGAACAATGGCTGTTAAAAAGCGTAAAGGAAAAGAAGAATTGGTCTATTTAGCGAAGTGGGAATTCATCAATGCGCTGCTTATCCTATTTTTGTACATGGCACTGACCAGTGTTGTGCAAATGAGGTTTGGACAGCTGGAGGCTTTTTCCGCCGGACAAGTGAGCTTTCTTCAGCTTTTGCCTTACCAATTGAATTGGGTGTCCTTTTATCCAGTTCTTCTGCTGTGTATTCTTTTGTTGATCGGTTCTTTCTATTGGTACAATCTGTTGAACCGTCTTCAACGAAAAAGGGCGTTGTCTAAGAAGCAAATCGGTCGGCTTTACTCCATGCTTAATCTAGGGGTACTTGGCTTGTTCGTCTTGTATATCCCGCTATTTCTGTTGATTCGCACACAGACATCCCTTTTAGAATATGCGATTGCTTTATTTATCTACTTGTTCTCAATAATTGAATACATCAATTATTTTCACATTCGCCTTTCTTTTTATACAAAACGTGCATTGGGATTGTCCGTAACAAAACCGCTTAACATTCTTTTAAGGCAAGAAGAAGGCAGCCCTTCTCTGCTTGCTCGAGAAATTGCTTTTTATAAACGAAAAAGAACTTAGCAAGACACTTCGAAAGTGAAAACTATTATTTTGAGGAGGAAATAACATGAATAACAATGAGGAACGGTTTGTTTTGGCTACAAAGAAAGTGGTAGGTTGGGGCTCAGTGGTGATTGACCGTGAAACAGGCGTAAACTATTTGTGGTTCCCAAAAAACAGGAATCAGCCCATTGTACAATCCTGATGGCACATTAATCGTTACACCTGTTTCGGAAATCAAGTAGTATTATTTAGGAGACTATGACAGTGATGTCACGGTCTCTATTTATTTTTGGATAATCGAACTCAGCCGTTTTCTATTGGATGTTTTTTCTATCCTTCCAATGACAAATAGCTCGTGGATCGGAGCGGTTGATTGGTTAGAATTTTCAGGAGTATCAACCTTCCATTTGAACGATTCAGTATTTCGTTCTTTTTATTCTTTGGGTTCTAAGAATAAGGACAGCTGATTTAAGACGAATCTGGCGAACGACTCAAAAATTTATAAGACTAAAAAAGGCTCAGCGAGAATTCGCTAAACCTTCTTTTGCTTCCAATGTTTTTAGCTCGTTTTTCATAGAGCGGGTAAACGGACAGCTCAATTCGTCTTCAAAATGAATCATCCGTGCTTTAAAGTCGATACGTGTGATTTTTTTACTGTTGACTAAATAGGATCGATGGACTCGGATAAAGCTTTCGCCCAGCTCGTCTTCAAGCTTATTCAAAATCCCAAAAAATTCTATTTGTTGATCCTCCGCATACAAAGCGACTTTGTGTTGGTGAGGAGACGTTTCAATAAAGTAGATGTCTTCAATTGGAATATAAAACCGTTCATTGTTGCTTTTGATGGGCAGGTACCGTCGAGTTTCTTTTTGTTCGGCATCCAACCGATCCTTGGCACTGTCCAGGCATTCGCAAACTCGCTTCTGGATGTTTTCCAAGTCCCCTTTGATGATATAATCCATCGCCTCTAAACGAAACTTGAAGGTTTCAGCCAGCAATTCGCTGTGGTCTGTGATGAAGATGATAAAGCCTCTTGTATCCAATTGTCGAATCTGCTTACCTAAATCAAAGCCGTTCATCGATTCATGTTTTAAATCAACATCCAAAAAGTAAATACTGCGTTCATTTCCTTCATGGATCTCCTCTAATAGTGCTTGAGGATCCGCCGTCGCCAAAGCAACGTGCATGTTATAGGCCTGGATCATCAAGTAATTCTCGATCGTCCGCTTGACTTCTTGCTGAAAAATCAGATTGTCTTCACAAATATAGATGGCTACCATTCATTTCTCCTAGTTTTTAATCGTTAACATCTGTACGAATTCATGTTCCTGCACAAAGGTTTTCTTTGAAATATGTCCATATTTTTGTATGATTCGCTGATAGCTGAAGAGTCCTAATCCGCGATTTTCGCCCTTCGTGGAAAAGCCTTCCTGCCAAATCTTATGGATTTTGGGCTTTTCTCGTGTCGGATTTTTGACAATAATCGTCAAATCCTCTGCCTCATTACTAAGGATCAGGTCGAGTTTGGCTGTCCCATCATGAATCTGCTGGACCTCTTCCATCGCATTATCCAGCAAAATACCTAAGCAACGGACAAAATCATTCAACTCCATATTGATCTCTTCGATGGGATCACTGACCTCCAAATTGAATCGAATTCCCTGCTGCTCCATCGCTGACAACTTCGTCAAAAGCATACTCTTGACTGGCGAAATTCTGATATTGCTTAAATGAGTCGTATCTTTGAGCTTCTTGGCTACATTTTCGTCCAGCTGACCCAAGGTTTGATTCAAATAATGCTTAATCTCCTCGGTGTTCCCTTCTTCTGACTGCAAATACAGACCGGAAAGAATGTTTTTGTAGTCATGCTGCAGCGTGCGCATTTCTCGTTGGATCGTCTCTAAGTTTTGGACATAATTCTCTTGCTGCAGTAAGGTGGCTTCCTTTTCTGCCAGCCGAATCTGTGCCGTCTTGTAGAAGCTGGCGAACACGATCAGCGCACAAAACAACGAGAAAATCAATAAGGTATGACCATAAGGAAATTCCTCGGTAAACTCGGGCGCAAAAAATTCGAAGACGAGATTGATCTGTGCCAAGAAAAAGAAACCAACCGTAGACAGGATCGCTCGTTTTCTTGTTTCGAATAGACTGTCGATTAGAGTGCGCAGCTCCAAGGAGTAAAGCAGCTTTATGAATAAGAAATAGCCGATAGGCATACAAATATAATAAGTCAGTACCTGTGGCCAGGGATAGCCAAGATTAAACTGTTCCATGGTCTTGAAAACAAACAGCAGGCTGATCTGGCTGAAGCATAAAACAAGAGTCTCTACGATAAAATAGCCTGAGACACCTCTGAAAGAGAGGCCTTTGTTCAAATACAAGTAGAAGAACAGCTCTCCTAAAATAATAATCATACCCATCAGCAGATTAGAGCGCGCCGTGGTCAATCCATCTGCTCCGATTTCCGTAACTAAACTGATCGGAAATACAACGAAAAGCAGATAACAGGCAAGGCAACTAATCTTCTTTTTCCTTGTCACCTTTCTATCTACAAAAAGGCTGAATAGTTCAAGCGAAAACCATTTCGTAAACAAAAAAGTGAGTGCGTTGAATAGAAAAATTTCTAAGATTCGATCTGGTGTCATAATTATACAATCCTACTTATTTTTAATAAAATTCTAAAGCAAAAATGACTATAAAACAACTGTTTTTTAAGCATTTGTTATTATTCTTTATTTTTTGAAACATTTTGAATCTCTTTTTTTATTGTTTCGATTTCTTCTAGGGTGTGCATCAATTTATCATGCAGCTCGGTTTGGCGTTCTATCAGCAGTTGCCTTTTTTTCTCAAATCGCTGCTGCTGTTTTTTGGCAACTCGAAAATAAGAAAAGAACAAGCCAATAATAACGATAAAAAAGAAAGCAGTCAGATAAAAATAACGAGTCACTAAATCAGGTGTCAACAGATAGGTAACACTTATGCAGAGAACCAGTATCCCTGTGCCTTTGAAAAAAGCTTTTAGATTGTTCCACAACATCTTTACTTCCCCTCTCATTGATTATTCTACTGAATGAAAATCAGGGGAATGGCATTTATTCCTAAAGTGTCCATTTTTCTTCGTGTTCTGTTTTTTTGCGTGAAGAGAGCTTTTCCACCAGTTTGACCTTATTTAAGAAACAAATGCCTCTTTATTGCTCGTCTGCAGCCAATCCAAAGCCGTTACTTGACTCCTTCCCCTTTCTTCTTCAAACTAGCGGTCTTCCACGCAAAGAAGGGCATTTGATTATGTCAGCCTTTTTTGCTATCGTGCAATCATCGGCCGGAACAATTCGCCTAAAATAGAAATAACCACTCATGAACCAACCATTAGGAATCAAGCTGCACGTTACATCCAACAGGAGAACGAGAAAAAAAGAAAACCATCGTTTCAACACATTATCCCTTGAAACGAGGTTTTTTGAGGCTGAAAAAGAAACAAGTTGAGATCTAGAAGGCCTCTCTTCGAAAAGAAGAATCAATGATGTCAGAATACCCTTGCACACACCCCAGCAGCTGTTCAATTTGAAGCTGGAGACACTGAACAGCAAATCATGAACGGATTATGACACCGTGACCATTCAGCTGCTGCTAGTCTTACAAATCTGCTATCGCTTGGGTGCCGATTTGGTACGCTGTTTGTTGGTAAATACGAAGGCACAAAGACGATAGAAAAATACGTTTATCCTTTTCGTGACTGCTTTAAAGCCGAGGAATGGAAAACCATGAAGCTAAAAAAACAGACGAAGGTTTTGACACCTCCATCTGTTTCAAACATCATTCAGAAATCTCTTCTTTTTTTCGTTCATAATACAATGCGACTTCTAATGCCATCCCTTCAACAAGCAAGGTGAATCCAATCACTGCGAGCGTGAACTCAATCATTCCAGCATCTTCAAATACGATTTGGACCAGCGCACAACCAGCTGCAAACGCAATCCATAAAAAACGCAGCATATTTCTTATTTTCTCCAACAACATAATGATTCCTCCCACTTTTTTTACTTTCTACAGTGAAGTTTAAAGGAATCATTTCCTGTAATGGGGCTTTTTTCTTGACTGGTTCATTTTCTAACTCGAAAGGTATATTGGGCGCTCTTAGTCCTCTTGCAAAAAAAGCTTTTTTCCTGAACGCCGCATAGAGATCAGTAAACCTGCGCTAAATAGTGTTAATCCCATCGTGCAGATGATCGATCCTTCCACACCGAAAGTCCCACCAGTGAACAAAGGCTGAGCATTGGCAGATTCTGTTAAAAAATATCCTAAACTGTTTGTTCCGCTGACAGGAATTCCCAGCACCGCACCTTGTACCCAATTCCATGTGATATGGACACCGATCGCGGTAAAAATGCTGTTTGCAGCCTGCATCGCAGCTCCCATAAATATGCCTGCTAAAAATAAATTGAGGATCGCCAAAGCACTGATTCCTGGATTGCCGAGATGCAGCAGCGAAAATAGTGCAGAAGATACTACCAATGCAAGAAGCGACCCCCATCGGATAAAGCTGTGCAATAAAAACCCGCGGCACAAGCATTCTTCGATAACACCGACACCTGTAAAAAAGATGAATTGAACAGCCATTTTTTCACTGCCTGCTTGACCTGGGGAAATATGAAAAATACCACTAGCATACAAAGGTACACAGATCACCAAAATTGCGGCCGCACCCATTCCCAATCCTAAGAGCAGTTTTGACCAATCCTGTGGCTGCCAGTAGATCCCATAGCTCTTCAATGTTTTTTTCTCATCTCTGGCGCCCCAAAAGAAGCCCATTAAACAAATAAAAAGTTGAGCGAAAACCGCTAAAGTGACGGCTATAATAGAAGGCAATTTCTCACTCACTATAAGAACCTCTTCATACACAACTGCTGCAATCCCATAAACAATCATCACGACAAGGATTCTCCCCAAAAACGCCGCATATCCGTTCAATCGCTTAAAAAACGAACGATTTTTCATTATAACTCTCCTTCTTGCTGGTGAATGTGAAAAAACACTTCTTCTGTTTCCACAAGAAGTGTCGTGCGCTTAACGAACCACCTGCACACCAAGCAGCCCTTTTTTCTTGACTGCCACATCATATTGCAGCTCATAGCTCGATTCTCCTGCAGCAATCGCTGCGTAGATGGCTTCAATTTCCTTTTGTCCGGCTTCCACGGTTTCGTACCAAGCCAGTTCAGTCAGATTGTCTTCCAGCATATTGGTGGAATCCGTTCCAATTAACAAGGCAGCTGGCTGGTCTTTCTTTTTCCAGACCGTTTTGGATAATTTAAACTTGTAATAAGAGGACATCGCACCATCGATTTTACTGATGATAGCGATACGGTTGCTGCGCTCATTAACGACGATTTTTTCAGTAGATGCTTTTTCTCCATTTCCTAACAGATAATCAAAGGACACACCAAAATAGACGGCAATCATTCGCAGCTTTTCAAAACTAGGTTCGGCTGTCCCGCTCTCATATTTTGAAATCGACTGTCTGGAAACATCCAATACTTCAGACAATTCCTCTTGTGTCATCCCTCGACTTTTTCTAAGCTCTTGCAATTTTTCATGGAACATTTTTCTCACTCCTCACTATGGCATTCATTTTCACTTGAATTCTCTTTTTTCGCAAGAAATCAATGGTAGAATTTCAGCAACTTCAAGTTGCAATGCTGGTTTATTCATAGTTTCATCTTATATTTAACGAGACAATTGTGAAAGATGTTCTTATAAAATGCCAAACAGAAAAAGAAAAATGAGCTCAAAACAGCCCGTATGTCAGACACAGCTCCGACCAGCATCATCTTTTTTTCATGTTTAAGGTGAAAGATATCCACCCTTTTCTTAGCCATTCTATCTATTCTTAGAAGTAAAAAGGGTGGATTTTCCTGGTTTGTTTGTCTTTTTAGCCTATTTGTTTAAACGACCTGCATTCTATTTAAAAATTTACTTTTCTACCAGTCGCCAGACACCTGTTGCGTCGCAATCCGTTGGCTTCTTATTCTTTGTCCACCAATGGGCTTTGTATCGTTTGCCTTCGTATAAATAGCTCTTTCTAAAAAGTTTTTCTAATTGATTTTTTTCTTTTCTCCCAGATTTTTTTTCCGACTAAAAGGCTGACTAATCCTACGATGAGGATTCCTGCCATCTTCCACCATTGGCTGATTTGCTCACCTGTCTTTGGTAAAGTTCCTTTCGTTGTTTCTTGTGTTTCCTTTTTAATCAGATTAGTTCCTTGATTGCTTTGGGCGTCCTTAACTGTTGTTGAACGATCTTTGTCATCCGTTTGATTCTTCTCATGCTCTGACTTTTGATAGACGTAACAGACAGTAATTGCTTCTTCTGCATACTTACCACGTGCATTTTTTGGTGATATTTTGAGTGTGTATCCATCAATTGCTTTTTGTTTTGTTTCATAGCTGCTGCCGATATCTCCAGTCATAATCTCTGAATCTGTCAAACGTTCTCCTGTTTCATCTTGATATTTTACAATTACCTTTCCTTTTTCAACAGGTTTGTTGTCTTTTTTGTAAACATACGTCACCTCGATCGGCTCTTTTTGATAGCTGCCTTTCGCATTTTCCGGTGTTATTTTTATTATATATCCCGATATCATTTTCGCTTCTGTCACGTAATTTGTACCAATTTCTCCAGTGATAGTTTGGCTTAAAACAAGCTCTTTATCCTTTTCGTCGACATATCTGACAAGAACTGTGCCTTCTTCGATTGGAGTTGGTGTTTCTATCTTTTTATAGACATA
The DNA here is from genome assembly GCF_004309355.1 of Enterococcus florum. Classification (GTDB taxonomy): domain Bacteria; phylum Bacillota; class Bacilli; order Lactobacillales; family Enterococcaceae; genus Enterococcus_A; species Enterococcus_A florum. The sequence continues at coordinate 1,179 of NZ_BJCC01000036.1, read as the reverse complement.
AGCGATTTCGATCGTACCTTCTTGATACTTTCCTGTTGCATTTTCAGGTGTTGTTACAAGTTCATAACCCAAAATATTTTTTTCTTTCGCCGCATATTCTGTTTCAATTTCACCAGTCAATGTTTGGGAAGATGCTATTTCTTTGCCAGATACATCAAGGTATTTAACGATTACCGTACCTTCCACTACTGGTTGTGATAGCTCAACACTCGAATAAACGTAAGAAATCTCAATAATCCCCTCGATATATTTTCCATTTGCCTCTTTTGGACTGGTTTTTAGTTCATAACCCGGGATATTTTTTGCTTCAGTTTGATAGTCCGATCCTACAATTCCTGTATACTTTTGTCTTTTGGCTAATTCTTTACCTGCTATATCGACATACTTGACTAACAGTGTCCCTTCTAAAATCGGTTCTGGTTCACTAATTTTTTTATAGACATATGTCACGGTAATTTTTCCTTCTAAATAGTTGCCTTTGGCATTGTCTGGTATCGTTTCAAGTGAAAATCCTGGAATGATTTTCGGTTGTGTTTCATACATTTCATCAACTACTCCGCTCTGCGTGTTGCGTCCTGCAATATCTACCTCGTTCTGATCCACATACCGTACTTCTACTATCCCCTCAATAATTGGTGTTTCAACAGTATCTTTCTTATACGTATAAACTACGGTGATTTCACCTTCTTGATACGTACCTTTGGCATTTTTTGAAGCATTCTTCAACGCATAACCTGAAATATTTTTTTCTTGCGTCGCATAGGATTCACCGATGTTACCTGTGTATATTGTTTGCTTCGCAATTTCTTTATTAGTCTCATCCACGTATTTAACCGCAACTGTACCTTGAATCACTGGTCTTTGTTCGTCTATTTTCTTATACCTATACGTGACAGTAACAAGACCTTCCTGATAGCTGCCCTTGGCATTTTTAGGAGTCTCAATGATAGTATATCCTGGGATTTTCTTTTCTATAGTCGTATAGGCAGTACCGATTTCTCCACTTGCAGCGTTGCGTCCTGCAATTTCATTATCAGATCCATCCACGTACTTAGTCACGACACTTCCTTGTGTCTTACCCACGTCTTCTTTGTTTTTCTTATAAATATAAGTGACTGTGATGATCCCTTCTTTGTACTTGCCTGCTTTGTTGGCTGGAACTGTTTGGATCGTATACCC
>NZ_BJCC01000035.1 GCF_004309355.1 Enterococcus florum | reverse complement strand
GTGCCTAGAGCTATAAGGGATTCGGGCGATATATCATGTTTCAAGTTTTAGTTAAAATAGTAAGTGTCAACACTAATTGACTATAAAATGAATGGATCGATCATTACGTACAAATTAACCCGTTATGTTTGTAACAAATAGACAGTCACTAAAATTCATAGAAACTGTCATTGCTTTACCATTTTAATTAAGTACTATCCAACTAATACTGAAGGTTTCAATTATAAGAGGAAACAATACAAAGAAAGAATAAATAGAAAAGTGAATCGAAGGGGGCAAAAGGATGAGCATCATCATCAACACCCAACAAAGACAAATTCAAATTAGCTCTGAGGAACTTCTTTATATCAAAACTATTCCTAATAAGACCCACAAGCTATGTTTTATAACAATAGACAATGAATATTTATGTAGAGGGGACTTGTGTCAATTTGAATCTGCATATACCTATCTTTATCGTTGTCATCGTTCTTTATTAGTAAACTTGAAAGCAATCAAGGAAATAAATAAAGGTAAAAAACAAATTATTTTCAAAGAAAGCAGCATGAAAAGTTGTTTTTTTCAAGACGATGTCTAACAGGCTTAACAGAAAAATGGAAAGAGTCTATACTAGGAGAAGAAAGATATGAATCACAATAACCATTCAGGGGCAAAAAGATGCCGTTCGCGACATCGCCGTTGTGAATTGTCTGAAAATTTTTTATAGTTTTGATTATAAAATATGTGAACGGAACCTAATTGCTCTATCATCAGCGTTTTTAGTTTTGTAGGAATCCCTTAGTCAGTATTTCGGAAAGAAAATACCGCAGAGAGAGCGCTTTTTTGTGATTCTTTTTATAATCCTTGCTTTTATCCAGCCGGATAAGCAGATTCGTTTGCTGTTATTAGCAGGACTATTTATTGAAAGTATGGTACTTACACCATTCATTTATAAACTAACAAGAAGGAGCTATAAAAATTATGAATACTATCAAGAAGAATGCTAAAAGAAATTGGAAAACAAAAGTCATAAAGAAGCTGGTGGAACGATCTTATATGGAGAATAGAATTTGCGTTATTGCTGGATTTTACGAACCCGTGAATCCAAAATTCAAAAGAAAAGCTAGCAAATGATGTTAAGCATCCCAGTGCTTTTAATCTCAATAGGACAAGGAATAGCCTACTGTACAATCTATCAAGCAATGAGCAAAAATAAGTTTTCGCTATTTTATATTGCAACTTTTTGCGTGATCTATACTATTTCATTTTCTACAATAAGCTATTTTGGTTCGATTTTTGTCTTCTGCTTTTTTTATCTCCATAGTTATAAAAGTTTTAAACTAGGAAATAAAAGTTTGTCATGGTTTTATAGTATCTATACTACATTAGTTACTTCTTTATTAGGCTATATATTCCTGATGTTTTCATCTTTTATACTCGATTTAGAAACGGAAATAAATTTAAAGGTTTTAATAATCAATGCTATTGCACCTATATTTCCCATTGTTGTTAACCTCTTATTACTTAAATTTCTTAAGCCGAATTTTGATTTTTTGCGGAAAAATACCGAACTGATAAATCAAATCTTTTTCACTACCGTTAATATCCTCTTAACTCTATGTTGCATCATTCAATATACCAATTACTGGTTTGAAAAATACGTAGATACTAATCCGATTAGAGGATATCTCACTTTAATATTCTTAGGTACGGTGATTGCTTTGTTAAGTTATCTCAGCTTTAAAATACGTGAGTTGAACAATCAACAGATCCAACAATTGAAAGACGAGCAGGTAAAGGATCTAACCACCTATGTTCATCATATCGAAGATTTATACAATGATATCCGCAGCTTTCGCCATGACTATCAAAATGTTCTGATTAGCCTAAAGGAAAGTATCAATACTCAAGACGTCGGCGTCATCGAAAAGACCTATCAAACTATTTTAGCTAACGAAAAAATCAACCTACAAGATGATAAGTTTCACCTAACTAAGTTGAATAATTTAGAACTCCTGCCAATAAAAGGGATTGTCTCTGCCAAAGTTATCAAAGCACTGCAAGAGCAAATTAATGTTTCTATTGAAGTCACAGACCCCATCACGGAAACTTCTTTAGATGTTCTGGACTATGTACGCATTCTTTCGATCTTGCTGGATAATGCCATTGAAGCAGCTGTTCAAACAGAACAGCCAACGTTGACAATCGCCTTCTTCTTCAATGAAGATCAAACAGAACAAACAATTATTATTGAGAACACTTGTGAAGAACCGAAAGTAAACATAAAAAAGCTATTTGAAGTGGGGTATTCTACTAAAGGAAGCAATCGAGGAATCGGATTGGCTACTTTAAAATCCATTTTTAATCAATATGAGCAGCTAACCTTAGAGACAGAATGTGATCAATACTTATTTCGGCAAGTGATCACTATACGAGGAGAATGTTAACATGAATATTTTTATATTAGAAGATGATCTACTTCAACAACAAAAACTAGAGCGCCTTATCCGGAATATTTTGGCAAGAAAAAAGTGGCTGCCCCGATCCATTTTTAAAACGGCCAAACCAAGGCTTTTATTAGAGACTGTTGAAACAACTCAGGGTAAAAATATCTATTTTCTGGACATTGAAATAAAAAATGAAGAGAAAAAAGGCTTGGAAACAGCACGAGCAATTCGCAAATTGGATCCATACGGTATCATTATTTTTGTAACGACACATTCAGAATTTGCACCTATGACTTACCGTTATAAAGTATCAGCTTTGGAATTTATTGACAAAAATGAAGAGGATGCTGCTTTTCAAGAACAGATTGAAGACTGTTTAGCTGTGCTATTTAATCCTGCAAATCAGTTGGTTGCTGAAGAAGCTTTCGCTTTCGAAAATAAACAGACCCATTTTCAAGTGCCTTTCCACACTATTTTATATTTTGAAACCAGTGAGATTTCTCATAAAGTTCGTTTAATTGGAAAAAATAGAATTTCTGAGTTTTATGCGACATTGGATGAGATTGAGAAAACGGATCGAAGACTGTTCAAATGTCATCGTTCCTTTGTCATTAACCTGGCAAATGTTGAATCCATTAATCGGACAGAAAATATTGTTTCCTTTGGTGATGGTATTGATTGTCTGATCTCCAGACGTAAAACAAGTACAGCTACCCAGCTTATGAAAGAAATTAATCAATAATTTGTTCAATTGGGCGGATGGATAGACATCACTATCTGCACATTTTAATGAAACAAGTGTTTATTTTCTTTACCATTAAATAATCGTTCTGACGTTCTCCATCCCGTTGCAATTGCTGCTGGTGTTAAATCAATTTTGCCGATCACATTCCCAACTGCGGTAATATCCATGCCATCTCCAAAACACATAGTCAATTCTCCGAAGTCTTGCTTTTCAATAAATTTAGGCATACTTCCTTCAGGTACTCTTTATCTTCATACACTTTTATTGCACAAAAAAGCCAATGAAAGAACGATCCATATCGTCATTTCACTGGCTTCTCTTCTAAAAACTCCTATCTTCTTCCTACCCCGCCAACTCATCAAACTGTGAGTTGTACAGTGCAGCGTAATAACCATCTTTGGCTAGTAATTCTTCGTGTGTTCCTTGTTCCTTGATATCGCCGTCTTGCATGTAAAGGATCTTGTCTGCATCTTTGATCGTCGATAGACGGTGAGCGATAACGAAGGAGGTCCGACCGGCCATTAAGTTGTTCATGGCTTGTTGGATCAATACTTCGGTTCTGGTATCGACAGAAGAGGTTGCTTCATCCAAGATCAGGATTGGTTTGTCTGCTAAGATGGCGCGAGCGATCGTCAGCAGTTGTTTTTGTCCTTGAGAGATGTTAGATGATTCTTCGTTTAGCTCCATGTTGTAGCCGCCAGGCAAGGTTTCGATGAAGTGGTTTACGTGAGCAGCTTTGGCTGCGGCGTAAACTTCTTCGTCGGTGGCATCGAGTCTGCCGTAACGGAGGTTGTCCATGATGGTGCCTTTAAACAACCAGGTATCTTGTAATACCATACCGATATTTTCACGTAAATCTGCGCGGTTGAAGTCGCGGATGTCGTGACCGTCGATTTTGATTGCGCCTGAATTGACATCGTAAAAGCGCATCAAGAGTTTTACCATGGTGGTCTTACCTGCACCGGTTGGTCCAACGATGGCAACGGTTTGTCCTGGATCGACGTGGCTGCTGAAGTCGTTGATAATAATTTTTTCTGGTGTGTAGCCAAATTGCACGTGTTCGAAATCGACTTCGCCATTAACCTTGTCAATTTTGACTGGGTTTTCGACGGTTTGGGCTTCTTCGTCTTCACCTAAGAATTCGAAAACACGTTCCGCGGCAGCCGCCATGGATTGCAGCATGTTGGATACTTGTGCCAGCTGGGCAATTGGTTGGGTCAGGTTACGTACGTATTGGATAAAGGCTTGGATGTCACCGACAGTAATGGTCCCATTGTAGGCTAAAATCCCACCGATAATCGCTACGGCTACATAGCCTAAGTTCCCAACAAAGTTCATGATTGGCTGCATCAATCCAGAAAGGAATTGTGATTTCCAAGCGGATTTGAACAGAATATCATTTTGTTGTTTGAATTCGGTTAGTGCATTTTCTTCATCATTAAAAAGATGGACAATGTTGTAGCCGCCGACAGTTTCTTCGACTTGGCCGTTGATCATTCCCAAGTATTTTTGTTGGGTCTTGAAGTGCTTTTGTGAGAATTTAATGACTACTGTAATCAAAAGCAAGGAAATCGGTACAATCAAAATTGATATACCGGTCATCTGTACAGAGATAGACAACATCATGATAATAACTCCGACAATCGTAAAGGTCGAGGTTATCAGCTGTGTGATCGATTGGTTCAGTGATTGTCCTAAGGTATCTACGTCATTGGTGATACGAGATAGGACTTCACCGGTTGTTCGGCTTTCAAAGTAGTTCATTGGCATACGGTTGATTTTTTCGGAAATTTCTTTGCGCATGCGGTAGGTAATTTTTTGCGTGATCGTAGACATGATCCAGCCCTGCATGATCCCGAAAGCGGAAGCGACGAGATACAGCCCCAGCATAAAGAGCAAAATCTGTCCAATCTTATCGAAATTGATATCGCCGGTGCCTTGATATTTCTTAATTAAGCCATTGAACAATTCGGTGATGGCTTTTGATAAGATTTTTGGTCCCCAAATATTGAAGACGGTCGATGCCGCCGCAAAGATCATCACGAATAAAACGGGGAGCTTATAGTTTGCCATATAAGAGACGAGCTTTTTAATGGTGCCTTTAAAGTCTTTGGCTTTTTCGCCAGGCCCCATTCCGCGGCCGCCCATTGGTCCATGTCCGCCTTGTCGGCGCGGTTGTTTGTTTTCTTCTGCCATTTTCTTCCCCTCCTATTCTGCTTCTAGGCCTAATTCGGCGTTACTCAATTGTGAAGAAGCGATTTCTTGATAGACTGGTGATGTTTCCATTAGTTCGTCGTGGGTTCCTTGCGCCACGATCCGTCCTTCATTTAAAACGATAATGTTATCGGCATGAAGGATCGTTGAAATTTTTTGAGCCACAATGATTTGCGTAATTCCTTTGACGTTTTCAGCCAGGGCACGACGTAAAGCAATGTCGGTCTTGTTGTCCAAAGCGGATAGTGAATCATCAAAGATCAAAATTTTCGGATCTTTGGCTAAGGCTCTGGCAATCGACAACCGTTGTTTTTGTCCTCCCGAGACGTTGGTTCCGCCTTGAGAAATTTGACGTTCGTAGCCTAATTCATTGCCATCGATAAATTCTTCTGCTTGGGCAATTCTAGCGGCTTTCTTCATTTGTTCATCGGAAATGCCTTCGACGTTCCCGAATTTGATATTGGATTCAATATCGCCGGAGAACAGCACGCCTTTTTGCGGAACAAAACCGATCAGGTCATGCAGCTTATGCAGGCTCATTTGACGAATGTCGACACCATCAATGGTAATTCGGCCACCACTGACATCGAAAAGTCGTGGAATCAAATTCACCACAGTGGATTTCCCTGAACCAGTTGAACCGATTAACGCAGTGGTTTCTCCTGGTTTTGCCGTGAAATTGATATGATGCAGTACATCTTCCCCTGCATCTGGATAATGGAAGGTCACACCTTCGAATTTCACTTGACCCTTGAAGTCATGGTCGTCTTGCGGTTGTTCTGGATCAATAATAGAAGGTTCTGTTTCCAAAACTTCATCGACACGGCCAGCTGAAACGTTGGCCCGAGGCAAGATGATCGAAACCATGGATAACATCATAAAGGCCATCACAATTTGCATGGTGTAAGTAATGAAGGCCATCATGTCCCCAACCTGCAATTGTCCGGAATCAATATTATGGCCGCCAACCCAGACAATCAAGACGGAAATACCGTTCATCAACAGCATCATAATCGGCATCATGATCGACATGCTGCGGTTCACAAACATTTGGGTTTTCATCAAGTTAGTATTGGCAACATCGAAGCGGTTTTCTTCGTATTTTTCTCGAGAAAAGGCCCGAATAACTGGCAGACCAGTAATGATTTCACGAGAGACCAAGTTCACTCGGTCAACTAATTTTTGCAGGCTCTTGAATTTTGGCATCGTAAAACCTAACAGTGTTAACACTAAAATCAAGACTAAACCGACGGCCAGAGCAATAATCCAGCCCATTCCTGTTCCGGTCTTATACACTTGGTACACCCCGCCGATTCCTAAGATTGGTGCATATAGCACTAGTCGAATAGTCATGACCAGCCCCATTTGAATTTGTTGAATATCATTGGTACTCCGCGTAATCAAGGATGCTGGTGAAAATTTCTCCATTTCGGTATTGGAGAATTGTAGGATCTTGTCAAACTGACCCACCCGCAGACTTTTACCGACTGAAGAAGAAACCAGCGACGCGATCAAGCCGACTAAAATGGCTGCTACTGCTGAAATCAAGGTCAGAATCAGCATTTCGGTTCCGCGTTTGATCATGTAATCCATTTGAATTTGTTTCGTATCTTTATCAAGTGCCTTGTATTCTGCTAAGGTCAATTGAACGCCGACGGTCTTCAGTGAATCTTGACCGACATCGCCTAAGCCCTCTTTGGTTTCCTTACGAGCCGCTTCGACTTTTTCAGGCAATTCGTTTTGAGTTTGTGTGATCGAATCCCCAATTGATTTGGCTTGCTCGCCTTTGGCTTGGGCTTCTTCACCTTTTTGGGCGGCTTCAGCACCTTTGGCTTGAGCAGTTGCTGCATCACCAGAGGCTGCGGCGGTTTGGGCTGCGGCTCCAGCTGCTTGGGCTTCCTGCGCTAACTCTTGCGCTTCTTTGCCTAATTCTTGGGCTTGCTTGCCCTCGGCACCTAACTGTTTGTAGTCCTCTAAAATTTCTTTGGCTGCCTGTCCATCCTTGGACTCTTTTGATTGAGACGTGGCCAACATGAACATTGGCAGTTCAAAAATCTTAGCCAGCTTTTCTTTGGTCATACCATCTTTTAAATGCAGCTCATAAACAGCAACGTCTTTGCCGTCCACTTTTTCTGTCGTTTTTTTGTAGTTTTCTTTAATCGTGTCTTTTTCCTCGCCGGTCATAAATAGCTCCAGCGCTGAGAGGGTGGATTCACGAATGCTTTCTGGGGTAGCAGACTCTAAGCCCCCCTGTTGAATCCCTACATCCACGATGTCGGATGTAATACTTGGCAATGTCAAATCACTGTGGGCCTGAACCACTAGCAGAATCAGCGCCGCGAGGATGGCATACCAGTATTTGCGTAAATATTTAAATAGTTTCACGTTTAATCCCTTCCTTGTCTATTCGTTTGCCGGCTTTTTGGTGGCGCCGTATTTTAACCAATTTAGTTTCAGCTTAAATTCTGCCATGACTTCTTCAATCGAATAGTCATCCTTCTCCTTCATTTGCTTATAGCCCTCGGCAATTGTCGAGAACACCGTATGCATCAGCATTCTAACCAAAAGCTTCAACTCCTGCTGATTGGCTACCTCCAATAGGGATAGATCCACTAGATCGTAAAATTCCTGAAGATTTTCTTTGTGCTGCTGATCTGGAGGACATGCGCCGTGAGGCCTTTTGCCGAAATGCGGAGCAACTTTATGAAACGAACGATAATCCATACTCATAAACAGGTTTTTATAAAAGGCGGCATTCGTTCCTTGTAAAACCTCCTTGATCATTTTCGAAAAATAAAGCTCAAACCCCTCAAACAGCTTTCCATCAGCCTGTTCAATCGCCGAATTCAATTCTAGTTGAAAATTCCGCCGCATACTTTGGAAATAATAGAAATACAAATCTTCCTTGTCTTCAAAGTATTGATAGAAGCTGCCTCTAGGAATGTCCGCATCTTTAATAATTTGTGCAATGGACGCTTCACCTAGCGGCACTCTCGAGAACTCTTTTTTGGCAGCATCCATGATGCGCTGCTGCTTTTTTTCCGACAAATGATAAAAGGTTTCTTTAGGCATGATCGTTCCCTCCTCACTTAAAAAAAATTGAATTAAATGACAAATGACACCCTGTCATGTGACACCTTGTCATTATACGCTCTTTCTTTTTTTATACAAGTGTTTTGTTTCATAACTTTTATAAAAATTTATCTTTTTTACAAGGTTTCTAATGCAAATAAAAAAAAGAGCTGCTGCTCCAATGATGGTAAGGGTTTCACATGAATGGTGAGGGTTTAGAGCGGAATAAAAAAACTACGCAAGTTAAGGATTAGAACCTTAACTGCGCAGTTTTTCATCGATTATTTAACGATAGATGTCAAATAGCTTTTCGTTGTAAGCATCGCCGCCGTCAATGTTGCTGCTTCTGAAAACCGGCACCTCGATCCCGCGATCAATCTCCAGCTGGACAAAGGCAGTAACCACTAACTGAATAATGAAGCAGCTCATCACGGTAGAAGTTGGCCCGGTCTTAACTACCTCTGTATGAGAGATGCTGGCATCGCCGTAGACAGAACGGTTGTCCAAAATGACATCCGCTAATTCGAATAGTCGCAGACCGCTTGCATGGCGACTAGTGCTGTTCTTTGATGCTTCTAGAGCAGTTAAAGCGATGATCCCTACTCCCATTTCTTTTAACCGTTGAGCAAGTTCAACCAATAAAGCATTTCGACCAGAGTTGGAGGTCATGACGATTGTATCGCCCTTTACAAAAGGATACAGCTCCATCAATACATCCGCATACTCGGTAGTTCGTTCAATCATGGTACTTTTGAAGGCATGGTTCATTCCTAGTTCATTTTCCAAAATCGGAATAAATCCTGCATACCCTCCTGCACGAGCAAAGACTTCTTGTCCAATGATGTAAGAATGCCCCGTACCAAAGAAATAGACCTTCTTATCTTGTTGGATACTTTTGCTCATCAGTTGTGCCGCTTGTTGAATCGCTTCTTGTTCTTTATTAATTATGTGTTCCATACTTTCTTGAAGTACGTGATAATAGTTCTGCATTAGATTCATTGTCGTGTATGATATTATTCGCCCAATGGCTTTTTATAATATCTTCCTTTCTCAGTATTATATAGTTCTACTAAGTAATTCCGTTAATTGCTGTTAAAAACCGTTCGGTAATCAACTTGGGATTGTTAATTGCTGTGCCTACTACAACAGCATCAGCACCAGATTCAAGTGCCTCCGCAGCATCTTCTCGTGTCCAAATTTTACCTTCAGCTATAATGAAGCACGAAATGGATCTTCTTAATTCCTTGATGAAATCCATATCGCAATCTTGAGTCAAAAACTCCTTTGTATCTGCTGTGTATCCTCGCAAAGTAGTTGAGACAATGTCGGCTCCAGCTTTTTGGCTTTCCATGGCATCTGCAACTGTTGCGACATCTGCCATAAGAACTACATTTGGATAGCGTTCCTTTATCTCTTTGATTAACTTATAAGTTGTTTCCCCTGCAGGATTAAGTCCGTGGGTTCCATCTAGAGCAATGATATCCACACCACAAGCAACTAGTGCCTCTACCTCTTTCATCGTTGGTGTAATAAAAACATTACTATCCGGATAATCTGCTTTCCAGATACCTATGATTAAGGCCTCGGGAATCGCTTTTTTGATAGCTTCAACGTGTTCTGGTGTGTCCACACGAAAATTTGTACAGCCAGCAGCAGCAGAACATTCCGCTAATAAAACCATGTGTTCTTTAGTACAAAGCGGATTTTGATCTGAAGATTGAACAGATACAATTAATGACTTGTTTAATCTGTTTAATATTTGCTCTTTTTCCATAGTCTCTCTTCTTTCAATTTTTTTACAGAGAATAACTTTACCAACCACAAAGTGTATATACAATATTTACACATCGATTATACAACGTAGAAAAATGGCTGTCAATGACAATTTGTAATTATTGTATATACAAAATCTGATTTTATGTCTAACATTTTCCAGCTACATAAGGTATAATAGGAGCGACAAATAAAAAAGGAAGGTGTTTTCTTTGGAATCAAGCAAACTTACCACAAACCAAATCACTAAACTTTTACATGATGAAATTAATCAGATGACAAATGCCGACCATAAAAAATTCGCAACTGAGAGAGAAATCATGGAACGCTTTTCTGTGAGCCGAATGAGTGCACGTCAGATTTTGAATGATTTAGTTGCAGAAGGCGTTCTCTATCGTGAAAAAGGAAAAGGTGTCTTTATCAATAAACGAATTATACAGCGCAGCCAGTATATTTATAGTTTTACGGAATCTATGAAGGAGCGAGGAATGACGCCTAGTAGTAAAGTAATCGAGCTGAAAAAAATGATTCCGCCAGAACTTGCCCGCTTAACTTTGGGTATGGAGGAAGGAGAATTCTGCTTTTTTTTGAAAAGACTACGCTTTGCGGATAATGAACCTTTTGCATTGGAAACAATCTATACACCTGTATCATTAGTTCCAGAATTAGAAAACTACGATTTAGCTCATGATTCGTTTTATCGCATTTTAGAAGAAGAATATCATAAAGAATTTTCTTATAATAAAGAAGTCATCAGCGCAATAGAGGTTGATGGTGACATTGCTCAACAACTGTACGGGAAAGATCACGGCATTTCACTTAAAGTTCTCGATATCTTATATGACGTGAACCAGCAAGCTCTTGAATATGCTGAATCTTGGTATCACGCTGAAAAATATTCCTATGTATCGATTAGCTTAAAACGTTGATTTACTGAATTAAGTCGATAAACGGTCTGCTTTTGCAGATCGTTTTTTTGATATTCAGTTGACACGCCTTTCGTCCGTGGTATAATCAAAATATACAAAGTGTATATACAATATTTTTAAACTTATTGCTACTTGCATTTATTTGGTTGACTTTTTGAAGATTTTGTATGTTTCTCTATGGAAATTTTGACAGAAAGGATATAAGTATGAACAATATATTAACGGCATTGCTTGTTGGTATCACAGCTGGAATTCTCGAATGGGATATCTATGGAGGTTTTCAATTTCAGACTAGCAGACCAATTATTGTAGGTCCTGTAATCGGTTTGATCTTAGGGGATTTTGCAACTGGATTATATATTGGCGCATCATTAGAAATGATTTATCTTGGGGTGATAGCAGTTGGAGCAGCGGTGCCACCAGATGCAACCTCTGCAACTGCTATCACTACGGCTCTTTGTATTATATCCGGTATGAATAAAGATGCGGCAGTTACTCTCGCAATTCCCGTAGCTGTGATTGCACAAATGCTGCAAATGCTTATTTGGACATTAAATAGCGGCTTCCTTCATCGGGCAGATCACTATCTAGAACAAGGAGAAGTTGAAAAAGCAACACGAGTTCAATATGGAGGAATGATTTTGTTCTTCTTACAAGGATTCCTTCCTGCCTTCTTCGCTATTTGGCTTGGAGCAGATTTGGTTGGAGATTTTGTGAATAATATGCCTGAATGGATCAACAATTGGTTGACTATGGCAGGAGGCATGTTGCCAGCACTTGGATTTGCAATGCTGTTTCGTTTGATGGCCAAACCCAGACTGATCCCTTTCTTTATTATCGGCTTTACCCTTGCTGCGGCATTTGGCGGGACATTAGTGAGCACAGCTGCAATTGGTTTGGCCTTAGCATTACTGTACGTATATCAGATGGATGCCGCTCAAGTTCCTCGTAGAAACCGAGCAAGGAGGTAAATATGGAAAATCAACCATTAAATAAAGAAGAAAAGCACTCGCTACTCACGAAAAAGGATTTGAATCAGGTATTTTTCCGCTCATTTTTTGAAAACTCTACAATCAATTATGAGCGATTTCAATCTTTAGGTTTTTTATATGCCATGCAACCTATCCTAAAAAAATTGTATTCAAACAAAGAAGACTACATCCGAGCGGCTAAACGCCATCTAGAGATGTATAACTGTACAGAATACATGGTAAATCCAATCTTAGGCGTGACCATTGCTTTAGAAGAGAAAAATGCTGCACTGTGTGACAAAAAAGCTAGTTCCGAAGAATTTGAAAAATCTATTAACAGCATGAAAGTTGGACTAATGGGACCTCTAGCAGGAATCGGTGACTCATTGATTTGGGCAACAATACGTCCAATTATCGCTGCAATTGGTGCAGGAATTGCCTTACAAGGAAGCTTCCTAGGCCCTTTGCTGTTTTTAGTAGTCTTCAACTTCTTCCATCTAGGTTTTCGTTATTATACATTGCATTACGCCTATCACAAGGGAACCGCTCTTCTTTCAAATATGCATGAGAGTAATATCATTGCTAAACTGTCTGAGGGAGCAGCGGTCTTGGGACTCACCGTGTTAGGCTGCTTAGTAGCACAATGGGTCTCATTATCTATTTCTACTGTCTTAAAAATTCAAGGAGCAGAGATAAATATTCAGGAATTACTGGATGGCATTATGCCTAGTTTGCTTCCGTTAGGTCTTACAATGTTACTTGTCTTTTTATTCAATAAAAAATTAACATCCGGAAAACTCGTTATTTTCATTTTTATCTTAGCTTTGGTTTTGTCTTTACTGGGGGTATGACATGAATATTATTATGATGGCACACGGTACATTAGCTAACAGCTTGTTGAAATCTACTAAAATGATTTTAGGTCCTATAGACAACCGCGTCCAAGCAATCGATTTTGGAGCAAATGAATCTTTGGAGCAACTGTCGAATAAACTAGAAAAACAATTAAACAAGGAGATGAATCTGATATTTTGTGATTTGAAAGGCGGCACTCCTTTTAATACGGCTTATCTACTTAGACAAAAATATCCAATTAAGATTGTCTGTGGAATGAATTTAGGAATGCTATTAGAGTATTTCATGCATGCTTTATCAAATGACGAACTACCTTCATTGGCTATTGCAAAGGATGCAGGAATAAAAGCAATTGAAGTTTTTGATCTCGACTAAATAAAGGAGGGAAAATTTTGGGTATTATATATAATCGTGTAGATGGTAGAATGGTCCATGGACAAGTAGCAACTTCTTTAGCTCCTGCTTTACGGGCAGATGAGATACTTGTTTTGAACGATGAAGCAGCTCAGGATACTAATCAGATCATGTTAATGCAATTGGCCTCCCCACAAGGTTGTGAAATAGATGTGTTCACAATCGAAACTGGTACAGAAATTATCTTGGATCAGGATTTTAATGGTGATCGAACTTTTATCATTTTCAAAACGATTCAAGATGCTTTAAAAGCCGCAGTATATGGCTATGTACCAGAAGTACTTTATATCGGCGGTATGTATAGTACTGAAGGCAAAGAAGAAAAGGCCATTGCACTTTACGTAGATTCTGAGGATTGTCGTGCATTTCGCCAACTAGAGGATAAAGGTGTACAACTGATCTATCAAGTTTCACCATTAAACAAAGAAAAAAAATTAAGTGAGCTTGTAGACTACTAATCTTAATAGCATGCTATTCCGCATAAAAGAACTTCTTCAATCTTCTTCGAGAACAATTATTCGCTTTTTTTTAAGGAACGTAGTAGAATCACCCTGACTTATAAAAAGTAAGTAATTCCCCTGGAGATTGAAGGAGGTCATTTCTAATGAAGAACATCGGCTTTTTGAGTTTTGGTCATTGGATGGATTTTGAAGGCTCTATTGTTCGCACGGCGAAAGATGCCTATTTGCAGTCGATTGATCTTGCCGTTGAAGCAGAAAAGATTGGGATTGATGGTGCCTACTATCGGGTGCATCATTTTGCTGATCAAATTGGTTCGCCCTTCCCATTGCTTTCAGCGATTGGTGCGAAAACCAGTCAAATCGAAATCGGTACTGGTCTGATTGATATGCGGTATGAAAATCCTTATATGATGGCAGAAAATGCTGGCTTAACCGATATTATTACCCAAGGACGAGTGGAACTAGGTGTCGGCCGTGGTTCACCGGAACAAGTGCTGGATGGCTGGAAGTACTTTGGCTACGACTACAGTGAAGAAGAAATCAAAGACATTACCCGGGAACGGACACTGGAATTCTTGAAGCTGCTGGAAGGCGAACGCTTCGCTGAACAAAATCCACAGCCTATGTTTCCACAAGCACCCGGGAAATTGCGGATCGAACCTTATTCTGAAGGATTGCGTCAACGGATTTGGTGGGGCGCTGGTTCGACACAGACTGCTGTCTGGGCTGCTCAACATGGCATGAATTTGCAGTCTTCTACTTTGGTGAACTATGAAACCAATGAACCCTTCCATGTTCAGCAAGCCAATCAATTGCGGGCCTTTAAAGAAGCGTGGAAGGAAGCCGGTCACGACTTTGAACCACGAACATTGGTTACCCGTTCGATTCAACCTATTACCACCGACCTTGATCGTCGACTGTTTGGGCATCAAGACGATGAAATGAAATACGATCAAGTTGGTTTCTTGGCTTACCACCAAAACCCAACGATTTTCGGTAAAACCTTTGCCGGTGAGCCTGATAAAATCGTGAAAGAATTGGCGGAGGATGAAGCAATTAAAGAAGCCGATACCGTGCTTGTTACCATCCCTAACACATTAGGTGTTGAGTACAACATTCATTTACTTGAAACGATTGTAAAAGATATTGCCCCTGATTTGGGCTGGAAATAAAACGCTAAACTAAGCTAGTCTGAGGCTCAGACTAGCTTTTTTTGTCGTATTTTTCGCCTTCAACCTGCTAAATTCAAAGCAAAATGGTTACAGTATAGAGCGTACTGCGTTATACTTTTAGTTGTAACGAATTTTATTAGGAGGTTTTCGCAATGGAACAGTTGAAATTGAACAACGGTCAAATGATTCCGCAATTAGGTTTAGGTGTCTTCAAGGTCCAAGATGCAGACGATCTGAAATCTGCCGTTGCAGAAGCATTGAAAGATGGCTATCGTCATTTTGATACAGCAACGATCTATCATAATGAAGAATGGCTTGGCGAAGCACTGGCTGAGAGTGATGTGAAACGGGAAGAACTATTCATTACCTCAAAAGTATGGAACAGCAACACCACCTACGACGAAACAATCGCTGCTTTCCATGAATCCTTGAAAAAATTGCAAACAGACTACTTGGATCTTTATTTGATCCATTGGCCTAGCGAAGGCTATAACGAAAAATGGCGTGCGATGGAAAGCTTGTACAATGACGGCTTGATCAAATCCATCGGGGTTTCTAATTTTGAAAAGCCTCATATGGAAAAATTGCTGACAACTGCCAAAATTAAACCAGCTGTTGATCAAGTAGAAACCCATCCGTATTTCCAACAAAAAGAATTGAACGACTACTTGAAGAGCCTAGATATCGCCCATGAAGCTTGGGGTCCTCTTGGACAAGGAAAAAGCAACGTTCTGGAAGATCCTGTTTTGGTAAAAATTGCTGAAGCTCATGACAAAACGGTGGCACAGGTCATTTTACGTTGGCACTTGCAACGAGACATCATTGTCATTCCAAAATCAGTCCATGCGGAACGCATCGCTCAAAATATCGATGTCTTTGATTTCAATTTGACCGACGAAGAAATGTCGATGATTGCTTCTATCGATAAAAATCAACGGGGTTCTGGCGATCCTAACGATGAAGAGTTTTTAAAGGGTACACTGAGTCGGACATAATCAGTGACCCTTGACTAGCTAGCAAAGAACAAGAGACTGTGACATAAGTCATAGTCCTTAATAGAAAAAAATTGGCTACCATAA
>NZ_BJCC01000034.1 GCF_004309355.1 Enterococcus florum | reverse complement strand
CAGCTTCAATTCTTTCGAATACTTTTTATTCTTATTCGTGGCAATCAGACCAGTGGGCCCTTCATTTTCATATAAAGCACACCATCTTCTGACTGTGTTCACGTTAACTTGGGCTTCTTTAGCTGCACTAGTTAAACTGATTTCCTGTCTAAGATAACTCTCAACAATCTTTATGCGCTCTTCTGCACTGAGCTTCATCCTTCTTTTTCCCATAACAAATACCCCTATCTAGGATTTAATTATTTCCTTGTCCTAGATAGGGGTAGCATAGCACGTCTTTAGCCGTTTTTCGATTGGTTTATTCGCTAATGTACTCATTTAACACGTAAGCGACTCCGGACTCTTCATTTGATTTGGTGATTTTATTGGCTGTTTTTCGCACAGCGGGCGCAGCGTTCTCCATCGCAACGGCAAATCCGCTGGTTTTCAGCATTTCTAAATCATTTTCCTGATCCCCAAAAGCCAACACGTCGTCTAGATCAACAGACAAGTAATGGGTCAAGAAGCTTAAAGCAGCACCTTTATTCACCCCATCTGACATGACCTCCAGCCAATATTTATCCGAGTAGGAACTGTTGATCTTGTGTTTTTCTAACTGAGCCCTTAATTTGACCAGCTTGCTGGTGTCGCTGTCAGTGAAGGCCAATTTGAAGTAGCTGATCTCTCCACTCTCGATTTGGCGCATCAACTCTTCGGCGGAGGAGTCTTTCAAATTAAACTGAGCGTAGTAAGGGCTGTCGACACTGGAGGATTCTTTTTCAAAAAAGATTCGATCGTCTTGTGTTTCCCTGCTGGCTACCACAGTGACTGCAGCATTCATTGCCAAGCGAAGTGAGGTTTGGACCGTATCCTTTGAAATCACATAGCTTTTTAAGATCTCTTTGACCTCGCCTTTTTCTACTCTTGCCACGTAAGCACCGTTTGAAGCCAACGTGTAGCCGCTTAATTGCAGCTGAGCAAAGACTTTTTTGGCGGACAGGATCGAACGGCCAGTTGCTAAGACGACGATTCCTCCTTGAGAGTCAAACTCCTGTAATGCGTGGGCATTTTCTTTGGAAACTTGTCCTTCCGGATCTAAAAGAGTTCCATCAAGATCTACTGCTACTAATTTCATAATAATCCTTCCTTTTTCGTATTTTGTTCCAATGGGTTCCATTTCTTTAAGAGCCTCTATCTGCTGTAATGCGATACATACGATAAATAAAGTTTTACGATTTTTGACCAATAAATGGCTAAAAAAGGGTGTGTTTTGTTGAAAAATAAGCTGTTTTTTTTAGCAAAACCAATTTAAGAATAACTTATTTATGAAAAGATAGATACTTAAATGCTCATGTGATTACAACTACAAAATAAAAACAATGGAATCTATAAAAACTTTAGAAAAAGTTAAGAAATAGGAAAAACATCGAATTTAGGGCTTTTTTAAAGGAATTCTGCAAAAATGATAAGGGTGTCAAAGCAGTTCTTTTGCTAAATATTTGGAGAGGGTCTAATGTTTGATTTGTAACGTATCTGGAAAATACGAACAAAATTCGAAATAGGAGTGATGAACATTATGTTCTCTAAGATCAAAGAACTTCCCATCGTCACAGCTGCTGACGAAAATTACGCTCCTTTCTTGAGTGTAATGATTCGTTCTTTACTTGAAAAAACTTCAAAGGACACACCGATCCGTTTTTATGTGATCGATGACGCACTTTCCGATTCTAGTAAAGAAAAGCTGATGCAAACCGCGGCGCATTATTCGGATTCCGCGGTTATCCAATTCGTCCAAGTAGACAAATCCGTCTATGAGGATTTTTTAGTCAGTGATCATATAACGACCACTGCATACTTTAGAATTTCAATGCCAAAACTGTTGGCGAAGAAAAATTACGAAAAGATACTTTACATTGATGCTGATACACTGATATTGGACGACATCACTAAATTGTACCATCAGAGTTTGCAGGGCAAGACGATTGGTGCTGTGATCGATCCTGGTCAAACCAAAGCATTAAAACGTCTCGGAGTGGACTCAACAGACTATTATTTTAATTCTGGCGTCATGGTAATCGATGTAGCAAGCTGGAATCAGCAGCACATCACTGAAAGGACTATTGAGTATTTGAAAACCAACGGGGACAAAATCATTTATCATGACCAAGATGCGTTAAATGCGGTCCTTTACGAAAACTGGGCACCGTTCCATCCGAGATGGAACATGCAGTCTTCGCTGATTTCGGCTAAGCATCCTGCACCAAATGAGGCATATGATCAGCTTTACAAAGAGGGGCGGGCATTGCCTGCGGTGGTGCACTTTACTGGACATGACAAACCTTGGAACACTCTTGTAGGACATCCTTACCAAGACTTGTACATGGATTTATTAAATGAAAGTATTTTTGAGAAAGTGGTGGATGTACGATGAATAAAGAAAAGATAACTGTTGTTTCAAGCAGCAACGATGCTTTTTCTCCGCATGTTTCAGCACTTTTTGTTTCTGTACTGGAAAATGCGAAGAACCCTAAAGTAACGTTTGACTTTTATGTGATCGATGATGAGATCAGCATTGCCAGCAAACGACTTATGAGAGAAACGATCAAAGCATACAGCAATGCTTCCTTGTATTTTTTGACGATCGATAAAAAATATTTTGAAGATGTGGTGGAGAGCGACCGCATTCCGCAAACTGCGTATTATCGAATCGCGATTCCAGAATTGTTCCGCAACAAAGGACTGGAGAGAATTCTTTATCTTGATTGTGACATGATTGCGTTGACGGATATTTCGGATCTATGGAATGTCGATTTAACAGGGTATACCTTGGCAGCAGTTGAGGATGCCGGATTCCACCATCGCTTGGAAAAGATGGGGATCGAAACCAAGTCGAATCTTTATTTCAATTCAGGCTTTATGCTAATCAATATGGAAAAGTGGCTGGAGGAGAACATTACCAATCGAGTTCTGCAATTTATTCAAGACAATCCAGAAAAACTAAGATTCCACGACCAAGATGCGTTGAATGCGATCTTGCATGATCAATGGCTGCAGCTGCATCCAAAATGGAATGCCCAAAGCTATATCATGAAACGGGAAGTGGAGCATCCGAAGGCAGAAGGTGAACAACAATATTTTGAAACGCGCCGCAATCCGCAAATCATTCACTATTCTGGACATATCAAACCTTGGAGTGAAGAATTTATCTCCCCATTGAAAAAGTACTATCAAAGGTATTCGGATATGACTGCTTTTTCAGAGAACTTCCAATGTGAGAAGAAAAATACTACGACTTACCTTTCTTCACAAAAGTCGGGTTGAACTTTGACGATCCTTGTTGAGAAAGATCAACTTGAGATAAAAGAAGGAGCGAGTAAAATGGAGATTTATGTAACGGATTCTGCTGCAGAAGTGCTAAATAGAAAAGTTGGCGACGATAAGGCCTTTCTCATCGCATTAAATGACCCTTCCAACGGGTTTGCAGCACATGAATGGTTTTGTGCCAAGGGCAGTGCTTTTCAAATCGTGCCGATCTTTACGCCAGTAGAGGGGTATGATACGAGAATCCAAAATCCAGAATTCAATGTTTACATTTCCAAACACGAGAAACCAAGTTTGGGCGAGCAATTAACGATGGATTTTGATACCCAAATGAACAGCTTCCAGTTAAAATGTGAAAAAGGAACCTTGGACAGCAACATTAAGCTGGCGCATTATTTCTTCAGTTAGATCAAAGGAGTTTGACAATGAGCAGAATGTGGGACGACGCAGCAGCGGAAGTTTTTTTCGATGAATTGAAGAAGAAGCGAGGGCATGGCTCTTCGCAGCTGGCCCTGCGGCGAACAATCCAATTGTACGAGCAGGAACAGCTGATAGGCTCTTCGATCTACACTAAGATGTATAAGGCTTGTCGATATTCTTCCCGAGAAAAGATCGAGCTGGTGCTAAATCAGCTAGGGGCTGCCCTGGAGAATGGAACCTTGCAGCTAACAGGGGCTTATCGCTTTGATCCGCAAATGCCGCCCCATGCTGAGTTCCTAGCACTATGGGCCCACACGGTTCAGACGGCTTTTAAGGGAAAAGTATTAGATGATCCACGCGTCCACCAACTGCGAATGTACATTGACCGGAACAATATTCAGTATATTCGAAGGAACTTTGGCCATGGGCAAACGGATGAGGCAGCACTGGCTGCCTATGTTCGAACAGCTAAAAAACAAGGCGGGCTCGGCGGAAGGAAGCTAATTGCCGAACGAGCTCGTTTTCACAATAAATTTTTGAAAACAGAAGCTTATCAGTCTGGACAAGAAAATCGAAAACGGCTGACACCGAACTTTCATTCCGAATTTATTTTGGATGCAAAGCAGCGTTTCGTCAGTCAGTGGAACGTACTGGTGTTTGATCAAAACAGGAAATTGATCACTGAACGTTCTTACTACGATAAGCTTTATCCTACCAAACAGGAGCAGTATTATTTTGAACAACAGATCATGGATGGAGAATCCTTTAATTACGCCAACCGCAACAATTTGGAACATCGACGACTAGACAGTATGCCACCGAGAAAGGAAGATTATACAATGAGAAAAGAAATCGGCAAAAAATGGAGCAACCCTATGGACCAAATCGACTACCGCTTCAAGAAAGCAGATAAGAAGAAAGACGACTATTCAAAAAAAGATAGTCACCACAAATCTTTATTGGTAAAAGTTCTTTCCGTTGTAGCGATCGGCTACTTTACGAAAAAAATCAGAGACCGCAAAAAATAACTTAAATCGAAAATAACCTGTCTCTCCAATTGACGAGTCGCTCATGAAAACGTTATGATTGACTTGTGAATCCGGAGAGGCAGGTTTTTTTGTGGAAAAAATAAAGTTTAAAAAAATGGTGGCGATCGAACCAACGAAGCTGCTGCCAGAGTGGAATGAGCGCTTAAAGGGGTATGCAGAAGAAAGTACCTTTTACAGCGATATTCCTAAAAACAATGAAGCGATCATTGAACGGATCGGGGATGCTGATTGCGTGATGTTGAGCTTCACCAGCGCGATTGATCAGGAGGTCTTGGACGCGTGTCCGACAATTCGTTATATTGGCATGTGCTGCAGCCTGTATTCGCCCGAAAGTGCCAATGTGGATATTCGAGTTGCCCAAAAAAAAGGGATCGTGGTGACGGGAATTCGGGATTATGGTGACGAAGGGGTACGGGAATACGTGATCAGTGAGCTGGTGCGCTTGCTGCAAGGACGAGGCGAGGTCATGTGGAAGGATGAACCAATGGAGCTGACCGGTGTCAAAGTTGGCCTGATCGGAATGGGAACAGTCGGCTCATTAGTAGCAGAAGCGTTGCATTTTTTTGGGGCGGATGTTTCTTATTACAGCCGTACGCGAAAGTCGGAATTGGAAGATCGTTTGTCCATGGATTATTATCTGTTGAACGATTTAGTGACCCACGTTGACATCGTCATCACAGCGCTGAATAAAAATGTAGTTTTATTGAAGCAAGAACAATTTGAACGCATGGGGGAAGGAAAGATTTTGATGAATCTGTCGATCGCTCCTTCTCATGAGATCCAAGCGTTGAAACAGTGGCTGCAGCTGCCAAACACCTTTGCCTTTTGCGACACAGCGGCTGGAATCGGTGAAGAAGTGATTGGTTTGAATAATGTTTTCGCAGGAAAGCATAGTGCCGGCTTGACCTCGATGGCAAAGGTTCGCTTGGCACAAAAGGTGATTCAGAATATCGAAGCATTTTTAAACGAAGAAGGACAAGCATAATTTGAATTCAGAAAAAATGAAGGAGTGAGGGAAATGCTGTTTTTAACGAAGGAAGATATCATGCAGACATTTTGTATGAGGGAAGCTATTGAGGCCGATAAACAGGCCTTGATGATTTTTTCAAAAGGGGAGACAAACTCACCTTTACGAACCAATTTAGAATTGCGAGAGGAAGAAGGTGTCAGTTCCTATATGCCAGCTTATATTGGTGGTTCGGATCCCTCGCTTGGAGTGAAAATCGTTTCGACCTATCTGCACAACATTGAAAAAGGACTGCCTAGTGTAACCGGTACGATGATCGTCATGGACCCTAAAACGGGACTGGTTACTGCTTTATTAGACGGAACTTATCTGACACAGCTGCGTACCGGGGCATTGCAAGGAGCGGCAACGGAGATCTTGGCAAGGGAAAATGCGAAAATCGGCGCGTTGATCGGTACTGGAGGACAAGGGGAGAAACAGCTAGAGGCGATGCTGACTGTACGGCGTTTGACCGAGGTGCGAATTTATGACTTGGCTCAGGACCGGGCAGAAAAATTTGTTGATCGGCTGCAGGATAAATACGATGCAAAACTGGTAGCGACCAAAACCAGTCGTGAGTGTGTCGAAGGGGCCGATATTATCACTAGTGTGACTCCTTCTAATACTCCGACGTTTGAGGCTGAATGGGTCAAGCAAGGCGCCCATGTCAATGCGATCGGATCCTTCACACCGAGCATGTTTGAAGTACCTAAAGAATTGATCAAAAAAGCCGATCGTGTCATTTTTGATACGACTGAGGGTGTATTGAACAATGCTGGAGACTTTATGACGCCTTTGCGCGAAGAGTATATTCCCAAGGAAAAATATTCTGGTGAGCTGGGACAAGTGTTGTTAGGCGAAGTGGAGGGACGGACTTCTGATGAAGAGATCACGATCTTTAAATCAGTGGGAACAGCCGTGATCGATGTGATCGTAGCTAGTCAAATCGTTGATAAAGCCAAGGAGCAAGGCATCGGTGTCGTGTTTTAAATCAGGATATGCAAGAAGACCTCAAAATTAAAAAGATGGTGCGTCCTGACTTCAGAACGCACCATCTTTTTAGCCGAGTGTTCTGCCCAATAAAACCAGCACAAGCAGTATCCCCATCATAGCACCGCCGCTGGCTCCTTGAATCACGGACAAAAATGAGTATAGCTTGTTTTTTCCGTCTTTCTTGACCATCGAATAGGTCACGATCGATAAAACGGTATTAACAATTGATAAAATAAATAAGAATAGCAGCATCTCAATTCCTCCTAACCAATCTCTTTTGCACTGATGAACTTTATTTTAGCAAGGTCTCAAATAAAAAAAAGAAAATTTGCTTCAATGGTCAAAAAATCGTCTTGAATGGTATGAAGAAAAGGAAGAGGAAGTCGTTCAATATGAAAAAAAGAATCGTCAATCTGGAAGAATTGTATACAAAAATGGAGCAACAGATGAGCGAACGCAGATGGTGGGACACGGATGACCCTTGGGAGATCATGATTGGTGCGATCTTAGTGCAAAATACGAACTGGAAAAATGTGGATTATTCATTAGTCAATTTGAAAGAAGCGACGGATTTTGAGCCCAGGTTCATGTTGGGCTTAGACCTGGCGGATTTGCAAAGACTGATTCGGCCGAGTGGTTTTTATAAAAATAAGTCACAGACAATCCAGGCGCTGCTTCAGTGGACGGAAACTTATGGGTTTGATTTAGAAAGAATCAAGCAAAAAAAGCAGGAAATACTGCGTGAAGAACTGTTGGCCATCAAAGGGGTCGGCTTTGAGACGGCGGATGTGCTGCTGGTTTTCATTTTCGAGAAAATCGCGTTTATTGCCGACCGATACGCACAGCGGCTATTTCAACGACTCGGTGTTGAACAAGTGCTAAATTATCAAAAATTACAATCGATCATCTTGCTGCCGGAGAGCTTTACCACAAGCCAAGCACAAAAGCTGCATGGTTGGATCGTAGAATATGGACAATTGTATTTGCGCAATGAGGTGACTTGGGCAAACGGGTTTTTAAAAGACTTTCAATTGAAATGGACAGTTGAAAAATAAAGCGATCAGCAGAGAAAAATACTTCTGCTGATCGTCTTGTTTTAACCGTCTTGTCTTGTCGCAGCAATATCGATCTCGCGGATATTGACTTCCTGCGGCATGTCATAAATGAATTTGACCGTTTGCGCGACGCGAGCTGGATCCAGCGTGATGCCGCCCATTGAATCTTTCCATGCTTGGTAGTCGGACAACGCATGTTGATCCGTTACATGGGTCAGCAATTCGGTTTCGGCTGCTCCAGGAGCGACCAGTGAAACCCGAACGTTGTAGCTGGAAACCTCTTCACGAATGGTCTCGCTTAACCCGTGCACCCCAAATTTTGAAGCCACATAGGCTGCATGGTTGGTAAAGGTCTTTCGTCCGGCCAGGGAAGACATATTGATGATTGTGCCGTGTTTTCTCTCCATCATTTCGGATAAAACAGCCTGCATGCCGTTCAACACGCCTAAAACGTTGGTGTCCAGCATGGTTTTCCATTCTGTCGCAGGTTGATTCTGGACATTTCCCAGCAGCATCACGCCGGCATTGTTGACGAGCAGATCTGTAGGTCCATAGATGGCCTCAGCTTTTTTAATACTTGCCTTCAATGCATCGATGTCAGTCACGTCAACGGAATCCACAAAACTATCGTCAAAATTCAAAGGCAGCCCCTTGATTTTTTCCGTTCTGCGTCCTAGCAGCAGCATCGGATAGTCTTCCTGATTAAACAGCTTGGCGATTTCAGCACCGAAGCCTGAACTTGCGCCTGTAATGACGACTAAAGGTTTTTTCATGTTCAATTCCAGCTTTCTTTGTTAAAGTACTCTTAGTATAGAACTTGGAGGTTACTCCAAGTCAAGGAGGACGTTTGATGTATTCAATCGGAGAGATTTCAAACATGTACGGGATACCTGCAGACACGTTGCGTTACTATGATAAGGAAGGATTGCTGCCTTTTGTTAAAAAAACTGCTGGCGGTCGAAGAATCTTCACAGAGGATGATTTAGGTTATATCGAAGTGATCGAATGCCTAAAAAAATCTGCCATCCCCGTCAAGGAGATCGCTAAGTTCATGGAATGGTGCATGATAGGAGACAGTACTTTGCCGCAGCGCTACGATTTTATCATTGAACAAGAAGCAGTATTGGAAGCCAAGATCCACCAATTGGAAGCAAACCTAGCTTTTCTGCGCTGGAAAAAATGGTATTACCAGCAGGCAAGAGACGCGGGGACAGAAGAAATTTTCTTTGAACCAGGGACGCGGCAGGTGGCCAGGAAATGGCGTGACGAATACGAAAAAAGTTTGAAACAATAAAATTAGACCTGGAACAGACAAGCCTGTTCCAGGTCTAATTTAGTGTGTGGTCACTTCAGTGTCTCATTAACAGCTTCGATCACAGCGTATCGTAAGCCATTTTTTTCCAAAGCCGCGACACCCTTAATGGTGGTCCCCCCTGGAGAAGTGACAGCATCCTTCAAGACAGCAGGGTGCTGGCCAGATTGAAGAGCCAACGCTGCGGTACCCTTGATCATTTGTTCGACTATTTGGTAGGCCAATTGACGATTGACGCCATGCAAGACCGCCGAATCAGCTAATGCTTCAATGAAGATATCGACAAACGCAGGAGCCGAACCAGCGACTGCACTGACTACTTCCAGCAGGGATTCATCGATTTCAATCATTGTGCCTAGCTGTGCTAAGGTTCGATCGATCACTTGTTTGGCCTCGGGCGTAATCAGTGGATTGTAGGAAATGCCCAAGACGCCTTCATTGACTCGTACTGGGGTGTTTGGGATGCAATGAGCGATCGGATAATCCTCACCCAAAATGGCGGTCATATCCGGCAAATCGACACCAGCGGCAACTGAGACGATTGGAATTTTTTCCTTCGTGATCTTTTCCGGCAGTTGA
The DNA here is from genome assembly GCF_004309355.1 of Enterococcus florum. Classification (GTDB taxonomy): domain Bacteria; phylum Bacillota; class Bacilli; order Lactobacillales; family Enterococcaceae; genus Enterococcus_A; species Enterococcus_A florum. Next base: position 146,826 of record NZ_BJCC01000034.1, on the reverse strand, counting down.
TCTAGGATCGGCAGCACACCATCGGGATGAACTGCAATCAAAATCAATGTTGTTTCAGCCAAGCGTTCCTCTTGTTCGACTAAGGTAAATCCCAGCTTTCTTTGCAGATTTTCTGCAGTCTGGCTTTTTCCGCCTTTAATGAAAAGATCGGAAGGCTGTACCTCTTTTGAGCGAATCAGTCCTTCGATGATTGCACTGCCCATATTGCCGGCGCCGTAAACTCCAATTTTCATGAGAATCCCTCCTGATAAGTATTGCGGCTTTATTATCTCACGCTTTCGTAAAATTAGAAATCAAGGCGCATCCGATTTACAGAAGAGGCATTTTGTTAACTGACGGCTTTAATATTTGGGTTAGTAAAGCTCGTACGGCAATGATAGCCAGCACAGGTCGATCGTTTTGCTGATTGTTTGGTCCAGCAGTGGGGGCAGACGATGGAAACCGCGAATGGATCGACCGTATAGCTTCGCGATTCAGCCTGCACATGCTGTTTGGCCCGACACAGGACCATTTCTTTGCGCTGCTGTTCATATACAGCAATCGATTGATGGTAGCGAATTGTTTTTTTGCGTTTAGCGGTTTGAATAGCATAAATAATGAAACCAATAGCCATGAGTAAGAAAATAAGGTACATACTACTCACCTCCATAGTCCTATCTTAGTGTAGATTATTGCCAAGTCACTAGGACATATGTCATACTCTGAGAAAAAGGAGAAAAAGATGCGCAACCAGCCTTTATTGAACGCTCACGTTCAACTGTTGAAAAAATATGGACTTAGCGATCATCAGTCTGACTGCAGGTATCAAACCTATCGGATCGGTGAAACAATCCTGGAACAAGGAGCCAAGCTGTCCTATTTAATGATCGTGGTTTCCGGCAAAGCCAAAGTCTGCAGTACCGCGATGAATGGCAAGGACTTAGTGTTGTCTTATTATTTGTCCAGCGGGTTGATTGGAGATGTGGAGCTGATGACCGACTCTCCTAGTGCAGTGGCCTCTGTTATCGCACTTTCTGAGGTGGGATGTATTAAGGTGCCTTACTACGGCAAGCAGGATCCTTTATTTGAAAACCTAATTTTTATGAAAATCTTGGCTGAAAGCCTGACGGAAAAATTAAACAGCAGTTCTCAGAACTATTTGTCTACGGCTCTTTATACCGGGGAACAACGGCTGTGTTCTTACATTTTGCGCGGGGCTTACAAACACTATTTCATAGATAACTTGACTGATGCAGCGGCAACGATAGGGCTGAGCTACCGACATCTCTTTCGATTGCTGAAGAAGCTTTGTGATGATCAGCTAATCGTCCGCGAAGGTCCAGGCTTTCGTATTCTCGATGAAAAACGATTAAGACAACGATCCTCGGAGGCAAGCGGAGGATAAAAAAGACAATCTCGCGTGTTGAGATTGTCCTTTAAGTGTATTATCAGATATTGGCCTTTCGCATGTTCAGCAGATTGCCCACAATGAAAATCAGGATGCCCAGCCAAATAAAAGAAAAAGCCGCCAGCTGAGCCAGGCCGTAAGGCTCATGGAAGACAAAAACAGCCTGCAAAAGCATGATCGTCGGGGCAATGTATTGAATAAAACCAAGTGTAACGTAAGACATTTTCTTGGCTGCATAAGCAAACAACAGCAACGGAATCGCTGTAACGATGCCTGCGCCCATTGTCAATAAATTCGACGTCAAGTCGTAGCCCATGAAACCTGCTTTCGAGAAAAAGATCAAATACACCAAGCCGACTGGGGCGATCACCATCGTCTCGATCGTCAAACTTGCTGAAGCACTTAAAACAACCTTTTTCTTCGTCACGCCGTAAATACAGAAGGTGGCGGCCATAATGATCGAGGCCAAAGGAAATTTGCCTGTTTGGATCGTCAGCAAAAGCACACCGATCGCGGCTGAAGCAGTCGCTAATTTGGCTTGACGAGTCAACGGTTCTTTTAGATAGATCGCTGCGGCCAGTACATTGAACAGCGGATTGATGTAATAGCCAAGACTGGCTTCTTGCACCTGACCGATGTGTACCGTGTAAATGAAGGTTCCCCAGTTGCAGGAAATCAGAACAGCGGCCAAAGCGACGGTTAGAAAACTTTTCTTGTCTTGCAGCAACCCGCGAAATTCTATCCAAAAAGCCGCCAGCTTCCCTGACAGCACAAAATAGATCATCATAAATACCAGTGACCAAACGATCCGGTAGAACAAAATATCCACCGCGCCGATGTTTGGCATTAGTTTCCAGTAAAATGGAAGGATTCCCCAAAGCACATAGGCAATAATTCCTGCGAAAACGCCCGATTCTTTTTTCAACATATCCCTCCTATAAGGTTAGAAAAGGTATCAATCGGTTGATTGACACCTTTTAGGTTTAATATTCATCGTCCAATTTTGCTTCTGTCAATGGCAGAGAGGAGAGATCATCTGTTCCAGCTTCAGCCATCCGTGAAAAATAGGACTTGGTTTCTTTAAAGACGACAGGGCTCAATAAGATCAAGGCGATAATATTAGGAAAGGCCATCAATCCGTTGAAAATATCGGCGATCGTCCAAACCGCAGTAACGGTCAAGTAAGGACCGATAAAAACTGCGAAGATGTAGACCCAGCGGAAAATGGCTGAAAATTTCGTATTGCCATTGGTCAAATAGCTGAGACAACGTTCGGAGTAGTAATTCCAGCCTAAAATCGTTGTAAAAGCAAAGAAAGCTAAACAAATCATCAGTAGCAAGGAAGCAATGGTCTGCGAAATAGGCAAGGCTTCAGAGAAAGCATAGATCGTCACTGCCGAACCTTCTAAACCAGTCTGCCAAGCACCAGTCAAGATGATGGCCATCCCTGTCATGTTACAGACAATGATCGTATCGATGAAGGTTCCGGTCATAGAAACCAATCCTTGCCGAACCGGTTCCTTGGATTGGGCTGCTGCTGCGGCGATCGGCGCACTCCCCAAACCAGATTCGTTTGAGAAGATTCCGCGAGCGATTCCTTTTTGCATCGCGATCATCATGGCACCCATGGCACCTCCAGAGACTGCACGCAAGCCAAAAGCACCTTGGAAAATTTCTACGATGACGCCAGGCAGTTTTCCTAAGTTCATGAAGATCATAAACAAGCACAAGCCAACGTAAATCACGATCATCAATGGCACGATAATCTCAGACACGCGAGCGATTCGCTGTACGCCACCGATCAATACGATAGCAACTAAAACCGTCACGATTGCTCCAGAAATAACGACTGCCCATGAGTACTCATTGCCGAATAGGCTGATCGTGTTCAATTTCTCAGGATCAAAAAAGGTTTCCGCTGCAGAAGTGATCCCATTGATCTGAGCGATAGTTCCGATGCCGATAAGCCCAGCGATTGCTCCGAAAAAGGCAAACAATTTTGCCAGCCAGCGCCAGTTTTTGCCTAACCCATTTTCAATGTAGTAAAACGGTCCGCCTAAAGCTTTGCCGTCATTGTCGAAGGTGCGGTATTTGACTGCCAGCAGTCCTTCGGCATATTTGGTAGCCATTCCCAGCAATCCAGCTAATTCCAGCCAGAACAGTGCACCTGGTCCTCCAGCGACAATTGCTGTGGCAACACCTACGATATTACCAGTCCCAATGGTTGCTGACAAAGCGGTACACAGCGCTTGGAAGCTGGTGACATCACCTTGTCCGCCGTCCTCGTTCTTGACCATGTACTTCAGCGCAAGCGGCAAGCGGCGAATTTGGATCGCACGACAGCCGATGGTCAAAATAATACCAATTCCTAAAATCAAAAGGATCATCGGTGCGCCCCAAATCACAGAATTAAGTTTTGTTAAAAAAGAATCCATCCAACCCCTCCTATTTTTTGCCATTTTATCATAAAATGATTGCTGGCGCTTTGAAAAGTGAAAAAAAGATTCCTTTTTAAGAGTGATTGTTCGTTTTTTAACAGCGTGAAGGAGGGATTCTTTGCTTGTTTTTCAGCAATACCAATTCCAAAAAAAGGGACACGAAGAATTATCGTGTCCGCTGAGATATTAGAGTTTGGTAGTTCCGCTGCCGATGTGAGCAACGTAGAAGGTTGGTGCATAGCCGATTGCTTTTTCATAAACGGCTTGCACTTTTTCCTCAAAATCAGGAATGGCTTCCTCTTTGACAACTGCGATGGCACAGCCTCCAAAGCCTGCTCCTGTCATGCGGGCTCCGAGGACTCCCGGCTGTGCCTGCGCCGCTGCCACTAAGCTGTCTAGTTCAAGCCCAGTCACTTCATAATCGTCTCGCAACGAACGGTGGGAATCATTCAACAATTGACCAAATTGAGTCAAATCACCTGCCACCAGTGCTTTTTTCGCCTTGAGGGTCCGTTGATTTTCGTAGACTGCATGCCGTGCTCGTTTGATCAGTGTTTCGTCGCCGATCAACGCGAGATTTGCATCAAAAGTTTCCTCATCTAAATCACCTAATGCTGTGACTGTTAGTTTTTGTTGTAATAGCTGCAATGCTTTTTCACATTCGCTGCGGCGCTCATTGTATTTTGAATCAGCCAGTTCACGGCGTTTGTTAGTATTCATGATCACTAACGCATAACCATCTAATTCGATTGGCACCATTTCGTATTTCAGAGTATTTGTGTCTAATAGGATCGCCTGATTTTCTTGACCAAAGCCTATGGCAAACTGGTCCATGATCCCTGAGTTGACGCCGATAAACTCATTCTCAGTTTTTTGTCCGAGCTTGACCAGTTCCAGTCGGTCAGTAGAAAGCTCAAACAAGTCTTCCAGTATCACACCTACCAACAATTCTAGAGAAGCACTGCTGGACAGTCCAGCACCATTGGGAATGTCGCCTTCTACAACGAGTTCAAAGCCATGATCGATAGAATGTCCGGCTTCTTTCAGTTTTAAGATCATGCCTTTTACGTAATTCGCCCAATCGTGCTGTTTGTCATAAGTCAACTCTTTTAATGTAAAATGAATCTCTCCGACGTCCTTAAAGTTCGTCGAATAGACGATGACTTGATCGTCTTCCCGGGGACTAGCGATCCCATAGGTCCCATAGGTAATGGAGGCAGGGAAGACATAACCGCCGTTGTAGTCGGTGTGTTCTCCGATCAGATTGATTCGTCCTGGTGAAAAATAAGCAGCGCGTTCTTTATCGCCGAAATGTTCAACAAATGTTTGATCTAAAGCTTGATTGATTTTCATTGCATCTTTTCCTTTCAGAATTCCAGTTGGAATATAGTCGTTGTTTGCATGGGTTGACCGGCTTTTAACCAAATCGAACCAAATGCCGGAAATTGTTCCGCACCCGGAGCTGTTTGTGTCTCAAAAGTGATTCCGCCATGGTGAGCCAACGTCTTGCCGCGCATTTCCGGGCCATTTTCACCAAAGTTGGCAGTGAAGACCACTACGCTTGAAGCCTCTGTTTTTACAGTGACCGCTACTTGTTTATCAGGGCTGGTCAGCTTGGCAGAGGGAACATTCAAACGAGGATCGTTTAAAAAGAAAGGATGATCCAATCCATCGAAAAGTTCTTTTTGCCCAAACTTGCCAGAAAATACAGGTCCTAAAGCCTTTTCGATTTGGAAATCAAAATCTGTTCCATTCACTGCTTGTTTTTCACCCAGCGGAATCAGATCCGGCCTTAATGGTGCAAAGTAGGCACTATTAAGAAACAGCGTATGCTGATCGATCGGCTGAGTGACATCTCCAGATAAATTAAAATACACATGATTTGTCGGATTGTACAAAGTATCTTGATCACTGACACCAGTCGTGGTCAAGCGCCAAGTATTGTCTTCAGTCAAGGTGTAGCGTACATCAGTTTGTAACTCTCCGGGGAATCCATTTTCTTTATCAGGACTTGTAAGGGTAAAAAGGACTGAAGCTTCACCGTTTTTTTCTTCCAGTTGGTAGTCCCATTTCTTGGTTTCAAATCCCGGAGATCCGCCATGCAGCGTATGTCCGGTCTCAGGGTCGGTCAAAACTTGGAAATGCTTTTGTCCGATAGTAAAACGGCCGCTTTCGATCCGTCCAGCGGTTCGTCCGATTGAGGCACCGATGTAGGGGTCTTTCTCCAAATAATCTTCGACATGTTCAAAACCTAATATCAGCTCGCGTTTTTCCTCGCCGATCGGAACCTTCAAGCTGACGATACGAGCTCCCAAGTCCGATACAGTTAATGCGACACCGTTCTTGTTAGTCAATGTGATCAAATGATATCCCTGTCCAAATTCGCTTTGTGTGATCGTCATAATAAAATCCTTTCTTAGAAAAATAGCGTTTATTTCATTGGAGCTTTTTTTTGGATGCTTGTCAAGAAAAGGGGCGAGCATTTCCACAAAATGAGTGTATCAAGTAATCGCTTTCTCGGTGAGAGCATTTCGTGATAACTATTTAACTTTTTGTTGCATTTTGCGATAATAAGAAAGAGGAGGGGTACATGTGGAACAGGCATTGTTTTTGAAGAAGGACCATCATTATCTTTCAGGGGATCTTTTTTTTGATTTTTGCGGATTTTCAAAAAATCTGCCCTTTCATTCGTTTGGACCAGCGATTCGCCAGCAGTATATTTTGCACATCGTAATGGATGGAACAGGAACGTACCATGTGAAAGATCAGCAATACAAATTAAAAAAAGGCGACCTGTTTTTGATTCGGCCTGGCGATTCAACATTTTATCATGCGGATGGGGAAGAACCTTGGTTGTATTGCTGGATCTCTTTTGGCGGAAAAGTAGCGGATGAAGTAATTCGCCAATCGGTTTTTCAGGAAAACGGATATACGATGGTGTCCTCCACGATCCAAAAGTATATTGATTTGATCATGGACTGTATGGCATTCAACGAGGATAGTCTTTCCAGCGAGCTGCGGTTAAACGAGCAATTGTATCGACTGTTTTATCTGCTGATAAATGACGGAGGCACACTGACCTTGGGGACACAAAAGGGACACTCGCCGCTAGCGATCGAAGTGATGAGCTACATCCAACAGCATTACGCTGAAGAGATCACGGTTGAGCAGATCGCAAAAGCATTAGCGGTAAACCGCAGCCATCTTTCACGATTGTTCAGCACGCATATCGGCATGAGCATCAAGGAATATTTGACAGGGGTACGGATCAATCGCGGGGCGTTTCTTTTGTCTATGACAGATAAGTCCATTGAAGCAATTGCTCAGGAAGTCGGGTTTAACAGTTTGGTCGTCTTCAGTCGAACCTTTAAGAAAGTTACTGGTGAAACAGCACGCAGTTATCGCAAGCGGATGCAGCAGGAATCTGCTAGTAATCTCTCCATGGAAAAGCTGCGTGTCCTGCTGGAACGCCAGCAGATCGTTTCAAGAGCAACCTAATACAGAGTGGATCAAGAGGCTGTAACAGTCATGTCACAGCTTATTCTGTTCGCGACTTCACATTGTTTGACGGATTTATTCATGATAAAATTTCTATAGATACATCTTTTATTGTTGCGGGTGCTATGATGAATAACGCTTTTACAGGAAGAAACAGAGGTGAATCTAACAGAAACGGAACAAAAATTGGGATATAAGGGGGAACATTATGGAAACGGCGAAGGAAGTAAAGCAGGGATTGCGGAAGAATTTCTTTACAGTCATTTTATTGGCGATTGCAGGATCGATTATTTATGGGTTGGCCTATTTTCGTTTGTATTATTACGATGCTTATATTGCTACGTATCACTTGACCAACACACAGATGGGTTCACTGGGAAGTGCTTATGGTTTTATGGGACTGGTTTCGTATTTGATCGGCGGGATTTTAGCCGACCGTTTTGCCGCAAAAAAATTATTAGTCTTTTCATTGATCGCAACTGGACTTGGTGGTTTTTTACATTTGTTTTTCACCAGCTTCATTGCGCTTTTTTTGATCTATGCACTTTGGGGAGTGACCTCATTGCTGACGTTTTGGCCGGCTCTGTTGAAAATCGTGCGGATGCAGGCAAACGAAGATGAACAAAGTCGGGCATATGGCATTTTTGAAGGAACACGGGGAATCACCAATGTAATCCATATGGCAATTGCTACGGCGATTTTTGGTTTCTTCCAAAAACAAATTACTGAGGCGTCTGGGCTGCGTTGGATTATCATTTTTTATTCTGTGATCCCAATCGTTTGCGGTTTCGCCTTTTTATTTTTAGTAAAGGAGCCAACGAGATCAGCAGAAGATGCATCGGGTGAAAAATTGAAGCTTCAAGACATTGTCGATGTCCTTAAAATGCCGGCGATCTGGATCATTATCGGGTTGATGTTTACCAGCTATACCTTTAACATGTCGATTTATTATTTTACACCCTATGCTTCCAATATCATTGGCACCTCGGCCGTTTTTGCGGCAGTGGTGACTGTTTTGGCGCAATACTGCCGGTTGGTGGCAGCACCGGTGGGTGGATTTGTAGCCGATCGCTTCAGTAAGTCGACAGTCATGCTCGGCGGCTTCGTCGCAATGGGGATCGGCACCGCCCTCATGCTCGCTGTGGCTGGGATCAGCGGTCAGCTGCAGATCGTTCTTTTGATTGTAGCGGCGAGCATTGTGTATCTAGCGATGTTTTCAAACTATGGTTTATTCTTCTCCTTTATGTCGGAAGGAAAAATTCCTTTGCGGCTGTCCGGCATAGCCATCGGTCTAGCCAGCACTTTGGGGTATTTGCCGGAGGTCTTAGCACCATTGGCAGCTGGGAATATTTTGGACCGTTACGCAGGAAATACAGGCTATTACATTTATTTTGGCATTATGATTGCGATGGCAGTGCTCGGTGCCGTTTTATGTGTGGTTTGGGGAAGAACTTACGGTAAACGCTATAAAGAAGAAATGAGACAAAAAGCTGCGGAACAATCAGCAGTTGAAAATAAGTAAATCATAGGAGGATGAACTCGTGAAAAAAATCATCACTGAATTTCCGTATGATGTGGAGATTATCGAAAATGAATGGTACACCTTGTCGGACGGTACCCGGTTGTCCTGCCGAATTTGGCTGCCAAAATCTGAAGAACCGCTGCCAGCTATTCTAGAGTATTTGCCTTATCGCAAAACAGATGGGACTAGAGGACGCGATAATCCGATGCATGGGTATTTCTCTGGACACGGCTACAATGTAGTACGTGTGGATATGCGAGGGACAGGTGAATCAGATGGACTGTTGGAGGATGAATATTTAAAGCAAGAACAGGATGATGCACTGGAGATTATCGATTGGATTAGTAAACAACCGTGGTGTGATGGTCAAGTAGCCATGATGGGAAAATCCTGGGGCGGCTTTAACTCGCTGCAGATCGCAGCTAGAAAACCACCAGCACTTAAAGCAGTGATGGTCGTTGGTTACACTGATGATCGGTACAACAATGATATCCACTATAAAGGTGGAATGATCCTCAATGATAGTTTTTGGTGGGGAGCAATCATGCTGGGGTATCAATCAAGGGCGATCGATCCTCGAATCGTTGGTGATCGTTGGCGTGAGATGTGGCTGAATCGCCTTGAAAACATGCCACTGTGGATGGCCAATTGGCTAGAGCACCAAACGAGAGATGCGTATTGGCAGCATGGTTCGGTCTGCGAAGACTACTCGGCTATTCAAGTACCAGTTTTTGCGGTAGACGGGTATGCAGATTCCTACACGAACACAGTATTGAGCCTGCTGGAGGGAGTTGATGTGCCTAAGAAGGGCATTATTGGCCCATGGGCGCATGTCTATGCCCACGATGGCGTGCCGGAACCAGCAATCAATTTCTTAGGGGAGGGCGTTCGTTGGTGGGACCATTGGTTAAAAGGCAAAGACAATGGCGTGTTAGACGGACCGATGGTTCAAGCTTGGATCGAGGACAGTATGCCGCCGTCCACCAACATACCCGTAAGCAAGGGACGATGGGTTGCAATCGAAGACTGGCCGTCTAAAGCCGTTGCTTCAAAAAACTATCGATTAACTTATGGACAGTTGGTTGATAAGCGTGCGACTGCAGAGGAACAGGTTCTTTTACGGACACCATTGGCGCACACCTTGCTGGCTAACGAATGGATGGGAGCAGGGGTTCCCGGAGAATCCCCAGGAGATCAGCGGATCGATAATGGGTTGGCTCTCAGCTTCGATTCAGAGGTGCTGGAAGCAGATGTAAACATCTTTGGGTATCCACGAATCGAGATTGAACTGTCTAGTGATAAGCCGAATGCCATGTTGTATGCTTCATTATGTGATGTGGCGCCAGACGGAGCCTCGACGCGTGTTTCTTATGGGGTGATGAATCTGACACACTTGCAGGGACATGACAAGGTTGTTCCGCTTACGCCGGGAGAAAAGGTGAATGCCTTTGTTGGGTTGGATTGCTGCGGACATCGCTTCAAGAAAGGTCATCGAATCCGTTTGTCGTTAGCCAACAATGCTTGGCCGATGTTTTGGCCGCTGCCAGAAGAGTACAGCTTGACGCTCAACCTGCATGAGGCCAAATTCACTTTACCGATATTCAGCGGCGAAGACACTAAAGGACCGGATCCTGAAGCCCAGTCTGCTGCCTTGACGCCAACAACCGTACTTTCTGAAGGCAAAGTAGAGCGGGAAATCAAGTATGATCTAGTTAACGATGCTTGGACCTGCATCACCAACGGCATTGGCGGTGTATTTGGAGAAGGGATCTATCGATTTGATGAGATCGACGTGACCGTAGAGCACAATCTGAAGCGAGAATTGACGGTTTCCAACAGAAACCCGCTTTCCGCCAAATATGTGATCACACAAAATATGCGGATCGGTCGTGAAGGATGGTGGACGAATTCGGACATTGTCACAACACAAACCTCAGACAAAGATTACTTTTATCTTACTGGACAGATGGACGTGAGCGAAAACGATCAGCATATTTACACGAAAAGCTGGGAAAAGAAAATTAAGCGAAATGGCATGTAGCGAACAAGAAGACAGTTAAAAAGGCGTCTGGCATGAATCGAATTCAAATCGGTTCAGCTGGACGCTTTTTAGTAAAACTTTTTGTTGTCCATGGGGTTCTTTTAGTCTATGGTTGTTTGAACCCGGTGTTAGCAGCGAAGATTTCCAAACGATCGATCTCATCAGTGAACAATGGCATCTCCGTTGCGGCAGCTGCATCGGTAACGAAAGGTAGTATCTTGTCAGTGAATGAAAATTCAAGTGTTAAATGTTGTAGTAGGGGAGAGAAGCAAAATCAAATACCGCAAATTCAAAAAAGCCTTTTTAATTTCTGCGATATATCTGGTACAATTAATGTATCAACTAAGCGTCATTATTTATTTTTTATGTGCAACGAGCAACTCAATACAAGCGGAAGGATGTGAAAGGGTTTATTTGTGAATAAACGATCAAATTTACCCGACAATATGAATCGAAAAGCATTATGGATCACTCAAACAGCAGTATTATTGGCATTATTGATTGCAATTCAGGCAGTGACTGCTGGTTTAGGCAACACTTTAGTGACCGGCTCATTGGTCAATTTGATCTTGATCGTAGCAGTAACTACAGGAGGATTGGCAAGTGGGTTGACGATCGCTGCATTATCCCCATTTTTTGCCTTTATGTTCGGGATTGGGCCGGCTTTTCCGCAGATCGTTTTTTGTGTAGCGATCGCTAATGCAGTTTTAGTGACGATCTGGCATATGATCGCAGGCATTGACAAGAAGCAGAACATTGCCAGCTTATTGATCGCAGCAATCGTGGCTGCAGTGGTAAAATTTGGAGTTCTTTATCTCTCTGTGGTCCAATTCGTAGTTCCAATCTTATTAAAAATGCCCGCTCCTCAAGCGGCCATGGTCTCGGGGGCCTTCTCGTTTCCACAGCTGGTCACAGCATTGACGGGAGGGGCCATAGCCATCGTGATCGTGCCTGTTCTTTCAAGAGCTTTAAATCGGCAGCAAATTAGCTAAAACATCATAAAGTAAACAAGGCTGGATCATTCATCGATAAGATGAGTGATCCAGCCTTGTTTTGTGAACATTCAATTGGCTTAAGAAATTTCAATTTCTGATCGATCCCGGTAGCTGGTATGCAAAATATGGTGTGCTTTTAAGCTCCCTGGTTTGTCCAAAAATTCTTGATAGATTTTTTGAACGATTGGATTTTCGTTGGATTTTCGCAGTCCTTTGTCCTTGTCCTCTGCATAAAGTGCTGCTGCTCGTTTGGTTTTCAGGTCAACAAAGTTTCGCACTGAAGCGGGTTGGACCGGTTGTCCGCCGCCATTGATACAGCCGCCAGGACAACCCATGATCTCTACAAAGTGATAGAAGGCTTCTCCGGCCTGGATTTTTTCGATTAGTTTTTTGGCGTTGCTGATGCCAGAGGCTACAGCGACATTGACTGTTGCACCGCTCATTTCATAAGTAGCTTCCTTGATTCCGGACATGCCGCGAACTTCTGTAAATTCGACTTGCTCCAATGAATGGCCTGCCAGTGTTTCTGCTGCAGTCCGCAGTGCCGCTTCCATTACACCACCAGTTGCACCAAAGATGTAGCCTGCTCCAGTTGCTTCACCCAATGGGTTGTCGAAGGATTCATCCTCCAGCTCGACAAATCGAACGCCGGCTTTATCGATCATTCTGGCCAATTCACGTGTCGTCAAGGCGACATCGCAATCCGAATAGCCTGCGGCTGCTTCATCTTCTCGTGTTACTTCAAATTTCTTAGCTGTACATGGCATGATACCCACAACAAAAATGTCTTTCGGATCGATGCCTTCTTTTTCCGCATACCATGTTTTTGCCAAAGCGCCAAACATTTGCTGCGGCGATTTACAGGTGGACAGGTTTGGAATCAATTCTGGATGATAAGACTCGCAATATTTGACCCATCCTGGTGAACAGGAGGTAAACATTGGGAATGGTCCATTGTTTTCAACGCGTTCCAAGAATTCATTGGCTTCTTCCATAATGGTGAAGTCTGCAGCCACGTTGGTATCGAACACGCGATCAAAGCCTATTCTACGCAAGGCGGCCACCATTTTTCCCTCTACGTTGGAGCCGATCGGCATATGGAAGGCTTCGCCCAGTGTTACTCGAATAGAAGGGGCGGTTTGTACAATCACGTGTTTTGTCGGATCCTCCAATGCGTCCCAAACTTCTTGCGTCTGGTCTTTCTCGTGAATCGCTCCAGTCGGGCAGACCACGATACATTGGCCGCAAGAGATACATGGTACATCACCTAGATTTTGTTCATAAGCACTGCCAATATGGGTGTTGAAGCCGCGATTGTTCGGGCCGATTACCCCAACAGATTGCCACTTCGAACAAACCGCTACGCAACGGCGGCAAAGAATACATTTATTGTTGTTGCGGACCATGTGTACGGCACTGTCGTCAAATTCGTATTCGCAATTTTCGCCGTTGAAGTAATCTTCGTCGTCGACGTTGAACTCTTTACAAAGTTTTTGCAGCTCGCAATTACCACTGCGGATACAAGACAGACATTTCCTTTCGTGTGTCGAAAGAATCAGCTCCAAACTCAACTTGCGTGAATTGAAGACTTTTTGAGAATTGGTAGTGATCTCCATTCCTTCACTGATTGGGTAGACACAGGCGGTCACCAGACTGCGAGCCCCTTTAACCTCCACGACACACATTCGGCATGCGCCGATTTCGTTGATTTCTTTCAAATAGCATAGGGTAGGGATTTCAATATTGTTGATGCGGGCTGCTTCAAGAATGGTCGAGCCTTCTGGAGCAGTACAAATTTTTCCATTGATCGTGATCATAACTTCTTTCACTTGCTCCACCTCCTAAATAACCGTGATCGCATCATAACGACAAGTGTCAATACATAAACCGCATTTGGTACAGATTGCTTGGTCGATTTCGTGGACTTGCTTGACTTCGCCGCTAATCGCACTCACTGGACAGTTTTTCGCACAAGCTCTGCAGCCGGTACATTTATCTGGCAGGATTCGGTATTGGATCAGGTTCTTGCAAACACCAGAAGGACAGCGACGTTCTTCTACATGGGCTAAATATTCATCTTTGAAATAGCGTAGGGTTGAAAGTACAGGATTTGGTGCTGTTTGTCCCAATCCACAAAGCGAATTTTCTTGAATGTGATAACACAGTTCTTCCATGCGATCCAAGTCATCCAATGTCGCTTTTCCCATGGTGATTTTGTCTAAAATCTCCAATAAGCGTTTTGTTCCAACACGGCATGGAACACACTTTCCACAGCTTTCTTCAACGGTGAATTCGAGGAAGAATTTGGCGATGTCCACCATACAATTGTCCTCATCCATAACGATCAATCCGCCAGAGCCCATCATCGAGCCGATCTCCTTTAGATTTTCGTAATCGATCGGTACATCATAATGCTCTTCTGGGATACAACCGCCGGAAGGTCCGCCGGTCTGAGCTGCTTTGAATTTCTTCCCGTCTGGAATTCCTCCGCCGATGTCTTCTACGATCTCTCGCAAGGTCGTCCCCATCGGAATCTCCACTAATCCGGTATTTTGAATTTTTCCACCCAGGGCAAATACTTTGGTTCCTTTGGATTTTTCAGTTCCCATCGTAGCAAACCATTCCGGCCCTTTATTGATAATTTGAGGGATATTGGCATACGTTTCGACATTGTTGACGATGGTCGGTTTGCCAAATAGTCCTTTAACGGCAGGGAATGGGGGACGTGGCCGCGGTTCGCCGCGGTGTCCTTCGATACTTTCCAATAAGGCAGTTTCTTCACCACAGACAAAGGCTCCTGCTCCTAAGCGCAGATCAAGATCAAAAGAGAAGCCGCTGCCTAAGATATGCTGACCTAGCAGGCCTTCCTTGCGCGCCTGGTCAATGGCAATCTGCAAGCGATTCACAGCGATCGGATATTCTGCTCGAACATAGATGTAGCCTTGGTTGGCGCCGATCGTATAGCCGGCGATTGCCATCGCCTCGATCACCGCATGAGGATCACCTTCTAGTACAGAACGGTCCATAAAGGCTCCTGGATCGCCTTCATCCGCGTTGCAAATCACATATTTTTGGTCGGACTGGCTTGCCTTTGCGAAAGACCATTTCATAAAGGTTGGGAAGCCTGCGCCGCCGCGTCCCCGCAGTCCGGAGACCTTCAGTGTTTCAAGCA
Organism: Enterococcus florum; assembly: GCF_004309355.1. Lineage (GTDB taxonomy): Bacteria > Bacillota > Bacilli > Lactobacillales > Enterococcaceae > Enterococcus_A > Enterococcus_A florum. The sequence continues at coordinate 131,773 of NZ_BJCC01000034.1, read as the reverse complement.
CGTCATCACGAGAATAATTGTTCAAGACTTTTGCCAGTGCCTGATATCCGCCGAAAGCAATATATTCTTCGATCTTCTCTGGGTCGATTCGCCCGCAGTTGCGCAAAGCTACTCGGCGCTGTTTATGATAGAACGGTGTGTCCATTAGTTTGTTGATGACTTCTTTGGTATCGCTATCATGATACAACAATTTTTCGACCAAATTTCCTTTAACCAAATGCTCCGAAACGATTTTCTTAGCATGTTTTGGTTGGACTTGGTGGTAAAAGACACCCTCTGGATAAATGATTACAATAGGTCCTTGTGCACAGAGACCGAAACAACCGGTCTTGACGATGTTGACTTTATCTGTCAACTCGTTTTTTGCCAATTCTTCTTTTAGCGTGTCTACAAATTCACCGCTTTTAGAGGAGATACAGCCTGTCCCCGCACAGACTAGAATTTCCTTCTCGTATTGATTTTCTTCGGCTTGTTCATCGTCCATCCGCATGAGGACAGACTGACGATAAGCGTCTTTTAGCTTCGTTAGCTCATTCCAATCTTTCATAGTTTTACTCCTGACTTTTGAGGCTTCATTCGACAACAGTTCACTTCAAAAACCATTCTAGAAAGGGCATCGATTCTTTTTAGAATGTCAAACAGCAACGTGGAAAGTTATTCTCTTTTTTGGAAAGTCACCAGCACCTTATCGGCTTTTTTCTTGGTTAAACGCCCGAAAACTTCTTCGTTGACTGTCAAAACGGGTGCTAGACCGCAGGCGCCGATGCACCGACAAGATTCTAAGGTGAACTTGCGGTCGGCAGTAGTTTCTCCCGGGTTGATATTCAGCTCTGTTGCGTAAGAGTCTAAAATATCACCGGCTCCTTTCACGTAACAGGCCGTTCCCATGCATACACTGATCGTATACTCTCCTTTAGGAACAAAAGAAAACTGGGAATAGAAGGTGGCAGTACTGTAAAGTTCTTCTAGCGGAATGCTCAGTTCGATTGAAACCCTTTTCAAAACCTCGATTGGTAAATACCCATAGATCCGCTGCACCTCTTGCAAGGCAGGCATTTGATTGCCGCGCTGTCCTTTTAATTGTTCGAGCCGCTCTTGAAACTCTTGGTATTGGCTTTCTGTTTCGATAAATTCAAATGCTGTCTCAATACTCATTTGCTTATGGCTCCTCCTTTCTTACTCGTTAACTCTGGGACACAACTTGCTTTCGCTATGTTTCAAAAACATCTGTATTTTAATGCAATTATATCAAAAAAAATTCAAGCTTTGTGATAAATCAAACAAATGAGAATGAGAATAGCTCTCATTGAATCTATGTTCTCTTCATTTTTTTATAGACGAGGGCTGCCTAATTGGGATTCGGTGAATTTTTAAGTCAGCCGATCGAGGAATCGAAGATAAAGCTTCAGCTAAAATAGCGTTGTCCATCCACCATTATTCAACAAGAGTCCATATTATTATTTTTAAAAGTTATCAACAAGTATAATTTTTGATAATATCAAAAACATTGGCATTATAAATCATATTGTCGAAATTCATCCTTCTATATAAGTTATTTATTGCGAAAAAATATCCGTTTAGTTAATAAAAATTAACAAAAACCGATTGAAAACTTTGTGTTTCCTAATCATTGAGAGTAGAATAAAGCTGAAGGTGATTTTCAGGAGTGAAAGAATGGAGGATCCCAGTTGAGAAAAATGTACTTTAATCGAATTGAAGCGCGAAAAGCTGCCCTCCGCAGTGTGCAGCCCGAGATCGATCTTGAAAATGCGCGGATTTTAACACAGGTGTTTCGTGAGACAGATGGAGAAGCAGTGGTCATACAAAAAGCCAAGGCATTCCGGGCACAGTGTCGGGAGAAAACTATCGAGATCTTCAACGACGAGCTGATCGTCGGTTGTCCTGGCAGTAAACTGCGCGGCGGCTTGATCAGTGTAGATACTTGTTGGACGATCTTAGCGGACGAGTTGGACACGATCAGCCAAAGAGAGAATGACCCGTTTCAATTGCGCGAAGAAGATCGGGCGTTGTTCTTATCAGAAATCCAACCGTATTGGCAAGGACGTTCTGTCTATGAGGCTTGGCAAAAACGAATTCCGCCGCAAACGAAAATCTTGCGAGATGCAGGTGTGATCCAGATCGATAAAAAAGTCGCTCGCGGCTTTGGCGATGTGACTGCCGGCTACAAGCAGATACTGCGTGAAGGGCTTGAGGGCATCAAGGAGACGATCAATCAAAAGAAGCGAGGATTGATTATGACAGATCCAGGTGCTTTTGAAACCAATGACTATTTGAATGCGCTTTTGATCGCGATCGAGGGGTTGGAGATTTTAGCAGACCGATATGCTGAGGAAGCGATTCGACTTGCCGACCAAGAAAATGACCCGAAGAGAAAACAAGAACTATTGATGATCGCTAATGTTTGCCGCCATGTTCCCAAATATCCTGCGGTGTCGTTCCATGAAGCACTGCAAGCGGTTTATTTCTATCATATGGCTTTATTTATGGAACAAAACGCTCAAAGCTATAACCCAGGACGAATGGACCAGTATCTATATCCTTATCTGCAAAAGGACCTTGCCGAGGAACGCTTGACACCCGATCAGGCACAGGAGCTGTTGGATTGCTTATGGATCAAATTTAATGAAACCTGCATTTTTCAAGATGCTGCCACTGCTCAATTTGTTGCTGGCTATCCGATGCTGCAAAATGTCTGCGTTGGAGGCATCAACCAATTGGGGCAAGATGCCGTCAATGAACTGTCGTACATGATTATTCAAGCGGCTGTCGAGGTTCAGTTGTTTCAACCATCATTATCTATACGCTATAATCTAGCTAAAAATCCGAACCGCTTTTTACGCAAGGTCGTTGAACTGATGCAATTAGGGATGGGTTTTCCGGCTTTTCACAATGATGATATTGGTATCCGTATGATGATGAACAAAGGTGTTCCCTTGAAGGAAGCCTACGATTGGAACCCTTGCGGCTGTGTGGAAACGAATTTGGAGGGACGGATGAAGCAATACACGTCTTTGGCAGACATCAATCTAGGCAGTGTGTGTGAATTGACCCTGACCAATGGCATTGATCGAGCAAGCGGACAACGTCTCACTCCCGAGACTGGCGATCCGCGAAGCTTTGCGGATTTTGAAGCCTTTAAAGAGGCAGTCAAGCAGCAGCTTTCTTATGTGATCAAGGTCTGTGTGCAGGGAAGCCATGTCATCGATGAAATTTCGTTGAAACGACCGGTCCCTGTCTTGTCATTAAGCCACAAGGAATGTATTGAACGCGGCTTGGATTATTCTCAGGGTGGTGCGAAATACAATTGCGGAAATGGTATCACTTCTGTGGGGGTTGCTGATTTAATCAATACTCTCGTTGCCGTTCAAACCCTAGTCTATCAAGAAAAGGCATTTACTATGGATACGCTGCTTATGGCCTTGGCACATGATTTTGAAGGGTACGAAGACATTCTTGAGTTGTGTCAAAAAGCGCCGAAATATGGCAATGCGGATCAGCGCGTTCATGAACTGACGAGTGAGATGTTTGTTTTTATTGCAGATGAAATCGAACAGTACCACAGCAAATTCGGCAAAATGACCGCAGGAATATTGCCTGTGACCGGCAATATTCTTTCTGGCCTCTTTGTAGGAGCATTGCCTTCTGGGAGAAAAGCAGGAACACCGTTGGCGGACGGAATCACTCCAAGCGTGGGAACCGATCTGGGTGGATCGAGCGGCATCTTGCAATCGGCTGCACAAATTCCACATGACCGCTTTGTTCAGGGGACCTTAATGAATATGAAAGTGGACCCAGAATTGATTCAGCACGAGCAAGGAATAGCGCAATTAATGGTACTGCTGAAATCAATCTGTACATTGGGGATTTTTCATGTCTTCATTCATATCATTGATCGAGATACGTTGCTGAGGGCACAAAAATATCCGGAAGAGTACCAAGGATTATTGATTCGAGTAGCAGGTTATACAGCTTATTTTGTAGAACTAGATAAGCATGTCCAAGATGAAATTATCGGCCGCACACCAAAAGCCGGCCTAGTAGCAGGTGAACCATGCAAGGAACGATATTAAGAATAGAACAAGGAGCTTTGCATGATGGGGAAGGGATGCGGACGGTCATTTATCTAAAGGGCTGTCCATTGCGCTGTGCATGGTGCTCCACGCCAGAATCACAGGAAATAGATTTAGAAAGAGAATACGGCATGCGCATGACTGTGGATGAAGTGATCGATGAGATTGAAAAGGATTCCGTCCTGCACTTCCATTCCAATGGAGGTGTCACGATCAGCGGTGGGGAAGCGCTGTTGCAAGCAGATTTTGTACGAGAGGTATTGAAACGCTCCAAATATTTGGGAATCAATACAGCGATCGAAAGCAGTTTTTGTGTACCGTATGAAGCGCTCCAAAAAGTAGCGGAATATTTGGATGTAGTGTTCGTTGACGTAAAAATGCTGACAAAAGAAAAACATCGGGAATGGACTGGGCATTCTAATCAGCTGATTTTGAAAAATATTCAGCGTTTTGCCAGAGATTTCAAACAATGCGAAATCCGCATTCGGGTCCCCGTGATTCCGACGATCAATATGGATCGTTTGGAGTTGTTGCGGATCGCTTGCTTTGCGTGCGATTTGGATCGTTTGGCAACTCTGGAATTGCTGCCTTATCACAAGTATGGTTTGCCTAGTTATCGAAAGCTGGGACGAGAGTATCCACTGCCAGAGATTGCTTCTCCTGAACCAGAGGAAATGTATCATCTGGCTAATTATCTGGCGCAGACAGTGCCGCATTTGCCAGTAATTACGTGTGGGAAAACATTTATTTATTAAGAATGAGGCTGTGACATCACTGTCACAGCCTCTTTAAAAACTGTATAAAAGGAAATGACCGCTTCTGTCACAGTCTTTTTTCAACTAATGATAAACTGGATTGAACGTATTTTTACAGGAGCCTGCAAGGGGGCATCCTCACTGTTGGTCGGCTGATCAGCGATTGCTGCGACTACGTCCAAACCTCGGAAAACTTGACCAAAAACGGTATATCGGCCATCTAATTCAGGCAGTCCGCCTAACGATAAATACATTTCCTTCACGTTTTCAGGTAGGGAAAGCTGAGGCAAGATGTCCGCATCGACCTTCGTGTTTTGTACGATAAAAAACTGATTGCCATTCGTGTGAGGACCGTGATTGCCTAACGCGCATGCACCGTTGAAGTGATACAACCCTCGATCCACTTCATCTTCAAAATAACCATCATAACTAGAAACAGCTTCCTCTCCAGAGCCATCCAATGCACCGCCTTGAATCACAAATTCCTTAATCACTCGTGCAAAGGGGGTATCGTCATAAAAACCTTGTTTTGCCAACTCAATCCAATTCTTAACAGCGAAGGGAGCTTGTTCTGGAAAAAGACGCAGCCCGATTTCTCCAATGTCGGTTTTTAAAAGACAGATCTCTTCGTTTTTCTTCGGCGCTTCCAGCTGATCCAGTGATTGCGGTGCACAATCGATCCCCTCGTCATACCACAGGACATCAGCGATTTTCCATTCGACATTTTCCGCATCCCTGAGACGTGCCATCATCAAAAGAACGGTGTGTTCAGAGTTATCGACTTGGAATTTGAAAAGCAGCTGCCCCCTCAAGTCATTGTAATCGTCATCAGCTGCGACTTTATAAAAAAGCTGAAAAGCGGTATAACGGAAAGTGATTCTGCGCGTTTCAAAGTGTTTGAAAAATTCTCGAGCCTGATCGATGGATGAACTATCTCCAACGAAAAAGGGAGTGATAGTACCGCCATTGCTAAGCTCTTGAACAAATGTTTCCAGACGTTCTTTAATCTCTAGTTCATCCCAATGGCGTGCAATCAAATGCCGCAAGGGTTTTTCCTTTGTGTAATCCTTCATAGGTCAGCTCCTTATTAATCACTGATTTTATTGTAAACAAAATGGAGCGGTGTGGAAAGGCTTTTAAGATTTCTTTTGGTACCGCCATTCGATCAATTCGCCATCGCGTCGGGCTTCAAACCAGTCAGGGCGAGCAGAAAATGTGGCTGATTTAAAGAGCCGATCCACGCAGCCTAGCAGGAACGGCGCCAATTAAATAGACCATTCATCCATCAGCTCGGCCTCTATTAGTGGGCGCAATCGTTGAACGGGTCTTGGGCAATGATCGGGCCATTCATTTATCAGGGGAACAAATGCCAAGAAAAGAGTTGCTTCAAGAGCGGATTTTTGCCGTAAAAAAAGAAACAGGCTAGAATGAGAGTAAAGGTATATGTCTAGCAAGCAGGTTCCAGATGAGGAGGGCTACTGTGAATTTTTATGGAATCAACTTTATTGAAAATCAAACCAATGTCAATGACTACATTAAATATGGCATTATTTTTCTGGCTATTATTTTTTTGATCGTCGTATTTAGCTTGTATATGCGGCATCGGCTGCAAACCAAGTATCGGGATCTGAGTATTTTGCTGCTGCTGGTCTTGCTATTTATGATGGGTGTACAATATTCGGATTACTCTCAGAATAAGAGCCGCTATACGCAGTCTTCTCAGATGGTGGCTTTTATCAAAGAAGTAGCAAATGAATTCAATGTGGCGCAACGGGATGTATTGGTCAATTCAATGCAGCTGACAGATGGTGTGGTCGTGAAAATCGATGAGGCCTACTATACTGTCAACCTGAGTATGGATCAAGGGTCGTATCGATTGAGTAAGACTTTTTTGATGAATCCGCAGATTATTGTCAACCAGTAAAGGAGAAACGTCATGCAAATCTATTACCCAGTGATTATCAAGTTTGTCTTAGGAATTATTTGTTTGATCATTCAAATCAATATTTCCGGCAAAGGTAATCTTGCGCCATCCTCAGCAATGGACGCGGTTCAAAATTATGTTTTAGGCGGGATCATAGGAGGAGTGATCTACAATGACTCGATCAGTGTTTTGCAGTTTGTGCTGGTATTAATTATTTGGACCTTTTTGGTCATGCTGGTGAAATTTCTTAAAGAACACAATCGATACATTAAATTGATTATCGACGGCAAGCCAGTCAGCTTGATTCAAAACGGCGAGGTGGATGTCAAGGAATGTCTAAGCCATGGAATATCAGCGAATGAGTTGATGTTCAAGCTGCGCAGCAATGGAATCTATGAGGTGGAGAAAGTCAAACGCGCAATTTTGGAACAAAATGGGCAGCTGACGATCATTGAATTTGGGGATGAAAATATCCGTTATCCGATCATCGTGGATGGACAAGCCAATCTTGATGTGCTAGAGCTGATTGAAAAGGACGCAGAATGGCTGGCAGCCGAAGTCCAGAAGCAGTCGTTCAAAGGCATTTCCGATGTTTATCTTGGGGAATATGTTTCAGGGGAGCTACGATTGAATGGGTATCATATATAATGCAAGAACGTTTGAATAAACTTTTTGAATCGCTTGAAAAAGTAAAGAAGGTACGTTGCCGTTCACAGGTGGTCCAAGTATTCAGGAGCTGTTAGTAATCGATGGGTTATTCATGTTCAGCGGGATTCTTTTGAGACTAAGCCCTATCCCATTTAATAGAATAGAAAAATAAGGATATGAAGTCTAGAGGCTAAAAAATCTTCTAGGCTTTTTTGCAGCGGCTGGGACAGCAATGGAAGTTAGTCAAATTTGAAAGAGAAATAATACGAAGGTTTTAATAATGTTAAATTGACTATATTGTGCGACATACAGTATAATCTTTTTGAGAGGTGATGAGATGAGCGCAAAAGATATCGTACAAAGTTACATCACTGAAATGAAGAGAGGAAGCTTGGTCCTAGCTGTTTTAGGCAGTTTTCAAAGGCCGTATTATGGTTATGCATTATTGCAGGAGCTAAAAGACAAAGGCATGATGGTCGAGGCCAATACATTGTATCCTTTGCTGAGAAGGTTGGAAAAACAGGGCTTGTTGAGTAGTGACTGGGACACGACGGAAAGTCGACCGCGGAAATACTATACCGTCAGCGAAATGGGGATCGCTGTGCGCATAGACTTGTTGAAAGAATGGCAAGCAATGCAGGCAAGTATTGAAGCGATTTACGAGGAGGAGTAGGAATGAAAAATTGGGTTGACCGATATGTAGCGGCAGTCATCAATCATTTACCGGAAAATGAGCAAGACGAGGTGAAGCAAGAATTAACAGGCAATATTTACGACATGCTTCCAGACGATCCATCAGAAGAAGAGGTCAAACAGGTGTTGGAGAGAATGGGTGCTCCCGAGGTCTTAGCCGAGGAGTATCGTCAGAATCCACGATACTTAATCTCGCCGAAAGTATACAATGATTATCTTCGATTACTGAAACTATTGGTACCGATCATGGCGATTATCGGAGCAATTGCAGGGATCATTGATGGTGGTGTCGAGGCATTTCAGACAAATAGGATTCAAATCAGTGAAGGAATTCAACTATTGACACGAACAAGTATCTCGAATGCTCTTTCTGCAGCGATGCAGACCTTGATTTGGGTAACGATTGGATACGTGATCGCAGAACGGACGGGCATGCTTGACTCAAATAGGAAAAAGAAGTGGACAGTCAAGAACTTACCAGAGCCCCTTACTGGCAAAGTGATTCCGATCTCCGATCCAGTGGCGGAAATCATTGCCACGTGTTTTTTCTGCGGCTTTTTAGTTCTGGAGGCATTAGGAAAACTGCCTTTTATGTTCTCAACCTCAGGCACAATAAACGGTCATGTGCCTTTATTCAGTCACCAATTCGCCAGCCGACTTTTTCCAATTGCTCTCGTTTGCATCCTGTTGACATTGGTGTCGTGCGGGCAAAAAATCGTTGATCGTCGTTGGACGAAACGGGTGAGTCTCTTGGCTGTTTTAGACAGTCTGCTTTCTGGCGCACTTTGGATTTTTTTGTTCTCGCAGCGCAACATTTTCAGTTCGGAATTGATTGACCTATTACAGGAACAAACGTGGTCGGATGGGGATATCCTGCATTATATTTCGACTGGCGATACTCAGGCGATTCAATGGATCATCTGCGGATTGATTGTTCTGGTGACGGTGATCGAACTGATTTCGATTCTGTCGAAAACCGCTAAACAACGCTCCATGCAGGCAACTATTGTTTAATAGATAGAACAAATACAAAGAACCACTCCTTTTTCCTATTGTAGGAATGGAGTGGTTCTTTCCTTATTAACGGATATAATGATCCAATGTTTTTTGATAGTTTGACCACTTTTTGTTTCCGTTATTTAGAAAATCAGCCAGCAGATAGCCGATATAAGGTCCTGTCGTCAAACCTGAAGAGCCCAAGCCGCTGGCAACGAGCAGCTGATCGGTCACTGCACCAAAGAAAGGCGAGAAGTCGGAGGTATAGGCTCTCGTACCCACCCGAACGTCTGTCAGGTGAGTCAAAAAATCACTCGGATCCCTTAGGTACTGAGCGAGACTTTCTAAGAGTGGAGAATAGGCGATTTTTGAAGGGGCCAAATCCCAAGCTTGCTCGTTTTCGTGAGTGGCACCGATCAACACCTTCCCTCGAGCAAAGGGAATCAAATCACCTTCGCCTTCCAGCATGGCTACTGGCCATTGTCCAGTATGAGGATCGTCGGTCTGGAAAACGAGGAGCTGGCCTTTTTGCGGACGGATGTCTACTTGATAACCCAGAGGAGACAGCAGTTGTTTCAAATGTGGACCCGGAGTCAAAACGATCTGATCATAATTTTTTAATTCTCCACCGACCTCTAATTGGTTTTCCTTAATTAAGCGAACCGACTGCTCAACAATCAACATTCCTTGAGCTTTTGCTCGATTGCTTAAATGGGTCAAGTAAGCTTGGCCATCCAGTCGGCCGCCGCCAGAAATCATCAAAGCTGGTTGAGGACGGAGAAGCGGGATTTTTTCGGCTGCTTCTAGGGCAGACAAATGAGAGATCTCGCCAATTTCCGGAGCTTCCTTTCTGTGGAGTTCGGCGAGCGTCCAAAGTTCATCCAGCTGGTTTTCTGGGCGAAAAATCAGTGTACCGCTTTTTTGATAAATGTCTGGGGTCAAAGAAAAGTCCAGAAGCAATTTCGGGAAGAAAGCTGCGCCATCTTTTGCCAAAGCATACCACTGTTTATTTCGTCTTTTAGAAAGCCATGGGGAGATAATGCCTGCGCTGGCTTTTGTCGCTTGCCCAACCCCCTCATCATAAAGTGTGACCTCAAACTTGTTTAAATTCAAATAGTTGGCGAGGGTCATTCCAATGATACCACCGCCAATGATCGCGAGTTTTTGCATGTCGTTCCTTCTTTCTGATTTTATTTTGGCATAGAATACTTTTTCCGGCAATGAAAAAAGTTCCGATAAAGTACTTTACCTGTCGTAGTAATTAAGCTATACTGATTACAACGATAGATGGAGTAATTTTTGGAGGTGGCAAAATGATTTCCAGTGACGGCATTCGCGGATACAATGATGTGATCATTTTGTCGGTATTGAGTGAAGGAGATTCCTATGGGTATGAGATTTCCAAGCGGATCAAGGAGATCACAAAAGAGATTTACATCATTAAAGAGACGACTTTGTACTCAGCCTTTAATCGCTTGGATAAGAATGGTTTAATCCAGCCTTATCCTGGAGAAGTCACTCATGGGAAAAAGCGGACCTATTATCGAATTACCGATCTTGGTAAAGCATTCTTGAAGGAAAAAAAGATCGAATGGCAGCAGACGAAAAAGGTTGTTGACCAATTCATGAAAGAGGGATGAAAATGGACACGATCAGAAACTATTTAGAAACATTATTTCTAGAGCTTCCAAAAACGCCGGAAGTCGAAAAAGCGAAGCAGGAGCTTTTAAGCAATATGGAGGATCATTACCTGGCTTTACGGGAGGAAGGGAAAAGCGAACACGAGGCGATCGGTGCGATAATCAGTGAGTTCGGTTCAGTCGATGAGCTGAAGGAAGCGCTCCAATTTGCCCATGGGGAAGAAGCAGAAGAGCCGTTGGAAGAGTTTCCGATCACAGTTGATGAGATGTTAGCGTTCATGGTGCAGCGGAAACGAAGTGCTTCGGGTCTAAGCCTAGGAATTTCCCTATGTGTATTGGCTGTTGCAGGCTTTATTGCTTCTGAAACGGGAAGATTTGGATTAGGACTCGGTTTTTTATCCTTCTTTGTTTTTGTGGCATTGGGTGTTGGCCTGATCATTTTCTATGGGATGCAGTTAGGAAATGAAGGCAAGCCGTTAAACGATCGATTTGTTTCAAAAGCTGTTCAACGTGCCGCTAAAGAAAGCAAGGAAGACTACCAGCGCAGCTTTCAAATCAGCATTGTTTTAGGCGTTTGCTTCTGTGTATTGAGCTTGATCCCATTTTTCTTGATCGAAATGTATGGAATCTGGAATCCAGGCTTTGGCATTCCGTTTATGTTTTTGTTTGTCGCAGCAGGGGTTTTCTTGTTGGTTTACGGAGGGGTTTATTACAGTAGTTTTGATAAATTTATCAATCAACGTTATTTTGTTGCTGATGATGATGAGCTGGGACCGAATGCGCGCAGGGAAAAATACGGGGATGTGGGAAGCATCGGCTTTGTCCTAGAAAAAGTTTTCTGGCCGCTGGTGGTTTGCGTATATCTCTTCTGGTCCTTCACGACAGGTTCTTGGGGCTATAGTTGGATCGTCTTTGTGATTGCTGGAGTAGCACACAGCGTTTTGGAAGGGGTATTCAAGAAGGTTTGATGTCAAACAGAAATAGTTAAGAAGGTCACCTCATGCACAGAGGTGGCTTTTTTGCGTGGTGGTTTTTAAGCAGTATTTCATAAGGATATACATTTACTAGATGGTGCTGAGAGACTTCTTTGTATTCTTGAAATGAGTGGATGTTCATCGACTTTTAGAGAGGTGTATTCGACGTTTTTTTTATTTATTTTCTATTCTTTGTTTCTTCTCATTTTCTAAGCATATTAATTTATAAAAAGCGGTTTTTTGCTAAAATTAGTGCGAAATTATTATTTTGAGGAGGGCTCATGAATGAGGAAGAAAATCTATAAAACTTGTTATTTTATAATGACGCTTTTTTTGCTTTTTTCAAATCTGATTCCATTGACTGTATTCGCTGAAACATTAACGCATGCTGAGACTGTTCATTTGGAAAAATTTGAAGTAGAAGAAGCGCAAGAGAATGAAGTGAAAGGAACCCTGCAGCTTCGCCTGAGCAATCAGGAGGATGCGATCGGGGAAAAGGTGCTGTCTTTTGATCAAGGGGTTGTCGTGAAGGAAGCAATTCAAGAAGGTGATCAGCCAGTGGCTTTCGAAAAGGTCAACGAGCCTTCCTTGATTTCCAGTCTGAGCGCGGAACCGACCACGGATTCCAGTGATGGGCTGAAAGAGGCTCCGTTACAACCACTGCAGCCAACACCGATTCAAGCCAATCAACTACGGATCGTTGTTCAGCCCCACACGCAGACTAGCGTTCAATTGCTGCTGACGTTGCAACCAACCCAAGAACAGACTAAAATCACTGCTGCCGTGGATCAGCAGCAGCTTTCTGCGGAGATTCCGCAAGAACCTGAAGCGAGCTCCACGAGTGAAGAAACCACAGAATCCACTATTGACAGTGAATCGTCAACAACTAGCAGCACAGAGAATTCAACGGAAATCTCCAGCTCAGAAGAACCTGCACAATCTACAAAGGACAGCACGGATTCATCAAAAAAGACAGCGGAATCATCGAAGAAAAAGCAAGTGGCTCCGCAGCGAGCCGCTGCTGACATTAAAGAGTTGATCGATCAGTATTCTCCTGGCGACCAATTTATCGACAGTGTTCAGGTGAATATTCCGGATCCTGCAACGATCAATCAATCAAGTAGTGTAACAGTCAATTTTTCACTGCCGGAGACGGTTCGGACACAAGTGCAGATTGGCGACTACTACGATATCCCTTTGCCAGATGCCTTAACGATTCCTAATAGTATCGGCCCCAATCCGCTAGTCGATCCCAATGATCCAGATAAAATCTGGGGCCAATATACGATTGATAAGGAAGGTAAAAAGATTCATATCGTATTAACAGATACGGATGGAGGACAAACGGGTGAGTTTGATCCATTGCAAACAGGAATGATCACCTTTGAAACACAGTTTGACCAGCGAGTGATCAACACCCCAGGCCGAAATCAGATTATCTACCCGAGTGTATATAACTTGCCGCCACAGGAAATAACGATCAAACCGGAGACCAGTACGTCTGTTTCAAAGGCAGGGAACTTTGACAAGCAGAAAAATCCTGAAAAAATCATCTGGTCAGTGGATGTGAACAAGGATCTGTCTTCTCTGGATGCACCGACATTGACAGAGAATTTCCCAGCTGGTACGACCTACGAGTCGGTTCAAATTTTTCCAGCACAGGTCGATTTTAATGGTACCATCACTTCGGTCAGTAATACAGCTTTAGGAACAGACCGATATACAGTCGACGGGCAAGGAAATATCAGCTTTAACGGCACGGTCGACCAAGCGTACCGTATCGTTTATCAGACACGGATTAATGACGATGCCAAGCCAAATACCGGTGGCAACCCGACATTTACTAATAATGCAACCTTCAATGACCTGCCAGCCAGCGCTAGTGTGACCGCGGATTACGGCAAGCTAATCGAAAAGAAGCAAAACAGCTATGATCCGAGCAGCCAGACTTATCATTGGACGATCCAGTACAATTATGGGCAAAAAGGCATCGTTGATGGGGCTGTTGTGACGGACAATTTCTCCAAAAACTTGACGATCGATCCAGAAAATGTACGTTTGTATTACATGAATATTGGCACAGACGGCAGGGTGACGAGAGGACAGGCGGTTCCTTCTGATGCGTATGCAATCAACATCGCTGAAGGTGACGAGACGAATCGGCTGACTGTGACCTTTAACGATCAGGTGCAGCAAAATCAGGCGATCGATATTCAGTACTCATCAAAAGTCAACGCAGTAGTTTCTGGGGAAAATAATCCTGTTATCACAAACACTGCGGACACAGGAGGAACTACGACGATCCCAAGTATCACGCCGCCGCGTCAGCAAGCAGTGATCAAAAATCGTCCGATAGTGGAAGTAGGAGAAAAGGTAGCCAAGTGGTCGATCGATATCAACCGTAACAATTATGAACTGAACAATGCTTCATTCAAGGATACACTGCAACATTCCAATGAAGGATATACGTCAGTCCCGTTTTATCCGGAAGGTGGAACGGATCAATTTGGGATCAAAATTACAGATACCACAAACAACCGTACATTAAAAGGTGCGATGTATTTAGATAATCAGCTAATTGCCGGAAGCGCGAGCAATCCCGATTTTGAATATCGTGTGGTGACGGGCGGAACTGCTGGGGAGGGTGTACAAGGTGCACCGTATCAGTATTTTACCTTCCAATTTGTAAATGACTATGCCAAAACGAATGACAGCTTCCGTGTGGAGTATCAAACGCAATACAATCAGTTTGCAGAGACCAATCCGCCAAATCCGCAACGGGTGACGTACAATAACGGCATTGAGATGGCTTGGACAGGAGAAAACAATACCGAGTACCATTCCAAGTCCAATAACGGCTTTGAAACTAGTACAGATGAAGCCAATCAAGGCGAAAAATCAGGCAGCTACAATCCGCAAACCAAAGAAATCACGTGGACGATCATTGCCAATTACAACAATGTAGGCATTTCAGGCTTCAGCTTTAATGATCCGATCACCGGAAATCAAGTTTACATCAAGGATTCGCTGCAGCTTACTCGAGGAACGATCAATGATGCGAATGGCCGATTTGTCCCTACATCTGCTGCATCCTATGCAGGAGAGCAAAAAGAAGAAGGCTATATCAATGTGCAAGAACCTGAAAAGTTCTACAGCAATGGCACTGTAACTGATCCGGAAAATGCCAACAACCAGTTAGACATCGAATTTGGAAAAAACAATGATATTCCAGGTTGGGATGCTGATGGCTCACCAATGGTATACCGAATTGTTTTCAAAACGACCCTGCAAGGCCAGATCGTTGAGGACCAAGCAACATATGAAAACACGGCCCATGTAACGATTGGTGAGACGACAGAAAATCTTCCAGCATCGATCTCTTTTAGGTACAACGGGGAAACGGTTAGTAAAGACGGCGAATACGATGCAAATACCACTCAAATCAACTGGGGGATTTGGCTGAATCGCAGTCAATCTTTATTGGTAGAACCAACCATCACGGACAATCCTTCCGGCAACCAAACCCTGATTTCTGATTCAATTGAAATCCGCAAGGGGCAGGTAGCCGCAAATGGGACAGTCAGCCAAACGAATGATGCGCTGCAGCGAGGGCGTGATTATTCTGTTAATATCATCACCAATAATTCAACTGGACAGCAGCAGATGGTGATTGCTTTTACGAAGGACTATTTAGAAGCGGGCCAAATGCAAGGCGGATTTATCGAAAAACCTTACTATATCACATATAGTACCCGACCAAACTTTACTTTACAGCGAGAAAATGTCAGCAACTCCATCAATGTGACTACAAAGCAGGGAGAAATTCCCCATCCAGGGACGGAGCATACGGAGCAGGTGGTGATCTCCAATACCAGCGGGATCGCGGTCGGCCAAAAAGGCAGGGTGACCATTCGCAAGGAAAACAACAACGGAGCTGTTCTAGTCGGGGCTAAGCTAACCCTAACCCGGGTTTTTGCCAACTCAAATATCCCAGAGCAACAGCTTTATGAAGTCACGACGGATCAATCGGGGCAAGCTACCTTTGGCAACCTAGTGTACACCAATCCAGATCCGGTCAATGGTTTCCGCTATGTGTTGAAGGAAACAGAAGCACCTGACGGCTACACCATTAGTGAGGAATTATTGAATGGCATTGATCTAACAGTGAATCAGGCTTCATCGACAGCCGGTGCGGTCAAGACAATCACAAATAACCCCGTCTCTGTGCGATTTGAAAAACAAGATGCGGATGGTACCCAGCTCTCTGGAGGTTTATTCGGGGTAGAGAAACAGGATGCCGATGGCAACTATGTCCAGATTGGGCGAAGCTTTGAATCGACTGTGAGTGGCACAGATTTGACCAACTTAACAGAAGGAAAGTATCGGATCTACGAGATATTACCCCCGACCGATACGGATGGAAACTTACAGTATTTGATCAATAAAAATCGAATTGCTTTTGAAGTTCGCGAAGAATCGAACGGACAGCGCAAGGTGTATGTGAATGATCAAGAAGCTGACACCATCGAGATGACCAATTATCGCGGCAGTGCTCAGTTGTATAAAGTGGATGAAAACGCTGATCCGTTGCCAAACGCCGAATTTTCTGTTGAGTGGGCCGGCTTTGACTCTGAAGAATACGCAGCGTATCGTTCAGACAAGAGATATGAGACCGATAATCAAGGGGTATTAAATCTGACAGATTTGATCCCTGGGAAATACCGGGTCAAAGAAGTGGCTGCGCCAAATGGTTATTTCGTGAATAATCAAGAATTCAACTTTACCATTCAAGGTGACGCCAGTGATCAAGCACCTGTCCCCCTTCAGTTGAATACCCAAGACGATCCGCTGATCGATTATTTAGGCAATGCTCGTTTTAGAAAAATCGATGGAACCGTCAGCGATGTCGTCGGATTAGCGGGTGCTAAATTCCAGTTGTATGAAGCGGATGGAAGCACTACGATCGGCAATCCTGTTACCACAGATGTCGACGGGTATTTTGGTTTTGAAGATTTAAAGGCCGGAGAAACATATGCCATCAGAGAGACCCAGGCACCAGGCGATTTCATTATCAATGATACATTGATTCGCTTTACGATGCCGACTTCGATCAGCAGTAATCCAACCTTTATCACGGATGAAACCGAAAAGCTGGTGTACGATGAACAAACGCCAGTGAAAAATTACAGAGAACATGTTCGCTTCCAAAAGCTTGGACAATCTGATCCAAGAGATAATCAACGAGAAGCTTTAGCAGGAGCGAAATACCAGTTGTTTACAGCAGACGGAGAGGATTGGAAGCCAGTTGACGATCCGCAGCAGTATGGCGCGGATGCGGATGGCAATTTTGTTTCTGAACTGGACGGCTACGTTCGGGCAGGTGACTTAGGACCGGGTTCTTACAAGTTTGTAGAGGCGGATGCACCAGCAGGCTTTATCAAGAATACTCAGGAAATTCCGTTTGCAGTTCCGAACAGTGGAATCGGTGATCCGGGCATTTTAGATATCGATATCTCTGGGGATGCCAACGTCAACTACCAAGGGGCCGCCGAGCTGACGAAGACGATAGAAAATGGCGATCCGCTTGAAGACGCCGTTTTCGGAGTCTATACTCAGGACGATCAGAAAGTCTCTGAAGTGAAGAGCGATTCGAATGGAATAGTCTATGCCAGCGGGTTAGCTCCAGGAAATTACTATTTCAAGGAGTTAAGTACTGAAGGAGATACCTATATCCTAAACAGTCAAACAATTCCATTCACGATCATTTCCGAAACTAGCAGCAAACCGGCAGTAGTGACTGCGAATAACGCCGGACCTTTGGCCATGACCAATTATTTGGGCGCAGCTGAACTGAAAAAGGTTGATCAAGACGGCAATGGTCTTCCGGGTGCAGTCTTCAAGATTTACGATGAGGACAATCGCTCGGTCCAAGATGACACCACATTTACCACGAACCCGCAAGGAACCGTTCGGATTGATGAGTTGTCACCAGGACGCTATACCTTTGAAGAGGTGCAGGCACCTGCAGGCTATATTTTGAACAGCACGCCAGTAGCCTTCACAATCGAAAAGACAGCAGACGGCGAACCTGCTATGGTTACTGCGAACAGCGAAGGCGATCTGCAATTGACCAACTATCAAGGCTCTGCTCGTATGACCAAGCAAGATGAAGCCGGCAATGGATTGGCTGGTGCCAAGTATAGCTTAGAACAACGAAATGGCAATCAGGACTGGGCGACAGTTCCAGCCTATCAGGATGATGCGGATTGGATGACCTCCCAATCAAATGGCGAGGTCACTGCGGAAAATCTGGCGCCTGGCACCTATCGTTTTGTTGAAAAGGCTGCACCAGCAGGTTATCTTATGAACACGACCAATCTGCCCGCTTTTGAAATCACGGCTACGAACAGCGGAGCATTGCCTGTTGTTACGACCGATACAATGAACCAACCATTAGCTGCGATCAATTACCAAGGGACTGCTCATTTAAAGAAAACCAATGCGGACAATCAGCCATTGGCAGAAGCGACCTTCAAGTTGATTTATGCCTCAGGAGAGAATCAAGGGGCGACCGTTTCTGGACAAGAAAAGCTAACGAGCAATCAGGATGGAATCGTCACTGCGGTCGGCTTAGCACCGGGAGAATACCGATTTGCAGAAACGGCCGCTGCACCTGGCTACGTGTTAAATACTAAACCATCATCAGTCTTTACCATTGAAGCAGAAAATGCAGGCAAGCCGCAGCCTGTCGACGCAGGCCGCTTCCTGAACTATAAGGGAAGTGCCCGTTTAGAGAAGACCACTCAAGCAGGAGACCCATTAGCCAATGCAGTCTTTACTATTTATACTAGCGACGATCAGAAGGTGGCGGACGCACAAAGTGATAAAGATGGAAGTGTGTTGGTTGAAGACTTAGCACCTGGGAGCTATTACTTCCAGGAAGTCAGTACTGAAAATGACGAATATCTTGTCAATCAACAGAGAGTGACGTTTACGATCGCTGCAGAAGCCAGCGGCAAGCCGACAGTCGTCGCATCGAACGAACAAGGGCCGTTGATGCTGACTAATTACCTTGGCTCGGCTCAGCTGAAAAAAGTTAATCCAGAGGGACAAGGTTTAGAAGGCGCGATCTTTGAGATTCGTGATGCACAAGGCGAACTAGTCCAAGCAGATCAAACCTTTGAAACCACTGATGAAGGAATCGTAACCGTGGATCAACTAGCACCTGGTGATTACACCTTCGTAGAAGTTCATGCACCAGGCGGCTACTTGATCAATACGACACCGGTTCCGTTCACGATTGTGAAAACGGCGGATGGAGAGCCGACAGTCGTCGATGCTGGAACTCTGACCGATTACCAAGGTTCGGCAAAATTGATCAAACAAAATGAAGCGGGCGATCAGCTGTTAGCCGGAGCAAGCTTTAACCTGGAAGTACAGGATGCTGATGGTGACTGGGGACCAGTCGCTGGACAAGCAGATCGGACAACTGAAGAAGATGGTGCGGTGACCTTTGATCGATTGGCTCCTGGTACCTACCGTTTTGTTGAAAAAGCGGCACCAGAAAACTATATTTTAAACACAGAAGACCTGCCAGCCTTTGTAATTCCAGCAGCCCATGAAGGCAGCTTGGACACCGTAACGCAATTCATTGATGCCAGCGGGGAGGAGCAAGTCTTGACCGCAACCAATTATCAAGGGACTGCCTTACTGCAAAAGACTGACGATAACCAAGAACCAAATCCATTGGAAGGCGCGACCTTCAAGGTGGTCTATGCAGACGGCGATCAGGCTGGGAATTCTGTCGTTGAAGGGCTAGTCAGCGATGCAAATGGAATTGTTACAGCTTCAAACTTGGCACCAGGCGAGTATCGATTTGTTGAGACTGAGTCAGCACCGGGGTACATGTTGAATGAAACACCGTCCACGGTCTTTACGATCGAAGCGGAAGCTTCAGGTAAGCCAGAAGCTGTGAAAGTCGGCACCTTTGTCAACTTTAAAGGTACTGTCAAGATGGAGAAAGTCGGCGAAACCAAGGGCAAACAAACTCCGCTGGCCGGCGCTGAATTTGAACTGTACGATGTGACGGATGATTCTGAAGGCCAGCTTGTGACGACAAGTACACCGTTGATCTCTGATGAGGACGGAGGTATTACGATCACCGGATTGTCTCCAGCCGATTACGAGCTGAGAGAAGTTTCGACCTCCGATGGATTTATCGTGAATACCGAACCGATCGATTTTGAGATCAAATCTTCTGCACCGCAACAAGAAGTCAAGGATCTTGGCAAGTTCGTCAATTACAAGCAGCAGATCACCTTGACCAAGCAGGATCAAGAAGGGAAAGCGTTGGCTGGCGCCGAGTTTGAACTATTGAGTCAGCAAGGCAATCCAGTGCCAGGCTTTGCAAAAGTCACAGCGGACGAACAAGGAATCGTCAGTATCACAGACATTCCTCAAGGAAACTATCGTTTGAAAGAAACCAAAGCACCGGAAGGATATCTAATCAATACACAGCCTGTTGACTTTGAGATTTCCAGGCAGCACCAAGGCCAGCCGGATGTGATTGATCTTGGGACCTTCGTCAATTACCAAGGCCAGCTGCGTTTGACGAAAGAAAATCAAGAAGGCGACAAGCTGCGAGATGCGATTTTCCAATTGCTGGATAAAGAAAGCAATGTGCTGGAAATGGCTGTCGGTACCGACCGTAACGGTGTGATTGAGTTAGACAAGCTGGCACCGGGCACGTACTATTTCAAAGAAACGATCGCACCAAACGGCTATCAAAAAGAAGACAAACGCTATGAAGTAACGATCCCGGAAAAAGCTGCAGGAGAACCAAAAGAGGTAGAGATTCAGGTCGTGAATAAGCGGATTCCGCCAAATTCGTCTCATACACCAAACACACCGAATGCTCAAACACCAGGTTCCTTTGGCAGCAGGTACCCGAGGACCAATGACCGTCCGCAGCCATGGTTGATGGGACTAGGTACATTGATGCTCGTTGGGGCCGGCTGGATCGTTTGGAAACGCAAGAAGCACCAAGAATAAGAAAGAAAAACTGATCTGCAATGCTGCAGGTCAGTTTTTTTTATAAGCTTTTAAAAAAACTTGCTTTTGAGTGTACTTCAACGGGTACAATAGAAGCGAGGTGAAGAAAATGAAAAAGACACTTTATTTGATGCGGCACGGGGAAACCCTGTTCAATCAGCTGCATAAGATTCAAGGCTGGTGCGATTCGCCGCTGACGGAACGCGGGATTCGACAGGCGAAGATTGCTGGAGAGTATTTCCGGGAACAGGAGATCTTGATCGAAGCGGCCTATTGCTCCACTTCCGAGCGGACTTCAGATACATTGGAGCTGATCACTGAGCTGCCTTACCAGCGATTGAAGGGCCTGAAGGAATGGAACTTTGGAACGTTGGAGGGAGAAAGTGAAGAAAACAATCCGCCTTTGCCTTATGGAGATTATTTTGCGGATTTTGGCGGGGAAAAGGAGCTGGAGCTGCGCCATCGAGTAGCTTCAACTTTGCAGCGTGTGATGGAGGAGACTACTGCGCAAACTGTTTTGGCGGTTTCCCATGGGGCGTCTTGCCGTCAGTTTATGCGTCATTGGGAACATACTAGTGAGATAACCCACGAAGGCCGCCTGCAAAATTGCGGAATATTGATCTTTCATTACGAAAACCAAGCGTTTTCTTTGCAGGAAATCGTGCTTCACGATTTTCAAGCATTGGTGTAAAAGAAAAGAGGAAAGGCTATGAACATTGCGGCAGTTAGTAAAAAATACGGGATTCCTTCCGACACGCTGCGCTATTATGAACGCGTCGGAATTATCCCGCCGGTCACTCGGGATGAAAAAGGCTATCGGACATTTACAGAGTATGATCAAAATTGGGTCTTTTTTGCCAAAGTGATGCGCAAAGCTGGAGTTTCCGTGGAAGCATTGATCGAGTATGGAACGCTGTTTCGTCAAGGGAGAGAAGAATCACAAGAGGCGCGGACCACACTTCTAGTGGAGCAGCGGGAGTTGCTGACGGAGCGGATCAAGGAGATGCAGCAGACTTTAGAATATTTGAATTATAAAATCGAAGGCAACCCAGAACACTTAAAGGAATTTGAGAAAAAGCTGGAGCAGCAACAAGACAGAAAAGAGGTTCGTTGATGGAGATACGATTGTTGCGCTATTTTTGGACTGTTGCCCAAGAAGGCACTATTACGAGAGCGGCAAACGTCTTGAACATCACGCAGCCGACCTTGAGCCGTCAGATCAAAGAGCTGGAGGAAAGCTTAGGCACGGCACTGTTTGAGCGGAAGAACAATCGGCTGCAGTTGACTCAGGCGGGGCTTTTCTTAAAGGAACGGGCAGAAGAAATGCTGCAGCTGGAAGAGGCCTTTCTAGCGAAGAAGCATCAGCAGATCAGCGGCAACTTCTTGATCAGCTGGAAAAGGGATTATTGGATCTGGCGATGTTGATCGAGCCTTTTGCTTTGACCGATGTGACGTGTTTGAAACTGCCGAGAAAGGAACGTTGGGGGTTTCTGCTGTCACGAGAATGGTTTCTGTCACAAAAAGAGCAGATTACGCCGGCTGATTTGACTGGCTTTCCGATCCTAAGCTCCAGTCGGTCTGAAGTACAGCAGCTCTTGGCGGATTGGGCAGGAACATCTTTGGAGGGATTGAATATCATCGGTCATTACAACTTGATTTTCAATGTCTTCTCTCTGGTAGAAAGCAAAGTTGGGGCAGCTTTTGCGATTGAAGGAGCGCTCAGAGGGAGGCGCTTGGAGGACTTGATCTTCCTGCCTTTGTCACCAGCAATCAGTACTCACTGTGTGCTGGTTTGGAAAAATCGGGTGCATACGCCGGTTGTAGAAGAATTGATTCGACGATTTAAACATGCCTTTCAGGCATAGAACTATGACAGAATAGGTATTAGACATAAAAGGAATCGAGTTGTAGGATGGGCTTATCAGCAATCCTGCAGCTTTTTTTGTTGCAGAGAAGGAGGACGAGTGATGAAACAGGCAGTCATTTATTTTTCACGGAGCGGCGAAAACTTTTTAAACGGTCGACTGACGGAGCTTGAAAAGGGAAATACTGAAGTGATAGCAGAACAAATCGCCGCTAAATTGAATGCGTCGTTGTTCGAACTGATGCCGCAGCAGGCGTATCCCGAACAGTACCAAGCGGCAGTCGATGTGGCAAAACAGGAGAAGGAACAAGCGGCTTTGGTTCCTTATACGCTCGAGGATCTAAAACTTTCTGATTATCAAACGATCTTTTTGGGTTTTCCAAATTGGTGGGGCAGTTTTCCACGGGTCGTCGCCAGCTTTTTAACGGAACAGGATTGGCAGAATATAACCATTTATCCGTTTTGTACCCATGAGGGCAGTGCGTTTGGCAGTAGTTTGGAAGAGTTGAGACAGACCTGTCAAGGCGCGAGAATCATGAAAGGATTGCCCGTGAGAGGGTCACGGGTAACGAAGGCCGCAACAGCGATCGACAATTGGCTTTTACAACACACAATGGAGGAGTAGCATGTGGCAAAATTTGAAGAAGTAAAACACGGCATCATCTTTTCAGCAGGAGAAAAAAATGAAGCTTTTGCGGATTTTTTTATCGGACATAGCTACCTGAATACCTTAGTATCAGACCCTGAGATCTCAGTAGGTGTCAGCAACGTCACCTTTGAGCCAGGCTGCCGCAACAATTGGCACATCCATCATGACGGATTTCAATTATTGCTGGTGACTGGCGGTGCAGGCTGGTATCAAGAAGAAGGACAAGCGGCTCAGTCATTGAAAGCTGGTGATGTGATCGTCACTCATGATGGGGTTAAGCATTGGCATGGTGCCGCAAAGGACAGCTGGTTTGAACACATTGCCATTACTGCTGGCACGCCTGAATGGCTGGAGCCAGTATCGGGTGATGTATATGATCGATTGGAGGAAAAATAATCATGGTAAAACAAACAGCAGGTCGAGACAATTTAGGAGAATTTGCGCCACAATTTGCAGTGTTAAATGATGATGTTTTGTTTGGGGAGGTCTGGGGCCGTGAAGGTGAAATGTCCGCACATAACCGCAGCTTGATCACTTGTTCGGCACTTTTAGCGATGGGGGCGCCGCAATTGGAGGCCCATTTGAAGATCGCCAAAGCCAATGGTGTGACCAAGGAAGAAATCGTTGAATTGATCACACATTTAGCCTTTTACGCAGGTTGGCCGAAAGCATGGTCGGCCTTTACCTTAGCGAAAGAAACTTTTGAGGATGCTTAGTGTTAAAAGTGGCATGAAGATTTAAGTCTTTCATAAAAAGTCTGGTTACCTTTCTAATAAGGTAGCCAGACTTTTTACGTCTACTCACGTAATTTTTGAGTGCACTCATAAAGACAGTTTATTTGGTTTCCATAAATCTCACTAAACATGCTTCAGCAAATTCGTTTCTTCTTTCTTTACATAGTCGATGAATTTTTTTACTGCGGGTGATTTGTAGCGCAGCGGGTTTTGAGCTAGATAGATGGTTTGGCTCAAAAAGGTCTCTTTGATATAGATCTCGCGAACACCAAAATTTTTCATGATACTGGATTTAGGGAAGATCCCAATGCCTAAATTTTTACTGGTTAAGCTGAGTAAGGTCAAATCGTCCAGCACTTCGTAGGTAATTTTTGGAGACAAATTTTTTCCTGCAAAGAAGTGATTAATGAGCGGCCGCAGCGTGCTTGGCTCGTGAAAGGTTATAAAGTCATAGGCTAACAGCTCCTCGATTGAATAATACTTTTCGCTGGAAAGCGGTGAGAGCTGGCTGACAATAAATACCACAGGTTGAGTATGAAATGTTGAAACGGCCAGATCAGAAAACTGCTCAAGGTCAGGGTGTTTGTTGTTGCCTGTAAAAAAGACGACGTCGTATTTTCCTTCCTGCAACTGAAGCAGCAAATTCATCGTATTATTTTGATTTCCCCGAACTTTTAAATGGCTGATCTGTGAGTATTCTGCCAGCAGATTAGGAATAAAGATAGGTCCTAATGAATACACGAAGCCAAGATCGATACGGCCATTTTCCGCATTTGTAAGTGAATAAAGCTCTTCTTTTCCAATATCTAATTCATTGATGGCGCGATGAACGCGTTTTCTATAGAGGACACCAAATTTGTTTAATTGTATATTCCGACCGACACGGTCAAAAAGTTTCGTTTCTAAGCGCTCCTCTAAATTACTGATAGATTTGCTTAGCGCGGGCTGGCTGATAAATAGTTCGTCCGCGGATTGCTGCATGTTTTGAGTATTGGATAAGTGGAGAAAATAGCGCAACTGCTGTACATTCATCGTGGTCGCTCCTTTTTTGTTTTCAGTATAGCTTATTTCAATAACTAAAAGTTATTAAAAATAAAAAAAACGGTATTATCTTCTATAAAGTGATCGAGCTATGATAAAGAAAAAGGAGGCGACGTTTTGGATAAGAAACAGTCTAAACTAATGTCTGCAGAAGAGGCAGTCATGCTGATCAAAGACAACGACACCGTTGGGTTTTGCGGCGCTGGCGGAGGCATCACGGAACCAACAAAGGTCATACTTTCATTAGCAGAGCGATTTAAAGAGGAGCAGCACCCAGCGGATCTGACATTGATTCATGCGACAGGTCTGGGGGATAGAAATGACCGCGGCATGTCCCCGTTGGCACAACGCGGAATGGTGAAGCGAGTGATCGGTGGTCATTGGGCGCAATCTCCAAGGTTGGCAGAAATGGCGGAGCGAAATGAAATCGAAGCCTACAACTTTCCGCAAGGCGTCATTAGTCATTTGACACGGGCCGCTGCCTCGAAGCAGCCAGGAATCTTCACACATGTTGGCTTAGGGTCGTTTATTGATCCTGACCAGAGTGGTGGTAGATTAAATGAAAAAACTGTGGAAGAATTAGTGAAAAAAAGCACAATCGATGGGAAGGAGTATCTTTTTTATAAAACGACACCGATCGATGTGGCGGTTATTCGCGGGACCACTGCGGATACAGACGGCTATATCTCGATGGAGGATGAAATCATTTATGGCGATGCGTTGGTCTTCGCTCAAGCGGCACATAACAATGGAGGAAAAGTCATCGTGCAAGTGCAAAAAGTTGTGAAGGCTGGTACGCTGCATCCGAGACAGGTAAAAATTCCCGGGTTTTATGTTGATGCAATCGTGGTGGATGAGGACCAATCACAACTGTATGTTGGTGGAAATAATCGATTCCTTTCAGGAGATTATACCTCTTACTTGGACTCTACGGAGTTAATTCCCTTAGATCAACGAAAAGTCGTTGGTCGCAGAGCGCTGTTTGAGATCTCTTCTGGAAATGTCGGCAACGTTGGTGTCGGGATCGCAGATGGGATCGGGATCATCGCCAGAGAGGAAGGGATACAGGACGCCTTCACACTCACGGTTGAAACAGGAGCTGTCGGCGGTGAGTCGGCTCAAGGGATTTTCTTTGGGGCTACGTTGAATAGTCGGGCGTTGATGGATATGCCTGCTCAATTTGATTTTTATGACGGCGGAGGCTTAGATGTCTGCTTCTTAAGCTTTGCGGAAGTGGATGCAGCAGGCAATGTCAATGTTCATCGCTTCAACGGAAAGATCGTCGGAACTGGCGGCTTCATCGACATTTGTCAAAATACCCAAAAAGTCGTTTTCTGCGGCACGCTAACGGCGGGCGGCTTGAAGACGGCAATTCATGATCAGAAGATCACGATCCAGAAAGAAGGGCGCTTTAAGAAATTTATTGAGAAGGTCCCGGAGATTACCTTTAATGGCAAAGAGGCCATCGCACGCGGCCAAGAGGTCTATTACGTAACGGAACGCGCCGTTTTCAAATTGACAGCGCAAGGGCTGGAACTGATCGAGATCGCACCCGATATGGCTATTGAAGAAGACATTGTACAGCAAATGGGTTTTCGCCCGATTATTTCAGACAAGCTTCAGGTGATGGACGCGCGTTTATTCAGTGAAGCGATCATGGGCATCAAAGAAGAATGGTTAGATAACCAATTAGGAGGAAAATAAAATGAAAGAATTGCCTTTAAAAGTTAACGATACGTGTTCTTACACCAAAACAATCAGTGAATCGGATGTGTATTTGTACGCAGGGATTACAGGAGACTTTAGTCAAATGCATATGAACGCAGAATTCATGAAGACGACGCCATACAAAGAACGGATCGTCCATGGGGTCTTGACCTTCTCCTTCGGGTGTACGGCATCGACATTGATCCAGCAGCAAGCAAAAGCAGAGATCCCGAGTGTATCCTACGGGTATGATAAATTACGCTTTATCAAACCCGTCTTCTTCGGAGATACAGTGACGGCGAAATATACCGTAAAAAAAGTAGATGTAGACGCGATGAAAACCTACTCGGATGTGGAGATTTTTAATCAGAAAGGGGACATCTGTGTGTATGCACAGCACATTTTAAAATTTATTCCTGAAGAGGAGATGACCGAATGAAAATCTGTTTCTTAGGCGCGGGGGCTCTAGGAAGCTCCATCGGAGGGACGTTGGCGTTGCATGGTAAGGAAGTTTACTTGGTGGATCAGTGGCAGGAGCATGTCGATGCCATCAATCAAAACGGACTGATCTTTATAGAAGTGGACAAAGAAATCCGTGTGCCTATCAAAGCCGTCACGAGTCCAGCCGAATTAGATAAAATGGATCTGATCATCGTATTGGTCAAGTCCTTCGCAACAGAGGCAGCCATTCGACAGGCACTCCCGTTGATTGGAGAAGAAACCGTCGTACTATCCTTGCAAAATGGGCTAGGTAACGAAGAGATCATCGAAGAACAAATCGGATCCGAAAAGATCATTGGCGGAAAAGCCTACGTTGGCGGGGTAATTCAGGCTCCGGGGAAAGTCATTCCTGGTGTGAAGGGCAAAGAAATATGTATCGGCGAGATGGATGGCAGCAGTACCAAACGAATCACAGCCATTGCAAGAGAATTGAATGATGGCGGTATCATTACAAAGGTCAGCAAGAACATCAAGGGAATGATCTGGGATAAACTGCTGATCAATGTCGCTACAGGTGCACTGGCAGGGATTACTGGACTTGGCTACGGAGACCTGTACAAGATCAAAGAAATCGAAGAAACAGCCTTTGCGGCGATCGAAGAAGGCATTGCGATCGCCAAAGCCAACAACATTTCTTTAACAACCGAAATTCCTCTTCAAGTATGGACAAAAGCGGCTGTTGGCTTGCCCTATGAATTCAAGACATCGATCCTGCAAAGCCTAGAGAAAAAGCAAAAAACGGAAGTTGATTTTATCAACGGTGCGGTCGTTCGCTGGGGTGCGAAAATGGGAATTCCTACCCCCGTAAATAGCGCATTAACTGCGTGTGTGAAGGGCATCGAACTGAAAAACGAGGTGATGAAAAATGACTAAAGCCTATGTTGAACATGTTGCTCTTTTCGTTACTGACATTGAGTGGTACATCGATTTTTTCCAAACGACCTTAAACTGCACCGAACGCATGAGAAAAGAAGAACCCGGTCAGCCGCGGCAAGTTTGGTTGTATGGAGGCATTCAATTAATTGAAAACACGGACCCGCAGCCAACAGGAAAACTTGGCCATTTAGGAATCATGGCCGACAATCAAAAAGCGGCATTGGAAAAAATCAAAACCTACGATGTCAAACCGCTGCCTCAGGGTGAGAACTGGTGGCAATTGCCAGACGGTCTTTGTATTGAAATTTTACAAGCAAATCCGGGCACCGTAAAAGACGTTTTAGACATTGTGCCTTGGCAATAGTAAAGGAGAACCCAGTCATGAAAAAAATACTAATGCTTCACGGAGTCAATCATAATATGTTTGGTCACCGCAACCCAACGCACTATGGAACGGTGACGTTAGACGAGATCAATGCCAACATGGCGGCACTCGCAAAAGAATTAAACGTGGAAATTGAAAGCTATCAAACCAATGATGAAGGCAAAATGGTCGACCGTATTCATCAAGGCTACAAAGACCAGGTGGACGCGGTGATCATCAATGCAGGAGCATGGACCCATTATAGTTACGCCATTCGAGATGCGTTGGAAATTCTGGAAGTTCCCTTTATTGAGATGCACATGTCCAATGTTCACGCACGGGAGGATTTTCGCCACCATTCTGTCTTATCAGAAAAAGCCCGTGGTGTCATGGCAGGATTTGGATTTGAAACCTACCAATTAGCCCTGCGCGCAGCCGCAACGATGACAAAATAGGAGGCCAGCGATGCGATTTGGTGCCTGTTTTAATTTTATTGCTCTTGGAAAAGAAGCGATCAGCCTAGAAAATATCAGAACCATTGCCGAATGCGGGTATGACTACCTTGAACTCCCTTTATCAACGGTCATGGAGCTGTCAGAAGAAGCATTCGATGCGCTGCAACAAGAAATCGCCAAAACAGGGATTCACTGTGAAGGCTGTAATGGCTTCTTGCCAGCAAGCCAGCGAATCACTGGAGATACAGTCGATGAAGCAGCTGTTTTACACTATGTCGAGAAAGCCTTTCAACGTGCAAACCGTTTAGGAGCCACATTCGTTGTCTTCGGCAGTCCAGATGCGAAAACAGTCCCAGCAGAATTTCCGCCAGAAAAAGGTCGTCAGCAGGTCGTCGATTTTTGCAAAAAAATCGCCCCCTTGGCCCAAAAGCACGCGCTAACACTCGTGATCGAGCCGTTGAATAAAGGGGAATGCAACATCATCAATACCTTTGAAGAAGGCTGTCTGATTGCTGATCACGTCCGCCACGAATCAGTCAAAGTATTGGTAGATTACTACCATCTGATGCTGGAAAAAGAACCCCTAACGCATCTGAAGGCGTACGGACCAGAACACTTGGCGCACGTCCATTTTGCAAAAATCCAAGGACGCAGATTTCCTGTATCAATGGCGGAAGATACCCATTACGCACCTTTTATCCAAACATTAAAGGCAATCAACTATCAAGGAAGAGTCAGCATTGAAGCCTTTACAGACGATCTTTCTAACGATGCTGCTCAGACGTTGACGTTTTTCAAGGAGGCTTTTGTATAGTTTCGAGAAAGTTTATCGATTATGTGCAGGAAACATAGTTTTCGTTTACGAGAAATCAAAAGAATCATTCAAAAAACCCAATCATCTATTCATGATGATTGGGTTTTTTGCTATCAAATGGACGATAAAGGCACCTTAC
The DNA here is from genome assembly GCF_004309355.1 of Enterococcus florum. Taxonomy (GTDB): domain Bacteria; phylum Bacillota; class Bacilli; order Lactobacillales; family Enterococcaceae; genus Enterococcus_A; species Enterococcus_A florum. The sequence goes on along the minus strand of NZ_BJCC01000034.1, from coordinate 101,857 downwards.
TAGTTGAATAAGACGATATAAAGCTGTTGAATGTATTGAAAATAGTGTATACTTGTAAAAATAAGTATATACAATATTTTGTGGCAATCATTGAGTGTGCTGATGTAAGATCAACTACCCTAAACAGTAAATGAATAAAACAGAAAAAGGTGAATAAAATGAATGTAAGATTTCCAAAAAACTTTTGGTGGGGAGCAGCGACATCTGGACCACAGAGTGAAGGGCGTTTTAAGAAAAGACATGCAAATGTCTTTGACTATTGGTATGAAGTAGAGCCAGAGAAATTTCACGATCACGTAGGTCCGACTACAGCTTCCAATTTTTATAACAGCTACAAAGAAGATATTCAATTAATGAAAAAAATTGGTCTAAATTCTGTAAGAACCTCCATTCAATGGACGCGTCTAATGGACGATTTCGAGAAAGGTACGGTGAATAATGGCGCAGTCACTTTTTATAATCAAGTTATTGACGAATTTTTAAAAAACGGTATTCGGCCAGTTATCAATTTGCATCATTTTGATCTTCCGATTGACCTGTATCACAAATATGGCGGCTGGGAATCAAAATATGTTGGGGAGTTATTTGTAAAATTTGCGGAAAAGTGTTTTGAATTGTTCTCAGATCGTGTGACCGACTGGTTTACCTTTAATGAACCGATGGTCATCGTGGAAGGAGAATACCTTCACCAATTCCATTATCCGAATGTCATTGACGGACCCAAAGCTGTTCAGGTCGCTTATAACTTACAGCTTGCGTCTGCTAAAACAGTGAAAAAATTTAGACAAAACAACCGTAACCCAAAAGGAAAAATAGGGATTATTTTAAATTTGACACCACCCTATCCCGCATCAAATTCAGTGGAAGATCTAGCCGCTTCCAACTACGCAGATAGATGGTTAAACCAATTTTTTATGAAGGCTTCTACAAACGGCCACTTCCCAGAAAAACTCATCGAAGTATTTAAGAAAGATGGTGTGATGTTTGATTGTTCCTCTGACGAATTAACACTCATTAATGAAAATACCGTTGACTATTTAGGATTGAATTATTACCATCCTCACCGGGTAAAAGCCCCGGAAATTTCTCCCAACAGTTTAACGGTCGACTGGATGCCAGACAAGTATTATGATGAGTATGAGATGCCGGGTCGAAGAATGAACGTAGATAAAGGGTGGGAAATATACCCGAAAGCCATTTACGATATAGCCATGGATGTGAAGAATAATTATGGCAATATTGAATGGTTCGTTTCAGAAAACGGCATGGGCGTATCGAGAGAAGAACGGTATATGAATCCTCAAGGAAGAATCGAGGACGATTATCGCATCCAATTTATTCAAGAACACTTGTATTGGCTGCACAAAGCCATTGCAGAAGGGGCGAATTGTTTCGGCTATCATTTATGGACACCAATCGATTGTTGGTCTTGGGGGAATGCTTATCGGAATCGGTACGGATTTATCTCAAACAATATTCATACACAAGTGAAAACGATCAAAAAATCAGGCTATTGGTTCGCCGAGGTGTCAAAAACGAATAGGGTAGAAATTGAGGAAAGAATACTTCAAATGTATAAATAAATGAAAGAATGGAAAGGTTTTATGCTGCTATTTGTATAGTGCATTTACAAATCATGTTCAATCTATTAGTATATAAGTATATACTAATTTTGGAGGAAGACAGTAATGCCCAAATATAAAGAAATCGCGATTGCTTTAAAGAAAAAAATCGTGGAAGGCGACTTTAAAGAAAGTGAGCTATTGCCCGATCAAGAAACATTAGCAAAAATGTATAGCACGAGTCGAGTAACCATTAGAAAAGCCATTCAATTATTGATCGATGAAGGGTTGGTATACACTAGACGAGGGTCAGGAACATATGTCAGAAGCAATATCAAAAAGAATGATACGAACGTGACACAAATCAATAGCGTTTTTGGGACATCTTTGCAAGAAGGTGCAGAAGTAACCAGTAAAATTATTCGGTTTGATGTTCGTTTTCCGACGGTCTCTGAATCTGAGGAATTGAAGATAAAACACATTGATCCTGTTTATGATATCAAGCGTGTCAGATATGTGAATGAAGAAGCCAGGAGTATTGAAACCTCCATTATGCCACTGAAGTACATTAAAGATTTAGATGAAACAATTTTAATGGGCTCTATTTACAATTATATAAGAGAAGAACTAGGCTATGTGATCAGTGCAGCACAGCGTGTGATTCTCGCTTCGAAAGCCAATGAATTAGACAGTGAGGAATTCGGTATCGAGGTGGGCGACCCGATTCTGGAGACGAATCAGGTGGTCTTCTTTGATGATGGAACGCCATTTGATCTATCTAAGACAAGATACCCGTACACGTCGGGAAAAATCGTGGCAGATATAAACTAAAACCGATAAGTAGAAAGAATGTACAAGACCGTTTCGTACATTCTTTTTTTCTTCTAATTATTAGTATATACAAATTTTATTTAAGTGTTTACAAAATTTATTTCAAGTGCTATCATATATGAAAAGTTAGCGCGCAGCTGTAAAAAATTTGGAGGTACAATGAATGAGTGAGGATAAGAAGCAAAAAAGAGAAGCTTTGATGGGGAAATTTGTTTTAACGGCTCAAAAGATCGGAAATCAGATTTATTTAAGAACTTTGCGAGATTCATTTGCGACGATCATGCCATTATTTATTTTAGCAGGTATTGCGATTTTAATTAATTCGGTCGTACTCGATCCCTCAGGATGGTTTAGAAACATCATTAGTGCCAATACGATGTCAACTTGGCAAGGTTGGGGAAATATCATCACAAACGCGACATTAAATATTACTGGCATCATCTTAGTTATTGCAATCGGCTATTTCTTAGCCAAAAACAGAGAGTATGACAATCCAATTGGCGTAGTGATTGCTGTTGTTCCGGCCTTTTTGACATTGCTTCCGATGATGATCGAAGTCACACCGATTGACACAGAGACGGCTGTCAAAATCAATGGTGTGATCAGTTATGGAAATATCGGGTCAAAGGGTGTCTTTGCTGCAATCATTACTGGATTATTAGCAACGGAGTTGTATATTCGCCTCACGCGTTCCACACGATTGAAAATCAATTTAGGGGATAGTGTTCCGCCAGCAGTAGGAAAATCATTTAATACAATGATCCCATTGATTCTTGTCGTGTCATTATTTGCCTTCGCTTCCTTTTTGATCCAATTAACTGGAAATGATTTCATGACGATGATCGAACGATTTATTCAAGAACCTTTGCGAGGAGTGGGGACATCATTAATTGGCTATCTATTCTTGGTTTGCCTTGGAAACTTGCTCTTCTCGTTTGGAATTCATCAGTCGGTGATTACAGGGCCGATTCTAGATCCATTATTGATGGTAAACATGAACGAAAATATGGATGCGGCAGCGGCGGGCCAGCACGCGCCCCACATCATCAACTCCGCTTTTCACCAAGTATACGGTGCTTTAATGGGAGGAACGGGATCAACGATTGCTTTGGTCATAGCGATTCTTCTTTTCAGCCGGTATAGAGCTTACAGAGATTTATCAAAACTAGCTTTGGGACCTAATATTTTTAACATCAATGAGCCAGTGATCTTTGGCTTGCCAATTGTGTTCAACTTACCAATGATCATTCCATTTGTATTATCTCCGATCGTCGGGACTGTTATTGGGTATGTTGCTACAGCAGGAGGTCTTGTTGATCCCTGCATTGTAACGATTCCCTGGACAACACCACCATTTTTGAGCGGCTTTTTAGCAACAGCGGGAGACTGGCGCGCTATTATTGTCCAGGCGATCATCATTGTTGCGTTGGTATTTTTCTACTTGCCATTTTTAAAAATCAGTGAACGCGTTGCTCGAGCGAGTGTTGAGAATAGGGTCTCCTAGTTCGCAAAGTGACCGTCTATAGTTTGTAAACAGAAGAAATAAGATTGGAATGAGACAATGGTAGATAAAACGTTTTTTTGGGGAGATTCGTCATCGAGCATGCAAACAGAAGGTGCATGGAATGAAGGTGGAAAGGGAGCATCTGTCTACGACATTCGCGAGGCTACTGAGACGACTTCCGATTGGAAAGATGGGATCGATCGTTATCATCGATATGAAGAGGATCTCGATTTGCTGCAAGAAATGGGCATGAATTTCTATCGCTTTCAGACTTCGTGGGCGCGAATCAATCCCTTGGGAAATGGTGCATTTAATGAAGAAGGGTTTCTCTTTTATGACCGTTATATTGATGCGATGCTGGCACGAAACATCGAGCCTATGCTATGTCTCTATCATTTCGACATGCCCCTTCATTTAGCGCAAAAATATGAAGGGTTTATGAGTAAACACGTGGTTGATGCCTTTGTGGAATATGGCAAGAAAGTGGTGGATCGATACAAAGACAAGGTTAAGTATTGGGTCACGTTCAATGAGCAGAATTTATATTCCACCCCACTGGCGTTAATTTACGGTGGGACATTAGAGACAGAAGATACCGTAGAAAATATTCATCAAATTGCTCACAATATCATGGTGGCACATGCTAAGATCGCGAATTATATTCATGAGACGACGAATGGTAAAATCGGCGGAATGTTGGCCTATTCGAAGATCTATCCTGAAACAAATGATCCTAAAGATGTCTTAGTCGCAAGGGAATGGGATGAGTTCGTGAATCAGAATCTATTGGACGCTTTTTGCGGTCGAGGATATTCTAAGCAAGTCCGTACTTTTGAAGAGCGCCATTTGAACTTAGAGGTATCGGAAGCAGAGCTTACGGAAATTGAAAAAGTAACCAGCGATTATCTGGCTTTTAGTTATTACTGTACGGGGTCTATCAGTCATAAAGGGATTCCAGCAGGGACTGCGCCGAATTATTATTTAACCTTTGGCGAGGTCGAAAATCCATACGTCTTAAAAAATAAATGGCATCTTGGAATCGACCCTTTAGGTTTTAGAGACATTATCAACAGTATGTATCAAAAGTACCGTGTGCCGATTTTCCCGGTAGAAAATGGGATAGGGACAAACGAAGAGTGGGATGGCGTTAATCAAATCCAAGACGATTACCGTATTTTTTACCATAAGCAACACATCCAAGCGATGGAAGATGCGATGACTATCGATGGGTGTGAGGTATTAGGATATCTTGGATGGGGGTTGATTGATCTGCCAAGTTCAAAAGGTGACATGGAAAAAAGATATGGCATGATCTATGTAAATAGAGGAAATCATGATCTTAGGGACATGAGACGTATTCCTAAGAAAAGTTTTTATTGGTTCAAAGATTTTTTGAAAAAAAAGGATAAATGACGGGGATGAATGACATGAGAAAACTGCTGGTGATAGATATCGGAGGAACATCCGTCAAGTATGGTATTTGGAAGAAAGACACATTGGAGAAAACAGCTTCAGCAGCAACTCCAAAATCTTGGATAGAAATGAAAGAGCTTATTTTACAGTTAAGTAAACAAATAGATGAAGAAATCGAAGGGGTTGCGATTTCCTGTCCAGGCGCGGTGGACACGAAGAGCGGTACTATTTATGGTGCAAGTGCCATTGACTACATCCATCGATTTCCGATACGTGAGGAATTGTCAAAATGGGTTGGACTTCCGGTTTCTATTCAAAATGATGCGAATTGCGCCGCGTTAGCAGAAGTTTGGTGCGGAAACGCGAAGGAGGCAACGAGCTCGGCCTTTCTGATCATTGGTTCTGGCATCGGAGGAGCGATTGTCATAGACAATGAACTGAAATCAGGAGCGCACTTATTTGGCGGAGAATTTGGATTTATGATCATTGATAGTAAAACCAATCAAACGCTAAGTGAAGCTGGATCTCCAGTAACAATGAGCAGCCACTTTTCCGAAGAGAAAAAGGATGGCCGATCATATAGCGGTTTAGATGTCTTTGCGCTTGCTGAAAAAGGCGACGAATTAGCGAAAGAGTCTGTTGATCGCCTGCTTCAAGCCATTGCGATTGGTGCATTCAACTTGTCGGTAACATTTGATCCAGAAGTTCTTTTGATTGGCGGCGCTATTTCGCAAAATACCCATGTGATTACAGAGATTACCGCTCGACTCAAACAATTGACCAAAGATAAAGGGGCGGATGGACTGTCTCCGTGCGTAAAGCCGTGCCAATATTTAGATAAAGCAAACATGATAGGAGCAGTTTATCAGTTCAATTTAGAGCATTAGCTCCAAAAAATCTTTTTATAAAACACCCTATCAGTTCAACTGTGATAGGGTGTTCGCTTCGTTTAAACGTGAGAACAAATAACACAAAAAGTACTCGATTTCACGAGATAATTGCTCCTCGGAATAGGCGGTCAGTAAATGACTCTTCTACGTTACTGGGATCCAGCAGCCAAAAGCCATAATCACTGACATGGATCAAAACGAGAGTATGACCGATCGTAGTGAATATCCCGGGTCTCGCTGCGACAAGAATCGGAATATTCTTCTCTACATAAGACACCACAGTCGCTTGAATGTTTGTGCCTAAGCCCTTGTAGCGATCGTCGTTGGCTTCCGCAAAATCCTTGTAGCTCCTCAGAAAACAGCCGTCCAAAGCCCTTTTCCAGGAAAGGAGGACAGCTGTAAAAGAGTTAGTCGGCTAGTTCGATCTGCTGGTCAGCCACCCGATCGAGAAACCGCCGATCATGCTCGATGATCAGCATGGCAGGCTTGATTCGCAGCAGCAGTTCTTCCAACTGTTCTTGATTGAAGACGTCCAAATAATTCAATGGTTCGTCCCACAGATACAGCTCAGCTTCTTGAGAGAGCGATTTCGCAAGCTCCACTTTTTTGCGTTGGCCCATGCTCATTTCCTCGATCCGGTTCTCAAACACATTCCGTTCCATCCCGAGCTTGCGCAGGTTATTCAAAAAGGCAGAATAGTCTAAGTGATTCTTTTCAGCGAAGCCTCGCAAATCCCCGCGGTTGTCTTCATAATTTTGGCGGACGTAGCTGACGGTCAAGATTTTCGGCTGCAATCGAGTTCCTTGTGATATCCCTTCAAATTGCTCCAGCAGGAAAGCAAACAAACTGGATTTTCCCGAACCGTTGGCGCCGCGGATGGCGATGATCTCGCCTTTATTGACTTCCAAAGACAAAGGCGAGAACAAGGGTGTCTGATAACTAAGCTGCACGTCTTCAAGCTTTAACAGCTGCTGGTGGTGGGTCGGTCGATAGTTCATGGTCAGCTGATCGACTTCTTCAATGTCCTTTAACAATTGTTCTTTGGCTCGTACTTGATCCTGCATGCGCCCTTCGATCTGTTTGGAGCGTTTCATGACCCGCGCAGCTCGTGCGCCGATAAAGCCAGTATCGTTGATGGCTCCGCTGCCTTTTTCTGAAGGTCGGCCATATTTATCTTTTTCTCTGGATCGCGACCATTCAGCCTTTTCAGCTGCGGTCTGCTTCAAGCGGCTGACCTCTTTTTTCAGCTTAGCATTTTGAGCTTGTTCAGTGGCATCGCGCAATTTTTTTTGTTCTTCGTAAATCGTAAAATTCCCTTGATAGAGAACCAGCTGGCTCCTCTCAATCGCCAAGATATGATCGACAACATCATCGACAAATTGCCGGTCGTGACTGACGACGATAAAGCCGGTCTTTTTTTGCAAATAACTGGCGACATGCTTGCGCGCTTTTACGTCCAAATGATTTGTGGGTTCGTCCAAGAGCGGGTAACGATTTTCTTGTGTAAACAATAAGGCCAGCAACGCTTTCGTTTGTTCTCCGCCAGATAGGGTAGAAAACGGCTGCCACAAAAGCTCTGGATTTAACCGAATCAAGTTCATTTCCCGCTCCAGCTGCCACAGCTCAAAAATCTCGACATCGGACAAAACCTCATAGGTCAGCCGATCAGTCTTTCTGACCTTGGATGGGAAATAGACCAGCTCAAGTGGGGAGTCAATCGTTCCCCGATGAGGGTAAGTGCCCAACAACAGCTGCAATAGGGTCGTTTTGCCTCGTCCGTTACGTCCGATCAATCCTAGTTTCCAATGTGTATCTATAGACAAATCAGCATTTTCAAATAAATAGGTGCCTTGTTTATCAAAGCCAAAGCTCAACTGTTCGATTTTTATTGTTGACATAAAAATCCTCCTCTATAAAAAGACCTTTCCTATTTTCAGGAAAGGTCTGGATTCGATTGGCAAGACACAAAAAGAGACCTCGCCATGAACACCAAGTCAATCCTGAAAATCTGCCTACTGAGCCCTTCTGTTTCTTAGAAGTGTTCAGGATAAAAGACAGCTTTCCAACATTCACTTAGTTTTTCAATGGCAGGATCCCTCGTTTCTTATCATAAAATAGGTTATCATCAAAAAGGTGGACGTAGCTGCTTCCCCTACAGACTACGCCCAGGAGTGATCCTCGCTAAATCAGCGAGTAGAAGATTGAGCATCCTCTACTATTATAATAGCACAAAAAAGCAGAATCTTCTTGTGAAAACGTACGAATTGTGAATGGTGGATTTTTGAAAGCCTTTTTTGGTAGAATAGAATGGAAAAGAGGTGGTTATGTGAATCAAGCAGCGGTTTATCATCGGCCGGAAAGTGAGTACGCTTTTTTGTACACGCCGGAAACGATGCGGATACGCTTGAGAACAGCAAGGAATGACATCAAGAAGGTCGAATTGATCAGCGGTGATCCATACTTGTTGACGAAGGAAAAATGGTATTTAAATCGGCAACCAATGAAAAAAATCACAGCGACCCTTGATCATGATTATTGGCAGATCGAGGTATCGGCGGACTATCGTCGACTCGCTTATGGCTTTTATTTGACCGATCAGGAGGGAAGAGAAGCTTTCTATTGTGATCAGGGCCTTTTAGAGGATCAGCAAATGGATGTGACGCAGGACAACATCTATTTTCGGATGCCTTACTTCCATGAAATTGATCGTTTCAAAGTGCCGGACTGGGTACATAAAACGGTATGGTATCAAATTTTTCCAGAACGTTTTTCCAATGGCGATTCTACCAATGATCCGGAAGACTGTCTGCCGTGGGAAAGCAAGCTGCCAGACCGAGAGGACTTTTTCGGCGGAGATCTGCAAGGGATCATTGACCGGTTGGATTACTTGGAAGAGCTGGGAATTAACGGTCTCTATCTTTGTCCGATCTTTTCGGCTCCTTCAAATCATAAATATGACACGGTGGACTATTATGAGGTGGATCCGCACTTTGGAGACAAAAGGGTCTTCAAGGAGCTGGTACAAAAGGCGCATGAAAGAGGCATTAAAGTAATGCTGGATGCTGTCTTTAATCATTTAGGCAAAGATTCGAGACAATGGCGGGATGTTTTGAAAAATGGTCAAGATTCAAAATATGCAGATTGGTTTCATATTCATTCTTTCCCAGCGACCTATCAGCCCATCCCGGACTCGGAGTTTGGCGATGCGATCACTTATGAGACCTTCAGCTTTGTTCCGACTATGCCGAAGCTGAATACAGCCAATCGAGAGGTGCAGGAGTATTTGCTGGATGTGGCCGCCTATTGGATCCGCGAGTTTGACATCGATGGCTGGCGGCTAGACGTTGCCAACGAGGTGGATCATCATTTTTGGAAAAAATTCCATGAAACAGTTTTAGAAGAAAAATCGGAACTGTATATTTTGGGTGAGATTTGGCACTCTTCCCAGCGCTGGCTGCAAGGAGACGAGTTTCATGCCGTGATGAACTATGCGTTCACGGAGAGTCTGAAGGATTTTTATTTGGATCAGTCGATGGATGCGAAAGAAATGATCGACCGCATGAATCGGCAGCAGATGCTGTATTGCGATCAGGCCAATGAAGTCAGCTTCAATCTGCTGGATTCTCATGATACTCCACGGATGATGACCTTATGCAACAACGATCAGCAGTTGTTGAAAAGCGCTTTTGCTTTCATGTTTCTGCAAAAAGGCACACCTTGTCTTTATTATGGAACAGAAGTTGGCTTGGCAGGTGGTCCTGACCCAGATTGCCGACGCTGCATGCCATGGGAAAAACAAGATGAAGCCTTGAAAGAGTTTTTTAAAAAACTGATCGCTTTGCGAAAGCGGTATGCGAGTCTTTTGACCTTTAGCGAAGATGATTGGGTCGTGCTGGAGGAACGAGTGATGATTTTCCAGCGGACGTATCAAGGGGTCACCTTACGCTGTACCTTTAATGGAAGTGACGAGTCTTTGCGTGTTGCTCAAACAGGCGTCGAACTGCTTGGCGCAGGAGTAGAGCGAGACCAACAGTTATCTGTTGGACCGAGTGGCTTCTTGATCGAGCAAGTAGCAGAGAACTAAAAACAATTCAATAGATGCAATGAGGGGCAATCGAGAAATCGACTGCCTCTTTTTGATATGCGATGCAAAAAGGCATACGATCTTTAATTAATTGAATAATAAGTAGATCATTTCTTTTATAATACACATATTGACATTATATATGTATCGTATTACACTATTATCAGATTAAATAAAAATTTAAAGGAGAAGCACATGACAAAATGGGTATATCTTTTTTCAGAGGGGTCAAAGGAACAAAAGGGATTACTAGGAGGAAAGGGTGCCAATCTGGCCGAAATGACCAAACTGGGACTTCCTGTACCGACAGGTTTTACAGTAACGACGGAGGCCTGTCTGGACTATTTGAGCCATCAGAATCAACTGACCGATGAAATGAAAGAGCAGGTGACCCAAGCTGTAGAAACCTTGTCTGAAAAGACCGGCAAACGTTTTGGCGATTTGGATCAGCCTTTGCTGGTGTCTGTGCGCAGCGGATCAAAATTTTCAATGCCGGGCATGATGGACACGGTTTTGAACCTCGGGTTGAATGACCAGACCGTCGCAGCGATCGCAAAGAACAGTCAGGACGAACGGTTTGCTTATGATTGCTACCGCCGTCTGCTGCAAATGTTTGGTGATGTGGTGATGGGCATCGACAACCAGAAGTTCGAATCACGCATCACGGCGTTGAAAAAGCTTCACCAATTGAATTATGACAATGAACTAACTGCTGAGCATTGGAAGACCATTGTAAGCGAATACAAAGAAATCTATCGTCAGGCGATCCAGCGTGAGTTTCCGCAGAATCCAATCGAACAGCTGCATCTAGCGATCGAAGCCGTCTTCGGCAGCTGGAACAATGCACGAGCCAAGACATATCGACGCTTGCATGACATTAGTGACGATCTGGGGACCGCCGTAAACATTCAGGAGATGGTCTTCGGCAATTTTGGGGATTCATCGGGGACTGGGGTGGTCTTTTCAAGAAACCCTTCTACCGGAGAGCCCGGATTATTTGGAGAATACTTGATCAATGCACAAGGAGAAGATGTCGTAGCTGGTGTCCGCACACCGAAGCCGATCCAAGTGTTGGCCGAAGAGCTGCCAGAGCAATTCCAGCAGCTACAATCGATCTTAGAGAATTTAGAGAAGCACTATCGAGACATGCAGGATGTCGAGTTTACGATTGAAAACGGCAAGCTGTTTATTCTTCAGACCCGTAATGGAAAACGAACCTCCAAGGCGGCCTTAACGATTTTGTTGGATTTCTTCAGAGAAGGGATTATCACCGAAGAGGAGCTGATTGAACGAATCGAGGCCAAGGATCTGGAAGCCTCGCTGCATCCAAGCTTTGACGAAACAGTGATCAGTAATCGGGTACCATTCCTATCTGGCTTGGCAGCCAGCCCTGGTGCGGCGGTTGGTGCAGCTTACTTTACTGCAGAGGCTGCAACTGAGGCCAAAGCCAGAGGTGAAAAAGTAATTCTAGTGAGAGAAGAGACTTCTCCAGAAGATATTGAAGGGATCGCTGTCAGTGAAGCAGTCGTGACGGCTCGTGGCGGGATGACTTCTCATGCGGCGGTGGTAGCCCGCGGCATGGGTATCTGTTCAGTCGTCGGCTGTGAGGCATTGACCATGGAAGAAGACGGCGGTGTTGTTGGAAAAGAGACCATCAAAGAAGGAACGATTCTATCTGTAGATGGCACGTTAGGCAATGTGTATTTCGGTGAAATTCCGTTAGAAGAGTTGACCAATACAGTCGCACTAGATGAGCTGCAAAGTATTTGGGATCAACACGCAAAATTCCAAGTTCGTGCCAATGCCGAGACACCGAAGGACATCGAGACGGCGATGGCTCTAGGTGCAACAGGAATCGGCTTGGCAAGAACGGAGCACATGTTCTTTGAAAGAACACGGCTGCTGCAATTTAGACGATTGATCTTAGCAGATACATTGGACGAACGTCTGGAGGTACTGAAGGACTTGAAGGACGTTCAAAAGCAAGACTTCAAATCCATCTATCAAGCAGCTGGAGGCAAAGCGACCACCATTCGCCTGCTGGATCCGCCGCTGCATGAATTTTTACCGAAAAACAACGACGAATGTCGCGAAGTAGCCAAAGCATTGAACAAATCCTTTAATGAAGTCAAACGGAAATCCGACAATCTGGCTGAAGTCAATCCAATGTTGGGCTTTAGAGGGCTGCGTTTAGGAGTGGCTTATCCAGAAATATACCGTATGCAGGGAGAAGCAATCGTTGAAGCAGCAAGTGAGGTAATCAAGGAACGCGGGTATGAAATCCAACCGGAGATCATGATTCCTTTTACAATCGATGCGCAGGAATTTGCCAAAGTCCGTTGTTCGATCGAGACAGCGATTCAAGATTTCTTAGCAGTCTCTAATCAAAAAATAACCTATCAGATCGGAACCATGATCGAGATTCCGCGAGCGTGTCTGGTGGCAGATGAAATTGCAAAATATGCTGATTTCTTCAGCTTTGGAACTAACGACTTAACTCAGATGGTGTTGGGGCTCTCTCGTGATGACTCTCCGCGAATCATCAATCAGTATGGAGAAGCAGGGATATTTGAAGACGATCCGTTCCAAGTACTGGATGAACACGGTGTAGGCGCAATGATGAAGATCGCCATCGAAAAAGGCCGTCAGACGAAGCCTAACCTGAAAATCGGTATCTGTGGAGAGGCCGCCGCGCATCCGAAATCACTGGTATTTCTGAATACACTGCCGATCAATTATATCTCTTGCTCGCCGTTCAGGATCCCTCAAGCCAAGATGACTTTGGCGCAATATGGCGTTACCGGTCTAAAAAAATAATAACAAAAAAATTGAATTTTCTAAAAATTTAATAAGCTTTAAACCATGGGTCTGATAATAAGAATCAGATTCATGGTTTCTTTTTGTGAAAAATGAGTTAGCAGAGAATCATTGATTTATGATAACAAAATGATGAGAATGAAGGACGCTGGATGATAGACTTATTATTTGTAAACGGATTCAGTATTCGTTATAATTTCTTGTGAGATTCCCGAAAGTGATTCTCGGCCTTTGAAAACCCTGGTTTTCCAAGGATAACATTTTTTTGTTCAGAAAGTATAAATATTTTTACTAAATTTTCAGACAATTCACAATTAACGCTGGAAAGTTTTGAGGTATAATGTCTGATTAGGAGGTGGAAAAGATTGTTTGGCATTTGGGATAGAATAACGAATTTCTGCTTGAAAAATTTTCACTTATTCGATGTTTATAAGTCGTTTCATTACTATTTTAAAAAAAAATCGGGTATCCTTTTACTAGGTAGAAATGAGTGTTCTAACGTCGAAAGCCCAATGTTTAGACATGAACTTTCTAATGGTATCTAACAGATTCGTCTGTTAAGAAAATAAGGAAGCAGGGAGATAGACATGACAATTGATTGGCAGAAAGAAGTCGAAGCACGCAAAGACGATTTGATGAACGATTTGAAAGAATTGCTTCGTATCGACAGCGTGCGTGATGTGGAACATGGAACGAAGGAAGAACCTTTAGGACCTGGACCTGCAAACGCATTGCGCAAAGTCTTGGAAATCGGCGAACGCGACGGCTTTGTTACGAAAAACATCGAAAACGTTGCTGGACACATCGAGTACGGCGACGGCGAGGAAATGTTTGGACTGTTAGGCCATGTTGACGTGGTTCCAGTGGATGATAACTGGGATACCGATCCTTTCGAACCAGTGATCAAAGATGGCAAATTGTATGCTCGCGGCTCAGCAGATGACAAAGGGCCATCGATTGCGGCTTACTATGCAATGAAGATCATTAAGGAATTGGAATTACCAATCTCTAAAAAAATTCGTTTCATTTTCGGAACAGACGAAGAAAGCGAATGGGTAGGGATCCATCGTTACATGGAAGTCGAAGAAATGCCAAAGGTGGGATTCTCGCCAGACGCAAACTTCCCAATTATCAATGGTGAAAAAGGGATTCTTTCTTATGAAGTAACCTTCAAGGATCAAGGTGCTGAAGCAGGCGATTTCACGTTGGTAAGCTTCAAAGCCGGCTTGCGTACCAACATGGTGCCTGGCGATGCTGCAGCTGTACTTGACGTACACGATCAAGACAAGGCGGCAGAGCTAAAAGCAGCGTTTGAATCATTTATTGCTGAGCAAGACGTGGACGGCGAAGTCAAAGAAGAAAACGGCCAAATCATCCTGACAACGATCGGTAAAGGAGCGCATGCGCAAGAACCTAAATTCGGAATCAATGCAGGAACTTATCTGGTAACCTTCCTAGTGGATCACAACTTGGACGCAAATGGTATGAACTACGTGACGACTATTGCGAAATACATGCATTTGGATTACAACGGCAAGAAATTGAATGCTTACACCAAACACGATGTGATGGGAGAAACCACTTCATCAGCGAACTTGTATGACTACTCCAAAGATGGCGACAAGAAAGTAACCTTAAATATCCGCCATCCAGAAGGTATCACCAAAGACGATATTTTAGCGAACATGCAAGAAGTCTTAAAAGATGCTGGAGTGAGCATCGAGATCATCGGTGATGTGAAGACCCCTCATTATGTCCCTGGAGACGATCCATTGGTGAAAACCTTGCTGGATGTTTATGAAGAACATACGGGCAACAAAGGCGAAGAAATGTCTATCGGGGGCGGTACGTACGGACGGATCTTAGAAAGCGGCGTTGCGTATGGCGCAATGTTCCCTGGAGAAGAAAACGTCATGCATCAGCCAAACGAATTTATGCCGATCGACAGCTTGTATAAAGCGACAGCGATTTACGCTGACGCGATCTATCGTTTAGTGAAATAGTCTAGAGGGGATGAAGGGGTCCTTTCTAGGATCCTTTCATCCTTATGCTTTAGGGAAAAGAAGGTAAGAGAGGAATTACACTATGAAAAAACTGTCGAAAGATGCTTTTGGCGGAATATCTGGGAGAGACTACGTACCATACGTAGCAGATAAGCCGAAAAAGTCTGGATCTGGAATTATTCTGACGTTAGGGATCATCCTAGCAGCGGTCTTTGCTGCATCTACTGCTTATTCAGGGATGAAAGCCGGTCTGACCGTTGCCGCAGGGATCCCAGGAGCAATTATTGGTTCTGGTTTAGTTAGCATTTTTGTCAAGCCGCGCACGATTTTAGGGAAGAACTTGCTGCAATTGATGTCATCCGGCGGGGAATCAGTCGCCAGCGGAATGATTTTCGTGCTGCCTGCTGTAGTATTGGTCGGCGGAAAAATTAACTTTTTTGAGGGCGTTGCCTTAGGGATCGGTGCAGTACTTTTGGGAGTTGGCGTATTCTCACTGGTACAAGATTATATGTTGATCGATGAACATGGTAAACTGGTTTATCCAGAAGCAATGGCCATCTCAGAAACCTTAGTGGCTTCTGATACCGGCGGGCAATCCTTGAAATACATGGGGATTGGATTCGGTATTGGTGGAATCATCACAGTGTTGACCGGTTCTGTCTTAGGAATCTTGAACAATGTGATTAGTTATGTAAACGAAAGCTTTTACAAATGGAAATTTGAAACCGAAGTAAACCCATTGTTGGCCGGAATCGGCTTTATCGTGGGGATGGATGTATCTTTGCTGATGTTTGCCGGATCAATCTTGGCAAACTTTGCGATTGCTCCGTTGCTGGGCTACTTTATGGGTATGGCCGGCAGTGATGCGTCTGTTTGGGACAATGCTGGGCAGCTGTTGAACACTGCAGACTTTTCCGTGATTTCAGGCTCTTATGTACGTTATATCGGTGCCGGGATGATGATCTCAGGTGGATTGATTGGTGCAATCAAATTGATTCCAACCATTATTTCTTCCATTTCTGCAACCTTAAAAGGCCGTAAAACGGAAGGGGCTGACAGTGAAGGGGGCGGTGCGATCTTGCCATTGCTCATTGGTGCGGTCGTAGCGATCGTGATGGGCTTCATCATCACTGGCAGTGTCGCAATGGCGCTGGTTGGCGGTATCTTGTCGATCGTATTAAGCTTGCTGTTTGTTATCGTGGCTGGTCGTTTGACTGGTACGATCGGGACCTCAAATTTGCCGGTATCCGGGATGACGATCGCTTCTATGGTGATCTTGACCTTGGTGTTTGTGATGATGGGCTGGACTTCTGCTGAAAACACACAACAGCTGTTGATGTTTGGTACATTTATCGTCTTGGCGATCTCTGTTGCTGGCGGATATTCGCAATCACAAAAAGTAACGTTTGTCATGGGCGGTAATTTCAATGAAGGTCGTCGTTACTTTATTATCTCAAACATCATCGGTGTGGTGATCGTTACAGGGATGATGGTAATCTTGACGCCGCAACTGCAGATCACTGGCTCAAATCCTCCATTTGGTTTGCCGCAAGCAAACTTAATGGCGACTTTAACTTCAGGGATTACCTCAGGCAGCTTGCCATGGCATATGATTATTGCCGGTATCGTGATGGGGATCGTGCTTCAATTGCAAGGCGTATCAATTATGACCTTTGCGATCGGATTCTACTTGCCGATCTCTACAACATCGATCATTTTAGTCGGTGCGTTGATTCGTTTGTTCATTGAAAAAATGAACCAAAAAGAAACAGAAGAAGTGGCAGAAGAACGGATTACGTTAGGTGTCAGCTTGTCCTCTGGCTTGATTGCCGGCGGGTCGATCATTGGCTTGATTGGGATCATTCTTCAAGTTTCCGGCATCGTCACACCAGGTACTCCAACTGGATTCCTAGGCAGCAATACCATCGCCTGGATCTTGCTTGCCGTCCTAGTGGTAGCAATCGTTGTGCCATTGTTAAGTGTAAAGAATGTGAAATCAAATGATAAATAAAACCACAACGAATGAGGAAACCGCTCGTCTTCTGCAGCGTGTTTACCGACTGAAGGCTGGGCTTTTGTATGAGGTCCGCGACGGAATCGTGTTCGTGATCAAGAAACAAGATGCGTGGGTCCAACGGGTCCTTCGCAAAATTCGCTACCACATTCCTGAAAAAAGTGAAATGGAATTGGACGAATACGGCAGTTTCATTTTCCAACAGATCGATGGCAGGCAAACCGTTGAAGAAATCGGTGAAAAGCTGGCAGAGGCTCACGAAGAGGCAAGCAATCAATTGTATGATCGCCTGCTGCTGTACCTCAACCATCTAGAAAAAAATGAACACTATATCGAATTGATTCAAGAATAGATCGGAGAGGATACTTCACGGTATCCTCTTTTTTGTGCGGTGAGACAATCCCTTAAGTAGTCAATCAAGGAGTTATAAAGCAAGATATCTAAAACGACAACCATTCTCATCACGGCGGCTAGGACGTGTCTGAAAAGTAAAAGGAAATATGTTATGCTCTGAAAAAACGAATGATTCAAGATGACAAATGCATGATGCTGTTCCAGCGATACCGCTGTTAGAACAAATTGAAGTTGTAAGGAGCAATATTTTAAATGATCAGGCGTACGAACCAGAGCCGATTCGTGAATGGTTTTCTGACCAAAGTGGTACCGATAAAATGCCAGCAAGAGAGAATGCCAAAAGGGCAAGGAAAGTCGATTGGGTTTTATATAAAGAGCGCCATCTAGCAGAGTGCTTCTTCAACATGATCAACCGCTTCCCTCGTGTCGCTACACGATATGACAAAGTAGCAAGGTCTTTTTTTTCGGGTTCAAATCATCTAGCTACAACAATCATCCGGCCGCTAGTCTCTTCATAAGGCGTTCGCTGATAGTCCCCAAAAATCTGTACCTCTTCGAAGCCAGCCTGCTGGAGCAGTCGCCGGTAATCCTCGTCTAGCAGGATGCGGTAAACAATGTCGTACTGATTATTTTCTGACCGCTGCGGAGAATGAAACAAATCCAGTACGTGGATCGTTTGAAACTGGTCATCGTGTTCTTTGACGAAAATGCGTGAGAAGTCTTCGCGATTTACTACCACCTCAATCGCCGGCAGTGACAAGGTATAAGGGGTCGTTCCTTGTGTCAGAACCAACAATCCGCCCGGGTTCAAGCGATTCTTCATCGAGGTCAGGGCAGTGAGTAGGTCTTCATCACTGTGCAGGTGGGGCAAAGAAGTAGACAAACAAACGATCGCATCAAATGTTTCAGAATGTGCCTGCTCTAAAAAACGAAAATCTGCGTGACGTAAAGGAAGCTCCAGCTGATGTTTTGCCAAATGGCTGGCAGCAACCTCCAGCATGGACTCAGAAAAATCTGAACCGGTCGCTTGAAAGCCTATTCGAGAAAACATGAACAGATGCTGTCCGGTTCCGCAGGCACAATCCAGCACAGTTTTAACTGAATGCTCGTCAAATAATTCCTTAAAAAAAACTTCTTCTTCGCCCAAATAGCTTTCGATTGGTCCAAATTCATCATAATCATGAGCAAACTTGCTGTAATAATCCTTCATCCTCATCACCCTTTCTTGAATGTTCTTACTAGTATACCAAAGTCGGGGAGAGAGGTCAGCTTTTTATAGAGACTGATCCTTCTAAATGTAACGTGAGACAAAAGAAGCTTAATGCTGCAGCATTAAGCTTCTTCGTCCTCCTCTTCCATCATTGGTTCAGGGATTTCTTCCTCGCCAGAATCGGATTGGATATTTCCTAAACTGATTCCAAAGGTCAGATGCGCATTCATCGGCACATATTCACCATAACGGCTCATCTCGATCACGGTTCCTTTTGGTTTCGAGGAATCTACATAATAAACATCGTAAGTAATGCTGGCGCCCTTGGCCGCATAAGTCTCAAAGAACAATTTCGGCAGGTCGCCCTCCATCATGCTGTTTCGAAGATCCTTCAAATAAGGACGACCTTCGGAATAAATAACTTCGACCGTTGGCGGTTCACCATTTTCATCGAATTCGGTTCCCGGAGTGACGTTTTGGCTGATGAAACGACCGTAGGGAACGGTTTCGGAATAGACGCTTTTGATCACCGCCGAAAGTTTAGTAGACAGTTCTTGTGCTTGTTCTAGTGTGTAGTTTTTGTAATCAGGAACCACTAAGGCCTTGCCTTTAGACACTCGAATCGTGAAGCTGTCTTGTTTAGCGATCTTTGCTCCAGCAGCGGTGCCTTGAGAGATGACACCTTCTGCGTTGACGGATTGTGAGAAGACTTTTTCGGTCACCAGTTTGATATCATTGGTTTTGGCCCACTCAGTGACATCTGTCAAGGTCTTGTTTTTGAAATCTGGCACATCAATGTTTTTTTCAAAGGTTTCTTTGCCCTTGGAATAATAGACCATCATGCGATCTTTACGCTTATAGTTTTTAGCCGTCAGTTCTTTGTCCGCAAATTCTTGCTTGACGAAGCCGCCTTTTTCAACTTTGTTATCGTATTGCTCAATCAAAGAAAGATTTTCAGCCTTATTGGCTTCGATCCAGTCACGGGCTTCGGTCAAACTAAGGCTTTTGAAATCCGGAAGGTCCAGCTGTTCGTCAGGGTCAGGGCCTAGACTGACGGTTAAGGTCAGTGTTTTGCCTTTTTTGATCTTGTCTCCTGCTTTAATGCTTTGCTTAGTGACTTGATTGACCTCGGTATCAAAATCAAAGGAACTGTTGGTTTTCAAAACCACGCCTTCTTCAACAGCCCACTCGCGGGCTTCGGCGATCTCCTGCTTGAGAAAATCGGGAACGGCCACATGACTGAACTGGTAATAGGCGAAAAAGAGAACTGCGACCAAAAGCACGCCCGTGATTGAAAACAACAGGAGCTTGCGTTGCCGTCTTTTCTTGTACGTTGGATCAATCTCGACCTCGTGTTCGCCTGTTGATTCGACGACAGGAGGTGGCGCTTTTTTCTGGCTTTGCCGAGGTGCTTCAGCAGGCGCTGGCCTTTTCTCGGCCGCTGGTTTTCGAATTGGCGGCTCGATTTCCTCCTTTGGTTCGTGCTTGCTGGTTTCCTGGCTTGGTTTTTTCTCTGGATCGGTATAATTGTTGTTCGTAAAATTAGACAAAAAATCACTCATAGTAACTCAACACACCTTTGCGTAATTCCAGAACTTCATCGGCTTGGCGGGCGATCTCGCTAGAGTGGGTGACCAGAATGACACATTTTTGGTGTTGATGCGCCAGTTCTTTGAAGATGTCCACAATTTCTTGTTCCAACTCTTCATCCAGATTCCCAGTAGGTTCATCCGCTAGAATAATGTCGCCGTTCATTGCCAGCGCACGGGCGATCGCCACGCGTTGCTGTTCGCCCCCGGAAAGCTGGTTGACCTGACGATTGGCCTTGTCCTCAGTAATGCCGATGTAGCTTAGCAGGTTGTAGGCAACCTCCTTTTTCTCCTTCGGCAGCTCGTTTTCCGTGATCGCCATAGGAACCAGCACATTTTCCACCGCAGAAAGGTAAGGGATCAGATTGTAGCTTTGGAACACGATGCTGATGTCGTTGCGGCGAAATTTTTCGTGACCGATTGCTGCGATATCCTTGCCATTAAACAGAATCTGTCCTTCTTTCGGCGTATCCAAGGCGCTGATCAGCGAAAGAAAAGTCGTTTTTCCTGACCCGGAACGCCCTAAAATACTGTACAGTCGGCCTTTATCAAAGCTGACAGACACATTTTTTAAAATAAAGCGGCGTTGATCGCCATCTTGAAAGTAGTAATCAATGTTTTTTGCTTCTAAGATTGTCATCCTCTGTCCCTCCTTACATCATGATCTTCTTCGGATTCAAGCGAAGAATATATACCAGCGGCAAAATTGCGGAGACGAGTACAGTCCCAATGCCTACCAATAAATAAGTCACTATATAACCGAGACTAAAGCTTACTTTATAAGCTTCCTGTATGTCGGTAAAGGACAGGTCGCTTTGCATCAAATGACTGGCAGAGTAAAAGCTCTCTATTTGATTGGTGTTGGTGATCCAATCGGATTGAATCAGGGAACGAGACAAGGCACCGCCTAATAAATTCCCAGTTATCAGTGAAAGTACCAGTGCAACGACACTGATCATCAAAAGCTCCAGTACGATCTGAGTGATGACCTTGCCGCGGCTTTCTCCAAAGGACAAATAGATACCCAACTCGTGTTTGCGATCTCTCAAGAATAAAAGCACGACCAAAGATAAAATTAGCAGGGTGGCAGCTACTGCGATGATCACGACGTATTTTGAGATCGTGTTCAATTTAGTCAGACCGCCGGCGATGGTCTCGTATTGATCCGTCGAAGCCACTACATGGTAGTATTCCGGCAGCAGTGCATTTGCATCTTCACGGAAAGCCTCGATCTCATCAGGAGACTTCAACACATAGGTCGCCTGGTACATCAAGTCATCTTCAAACGGCTCATCACTCATGTCGGAATAAAATTCTTCCTGCATCTTTTTCAGCAGATCTTTGGCTGCACCCTCGGTAGTATAAATCGTGTTTAGCTGCTCAGAGGCCCGCCATTCTGCTTCCGGATCAGCTTCATCAGGATTTTTCCGGGCATCCGGATCTTTTTGTACCACTTTAAAGATCCCCGCAACCTTCATTGGAAAGTTGAAGGACTTCGGCTTGGAGGAATTGCTGGCGTCTTCTTCAGAGTCAGCGGGTTCTGCCGGCATGTCCGAGACGGCATCAACGACAAAGGTGTCACCGACAGACAAGCTGTTGGCTTCAGCAACGCCCTGACTGATGATCGCGGCATTTGTTCCGTTTTTAATATCCTTGTCGGTAAAGCCCTTGCCTTGATCAATCTTGACCAGGCCTTCTGTCAGATCCAAAAAGTCTTTTTGATTGAAGCCTTTAACATAGAAAAACGAGTTATAGTGGCCGCCATAGCTGACGCTGTCTTCTCCTGTGGCAGCGTTCTTCAATTTGGTGGTGCCGGTGGTGGCATTGATAAACAGATCATAGCGCTTAACTGAGCTGAGTTTGCTGATCTTCTCGTAATCCTTGCCAGTAGGGTGTTTGAGGGTCTCCAAAATATCCGGTGAATCAGTCATCGCCTTTTCGTACTTTTCGTAGTCCATATCGATGCTGGCAACGGCGCCCATTTTTCGTTTGGTTTCCTTTTCGACGTTGACTGTCGACTGCTGGATCGACACGGCTCCAGCGATCACATTGCCTAAAATAAAAATCCCGAGGAACAAGATGAGCGTTTTTCCCTTGCGCCTAGTGATACTTTTAAGTGCTCGTTGTTTGAAATCCATCTATTATAACACCTTCTCATTTTTATCTAATTATTCCACAATCATCAAACGTTGACAACACAATCTTTTCTATTAAATGCTTGTCAAATCGGGTATTTATTGTCAGATAAAGGGTGAGAGCGTTTTGTCAAAATTTAGATATTTTTATTGAATAATTGGGTTTTATAAATAATAATCGTAATCACCGTTTTTTCGATAAAATGGCGTCAGATATGGCTTTTTTTCTTTTAAAAGTGAAATTTCGAACAAAAATTTTAACAAAATGAATAAAATGCTGTGATTTGAAGTATTTTGGTTATTTTATAGTTGTTTATCCCGTTTTTAGTTCGCTTTGACAAAATAACTTTTTCACATGAATGAATAAACATATATTTTGAAGCTCAAAATGATTGCAGTTATTTATCAGAGACATACTTATCATTTAGAGGTTATTTTTTAAATTTTGAGCAATTTCATGATTGCATAAATTCAGACAATTTTGATAATTCAATCAAATTATCGAGTTATTTAAGTGGATTGCGAGACAAATAAATTGATTTTTAAACGAAAACTCATTAAACTGCTCTTCATATTCAGAAAACGCTAATTAATCTGAAAATTTAGATAAAGGGGAAGTTCGAATGAGGAAATTAGCTACATTTGGTGTTATTGCATTCAGTGCTGTATTACTGGCAGGATGCTATGGGGGAAACGACGATCAAACGGGTGACAGTGGTTCTTCGTCAGGCGGCGAAAACAGTCAAGCAGGCGTGTTCAATGTCATCGTCCCTCAGGAAATCCCTAGTGCGGATCTTTCACAGGCCACAGATACAATCAGTTTTACTGCCTTGAACAATGTCTACGAAGGTATTTATCGTCTTGATGGGAACAGCGAACCAAAACCAGCAGGTGCTGCTGAGATGGCGAAGGTCAGTGAAGACGGGTTGACTTATACCATTAAATTACGTGATGACGCTGTCTGGTCCAATGGCGATCCAGTTACCGCCGAGGATTATGTTTATGGCTGGCAGCGAACAGTTCGACCAGAAACCGCTTCACAATATGCGTATCTATATGAACCTGTTGAAAATGCCGCAGCGATTACTTCTGGCGAACAGGAACCAGACACGTTAGGCATCACCGCAGTCAATGAGCATGAATTAGAGATCAAGCTGGCAAAACCAACCCCATATTTTCAGTATTTACTGGCCTTTCCATCGTTCTTTCCGCAAAAACAGGAAGTGGTCGAAGAATATGGCGATGCGTATGCCACTAATAGCGACAATGCAGTATACAATGGCCCATTCACTTTAGAAGACTTTGACGGTCCGGGAACGGATACGGAGTGGACTTACAAAAAAAATGAGGATTACTGGGATAGTGACGCAGTTGAACTTTCTGCCATCAATGTCAGTGTCGTTAAAGAAGCTTCAACAGCCTTGAACCTGTTCAATGATGGACAAGCAGACGATGTCATTTTGACTGGAGAGCTGGCACAGCAAAATGCCAATGATCCGAATTATCAATCATTTAAAGAAGCTACTACCAGCTATTTAGAATTAAATCAACGCGATGCAGATTCGCCGTTTCGCAATGAGAACCTGCGCAAAGCAATCGCGTATGCGATTAACCGAGAAGCATTAGTGACCCAGATCCTAGGTGATGGCTCCGTCGCAGCCACGAACTTGGTGCCTTCTGAATTGTCCAAAAACCCAGAAACTGATGAGGATTTTGTTAAGGAAGCCGGCGAACAGATCGCCTACGACCCTGAGCAGGCCAAAGAATTTTGGGACAAGGCCAAAGAAGAACTGAACATTGATACATTGAACATGAGTATTCTGTCTTCTGACACCGACTCTTCCAGAAGAGCAGTGGAATACTTGCAAAACAGCATTCAGGAAAACCTGGAAGGTGTCACGGTCTCACCAACGCCGGTTCCATTTTCTGTGCGCCTGGATCGTTCGATCTCTGGTGATTTCGACTTAGTATTAGGCGGCTGGGGTGCCGATTATGCGGACCCAAGCAGCTTCACCGATTTATTCACCAGCGACAATTCCCAAAATAATGGGCGCTGGAGCAATTCGGATTACGACAAGGCGGTTGAAGAATCTGCAACCACCAATGCCAATGACGAAGAAGCCCGTTGGAAAAACTTGCAGGATGCTAACCGGATTATCGCAGACGATGCAGGGATCATCCCGATCTACCAAAAGGCTGAAGGACACCTGATCAGCGATCAAATGGAAGGAATCATCCATCATGCTGCTGGAGCTGCCTGGGATTACAAGTGGGCTAGCAAAAAATAAAAAGCCCGGTATGTACCGGACTTCTTAAATCAGATCGATCAGCAGAAAAAGGATCGAGGTTCCGATCAGTTCCGACGCTACGGTCAACCAGAGAAATTTGCTGGTACCCACGGAGGAAAGCGGGACAAACGACTTTTTCTGCTGTTTGCTTCTTGCACGAAAGGAAGCTTGAAAGTGGTCGAAGAAGCCGGAGGAAAAGACCCAGAACCATCCGCCAATGATTAAAAACGGCAGACCGATCATAAACAGGCGATTCGACAACTGCAACCAGCTTACACTGCCATCAAGTAGCGAGAAGAACAGGACCGCTACAACGATCAGCAGTGCGATCGCATGCGGTAACAGATTTTTTTTCATAAAAGAGAGACTCCTTTTTTGTTTTAGCTATACATAGAATGATGGATATTCCAGGCAGCAGTGCTACGGGAAGCAACGAGTACTGCGATCTTTCTTATTCAATGTAGCGAAATCAGCGAAAGATGTCAAAGAACACGGAGGCGACCGAATTGAACAATTATGTAAAGTATTTATTGAACCGCGTTTTTTTCATGTTGATCACACTTTGGCTGATTGCCACAGTGACCTTCTTTTTAATGCAATTATTGCCCGGGACACCCTATACCAATCAGCAGCAGCTGAGTCCTGAAACGATCGAGCAGCTAAACCGCCAATTGGGGCTGGATCAGCCAGTCTTAGTCCAATACGGTCTCTATCTATCCAACCTCGTTCAAGGTGATTTCGGGATTTCCTTCCAATTTAGAAACCAGCCGGTTGCTGCCCTGTTGGCAGGACGTATTGGACCCTCGCTGCAATTAGGCTTGCAGGCGATCATTTTCGGGACCCTTGTCGGCATTTTGCTAGGCACGATCTCAGCAATGAAGCAAAATACTTGGGTCGATACTTCGTCGACCTTAGTGGCGATCCTAGGACGATCAATCCCGAACTTTGTCTTTGCGGTGCTACTGCAATATGTATTTGCTATCCAGCTAAAGGTCTTGCCGATCGCGCGCTGGGATGGTTTTTTGTACACGATCTTGCCGACGATCGCTTTGGCGATGTCGCCGTTGGCCGACTCCGCCCGTTTTATCCGAACGGAAATGGTGGAGGTCCTACACAGTGATTATGTCGAATTGGCTCGGGCAAAAGGATTGAGCCGCGCACAGGTCGCGTTTCGCCATGGCCTGCGTAACAGCTTGATTCCCTTGATGACCTTATTAGGACCCTTGGCCGTAGCATTGATGACCGGTTCACTGGTGGTGGAGAACATTTTCGCCATTCCGGGGATCGGAGAGCAATTCGTCCGTTCGATCACCACCAATGATTACCCGACGATTATGGCTGTCACAATCCTGTATTCATTCATGCTGGTCGTCATCATTTTAGTGGTCGATCTTTTGTACGGTCTGGTCGATCCACGCATTCGTTTATCAGAAGGGAGCCGCAGCTAATGGAATGGCCCAATGAAAACCACAACATCAGTCAAATTCCAGCCAGTGACTTTTTACCGCTGGAAAAAGCAACGGAAGAAAAAAGAGAAGAAATCGCTGCACCTTCACTGAATTTTTTCCAAGATTCTTGGCGTCGATTGAAGAAAAACAAAGCCGCGGTGATCTCGATTAGTCTGCTGGGGATCATTATTTTGGTCTCGATCGTGACGATCTTTGTTTCGCCTCACGATCCAACTGCTCAAAACATCAACTATATCAACTTGCCGCCACGAATTCCCGGCATTAATATCGATGGGTTGAACGGGACTGCAGCGGTCGGTGGACAAATGGTCGATCGCTACAACCAAGCCAACGTTCCCAGCGACGTAAACTTTCTTTTAGGAACAGATGGGTTGGGACGAGATGTATTGAGCCGTCTCTTCATGGGGACTCGAATCTCTTTGTTAATCGCTTTTATCGCCGCTTTATTTGATATCACAATTGGTGTGATTTACGGCTTGATCTCCGGCATGATCGGCGGCAGAGTCGATAATGGCATGCAGCGTTTTTTGGAAATCTTATCCGGTGTTCCGAATCTAGTCGTTATGATTCTGATGCTAGTGGTATTCGAACCAGGGATCTTCTCGATCGTCGCTGCAATGGCGATCACCAACTGGATCCCAATGGCTCGAATCGTACGAGCCCAAACTTTGAAGCTGAAGGACCAAGAGTACGTCCTTGCCAGCAAGACCATGGGGGAACCACGCTGGCGAATCGCTATGAAGCACATTTTGCCGAACATCAGCAGTGTGATCATTATCCAAATGATGTTCAGTATTCCGACAGCGATTTTCTTCGAAGCTTTTTTAAGCTTTATCGGATTAGGGCTAATCCCGCCGAATGCTTCTTTAGGAACTTTGCTGAATGAGGGCTACCGCACCTTCTTGTATTTGCCGTATCTGATGTGGGTTCCAGCGGTCACAATCTCTGTGATCATGATCTGTTTCAATCTTCTGGCAGACGGCTTGCGTGATGCCTTTGACCCTAAAATGAAAGAGTGACGACAAATGAACAATTTACTTGAAATCAAAGACCTAACCATCTCATTTGATACCTTTGCCGGCAAAGTTCAAGCAATCCGCGGTGTTGATCTAGAACTGGCAAAAGGGGAGACTTTGGCGATCGTCGGCGAATCCGGCAGCGGAAAATCAGTGACCAGCCGTTCGATCATGAAGCTGCTTTCCAGTAATGCCAGCATCGAAAAAGGCCAAATATTGTTTAAAGGTCAAGATTTAGTCCAGCATTCTGAACGTGAGATGCAGAACATCCGCGGCAAGGAAATAGCTATGATCTTTCAAGATCCGATGACTTCTCTCGACCCGACGATGACCATCGGCAAGCAGGTAGCAGAATCACTGCGAAAGCATCAAAAAATCAGCAAACAGGCTGCCATGAAAGAAGCACTGAATCTGCTAGAACTGGTCGAAATCCCTGAAGCAGAAAAACGTCTGAAAAGCTATCCTCATCAGTTTTCCGGTGGACAACGACAACGAATCGTGATCGCTATCGCGCTGATCTGTTATCCGGAAATATTGATCGCCGATGAACCAACAACTGCATTGGATGTCACGATCCAGGCTCAAATCTTAGAACTGTTAAAAGAAATCCAAACCAAGGTAAAAACGTCGATCATTTTTATTACCCATGACTTAGGTGTGGTGGCCAATGTCGCTGACCGTGTTGCTGTGATGTACGCCGGTAAAATTGTCGAAGTCGGTACCGCTGAGGAAATCTTTTTTAATCCGCAGCATCCTTATACCTGGGGACTTCTAAGCTCGATGCCGACACTAGATGATGCCAATGATCGACTTTATGCGATTCCGGGCTCGCCGCCAGATCTGCTAAATCCGCCAAAGGGCGATGCCTTTTATCCTAGAAACAGCTATGCGATGAAAATCGATGCCGAGCAGGAGCCGCCGTTTTTCGCCTTGTCAGAGACTCACAAAGCAGCGACTTGGTTATTGGCGCCACAAGCTCCAGCTGTTACCCCGCCGCAGGAGATCCTGCGAAGATGGGAACAATTTAACCAGCACAATCTTTCTTCTAATGATATAAGCACCTCATTAGGCAACTAAAGGACGAAGCAAAACGAATCAGGAGGAACCCAAATGGCAGAGGTCTTACTAGAAGTCAAAGGACTCAAGCAATATTTTAATGTCGGCAGCAAGAACCAAGTCAAGGCAGTCGACGACATCAGTTTTACTATTCATCAAGGCGAGACCTTTGGATTGGTGGGCGAATCCGGCAGTGGGAAATCCACTACCGGTCGTTCGATCCTGCGCCTGACCCAGCCTACAGGAGGCCAAATCCTCTTTGAAGGCCAAGATATTATGACTATCAAGGACAAAGCAGACAACACTCGCTTTCGCCGAGACGTGCAAATGATTTTTCAAGACCCTTATGCTTCTTTAAATCCCAGAATGAAGGTCAAGGATATCATTGCAGAAGGACTGGACGTCAATCACTTAACAAAATCCAGTCAGAAGCGCAGCGAGCGGGTTAATCAGTTGTTAAAAACTGTTGGACTAAATCCCAATCATGGTACCCGTTACCCCCATGAATTCTCCGGGGGGCAGCGGCAGCGGATCGGTATAGCCAGAGCCTTGGCCGTTGATCCACGATTCATCGTCTGTGATGAACCCATTTCCGCACTGGATGTCTCGATTCAGGCACAAGTGGTGAACCTGCTGCAGGATCTCCAAAAGGAACGCCAGTTGACCTATCTGTTTATCGCCCACGATCTCTCGATGGTCAAACACATCAGCGACCGTATCGGGGTGATGCACAATGGCCGATTGCTGGAGATCGGCACTAGCGATGGCATTTATTATTCCGGCGTTCATCCCTACACCGAAAGCCTGCTGTCGGCCATCCCGATGCCCGATCCCATTTACGAACGCCAACGCAAACGAATCAAATACCAAGTCGAACCCAACGACGGGCAGCACCGTCAGCTGCAAGAGATCGCTCCTGGCCATTTTGTCTATGCGACAAAAGGAGAAGCGGCTTATTATGCCAAGAAGCTGGAGCGGAAGAAGCAGGTGGGAGTGCTTGGGTAGGTAAAGATTTATTTTATGATTGAGGAGCATTCAAAGCAGGTATGATTTCTGTTTTGGATGTTTTTTTGTTTGGAAAAAGGCGGAACAGCAGTGTATGCTGTGAATCAAGAGAACTATTACAAACTAAAATGGATTTAGACAGTAGTGGGACTTAAACCAATCGGGCGGAAGGCACTTTATGTTCCAAGAATCTGTATCAAGAATTTGATCGCAGCAAACGTCTGATCGAGGATCAGGTAGGTTATCGAAGCCAGTAGGATGATTATTGAAGGTGCAGCATCTTCGTGTCAGGGAGTATGGCACTACTACCGGACGCTTTATCCAGCAAGCACAAGACGAAAGAGAGTCAACGCTCACCTTCATCGGTTCTGTCTTAGTTGCTTTTGCTTTAGGTTCAGGCATTTATGCCTTCCATACGTAGTTAACTGTTAGGTTGATCCATGCGGCATCCTTTTCTGATCATGAGATTGCTTTTTCTAAAGTGTGAGTAAAACACGGCATTCGGCTTTATCGATTGCTGTTTTTTGCTATTTTTGATACCGTAGCTAACAAATAGTATTTTTGAACAATGAGGAGGCTTTTTTATGAGTCTATTAATTAAGGATGTCGATGAAACAAACTGGCGTAAGATCGTTGCCCTCTCCGTCTCAAAAAATCAGCAGGATTTTATCGAAAGCAACGCACAATCGTTATTGGAGGCCGCTTATGATGTATCACTCCAATGGCGTCCACTCGCGTTATATGATGACGCTCAGTTAGTGGGGTTTTCCATGGTTGGTGCTAAACGAGGCAAAGAGATGTGGCTGGATCGAATCATGATCGGTACGGACTTTCAAGGAAAAGGATACGGCACTAAATTTATTTCTTTATTAATGGACTTTATGAAGGAGCATTATGGGATCAATCGCATCTATTTAAGTGTGCATGACAAGAATAAAAAAATCATTCCCTATTACCAACGATTTGGTTTTATTGATAGTCAAAGATATGATCCAGCAAACGGCGAACGACTCATGTATTTTGATTTTTAAAAAAGTGTGGTTGCCTTTTCATGCGTTTGTTGCTAGAATGGAGAGAAATTATGAAGAACTTTTAGCAAAATCGCCGGGTTTTGTTTTTAGTAGCAGTCTACCCCATAGGCCATAGGAGGGTAGGATGCTATTTTTTTGTGGAGGGAATATCAAATGAATGAGATCAAAGGGTATGTAACACGCAGCGTTTTAAGCACACTAGGGTTGTCACTGTATATTTTAGCGGATACGTTCTTTATCGCAAATGGGGTGGGTGTACTAGGCTTAGCGGCTTTAAATATTGCGTTGCCTTTATTTAATCTGCTGACGGGTCTGGGTTTGCTGCTGGGAATGGGTGGCGCGACGCTTTTTGCATTAAAGGGGAGAAGCGGCAATTATTTCTCTCAACTACTGATCGTTGGGGGACTCATTGGGCTTTTTTTTACAATAGTCGGGATCTGTTTCAGCCGTCAATTAGCGCTATTATTAGGTGCCAGCGGCGCAACTGTGGATTTGACGACGATGTACATGCGCTTTATTTTAGTGATGGCGCCGTTTTTCATTTTGAACAATTTATGCTTGGCGTTCATTCGAAATGATCAGAATCCGCAACTGGCAATGAAGGCGATGATTTTCTCAAGTGTATTCAATATGATCTTTGACTATATTTTCGTTTTTCCAATGAACATGGGCATGGCCGGTGCGGCATTGGCTACAGTGTTGTCTCCAGTAATCAGTCTGGCTATTTTGAGTACGCATCGCAATTTTTCAAAGCGTCGGCTCTCATTAAGCTGGGCAATCCCTGAATTCGGAACGATTACTAAAAGTATCCAGCTTGGACTTTCTTCTTTTCTTGCAGAAATGAGTACTGGTGTCAGTATTTTAGTGTTTAATCAAGTATTGATCGGGTTAGGTGGGGATATCGCGATTGCTGCTTATGGAGTCTTGGCGAACGTTCTGGTTGTCGCCCTTTCCTTGTTTACGGGGGTTGCCCAAGGAATACAGCCATTAATCAGCCGTGCGGTGAATAGAAAAGAAATCCAGACGATTCAAAAAACGTTGTCCTTCGGCTTAAAAACTAGCTTTATTATGGCGATCGGGTTGTATCTGATTCTGTTTTTCCTAAAATATCCGATCATCTCAGCCTTTAACCGGGAAAACGATCCCCTGTTGATTCAGTTAGCCGCTGCTGGAATACCGATTTTCTTTTTATCGTTATTCGGCTCCTCGTTGAATATGGTTTTTAGTATTTTCTTTTCCGCGATTGGACAGGCCAAGCAAGCTTTTGCGTTAGCGTTGTTCCGCGGGTATATTTTCTTGATTCCATTCGTAATCATCTTGGCAAGGATTTGTGGGATAACGGGGGCATGGGTGAGCCTCCCAGTCACAGAAGGGCTCACTTTGCTGTTTTCCCTTTTCTTTTTGCGGCAGTATTACAAAAAAAGCAAGAAAAATATGAAGTTGAAATCTGCTGTGTAACAGCTCAACAACTGAACAAGTATCAAACTTTGAGAAAAATAGGAGATTAAAGGCTGATAAGTTCAGTTTTTTGATCTTCTATTTTCTTAGTCACGACCTAAAAAATATCAAAATATGTGCTTTTTCGTCATTTTAAAACAGACTTAAATTTCAAGTGCAAGTTAGCCACTTATTGAAATTTAGGTGTTATTCAATTTTATTCGCTTTTTAGTAGTTAACGATCACTTTGTCAATGCGGCTAATAAAGACTGACGAGGAAAAAGTTACTCTTGAGGTAGGAAAAGCCAAGGAAGCATACAAGGGACACGATATAAAAACAGCCACGACGTGCTGATCCGTTTTATGAATGGCAGCTGCTCTTGATCCATTGGATCGAAGTAAATCTGGTAAAGAAAAACCATTTTTGAAAGAGGCTATAACTGGAAAACCATTGGAGCCGTGAATGCGGTCTTTTAAGAAGCTCATCAAAAAACCTTCTATGGCGAAGCAGTCATCAAAAGTAATTTCTCTGGTCGACCCCTTTACAAATGAGGAACTGTTTTTTTGAAGGTGTTTAGTCTTGGGTCAGAGACAGTCCGCTGGCAGTTCCTTTGTTTCTGCCATCTCTAGTCATTACGAATGGCCAATAAAAAGCTGCGCAGGTTTATGAAATCGTTATTGAATTAGAAACGATACGGGACAAAGTCATGGAATTTAGTGACTTTGTCCCGTATTTTTGTGTCTGAATAGAAAAATGAGGTGATCGAAATAGAATGTATTCATCCTGCCCTATTTTTTGAATCGTTGGAGTGTCATCCATGGATAGGTACATAGAATCATTTAAGTTCTTTCCTTAAAAGCAGGAAAGGGGAAGCTGCTGTTTTTTTCAAATGTATGATCATCTTTGCGGTAAAGTGTGTTGCGGCCAAGGTCAGGAAAAATAATGGCAGACCTTGAAATGAAACAATTCCGCATTTGTACAGCAGTGTTTTGCTGCCTTCTAAAAAGAGCGGATGCAAAAAAAACATCAGCTGTCCGAGAGGACGTAAATGCGCCAAATTAACGGATAGAAAGTTTTCTGACTGCAACAGCCAGGACAGCAAAAACAAGGAGACCGGCAGCAACATGAACAAAAAGTTTTTGTCGTCACCTTCTTTTTGACAAACTAGAAACAGCTCTAATGCCAACAGTCCTAAACTGATGATTAATTTGGTTAGAAGGAATTTATGCAAAAAGCGGTGTTTCGGATGATCCGCAATGAAAAAGCCGATCAATAGAAACACTGGCGTATAAAACAATCCATTTCGAGTAGTAAAAAACAGACGCTGATATGTTTCGTACATTGTTTTTAACCAGCCGTCTGTTAGAAAGCCGCTGTAGGTTTCAATAGAACCGATGGTATACAAAAGAAAGCAGATACCAAAGCAGAACAGCCAAGAATAATGTCTTTTTAATCGATTAACCAGTATCAATCCAAAAAATAAAGCTGGAAAATACCACAAATGATAGCAAAAACCTAAATATCCCAATCCGACTGGAACCGCGAATGGATAAAAAGCCGCTGGCAGGCTCAACCCTTGAAGAAACCAAACACCATAGGGCAGGTAAATCGCACTCCAGAATAGGTAAGTACGGCATTGTTTGGAAAAATAGGCTCTAGCATACCCCATGTTCTCTTTTTGTTTTTGGCGAAAAAAATAACCGCTGGATATGAGAAAAAGCGGAACAGCCATTCTGCCTAAATAGGCTTTGAGAAGAAAATGCCAAAAATCACTTTCTGCCAATCGACCGCAATGAACCAAAATGACCAACAAGGCTGCCAAATATTGAGCGGCATCTAAAAGTGGATAATGTTGCTTGAGTTTTGTGGGGGTGGACATCTTATCACTTCCGTTCTTAATCTAAATTCAGTTTGCAAGAGCAGCAAATAAATAACGAGAAACAATTTGAAACATCCGCAGAACGAAGAGGCAATAAAACCTAACATTCAAATAGAGTATTGTAAAAACGCGTGTTACCTTCTGTTGCGGCCTCGATTTATTAATAAAAGATGTCACTTTCTGCTGAGATATATTACAATAAGTGCAGAAAGGGCATGTGAATGAATGGATATTGGTAAAATCATCAAAGAAAAACGTATCGAAAAAAATATGACGCAAGAGGATCTGGCCCAAAAGTTTTTCGTCACACGGCAGCTGATATCGAAGTGGGAAAATGGCAAAAGCTACCCTGACCTTGAGCAAGTCGTTCAGCTAAGTGATCTTTTCGAGATTTCGTTGGAGAGTCTTTTGCGTGAAGACACAGAGATGGTTCAGGAATTGAGTTTTGACAGCAAACGCAAAAAATGGTTTAAAGTCCTGATCGCTTCATTAGTAGGAGTGCTGTTGGTTGGAATCGTCGGCTTTTTTGGTGTAGTTTGGTGGATCGACGATGTGTCACTTGCTAAAGACGATATCGAGGTAACGAAGATCTCTAAAACAGTTCTGCCGGAAAAACAAGTGACGATCCCACGTACTGGAGAAGTCATTACGCTTCCGGAGGATGTTGAGTACACGATCTACTTTGAGAGCAAACGCTGGCTGATTCATCTGCCCAAGAGTATCGTTGCTGAAAAATGGCGGGGCGATGATGACAACCTGCTGATCTTTTTACGAGGAGAACATCATTTGTATAGTTTCAATCGAAAAAGCAAATTGATGATCAAGAGTGAACGAGAACAAAATGTTTTGGATCCAGATCTGAATATCGGAAAATCAATTTATCTCGAGAACGTTGAAAAACTGAAGAAATTTCGAGCTTCCGATGGATTTCCCAGTGTTTCTGATCATGGAGACAAGTTGTATGATCGGCAAGATTTGGAAAACTTGCCCAATAGCTCAGCCAACAACCCCTAGTAAGAAAGCTCTTGCTAGGTTTTTTGCGTTCCACAAAACTTAATGGCAGTGTTGCTTAGAGTAAGGTAAAATCAGGAGTAGAGAAACAAGGGATAATTATGGAGGGAAATAAACGATGCAATCATTAGCAGAAAAAATCCAAGCAACACTTGACTGGCTGTCTTCCTTTGGCGCCGACGAGGCTGGGGGCGTCAGCCGGTTCTTGTATGACAAAAACTGGCAGGCCGCGCAACAGGGGTTGAAACAAAAATTTGAAGAAGCAGGGATGACGGCTTCCTTTGATGAAGTAGGCAATCTGTTTGGTCGAATCGAAGGCAGCAAATACCCGCAGGAAACGATCATGTCCGGCTCTCACGTGGATACGGTCAATCAGGGTGGAACACTTGATGGACAATATGGCGTAGCCGCTGCTTATCTGGCGATCAGCTTTTTAGTGGAGACGTATGGACAGCCGCTGCGCAACTTAGAGGTGGTGTCGATGGCCGAGGAAGAGGGCAGCCGCTTTCCTTATGTTTTCTGGGGCAGCAAAAATATCTGGGGCTTGGCAGAACGCAAGGATGTCGAACACACCCATGATTTGAATGGGGTTTCGTTTGTTGAGGCGATGCACCAAGCGGGATTCGATTTCCGAAAATCGCAAACGATTCGTAAAGACATCAAAGCCTTTCTCGAGATCCATATTGAACAAGGACAGATTTTAGAACAGCAGCAGCTTCCCATCGGCATTATTAAGAATATTGTCGGCCAAACCTGTTATACGATTACACTAAAAGGCCAGGCTAACCATGCGGGAACCACTCCGATGGCCTATCGAAAAGACGCGGTATACGGCTATGCTAAGATCGTTACTCATGGGATCGAAAAAGCGCGAGAAGTTGGAGCACCTTTGGTTTTGACCTTTGGCCAAGCTGAGGTCACTCCGAATACGGTAAATGTCGTTCCTGGACAAGTGACCTTTTCGATCGATTGTCGTCATCCGGATGGTCAAGTATTGAAAAATTTCCGGGAGGAGCTTGAGAAAGACATGCGGCAGATCGCCGAAGAAAACGGTCTGACGATTGAGTTGGATCTTTTCATGGATGAGCCTCCAGTACCGATGGATCGCGAGATGGTTCGGGTGCTGGAAAAGGCCTGCAGTGAAAAAGGGATCGCGTATCAGCTAATGGATAGCGGCGGTGGTCACGATTCGCAGATTTTTGCGGCCTTTGTTCCTACCGCTATGCTGTTTGTCCCAAGTATTGACGGCATCAGCCACAATCCAGCAGAAGCTACGAAGCTGGAAGACTTGACGACAGGCGTCGAAGCGTTGATTTCATCTTTATACAAGTTAGCTTACCAAGAATAACTCAGAGACTGTCTGTTTTTCTAAGAAACAGATGGTCTTTTTTTCTTAGAGACACCTCGACCAAAGCCTAGATTTCATTGAACTCTAACCAACACTTAATCTCGGGTTTGTTATAATGAAATTGTTCGTGATGATCGTCCATCAAGTAGTTTTTCTTAAAAATATGCCTGTCTATAAGGTAGAATCAAGTGACAAATTTTGGAATAAAAGGAGCGACTTACATGAAAATCAACCAGTTCGGCCGAATCACTGTTTCCATCAAAACAGCCAAAAAAGAACTTCGGGCAATTGGCTATCCAGCTAGCAAAAACGTGGGCGACAGTACCGCCCTTTATTTTGATTTTTTACGCAGAAGCCTTGTGACGGTCAAAGACGAAGCCGGTTTTTTAGCTAAAATCGGCAATTTGTTAGCCAATCCAACGACGGATCTAGCTGACTTTTACCAAGTAAAGCAGCCGATCAGCCGTGAGACCTTTTACACCGTGGCCTTGCAGCTGCTGGAGTTTGAGGCGGGAGTCGATTTTGATCCAACGAAGCTCGAGGAAGGCCTGAGCGCCATTAATCTCCCGACAGTCGATGGTGATTTTTCAGAGGTAGATACCATCATCGAAGCGTGGTATACCTTGTTGAACACACATACAAAAAATGGCTTGTGTCTGATCGATCAGCTGGCAAACCAGGGATTTTTCTTAGACAAGGAAGTCAGCAAACCTTTCTTTTTCAATGGCAAGGCCCAGGCAGTGTTTGACACGTCCAAATTAATCCGCGAGGTGGTCTATGTGGAAGCTCCACTGGACACGGATCAAGATGGCAAACGCGATCTATTGAAGTTGGAAATTTTACGGCCTGCTGAAACGGAACAAGGAATCAAAGTACCAACCTTGTTTACCGCCAGTCCTTACAGCCAAGGGGTCAATGGTCCTGCAGGCGAAGAGCTGACCTACGATGTCAATGTACCATTGGAACGAAAAGAACCAAATGAGATGACGTATGAGGACATTCGCTATCAGCCTGTCGAACCAATCCTGCCGCCAGAACGCCCAGTGGAGGGCAAGGCGACTCATGCAACGGAAAGCTTTACTAAGGAAAACAATCATACATTGAATGACTATTTCTTGGCGCGCGGGTTCGCGGTCGTCTATGGTGCAGGTATCGGTACCATAGACTCGGACGGCATCCAGACTTGTGGATCAGTCGAACAAACCACCGCAATGGTTGCTTACATTGAATGGCTTGCAGGCAATCGCCGGGC
This sequence comes from Enterococcus florum, assembly GCF_004309355.1. Lineage (GTDB taxonomy): Bacteria > Bacillota > Bacilli > Lactobacillales > Enterococcaceae > Enterococcus_A > Enterococcus_A florum. Next base: position 64,658 of record NZ_BJCC01000034.1, on the reverse strand, counting down.
CTTCACCAATCGAACAGACAATGTTCGGATCAAAGCGTGGTGGAGCAACAAAAAAGTGGCGATGACAGGAAAATCGTATTTAGGAACTTTGGCAACGGCTTGTGCCACGCGTCAGGTGGAAGGGCTGGAAACGATCATCTCTGAAGCGGCGATCTCTAACTGGTACCAGTATTATCGGGACAACGGGTTGGTGATCGCACCCGGCGGATTTCCGGGAGAAGACGCAGATGTGTTAGCGATCGAGACCTTCAGTAAAATGAAAAATGCTGGGGATTATCTCCACAGCAAAGAATTTTTCATGAACTATCTTAAAGAAATGGCCGAGCTGCAGGACCGCAAGACAGGCAATTACAACACGTTTTGGGATGAGCGCAATTATCTGCCGTTCATCAAGGATATCCAATGTGACGTCGTGATGGTTCATGGATTGAATGACTGGAACGTCAAGCCAAGACAGGTCGCTGATCTATGGGATGCGTTGAAAGAGGTTCCTGTTGCCAAGAAATTGATCCTGCATCAGGGTCAGCACATTTACATCAACAATGTGCCTTCGATCGACTTTCAGGATATGATGAATCTCTGGTTGAGCCATAAGCTGTACGGGATCGAAAATGGCGCCAAGGAAATCCTGCCGGATATCGTGTATCAAAAAAATACAGAGGCAGAAACTTGGGAGACATTGACGGATTGGCAAGGAGAAGAGAAGAAGACGTATTTCTTTGGAGAGGATCGTTTGGCTGAAATGGCGCAGGAGGGCACAGTCACCTTTTCCGATCAGCTGCCAAATGAACAATTTACTAGCTATACCAAGAACATCGAGCGTTGGGAAAAAGAAGTAAAAGAGGCAGGTCCAATGGACGGCCATCGCTATTTGGCCAAGACGGCTGTGCTTTCTGACGAGCTCTTTATCAATGGCCGCCCAACGGTAAAAATCAGAGTGGCATCGAGTCAGGATGTGGGGATGCTGAGTGTGGAGTTGATCGACTTTGGTCCAGCCAAACGTTTGAAGCCAGTGCCGGATGTATTGGTTTTAAAAGGCCTGCAACTGGGGTACAATTGGCGTGAAGACAATTTAGTGGAACTGAAATTAGCTGGAGAAAGCGACCACAAGCTGATCACCCGAGGACATATGAATCTGCAGAATCGCCACTATCCGTGGAAAAATGATGACTTGAAGGCTGGAGAATTCGTGGAGATCGAATTGGAATTGCATCCAACGATCTACCATTTGCCGGCAGGACGTCAGATCGGAGTAGCGGTGTTCGGAACAGATTTTGAAAAAACGGTTCGCGGCAATCAAGACATTCAGTATACGATCGACTTAGCGGCATCGCAGCTAACGGTGCCCCTCACTCAGGAGGCTTGCAGGTGATAAAGAAGGAAAAGGATGCCGCGAAGCATTCCGTAAAGGTTTCGGATCTTTTACTGGAAACGACCGCTTTGTTGATCCTTATCTCATTAACGATCTACGCCGTAAAGACAGGAAAGCTTTTTTAGCGCGTTAGTACATGAAGTGACTGTACGGCTTTAACCAAACGCATAACGTCAACAAGGGATAAGCGGAAACGATCTTTCGATCGTGACCGCTTATTTTTTACTGAATTATTCGGCGGCGGACCGGATCATTCCAAGAGCTTCCCGAAGTTTTAGGCGCGACATGTTACGCCTTCAGCCTTTCCAATTGCTTCATTGCAGCTACTACCACTTCGGAAGTGATCGTTTGTTTCATAAAATGGATATTTTCATTTGGTTCGGCAGCACGAGCACCGACCGTTTGAAACTCTGCTTCTGTTAGGTTCAATCCCATCTCTTCTAAGCTAGCTGGCAGCTGCAGTTCCCGGTAAAAAGGCAGCAAACGGTGGATCTCTTCAGTTTTTCCCTCGATCATTAATTGGACCAATATGCCATAGGCGACCTTATTGCCATGGAGCAAATGGTGGCTTTGCGGAAGCTCGGTCAACGCATCATGGATCGAATGGGCTCCAGAAGTCCGACCGTATTCGTCTCCAAACCCGCCGACCATCCCAGCCAACAGAATATTCGTTTCTACGACATCAATAAAGGCCTGATTCAAGGTTTTATTTTTCATTGCCTGCAAGGCGGACCGGCTTTCGGCCAACAGCAGGTCACGGCATTTTTTAGCAGCAAATTCAGCGACTTGGATCTCGATTGCTTTGACTGTCAGCTGTGAGATCACCGCATCGGCCTCATACCATTTCGCTAAAGTGTCCCCGATCCCGGCGACCATCAGTTCATAAGGGGAATGCAGAATAATTTCCGGGTCGATCAAGACTAAATCCGTTGCCTTGTGGAAAATATCGTAACGCAGCATTACGCCCTCTTCATTGTATACCACGCTCAAAGGGGTGTAGGCAGCACAGGTCGCGGCTAATGTCGGCAGAATAATGATCGGCAGGTGAAGACGGAAGGCCGTCAATTTAGCTAAATCCGCAACCTTCCCTCCACCCACAGCAATAATGGCTTCTGCTTGTTTCTCTTGGGCAATACCGGCAAAATGATCCGCCGCGACATCAGTACATTGCCCGCCATAATAGCAGAACGTAGCAGCAAAATCTGATACATCAGGGAAGTACTGCTGGACAGCTCGCCAAGAAGCATCGCCATGTAAAATCAGCAGCTTCGCAAGCTTGCGTTTGTTTAAGTGCGCTGGCAGCAGCTGCCAAGCGTGTTGGTTTATTTCATATTCTTGGGGAGCACCCCGTACGATCAATGGTTGGCTCATCTTTTCCTCTTCTTTCATTGAATATTCATTTTCATCTTTCCATATTATAACGAGTATGATAGTATAAATGCAATCGAATAAAATGTATATTTATACTTATTATCGATTTTATTGAATTTATTATTCATAAAATGGGAGTGGATGAAATGAAACAGAAATTAGGTGTGATCGTTGCACTGCTTTTACTGGTCGTCGGCCTGTTGCCTGCAGCAGCCAGTGCAGAAGAAACCGATCCGGTGTACGAAAGAATTCAAAAAAATGGTGAACTGGTCGTCGGGCTTTCTGCCGACTATGCGCCTTATGAATTTCACGCAGAAGTAGACGGCAAAGATACAGTAGTGGGATTTGATGTTTCCATTGCTGAGAAGGTCGCCAAAGATTTAGGGGTGAAGCTGCGTGTGGAAGAACTGGGGTTTGATGCCTTGTTGGGGTCATTGAAGACCGGCAAAGTCGATTTGGTCATTTCTGGAATGGTGATCACTGAAGAACGCTTGAAGGAAGTCGATTTTTCTGATCCTTATTACACTGTGAGTCAACGAGTGCTGGTCAGAAAAGACGATGTCAATCAATATAATTCGACGGCTGACTTTGATGGTGTGCCTGTCGGAGCACAAAAGCAAACCCTGCAGGAAGAATTAGCCCACAATGAGCTGGTCGGCTCTGAGGTGACCTCTTTGCAGAAGGTTCCTGATCTGGTTAATAACCTAATTAACCGTAAAGTGGATGGTGTGATCGTGGAAAAAGCGATCGCTGAAGCCTATGTTCAAACCAATGAAACCCTAGCGATTGCGCCAGTCGAGTTTGAGAACGGCGATAATGTCACCGCGATCGCCATGTCGAAAAATACGCCCGCTTTGATGCAGGCGGTCAATCAATCGATCCAAGAAATCGAAGAAGAAAATCTAGTGGACCAATACAAAAAAGAAGCTAATGATTTGATGTTCCAAGAAGAGGAGTCCTTCTTCCAAAAATACATTCCCTTCTATATTAATGGAGCAAAATACACGATCCTGCTTGCTTTTGTCGGAGTTTTGTTCGGCATGATCATCGGCAGTTTGCTGGCTCTGATGAAGCTCAGCAAAAACAAGCTGTTAAAGTATTTGGCTGTCGCTTATATTGAATATGTAAGGGGAACACCATTGCTGGTTCAAATCTTTATCGTTTATTTTGGAACTGGAGTACTCGGATTAGATTTATCTAAGCTGGTGGCTGGGTGTATCGCAGTCTCCTTAAACAGCGGAGCCTATGTAGCAGAAATCGTGCGGGCCGGGATCAATGCTGTCAATAAAGGTCAGACTGAAGCGGCCCGTTCATTGGGAATGAACCAAAAAGAAGCGATGCGCTACATCGTATTCCCACAGGCGATCAAGAATATCCTGCCTGCATTAGGAAATGAGTTCGTTACGATCATCAAAGAATCCTCCGTGGTCTCTGTCATCGGGGTCTCGGAATTGATCTTCCAGACAGGTGTGGTTCAAGGAGCCAGCTTCAAGCCGTTTCTGCCATATGTGATCGTTTCCTTGATCTACTTTGTGTTGACCTTCTGTATTTCAAGATTGCTTGGTTTCGCCGAAAGGAGATTAGGTGTTAATGATTAATGTAAAACAATTATCGAAGTCATTTGGAGACAATCAGGTCTTAAAATCGATCGATGTATCTGTCAAAGCCGGTGAGGTAGTCGTGATCATCGGACCCTCCGGCAGCGGAAAAAGTACGATCCTGCGTTGTCTGAATTTATTGGAAGAACCAACTTCCGGAGAAATTTTCTTTGAGGGACAAAACATCACCTCGCCGGATGTCAATATTGATCAATTGCGTCAAAAAATGGGGATGGTGTTCCAAAGCTTTAATTTGTTCCCACATATGAGTGTAGTGGAAAATTTAACTATCACACCTGTTAAAATCAAAAAAGAAGACCCAGAACAAGCAAAAAAACGTGCGCTGGCCCTACTAGATCAGGTCGGATTGGGCGACAAGGCGGAAGCTTACCCCAGCAGTTTGTCTGGTGGTCAGCAGCAACGGGTAGCAATCGCTCGCGCCTTAGCGATGAATCCGGATGTGATGCTGTTTGATGAGCCTACGTCGGCATTAGACCCAGAGATGGTAGGCGAGGTGCTAGCGGTTATGAAGGATTTGGCCGAAAAAGGCATGACCATGGTCGTAGTGACCCACGAAATGGGCTTTGCCAAAGAAGTGGCTGATCGGGTGATCTTCATGGCCGATGGGGTGATTCAGGAAGAAGGCACACCAGAGCAGATCTTTGAACAGCCGAAGAATCTGCGAACCCAAGACTTTTTGAACAAGGTCTTGTAGGAAAGAGGGAGTAAGGATGGACAAACGAAAATTGGCAAAAAAATTTCAACAACCGGCAGATAATTTGTTGATGAAAATTGCCGTTTTAGCTAAAGAAAAGGAAGAAATCATCGATTTATCGATCGGTGATCCAGATATCATCACCGATCAAGCGATCACAGAAGCTGCTTTTCAAGCCGCCAAAGCAGGAGCAACAAAGTATACTTCTCCAGCAGGACAAAAAGAACTTCTTCAGACGATCATTGCTCATTACCAGCAAAAATACGACCTGGCATTCAGGCTCGACCAGGTGCGCGTCACCGTAGGCGCTCTTCACGGGATGTATTTGATTATGCAAGCTATACTAGATCCAGGGGATGAAGTGATTATCCACGAGCCGTTCTTTTCTCCCTATAAAGAGCAGGTCTTGCTGGCAGGCGGCACGCCGGTGATCGTTCCCACCTATGAGGAAAATCAATTTCAGTTGGATGTGGCAGACTTGAAAAAGGCGATCACTCCCAATACCAAAGCGATCTTGATCAATTCTCCGAATAATCCGACAGGGGCGGTTTTTTCTGAAGAAACGCTTAAAGGGATCGCGAAGGTGGCGATCGACCATGATCTGTTCGTCATTTCCGATGAAATCTATGAAGATTTTGCATTTAAAGAAACGTTTGTCCCGATGGCGCGCTTAGCACCGGAGCATACGATCACCATCAGCGGTCTGTCAAAAGGGTATGCTATGACAGGCTGGCGATTGGGCTATGTGATCGCACCTGATTACGTCAATCATACGGCAGGTGTGATCAACGAAAGTGTGACCTATTCGGCGCCTAGTATCTCGCAGCAGGCCGCTATTTACGCTTTGCAGCACGCCGATGAGATCGTTCCTAAAACTACAGCGCTGTTCAAGGAACGCTTGGATTACATCGAAGAGCGTATAGCAAAGATTCCTTACATGAGTTTAGCACCTGTTGGCGGCAGCATCTATGCTTTCGTCAACATCAGCAGGTCGGGACTAGGCTCGGTAGCATTTGTTGAAGAAGTATTGGAACAAACGGGCGTACTTTTTGTGCCCGGAAAAGCTTTCGGTGAAACGGTCGGCGATGCCTATGTACGCCTAGCAGCAACCCAATCGCTGGAGCTGTTGGCGGAAGCCTTTGATCGACTGGAAAAACTGACGTTTGAATGATGAGACCTTTCACGGCTCCTGTGTTTCTGCAAAGAGCAAAACGGTCTTTATGCTCTTTATCGACAGCGCTTTATGAAATGTTTAGTGAAAAACTCTTTCAATTGTGCAAAAATGAAGAGGAAAGAAAAAACCGAATCCTTTAGACTGAAGGTGTCAGAAGGAGACTGACAGGAGGAACAACCTATTGGAATGGATCGATCAGTTTAATGATAGCTTGGCGTACATTGAAGCAAATTTGACAGGAGAAATCTCAGTCGAAGAAGCAGCACGATTGGCCTGCTGTTCAACCTATCATTATCAGCGGATGTTCGCCTACATCGCCAGCGCAACGATGGGGGAATACATTCGGCGAAGAAAAATGAGCTTGGCAGGAGTGGATCTGCAACAGGGAATGAAGGTCATCGACGTGGCTGGGAAATATGGCTATGACTCGCCGACCTCCTTCAACCGAGTGTTTAAGTCTGTGCACGGTGTGACCCCTCAAGAGGCCAAAAAATCAGGAACTACATTGACCAGCTATCCAATGTTGACCTTCACACTTACAGTAAAAGGAGTGGAAGCAATGGAATATCGTTTAGAAGACAAAGCAGCCTTCAAGGTGACGGGAGTATCGATCCCGCTTGATCAGGACATGGAAACCTCACAGAAGAAAATTCCACAGTTCTGGAACGACACGGCTCAAAGCGGAAAGGTCCAACAGCTAGTGCCTTTGATGGACCCTAATACGCCAGGAGTCATGGGAGTCAGCATGATGACGCGGGAGATTCAAGAGGAGTGGGAATACGTGATCGGTGTTGCCGCAGAGCAGGTGCCGGAAGGATTCCATCAATTTGAAGTGCCAGAAGCTAAATGGGCGATCTTTTCTGGGACAGGGCCTATGCCTCATGCGATCCAAGACATGCAACAGGCGATTTTCACCGAATGGCTGCCGACTTCGGGCTTTGAATATGCTGAAAAACCAGATATTGAAGTGTATCTGAATATGGACCCAGCCGCCGCAAGCTTTGAAATCTGGCTGCCAGTCAGAACAAAATAATCAAAAATTATAGCAATCCAAGAAATTTTGGGTTGCTGTTTTTTTGTCTGCAAGTGAAGGCTCAGATTCTTCGTGTTATAATTTAGGAGAAAAGATGCGAAAATCAGCCGGAAAGATTGAGTATTCATTCACAATCGTAGCGAATTATCAAAACTGACAATTTTTAAATATTTTTTTTATGAACTTTTTGGATTTTTCACTTTGTTATCTTATGGTGGAGATCACGCTTTTATAAAGTGCCAGATCCATTGCCTATTAAAAAACAGCAGCCAAACGAGGAGGACTTTTTATGTCACGAAAAGCAGACAGTCAAATCACCAAAAAACACCTATTAAAAGCCGCATTTAAAAATTTTTATGAGGTCGGCTTCGAGAACACCTCATTAGATAAAATATCAAAAGATGCTAAGCTCAGTCGGGGCGCAGCTTACTGGCATTTTGCCAATAAATCCGAGCTGTTTAGCCATTTGATCGAATTGATTTTAGAAGAAGTCTATGAAGAAAAGCAGCAGATCATCCAGGATGAACGACTCTCTTTTCAAGAAAAAGTGGTCCGGATCATTTTTGTATCCTACCAAGACAGCAGTAATTTTAAGTTCCTGCAGCGCTCGATCCAAACGATTGAGCAGCACCCGGAATTCACGGTATTGCTGGAAAAAATTAAGGATTCAAAAGCCAAATTATACTACTTCTTTTTAGATGGGTTGGTGGAGCAGCAAGTTCCTCTGGCGGAGGCCAATGCTCTGGCAAGTCTCTTTTATAGTTACTTCGAAGGAATGTATGCCTCTGGCACTCCTCAAGAGGTCGTAGAGAATTATACACTGGAAATTATTGAAAAGAATATTTTCTCTATTTTTAAAACGATTGAATAAACAAATTTGTGCATTTTGAAAACGAAGATCGACAAGTTACCTTTTTCACTAAATTGACAGCGCTTTCATACGTGGTATTATTAAATCGTTAAAACATACATCGGTGTATGTAAAAATATGAAAGGAGCTTTATCACTATGACAATTGAGGAAATGGTACAACAGGCACGTGTTGCAATGGAGGAAATCAGTGAGTATGATCAAGCGCAAGTAGACAAGATGCTGTATGCAATGTCCAAAGCAGTTTTTGAGCAGGCTGAACCACTTGCAAAATTAGCGATCGAAGAAACTCGTTTAGGAAGATTGGATCACAAAATCGGAAAAAACCAGGGAATGGCTACCAATATTTTTGCCGCATTGAAGAACAAACCATCTGTTGGGGTGTTGCGCGAGATTCCAGAAGAAGGACTTATTGAAATGGGTCATCCAGTTGGTGTTATTGGTTCCGTTACTCCTACGACAAATCCGACAATCACGCCGTTAGGCAATGGATTGATGGCATTGAAAGGAAGAAATGCCATGATCGTATCGCCGCATCCTCGTTCGAAAAAAACCACAAAAGAAACCATTGAATTAATGAGAGAAGCACTTGTCAGTGTTGGCGCACCAAGAGACCTGCTGCAAGTGATTGAAGAACCTAGTATTGAAATGTCGCAAGAATTGATGAAATCCGTAGATGTGATCGTTGCAACTGGCGGACCAGGACTAGTAAAATCCGCGTATTCCAGCGGCAAACCAGCTTATGGCGTTGGACCGGGAAATGTGCAAGCGATCTTAGATGACGATTTTGAGGTGGAGGCTGCAGCTGAACTGACTGTGATTGGTCGTTCCTTTGATAATGGAATCGTTTGTGCGTGTCAGCAAAGCTTGATTTATCCAAGAAGTAAGGAAGCAGAAGTCTTCAAGGCATTGGAAGACAAGCAGGCAGCTGTAATTACAGACGAGAGCGACTTGCAAAAACTAAGAGATACGGTGTTCCCAGAAGGCCGTGCAAATCCGGATATGATCGGACAAGATCCGGGTGTGATCGCAGAAGCAGCGGGCGTAGCTATTCCAGAAGGTGCACAAATCATTGCGGTCAAAGTAGACAAAGCAGGCAAAGAAGAACTATTCTGCAAAGAAAAAATGGTACCAGTATTAGCATTATTGGCTTACGACGAGTTTGAAGAAGCTGTTGCTTATGCTAAAGAAAATCTTCTATTAGAAGGAGCGGGACATTCAGCAGGATTGTTCACACACAATAAAGACCATATGGTATATGCTGGAAATGAACTGCCAGTCAGCCGTCTGGTCATCAATCAACCAACCATTGATGCAGGGGGATCACCAGCTAACGGCTTGAGCCCAACTGTTTCCTTAGGGTGCGGTTCTTGGGGCAACAACATCATCTCAGAAAATCTTAGCTACAAGCATTTGATCAACACGTTGCGGATCGCAATGCCGATCGAACCAAAGCACGATGGCTCTCCTTGGGATTAGGTGATAAATGATGAAAAAGTTTGAGGAACTATTGGCAAATTTCAGCAGTGAGAAAAAAATTCGGATCGGCGTGGTTTGTGCCAACGACAAAGTCACGATTCAATCTGTATTTAACGAAAAAGTGAGAGCGTTTTTAGACCCGGTCCTGATTGGTGAGGCAGCTACGATCATCACTCTATTGGGAGAGTTGGGAGAAACTGCCACAGTTGTTGAAGCAGCCTCTGAGGAAGAGTGCGCAGCAATCGGTGTCCAGATGGTCAAAAACCGGGAAATTGATTTTCTGATGAAAGGACATATTCAAACACGGACTTTCTTGAAAGCGGTTGTAAACAAAGAAGACGGAATCGCAAAAAGCGGTTTGCTGAGCCATGTGGCGTTAAATGAGATTCCGGCGTACCATAAGCTGTTGCTGACGACGGATGGTGGAATGGTTCTGGCTCCTTCGAAAGAAGAAAAGAAAATTTTAATTGATCATGGTGTTCAAGTAATGAATAAGATTGGGATTGCAAAACCGAAAGTCGGACTTTTGGCCGCGGCTGAAAATGTCAATCCGAAAGTTGCTTCAACGATCGAAGCAGAAGAACTCATGAAGGAGATCCAGGCAGAAACACCTGACAAATGCTTTATTGATGGTCCAATCTCATTAGACCTTTCATTGAGCCCAGTGGTGGCTGAGCTGAAGCATTACAACAGTCCAGTAGCTGGTGATGCAGATATCGTGGTGGGTCCAGATATTACAACAATGAATGTGCTGGGCAAAAGCCTGACGATCCTCGCTGGAGCAAAAATGGCTGGGATCATTATGGGAGCCGCTGTACCAATCGTGATGACCTCAAGAGGGTCAACCGAAGAAGAAAAAGCCTATTCGATCCTCGTTGCCATGTATTGCAGCAAAGAGGACTAATCAGCCTCTTTCCTCTCTAGCTACTCTACAGGATGATGGGGAGGAAAGAGTTGTCAAAATGAATAGGCAAGAATGATTGGATTCATATTCATCAATGGAGAAAGGCGTGAGCGAATGAAGATTTTAGCCATCAATCCGGGATCGACTTCCACCAAGGTGTCGTATTACAATGACGGCTCAATCGTTGAAGAGCAGAGCATTTCGCATGCGACAGAAGACCTGCAGCATTTTCAGCGAACCATCGATCAGATTGATTTTAGACGGGACATTATTTTGAGTTTTATGGAGGAAAAAGGCATTTCACCGCAAGAATTAGATGCCGTAGTGGGCCGCGGAGGCATTTTGCCGCCAGTCTCTTCGGGGGCTTTTGAGGTCAACGAATCTATGATTCACTATTTAAAGCACGTAACGACGATCGACCACCCATCAAATTTAGGTGCGATTTTGGCTCATGAGATCAAGGAAAACGGCAACGAACAGACGATTGCTTTGATTTATGATCCGGTGTCAGTCGATGAGTTCGACGATGTGGCCCGCGTCTCTGGGTTGAAAGGCATCGAGCGAAAAAGCATTGGTCATGCACTCAACATGCGTGCGGTGGCTATGAAGGTAGCCAGAGAGGCAGGGATTCCATATAACGAAGCAACCTTGATCGTGGCTCATTTGGGTGGTGGAAATTCCATCAGTATCCACCATAAAGGACGGATGATCGATTCGATTTCTGACGATGAAGGCCCATTTTCGACCGAGCGAACAGGCGGATTGCCGCTGAAATATATTATGCCGTTGTGTTACGAGCATAGTTTAAAAGATATGATGCGGATCTACAAGCGGGAAGGTGGATTAAAATCCTACGCTGGGACCAGCGACGCCCGGGAGATCGAATCTCGAATCGAAGCAGGCGATGAAGAATTAAGAGTGGTCTATGAGGCCTTCATCTATCAGATCGCCAAGGGCATCGGTGAATTATCCACGGTGGCGTGCGGTCAAGTCGACCGAATCGCCCTGACTGGCGGTGTCGCACATTCCAAAGCAGTAGTCAGCGGATTGAAAAAAAGGGTCGAATTTATTGCGCCTGTTGTGGTTGAAGCAGGCGAACATGAAATGATTGCACTTTCCAAAGGCGCAGAACGAGTTGTTTTAGGGGAAGAGCAAGCACAACAATTTGAATACAAGTAGAGGAGGATTTATTGAATGAAAATCAAAGCGGCGTTAGTCAAAGAAAAAGGTGCACCATACGAAATTACTGAATTGGAATTAGCAGAAGTTGGAGCAAAGGATGTCTTAGTTAAAATCGTGGCTTCTGGTCTATGCCGTTCCGATTATGGCGAACGAAATGGAAACAGCTTAAACTTTCCTAATGTATTGGGTCATGAAGGCTCTGGGATTGTTGAAAGAGTTGGCGATGCAGTGACGTCAGTTGAAGTCGGCGATCATGTGATCTTGTCTTATGCCTACTGTGGCGAGTGCAAACATTGTGCAGAAGGTCACCCATCTTCATGTGAAAAATGGTTTACTGTTAATAATTTAGGGAAAAATCCGCGTGGAGAATTCATTTTGCACACAGAGGATGGGGAAGAGGTCAACAACTTCTTCAATCAATCTTCCTTCTCGACTTACAGTTTAACGGACGAATCCAACATCGTGAAAATCTCCAAAGACGTAGATTTACGTTTGATGGGACCTTTAGGCTGTGGATTAGGAACAGGCAGCGGGGCCGTCTTAAGTGTCCTGCAGCCAAAGGTTGGGGAAGGCATCGCTGTATTTGGGACTGGTGCAGTTGGTTTTGCGGCAGTTATGGCAGCAAAAATTGCCGGCTGCTACCCAATCATTGCGATCGACATCAATAACAAACGCTTAGAAACAGCCAAAGAATTAGGAGCCAGCCATATCTTCAACAGCAAAGAGGCGGACCCGCAAGAATTTATCATGGGATTGACCGAAGGCAGGGGCTTAGATTATGTGCTTGATTCTACTGGGGTACAGCCGGTAATGAAACAAGCGCTGGGGTCATTGAGCAATTCGGGAACTTTTGTACCATTAGCCGTTACGAAAGGCAATTTTGAAGTCAATACGTTCTTTGAATTAGTTTTCGGCAACAAAAAAATTCAAGGTGTACTGATTGGGGATACGATCGCTAAGTTCCACTTGCCGAACTTGATCGATTTTTATCAACGCGGAGAGTTTCCATTCGATCAATTCGTTAAATTCTATGACTTTGAAGACATCAACCAAGCTGAAGCGGATTCATTAGGCGGAGAAGTGATTAAACCAGTCGTGGTGATGGATAAATCCTATCAGCCACCAAACTAGGGGGAAAACCAATGAAAAAAGGAGACATCATTTGGGCCCTGATGCTGCTGGTCTGTGTATTGCTGTTCGTAGTTCCGACGACACGAGATGCGATCTTGAGTGCAAGCAACGCCCACCACTATATTGGCGGATTCATCAAGTTTGCGATTCTAGCTACAATGGGAGACGTACTTGGGAAACGAATCGTTTCAGGGGAGTACACCCTATCTTCACAGGTGCTGCTGCGCGCACTTGTTTGGGGAACGATCGGACTGATGGTTACTTTGGTTTTCCCCGTCTACATGGGGGGCGCCGGATTAGCTCAAGCTGGCCATTATCTGCCATTTTTTGAAGTACCTGTGGCACAAGCGATTTTTGGCAGCAGCATTATGAATTTGACCTTCGCACCAGCAATGAACACGTTCCACCGGTTGATGGATCTTTGGATCGAAAGTGCCCACAATAACGAAAAGGTCAGTTTTAAGGGACTCGTGAACAAAATCGACTGGGGAACCTTCGTGACCTTTAATTGGCTGAAGGTAGGGATCTTTTTCTGGATTCCTGTACACAGTATCGTCTTTTTGCTTCCAGCAGAGATACAGGTCGTAGTAGCCGCCTTTTCTTCAATCGCACTGGGAATTATCTTGTCCTTTGCCGCAAAGCAAGGCAGCGGCCCGGCGAAAATGACAGAAGAGGAAGAAATGGCTTAATCAGTGATAAAAGAAAACGCTCAAGCTTGAGGGTTTTCTTTTTTTTTGAGATACGGCACATTATACATAGGTTTTCAACTAAAAGGCATTGTTCCAGACAAAGTCCGAACAGGGGTGAATAGTTTCGGGCAAATTTGGTGTCTTTTAGAGATGTTCAGTACGAATAAACTTTGCTATACTTGTGAAATAATCCGTTGTTTCATTCTTTGAATCGGTGGGAAGAGGAAGAGAATCGCTGAACTGAAATTTCAGGAAAACGGGAGGTATATCGTTGATTTTTCAACGAGCTATTTGCAAGAGAGATGGAGGAAGCAAAGTGAAAAAGAAGTGGTTGATCCTTGGGATGTTCGTGGTAGCGGGTATGTTTCTCTTTTTTGTACTCGGCAAAGAGGATGCCGGAACGACAGAGAATAATCCGTTAAGTTCGGAAGAAAAGGCTGAGACGTCAGCGGGATCAGTTAAAGAAATTCCGAAAACAAAGGTCGTTGACTTCCAAGCAAAAAACGGAGAGAAGTTCCAATGTGCAATGCCTAAAAAATGGCGTCGAAAAGAAGAGCCAGAGTCGGATTTTATGATTTTCGGCAGTCGAGAAGGAATCGATGTGCTAATAGAGGCCAAGGAGGATTTTATCGATTTTTCGAGTTATCAAAGCAGTATCATCAACGGATATGAATCTCGCGGTGATCAGATTTTGGAGCAAGGAAACCCCATTGAGGTGAACGGCATGCACGGAACAGAAGTAATTCTGACCGGTGAAAGTGAGGGGAAGCGATTCAAATGCCTGGTGTATTTGTTGGAATCAGAGCAGAATTATTTGCAGGTCTTTGCTTCCAGTGCCCAAAGTCATTTTGATTCTGCTAAAGCGGAAATGGCAACTATTGCTCAGTCGGTACAGCGAGTAACTGAATAAACATGAAGCCAGCCGTTAACTGTTTGTAAAAAACAGTTGGCGGCTGGTATTCATTTTTAAAACAGACATGCTATTGGAACTTATAAAAGACTCTTATTGCCAGAATTTTTCTTCCCTTACTTCTGAACGTGAATCCGCAGTCAAAGTTTGAAGCCGCGCCTCCATCAGGTGCTTGCGGCCTGCCAAATTTTTAGTATAAATCAATTCAAAATGGGGATGTTCACGAGAAAGGGTTTCTAAAAACCGTTGTGCCTCTTGCCTATTTTTACTGTATCGACTGGGCACGGCTGCGTAAAATTTATCGATTTTCAATACGTACCGCGGCGTATCAACTTCATTTAAAATCTCCGCTACCTGCTCATTAAACAGCTTCTTCAACTGATAAGGAGCAGCCAACTCACAAGTAAAGACAGTTTCATTCCAATCCACCGACAGACACTGCTCGTTATTGATCAAATGATCTTCTCGCATCAGCTGATAAAGAGTCACTATCAGATGCTTTTGCAGGATACAGCGTTTTTGCCACGACCTTCGCCGTTTTCGATCTGTAAAATAAAGGCCTAACTGACCTTGAAGCAAGGATTGGATAAATCCGGGTACGTGCCCCTTTTGCTTCGTAAAGGCACCCTCTTGGGGAGGTTGACCGGCTTTGGTTGGTACTGCTCGAACGAATACAGGCATCGCTAGCCGCGACCCTTTCGCTAAGGCTTCCTCCCAGAGTCGTAGATAAGTCCGCCGTTGCTTGGCTTGATCTAAATTCGTTTGAGTGAAGCTGAAGATTTCCGTCAATCCTGGCTGTGGGGGTAGCTGAAAGCGCTCGATTCCCGTTGAGATCACTGGTTCTTCGATCAAATTTAGGCCTTCAATGAAGCTCAATCTGCGTAAAAGAGGCGCCAAAGCTGGCTGTTCGTCCAGTGGAACATGAGGAAAAACCGAACCAATATGCCAGATATTCGTGAGCTTAGTCTCGTCTGTTCTCCGCAATCCGCGGCCACGGATCTGCTGAGTCTGCACATACGAACCGGCGCGATTGCCTAAAATCACTGTGTTGACTGCTGGACAATTCCAGCCTTCTCCCAGCAAACTGACAGTTCCGATCAGCAAATGGATCTCGCCACGATTCAACAAGTCGGTAATCAATGCCAGCAGTGAGCTGCGCGTCTGATCCGTTAACTTCAAATAGCGGTACCCAGCAAGTTCTTTTTCTCTCATCGAGTCTGCATAGTCAAGCAAGTATTTCTCATACAACTGTTGATGGATTAGCACAAATTCTCCGCAAATCGCTGCTAAGGAAGTGTCGGGGCGCAGCAGTTCTTTCAACTCCAAAAATGCTGGAGCCACCCCATAAGCTAGAAAATCCTCCTGACCATCCAAAACGTCTTTCTTGATCTGATCAAATAGCAAAACACCGCATAATTGTTTGCCCATCGCACGTTCTTCCTTGATGACGATATGAGCGATTGCTTCTTTTAGCTGCGGCACTTCTTGCTGCCATTCAGCTCTCTGGTAATCTGGAAATAAATCAAGTTTGTTCTCGTAAAGCCAATGATTTTTTGCCAAATCGTGAAAAATTGCCAGCTCGGGAGCAGCTTCATATAAATACTGATAAAGTACAGTCAGGCTTTTGCGATTTTGTGGCGGAACAGGTCGTTTCTTTTTCTTCATACCTAACACTTGCCAGTGGTCATCAGACAAAGAATACGCTTGGTTGTTTAAATAGAAGAGAGCACTTAAATAAAGATCAAAATGCTGATAAATAAACTGCAAATCCTCCAGAGGCGAGGTGATAAATTTCTGTGACAGCAAATAATCAGTGACCTCTTGGTTGCTGGAGAGCCGCTCTGCGATTTGTTCCTGTGATCGTTGGAACTGTTCAAAAGCCAGCTGAGTTTCTTGCGTATATGGAGTCAAATACACATAATCTTGATAAGGGGCCAAGACACCAGCTTTGATCAATTCTGAAACGGCAATCTCTTCATCGATTGTTCCTGTCAGCTCCATATAGTTTTTCCATTCTCGCTGATTCGCATCAAAAGGCGGTGTCGCTGTCAACGCCAAGGTTTGAATCCGATCCGTTTGCACTTTAAGCGACAGCAAGTGATCTGACCAGCTTTTTTTAAGATGGTGGGATTCATCCAGCACTAGAAATCCAATTTGATGATCGAGTAAATAAGTCGCTTCGGTATCCTTTTTGCTGTAAAGATCCTGATAGGTAGCGATCGTGATATCTTTAGGCTCCATCAGCTGATCCGACAGCTGTCCTTCTAGTTTGTAAGCCGTCAAAGCCTCGATCCATTGCTTTTTCAATAGCAGAGAAGGGACGAGGATCAAGGTTTTTCGTTGGATCCTTTCAATGATTGAAATGCCTAAAAGGGTTTTTCCCGAGCCCGGCGGTGCCACAATATGAATGCTGTCATTGCTTAAATAATCGGCTAATTGATCCAAAACTCGTTGCTGGTAATCCCGCAGTTGAATGTCTCGCTTCACGTACTTCACCTCGTATCTATTGTATCGCACTCTTTGCTGGAAGACTGAAAAAAGCAGATTTTTTAAAAGTAATTTTTTCTGTTGTATTCAGAAAATTTCATGGGAAAAACAAGAAGTTCAGATTGTCAGCCTTTCCAATTTCACGTATAGTAAGTATCAAAGGAGCTGGTAAAAGTGATCGAATTAATCAATGTGACAAAAAAATATGGCAAAAAGACTGCTTTAAATAACCTATCATTAACGATTAGCAACGGTGAGATTTTTGGGTTTCTCGGCCACAACGGAGCGGGAAAATCAACGACGATCAAAAGCTTGGTCAGTATCATCGAACCGTCAGGAGGCACGATTCGTTTTGATGGCAAGGATTTGACAGAGAATCGCTTGGAGATCAAGAAGAAAATCGCCTATGTTCCTGACACACCGGATCTTTTTTTGCAATTGACCGCCAATGAATATTGGGATTTAATCAAAGCAGCCTATGGACTGAACAATGAAGCCGCTCGTCTGCAGGAGCTGATCAGTTTGTTCGATATGCAGCCCCATGTAGACGAAACAATTGAAAGTTTTTCTCATGGCATGCGGCAAAAAACCATCATCATCGGTGCTCTGCTGCCGGATCCGGACATTTGGATCTTGGATGAACCTTTGCAAGGACTAGATCCGCAAGCCGCATTTGACTTAAAGGAATTGATGAAAAAGCATGCTGAAAAAGGCAATACTGTCATCTTTTCCACTCATGTGTTAGATACTGCACAGCAACTATGCGATGAACTAGCTATTTTGAAAAAGGGCGAATTGATCTACAACGGCTCTGTTGATTCACTGCTGGAGGACTATCCGAACGAATCATTGGAGAGCGTCTACTTGAAAATGGCCGGTCGCAAGTCGGAAGAATTGGAGGAATTGGAAGAACAGGAGGGAACGGAATGAAGCTGCAGCAATTAAAAGCACTGATGCGGATCAATCTGCTGTACGTCAATCCTTCCGCAACCACCCAATCTCGCAAAAAAGGCAAAAAGGGTGCCGCTCTGACTCGAAACATTTTTTTATCCTATTTACTATCCGGGGTTGTTTTCTTAGCTGTCTATACGGCAACGATGTTTGCGATTGATTTTTCAAAATTTCCTGGTTTTTTCACTTATTATCTTGCCTTATTTGGTCTGATCGGCTTTTCGCAGGCAATGTCCTCGATTTTTAATGTGTTTTTTGAAAGCAAGGACCTAGAAAACTATCTGCCGCTGCCGTTTCGACAGGGCGAAGTATTTTTGGCAAAATTCCTGGTCGTCGGGTTGACGATCGTTCCGTTTTTGCTCCCGCTGGTAGTCCTGTTTTATTTAGCAGCCTGGCGGGGCGGTATGATGATCGTGTTGGCCGTTCTGGCTGGTTTGATCATTTTCGTCGGATTCGTGCTGTTGCTGTTTGGGTTGTGCAGCTTGGTGATTTTCGGGCTTACACAAACTAAAATTTTTTACCGCCACAAGAAGACCTTTATGACGGGGATGATGGGATTGTCAATGGTTTTGGTAATCGGCGGCATTTTGATTATCAATTTCACCCAGACAGATATTCAGCACTCCACGACAATGGTGGATCGTCCGGTGTTGACACCATTCTTGCCATTTTACTATGTGTTGACCAATCCGTTCTCGTTGCCAGGGTTCCTGAGCCTACTGGGAATTTTGATTTGCCTGACGGTCGTCTTCTTTATTATTCAACAAAAAATCGTACCGAAATTATATGACCAGTTCAGTGACGAGAATCAGCAAACGGTCTCCAAGAAAAGAAAACGCAAAGAAAATCAAAATCTGGTCCAGCTGTTGCGCAGCTACAATCTGCAGCTGATTAAGAATCCGAATTTGATTACACAAATGCTGTCTTCTTCCTTGATCATGCCAGTCGTTTTCTTTATCACATTCATGGTGACTGGACAATTTTCATTCCAACATTTAAGCCCGGCTTTTTTCGGTGTTTTCTTTTGTGCCGGTATTTTCTTGGCTGCCATGACAATCAATCAAACGTCTCTAATCAGTTCGATCATTTCTTTGGATCGGGAGAATTTCTTGTTTATTCGGTCACTGCCGCTGTCTTTTCGAGAATATTTGCGGATTAAAATGATCACGGGGACGCTGATCCAGTTCGTTATCACGGGCGGTGTTGCGTTGTTGGCCGGAGTATTTTCACGGATGCCTCTGCTGCTGCTGCTGTTCTTTGTGATCGGCGCGTTGTGCGGAACTTACTTGTTCTGTGTGCACTTCTTCATTCGCGATTACGATTTATTGAACCTGAATTGGAACAATGTCGGGGAGCTGTTTACACGGGGCAATGGGAATTTTGCGATCGTTTTTTGGATGTTTGGAGTGATGATCGTTGGTGGCATATTGCTGACGCTGTATGTCGTTGCTGTGTTGTTCAAAGTCAATCCATTTTTACTCAATGGTGCAGTTTTCCTTGTATTGGCAACAATAGCCTTTTTGTATTTGAACAATCAGAAAAAGTATTTCTGGCAAAAATTAATGGATTAAACGAGTCCGCTTCCTAGTTGGGGAGCGGCTTTTTTGATAAAAAAAATCAAATCTTCCTCCGATTATTTAGTATAATGGAAAAAATGAGGGTAGGAGTGTGACCATGATGAAGCTTTTTTTAGTAGAGGATGATCCCACGATCGTCGAGATCGTTCAAAAGCATTTGGAGCAATGGGATTATGAATGCCTTATCCCTGCTGATTTTCAACGCGTAGATGAGGAAATCAAACAGGAGAAGCCAGATCTGGTGATTCTGGACATCTCCCTGCCATTTTTCAACGGGTTTCACTGGTGTCAAAAGATTCGAGAGTTCTCAGAGGTCCCGATCCTCTTTTTATCATCAGCTGAAGACAAAATGAATCAGGTGATGGCGATGACTATGGGGGCAGATGATTTTATCCCTAAACCTTTTGATTTGACTCTGCTGCTGGCCAAAATTCAAGCGATCCTGCGGAGAAGCTATCAGTATGGTCATCATGAGACGACGTATGAATTGGGGGAGTTCACCTTTTTTCCAACAGAAAATTTACTGCGGAATGCGCAGACTACTGTGCCGATTTCACCGAACGAAGCGCGGATCCTGCAATTGCTTTGCCAGTATAAAGGCAGTATCGTCCCGCGGGAGTCCATCATTGAGATGCTGTGGCAGAACGATGAATTTATTGATAATAATACTTTGGCGGTCAATCTGACCCGATTAAGAAAAAAATTGGCGGCAGGCGGGTTGCCGGATCTTATTCACACCGTTAAAAATAAAGGCTATTTGATCGAGGGTGATTACTGATGAAGCGAATCAAGGGATTTCTTTGGGAACAGCGGGTTCTCTACCTGATGTATCTGATCTTGATGGGCCTGTTTTTGTTTACTTTCTATCTCTATGATTTTCCATTGCTGGCGTTTTGGGACAGCATCTTATTCACTTTTTTTGCTCTGTTGGTCTATTCGATTATAGGGTGTTACCGATATTACCGTAAACAGTTGCAATTACAACTGTTTAGCAGACAGGTTTTACAATCCTCGATCCAAACGCTGCTGCCAAAACCAAGTACCCAAGCGGAGAAAAGCTACCAGCATATGCTGGATCAGCTGATCAAGGAAAAAGGATATTACATTTCCCAAGCCAATCAGGATAAACAAGAAGTCTTCGAAGATTTTGGAATGTGGATGCATCAAATCAAAACACCGGTAGCGGCCTTGGATCTGATGATCCAATCAGGCGACAGCTCCCCTGGTTTGATGAAGGCAGAGCTGTTCAAAATTAATGAATATTTACAAATGATGCTGAATTATTTACGCCAAAATCTTGACCATCAGGACATGGTAATCGAAAATGTATCACTGGATATGCTAGTCAAAAAGGTCTTAAAAAAATATGCCTTTTTCTTCTCTCAAAAGAATCTGCAGCTGGAACTAAAAGAGCTTGATGGAATGGTGTACACCGATCAAAAATGGGCTGGCTTCATCTTGGAACAACTCTTGTTCAATGCCATCAAATATACCCGCGAAGGCAAAATCACGATTGCCTTTAGTGAAAACCAGCTGACGATCCAAGACACGGGGATCGGTATTCGAGCGGAGGACCTGCCGCGGGTGTTTGAAAAGGGCTACACGGGATACAACGGAAGAAAAGAACAACGGGCCAGCGGGTTAGGACTGTATTTGAGCCGTCTGGTTGCTCAAAAGATCGGCTGCCGTTTGGCGATCGAGTCAAAGATCGGTATCGGTACGACCGTCATGATGTTTTTTCCTAAAGAATATAGCGGCTTTGATTAGTGAAGCCGACAACATTCCCAAACTTCCAAAACTGTAAGTTTGGGTCTCTTTTTGTAAGTAGTACCGTTCTCTTTAACTAGCTAAGATATAAGGAGAGGAGGGGGAATTCAACAATGAATGAACTATTAAGCGTAACGAGTGTTAAAAAAGTGTATCAAAGCAAATTAAGCGGCGTGTCCGTTGAAGCATTAAAATCGATCAATTTAGGAATCGATCAAGGAGAGTATGTCGCTATCATGGGGGAGTCAGGCTCAGGAAAAAGTACGCTGCTGAACCTGGTTGCCACCTTGGACAAGCCAACTGCTGGGACAATGTACTTAAACGGGATGGACCTGACCAGCATCCCGGAAAAACATGCGGCGGCCTTTCGCCGGGACCATCTGGGTTTTGTTTTTCAGGACTTTAACTTGCTGGATACGTTCTCTACCAAGGACAATATTTTGCTGCCTTTGGTGCTTTCGCAGTACAAAGTGAAGGAAATGGAACGAAAACTTATGCCGGTTGCCAAAGCTCTCGGCATTGAGGGATTGCTAGAAAAATATCCTTACGAGCTTTCTGGTGGACAAAAACAACGTGTGGCGGTGGCTCGGGCGATCATCACCGAACCCGAATTGCTCTTAGCCGATGAACCAACAGGGGCTTTGGATTCAAAAACTTCTGAGCAGCTGCTGCAGATATTCCAGCAATTGAAGCAGCGGGGGCAAACGATCCTGATGGTGACTCACAGCTCGATTGCAGCCAGCCATGCGGATCGGGTCCTATTTATCAAAGATGGACAGGTCTTTCATCAGCTGTACCGCGGACAAAAAGAAAACTATCAATTCCTTGAGACGATTACAGAGACCATGACGGCTCTTTTATCGAAGGAGGGGTAAGATGTTTTATATGAAACTAGCTTTTACCAATTTAAAGAAAAACCATCGAGCCTACTTACCATTTTTGATCTCAATGCTCTTTTTGGTCGCAGCCATTACCATGACACAGGTGATCGTAAAAAATCCTGGAATGAAACAATTGCCTGACAGCTATAGTGCAATCACGATGTTTAGCTTTGGAAATATTATTTTGATGATCTTTTCAGGCATTTTTTCAATCTATACGAACAGCTTTTTATTAAAGCAGCGAAAAAAGGAATTTGGACTTTACAATGTATTAGGTTTGGGCAAAAGAGAACTGTACATCATGATGTTTTGGGAAAATTTTTTCAGCTTTTGGATCGTCCTGGCCGCTGGGATCATCTCCGGCACGATTCTAGGCAAGCTGGGTTTTCTAGTTTTGCAAAAAATGATCGGTATAGGAGAGCGTTTCGTTTTTTCTTTAACGTTCGAAACATTGGGGATCGTCGTACTGCTGTTTCTGGGCATCTTCTTGTTTCTCTTCTTATTGAACTGTCTTCAAATCAAGCGGACCAAACCGATCGAGTTGCTGTATGGCGACAAACGAGGAGAGATCGAGCCAAAGAGCAAATGGATCGCTACTGTGATCGGGATCGGCTGTCTTGCAGGCGGCTACAGCCTGGCCTTGTTGATTGAATCACCCGTTGATGCATTGACGTTTTTCTTTGTTGCGGTGGTTTTAGTCATTTTTGGAACCTATAATTTGTTTATTTCAGGCAGCATCACATTGTTGAAGACGCTGAAGAACCGAAAGAGATTTTATTACAAGACCAATCATTTTATCTCCGTCTCCAGCATGATCTATCGCATGAAGCAAAATGCGGCCGGCCTGGCGAGTATTTGCATTTTGTCGACAATGGTTCTAGTCACGATGGGAACGACAGGCAGTCTGTTTTTCGGGCAACAGGAATTATTGAATTCCCGTTATTCTCATTCAGTCAGTATCTCCAGCTACCAAAACGTACCGGAAATTAGACAATCTGCGGAACAGTTGGCTCAAAAGAAAGGGATTGAGTTGACGAATATGCAAGAAGTTGAAACGACGAAAAGCTTATTTTTCAAGCGTACGGGGGATACGTTTCAATTTCGCAGTGAAGCGCAGATCAGTGAATTAAATGATGCCGCGATGATCAGTCTGATGACAATGGCGGAGTACAACAAGCATGCAGAACGATCTGTCGAACTGAAAGACAATCAGATCGCTGTTTTTACAGCCAGTGGCGACATTTCTCAAGAGGCAATCACGATAAACGGCACTAAGTATCGCGTAAAGGAAAAGGTGGATCATTTTATTGGGCTGCACCAGCAAAACAATCTATCGGATGTTTTCATCATTGCAGTCAAGGATCAGCAGATGATTGATCAATTGTTAAAAGAGTGGCGGGTTCCTGAAGAAGATCGGCAGCCACAGTACTCTTTAGGCTTTGATATCAACGCAGATGAAAGTGAACGGTATCACTTTGCGCAGGACCTAAAGACGATGTACAGCAGCCAATTTTCCGATGAGGCGCTCGGATTTAGTTTTGATTCAAAAGATATCTACGCTCGATCCAATAAAACCTTTACTAGCGGCTTTTTCTTCCTGGGCATGATTTTTGGCGTGATCTTTACACTAGCGACGGCCTTGATCATTTACTACAAACAGATTTCTGAGGGGATCGATGATCAACAGCGCTTTGAGATTTTGCAAAAGGTCGGCATGAGTCACGAGGAGGTTCGCAAGGTGATTCACAGTCAAGTGCTGCTGGTCTTTCTCTTTCCACTGCTAGTCGCGGTTGTCCATTTGGGATTTGCATTTCCGTTGATCAATAAGCTATTGATCCTGTTTGGTTTAGTCAACTGGCATGTCATTTTAATCACCACGATTGCGGTCGTCCTGATCTTCAGCCTTTTGTACTTTATCGTTTATCAGCTGACAGCTCGCAGTTATTATAAGATCGTGGAACGTGAAGCATAATAGTGTTCATCCTGTTCAATCGCAGCTCAGCTGTTGAACAGGATTTTTTGTCTTTCTAAAGAATAGAGAGTGAAGGTAAAAAAACATTCACATTATACGATTTTCAGGGTATAATGACTATATAGAAATTATTGGTCATTATAGTTCGAAAGGAGTGTCATTATGCCAAGAGGTTTAACAGAGCAGGAAAAAGAAAGTCAACGCCAGCTGCTAATCAGTCATGGAAGAAAACTGATCATTCGATATGGAATCAGTCGGGTCAGTGTAGATGATATCGTAAAGGAGGCCGGGATGGCGAAGGGAAGCTTTTACAATTTTTTCTCTTCGAAGGATGATTTTCTCTATCATTTGGTGTTTCAGCTCCATGAACAAGGATTTGCGCGCATCAAGACGGTTTTGCGTGACATTTCTCAATTGCCTTCTGCAGAAAAAAGAGTCAAAATCAAGCGCTTTTTTATGGAGATGATGAAGGATCCCGAACAACGCTTTTTTATTGAGGAGCACAATGAAGTTGAACGCTTTATGCTGCGTTACGCAAAGGATGGACTAGCAGAGCTGGAAGCGATGGAACAGCGGAATTATCAAGAAATGTTCAACAGTATGAATCTAAAAGGCAAACAACCAGAGATTTTGCAAAACTATATCCATATTATCTTTTTCGGTGTCAGCCATGGAGAGATTTTGATCAAGGAATTTATTGATCCTACGATTGAAGTGATGATCGATGGCCTGTTAGATTATTTGGAGGTGTAAATGATGACCCTATTTTCGATTCGTGATCTGACGAAGATCTATGGAAAAGATTCATCCGCGGTTACTGCACTAAACAAGATTTCTTTAGAGATTCCGGCCCACAAGTTCGTCGTGATATTAGGGGAAAGCGGGTCTGGAAAATCGACATTGCTGAACATGATCGGCTGCATGGACAAGCCCACAAGCGGCGAGATCATTTGTCAGGGAACGCCAATCACAAACCTGAATAAGGCTGAGATGACAGAGTTTCGTAAGGAGAAGATCGGCTTTGTTTTTCAAAGCTACAATTTACTGCCGGACCTAAATGCGGTTGAAAATGTCGAATTTTCAACCGAGGTAGTGGGCTTAAGCCAAGATTATGCGCAGCAGGCAGTCGCGGCGGTGGGACTTGCTGATCGAGGGGCGCATTTTCCAGCCCAACTGTCTGGCGGAGAGCAGCAGCGGATTTCGATTGCCAGAGCGTTGGCCAAACAACCGGAGATTTTGCTTTGTGATGAGCCGACGGGGGCATTGGATTTTGAAACAGGGATCCATATTCTTGAAGTATTGAAAGCTATACAATCCGAAAACCACAGTTCGATCCTGCTTATCACCCACAGCAAGGAAATTGCAAAAATCGCTGATGTCGTGATTCGGATGCGCAGCGGGCAGATCATAGAATACACAGAAAATCCACGACCTCTTCTGCCAACGGAGGTGGAATGGTAATGAAAACCTCTACACGTTTTATCTTTCGAAAAATGAAAAAACAACGCGGGCAAATGCTCGGCATGGGGCTGTTGATTTTTGTCGCTGCGTTGTTTTTTACCACAATCTACTCCTTTAAAAACACTTATCAGGTTTTTACAGAAGATTATTTTCAACAGCAGCACTATGCAGACATTACCCTCACCGGTTCCTTTACAAAAGAAGAGGTTGCCAAGCTTGAAAAAGAGCAGGGGATTACGAAGGTAGAGGCACGAAGCCTGATGGAAGTGAAGGATCAAGAAATCACGTATCGTTTCATCTCCCTTACCTCGAAAATGAATCAGCTTTCTATCACCAAGGGGCGTTTGCCAAAAAATACAAAGGAATGTGCCGTCATCAGTCAGTTCGCCCGCAAACATCAGATAACTGTTGGCGATCCGCTGACGATTTCTAATCAAGAGCGAAAGGTCGTCGGGATCGTTAGTTCTCCAGAATACGTCTACTATGTGCAAAATGCGCGAACGATGTTTGCTGATCTTGATAAATTTGCAGTGGTATTTGTGGATCAGCTGCCCGGTCCGTACAATCAAATTCTTTTGGAGACCTCTGATGCGCTCTCAGAAAAAAGGCTGGCCTCCAAGATTAAATTCAACCAATACACGAAGGTTGATGATCAAATCAATTACCAGATGTATGAGGGAGACCTAGGACAATTTGAATCCTTTGCCTTCATTTTTCCGACGATTTTTTGGTTGATTTCCTTCTGTATTATTTTTATTTTGCTGCGCCGAACGATTCTGAAGGAGCATAAACAGCTGGGAATCATGAAAGCACTGGGACATAGCAATACAACGATCATGAAGATCTACCTGATGCAGTTCGGGCTGTTAGGGATCATTGCCTCTAGTCTTGGCTGTCTTGCTTCGATCCCACTTTCCAATTGGCTGCTGTCCATGATCAGAATCATGATTGAACTTCCGACGCTGGCTTTGCGCATGTATCCGAAGGTTTGGTCGGTTGCAGTCGGGGTTTCGGTGCTCGGTTGTCTATTGGCAGGCAGTCTAGCGATGTTGTCTGTTTTAAAAGAACTTCCAGCAGTTTCTATGAAACCGCGAATGCCTCGTGCGACGAAGCGAAGTCTTTTTGAGAAATTGACCTTTATTTGGTCCAAATGGTCCTTTAATACTCGGTATGCCATGAAAAGCAGCGTCCGCAACAAAGGACGTTTTTTCGTGATGGTGTTGGGAATTGCTGCATCTACAGCATTGATGTGCTTTTCCTTAGGCTTCAATGATTCGCTGCATCAAATCACTCACCAATACTTTGATGAATTTGCTAGTTATGATCTGGTGGTGGAAGGTGAGCCGCTGCCTTTAGGAAACAATCCTTTCGCAGGCTACTCGAAGATCGATCAGCACAGTCCTGCTTTGCAGATGCCCACGAAGGTTCGCGGGGAGGAGTATCTGCTGACTGTCTTAGAGAGTGACACTACAATGTTGAACTTGAATCAGCAGGAGCTGAAAGAGGGAATCGTCATCCCTGAGTATTATGCAGAAAAGTGGGGGGTCCGTGTTGGCGATACTGTTAAAATCGACGATCACCGCGTCTCAATCTCTGGAATCATTCGCTTGGGTATGGGATTGAGCATGTTTACTTCCTATCACTATGCCAAGGACGTTCTACCAGACGTGCCGCAAGTCTACAACACAACCTACATGAAAAGTGAGCGACTTGATTCGCTAGAAACTGCTTTACTAGAAGACGAGTATGTTTTCTCTACTGTGAAAGACGATATTTCCTCCTTCAACAGTTTGCTGGAAAATTTACAGATCTTGATTTGGCTATTGATCGCATGTGGAGTCATCTTGGGGATCACGGTGGTTCTATGCATCAATTTGATGAACTTGACAGTTCGAGAATTTGAGTACATGTTTATGAATATCATGGGCTATTCGAAGAGAAAAATTCTTTCTGCCATCTTTAAAGAAAGTATCGTGCAGCTTTGCTTAGCGATTCCGACTGGATTTTTCTGCGGGTATCTGCTGCTGCAGATGATCAAGGGAGAATTTTCTCAAAACAGCTTTGCTTTATACCCAGCGATTCGTCCAATCAGCTTTATTCTTTCAGGTACCGTGATTCTGATCATGAGCAGTCTTCGGATCATTGCGGCCAATCGTTTTATTAACAAGCTGGACATTGTTGAAGGTTTGAAGATTCAAGAGGATTGATTAATAGAAAACGAACCGCTGTCAGTGAGTTGGCGGTTCGTTTGGCAACATAGATTTATAGAGACAAATAGGATAAGAGAATTATCAAAAGCTGAGACAAGCCTTATCGAGATGTCTTTTCTTCGATCGAAGAGGAGGCTGACGTAGATGATCTGCGTAATCAAGCGAAAAAGTAAATCGTGTAAATTTTCAGAAAAATTATACTATGAGAATAAATTCGTGAGCTGAAAAAAATATTTTGGCAATAGAGCACTAAAATTATTCACTTTAGATCACAATGTTTGGGCAGGGCAAAAAGACTTTTAAAAGTTTTTATATATTTCAACAGGCTAGTTGAATGAATAAAATGTAAACGAAATGATTTTTTTAAAATTTTGGTGAAAAAGTGAAATGTTTTATTTAGGTTGATTTTACTCTACAGTGTGCTCAATCAAGTGTTCGACCCGAAGAGTCTTTAAAAAAACACTTTTATTTGTATTGTAAAGTCCGAATTTATCATTATTTTGACATTTTATCACTGAATATTCATTTCAAAATACTTGTTTAAAATAAAGTGAAAACGAGAAGATCTATCCCAATCACTCTTGTTGCGAGGGGACAGTTTTCATTGTAAAGTCAGGTCAGGAAAGGTCGATATCCTAACCTGTACTTGTTCAATCAATAACGAGTATGAAAATTGAATTGGAGTGATTGAATTGTCTAAAGCGGAAAAAGGCATGACGCTCGGCGCTCTGGTAATGATGATCTTTACCTCAGTGTTTGGTTTCGCAAATGGCCCGGTAGCATTCTACCTGATGGGCTATGGTTCGATCGTTTTCTACATCATTGCAGCTATTTTATTCTTTATCCCATTTGCGCTGATGATGGCGGAATTCGGTTCGACCATTAAAGGAGAAAACAGCGGGATGTACAAATGGCTGGAGGTCAGTGTGGGGCCGAAATTTGCCTTTATAGGTACATTTATGTGGTTTGCCTCCTATGTTGTTTGGATGGTTTCTACTTCTTCGAAAGTATGGATTCCTTTTACGACGGCATTTGCCGGAAGTGACCAGACGCAAAAATTGAGTTTGTTTGGGTTGAATTCGACTCAAATGGTTGGTTTACTGGCTTGTTTATGGATGGTGATCGTCACAGTGGTCTCGATCAAAGGAGTCAAAGGAATCGTTAAGATCACCAGTATCGGCGGCTTGGCTGTCACAAGCTTGAATGTTGTTTTGATCGTTATCTCAGGGATTATTTTGGTGGCAAAAGGCGGACAGCTGGCTCAGCCCTTTGACCACATTCTGCATTCACCAAATCCTTCTTATCAAAGTCCGATCGGATTGCTTGGGTTTGCGGTATTTGCGATCTTTGCCTACGGCGGTATCGAGGCTGTCGGCGGAATGGTCGATAAGACTCAAAACCCAGAAAAAACTTTCCCTAGAGGGGTTGTCTTCTCTGCATTAGTGATTTCGATCGGCTATGCGTTGGGGATCTTCTTGTGGGGCGTAAGTACTAATTGGGACGCGGTATTATCCAGTGATTCAACCAACTTGGGTAATATCAGCTATGTCATGATGAATAATCTAGGGGTCGAATTTGCCAATGCGATCGGTATGAGCCATTCTGCTGCAGCAAGCATGGGAAACTGGTTTGCTCGCTACACCGGCTTGGGTATGTTTTTAGCATATAGTGGCGCGTTCTTTACCTTGACCTACTCTCCATTGAAAACCTTGATCATGGGAACTCCGAAAAAAATATGGCCGAAAAAATTTACAGAGTTAAATGAACATGGTATGCCAAGTTACGCGATGTGGGCACAATGTGCGATCGTTGTTTTGATTATTTTAATCGCCTCGTTTGCTACACCTGATCCATCCGCCTTCTATAACATCTTGACTTTGATGGCGAATGTTTCGATGACCTTGCCTTACTTGTTCTTGATCTTTGCTTTTCCGAAATTTAAACAAAAAGGCATGCCGCAGACCTTCGAGGTTTATAAATCGAAGGGGATGACGATGACCATCAGTACCTTGGTCTTTATCCTTGTGTTGGGAGCCAACATCTTTACGATTTTCCAGCCAATCATCGAAGGAGCGGGAGTCGGCGATACGCTATGGATGATTGCTGGGCCAGTTGGCTTTACGGTCTTAGGGATGGTCTTGTATCAAAATTACTTGAAGCGTGAAAAAAAGGATACCTTGTCTAAGTAAAAAGCTGTGTCCCGCTACTAGTGCGGGACGCAGTTTTTTTTGCGATGGTTCAAAAAACATTTTTGCCTTCGTTTATGAAAGTGAAAGGAGGGGGAAAGATGCAGCAGCATCCCTTTACTGCAGAACAATTGTTTCGCTTGTCTCGCAAAACGCTGGAACGGCGCATTGGTGATTACTATTTTCGTACACAGAATCAGACGATCACCTTGAAATTGTTGCTGGCGATCCAAATTCGAGACCGTCTGGGAACAGAAGACTTCACATTCTTCATGAAGGGCTTAGCAAGACATCTGTATTTGAACACCCGGGTGACTAGGGCGATGAAGCGCTATTTGTTTTACTTCAAATCGTATTTTTCCGAGCAGGAATGGGCATTGCTGCTGTTAAAATGCTTTCCCCTCAGAACGTATCTTCTATTGATCGAGAAACTGACTCGCGGCTTCGACCAGAAACGTCCGCAACAGTTCGGAATTCCTTGACGAAAGAACGATAACAAAAATGCTATCAATATTTACTGCTGGCGTAGTAGATTCCACTGTGCGTTTTCTCTAGAATAAATCTAAGAGGAATCAAAAAGGAGAGAAGTCTGATGGAGTATTGCCAGATCAAAGGATTAGACACGAAAGTCGCTCGTATTGCTTTAGGTACCGGCTGGTTCGGACCAGAAAATGAAGCGGTGATTTTCGATTTGTTGGATCAATATGTCGCTGAAGGTGGAAATGTGATCGACACAGGCCGATTTTACAATGGGGGAAAATCAGAGCAGGTCATCACAAAGTGGCTGCAGCAGCGAGGCAATCGTGACCAGCTGCTGTTAGTCAACAAGGCTTGCCATCATTATGTGGACGAAAACAATGTTCAGTACCCGGATCAAAGTCGTGTAGGGGCAGATTACATCACTGAGGATTTAGAATACAGCCTGAAAAATATGGGGGTGTCGCACTTTGATATCTACATTATGCATCGAGACAACGAAAACGTGCCGGTAGAAGAGTTGATGGATCGGTTTGAACAGCATCGCAAGGAAGGAAAGATCACTGTTTACGGAGTCAGCAATTGGTCGTTGGAGCGGATTGCGGCTGCGAATGCCTACTGTAAGAAAAAAGGATACGCAGGAATCACTTTGAACAGTCCCTCGTACACGCTGGCTACTGTCAAGAAACCACGCTGGTACAAGGCGGTTTATGTGGATGCTGATTACGTCAAACAAAACAATGACTTGGGGATCACGGTGATGAGCTGGGGGGCCCAAGGCGCTGGATTTTTTGTTCCCCTGTGGGAAAACATGGAGGCTGAAGCGCCTGAGGATATCAAAGGAGCCTTTTTCACGGAAGAAAACTTCCAAAAATTAGCTCGTGTCCAAGAATTGGCTAAGGAAAAAGGAGTCGAACCGGTAAACATTGCGTTAGCCTATGTATTGGCTGATCGTTTTGATGTGTTTGCCTCGATCGGGCCGCGGAATAAGTATGAGCTGCTTTCCAGTTTGAAAACCCAGCACGTCAAATTGACGAATGAAGAGATTACTTATTTAGAATTGAAATAAGACGAACACAGAGGCCAAAAATCGGTCATTTGCCGATTTTTGGTTTTTTTCTTTTATTTTTTTGTGTTATTTATTAGGCTGGATGTCGATCGATAAACAAGATTTATCATTTTGATAAAATATTGATATATATAGCTTTTTCCATTTCCTCTGCACTTATTTTCAGAAAAAGCTGCCTAACTTTCTCTTGTGATTTAAACTACAAAAGGGCAAAATGACGCTTGACATTCCATGAACAAGTCTCTAGAATAAACACCATCTTAAACAAAGAAAAACAAAAACGTTTGGAGTGGAGACCATGAATACAAGGACAACTTCACAACTGAATAACTATTACTTTAGCTATTTTAGATAGGTTTGTGTTCATGAAATCATGGATGCAAACGACACGCAGTTTGTATCTATGATGGCTAAAGAGTTTTAAGATGACTTTTGCCACATAGATGAAAATCTATAGTGGCTTTTAATTTTCCTTTGCAGAGGTAGGCTCATTGTAGATTTTTCATCTATGATGAGCCTTTTGTATGTGGAGGGAGTGTTATGGAAAACACGGATTCGGGAAAAGACAGCGCGTTTTATCACAGGGTTATACGCAGCACGACCTCCAGATCTTTTGGAGGCAGCCAAGCAGTGCAAGCATCTGAGACGTCAGAATAGGCACTGAGAAAAATCAATTAGTCGTCACTTATGATCAATTAAAAAATTAGGAGGAATTATCATGATCGTTATTATGAAACCAGAAGTAAGTACAGAGGAATTGTCTCCCATTATCAATAGAATCAAGCGTGCAGGCTTGGACGTTCAGATCAACCATGGCGAGAATCGGATTGTGTTAGGGCTCTTGGGAGATCCTGAGATTTTACGTTCCGTTTCTTTCCAGCAGTACCCGATCGTCGACAAAGTCGTCCCAATCTCAAACAGCTACAAGCTGACTTCAAGAGAATTTCATCCGCAAGACACGGTTGTAGATGTTGACGGTGTTAAAATCGGCGATGGCAGCTTCGTTACGATGGCCGGTCCTTGTTCAGTAGAGGGAGAAGAACAAATCATGGAAGCTGCTAGAATGGCGCACGCCGGCGGAGCCAAAATTTTACGAGGCGGGGCCTACAAACCTAGAACTTCTCCCTACGCTTTCCAAGGATTAGGGGAGACGGGATTGAAGATCATGCGGGCAGCAGCAGACGCTTACGAGCTAAAAGTCATTACTGAAGTGATGGATGAAGCCCACATTGATGTGGTTGCGGAATACGCCGACATTATTCAGATCGGTGCCCGCAACATGCAAAATTTCCGTTTGTTGGAGGCTGTTGGAAAAACAGGAAAACCAATTGGCCTCAAACGCGGGATCTCTGGCACGATCGAGGAATGGCTAAACGCAGCGGAATACATCGCGGTTCAGCAAAATTCTAATATCCTATTCATCGAACGCGGCATTCGTACCTACGAACGAGCGACGCGCAACACGTTGGATCTGAGTGCAG
This sequence comes from Enterococcus florum, assembly GCF_004309355.1. Taxonomy (GTDB): domain Bacteria; phylum Bacillota; class Bacilli; order Lactobacillales; family Enterococcaceae; genus Enterococcus_A; species Enterococcus_A florum. The sequence continues at coordinate 31,711 of NZ_BJCC01000034.1, read as the reverse complement.
TCCCATTGATGAAGAAGCTGAGTCATTTCCCAGTGATCGTTGACCCAAGTCATGGAACTGGTATTTGGGATCTGGTGTCGCCGATGGCACGTGCAGGGGTTGCCAGCGGGGCCGACGGCATGATCGTCGAGATCCATCCTGATCCGTTGAATGCTTGGTCGGATGGCGATCAGTCATTGAATGAAAAGAATTACCTGCAAATGATGAAAGAAGTGGAAGTACTTGTCGAAGCGATGCAAAAGATCAAAAGCTTAACCAAGGGGGAAATCGTATGTTAACCATTCATTTAGCCAATAAAAGTTACGACATCATCGTGAAGAAGGGGGCACTGGAAACGGTCGGTGCCTGGGTCTCTGAGATTTGGAGCAAACGCAAGATCGCTTTGATCAGTGATGAAAATGTGTTCCCGATTTACGGTCGCACGGTCACTCAATACCTTGAATGGCACGGATTTGAAGTTGTTTCTCATGTCGTACCTGCCGGCGAAAAAAGCAAATCCCTGGGGACGGCCGAAGAGATCTATGATTTTTTGACTGATGAAGGCTTCTCCCGCAGTGATTCACTCATTGGGTTAGGCGGTGGTGTGATTGGAGATTTAACCGGCTTTGTGGCATCGACCTACATGCGGGGATTGTCCTTTATTCAAATTCCTACTTCGCTTTTGGCACAGGTGGATTCCAGCATCGGCGGCAAGACCGGCGTCAATTGTGAAAAGGCCAAAAATTTGATAGGTACCTTCGCTCAGCCGGACGGAGTATTGATCGATCCTTTAACCTTAGAATCTTTGCCAGAAAAACGTCTATCTGAAGGCATGGCTGAAGTCATTAAATGTGCGATGATCCGTGATGCCGATCTGTGGCAAGAGCTGCAAAAAACCAATCGTCTGGAGATTCTTCTAGGATACAGTGAGAATATTATTTTGAGGGCTTTAAAGGTCAAAAAAGCATTGGTCGAGGAAGATGAATTCGATCAGGGACAGCGTTTGCTGCTGAATTTCGGACACACGATCGGTCATGGGCTAGAGGCGAGTCAAAACTATGAAATGATCAGCCATGGCGAGGCAGTGGCCTTAGGCATGGTCCAAATGACCGGGGTGACTGAAAAAAAGCACTAAGCCGAAGGAACCTGACCCAAGAGCTGATTGAGATGGTCGAGGCCTTTGGTTTGCCTGCACGGTATCAACCGTGGGACGAAGAAAAGATTTTTCAAGCGATGACCCATGATAAAAAGGTTCGAGGAGACAAGATCAGAATCGTGATTGTTGAAGACATCGGAAAAAGCCGGATCATGTCTGTCCCTTTGAATGAATTGCGAGAGTATGTCACGCTAGAATAACTGGGGATTCTTTCTGCTGTTTGGTGCTTCATGGCATCGACAGCATTTGCTCCGCTCTGTGGGCAGCAGAACCGCAACGATTCGTTTGATGAAATTTTTTTAAATCTTTTACAAAATAATAGTTGACAAATCAAAAGACAATCTCTAGAATGAGAATAACATTAGAGAACAATCAGTTTGGAGCGAGATCAATGATGAATAAAATGACTGCACAACTGAATAATTTTTACTTTAGCTATTTTAGATAGGTTTGTATTCATGCAATCATGGGTACAGACGACACGTTTGTATCTATGATGGCTAGAGAAATTTCTTTTGACTTCTGCCACATAGATGAAAATCTATAGTGGCTTTTTATTTTTCCTTTTTAGGCGAAGGCTCATTGTAGATTTTCAATCTATGATGAGTCTTTTTGTATCCAAGGAGGGAATCACGTGACACAAGATCGTATACAAGCGAAGCGAGTGGACCATAAAAAGAAGGGGATCCATACGCGTTGGCGAAAGGATGACGGGGCTGGATGAGCCGACAGTTCAGGTGTATCAGATAGAATCAAAACAGAATTCGGGATAAAACAGAGAATAGGAGAATGTATGATGAAATCAATTATTTTAATCGGCTTTATGGGTGCCGGAAAAACCACGATCAGTAAACAGGTAGCAGAAATCTTAGATTGCCAACGCGTTGACATGGATGATGTGCTGGTAGAACGGATCGGCTCCATCAGCGAATACTTTGAAAAATACGGAGAAGCCTCTTTCCGCCAGCATGAAACAGCCTTGCTGAAAGAAGCCGTTCACCAAAAATCCGTGATCGCTACTGGCGGCGGAGTCATTATGCAGGAGGAAAACCAGAAGGTGTTGTCTGATAAGATGGTGGTTTACTTGAAGGCTGACCCAGAAATCTTGATCGATCGCATTCGCAAAGACAAAGAAAACATTCGGCCAAACGCGACCCATAAGAAAGACAGCGAAATCAAAAATCTTTTTTACGCACGCGAAAAAATGTACGAAAAATTGGCTCGTTTGACTGTAGATACATCGAACCGCTGCCCGAAAGAAATTGCAGCTGAAATTATCCAACACGTGGCCTCATAAAAACAGGAAGCGGAAAAGTCGAAGGAGAAATCTTTCGACTTTCTTCTTATTAAACAAGAGCAAAAATCCGAGGAATGAAAATTGAGATGTAAAAAATATTGAAAATTTATGCAAAAAAATCAAATTACAGCCGAATGGTACTAAAATTAGACTTTTATCATTTTAAAACTTCTGTTATAATTGTCATCACATCTTAGTGAAGGAGCGAACAAATATGACAATTTACAATTTTTCTGCTGGACCAGCCGTACTACCTAAAGCGGTGTTGGAGAAAGCACAGTCCGAGCTGCTGGACTATAAGGGCAGCGGCATGTCGGTGATGGAGTTGAGTCATCGTTCCTCCTGGTTTGAAGCGATCATTCAAGACGCTGAACAGCTGTTAAGAGAGCTCATGGCGATTCCAGATCATTATCAGGTGCTTTTCCTGCAAGGCGGAGCAAGCCTGCAATTCACGATGGTGCCGATGAATTTGGCTCAAGGGAAGAAAGCATTGTATGTAAATACCGGCTCATGGTCGAAAAAAGCGATTAGCGGGGCGAAGGCTCTTGGTGTTGAGGTTGAAGTGATCGCCTCAAGCGAAGACAAACAATTCACGTATATTCCAGAGCTTCCAGAAACGATCGATCAAGAGGCAGCGTATGTCCATATCACAACAAACAATACAATTGAAGGAACGGCTTTTGCAAAGATTCCAGATTGCGGTGCTGTACCGATCGTCGCTGATATGTCTTCGAATATTTTAGCAAATGATTACAAGGTTGAGGATTTTGGATTGATCTATGCAGGGGCGCAAAAAAATATTGGTCCTGCCGGGTTGACAGTCGTCATCGTGCGAGAAGACTTGCTGGGCCAAACTGAGATCGCTGCGCCGATGCTGGATTACAAGCTTCAGGCCGACAATCATTCGTTGTACAATACACCTCCAACCTTTGCCATTTATATCGCGAAGCTGGTGTTTGAGTGGGTCAAGGAACAAGGCGGCGTTGCCGGCATCACCGAACAAGATCGAGTAAAAGCGGGTCGTTTGTATCAAGCAATTGAAGAATCTGGATTGTTCCAAAGTCCGGTCGAAAAAGACAGCCGTTCTTTGACCAATGTACCGTTCATCACTGGCGATGCAGAGCTGGACAAGCAGTTTAATGCAGAGGCTTTGGCTGCCGGGTTCGAGAACCTGAAAGGGCACCGATCCGTTGGCGGCATGCGGGCAAGCTTATACAATGCCTTTCCGATTGAAGGCGTGGATGCACTCATCGCGTTCATGAAAAAATTTGAACAGGACAATGGGGGAAAATAAATGTTTCATATCAAAACATTCAATGCGATCGCTCCAGAGGGAATGACGCGTTTCGATAAAGAAAACTATAAAATCAATGAAAGCGAAACACCTGATGGGATCATTTTACGTAGTCAAAAACTGCACGATTACGCATTTCCTGATTCTGTTTTAGCTGTTGCCAGAGCCGGCGCGGGAACCAACAATATTCCCGTTAGTGAGTGTACAGAAAAAGGGATCGTGGTGTTCAACACACCAGGTGCCAATGCCAATGCTGTCAAAGAGCTGGTATTAGCAAGTCTGCTGCTTTCTGTTCGTCCGATGGTGCAAGGGATCCAATGGGTTCAAACACTCACCGGCGAGGATGTCGAAGAGCAGGCAGAAGCAAACAAAAAGCAATTTGCCGGGACTGAGCTGGAAGGCAAAAAACTAGGCGTGATCGGACTTGGGGCGATCGGAGCAATGATTGCCAACGATGCCTATCGTCTAGGCATGGAGGTCACTGGCTACGATCCTTATGTTTCAGTTGACACCGCTTGGAGCATTTCTCGCCGTGTAAAACGGGCGATGGATATCAAAGAAGTGTTGACCAATTGTGACTTTATCACGATCCATGTACCGTTGACTGATGCAACACATCATTTGATCAGCACCGAAGAGCTTGCTCAAATGAAATCGACTGCAAAGCTCTTCAACTTTGCTCGTGGAGAGATCGTTGACACAGATGCTATATTAGAGGCAGTTATTAATGACAAAATTGGCGGATATACAACGGATTTTGCTGAAGAAAAACTGCTAAACGTCGACAAGATTACGGTTCTTCCACATTTAGGCGCTTCAACGGAAGAGGCTGAGATTAATTGTGCCAAGATGGCAGCTCGCGGATTGAAGCGTTTCTTAGAAACCGGAATCATCAAACGTTCTGTCAATTTTCCAACGGTTGAAATGGCCTTCGATGCACCTTACCGAATCACAGTGATCAATAAAAACGTACCCAATATGTTAGGACAGATTGCTTCAGATATCGCTTCATTGGATGTGAATATCGCGAACATGGTCAATCGAGGGAGGGATGATCATGCCTATACCCTAGTGGATGTCGACGAGACTGACCCTGAAAAAATTCAGGCAATCGCTGACAAATTGGCTCAGAATGAGGGAGTCATTCGGGTTCGCACGATCAAAAATACGGAGGTGGGCTATTAATGGTCTATGTACGCCCCTTTAAGGCGATTCGTCCAGCAGAGGAGAAGGCAGAACAAGTCGCAGCATTGCCTTACGATGTAGTGAACTCTAAGGAAGCGAAGGAACTGGCTGCCGATAATCCCTACAGTTTTTTCCACATCGACAAAGCAGAAATCGATCTTCCAGAGGATATTTCCCCATATGATCCGCAGGTCTATCAAAAGGCAGCTGATCACCTAGCGGATTTTCTGCAGCAGGGCTGGTTGAAAAAAGAAACAACAGAATGTTATTACTTGTATGAATTGACCATGAACGGCCGCAGTCAGACCGGATTGACCGCATGTACCTCGATTGACGACTATACAGCGGGGAAGATCAAGAAGCATGAGTTTACTCGCCCAGAAAAAGAAATAGACCGAATCAATCATATCAAGGCCTGTGATGCCAATACCAGTCCAATTTTTTTGAGTTATCGTTCGAATGACTTGATTCAGCGATTGATGGATGACTGGAAAGCTACCCATAAAGCCGTTTACCAATTTACCAGCTTCCATGACGTGACCCACAAGGTATGGGTAATGGATGATCCAGCCGTGATCCAGCAGCTGCAGCAAGCGTTTGATCAAGTGGATGCCTTATATATCGCCGATGGCCACCATCGGACCGAATCAGCGGTCAAAGTGGGTCTGGAAAAACGCAAAAACGGACAGGAAAGTCCGGAAAGCAGTCGCTTTCTTTCCATTATTTTTCCGGATGAGGAGTTGGCGATCTGGGAATACAACCGAGTGTTGAAGATTGCGCCGCCAGCGAATTTTTGGGAGGGCTTAGCCAAGCACTATCAAGTCGAAAAAAGCGGAGTCAAAACCCCTGCAGCAGCAGGCCAGGTTCAGCTTTACGATGGGAATGCTTGGTACACCTTGACGATCAAGCCCGAAAGTGTTTCTGATGACCCTGTGGAACGGTTGGATGTGGCGTTACTGCAACGCTACGTTTTCGATCAGCTATTTGGGATCAAGGATATTCGGACAGACAAGCGAATCGATTTCGTCGGAGGCATTCGAGGAACAGCCGAGTTGGAAAAATTAGTGGATTCCGGGGAATGGACACTGGCATTTTCAATGTACCCAACTGCGATGTCTGACTTATTATCTGTTGCCGATGCGGGCAAAATCATGCCGCCAAAATCGACTTGGTTCGAACCAAAACTATTAAGCGGCTTGTTTTTACATGATTTAGAAACAACATAACACCGAAGCCTTGAGACGCCCGCGGATGGAGCTCAAGGCTTTTTTGATGCAGTGAGCCTTTAAGTAATAGTCGACTAAAAATCTGCTAAAAACCTCTCCATAATGGAAGAAAACGGTTTCTTTTAATGGTAGAATCAGATTGACTGAAGGGGAGGGACTTAAATGAGAGACAACACAAGACTGATTCATGGATACGAGGTTTTCGATGAACAAACTGGGGCATCATCGATTCCTATCTATCAATGTTCAACCTTTAAGCAAACATCGATCAGGCAGGATCAGCCCTACACCTATTCTCGCTTTGGCAATCCGACAAGGCGAGCATTGGAAGAAGGGATCGCTTCGATTGAGGGCGGGCGCTTTGCATCTGCTTTTTCTTCTGGCATGGGGGCGATATCGGCTGTATTGCTAAGCTTCAGCCGGGGAGACCATCTTGTGATGGGCAAAAGTATTTATGGCGGGACTTTTCAGCTGGTCAACGAGGTGCTGCAGCGTTTTGGTATCAAGGTAAGCTTTGTCGATGAGACCGACCTTGACCAATGGCGGCAGGCAATTAGACCAAATACAAAGGCACTGTATTTAGAAACCCCCTCCAATCCTCTGCTGCAGATCACCGATATAACTTCGGTCGTGTCGATCGCTAAGGAAAGCCAGCTGACCACGATTATCGACAATACGTTTATGACGCCGCTGCTGCAAAAACCGTTGGAGCTAGGAGTCGATCTTGTGATCCACAGTGCTACTAAATTTATCAACGGTCATAGTGATGTGGTGGCAGGTTTAGTCGTGACTGATGATCCAGAATGGGCGGAGCAAATCAAGTTGCAGCAGAAAGTGCTCGGCAGCATGTTAGGGGTGGAGGATTGTTGGCTAATTATGCGAGGAATGAAGACATTAGGTCTGCGAATGCAGCAAAGTTGTCAGAGCGCTGAAGCAATCAGTCATTTCTTGGCAAAGCAACCACAGGTGAGAAACGTGTATTATCCCGGGCTGCCGAGTCATCCTGGATACGCGATCCATCAAAAGCAAGCGAAAAATGGTGGCGCTGTTCTGTCATTTGAGTTGGCCAATCAACAGGCTGTTTACTCGTTTGCGGATGCAGTGAAGCTGCCCATTGCTGCAGTCAGTTTAGGTGGTGTAGAATCGATTCTTTCTTATCCAGTCACCATGAGTCACGCGTGTGTACCAAAGGAAGAACGGGAGAAGCAGGGCGTCACAGAAGGGCTGCTTCGCTTATCCGTAGGGATTGAAGAGACAGAAGATTTGCTTGGCGACTTAGCGCAGGCATTAGAGAAAATCGATCAATAAAAAGAATACAATCGTTCGTGAGGTGAGTAGATGAAAATAGACCGTCTAATCGGAATTATTACAATTCTGTTGCAAAAGGAGAAAGTTACAACATCACAATTAGCAGAGCGGTTTGAGGTTTCAAAGCGGACGATCCAACGGGATATTGAAACGATCTGTAAAGCTGGCATTCCTGTTGTATCCATGCAAGGATATGGGGGAGGACTATCCATTGCCGAAGGGTACAAAATTGATAAAACATTATTGACAGAAAAAGAAGTGAGTGCCATTTTTATGGGGCTTAAAAGCATCGATACTATTTCAAAATACAGTGTTACTCAACGTTTGATGGAAAAGCTCACGAGTGAAAAGGGGAGTATCCTGGACGATCGAAATAGAGTGGTGATTGATTTAACTTCATTTTATCAAGAGAGCTTGTCAGAAAAATTTGACGTGATAAAAATGGCGATTACCCATCGGGAACTCATTTCATTCCACTATTATTCTGAAAAGGGAGAAAGCGAACGCATTATTGAGCCTTATTTTATTATGTTTAGGTGGTTTGCCTGGTACGTTTATGGCTACTGTCTTGCCAAACAAGATTTTAGACTTTTCAAACTGAATCGTCTAAGTGAGTTGCAAAAGCTAAAAACCAGTTATGAGGAAAGGTATATTTCAGAAAAGGCACTTGATTTTGACGCATCTATTTGGCGCGACGATATCAAGCTAGTCGCGCTTTTTGACATGCACGTAAAATATCGACTGATTGATGAGTATGGGCTTGAATGTGTAACCTTTGATGATCAATCCGGCAAATTACGGTTTGAAAACGTGTTTACTAATTACAGCTACTTACTGCAATGGGTACTAAGTTATGGTGATGCCGTAAAGGTTATAGAGCCGCAAGACTTAGTTGATAGCATCCGCCAACATGCAAAAAATATGTTCGCTCACTATGAGTAATAGGACATACAGGTGTCGTCTTCCTCATGCTAAGCTAAAACTACCTAAAATCGAAGGGGGCTTTTGTTATGAAAAAAGAAATTTCAATGTTTGATAGACCTGAGCAGCTTGCTGGATATGAGATTGAACAATACGCAGCATGTTGCGGCAACTTGTCTTGGTATGATTTTGTTACATCCATGCCGCAATTGGTTTTTGTAGTGACTGGTTGGAAATCCAATGGCAAGGAAAATGCTTGTCTGCACTCTTGGTCTAGTTTTATGGGAAGTGGCTTGGAAAACTTTATCTGTATATTGGGAAAAGTCAATAAAGACGGGCATATGTATCAATCCCTGAAAGAAACGAAAGCCTGCGTATTGAACTTTCCTTCAATCGATAGGTATGATCGCTGTGTTAAAACGATTGGGAATAACCAGTTTGAAACAGACGAAATCACCGCTTCGGGGCTTACGGTAGAGAAAGCTGCCAAGGTTCATGCGCCGCAAATCAAAGAGTGCTTTTTGAATATTGAGTGTGAATATTTATGGGAACAGGCACTTTTTGAGGGCAGTAATGAAGTAGCAATTGCCGTAAGAGCGGTCAATATTTGCATGGATAGTGACTACTACGACCAAACCAAACTGGGAAGGTATGGAAAGAAGGGGTATATGTACTACATTGATCAGCCGACCAATCCGGAAACAGGAGACATTACTCCTGTTGGCCCCGGAACAATAGAAGCAGGCAAACCCATTGAATGGGTTACGAAATAAGCCTTTAATTGTTGCCTAGACCAAATAATGACGCATCGATCCTGTGTTCTGTATGCCAGAATAAAAATGCAGGATGAACCTAAACTTCAAAACTTTCCATTGTTCTATGCGGAGCGCAAAAAGAAATACTCGACAATGTACCAAAAAATGAATTTAGTCCTCTATTACAGGCCTAGATGTTAAGAAGCAGAGCCGATAACTTGTGAGATGACTCAGAGTTATCGGCTTTTGATTGTGACGATACGCCCGGATGATCCACTTGGACAGGGAGACTTAAAGATGATGTTCAAATTACTGCGTGAGGAAGTCAAGTGAAGAGGCGGTACGATTTTCTATTGACTCACCAGTCAATCGGGAGTACACTTATATTGACTGATGAGTCAATGGAGGCGGTAAAATGGAAGAAGCAGTGATCGTATTAAACCAGGTAAAGAAGCGATTTGGTAAGTTTGAGGCGTTGAAGGATGTCAGTTTTACTGTGAACAAAGGTGAAATCTTAGGATTTATCGGTCCGAACGGTGCTGGGAAGTCCACGACGATCCGAGTGCTGTTGGGCATGCTCAAGATCAACAGTGGAGAAGCCAAAATTTTCGGTCAGGACGTATGGAAAGAAGATGTGGCGATTCACAAAGGGATTGCTTACGTACCTGGAGATGTCTTTCTTTGGCCTAATTTGACTGGAGGAGAAATCATTGACCTGCTGCTGCGTCTAAACCAGCAACAGCGGAGCCCAGAAACTGAACGTTTGATCAAACTGTTTCAGCTGGACACAAGTAAAAAGGCACGCACCTATTCAAAGGGCAATCGGCAAAAGGTCGCGCTGATCGCTGCCTTGTCCCAAGAGGCTGACGTGTATATTTTCGATGAACCGACGTCAGGCTTAGACCCTCTAAATGAACAAGCCTTTCAAACAGAGGTTCTGCGTTTGAAGGAAAGCGGGAAAAGTGTGTTGCTTTCCAGCCACATCCTTTCGGAGGTCGAAAAAATGTGCGATCGAATCGTCGTTATTCGCGAGGGAAGCATCATCGAACAGGGCAATCTGACAGAGATGCGTCATCTAACGCGGTTGGAAATCACGGTGGAAACGCAAGAGGCGCTGCGGGATCTTGAAGAATGTTCTTGGATTCATCAGCTTGTTCTTGAGACGGATCATCGGGCTCATTTTTTTGTTGAACAGGACAGATTAGCTGAAACGATGACGTTGTTGTCGAAAAAAATGATTCTTTCCTTGCAAAGCACACCACCGACACTTGAAGATCTTTTCTTGAGCTACTACAAAGATGGGAGTGCACAGCATGAATAAAGGAGCAGGCATCCTGTTGAAGGCCAATCTGAAGCAAAACCGAGTATTGATTTTGATTTGGCTGGTTTTATTGGTAGGGCTGTTTGCCGGAATCGCACTGTATTTCAATGACCTTTTTGGTACGGCAGATGAAATTGCAGCAATCAAGGAAATGATGCGCTCGCCGGCGATGGTGACCCTATTTGGTGCTTTCAGCGATCAGCAATTGTCTACAACGGCTGGCTTGTTGGCCGCAATGATGCTGATATTCATGGGCATCTTTGTAGTTATCCTGAATATTCAACTGGCGATCGGCAGTACCCGAAAGCAGGAAGACAGCGGGATTTTAGAGCTGGTTCGTTCGAAGGCTGTCGGGAAACATGCGCCGTTGACTGCGGGAATCTTGGAATTAGTGATCGTCAATGGATTACTGGGAGGCTTCTATTTTCTTTCGCTGCGGGTTGCTGACTTGCAGGACAGCAGTTTAGCTGGTGACAGTCTGTTTGCGGTATTGCTGGTCGTTATAGGAATATTGTATGGCTTTGTAGGTCTGCTGGCAGCTCAGATCGGCAATGACAGTCGTCAAAGTTATCTGCTCAGCTATTTGGTTTTCGCTGTCACCTATGTCGTTCGAATGATTACTGATGTGACTGATCCGGATTATTCCTGGCTTTCTCCCTTTGGTTGGCTGACGAAGGCAGGGGTGTACCAAGAAAATGACTGGCGGTCAGTCGCTTTACTTGGAGCGAGCAGCCTGCTGCTTTTCGTCGGCATGTTTGTAACCATTCGTTCTCGTGATTTAGGCAGCGGTCTGTTGCCGATTCGCAGCGGCAGGAAAACAGCACGCGGCTGGCTGCGGAGTACGCTAGCGTTGCAGGTTCGTATCGAACGAAATGGATTGATCGGTTGGATCGTTGGTTCACTGGTATTAGGCGCGGGCTATGGCTCCGTCTTTAACAGTGTAGGTGATATATTGAAGGTCAATCCAACCTATGAGGCCGTTTTAGGTGTCAGTGCCGTCAACAATGCCAACCGAACGATCGTTTTAAATTATATCAACATTTTAGGTGTCATCTTCAGTCTGATGGCAGTCCTATGCGGGGCGATGATTATTTTTTCTCTCAAAAAGAATGAAGAAAAAGGATACTTGGAGCTGCTTCATGTTAAAGCTGTCTCAAGGACTCAGCTTTTTTTAAGTCATTATATCGTAGCTGCCGTGGGTGCTTTGCTAGTGCTTGGTGCTTCAATACTAGGCATGGCGTTGGCGGGAGAACAAGCATTAGCGTACTCGCTGGACATTGGCTATTACTGGCAAACTTTTGGGGTCAATTGCTTGGTTGTGTTGTCTTTCTTAGGGCTGGCCGCCTTTTTGGTAGGGATTTTGCCAAGAGGAACGATGCTCTTTTGGGGGTATTTAGCGATTGGCTTTGCAGGCCGCTATTTTTCGCCGTTGCTGAATCTTTCAGATGACTGGCAAAAACTTTCTCCATTAGGTTGGACAGACAAAGTGCCTGTCGGTTCTTTATCCTTGCATTGGTTAGTGGCAATGATCGCTCTTTCGATTGTTCTGACATCCCTAGGAATTTTTGGGTATAATCAAAGAGACGTATAGGAGGGGTACGATTGAGAAAAATAGTCAAAGATCCCGAGAAGGAAAAAGCCATTTTACAGGCGAGCATCGTTTTGTTTGGCGAAAAGGGGATTCAAGCGGCTAAAACCGAGGATATTGCGAAAGCAGCAGGTGTTTCCAAAGGCTTAATTTTTCATTATTATTCAAGCAAAAAGGGCTTGTTTCTAGCCGCTTATGAATATGTCCTGAATTTTTTTAACGGACTGTTGGATCATGCTGTCTGGTTGAATTCGACGGATCTAAAAGACATGGTGGTCAACGCCATGAAATACAAACTGACGATCCAAATAGAGTATCCGATTGAAACGAAATTTGTTTTTCGCACGATGCAGGATCGCAACGGACTGCCGAAGGAATTCCAGGAAGAGCTGAATCAAAAAGAGTGGCTTGAATACGATGTGACTCGCCAATTGCTGGATTCCTGGCTGGACAACGTGGCAATCAAAGCAGCCTTTACTAAAGAAGAAGTGCTGCGAGCGATCACTATGGTTTTGCGCGGCGAGCAAGCATCGCTTCAAGAGGAAATGGCTAAACATCCTGAATGGACGACGATGGAGGATCTGGATCCTTGGATAAAAAAGCTGAAGACAACATTGGCGATCATGGAGCAAGGTTTTTTGGAGGAGGATTAAATGAAACAGGCAACGGAGCAAGAAGTGTATCCACTATTGGAAGAACTAAACATCCCTTATGAGAAGGTGGCGCATCAAGCTGTTTACACAGTAGCGGAGATCGATTTTAGCATTAACGGCACAGAGGTCAAAAATCTTTTGATGAAATCCAAAAAGAGCGGCCGGTTTTATTTTGTCATCTGTCCTAGTGAAAAGCGGTTGAATATCAAGGCTTTAGCACAGGCTTTGGGTGAAAAACAACTGTCTTTCGCTTCAGCAGATGAGCTGATGGCGCTGCTGGGATTGACGCCAGGTTCGGTCACTCCTTTAGCGTTGCCTCATGACGATAAGAGAAAGGTCACTGTTGTTATCGACCTGTCGATTGACCAGCAGGCCAATATTGGCTTTCATCCCAATACAAATACGGCAACCTTGGTCCTGGCCTTTGGAGATTTTCAGCGTTATTTAACAGCATTAAATAGAACACCCATTTATGCGATGATTTCAGACTAAAAAAGTGGCACTGCGAGGTTGTTTGCAGTGCCACTTTTTTGGGGTCAAACGTTTTAGCGAATTCGCAATTTGCGGCGCAGACCTTCTACTCGAGCCCCCAGCAGCTGATCGGCGATTCGGGTTTTTAAAGCTAAGAACATGTAGGTCAGTCCGCCAAAGACAGCTACGATCAAAATGATCACCAATGATTGCGTTTTGGAATCAGGGCTCAAAACGATTTGAGCAGCAAGTTTTACAAGAAAAGCGACGACGCCCATCACAAGCGACATCCCGGTGATCTTGCCGATCGAAAGAAGGGTCTTACGCATCGGAAAACCTGTGATGTTGTGAATGCGATCTAGGATAAAGAGATTGGAGCACAACAGACCAATAAACGTAGATAGCAATGGTCCATAAGCTTTAAAGATAAATGTCAATGGCACTTGAGCGACCAATTTGACGACCATCCCAATAGCTAAAAGCCCCACTGTCAAACGGTTGCCATCCAACCCTTGAAGCATCATCGAACAAACCATGAATAACCCCATCATGATCCCTACGACACAGGAAAAGGCCAGCAGCTGAGAAGCCTCTGCATTCGGCCGATAAAACAATGTGTTCAACGGGTAAGACAAAACGATCATCCCAATGGTTGCCGGCATCATCGCAAAGAAAAACAGCTGGAAATTGTTAGAAGCCAAACTAGCCAAACCAGCAAAATCCTTTTTCGTAAATCGCTCAGTGATCAAAGGCAGACCAGCAGTTGCCATCGCTGTTCCTAAAGCAATCACCACCATCGTTAATTTATCCGGATTGGGTGAAATGAAGGCAAACAGTTCAGCATTGCGTTCAGGCGAATTATTTGTTATCCATTGCATGATCGGTTCAAAGGTGTACTGGTCGATCAGTTTATAAATGCTGATCCCGCTACCCACAACAATAAACGGGATGGCCTGCATAACCATTTGCATGACCAGCTGACCTCCGGAAAAGGAGACTTGGTTATTGCTGTGGTTTTCTAAAACACGAAAACGTTCTTTTTGTTTGAATAAAGAGTACAGCAGCACAGCCATAGCTACAGCCACGCCCACAAAGGCTGCAAATGTCGAATGAACGACGGCGGTTTTGTAGCTGCCATTGTTGATACGCATGATGATGAACGCCGAAGCCAGCATGTAAAACACTCGCGCGACCTGTTCTAAAATTTGCGACATCGCGTAAGGCTTCATTTCGCTGTTTCCTTGGAAGAAGCCGCGGATCACACTCATCATTGGAAAAATCAGCAAAACTACACTTAATGAACGCATCACCGGCACAAGATCGGGATTGCCCTGGGACAACAGCGGCGCACCGAAAAACATAATGGCTGCGCAGAGGATCCCGCCCGCCAGCATGATCCGCAAGGTATAAAACAGCAGCTTTTTGCTTAAGCCATATTCGTTCATCGAGTTATAGCGCGCGGTCTGCTTGGCTACTGCTGCAGGAATCCCTGCAGTAGAGATCATCAAAAACAAGGCGTACACATTGTAGCCCTTGCCGTACAAAACATTGGCGGCCTCTCCATGAGGCTGCATCCACATGTACCATGGAATGATATAAACAGCCCCCAGCAAGCGTGAAAAAATATTGCCGACTGTCAGCCAAACCGTACTTTGCACCATCTTTTCCTGCGCGGAGGCTTCTTTTTTTACTGAAGTTTCCGGGGCATGTTTTTGCAGTTGTTCTTTTTTATGGTATAAACTCATTCGGGAAAGCGGAGGCTCGCCCTTGTAAATTTTTGTCTCAAAATCATTGTTCTCAGTCATACAAACCAGCTTTCTCAAAAAGATTCTCCCATATTTTACCTGTTATTTCCCACAGATACAATCCGTAGTTTGAATCTTAATGAAAACCCTATCGTTTTTCAGGGACGAAAGGGGTGATTTGATTGGCAAAATTTTCCAGATTTCTAGTTTGAAGATAGATAGTACCGACACCATGAAACTCGTTGACGATGCCTTCCCCGGTAGTAAATCCAAAGATGCCGGAAGCGACCTTGATGTCATAATCCAGTGAACTCGACCAAGCAATCACATGTTGGTTGTCAACAACGACGGGAGCTGAACCATCCAAGGTAAGCTTTTCGATGTCGCCAAAGGCAGAGGCTAAAAGAGTCCCGCTTCCAGAGGTTTCCATGACAAACAATCCGCCGGTACCACCGAACAAAGCGCCCGATAATTTTTGACGGACCATGTTATAGGCCACGCTTGATTCACAGGCCAAGAAGGCTCCTGTATTCAACCGCCAATGCTCTTGTCCAATATCAAGTGAAAAGATCTTGCCTAAAGTTGGCGGAGCCACTGCAAGAACAGCATTTTGTGACAGGGCGGTTGCGGAGCTGATAAAAAAGCTTTCACCGCTGGTCATGGACCGGCCTAATGCACTTAATGCGCCGCCTAAACCTTTCTTACCATTCGCATTCATATGCCCTTCAAGGTTGATCTCCCCTTGTTCATAAACCATCGCTCCCGGCTCAAGTCGAATCTGTTCGTTTTGCTGCAGCGTGATCTTTGCGATTGGTGCAAAGGTACTGCTGGAAATGTCTACATTCATTCTTATCATTCCTTTCTCTGAGATAAATTATATCAGAGTTTCTGTCCACAACCTCGTCAAACTTTGGTATGATAACAAAAATGATTGTTTATTTACGAAGGAGGAACAGTGATGGCCATTTTAACATTTGAAGAGGTTTCCTTGATTCGCCAAAAAAAGAAATTGCTGGATTCGATCAATTGGCAGATCGAGGAAGGGGAAGATTGGGCGCTGCTCGGCTTGAACGGCGCAGGAAAGACGCTGTTGTTACAATTGATCTCTGGCAACATGTGGCCAACAAGGGGCAAACTGACGGTTTTAAACCAGATTTTCGGCAAAACCTCCATTCCCGATTTGACCAAACGCATCGGCTGGGTCAGCAATTTGCTGCAATATCGTTTTCAGCAAACGGAAGAAGCTGAACGAATCGTCCTTTCCGGTAAATTCGCCAGTATCGGGATCTATCAGCAATATCAAAAAGAAGACATGGAAGAGGCTAAGCAGCTTTTGTCCTCTTTAAGCGGCAAAGATTTGATCGGAAAGCCGTATCAAGTACTGTCGCAAGGGGAACGGCAGGTCGTTTTGATTGCTAGAGCTTTGATGGCTAAGCCGGAATTGCTGATACTTGACGAGCCCTGCACGGGATTGGATTTGTTTGCACGCGAGGATCTGCTGGAACGAATCCAACAGATCAAGCAAGGAAAAGGAGCACCAAGCCTGCTTTATGTCACGCATCATACCGAAGAAATCTTGCCATTGATCACGCACGTGCTGATGGTCAAGGATGGAAAAATTTTCAAAAAAGGAACTAGAGAAGCATTGATCACCGAAGAAAATTTGACCAGCTTTTATTCTCGACCAATCACGATTCGTGCACTTACGAAAGATCGGTTGATTGTCATGCCCAAAAAATAATTAAGTGACTCCTGGATTCAGGAGTTTTTTTACATTGTAAAATACATAATAAAAATATCGCAAAAGAAATAAGTGGGATTGTCAAAGTTTTAAAAGCACGGCAAAAAGGCTGCTCCCTAGAAGAAGCAACCAATTTATCTAAGAAGTTCCTCCTCAGATTGCTGATTCAAATAATTCATGACTTGCTGAATCACAGCCTTCATCGCTTGGGTATCAAAAGGAGAATCCAGATGAGCCAATCGGACCGTCTCTAAAAAGGTCGCTGTTCCGCCGATCTGACAAATTGCTAAATAATCCTCCCAATAAGCAGAATCCTTCTGAATAATGGCCCGATCCCAAAATTGAAAGGCACAAACCTGGGCCAACGTATAATCGATGTAATAAAACGGCACTTCAAAAATATGTCCCTGTCTAAACCAATAAATACCTCTTTCTAATGCTGGAGATTGCCGATAGCATTTTTCTGGACAATATTGTTTTTCTAAGCTGCGCCAGCAGGCTTTGCGTTGTCGCGGAGTCCATTCTGGATGTGTGTAAACCTCTTCTTGAAAATGATCGACTAGCGCGCCGTAAGGCAAAAATTGCAGCGCACTGCTCAGGTGCGCAAAGCGGTATTGCTGTTCCTTTTCACCAAAAAATTCATTCATCCAAGGCCAGGTCAAAAATTCCATACTCATGGAATGAATCTCTGCAGTATCTGACGTTGGAAAGGTCAGTTCAGGCTCATTAATCCAGCGAGAAAGATAAACTTGGAAAGCGTGACCGGTTTCGTGAGTCAGTACATCCACATCATCCGAAGTCTGGTTGAAATTGGCGAAGATGAACGGTACACGATAGGCATCGATAAACTCGCAGTAGCCGCCGCTCTGTTTTCCAGGACGACTTTTTAAATCCATCAACTGATCTTCTTTTAAAATCTCAAAGAATTGTCCTGTTTGCTCAGACAGTTGGTGGTACATGTCAGCAGCTTTTTGAACCAATTCTTCGGCGTTACCCGTAGGGCGAGGATTGCCTTCAGAGAAAAACACTGGTAGGTCGTAATAGGTGAAATCCTTCACCCCTAACCGTTCGGCTTGCCGCTTATAAAGCCGCTGAGTCTGTGGAACGACTTCATCTAAAATGAACTGGCGAAACCTGCGAATCTGCTCCCGATTGTAGCTCCAGCGGTTCATCGCGATATCGCCGTAAGCGACATAGTTTTCAAAGCCTAATTTTCTGGCCATTTTGGTTCGAACAGTTACTAAGTGGTCGAAGATCTCGTCAAAGCGTTGCTCATGTTTGATAAAAAAACCCTCGTATACTTTTTGGGCTTTGCGTCTGGTGAAGCGATCGGGTGAGGTGAAATAGGCCATCAACTCTGAAAGTGTATGTTTACGTCCATTGAACAATAAGTCTGCAGAGGCGACTAATTGAATGTATTGACTGATCCACTCATTTTCCTCCTGTTTATAAGCCAAAACGGAGTCATCTAACAAACGTAATTGGTCTTTTGCCAGCAGAAAAAGTGTTTCAGGAAATATTTTTCTCAGCTCCGTTTGAAAAGGGGAATCCAATAACGCTCGATAGAACTGGTTGTGTAAATGGTCATATAAAGGCTGTTGGTTGTCCCAATATGCATTCTCTTTTTTATAAAAGGCATCTTTTGTATTGATAGAATGACGGATGTAACTAAGCTTGGCCATCGTATCCGCGTTGCGTCTCAGATGATTCAACTTTTCAAGCGGTATTTTAGTTTCTTCAATAGATTCTGCTGCTTCAAATTGATGCAGCGCTGTTTGAAAATCAGTTTGATAAGATTCAAAATTTGGACGCTGGTATTGGTAGTCTTTAAATTTCATAAATAACCTCCATTCCGTAGTATTATTATACCTCAGCTAACCAAGCAACGTGAGTACATTTCAACGAACAGGGGCTCAACTACCGAAGATTTAGCTAAATAAAAAAACTGCCAGTCTTTCAACTGACAGAAATTTTTTAGTGAAGACACTCTTCAATCGGCGTGTGCGGCATCTCCAGGTCTTTTGCCACTGCCTCAAGTGTTAGATGACCACTGAAGGTATTCACTCCTCGGCGTAAAGCTAAATTGTTTTTAAGCACCTCGTCTAGCGGATGGTTTGCCAAGAGACTTGCATAGGCTAAAGTACTGTTGCTTAATGCGTAGGTTGCAGTCTGAGGGACAGCTCCTGGCATGTTGGCTACCGCATAATGGACGACACCTTCTTTTACATAAGTAGGGTCATCGTGGGTAGTTACCTTGTCAACTGTTTCAAAGATTCCTCCTTGGTCGATCGCTACATCCACGATCACGGAATGATCAGGCATGCCTTTGACCATTTCTTTCGTTACAAGGGTCGGAGCTTTATGTCCAGGGATTAACACAGCACCGACAACTAAATCCGCCGTCTTCAAGGCTTCTTGAATGTTGTAACGGTTGGATAGCATCGTTTGGATCGAGTTGCCAAACATCACGTCCAGCTCTTTTAATCGAGGAACGCTGACATCCAAAATCGTGACATTGGCTCCAAGTCCGATAGCGATACTTGCTGCATTGGCCCCAACGACACCGCCACCAATAACGACAACATTTCCACGACGTACGCCAGGGACACCAGAAAGCAGGATGCCTTTTCCGCCGTTGACGCGTTCTAGGTAGTTTGCACCAATTTGCGAAGCCATCCGGCCGGCAATTTCACTCATTGGTGCCAGTAACGGCAAGGAATGATCAGCTGGCTGCACATTTTCATAAGCGATGGCATTTACGCCGCTTTTGACTAACGCTTCTGTCAGAGGTTTGTTCGCCGCTAGATGCAGGTAGGTAAACAAAAGCAGATCTTTTCTAAAATAGCGATATTCTTCTGGCAAGGGCTCTTTGACCTTCATAACCATGTCGGCGGCCCAGACAGAAGAGGCGTCTGGAACGATTGTTGCCCCTGCTTCAGCATATTCCTCGTCCGGGATTGCAGAGCCGGCTCCGGCTTGTGTTTCAACGTGCACTTGATGGCCTTGACTGACTAGATCAAACACGCCCGAGGGTGGAAGTGCCACCCGATTCTCGTTGTTTTTAATTTCTTTTGCAATTCCAATAATCATTTGATGTGCTCCTTCTTTAAACGCCGGGAAGCGCTTTCTAAATTCATTGTACAAGATTATTCGTTCCTGACAATTAAAAATCGTTAAGAAAAAATAAGTTTTTTGCCAGTACCTGTGATTTGTGAATGAATGAACAATACGATTTTACCACAAGAAATAAAGATTCTCTTTTGATGAATAAAAAATAATTGCGTAATTCCCTCAAAGTAGCGATAATAAAATGAGAAAGAGGAGAGACCGTTATGCCCAAGTCTAAACAAATCGATACATTAAAAGAACAAATCAGTTTTTTAGAGGCTCGTATCACACGATATGAGGAACTAAGAGACGGGACTACATTTCGACGGATTCTATTTGGCGGCGGCAGACATGGTTTGCTTTCAGTGTCGGGGTTTCTGATCGGAGCGTTTATTTTTATTTATGCGATTACCAGAGGTCAGTTCAATCTGATCCTTGGGGTACTGAGTCTATTGTCGCTAGGTGTCTTAGCTTATTGCTTTATTCAATTGAATCTGATGCGTAAAAAAAACCCGCCCGAAAAATACGAGCGGATGGTAAAAAGCTTAAAACAAGAAAAACGATCAATGGACACAGAACTACTTCGTATGATCGATGAACAGAATAAAATGAAAAAACAATAAGAATTGTGTTCCTTTTCATGAATATGTGAACATTTGATAAAAAAGAACTTTTTTAGTAAAGTTCTTTTTTCAATGGAAAAAAGTTTTTCTCACGTTCGATCTGGTCAACCATGGACTGAATCTTGTTTAAAGAATGGATACTTGGACAGAGTTCAACACCGATGAAGGGAGTCTTTAAATCAGGAAGATCGAAGGTCGAAGTCGAAATCACCAAATCATAATCTGGAAAAAAATCTTGGTAGTTCTTTTTCTGTAATTTCTTAAAATCAATGCGGTGGATCTTATAATTTCCTCGGATAGAAAAGCGAATCAGCTCAACAAGCAAAGATTCTTGCGTCGTAGAATCTGAGGCAATGATTAGGATATTCACAGGCTTAGTTACTTTTTTCATGCCGTTTAAGAAAGCAGGGATTGCCGCGATGATCTGATAGACATAATTGTCAATGAATTCATCGCCTTGAAAACACTGATATTCATCCATAAATTTTTCGACGACCTGACGGATACGTAAAACATAATTGGCATGAAAATATTCCAATAATGCCAAGCAATCGCGTTTGCGGTCTTGCAGCATACTGACAAATTCTTTGGTGCCGACATGAAAAAGGTGCTGATTGATTAAGATAGAGGTCAGCATATGCTTTTTTTCATCCGTCAAGGGTTTAACGAGCATCAGACTCAATTCATCGACTAACTCCATGTGTGATTCATAGTGATAAGCTAAAGAAAAATTTGTCGTTAATGCCCGTTGGGTCTGTTCTCTGCTTAACAACAGCATGTCAGAATAAAGCAGCCAAAAACTTTCTTTCATGACATCCTCCGTATAGACCACGCCCAATTCTTGGTAAAGCAGTGCGGAAAAAATGAGACACAACTCTTCATCCGGCGGATCGATGGCGGTAGAATTTAAAAAGCGTTGTGAAAAACGATGACGATGTTTGACTCGTATCAAACTTGTATAAAACAGGGTATGGATTCGACAATATTGAGCAAATGAACAGGAGAACCCATTGTTTTTTAACAAAGAATGGATGAGTGCATCACCCGCTTTGAATAATTCCGGGCTTAAACCAGATTCTTCATAAGTCATTTTTTTCTCAGATATCAGCAAAAAGTACAAGTGTCTTACCGTTGCTTCGTCTCCAGTAATTCGAAAAGGTCTGCGGTGGATCGTCATTTTCCAGTGCTTTAACACCGATTCTAGATCCTTAAAGTGGGTCTGGGCGGCGGAAAGACTACAATATAGGCGTTTTGCCATCTCATCTAAGGACATACAATCCTCTTGAAAAACCATCTCCAACACTTTAAAGGCGAATGAATTTCTGATCAGCGAAGCATAGAGCTCATCTAAACTAGCATTATCCGATATTTCCAAGGAACAATATCCACCGTCTCGATGAATATGATAGTGGGATTCGTGTGTGTTGATCAATCGAATATCGCTTGCCAAAACAGGCGCTGTACAATCCAGCATTTTCAGCAGTTCGGCGGTCGATTTTGGATTTTTTGATTGGTAAAAGGATTCAATCAACAGCAGCTTTCGTTGACTGTCTCGTTTTAATAGACATCGCAGATTCATCTTATGCATACCTCTCTAGCTGGCACTGCTCAACCGGAGCAATATTGTCAAAAAACTGTTGGATCGCGACCAGATCCTGGGGCGTCGGGCACGAGTTGACTGCAATGATTGCAGTGTTGGTATCCAGTTTAGGCATCGTGACATCTGTGATTATCAGATCGTATTTATTGGCTACAGCAGCTAATTTTTCAGGTTCTAAAAAGGGTGTTTCAAAATATTCGTAATGCAAAGGAGCTTTAATAAAATTTTCTAAAATACTCCCCCAAAGAACCTCATGCTTCGGCGATGCGTCAGAAAGCAGCAGCACCTTCAACGGCTTTTCTCGGACGGTCAACCGTTCCAATAGATGTGGAATGCCAATAATCAAGCTGCAGCAATAAATGTCTTTCCTCTCTTGCGTGTAAGGGAGGTGGCTTGTATCTAAAAAGGTTTGAACGATTCTTTCGATTTTTGAGATCGCTCGCGAGTACTTCATACGAAGCAGTGTGATCATATACTTTTTCGGGGCTGCCAGAATCGAGATGGGCTCCCGATTTGGATAAAAGAAATAAATATCGTTTCCTAAGATGCGTAAAGCCTCAGAGACTTCACTTTCCGACAAAGTATAGCCCAATTCCTCATTCACCCGACTAACAAGTTCACGGTGAGTGTGGTAAAAGGCAGCCAAATACAAATTTTTGTTGCGTTGAGTATTCTGCTGCTCCGCATTCAATACGATTTTGTCCGATAGCAATGGCCACAAACATTCCTTCATCAGTTGATCTGTGAAGGGGATTTTTAGTTCTCGCTCTATCAAACATCGAAGGTTGAATTGATCGATTTCGGATCCCAGCTTGACTGCACTTGAATTCGGCAAATGGGTGTCCAAATGATGCTCTTTTGTGATGCGGTGCAGAGCAATCAAAAAGTGATGCAGCAACTGGAAATGCGTGTTCATATTATTGGTGACATTGTTTTCCTGCATCAATAAATGGATGAATTTGTCTACGCCTTGCAGCAATCTCTCAGAAAATCCGTAATTTTTAAAGGGCATGCGTTTTTCTTTGAAAAAAAGATAGTAAAATTGTCGAATCATCTCTTCATTGCCTTCAATACGCAACGGACGGTGGTATATGTGAAAATCCCACTGTTGAATCCCTGAATCGATTTTCTTCAAATAGCGTTGCAAATTTGAAAAGCTGCAGTTTAATTGAGCTGAAAATTTTTGAATGCAAGTCAAGCGTTCAAAAAAAAGTCCTTCTAGGATTTGAAACTCCAAAACTTTATTCAAGACACCTGCATAATAGGTGTCGATGGAGGAGCCAGGATCAAAATCCAAATGATACAAGCCCTTATGTTTACGAATTTGTAATGGTGTATCATCATTATTTAGATAACGAATATCGTTGATCAGTGCTGGCAGTGAACAATCAAGCTGATCTATTAGTTGATCAGAAGATAGAAAGCTTTCCGAATAGTATAAACTTTCAATGATTGTCACTCTTCTAATCGTTTCTTTTTTCATTAATCCTTGTAAATTCATACTCTTCCCCCGGTATTTTTTTTATTTAATATAATGCGAAAGAATTGATAAAACAACTATCTCTTTATGAGAATAGGCAACATTGCGTTATTTTATTAAGTGGTAGTGATAATTATTATAAATAAAAACTTGTGATAATAAGGAATAACAGAAGTGTTTTAAAAAAACTTAGAAATTTTTATTTTATTTTTGTTCCTAAATAAAATAAAAAAGAAAAAAAGTGAGAAATTAGCCATATTATGATTTAACAGTTGCCTTTCAATAAGAGAACGAATACAATATACTTTGGAATAAACTTTAATTAATAACGGAGGCTATATCATGATCAATAAGCAAAGTTTAGTTGAACAAGTAGCAGAAAAAACTGGTTTGGCAAAAAAAGACGCTCTTGCAGCGGTTGACGCACTGTTTGGCGGCATCCAATCTTCATTAAAAGATGGCGAGAAAGTACAAGTCATTGGTTTTGGTAACTTTGAAGTACGTGAGCGTGCAGCACGTAAAGGACGCAACCCGCAAACTGGGGAAGAAATCACGATTGCAGCAAGCAAATCACCTGCTTTTAAAGCCGGTAAACAATTAAAAGACGCTGTAAAATAATGATTCAAAACTCGTTGGTCGTTGATCAACGAGTTTTTTTGTAAAAAAAATTTCACAATCTTTTTTCATGCGGCATTTTTTCTCGATTTTTAGCGTTGAAATGCGGTATTTTTGTATTAAGCGAAAAAATTTATTTATGTAAGAATCGATGAATCGAAAGTTTAGTCTACCTGCTGGAACACAGAATGAGATTGCGGCATTTTTCTCGTTTGATTTTCACAATTGAGATAAAACGAAAAATTCAATTATTCCGGAAAAATAAAGTAAACTTCAATTAAAAAAGTTTACTTTATTTTTTTGTGTTTAAGGATTCTAAAACAACAAGTGTTTTTTTTATTTTCAAATGATAAAAACTTTTTAAATTTTTTTTCGTTGTTTTAAAAGCAGCTTGTCTGAAAAGGGGTCTAGCGATATAGTAAACAAGCAAAAAGGAGGACTGTTATGTTTCAATTGCTTCCCAGCTCTGTTTTACAGCTTAGTACAATCTTTTTATCCATCGTGATCGAAGCCATTCCTTTTGTCTTATTGGGCTGCCTGATTTCAGGTGCATTACACGTTTTTTTGACGGCTGAGCGAGTAAAAAAAATAATTCCCAAAAATAGTTTTTTGGCGGTGATCGTGGGGTCATTATTAGGATTTTTCTTTCCGTCTTGTGAATGCGGAATCGTCCCGATCGTGAGTCAATTTATCAAAAAGGGTGTGCCTAATCATACTGCTTTTGCTTTTATGGTTACCGCACCGATTATTAATCCAATCGTTTTTTTTTCTACATTTGTAGCGTTAGGCAATAGTATGAAACTCGCTTTGCTGCGAGTGGGCGGCAGTTTGCTGGTGGCCTTGGTCATTGGCACATGGATCGCTTATCTTCATCAAGGTCCCATTCTTAAAGAAAGTGATCGTAAAAGGCATTCGCATACTCATGCCCATGCCGAAAAGTCACCTATTATGTCTGTCTTTATTCACAGCATCGATGAATTTTTTGATACGGGACGTTACTTGATCCTGGGGGCGCTGATTGCTGCGGGTATGCAGGTTTATTTTCCTACGCAGTGGATGGTGGGGCTGGCTTCTTCAAAAATTTTATCGATCCTCGTCATGCTGATGCTGGCTTTTACCATGTCGCTTTGTTCTGAAGCAGATGCGTTTGTCGGTTCCTCGCTGCTTTCTCTGTTTGGAATGAATTCGGTCGTTGGATTTTTGGTTTTCGGTCCGATGGTTGACATCAAGAATTTAATGATGATGAAGCACCATTTTGAAGCAGCATTCATTCTTCAATTGCTAACAATCATTTTGCTTGTGGTGGCGTTTTACGCATACCTAATTTAGTTTCGGATTCATTCTGTTAGAAGGGCAGGTGCAGATCAATGGTTCGTTTTTTGATCGTATCAGGGTATTTTGAATTAATGATGTTTTTACAGGTAACGAATAGATTGGATCAATACATCAATACTCATTACCGCTATCTGACTTATTTAACGATGGGCCTTTCCTTATTAATGGCGCTGGTCCAGTTAAAAACGTGGTCAAGTGCAGATAAGGTGAGCGAACACAGTGATCATGGATTGACAAAAAAGCATCAGCGCGTGATTTCTTATGTCTTGTTGAGTCTGCCGTTGATCATTGGGATGTTTTTCCCAACGATCAGCTTGGATACCACAATCGTAGAGGCAAAGGGATTTAGTTTTCCTGTAAGTCAGGAATCTATCGGCGATCCGGAAATGAACACGCAATATTTAAAACCAGATACCAGCATCTATTACAATCAAACCGATTATGCGCATCAGATGGATCAATTGATGGAAAAATATCAAAAGGATCAAGTTCTGACGATCACAGATGAGAATTATTTAGAGGTTATGGAATTGATTTACACGTACCCCAATACATTTGTAGGGAAGAAGGTTATTTACGAGGGATTTGTTTACGAAACCATCAACGATCAGCAGACCTATGACTTTCTATTTCGTTTTGGGATCATTCATTGTGTAGCAGATTCTGGCGTCTTTGGTCTTCAAGTCAAATTGCCAGAACCGAGCAGGAATAATCAGTGGCTAAGGGTGGAGGGCACAATCGAAACGGAATATTTTACGCCTTTCCATCGAATGCTGCCTACGGTAGAAGTAGAAAACGTACAGAAAATTGCAGCGCCTAAAAACCAATATGTCTATCGCTCATTTTAAAAAGCATGCCATTTTCAGGCATGCTTGTTTAGAGTAAGTACGTTCGGTCAAAAGTAATTTTGAACTGTACCGGTCCATTCAGTTGTTGGTATCCTTGAACGATACGGTCGTAGATTTCTTGATCAGACTGTTTTAGTTCCTCAGGAATCACTAAATCGAATTCCAAAGTTTCTGGCTTTGTGCTTGTATCGATCCGCAAGTCGTGCATTCGCAAATGAGGGTGGATCTCACGCAGCAGGCCCTTCAGCCTAGGTGAAACTCGCTTGAATTCTTCATCATCTATAGGGTAAGGATCTAGATGACAGACTAGATCGACCCCCAGATTTTCTTTCACGTCTTGTTCGATTCGATCGATCACCTCATGGGCGTAAGACAAGCTCCAAGCTTCATTCACTTCAATGTGTACCGAGGCAAAAACGCTGTTCGGTCCATAGCTGTGAATCAGCAAATCATGGTACCCGATAATATTGGGGTAGTGGCGCAGCAAGTGCTTAATGGCGAGGATTTCCTCTTCTGGAGCACGCATTCCCATCAATTCATCAACAAATTCTTTGATCATTTTAATACCGGAATAGATGATGTACAACGCAATCAAAAAGCCAATGTATCCATCGATCCGCCATCCGGTCAACCATTCAACGATCGCTGAAAACAATACAGCGATCGTAGTATATACATCGTTCATGCTATCTTGAGCCGTAGCAAACAAAGTATTCGAATGAATCGCTTCCCCTAAACGTTTATACATACTGCCTTGCCAAAATTTCATTAAAATCGATAACACCAGCACGATGTACACGATCGAAGAGAGTCGAACATTGGCAGGGTGAAGGATTTTATCAAATGAGCTGTCTAAAAAGCGAAATCCAACATACGTAATCAAAATCGATACAACAAATCCGCTAACATATTCAAATCGTTCGTGTCCGTAGGGGTGGTCTTTGTCAGCAGGTTTTCCAGCAATCTTAAAACCAGCTAAAGTAATAATAGACGAGGCTGTATCAGAGAGGTTGTTCATCGCGTCTGCCATAATCGACACACTGCCGGAAAAAGTTCCTATAAAAAATTTTGAAAGAAACAAAACTAAGTTTGAGAGCAGCCCGAGCACTCCAGCCAGAAATCCGATAGTCGTTCGCTGATTGGTCTTGCTTTTTTTTGTTGCATAATGGATTAATCTAGTTAACATACGGCACTTCCCTTATCAAATACTAATAATTTCGAGTATAGCGAAAATAGTGTTAGAAAAAAAGGATTAAGGATGACCTAAATAATAATAATTAAATCACAAGATCATTGGTTTAGGTTGGTGGTCTGTTGAAATATTCCGGACCTTTTAATAGAAATTTTCGGGGACTCTCAGGGGATTGCTAACAAATGTATTTATACTATATGTAAACGAATACAAAAAAGGCGGGGTAATATGTTGAACAAAGCGGCCACAGTAAAGCTGTGGGATATCGAAACCAAGGACTTAGTCGACGCATTAAATGATTTTGTAGAGGACTGGAAAATTTCAAAAAACAGCGATCTTGCAGAATTTTTAAGGTCTTGTCCTGCTTATTTTCGAAGCGACAGACCGACCAAGGAGGCGATTGAACTGGTTCTCGGTTATGCCAAAGAAGTAATGGATCACCAGCGTGACACGATCGAACTGGGAAAAAATAAAATTTGGCAGACGATGGAACAAGGAACCGTTCGATTGACACATTACTATGAAAGAGAAGCCGCAAAAAAGATGAAAGAAATTTTAATCAATCGGTAAAGCTGTGATGTTTCTCAAAAAAAACGAAAAAAAAGAGAATTCTTGATGCGACTTTCTTTAGACAAGCAAAATGAAACGTGTTATTATTAGATTGATATCTGTGATTAAAATTATGATAAACTATCACGAAACGAGGGATCAATTTTGAAATATAACCAACTGGCGAGATTGATGACCGTTGGAGCGCTGATCGCCCCAGCCGTGCTGTCGACTCATCAGGCTTTTGCGGCAGGTGCCCAGGAAAACTCAACAGGTTCAGAAAGCGCCATCTCAACGACGACAACGCAACCTTCATTGCCGTTTGCAGAGTCATCAAAACGCACTTCTTCTGATTCAGATACGAGAACAAGCGAAACCAGCAGTTCGTCTACAGGACAGCAGGAGTCTAGCACCGATACGACTGACTCATCGAGTTCTAGCGAGCCAGAGGAAAAGACCTATTCTTTGCTTGTTGATGATGAAGTGATGGATGATAAGATCTATAAAGACAAAGAAGGCAACCAGCTGATCTTTAAAGAGAAGGTCACTGATATTGAAGCAGGGGAAGAGGTAGCCTTTACGGTTAAGCCTGCTAAACAATATAAGCTGAAAAAACTAACTTTTGTGGATACTGTGACGGATGAAGAAGTGCCTAACGACGGCAAATCTTTCGAGATGCCGGAAGGGGACGTTTCCTTTAAAGCAGTATTTGAAAAAGATAAGACACCAGTCAAACCAGATCCAAAACCGGAACCTGAGCCGAAACCAAAACCAAAGCCAGATAAACCCAAAGAAGACAACAAAAATGACAGCAAACCGTCTACGACGATCCCAAATAATGATACCAATCGTCAACCAGCGGGCACCCCTTCTGATGTACGTGAGCCTTCTAACCAAAAGACGCCGACCGTTAGCAGTGATGTTCAAACGGCCATCGTAAAAGAAGCCTACGAGCATTTGGGCAAGCCGTATGTTTGGGGAGCAAAAGGACCTAATGCTTTCGATTGTTCAGGCTTGGCTTACTATGTCTACGCACGAGCAACAGGTCATTACATTGGCGGATGGACAGGAACCCAGCAATACGCAGGGACACAGATTCCATTAAGCGCGGCACAGCCAGGAGACTTGCTGTTCTGGGGCGCACCAACGAGCATCACTACTCATGTGGCAATCTATATTGGAAATGGGCAATATATCCATGCACCTCAACCAGGAGACGTTGTAAAGATCGGCAGCATCGGTTCTTTCAGTCCGACCTTTGCATTGCGTGTAGGAATTTCTGGATTGCCAGCAGCTTCTGCATCCCTGTCTAATGCATTTGGGAAATACAGTACTGACCAGCCTTTTATTGTCAATCGAAACCAGTCGACAGACAAGTTCATTGAGAAAATCGCGGAACAATCAAGAGAAATTGGGCAAAAAAATGATATTTATGCCTCAGTCATGATTGCGCAGGCAATTTTAGAAAGCAGCTCAGGCAACAGTTCGTTAGCAGCTGAACCAAATTATAATTTGTTTGGGATCAAAGGGAAATATAAGAATCAAAGTGTTTCCTTTACTACGACTGAACAAGACAAGGATGGCAAGGGGTACAAGATCAAAGCGGAATTTCGCAAGTACCCATCTTACAAAGAGTCTCTAGAAGATTATGCGAAGTTGATGAAGGATGGGATTAAGGGCAAGAAGGACTTCTACAAAGCAGCCTGGAAGTCGGAAGCTGATTCGTACAAAGATGCAACCAAGCACTTGCAAGGTCGTTATGCGACGGACAAAAAATACGCAGAAAAACTAAATGCGATCATTGAAGCCTACAAATTGACGACATACGATGAAGCGAAAAAGACCGAAAACAAGCGTCCGGAATTGACGGATCTGCAAACGTCTTTCACATTGAACGACGTGTTAAAAACAAAATTGATCACCAGCTTGGAATTGGGACCAGAGATTCCAACAGTGATGTCTACACAACATTTTGTAAGCTTGTTCAAGGCAGACAGCCTGATAGCTTTGGCAGCTAATTCTTCTCGATCAAGAAAACCAATCGAAGAGATTCCGCCGACTTCGCCAATCTATATTGCGTTGAGCAAAGGATTGATGGCGATTTTGCCGCCAGTTGAATAAATTGAAGAGAAACTGCAGAGATCATTTGATCCCTGCAGTTTTTTTAGATAGCGTCGATTTTGATCTCGAATTCAGGGGTATTGACGATTGTATCTTTAACCGGACAGGTTTGTTCGATAAAAGAGATGAAGGCTTGAATTTCCTCCGCGGTGTTGTCTGCTTTGATCGTGTAATGAGTGGTGATTTTCGAGAAACCAACTTTTATCCCTTCCAGTCCTTTTAAACGCTCGGAATCGATTTCTCCAAGCATTTCGACTTTCATCGAATGAAGGTTAATCTGCTGCGCCTGATAGAAGAAACGAGCTACCATCATTTTGCAGGCACCTAACGAACAAAGCAGGGCTTCTAAAGGATTCATCGCCTGGTTGCTGCCGCCGACGTTTTCCGGTTCGTCAATCAAAAAATCAAATCCGCGAGCTGAGCATTTCAACTGCAACCCCCCTAACGACTCCACTTCTGCTTTCAATACTTGTTTCACCATGTAAGCTCCTCCTCACTTATTCATACGTCTATGGTAACTCTTCTTACCATCATTCTCAAAGAAATCTCTAAGAAAATTATCTGTGAAAAAATATTGAAAATGTTTTGAAAATACTGTATGATACGAGTAATTATGACCTACTATCAGGAGAAGGAAGGAAACAAATGAAGTCGAATTTGGCGATGGAAATAACAGAAGAGGTAACGGAGGCTTCCCAAAAGATGGAAAAAGAAGACGTGCAAGGAAAGTATTTTCCATTGATGAGTCAATTGGATAAATCGATCATGAAAAAGAAACAATTGATCGAAAGCAGTTTTGCCCGCTACGCAGTTCGTTCTGTATTTGCCTGCTTATTTTTATCATTAGGTACAGCGATCGCGTTTTATATTGCGATTCGCACCCAAGAGGCGATTCCTGGACTGGAAAAAATGGCCTATGCATTTATGTTCAGCTGGTCACTGGTCATGATTCTTTTTATGAATGCAGAGCTGGGAACTTCGAATATGTTGTACATGACAGTAGGCGTATATCGGAAAAAGGTCTCTCTTTCATTCGGTGTTAAATTATTATTCACTTGTATATTCTTTAATTTGATTGGCGGAGTAATCTGCGGATACCTCCTTTCATTAACAGCACCTTTTGGACATCTTGAGCCGGGAAATTATATGTTTACTGGGATCGCAAGCAAGCTTACGAAATCAACGCTGCAGATTTTAGTAGAAGGCATGTTTGCCAATATCGTAGTAAATATTGCAGTGCTGATCAGCATGCGCATGAAAGATGACGCTGCGAAAGTGATGGCTATCATTTTTATCATCTTTATCTTTGCTTTCTTGGGCTATGAGCACGTTATCGCGAACTTCCCAGCATTTTCACTCGCTTATTTTGCTTCCCATGGGACGATCGCTGAAATGACTTCAGCCAATATTCTTCATAATCTGTTCTTCACATTGATCGGAAACTTTATCGGTGGAGGGTTGGTAATGGGCTTGGGCTATGCTTGGTTGAACAAAACAGAAACAGACTATGTCGATTAACCAGAAAAACAGCTCGTCATGAGCTGTTTCAGACTGTAGACAAAAGACGTTCAAAACTCGTAATTTGAGTATTGAACGTCTT
>NZ_BJCC01000033.1 GCF_004309355.1 Enterococcus florum | reverse complement strand
AAAAAATCCTTTTATGGTAAGGATTAGCGTATATTTTTATGTTTCAAGTTTTAGATTTTAAGTAAAAGGGAGTAAATAGAAAGTTGAATGCCGTAAACGGTTGTTTTTTCACCATGAACAGCATTTGTTAACAAAGACAAAGTTCATTCAAGGTGAGATATCGACCATTTAAGGTATTCGCATATTACTATTTTTCAGAGCGTTGTATAGTTTAACCATCAACAAAACGGGTTAGATAAATGAACGATTCAATGTTCATTAAAAGGGAGCGTGAAGACAGAATGACGAACAATTTAGTTTATGCTATATCAATTAAGGAACGCATTGATCATTTAAACAATAATGGATATTCGTCAGATGTTACTGATAATGTATCAAAATGGCTAGAAAGAAAATCATTGTGGGCTGAAGAACTATTTGTTTTCTCTTTACAACAGCAGCAAAAGCAGTTGCAGTGTTTTGAGGGAGAAACACCTAATGATCGTTTCATCTATAGTATGAAACGTCGCTTTGGGGCAAGCAAAACGGCTTATCGATTTTTTGAAGATTATCCGGTTTTAGCCCGATTGTTAGCAGAACGTATTAGCTTTCACGTTGCGAATTATACTGCTTTTGTCACGGCCCTTGAGGGTTCGAGAAAGGAATTGAAAAAAGTTTTTGGCATTGATGGAAAATGAACGATCAGGCAGCTTTCACTAGAAATATCCATTATTTGTTTTATTGCTAGGATTGGAATTGGTGCTGTGGTAAGCGCGATGAAATGTTAATTTATAGTCGGTAAAAATAAAGAGAGAAGTGGGGAAGAAATAATGATAAATATTGTATGGGTACTCATAAGAGCAGCGTTGATCGTTAACTTAATTTATGGTGTGTACAAGCTCAATTCAAACAAAAGAGAAGTAGTAGCTTATGAAAAAGATGTGTTAATCAAGCTGATTCTAATTATGGTAGGTTTTACAATCATTGGTATATTGACGCAGGTGGGTATGCACTTTCAGTTGTTGTCATCAACCTCTCCCCTTCCAAAAACCTGGTTGACCATTTTAGAATCTATCGGATTTTATCATGTGTTTGCTCAGGTTTGGAAGAAATCAGAGGTCATTCAACATGGAAAATAAGCCGAACGTTTACTCTTTTGTCGGAATCAGGAAATCTAAAAGCTTCTTGATCGATGTTACAACACGATTAATAGAAGAATTAGGCGATTATTTTGAAATTGAAGCACAGCAGAAACCGGCATAACACAATCTCTTGAAAGTTGTCGAGGCTGTTTGACTTGTTTCTTAAGACAGATTTGTCCGTTAGATAGAAGAGACGAAGAAAAGGATTGGAGTAGCAGATCTGGTTATTTTAGCATCACTAGTCTATTTACTGAATTGAATGTTTCCAGTACAAGCGAGATACTGATTTACAGAATACTTCTACAGATGTAAAAAAGCCGAGTGGTCAAAAGTGGAGTAATAAAAAAATGGCGATAATTTACCTGACACCTATGAGAAACGTAATGTGTTTCAAGCTGCTGGCTATAGTTTACTTATTTTAGGAGGTATCATCCTGTATATTCAAAAGAGGAGATGAATGTAATGAAACCGGTGTTTACTATTTTTATATCAGAACCTAATTTTTTTCGACGACAATGGCTAAAAAAAGTCATTCGAAAATTTGTCTCCGATTTTGATAAAAAGCTGAGCATGCAAATGATTGTATGTAAGAAACTGACAGATATTAAACCTAGAATGGCTCTAATAAGTACAAGAAATATTTATTTTCTAACCACCGACTTATCAAAAAAAGAAGATCTGAAGGAATTGCAAAAAATAAAGAAAAAAAATAGTCAGGGAAATATCATTTTATTTATTAAGGATAAAAGTTATTTAATAGAGCTTTTTCGTCATAAAATTCCTATTTTGGATTATCGAGAACTTCGATGTCCAAGAGATGAGCAACTCGATATGATTAAAAGCTCTTATTACTATATTTTAGATCAATTAGGATATGTGGGTAACGGGAAAAAAACGCTCCTTTAACGAAGTTCAGACGGTGATATCCAGGAACAAGGAATACACGAAGAATTAC
Organism: Enterococcus florum; assembly: GCF_004309355.1. GTDB lineage: Bacteria > Bacillota > Bacilli > Lactobacillales > Enterococcaceae > Enterococcus_A > Enterococcus_A florum. Next base: position 22,008 of record NZ_BJCC01000033.1, on the reverse strand, counting down.
TAGCCAAAGATGGCTATTACGCTGCACTGTATAACTCACAGTTTGATGAGTTGGCGGGGTAGGGAGAAGATAGGAGTTTTTAGAAGAGAAGCCAGTGAAATGACGTAATCCGTTTATTTCACTGGCTTTTTGAGCGATTATTCGAAAGCATATCTAACGATTGAAGCCTTCTTGATTGAAACGAGTGATCATGGCTACAGCGAAGCCTCTATCTAAATGATCCTGAATCACCATATTGGGTCTAAAATCTGGTTAGGAAACAATATTCCTGCAATCACAGAGCAGGATTTGGGGTTGGATTATTTCAGCTTTGTAGTGCCAGACCAAGCAGAGTTAGATCGTCATGAGAAAAAAGTACAAGAAGTGGTTGCATATACATTTGCAGCCGCTTTGTTGGTTTGGCTTCTTAGGTGAGGCTACGGGTTAATGGGTGTTAACGGTCTGATTTTTATAAAAAGATTCGTTCGTTTTAATCACTAGAAACGTTGATCTAATCGTAATGCTTGTCATTCGAGCTTGCCTTTTTTACGGTGCTTTGGTATCTTGCTTGTAACTTATCTTATCAACAAGTAGTTTTGATTTAGGAGGACGAAGCTTTGCTAGGCGAAAAATTGAAAGCACAACGATTGTCATTGGGATTGACTCAACAGGAGGTGGCGGATTATCTTCATGTCTCCCGGCAGACAGTCTCAAATTGGGAAGTCGGAAGGAATTTTCCAGACATTCCAATGATCATTTCAATTAGCGAGTATTATCAACTCTCCTTAGACGAATTGTTGAAGGGTGATGAACGATTAATGGACAAGATGAAGAAAGATGCAGAACTAATCCAACGAACCAAGCGCAGGAAAATCTTTGATACAGTGTTTGTGGTGATGTTGCTGCTGACGGTAGTTTGTGCTTTTGTGATGAGTCGAATACCTGAGCTTTCCGACCAAAAGATAATACCAATGCTTATTGTAGCTGTCGTGTTTATCTTTTCGATCGTGCGGTTCTTTCTGATTATTCCGAAAGACGATAAGATTAGCGGAAGGTATGCACCAATCGTCATTCCGAAATCATTTGGTCTCGGTTGGGCGATCAATCCTTACCATCCATTAGGGTTGGTGTTGTTGATTGGTGTGCTGGTAGTTATTGAGTTGATGATCTTTTTGGGATGAAGCAATAGAAGTTTGGCGGAGTTGTTCCGATAAAAATGGTGAAACGAAACTTAATTTGAATGATTGCAAAAATAGAAATAAGAACCTAAATACTGTGAGATACAGTGCTTAGGTTCTTATTTTTCATGTTGACTTTATACCAACTATTTCGATAGTGATCGTCCACACTCGCTCTGTACAGGGTGAGTGTTTTGTTTATCCTTTTACTTTCTGATTATAGCTGGAATGCTTACCAGCTTGGACTTAGGCCGGGTTATGAATACTCGCATCCTCAGAAAGGGTCTATCTTTGTAAAACAAGAAATAGAGGGTATAGGATATCACAGAATAGAAAAGCTGATTTAAAATGGGATTACACTATTTTAGATTAAGAGCATAAAATACTATAACTTTATACATTTATACTTCACTGTTTTAGATTATATTCTGACAGTTCGAATTATACCAAAGTCGATTTAAGAACTCAATTTTCATATTTTTTGTTTATAACTATATACAGGAGGAGCTATATATTGTAGAATAAACAGTAAAGAAAACGGTTTTTTTGTCGGCCTCAGTTAATCTTATTTACGTTCATGTTTCATTCTGTCTCTTAAGGTAAAAATGACAAAGTGTGTTCTCAGTTGAATTATCTGTCTAAGGGTTTAACAATCATAAGATACATTTTAAGTTGTTACTCGTCAAGAACTTGCTGAACGACTACAAAATATTATAGGAGAGGAACGAAGATATTAAGGAAAGTGTTTACTCGTCATTCGAACACTAATGACGTTTATGCAAAGGTGATTGTAAAGTTAGTGAAAATTTTGTTTTAGAGAAGAAGTTAGGAGCAATATAAGAGGGAAGGAATTTCAATTTACTAGCTTTACAAGAAGGAGATCGTTACTAAATTATGAGAATAGGGAGGTTAGATCGTGCAATTACAAATGACGTGTTCTTTAGAAAATGAAAACATACCAATCAATTATCGGAGAAGTTGTTTAAGCCTGATCAAAACGGCAATTGAGAAACAGGATCAACAAAAATTTCATGAGCTTTTTGATCAAAATGTTCAAAAGTATTATACATGGAGTGTTTATTTGAAAAACGCTGTATTTGGAAAAGAAGAAATCATAGTGCCTAGTAAAGAATTGATTTTCAATTTTTCGACAGGAGATGCTGAAACAGCGGTACTTTTTCAAAATGCTTTTGCTAACCTTATTGAGGAAGAGGTGCCATTTGCTAAAAATAAAGTGACTGTCCTTTCTGTTGTTCCTGTCACTCAACCACTGATTCGAAAAAATGCAGCGATTTTCCGGACAATAAGTCCCATTGTTGCCAGAGATCATGATCGAGAAACTAAGAAAGATTGGTATTATTCAGTCAGTCAAAATGAAGAAGCATTCGTAGCAACCCTAAAGGCCAATACATTATACAAATGGAAAAACTTCTATGGTGATAGTTTAAAAGAAGATTTAGAGTCGCTTGTTTTCACCCCGATCAAAATGAAAAAAACGGTTGTGCAGCATTATGAGAAATACATTGAAGCGAGTCTCGGAACGTTTCGTTTAGAAGGAGAACCTTATTTGTTAAACCTTTTCCTTAAGGAAGGAATTGGCTCGATCTCAGGTTCGGGTTTCGGCATGTTGGAACTAATCGAGGAGGCAGCCTATGCAGATTAATATTTTGAAAAACGGTGAGTTAGTCCGTGACACAGGCATCCTGTACTTTTATCAGATGCTGAGAGAACTTGATAAGGAGAATCGTATTCAACCGAAGCTGCATCGCAATCATTTAAGCTTCAAAATTCCAGAAAACTATAATTTGCGAGAGGCAATTTTTGCACGAATTGTGGATCAACTTTATCGAGCGTTTGTTCGGGATTTGTCAGTAGAAAAGCTATCAGATGATTTGTTAGATAAATTGGAGGATGCATCTAAAGACTGTTTAGTTGAACTTCTTGAAGAGGGCAAGGTCCCTGATGCGAAGAGAAAGAAAATCGTTGATAAAAGCCAAAAAATATTTTTCCCTTATTTGCGAAATAGCGGAAAATTCGGTGCAAATGCGGGCTCAGTTGCTAATTTCCACCGAAATTTGAATGAGCTGCTGCAGCTTTTTCTCGATACTTTATTGAAACAACCTGAGCATCTCGAGCTGTATGGGGGAGGGGCATGCTGTTCCGTTTGCCAAGAAAATATAGCACCATTTTATGATATTACCCATAAATATGCGATTGAGACGATTGAGAAAATAAAGGTAAACAAAAGGGAAATCCGTACAGATTCAAAATACCTGTACACTTTTAAGGGCAGCGAGAATAATACGTTTTCGAACTACGGTCGGATGAATCAAGCATCTGCGATTTGCTTTGAATGTGAGTTTTTTAATTTGTTGTTTTTGCTTTATGTAAAAATGGAGAGACCACAATATATAGTTATGACTGACAGTCTCGAAATCACCTACCTGTTGCAGCGCAAAATTCAATTGAAGAAACATGCATATACTAAGCAAGGTTTTTACTACCAAGTTGCGAGTTTAGGACGGTCTTCAAAGATTCGGCTCTACCAGGTCACTACACATGCGAATCAGGGTATTCTTTTAGAGGCAGAGGAGATTATTGATTATGAGAGTTTAAGAATGCAGTTGATTTTGATGGACTTGGTAGATAAATTTAGCTTCCCAGATCGTTTGAAGAACAGAAATGAATTAATCACCCATTTAAAAAGATATATTTCAAATGATAATTTCGATAGCGCTTACCAAACCTTGTTGGATAATATTATCACTGATGATGAAAAGATGATTGCGCATAACTACAAAGTTCAAGGGGATTTTCTTATTGAACTATTGACTAAAAGGATAGAAGGGAAGGTACAAGATACAATGATGGAAGAAATAAAAAAACGCGGAAAGATGTACTGGCATTTTGGTAATAGTTTTTCTCAGATGGAAAATAGAAAAAGTCTAGGTTTTCGTTTGACTCAGCTGCTAAGAAATGATAATCGTACCAAAATGCATGAAGATTTGCTGCATCTTTATTTTACTACTACAGAAAAAGGAAAAGCTGAAAGCTTCAGTAATATGCCAACACGTTTGACAGAAGATATCCTTTATTCTTCTAGCAAAGAATATCATTATTACGTCGGCCAGATTATTCAAGGATTATTGGCAATGAAGAAAAAGGATAAGAATTAGTAGACAAAGACTTATAGAGTAAAGTCTAGGTAGAGCTGAAGATTAAATTAAAAATCAACACGATGGAGGGATTTTATTATGCAAAAGATTTCATGTATCACATTGACTGTTTTAACAGAAAGTCCAATTGCCTTATCAAATGATCAGGGTTTTGGAAACTATACACCGATTAAAAAGTTCTTTTTTAAGGATGGTATTCATGCGATGACATCAGTAGCTACTTTCACTTATGAGCTACGGAAATGTTTGTTTGAAAATTTTGGCTGGAAACTAAATGACTTAACGATTAAGTCTAGCAACTCGTATTTCAACAATGTGGAGGACTTGACAGAAAAGAACCTAGAAGCGGATGTTTTTGGCTTTTTACTGCCAAATGATGGTGTATCCAAAACATCACCATTGAGAGTGATTCCTTTTGTTTCGGTGACACCCTATAGGGGAGACACCCAGCTAATTACCAATCGTGGTTTTTTGAACTTGGATTTAGAACGGAACCGGTTTAGCGAAAAAGGAGAAATAATTCCAGATGAAGAAGTGCCCACAACGCAAGCCTTGGCAAATGAAGAAGTTTTCGGAGATTACTATACTTATACAGTAACAATTGAGCTGGATCGAATAGGTATGAGTGAAGTAGCTAAAAATAAAGATGGGAAATATCATTATGTCCCATTAGCAGAAAGAAAATATATGCCAGATGAATTAAGAATGCAAGCGGTTCAGGACATTCTCAACGCGCTAACTATCTTGACTCGTGATATTAAGCATCAGCGTGTCTTGCTGAAGCCATTGGCTGTTTTCGGAGGTGCCTTTGACAAAGTGATCCCTTATTATTGGGACGCAGTTCGGTTAAATGAGATGCAAGGAGAAACACAATTAAAAATCGATTTATCAGCTATTGAAGAGGTTGAGGCAGCTTATCAATTAAAGGATACAATCAAAGCTGCTGATAAAAATCTGTTAGTGGACAAAGAGGCAATCTCAACTAAACCAGTCCAAGCCATCCAACAATTAGCGGAGCGCTTAGCCATTCAGGACAATGAGTGGTATTTGAAAGATTAGGAGCGGATAGGAATGACAAAAGCATTACGATTCCAACTTTATCAGCCAACTGCTCACTTTCGCGATTTTCGTTTTTCTCAGGATAATTATCTTGGAACGCTGCCGCTGCCGACTCCAACAACTGTCATTGGGATGCTGGCTTATTTATGTGATGAACGATTTGACGAGGAGCTGCAAGTCGCTATATCAGGTTTATCTGTTGCCAAAGAGACCCATTTTTTACGAGGTGAGATCGGTACGTTTTGGAAAGAATATCAGACCTTTCTTAAGCGAGAAAAATTGACAGACGGAACGGATAGCAGGAATTACCGTCATTTTAAGGACAATATAGTCGGTAATCGAATTATGCATGTGGAAGTCTTGCGGGAGCTGGAGTTAACGATTTATATTACCGGTAGTGATGAAACACTGCAGCGAGTCCATCAGCATTTGCTACATCCGCAAAGATATCTTTCTTTAGGCCGTAAGGAAGATTTTGCTATGCTGGGAAAAATTGATCGGAGCAGCGGCACTAGTAAATTTGTACCAGTTGAACCGGTTCTTTTAGATGTGAAGACCAAACCGGGGATGCCGCTGCTTGAATTGTTGCAGCAAAAAATCAAATTGGATAAATGCTATTTACCAGTTTCAGATACTACCTCGGATAAGATTCTAGATGCTGGACCAATCTTTCGTTTGGCACACACTTACCGTGACATCAAATCCGAGAAGATTGATCGTGAATACCAGATCAAGAACTATGTCTATTTAGATGAAGGCCTGTATCCGGAGAATCAAACACTAGCCTACTGCAACTACCACGGACAGAATGAATATTTTGTATGGATGTGAGGTGATTGATAAGTGAAGAAGCGATATTTATTAGCAAAGTCGTCAACTAAAGTTATTGGAAAAGTCAAAAATAGCCGCACTTTGGCGGAGCATACGCAGGACTTGCTGAATTGCTATGACCAAATCATGACATCTGCAATTACGCTTCCGGAAAAAGAGAAGCAGATGATTCGAGAAGGCTGTGTTTGGCATGATCTAGGGAAGATAAATAGTAAATTTCAGAATAAAATCTATCAGGGGATGATGGAAAATGGGGAATTATCTCCAGCCCCCTTTTTGATTACTTGTTCGAATCCTGAAAAAGAGGAGATGAAACATAATTTGCTGAGTCCAGCTTTTTTCTATTCTGCATTGCAGAATAGAACGGATCTTAGCTGGTTAGAAAAGCAAGTACTGTTAAAGGCAGTGATGTACCATCATGGCAGCTTTGGTAAATATTACGATGTGAGACAGACAGCAGTTGAAGAAGCGATTTTTTATGATATCTATCAGGATATTATAAGTCAGCAGGAAAACTTTGATTTTACTGATATTGAAGAGGTGTTGGCCGACGAGTTGTCAATGTCTTTACCTAAAGAGGTATCAAAGATTAACTTTGAATATTACAGCGATTTTCAAGAACCTTTTGACTTACTTGCCCAGCAGAACCAGGTGGATTTAACAGAAGCCGAACTTTCATCTAATAGAAAGAAAGTGAATCAACTTTATATCGAAGTAAAAGGCTTCATCAATTTGTTGGATCATTTAGCTTCCAGCCAAGAAGGACAATCCTTTAATTACTATTTTACGCAGCAAGAGCAAGCTGAGACAGATCAAAAACTGCTTTCATTTATCCAACATCGAACTGGCAATGCTCAAGCCAAGTTCAATGTGTTACAAGAGGAAATAGTCCAATTTGCAGAGCAGCCGTTAGTGATAACAGAAGCCTTCACCAGCGCTGGAAAAACTATTTGCTCAGATCGTTTGACAGCGCCCAAAAAGTTATACCTAGTTCCCAATCGGATTAGTGCCATGAGCTTTTACCAAGAAGCAGTAGAAAAGTTTGGTCAAAAAAATGTTGGCGTGCTGCATGGTACGTTACATCTTTATCAGACTAAAGAGGACGAGGATGCTGCTGAAATATCTTTATCAGCCAATGACATTGAACTAGCACGCAATTTTGCGAAGCCGTATTTATTAGCTACTGTGGACCAAATTGCTATGACTTTGTTCAAGTATCCAGCTTACGAGAAGGTTCTAGCCGTGATGAAAGAGGCGCGGATTTGTGTCGACGAGATTCATCTATTGAGTCCGCGAATGTTTTTGGCTTTTATTTTGCTGATGGATTATGCTATGGAGCATCTAAATACAAAATTTCATCTAATGACCGCAACTCTTCCAGCATCCTATAAAAAGAGACTGGCAGAACTGTCTAACTATGAAGGAATTCATCAGGTCGATACGGTTAAGAGAGATGAGAAAACGATTCAGCTTTCTATGGATCATGAGGAAATGGAGATTGTTGCTATCAGTCAGCAGGCTCTTAGCAAGAATCAACAAGTTCTGATCATTTTAAATGATGTAGATAGTGTGATTCGTTGTTACAAAAAATTGAAGAATGAATTACCTGATGGTACAGCGGTCCAATGTTTACATGGTCGTTTTAAAGAGAACGATTCGAAACGATTATATGGTCAAATCACGCAGCAAGAAGGACAAATTTGGCTGACCACTCAGGTCGTCGAAATTGCCTTAGACATCGATTTTCCAGTTGTTATTTCCGATTTAGCACCTATGGATTCTTTGGTTCAACGAATGGGACGTAACAATCGTCGCGGAAAACTAGCAGATGGTGGGCTGTTTTATCTTTTAAAACCAAAAACTTATAGCGTTTATGACCAGATATTATTGGATGAGACAAGTAAATTGTTGAAAAAGGGTCGAAAGAAAGTGAAGAAAAACGAACCATGGTTATTGGACATGGTCGATCGTAAAGACTTATTAAGTGATTATTACCAACAAAAGAAAGTCGAACAATTCTTTGAAAGTGAATTTGCACAGGCTGAAAAAGAGATTCGCAAAATTTTTGGTTTAACAAACCGTCAAGCCATCGATGGAGAAATGCTTATTTTGGAAGAAGAGCCCTACCAAAATATTGCTGACAATAAGAATGAAGCGGCTAAGTATTTTCGAAATAGTGATATGCGAATAAAAATTTATTTGGAAGAAGATATTTCATTGGCAGAACAAGAAGGCAAAGACTTAGTTGGCGAGGGTATTGCTATTTCTGGAAGAAGGTACTATCAATTGTTGTCAATGAACGCAATAACAGAAAAACAATACAGAAAAGTTTTATTGAAGGACAATTACGTTTATGATCAAAAATTCGGATTAGATTTTATGACTAAATAAGTTTGTACCAGATTATAGGTGGGCTATTGTAGCTAATGGCTATAAGCGTCACCCTTAAGGAGACATCAGATTTATCGAGTCAAACTAAAAGAATTAGCGCTTTTGTTTTTTTGAAGAGTGAAGAAAGCTTTTGATTCTCAGCTCATATCTGTCGACCATGAATTATACGAAAAACCCTTAGTTACGACAGATCAAAAATTCTATTGGTACTAATAGCTTTTTGGAAAAATCGTTGTTATATTTATGTTACGGAACACTAAAAATTGGTCGGTCGACAGAAATAGCTGTTTTGAAGCTGTTAGAATAAGATATAATCAAGGCGGGGTTTGAATCTAAAATAGTGGAATGTAAATGTGGATGGATTACCTGTAAAAGTAGATGGCAAAATTGTTTGAATCTAAAATAGTGGAATGTAAATTTTATCATGTTCATCCCTACATTCATTATCTATGATGGTTTGAATCTAAAATAGTGGAATGTAAATAAGAGGTACGAACTGTGACAAAGTATTTACAAGTGTTTGAATCTAAAATAGTGGAATGTAAATTTGATTGAGGAACAGATAGACAATTACTTTATTTAGTTTGAATCTAAAATAGTGGAATGTAAATTGAAGCAGACGTGATCAATACTCACTGCAAGAAAGGTTTGAATCTAAAATAGTGGAATGTAAATAAAGCTTGTACTATTGATTGATTTTCTTTAATCCAGGTTTGAATCTAAAATAGTGGAATGTAAATCAGGGTCCAAAAGGAGATACTGGGGCGACAGGGCCCACGTTTGAATCTAAAATAGTGGAATGTAAATGCTGCTGCTCTTAAAGAGTACGTATAATCAGAGTAGGGTTTGAATCTAAAATAGTGGAATGTAAATAGAGACGCATGTCAAAAGTATTATCGGTTTAGAAGGTTTGAATCTAAAATAGTGGAATGTAAATAAACGATTTAGCAAATGACAAAATGCACGTTTTTTTGTTTGAATCTAAAATAGTGGAATGTAAATGATGGAAAATTAGAATCATTTCCTAACGGTTTTAAGTTTGAATCTAAAATAGTGGAATGTAAATTGCTGTTAATTCGTTCGGCTTTTTGTTTGAAAATTGTTTGAATCTAAAATAGTGGAATGTAAATAGCAGACAAGGGTTACTTTGATATTCGGAAAATGGGTTTGAATCTAAAATAGTGGAATGTAAATGTATTTCCCGGTTGTCCATCTTTTCCCATCAAAGTGGTTTGAATCTAAAATAGTGGAATGTAAATACTGAAACTTGATTGGCATCATCGTGTTTCTTATTGTTTGAATCTAAAATAGTGGAATGTAAATTATAGTTTCGGTAACTAGATTGCATTATTTAATAAAGTTTGAATCTAAAATAGTGGAATGTAAATGTGCATCGTACTGAGATTGGTTGAAGGGAACCATACCGTTTGAATCTAAAATAGTGGAATGTAAATCGAGACGATATCAATATTGACAAAACAAGGTACGATGTTTGAATCTAAAATAGTGGAATGTAAATAAATGCCACAATTGTGTATTTCTAAGATAAAAAGTGTTTGAATCTAAAATAGTGGAATGTAAATTCTTCTACATCTTTCGATTTAATATTTAACTTAAAGTTTGAATCTAAAATAGTGGAATGTAAATTTTCAAATGGACGTTCATTCAAATACTTGGAGGTAAGTTTGAATCTAAAATAGTGGAATGTAAATTAATTACAATGTATAATCTGTGTTTCACTAATAAAGTTTGAATCTAAAATAGTGGAATGTAAATTTAGAATTACGAATAGCCTTGTCAATTGAATTCATTGTTTGAATCTAAAATAGTGGAATGTAAATGTACCTTTAGCAAGCTTTCCTGTAACGCTCAACAAGTTTGAATCTAAAATAGTGGAATGTAAATGTCGATAGTCAATTCATTAAAAACTACGATGGTGAGGTTTGAATCTAAAATAGTGGAATGTAAATGAGTATGGATTGTCAGTTCGCCCTAACAGATAATCTGGTTTGAATCTAAAATAGTGGAATGTAAATATTAATGTCATAGGTCAGGTGCATGTCCTTGCTGTGTTTGAATCTAAAATAGTGGAATGTAAATCATAGTCCACGTGTACAAAATGGATCGCTGTTTCAAGTTTGAATCTAAAATAGTGGAATGTAAATTTGTAACGTCATTGGTACTTTGCCTTGCCACTTGGTTTGAATCTAAAATAGTGGAATGTAAATCTCTAAACGATGACAATCAAGCTGTGTTCGAATTGCCGTTTGAATCTAAAATAGTGGAATGTAAATAACAGCGAACAGTTCGAAGTAATAGAACGCTCCAATGTTTGAATCTAAAATAGTGGAATGTAAATCCAATATGAATAACCTTGTGGAAATATTGTGTTATGGTTTGAATCTAAAATAGTGGAATGTAAATATTCTTTAATGGCTTGTGAAGGATTCGACTGGCTCAAGTTTGAATCTAAAATAGTGGAATGTAAATTCAACAATTGTTGAGTACCAAAACAAAGAAACAGATTGTTTGAATCTAAAATAGTGGAATGTAAATCCGGCCTCGGCTTCAACACCCACGGAACTCAATGCTGTTTGAATCTAAAATAGTGGAATGTAAATAGTTGATACAGTTTAGAGTTTGCTAATTGAGACTCAGTTTGAATCTAAAATAGTGGAATGTAAATCGATCAACTTACCACGAGCAACAGCGTCATTCACAGTTTGAATCTAAAATAGTGGAATGTAAATCCGGCCTCGGCTTCAACACCCACGGAACTCAATGCTGTTTGAATCTAAAATAGTGGAATGTAAATAGTTGATACAGTTTAGAGTTTGCTAATTGAGACTCAGTTTGAATCTAAAATAGTGGAATGTAAATCGATCAACTTACCACGAGCAACAGCGTCATTCACAGTTTGAATCTAAAATAGTGGAATGTAAATTTGGACCGAAGATAAGGATTCGATCATCGAAGATATGTTTGAATCTAAAATAGTGGAATGTAAATTTAGTCTATCAGAACAATCCTTGTACACACACACTAGTTTGAATCTAAAATAGTGGAATGTAAATGCACATGATTAGGCTTATCGAAAAGACCCCTGCGGGTTTGAATCTAAAATAGTGGAATGTAAATAAGTCATTGCGGTAGTAGAAGAAACTACTCGTAAACGTTTGAATCTAAAATAGTGGAATGTAAATTAAAAGCTTTAGAAGAGGCGAGAAATGATCCTAATGTTTGAATCTAAAATAGTGGAATGTAAATTAAAAGCTTTAGAAGAGGCGAGAAATGATCCTAATGTTTGAATCTAAAATAGTGGAATGTAAATAAAGAAGAGTTGTCAAAAGAACTTTATGCGTTTGTGTTTGAATCTAAAATAGTGGAATGTAAATAGAGGTGGACGGAAAATCGGATGTTCGACTGCTGCGTTTGAATCTAAAATAGTGGAATGTAAATCGAGCAACATCAAGTTTCACACACAAGGTTTACTATGTTTGAATCTAAAATAGTGGAATGTAAATAATGGTTTTTAGCACCGCCGGGTGAAACTAAAGTTCAGTTTGAATCTAAAATAGTGGAATGTAAATGGTGATTAAGAAAAACGAATCAAAAGGTAAAATATCGTTTGAATCTAAAATAGTGGAATGTAAATTTTATTATCATTATATAACCTCCTCTCCCACTCAATGTTTGAATCTAAAATAGTGGAATATGAATGCGGATAGCCCTGGTTCACCCCAATGTATGTGATACAATACACAAATAATGATATCTTAAACTTTTGAGTGAAAATGAGCTTGCTAATGAAGTCTATCCTTTTGAAAGGGAGTGCAGGAATGTCGGAAAAAGTCAGAATAGGGTTAATTTCTAAACTTATGCGGATGTCTCCAGAAGCTATTCGATTTTATGAAAAGAAAAAGATTATCTCTCCTAAAAGAATCGAGGACAGCACGTATCGGGAATATTCAATGTCTGATATAAAGAAACTCTATGATTGTAAGAAGCTGCGCAACATTAATTTTTCTATCAAGGAAGTGGATCATATCATGGAAGAAGCTTCCTTGCAGGAAAATAAAGAGGCCTTGCAAAGAAAAAAGGAGGAGCTTCAAAGGAATATTCAAGAACAGCTCGTCATGATTGATCAGATTGATCGCTCGTTGTTGGCAGAATCGACATATGAGAAATATAAGCAAACCTATACCTTGTTGCCTGATATTAATTATGCTTTTTATCCTTATTCGATTGAGGACCAGTTAAACCTAGAGCTGGTTCAATCAGGCATTTATGAGCAGGTGATGGATCATCCGAATTTATTTTCCTGTACGGCTTTTTTTGATTTATCTAACCAAACAAAGCTGCCTGAATTTGGTTTTTCTGTAGAAACGCTTTTGGCAGAAGAAAAAGGGATCTTTACACAGCCGCCAGTAAAACGGGTTAAAAGCCAGCTGAATGTGTACACGGTTATCAAAACGGATGCAATCATTCAAATGCAGGATATCCTGCCAATGCTTGAGTGGTGTTCAGAAAAGGGTTATCAGCATAAACAAATGCTAGTTGCACGACTGATCGGCGCGTTTTATGATCATGGTAGAGAAGAACGCTATTACGAAATTTATTTACCAATTGTTCAATTTTGAACAATCTATTGACTCTGAACTTACTTCATACTTTAGACTTTTATTAAAGGATGAACTAGGAAAGGAGTTTTTTTATGAAATACAATCATTTATTCGAGCCAGGTAACATTGGTCCATTGGCAATTCAAAACAGAATTGTCTTTCCTGCGTTAGAAGTGTTAGGTGCTGGTTTTAATGGAGAAATGTCCGAAGATTTAATTACGTACTATGAAGAAAGAGCGAAGGCTGGGGTAGGATTAATTATCACTGCCTATGCAAGTGTCGATGAAGAATTCAGTCAGTCATTTGAAGGCTCGCAGTTAAAGCTGACGCATCCTCGATACACATCAGCGATGAGTAAATTGGCTCGAACGATTCATAAATATGATACGAAAGTGATGGTTCAAATTTATCAAGCGGGCAGACAAGCGGTTCCAACAGAAATATCAGGAAGAAGAATTGTCGCACCAAGTCCCATCGGTTTTTCTTTGTATGAACAAATACCAGAAGAAATGACGAAAGAGGAAATCCACAGATCTATTGGCAAATTTGTGAACGCTGCGAAAATGTTAAAAAATTCGATGATCGATGGAGTCGAGGTGTTGGCTGCTGGTGGGTATTTGATCAATCAATTTTTAAGTCCTTACTCAAATCAAAGAACAGATGAATACGGCGGCAGCTTTGAAAATCGGTTCAGATTTTTAGCAGAAATTGTAACCGGTATTCGAACAGCCTGTGGAAAGGATTTTGCGATCAGTGTTCGTTTCAGCGCGGATGAGTTTATGGAAGATGGATATGATTTACAAGAAGGCATAAAAATTGCCCAAGCACTAGAGAAATTAGGCGTTGATTGTATCAGTGTCAACAATGCGAACCAGGAAAAAAGATACCTGATTATTGAACCGACGACCATCAAATCCGGTTGGAAATCCTACATCATTAAAGCAATCAAAGAGGCTGTCTCTATTCCAGTCATTGCGACAAATGTGATTAAGCTGCCTGAGCAGGCTGAAGAATACCTGTCAGAAGGATTAATGGATTTTGCGGCAGTAGGAAGAGGAATTTACGCAGATTCAGAATGGGCAAAAAAAGCCAAGGAAGGCAGAGCGGAGGATATTAAGCCGTGTATTGGCTGCTTGTATTGTCTGGATCAACAGGGACTGTTTAGAAAGAGTGCTTGTGCGGTCAATTGTCGAACAAATAGAGAACGTGAATTCCCATTATTGGACCGAGATTTGGTTGGTAAAAAAATCGTCATTGTTGGTGCTGGTCCGGCTGGAATCGAAGCGGCCCTTGTCTGTGCAGACCGTGGTGCGTCAGTCACAATCTTTGAAAAAGAAAATTTTGTTGGTGGTGCAGCGGAACTTGGTGCACGTACGCCAGATAAAGAGGCACTAAAGGCACTCGTTACTTATTACGAAACGCAAATCGAAAAACGGCAGATTGACTTGCTGCTAAATACCGAAGCAACTGTAGACAGAATAAAAGCGTATGAACCTTATGCGGTCTTTATTGCTACGGGTGGAACACCAATCATTCCGCCAATCAAAGGATTAAGCGGTTCAAACTATTTGACCATTCCAGAAGCTTTGGCAGCTGGTTATGCGATCGAAAATAAGAAAGTTGTGGTGATAGGTGGTGGCATGACTGGCTGTGAAACGGCTGAGCATTTTGCATTAATGGGAAATGATGTAACGTTAGTCGAAATGCAACCCAAGCTGGCGCCAGAAGTTAGTCCCGACAATTTAGTTACCGTTTTAGAAAATTTGGAAAAATGTCAGTCGCAAATGCTGCTGTCCCACAAACTTATGGAAGTCGATCATGGGAAGGTTGTTGTCGAAGAAGTACCTGCTGGAAAACGAAAAACAATCGCATTTGATCACCTTATTCTTTCATTAGGAAACCGACCAGAAAAAAGCTTGTATCAAGAAATGAAAAAGGAACACGAGAATGTACTGCTAATTGGTGATGCGCTCCAAACAGGCAGAGTTGCTAACGCTGTTCATACTGGATTTGAAAGAGCCTATGTTATGTCGTGATAATTTTTTTATAGGAGGAGACTTAAAATGAAAAACCAACGAACTTATGGTGAACCTAGTCCTGCGATGCTATTTATTTTCACCATGCTAACAATCATGTTTTATGGGGTCAGTACAGGTTTTTTTGATACTAGTGCCCTATTATTGTTAGGGGTGATTCAGCTAGGCTGTTTTCCTGCCTACTTAATTGGAGCGATAACCTACCTAGTGAAGGGTGATTCAATTAATGGCAATGTCTTTCTAATTTTTGCGACAGCCTTTGGAGGTATTGGAGGAGGTACGAATATAGTCAATTATTTCATGACTACTAATGGCAATCCTTTAGATGGAAGAATTTTAGGTGTTGTTTGGTTGTGGTGCGGCCTATCTGTTATTCCGATTGTCTGTGGCATGTTGAACGGACCATTAATGCCCTTGATCGTTTTTAGTGTAGGGGCAATTCAACTTATTATGAGCGGCTTATTCGATCTAGGGATCTTGCCTGATTTTTTTCAGACAATCATTCATATGTGCTATTTGATTATCGCTTTTGGCGGATTCTACTGTTCTTTAGCGTCATTATTTGGATTCTCCAAAATTCATGTACCACTTGGCAAACCATTAATCGCCAAGAAAAAAGAAGAACTGTTTAATGAGTAAGATTTTCTGCTTTTATCATGAAGTCTGTTTCGAAAGTCCCTACTATGAATTTGCATAGTATTTAGTTATTTCCTATCATAAAATGAGAGCCGAAAGCAAAGCGAGGTGGGAAAATGCTTATAGACAAACTAGAAGAGAAAAACGACTTTACAAATACTGAGATCGTTGTAGCAAACTATATTTTGGAGAATTTACTTGAAATCAACGAGATTACGATTGCGGACTTAGCAAAGCGAACCTTCACAAGTAAGGCAACTATTATTCGTTTTTGTAAAAAGCTTGGGCTATTTGGATTCGTTGACTTACAGAAAAAACTGTCACAAGAAATGATTGAAACGAAACGCTTAACTGAACTTTTAAATGAAGAACCAGTAAATGAGGAGACTACTAACAAAGAGGTCATGAATATTGTTCCATCCATTTATGAAAAGGCTATTACAGACACGCGATTATCGATAAATCCAAATCAAATGAATCGAGTGCTTAATCGTTTAAAGCATGTTTCAAAATTGGATATTTACGGAACGGGGATAACCTATTCTGTTGCCAAAACTGCCGCTTTTAAATTTTCTACTTTAAGAATCGAGTCTGAGGCACATGATGGAATGAATGAGCATTACATTTTGGCAACACAAAGAAGAAAAAATAGAATTGCCATCGTTTTGTCTTTTACCGGAAAAAATAAAATGATGGTTGCTGTGGCAAAGTATTTAAGAAAAACAGGTGCATTTGTTATCGGCATTGGTGATGAGGGGAATGGTCGCTTGTCAGAGCAATGTGATGAATATTTTGAAATTTATCAAAAGAAATTAATCCTTAGCATGGAAGTGATCACAGCAATTACTGCGACAAATTATGTAATAGATATCTTGTTTATCTCTCAATTGGTTTCAGATTATGAGCAAAATAAGACTAATGCCATCGATGTAATCACGAACAAAATCCATAATGACATAGAATTTGATACCTAGGTATCAAAAACAGATAACCAAGAAAAGGAAATTGTGACTCATTGTTCCAATTTCCTTTTTTTGCGAAGAAAACGCTTTTATTCGATGCTATAGTACAGACAAGGTTAACCGGAAAAACGAATAAGGGAGCGAATAAAATGAATTACGAGCAATTAGGAACGACCATTCTTGGCAAAGTTGGGGGACAAAATAATGTAGTCGGCTTTACCCACTGTGCCACTAGATTGAGATTTACCTTAAGAGATGAATCGTTAGCAGATGAAAAGGGTTTAAAGCAAATAACTGGTGTCTTAGGTGTAGCCAAAAGCGGAGGGCAATTTCAAGTAATCATTGGAAATGAAGTTCCCAATGTTTACAAAGTCATCCATGCAAAATTAGGAAATGGGACCTCGGATTCTTCTGAGTCGGCTCCTAAAAAAAGAATGATTGATCGCATTTTCGATTTCATTCCAGCAATTTTCACACCAATTCTTCCAGCAATCATTGGTGCAGGATTAATTAAATCGGTACTGGCTTTAGCTGTTTTATTTGGGATCAATACAGAAGGTAATTTCTATTACTTTGTCAATTTCATCGGAGATGCGCCATTATTTTTCTTACCAGTGATGTTAGCCTTCACTACTGCCAAGAAACTGGACGTAAATCAATTTATCGCGGTCGCTATTGCAGGAGCGATGCTTCATCCAGACTACCGTGCATTAGTTACTGATGCTTTTAATTTGAATTTTGTCTCTGTTTCTGGAGTTCCGGTAACATTGGCCTCTTATAATGCGAGTGTAATTCCAGTTATCTTAATGGTTTTTGCCCTGAAGTATTTCGATGTGCTGTTGGATAAGGTCATTCCCAATATGTTGAAATTTTTCTTCAAGCCTTTACTGAGCATCTTGGTTATCTCGTATCTCGGCTATCACGTTTACCGTTTTAGGACCTTTAGGATTTGTTGTCGGTATTGGTGTAAGTAATGGTTTGAATGCAATCGAAGGATATGCTGGATGGGTCGTGCCCACACTTACCGGTGCGATCTTCCCATTAATGGTAACGGCAGGAATGCACTACGGATTAGTGCCATTTATGATGCAATCAATTGCATCAAATGGGTATGAAACCATTGCGGGTCCTGGAAATTTACCTAGTAATATTGCTCAGGGTGCAGCATCGTTAGCAGTGGCATTCAAAACAAAAAATCAAGCACTTAAAAAAACTGCGGTCACTACCGGTGTTACTGCCCTTCTTGGAGTGACTGAACCAGCTTTGTTTGCAGTGACCTTAAAATACAAAAAGGTGTTGACCTCTGTAATGATTGGCGGTGGACTTGGGGGATTATATGCAGGGATTACCGGAGTGAAAAGCTTTAGTTTTTCATCCCCAGGATTATTGGCATTAGTTGCCTACGTTGGTCCCGATGGTTGGACGAATGTTATCAATGCCTCTATTTCCATGGTTATCGGTTTTATTGCTACCTTCATCGCCGTATGGGTATGGGGATACAAAGACGTTCTGGCAGCTGATCAAGAAGTGGCTGTATCAAGTCAAAGCAAAGATGAAGTAGCTAGTCCAATGGACGGCGTAATCATGCCTTTGTCAGAGGTTCCAGACGAAACCTTCTCAACCGGAATGCTTGGACAGGGTTTTGCGGTTATGCCAACCAATGGTATGGTAGTCTCTCCTGTTTCTGGCAAAGTATTAAACATTTTTCCTTCAAAGCATGCGATCGGCTTAATGAGTAATGCTGGAGTAGAAATTCTGGTTCATATCGGATTGGATACCGTCAATCTAAATGGTGTAGCCTTTGAAACAATCGTCTCTTCAGGCGATGTTGTATCAGTTGGCGATCCATTGGTTTCATGCGACTTAAATAGGATTCAATCGGAAGGCTACAATTCTGTGACGATGGTCATTATAACCAATTCAACGGAGTTTGAAGAGTTTAATTTTGAAAAACTGGGGTCTTCTGTAAAACGTGGAGACAAAGTTTTGGAAGTAACAAAAGAGAAAGTGAGTGGAATGAATGGGACATCTAATGTTGAACCAGCAGTTTCCTAAAAATTTTTTATGGGGAGGAGCCTTAGCCGCGAATCAATGTGAAGGTGCGGCTTTAGAAGACGGGAAGGGCTGGTCTACCGCGGATGCATTGCCTTATGGTGTGTTTGGCGAAATCATGATCCCACCCCCAAACGATTATTTAAAGAAAGAAGCGATTGATTTTTATCATCGCTATAAAGAGGACGTAAAACTATTTGCAGAAATGGGCTTCAAAATTTTACGAATTTCTATTTCTTGGGCAAGGATTTTTCCAAATGGGGATGATTTAGAGCCTAATGAGCATGGATTAAAATTTTATGATGACTTGTTAGATGAATTGGCTAACTATGATATAGAAGCAATGATCACTCTCTCCCATTACGAAATGCCTTTGCACTTAGCCACTGAGTATGGTGGCTGGTCAAATCGAGAGATTATCAAACACTTTGAAAAATATGCTGAAGTCCTTTTTGATCGATATGCGAAGAAAGTGAAATATTGGCTGACATTCAATGAAATCAACATGGTCTTGCATGCACCTTTTAACGGGGCTGGTATTATAGAAAAGCCAGAAAATATCAGTAAAACGGAGTTGTATCAAGCAGTTCATCACCAATTAGTTGCAAGTGCCTCCGCTACCGAAATTGGCCATAGAATCGATCCTTCCTTAAAAATCGGCTGTATGATTGCTGGAGGACCAATGTATCCTTTAACGCCACATCCAAATGATATGATGGAAGCACTGCAAAAAGACAGAGAGACTTTTTTCTTTGCGGATGTTCACGCACGAGGAAAATACCCCAACTATATGGTGAGATATTTTCTAGAGAATGATATTGCTGTCGAAATCACAGAAGAAGATAAAACGACGCTAAAAAATACTGTTGATTTCATTTCATTCAGTTACTATATGAGCTATTGTGCAACTGCGGATGAGGAGTTGAACATCCAAGCACGAGGAAATATCATGAGTGCGGTAAAAAATCCTTATTTAGATGAATCAGAATGGGGCTGGCAAATTGACCCACAAGGACTAAGATATATGCTGAATCTACTTTATGATCGTTACCAGTTACCATTGTTCATTGTTGAAAATGGGCTAGGTGCAGTGGATACCTTGAGGGAGGATGAACATGGAGAGAAAATCGTAGACGATCAATACCGGATTGATTACTTACGAGAACATTTGAAGCAAGTCTATGAAGCTTTAGAAGATGGGGTTGATTTGTTAGGCTACACCAGTTGGGGCCCCATCGATATTGTAAGTAACAGTGTTTGTGAAATGAAAAAACGATACGGCTTCATTTATGTCGATAAACACAACGACGGGTCAGGCACATTAGACAGGTATAAAAAGAAGAGTTTTTATTGGTACAAAGCAGTTATTGAATCGGATGGAAAAAAATTGTTTGAAACTGAAAAAGTTGATACTGCTTCGCCAGCTACTTAAGCAGTTCTTGTATAATTAAGTAGAGAAAGAAGAAATGAAGGAGCACGTAAAAATGACTACAATCAGATTAAAAGTTCCCCAGTGGCAAGGGGGCAACAAACCGAATTACTTTTTTGGGTCTCAGTTGCTGTCTTGGCTAGCACCTGAAAACCCAGAGCAAAAGGAATTTGAGGTTCCTATCCCAGAATATAATGGGCCGTTACAAAAAGAAAATGGCGTTGTTGGACTGACCAGAGTTGCAGCAACTATCGATTTAGTGACAGAAATCATCACTAAAGAAGCTCCGGATAAAATCATCACTTTAGGAGGAGATTGTCTCGTCTCACAAGCTCCGTTTGATTATTTAAAGGGGAAATATGGAGAAGAATTAGGGGTTATTTGGATAGATTCACATCCTGATATTTCAACTCCAGAAATTTATCACCATGCGCATGCCATGGTTTTAGGAAATTTGTTCGGTCACGGCGATCCATTTCTTTCGAAAAAAGTTGAAAATCCCTTCAGTGTTGATTCTGTACTTTTTGTGGGATTACAAGAGCCCACGAAAGATGAAAAACGCGTAATGCAAGAATTAGCATTGAACTATCAAGTACAAAATGAGGTTCGTATTAGTCCTAAAGATATCAAACAATGGGTTGCAGAGCGTAATTTTTCTAAGCTGGTTGTACACTTTGACTTGGATGTACTTGATCCAAATACATTTCGCTCGCTGTACTTTACAGAGCCAGGAGTAAAAGAATTTCCTTCTGAATCAGGAAAAATGAGCTTGATGGAAGTTGAAGAGACAATGAAGGCAATTTCTGAGGCGAGTGACATCGTGGGGTTAACGATAGCGGAATACTTGCCCTGGGATGCTGCCAATCTAAAGAAACTAATGAATAGCTTCAACATATTTTTCTAGAAATATAACTACTTTTCGTTGTAGCGGAAAGTAGTTTTTTTATATAAAGTGGATATTTCTTTAATCGAGCCTCAGAACGTCGCTGCACTTTAGTGCTAAGCGGCGGGCTGAGAAGCTCGTCTTTGTGGCGCGCCAGCGCCACAAAGAGTCAACCCCCAGTATCTAACTAGGGGGGTAGTAAATACCGACTTTATAGCAAAGAAACAGTTGGAAACATTGTCTTTTCAACGTTTCCAACTGTTTTTTTGCTGAGAAAAGGTGTGAAGTTTTTTCTAATTACTTCACACCACGTTTAAAGAAGGACAATTTTTAGCTGATAATTTAAACGTCAAAGTGAATGAACCGATAATTGAGGAGCTAAATCTATTGTCCAAAAAAGAATTTGGTGGATTCTTCAAGCTAGAGAAAGAATACAAAGGGCAAACATTTATAAATTTTTTAGAGATAGGAGAAACTAGCCCCTTTTTGACAATTTACGGTAAATATATTTTTGATAGGTTGAAGAATAGATAAATAATAAAGTTAAAAGTTTGGTCTACGGATCAAACTTTTTTTGGTTTCAAAATCTGAATGATGAGATGTTTAATTAGTGAAGCAATATAAAACAATAAACATTTTATTAAGGCGCTAATATCAAGTTTCAAAATAACCTCTCATAAGTTTATTTATATTATGAAAAAGCAAAAAGACCATTGAAAATGTACCGACCCCCAAAAGTTAGACCAAAAATCTAATATTTTGGGGGTCGATTTT
>NZ_BJCC01000032.1 GCF_004309355.1 Enterococcus florum | reverse complement strand
GTCCACAAAATTTTTATATTATTTCATTGTCCTATTGACGGGGTGCGCACCAATTTCGCAGCTTCTTTTGGATTTTTACTTTGCTTGTTGACGACCATTTTCCAACCGCCGGCAACCGTTGTTGGTGTGCCATCTTTTGGAATCGGCAACGGAACAACACCAATATTCATGTCTGGATAGTCGTCTTCCAGCGCCTTGATCCCAAAGCTTCCACCGATCCACATGGCGGTCTCTCCATCACCTAAAATGCCCACGTCACTCGCTGGTCGGGACGGTTTCAGATTTGCACTCTTATCACTGACCATCTTTTTCCATAATGTTAGTGCTTGAATGACAGATGGAGAATTGAGTGTTGATTTTTTTCCGTCAAAGAAATCCCCGTCGCCTTGCCAAACGAATGGCATAAATGAAAAGTTTCCGTATGCGCCTTTGGTAAGGTCATAAGTAATACCCGCAACTTTATCTGTGTTTAATTTTTTTGCTGCTTCAGTCATTTCATCCCATGTTTTGGGCGGTTGTATTCCCGCTTTTTCAAACATGTCTTTGTTGTAGAAAAGTGCCATTAAATCTTGTTCAAACGGCGCAGCGATAATTTTTCCATCTTTCGTAACATCTTTGATCGATTCTTTTGAATAATCTTCCCTTACCTCTTTTGGAAAAAAATCATCCAACGGATAGTTTATTCCAGAATCAATAAACGTATTAATCGTTCCAGGGCTCGCACTAAAGAGATCCGGTCCGTCTCCTGTAGCAAAAGCTGTAGTTAACTTAGTACCTGTATAGTCGTCAATCGAGATATTCTTTTGAACAATTTTTACATCAGGATTATTTTTCTCATATTCTTTGATTTTTTTATTAAAGAACTTTGCCTCTCCACCGTCGCTTACCCAATGATTCCAAAACTCCAGTTCAACTTTACCATCAGCTGTGTCATCATTTTTCTTACCACAAGCTCCCAAAGATATTGCCATCAAAGCTGCAGCTGTAAACAACAAAATTTTCTTTTTCATAATCTCTTCTCCTCTATTTCTTAGTTTCCAGTTGCGCGCCCAAAGCACCCCCGGGATGATACAAATGGAAGTCTTCACGTTCAAACTTCAATGATTCTGATAATGCGACACCTAAGCTATCACCCAATGACAACATAATAATGGCGCTAGTAGTTGGAGCTAAATTTAATCGATCAGCTTCTGTCTCATATTGGTATGACAATGTCATTTCGCAGGATCTAGACAGGCTTGATTCAGGTTGAGAAGTGAATGCGATTTTTGTACAACCAATTTTGTTTAAAGAAGGCAACATCGCTAATATTTCAGCCGTTTCGCCGCTATTCGACATCATGAATACAATGTCATCGTGATTGATCATTCCCAAATCTCCATGTAAGGCTTCAGTGCTATGGACAAAGATCGAAGTTACCCCTAAACTGGAAAATGTAGCAGCTAGCTTCGTTCCGATATGACCAGACTTTCCTACTCCAGTAAAAACCACTTTTCCTTTACGTTCTTGAATGACTTGAACAATTTTTAAAAAATCGTCACTCAAATTTTCGCTTACGACTTGCAAAGCCTGCTGTTCTGTACTGATTACCTCTTTTGCTCTTTCTAAAATATCCATAAGGACCTCCAAATACATATTTTTATAATTGCTGAATTGATCATTCTGCTAAACTTCGATTCGATTTATGGCATGTTGAAATTCCTCCAATTCTTCGATCGTTGGTAACGACTGTATTGCTCCAGTCTTTGTAACTGTTAGTGCACCCACTTGATTAGCAGTTCTTAAAATTTCCTCTTTATCCAAATCATCAATAATACCGCATGCCAGCGCACCGTTGAATGAATCACCCGCAGCGACAGTATCTACTGCATCAACAGAAAAGGCTTTCATTTTAGTGACGTCTCCTGAATCGTCAATCCAAACAGCACCTTTTTCTCCAAGTGTTACTATGACATTTTTAACTCCTTCCTTTACTAATGATTGAGCTGCTTTAATTGCTTCCTCCGCTGTTTGAATAGCTTGGTTCGTTAAAATTCCTAGTTCGGTCTCATTGGGTGTCAAGTAATCAATTTTTCTCAAGAGTTCTTTTGGTAGTTTTCTTGCAGGTGCTGGGTTGAGTAATATTTTCACTCCATTTTTATGAGCGAAATCAATAGCCCCTTTAGTTAATTCAAAATCCATTTCAAGCTGTAAAACTAATAACTTGGATGATCGAACTAGTTCTTTGATGCTTTCAAATTCAATGGACGAGTAAACTAAATTAGCACCTGGAATGATGACTATTCGATTCATACCATTCTGATCTACCATTACATTTCCAATTCCTGTTGGTGATGATTTCGTGATTTTTAAATTATTCGTTGAAACACCTATTGAATCTAAAACTCTTCTTGCTTCTAATCCAAAATCGTCATTTCCAACCATCCCAGCAAAAATTACAGGTTTTCCCAACTTCGCAATTGCCGCCGCTTGATTCGCGCCTTTTCCACCAGAATTTTGGATAAAGCTTAGCCCAACCAACGTCTCGCCATTTTTAGGCAATCGATCAACTTTTGTAACTAAATCCATCATAAAGCTTCCTAGAACAACTATTTTACTCATATAATCCCCTCCAAGTAAACGTTTACTTTTAGTTTTAAAAAAATAAACTTTTAGCTTTTTAAAACTCAAATAATTCTAATATCGTTTCGTTAAATGTAGAAATTGAACATCAGTTGGTGTTGAACAATTTTTTTGATTCTAATAATAGGGTTTCGTTTTACCTTTTTCCAAATCGCATCCCTTCGTCTAATTTTCTGCACAAACTTTTTAAATACTAAAAGATCTCAAAGTATGAAGTAAACGTTTACTTCTCTTACAGCACAAATGTACCTTATCTGTTATGCGATTGCAACACTTTTTTATAAAATAACGAATATATTTAAGTAAAATATCCATATTAAATTTCAAAAGAATTGTATGTCCTATTCTACATATTAATATCGTTTTAAATAATCGCTTAAGATACGGTATTGTTGTAATGTATCTAGATTACCTTCGATTTCTTCTGAAACAAATAATACTATCAAAAAATATATTTTTAATAACAATTATTGATTAGTAATTTTAAT
Source organism: Enterococcus florum (assembly GCF_004309355.1). Lineage (GTDB taxonomy): Bacteria > Bacillota > Bacilli > Lactobacillales > Enterococcaceae > Enterococcus_A > Enterococcus_A florum. Next base: position 72,146 of record NZ_BJCC01000032.1, on the reverse strand, counting down.
TTTTATACACCTCGATTTATCAGTAAAATTTTTTCCCATATCTCCTTATTTTTGTTTTCAATTTCATGGAAAAATAAAGCTTGGTGAAAAATAGTAATTTTGAAAAGGTTAAACAAGCCTCTGAAATATCGAATCAAGACTCAGAACTGAACTTTTTTATCACGTAAATTCTATTCCTATGTATTGTCTACACCCATCTACTATCTCATTTCCACTAACTCTTGTTGGCAAAGAGCAAGCATTTATGAATAAAATTTTCATAATAAACAAATAAAGTGGACTTTACAGATATTTCTGTCAAGTTCGCTTCTTATTTGTAACCTTCTTCTGATTTCATTACCCACTGATGTTTTCAAAATGATACTATAGATCTTGCCTAGGTATTTCTAACTAAGCAAGAATATCAACATGAATATCTCCTTAGTTATTAACTACTGTTTCTATTTCGTCTTCCAATTTGACCGCTAGATTAGAGAAAACGACATTTTTGTAATTCATTTTTCTTTCCTACCTTGGAAAATTATTGCTTTTACTGGATAAGCCTTGAGCACATCTCCAAGCCCATGGTCAATTATTAGCAAAGAATGCATATTAAAGAACTGGTCAGGATTTTGTAGATAGTTTTGCATATTGAATTCGCCAATTCTCTAACGTGAAAAAGACCCCAAGCCATAAAATCGATATACTTAACAATATCTTTTTACTTTTTTTGATTTTTTTTAAAAATCGGCTATTTGTAAATCTTTCGTATCTTTTAAGAACTTGATGCATAAAGCAAGTTCTCTTTTCATGAATATTCCGAATTACATATAAGTAAACTCTAAGAGATCTGATATACCTTCTGAGGTATCTTTGTTTTTCTCGATAACAATCCTGTTTTAATTATCAAACATTTGATCGAAAGCTGTAAATCATTTTTTTAGTTTCATCAGATATTCTTTCCATAGTTCTAAATATATCGTCAGTTTTAGGTAAATCGATCTCGAGAGCAATTTCATTGTTTTCAGAAAAATAATTTTGAAAATTCTTTAGATTAATTCCTTTAACAAATCCAAAAATGCCCATCGTTTCAAAGATTGGTATCTTTCTTTGTTAGACTTTTCCAGCATTTTCAATCATATAAAGATAAAGAGTAAATTTCAGACTATGATAGTGCTTTCAGACCTGATTTCTAACGTAATACATCTCAAGTCTGATTGAACAGTGAAAATTCAAATGCTACCATATCAAAATAGAGCATTTTTGTAGTAGTTTCCTCAAAGTCATTAGGATTCAATTGACGGGCTGCTCAGATGTTTAATCAGCTAATGGAGGAAGATATGGAAAAAAGAAGAATCAATAAATTAATCAGCTTCAACTCACCGGTTATTTTAGGCCTTGCTTTCTCAGCTCTTATAGTGCTGATCCTAAACGGAGTGACGAATGGAGGAATCAATAAATTTTTCGCAGTGTACTATACTTCGTGGTCAGATCCATTGATGTATTTACGCTTATTTACTCATACGCTTGCACATCAGGATCTGAGTCATTATTCAGGGAATTTCCTGTTGTTGTTAGCCGTGGGACCACTGGTAGAAGAAAAATACGGCAGTAAAAATGTGCTGCTCATGATACTGACTTCATCAGCGATCATCGGTCTGATCAATATCATTTTCTTCCCGCAAACGATGCTTTTGGGAGCAAGCGGTATTGTATTTATGTTTATTTTGTTAGCGTCATTCGCCAATGTAAGTGATGGAAAAATTCCAGTGACTGTTATTCTAGTGGGAATACTTTATATTGGGAATGAGCTAGTAAGCAGCGTACTGTACAGCGATAACATTTCAAGGATGTCCCACATAATTGGGGGTCTATTAGGAGCATTGTTTGGCTACTTCTTCCATATGAAGAGTCTTCCTAAGAAGAAACACTAATTTAGGTATTGAGAAACTTATTGATTGTCCAGGTCTATAACTTTAATGGGAAACTGGTTATTCTGATTGGAAACAACAAGCTGAAATATAGTTATCCATGCTAACATGAAGGATTTTCAGAATCCGTTTTTAACATTAGACTTGCTAGATTCGGTATATCCGCTAAACACTTTCTAAAAAAAACAACGAAAGAGCCGCATCCCCAGCGCAATTAGTGTGCAAGGAGGTGGCTCTAATTTGATATACATAAAGGAAAGAAGCTACCCGATGCTTACGCTTTAAGTCTTTTCGAAAGAAAACTGATAAAATGAAAGCCAAATAGTTCACTATTTCTTTTTTTTAAATACTGAACCATTTGGCTTTTTGACATCACTTATTTATGCAGTTGTGTGTTGATTGAATTAGTTATTATTCTACTTATACAAGTATACAAACTACATCCGACCATTTTGCACATACTCATAAACATCAATAATTTCCTTCGCTAAATCACAAAAGGCGATCGAAGTCATCAAGTGATCCTGACTATGAACCGTCAGCAAATTTATTTCGGTTGTCTCACCCTGAGCCTCTTTTGTCAGCATTTCTGTTTGCGCGTGATGCGCTTTAATTAGCGCTTCTCCTGCGATGTCAATTTTGTTCATGGCTCCTGCGATATCTCCGCTTTTCGCGGCCTCGATTGCTTCCACCGCTTCGCTTTTGGCATTGCCGCTATGAATGATCAGTCCCATCACAGCTTCTAATTGTGCTTGATTATTCATTCCACTTCTATCCTTTCTTAAATAGCGTATTCCTTCAACGTACTGACCACTTGATAAGCGGCGCCGTACATACCAGCTTCGTTTCCAAGAATTGCCTTTCGCAATCGAAAATTGCCGGCGATCTGCGGAAATGCGTAGCTCTCGATAGCATCTCTTAATGGTGACAAGAATAGTTGTCCGGCTTCAGACACGCCCCCTCCGATCACGATTTCTTCTGGGTCTAACGTATTAACGATTCCCGCGATCGCACGTCCAAGATAATCAACAGTGATTTTTAACGTTTCTTTAGCAAGCAGATTATTCATTTGGATCAATGTAAATAGTTCCTTCGTATTGGAGACTACTGTTTCGTCAGCCAAACGATTCAGTGTTTGAATCATTCCATTCGCAGAGCCGTAGCATTCTAAGCAATTAATATTGCCGCAGCCGCAAATTCGTTCTTCCTCAGCTTGAACGGGAATGTGTCCTATTTCGCCGCCAGAGGAATGTTCACCGTTCAAAATTTTTCCATTAACAATGATTCCGCCGCCAACACCTGTTCCAACTGTCACGAAGACAACATTTTGAACAGGTTCCGTTGATCCTTTCCATAACTCGCCTAAAGCCGCGGCATTGGCGTCATTCAATAAAGCTACAGGAATATTTAAACTGTTTTCGATCATTTGCTTTAAAGGAAAATCCGTCCAGCCTAGATTGACTGCTCGTTTTACGACTTGATCAGTTACTGGACCAGGTACGCCTATCCCGATTCCTAAAACCTCAGCTAACTCTTGATTGTTTTGATTCATTCTTTCATTAATACTATCAACAATCTCGACAGGAATCTCGCTGCCTGCATTCGCTGTGTTGGTCGGAATGCTCCATTGATCCAGCATCAGACCCGTCACATCAAAAAGAGCCAGCTTGATCGAAGTCCCTCCGATGTCGATACCCATCACTTTATTTATCATAGTCATACCCTTTCTTAATCGATTTCTTGAACTTGAATATCCGTCTGCGTTTCTCGACTATAAAATAAACGCAAGAGCAAGAAAAGTTCGATAGCAAATAGAATAATTAGAAATAAGAAGCCCATTCTTGAGCCGTTGATTGTGGATTGCGCGATACTAAGCGTCTGATTCGACTGACTTTGAGAAATGATACTGGCAATGATTGAGGTACCTGATGCCCCCGCAAATTGCTGGAATGTCATAATGATGGCATTGCCATTTGCCTGCTGTGAATCAGTTAATTGCTTTAAACCATTGGTCATTAAATTTCCAAAGGAGAAACCTACGCCTAAAGTGAACATAAAATACAGGATTCCTATTAGCAGGTTGCTTAATACTCCGCTAAAGAGCGTAAACAGCAGTAATGAAAAAGCAATTACCAAACATCCTGCCATAATTGGTTTCTTTGGTCCAAAACGATCCAAGATCCGTCCGCCTAATGGTGTGAATAAGGCCCCTAACGTTGCACCTGGCAGGACAACAAAGCCAGAAATCTGCGGTGTCGCACCGTTCACTAATTGAATGTAGTTCGGCAAAATGAACACCAGTCCCATTAAGACCAATTGCAGAATAAAGAAACAGATCACGTGCAGACGATACGCTCGATTCTTTAATAAATCCAGCTGCAAAATTGGTTCAGCTAAACCTTTTGAACGCTGCATTAGGCAAATTAGTCCGATGATACCAAAAATAAAGGCACCACCGACCTGTATTGAAAACAAGCTCTTACTTCCCGTATTGCTGAAGCCGATGATCGTTCCTATGAACATCATCATGATAGACAACAAACTAAATAAATCAAAACTCGTCTTTTGAACTTCACTTTTTTGTTCAATCGTCACTAAACCGACTACCATAGCCGCCAGCATGACCGGTATCAGCAAAATAAAAATGGAACGCCAGCCTAAACTCGTAACGACCAGCCCACCGAATGTCGGTCCAATCGCAGGCGCTATCGCCGGAATCATCGTCCCTACGCCCATCATCATACCAATTTTTTCGGATGGCACCTGCTCTAAGATAATATTGAACATAAGCGGTAAGCCAATCCCTGTTCCAATCCCTTGAATGACCCGTCCTAATAATAAAACAGAAAAAATTGGTGCAACCGCGTCAATAATGATTCCTAAGGTGAAAAAACCAATGCCTATCAGAAACAACGTTTTATTTTTAAAGGAACGTTTTAAAAAGCCTGATAGCGGTACGATGATCGCCAATACTAATAAATAAATGGTCACCAGCCATTGGACTGTTGCCGTATTCACATTGAATTCTTTACTTAATGTAGGAAAAGTCACAGTCATTGCAGTCTCAACGAGCACGCCACAAAAGGACAAAAGTCCAGTTGAAATGATTGCTCCAATTAATCTAAGTGTTAACTTTTCTTGTTTCATTTGTTTTCTCCGTTTCTAAAAATTACCGGTATCTATCAAACGAATGGTTTAAAAAGACGGCGGCTAAGAGACAGCCGCCGCCTGATCTAATCTACTCTTTTATTAATGATATAGCTTGTTGCAACACTTTTTCACCATTCATCGTGCCATATGCAGACATATCAATGACAGCTACCGGGATTTCATCTGCTACTAAAGCCTTGATTTGCTTTTCTTTAAATCTGACCTGTGGGCCTAATAAAATGACGTCTTTCTCCTTTAAGTGATTCTTCACATCGTCGACTGGACGCGCATCTACAGAAGTTTCGATCGCTTGATCGACTCCCGCCTTTTCAATCTTCTCGATCAACAGACTGGTACTCATACCAGCATTGCAAACTAACAAAATATTGATTTTTTTCATCGCTCTATTCTCCTTAAAAATATTAATGAATCAATTTTTCATGCTATAGATTAATTCCGTAAAAGAGGAACTGAAATCTTTATTTGTTTATTCTGTTATCGTAGCTTGATTTTCTAAACCCATATCAGTGATTTCTATCTTTTTTTCTTTCAATGCTTCTTGTTCACGTTTGCACTCTAGATTGTCCGCCATTTTAAAGAATGGGAAGTAAACTCCTACTGATACTGCAACACAGACGATTTGAGCTATTAACATTCTCCAGCCGCCAGCGATCAGAGCATTAAGCAGCGTTGGCGTCCCTGTTGGCAGCTGTGCTCCGATCATGCGAGGAACTAACCCTGTGGTAATTGATAGATAGCCAATTAATCCAGTGATCAACGGTGTAATAACTGTCGGAATTAAGAACGTCGGGTTCAAACAAATCGGTGTCCCAAAGGTGATTGGTTCGTTGATGCCGAAAAATGTTGGCACACTAGTGATCCGCCCGATATTCTTGTATTGATCGCTTTTCGCGAATAGTAGGAAACAAATCGCTAATCCAAGAACACAGCCTCCGCCGCCGATTTCTAAGAAAACTGAAGTGAAACCAAAGTCAATCAAGTGAGGCGGTGTTGTTCCTGCTGCCGCCGCGTTCATATTTTCGATCGTCATTGTTTGAATGATTGGTGCGTATACGCCAAAAATGATTGCCTTACCGTGGATACCGAACCACCAGAAAAGCCCAATTAATGCATACGCTACCATTACTCCGCCAACGGAACCTCCAATTTGCTGAATCGGAACTTGCAGAACACTGTAAACCAACTGGTGAACACTGCCGAAGCTAGTCATAGCAAAGCCCCAAGAAACCAAGGACATTAAAAGCACAATAGCAAAGAAAGGAATGATCGAACTAAAAGATTTTTCAACAAAGCTAGGCACACTCTCCGGCATGTGGATAGTGATATTATTTTTTATAAACCAATAATAGAGACGTGCAACGACCAGGCCGACGATAATACCCACGAACATCCCCTTCGACCCTATATAGTCAAAGCTGATAAAATCGACTGGCCTTACGGTATCATGCACCTGCTGCTCAATCGTTGCTAGTGGTGTCAAGATCAAAAAAGAAACGATGGCTAAAAATCCAGGGAACATCCCTTCAATATCGAATGATTTTGCTAAGTTATACGCAATGAAGTAGACCACAATTAAGCCCATGATGTTACTCGTAAAATAACCTGGTAGTAATAACAAAGATTTTATTCCATTGTCCTGAATGAAGTTTTGATAGCCATCAAACGGAAGATTAGCAACCAGTGTACACATTGCTCCAGTGATACTGGCCGGAATGGTCATGACCATTCCTTTGCTGACTGCTTTCAAATAGCGATTATCTGAAATTTTTTCTGCTGTAAGCTGGATTTTTTCGAGATTATCAACAAAACTCATAATGAAATTCTCCTTTTTATAGTTTAACTAGAGAAACTGTTCAATTGCCTTCCCAACACCATCTGCATCATTTGTATCTGTCACATACTTTGCTTGTTCTTTTACCTCTTCGATCGCATTCCCCATAGCAATCGTGTAGCCGAACGATTCACTCAGCATGCCCAAGTCGTTGTAGCTATCACCGATTGTCATGATCTCGTCCATATATATCCCGCGATTGTTTGCGTAATGCTTAATAGCTTCTCCCTTATCAGCCAAAGGATTCGTAATTTCCAAATTAATCGCGAAAGAACCTGTAGCGTTAACTGGATATTTTTTAGATAAGCTTTCTCTTAGCTTGGCGATTTTTTCCCGATTATTTGAAAAGCTGATGATTTTCCCAACTTGGTAATCGTTTTCAAAAACCTCTTTGATTGAATCTACACGACGAATCGCTTTGTATAAAAAGTGTTCCTCTGCCTTTTCATATGCTTGCTCAATAGATATTTCAGAATGAAAATTATTTATCTTAGTGGCGACCGCCCATTTGCAGGTCTCAACATCACTTAATGAAAAGCTTCCCCCTGTCGTATAGACCTCGACATATAACCCTTGTCGATTCAACTCTTCCACAATCTGCTCAACAATAGCATTCTCAAGATAGAGACTCTGAATGATCTCTCCCTGCGCATTTCGCAGCTCGCTGCCGTTCATGACCAGATAATTGCACTCGATTCCCGCTGAGGAGACCTGTGGATGAGCATCTTCATAGCTTCTTCCAGTCGTGATGATGAACTCAACGCCCATTCCCTGAGCTTTTTTGATCGCTTCCACATTGCCTTGCGAAATATCATGATTATTACTGACTAATGTGCCATCCATGTCTGACGCAATCAACTTAATCATTTCATCACCTGCTAACCAATTACTTTTTCCAGCAAGGCTTGGTGGCGTCGTACCTGTTCAATACTGTCGACTTCCATATAGTCTTGAATATGACGGTTTCCTTCGTATTCACTACAGATATAGCCTTCATACCCCGCATCCTTCAATGTCTTGACAACATCATGATAAGGAATGCTTGTTTCTTGATAATCCTCTGTAATATCATAGAACTTCCCATGGATGTGCGCAATATATGGCATATTTTCTGTTAAGATAGCTGGATCAGTATAAACAAAATGGCGGCAAAATTCTGCGAAGCTCTTATCCGTTTCATTCGCGTCAGCCATTTTAGAAACTTTTTCGAAGGTTTCGTCCTTATTTACGCCCTTTTCGTAATTGTCGCTGACCATTTTAATGATCTCTGGTGTCCCGCCGTCTCGAATATATCGGTCTTGAAAGATCGATCCGATGCGTTTGGTAAAAATTCCGAAGTCCGGCATGATTGCAAACCATTTCGTCTCGCTTTCCTTAATAAAATCAAGCCGCTCTTCAAACCAGGGAGTCCCAAAGGTAAATGGCGCATGAACTTCTAACGCGATTTTTACATTCATTTCCTCTGCGTAAGGCAGGCTCTGCTTCACAACCTCTAATGGCGTTGAAACTAAAGTTCTTAAAATTTTACAGCCTAAGCGGTTCGCGATCTTTAAGTCTCTCTTCATCATGTCAACATTCTCTGATGTAGTCAACATGCGATTGGCGAAAAGCTTATTATCCAAGAAAGCATCATAGGCAATCGGTTCTACTTGATATTTCTCCATCCACTCATGCCATTGCTTCACAAAATCATCTGAAATATTTGGAAAAGTCGGCAACATTTGTTCTGGCAGGAATTCAATCCCCTTAGCTCCACTCTTCGACGCTTCACGAATGCAATCTTCTAAAGTCATTTTTCCGGTATAAAACTCATCTTGGTAGCTGTATAGTGATACGCCCCGTTTGATCTTACTCATTGTGTCATCTCCTCCAGTTTTAAGTTTCTAGTACCAATACTTTTTCATCATCACCAACATTGTTAAACGGCAGGTAAGATATCCTTAGACTGACAAAGGCATGAACCTTGTGTTCTCCTTCGGTTAATCCGCCTGGTTTTTTCACAAATACGGTGATTGTTTCAATCATTTCCCAGCGGTGATTAATCGCTGTTGGCAATTCAGCAAAACTGAAAGTCTCGCCCTTCACTGTGATCGCCATGTCTTCGTTGGCCACTGTTTCCCCATCCACAGTTAAGTCAATGACTTCTACACAGCTCATGGGTAATCCGCGATAATAAGGAATTCGTAATTGTACTTCATAACCAGTCACTTGGTCGTCCTTTCTGACATTACGAAACCCTTTTGGATTTACTAAATATTGTTCAAACATTAGAAAGCCTCCTTATTCGTTTTAAAATAATCATTTTTTCAAGAAAAATTAAGTTGATTCGAATGCCATATATCATTCAACTGACGTGTGTGAGCTCAGGTTTAGTCAAAATTATTAGCTGTTTTTCTGACTAAAAAGACTTCAAAAAGTTGAACTGACATTTAGGTTTCCTCCTTTATCTGATTGATAAAGGAGGACGGTTATTTTATAGTTTTACTTCATTGCCTGTCTCTGCTGCTTTATAGATCGCATCTAATACTTGAGTTACTTTAAAGGCTTGCTCTGGTTTCACTAATGGATCGGTGTCATTGATCACAGCTTCCAACCATTGTTTCGCTTCAAGTTTTTCAGGATCGGAATCGCCGCCCTCAAAGAAGGCGATATTGCCGGATGCGCTAAGATTCTCTTCTGTAAGCAAACCATTTTTAGAGCGGTTATACGTCAATTGGTTGACTGGATAACTCATGCCGGCATCAATTTGTGCCCCTGCTTTAGTTCCGCATAAAGTGGTAGCCGCTTCTTTTGATTCCAAAACGTTTAATGCCCATGAAGCCTCTAAGAAAATCGTCGATCCGTCCTTCATTTTGATAAAGCCGAACGCTGAATCTTCTACTTCATACTTGTCAGTATCCCAGGGACCAAATAAATTTCCTTCTTCTGCACCAGGCAGATTACCTAATTTATTGAAAACAGAGCCGGTCACAGATTCGACTTCATAGTTATCCATCATCCATAAAGTGATATCTAAAGCGTGTGTCCCGATGTCTATCAGTGGTCCGCCGCCTTGCTGCGACTTGTCTGGGAAAACACCCCAAGTTGGGACAGCCTTCCGACGAATCGCGTGGGCTTTGGCAAAATAGATCTCACCTAAATCACCGTTGGCACAGGATTCATGTAAAGCAGTTACTTCTTTTCTAAAGCGATTTTGATAACCGATCGTAAATTTCTTACCGGATTTTTTCCAAGCATCCATCATTAATTGTGCGGCTTCCGGCGTATGAGCCATTGGTTTTTCACATAAGACATGCTTGCCTGCTTCGAAGGCTGCGACAGTGATTGGACTATGACTAACATTTGGTGTACAAACGTGTACCACATCGATGGTGTTATCTTTTAATAATTCGTGATAGTCCTCGTAATATTTGGCATCTTCCGTTCCAAATTTTTCTGCAGCTTCTTTTGCACGTTCTACTTGATTGTCACAGAACGCCACCATTTCACATTTATCTGCTTGGCTGGTTAGCGCTGGAAAGTGTTTGTTATTTGCGATCCCTCCACAGCCAATAATTCCGATTCTTACTTTTTTCATGATTGTCTTCCTCTCTTTTCTATTCGTAACGTTTATTCAAAATGAATGCTCTGATGGTACTTCGCAGAGATTCGAATAGCCTCTACTACCTGCATCAAGTGCAGGATTTGGTCTGGCTGGATCGTCAGCTCTTCTTTTCCTGTAATGTGACCATAGTAATTATCAAAAAACATGCGATGCGAAACTTTGACCTCTGGCAACTCTTCTGTTAAGATTCTTCCTTCTGGCGCTGGCCCAAAGCTTCTAGTTGGTCCAGCATGGGTCATGGTGATTTTCCCAGGAACATTCCCTAGTAATTCTGAAGTCCGAGTGATCTCACCTTTTGGATTAAAGCCGTCAATTTTAGCGCTGCCTTTGTCACCGCCGACAAACCAATGACGTTCAAACCAATTTTCAGAGCTGTTCAAAAAATAGGTTCCTAATTCAATCTGAGCATTCACGCCATTTTCAAAATAGAGTTGAATGTTAAAATAATCATCGACATTTTCATTGATAACATTGCGAACATCCGCGTAAACAGTTTTCAGCTTCGTAGAAATCATCCATAGCATCTGGTCGATCAAGTGAACTCCCCAGTCATAAAGCATCCCACCCCCCAGTTCAGGATAAATATGCCAATCATGCATATTTCCGTTAAAGCCGTAAAGAGAACTTTTTATCGTATAAATGTTCCCTACTAGCCCTTGATCATAGACTTCCTTCGCTACACGATAGTCATGATCCCAGCGACGTTGATGATGAACGGTGAAACGAACGTTTTCTGCCTTCGTCACAGCCATCATTTCCTTAACTTCCTCAGAGCTCATCGCCAGCGGCTTTTCACAAATAATATCTTTCTTGGCTTTCGCCGCTTTGACGACCATTTCTAAATGAAGCAAATTCGGTACCGCAATGATCACCGTATCGATTGTTTCATCTGCCAGTAAGTCATCTGCAGACACATAGGTTTTGACTCCAGTTGAAGCATGATCAAATTGTGCTTCATTCGTATCACAAACCGCTTTCAATTCGGCGTAGTCTAAATTTTTAATCGTTTCTGCATGGGTCTGACCCATGAAACCGAAACCGATAATGCCAAAATTCAATTTCTTTGCCATTTTCATTTCCTCCTTACTCATTTTCATACCGTCTATCATCTAACTAGTTCTTACTTGTTTGACTTTATTAGAAGCTTTTATTAGATTCTTCTCAATAGAACAACTAAAAAGTTAGACTGACATCCTATCAAAATAATCCCAATGCTCAACGAATTGATTGTCGGAAATTCGATACAAATCAACTACGTGGGCTTTTGTTTCTTTCTGCTCATTAACACTTCTTAAAAAGACTGCCGCATATTCTTCGTCCAGTACGATCCGATCAACTTCTAAATAAAAGTATTCATCCGAATCAAATTTTGTTTTAAACGCTTTGATCAATCCCACTCTGCCTTGCTCCACACCTGGATTATGTTGACAATAGTCTTCAGCGATCAAATCGTCTGCAACGGAAAGATTTCGTTGATTGAAGAATTCTTCATAAAACTGTCTAATCGTTTGCTTCGTGATCATTCCGCCACTTCCAACAAACTTTTTGCCATTGAAAGCTGACGCTTGGTGAATTCAGCTCCGCCACAGTACAACTCGTCCTCATATTCGCAAATTAAATAGCCGTCAAAATCAGAGGCTTTTACGACTTCAAGAATCTCTGGATAAGGAATACTTGGTTCAACCAAATCTTCCCCTAAATAATGAAACTTTCCATGCAGCTCAAAGCTATACGGCAGGATTTCTTTCAATTCTTCCAGCATTCTCGGTAATTCGCTCTTTGGTTTGAACTGGACAAAACCATACATCCCTTGTAATGCGGCATTAATTGCTGGATGCGCGCCGTTTTCCAACAATTTCTCTCTAGCTTCTTCCAATGGAATCCCTTGATAGCGCATATCCGCCGCCATTTGCAAATGTTCCTCGGCTACCCCAGCTTCTAAAGCCTTAATCCAATGAGCCTTATTCGGAGCAATCGCAAAACACCCAAAATCTGGTATAAAACCTAGATGTTTCGATTTTGTTTTCTTGATCACCTCTAGGTATCGTCTCATTAATGGAGACAGCGGTGATTCTGGGTTATGAATCTCGATACCCACTCGAATATCGTAAAGTTCTGCATAAGGTGCTAATCGTTCAAAGGCCTCTGGCGACAACATATACTGCGAACGCATCACTTTACACCCCAGCTTATGAGCGGCTTTCAAATCAATGAGCGCATCTGCCAGCATTTCATCGTCGTTTAGATTACGATCATGCATCATGCCTTTATCATTATTGGCACCATAACCAACTGGACCAATCCCATATTTCGCCTTAAGTCGTTGAACCAATCCCAAAAAATCATCGCTGACATTCGGATAACTCGGCAGCATTTGTGTGCCGACAATCTCGTATCCGGTCGCGCCAGCTAAAGCCGCCTGTTTGACGCACTCCTCAAAATCGTATTCATATCTGGCATACTCTGTTCCGTAACAAAATAATGTCGCGCCTAATTTCACTGTGCTCATCTCACTCTCCTCCTAACGAAACACTGACTTTCTCACCTGAATCCAGCGGCATAAAGTTGTGTTCAGGACCAATTTGCATGTAAGGAATCCGCAACATTAATTTCAGCTCGACCTCATGCTCGCCAGATATTCCATTTGGCGTAAGAACACGAATCTTCGCTAGATCAACTTGACTCCAAAATTCAGTCACTGCATATTTCAATTTGTAGAGTGGCAGCTCTTTGTCATTTATTTCGAAGGTCACCGCTTCATCTGGTATTTTTTCTCCATCAACATAAACTTCAATCAAATCAATATCTGATAAATAGTGACCACGGTAATAAGCCAACTGAACATCAAATGAAAATCCATTTTTTCTTCCATTAATATAGATATTTTTAAAGGAGCCTTGTTTGATGATCTCTCCATTTAGTTTCATTCTCATCGCAAACATGTTTTCCCCTCCATCTTTCTAACTCACAAAATTCCGCAGGTACTTAGTACTCAATGTCACAGATTTTTTGACATCTTCGTAATTCTTTTCGAAAGCTTTATCTTCAACCTCAATACAGCTATAACCCTCAAAGCCGATGTCCGTCAGCGCGGAAACATATTTCCCCCAATCAACATCGCCTAACCCTGGAAGCTTCGGACTCATGTAAGCTAGAGGTGCGGCCATGACTCCTACATCCTTCAATTTTTCTGGATAAAGCTTGATATCTTTATAGTGAACGTGGAAAATTTTGTCCTTAAATTCATAAAGCGGTGCTAGATAATCGATCTGCTGCCAGACAAAATGTGAAGGATCGTAATTCAAACCAAGCGCATCACTGTCTAAACGAGAAAAGATCTCTCGCCAAATCGCTGGTGTCGTCATTAAATTCTGACCACCTGGCCATTCATCTTCAGTAAAGAGCATCGGACAGTTTTCAATTCCAATCCTTACTCCTGCTTCTTCAGCATAGTTTAGAATCGGCTTCCAAACCTTTTCCATCTCGGCTAAATTATCCGATACAGATTTCCTCTGCATCCGTCCAATAAAAGTCGTAACTAGATTGATCTTCATCAGCTTGGCAGCGTCAATTAAACGATACAGATGATCGATCGCTATTTGGCGTTTTTGCAGATCCTCATCTAGCGGATTCGGGTAGTAAGCTAGTGCCGAAATCTCGACTTTTTTATTTGCAGCATAGTCTACAATCTCTTTCGCCTTTTCTTCGGTTAAATTGACAACATCAATATGGGAAACCCCAGCATATCTTCTTGTCGCTTTCTCCTTAGGCCAACAAGCAACCTCTACACAGTCGAGACCGTTGCTCGCGACGATATCGATCATCTCCTGATAATCACTTTGATCAAAAATGGCACTCACAATTCCTAATTTCATGCTTTTCAACTCCTATTTCGTATTAATGTATTCATTTTTCGAAATTCGAAAAATGAGTTTGATTCTCACTACCCATATCATTCCGCTATAGTGCACCTATCTTTTCCCGGTTACTAAAACTTATCTTGGGCTTCCTGCTCTGTGTTTCTGGGAAAAGCGGAACTGACATCCTATTTCGTATTAATGTATTCACTTTTCGAAATTCGAAAAATGAGTTTGATCCTCACTTCGTATATCATTCCGCTATACTGCACCTATCTTTTTCTCGTTGCTAAAACTTATCTTGGGCTTCCTGCTCTGTGTTTCTGGGAAAAGCGGAACTGACATCCTATTTCGTATTAATGTATTCATTTTTCGAAATTCGAAAAATGAGTTTGATCCTCACTACCCATATCATTCCGTTATACTGCACTTATTTTTTTCCCGTTGCTAAAACTTATCTTGGGCTTCCTGTTCTGTGTTTCTGAGAAAAGCGGACTAACATCTGCTCCTTTTCTATATTTGAAGTATAAAGCGCTTACCGAAATGAAGAATTCAGATTTTTGTTTTTCTTATTAGCTATTTTTTGCCTTTTTCTTTTGAAGACAAAAAAAAGACAAAAATAATCAGATCATTTTTGTCTTTTTGAATTATTGTCTTCTCTTTATATTGATTGAATAAAACTCGTTGCTTGTCAGATGTTTCTTTACAACTAAACGATTTTTCGTTACGTTGACTTCCTCTAATGTTAGTAAGTGGGTATTTTTCTTATCCAAATAATCGAGATCCGAAGAACGGAGGTGTTTGTTGAAATTGAATTTCTGCCAGAGTCCAAACAAATCCCCATGATTATCCAAGCAGGAAAAAATCCGCAGCTCATAATTACCATTTGGAATATTTGAGAATAGTAGCTCTTCTTCGACCTCTTCGGTTTCAAAGAAATTAGTCAGCTCGGTCTTTTTAAGGTGTGCCTCGTCCTTTAAGAAATACAGACTGTTTGGATGAATATAATGATGCCCCAGAACAAACAGCTCTTCGCCATCCAGTGTGCAAACCAACCTCTCCTCATCTTTGTAAAGAAATCTCAAGCCCTTCAACTGATCAAACAGTTTCATCGCATGCATTGCAGGCTTAAACAGACCACTTCTGGTAAGTAATCCATTTCCGCCGCTTAATAAGGAAGATGATTTCGAGGTTTTTTGGGCAAGATCGGTACCTAACCAATAGCCTAGGCCCTCTACCTGATCGAAAATATCGATAATACTTTTAACAATAAACGCACCCTTATACAAATGGTCATTCAAAAGATTGCTGCGGGAAACGGTGTTACTCCATTCACTAATAAAAACCGGCTTAGATGAAGGTACTTCCTTGATCTTCTTCACTTTGCTCAATAGAAAATCAGGTTCAGTGATTCTCTGATAATTACGTTTCTCCCGCACCATTCGATTAGAGTAAGGAAACAGGACAAAGGAATAAAAGTCAAACGAGCAATCTGCTAAATCATTATGCAGAAAATCTGCCAAATCAAGCTTATTTGACAAAACAAAACTCCCGCCGCCAATTGTTATCTTCGGTACCAGCCCTCGGAATATTTTAGAAGTTATCTGATAGAACTGTCGATACCGATCAACTAAATTCTTGTCTTCAGGATCACTGGCAACAATCTCGATCACCCAAGTTTCAACTTCTTTGCGTCCATAGCGGTTTAAGATATGACGACAAAACTTTTTCGATGCTTCCTCCCACTCTGCATCTGGATAATTGCTTTCTTTAAAGGTACCAATCAACTTGTTAAGACTCAGCCAAGGAGTAAGCCCAAGTTCCAACAGGGAATCCAACACTTCATCAACCTTCTCATAGATATTCAACGAGTCTCCAAGAAAACTTTTAGTAAAAACTCCCCAGACTCTGCCATATTCAAAGCACAGGTCTCGCTGCAAAATCAACAAATGGTGTCGAAGATTACTACTCAAAACAATCTCGGCTTCCCCAATATTCAATATTTTGCTCCAAGTTTCCTTGATCGGCGTTGGTTCCAGACCTTCGATATCCAGATTCAAGTAAGACTTTTTCGCGGTGTCTTCCTTTAATTGCTTTTCCTTAAAATTACTAAACGCATGCTTCACCTTCTGGTCCGACTCCGCTACCAGTGTCGCTTTTTGAGGCTCGTTTTGACTTCGATATTGGGAGGGTGTCAGTTGAAACTGATCCTTAAACTTCTTATTAAAGCCATTCACACTAAAGAAACCATTATCGATAGCAATGCGAGTAATCGATTTATCGGTTTCTAACAAATCTCTCACCGCGTACTGCATTCGAATATGACTTAAATAATCTTTGAAATTCGTCCCCAGATTCTTTTTAAAAAACTTCGAAAAATAAGCGGTATCCATATGTACCTGCTCAGCCAGCTCTGCTGAGGTGATATTGTCATAATAACGTTCTTTAATGAATCGAGTAATCTGCTGAATCCGTTTATCCTGATGAATTCCCAATGAACTATACTCGATAAACAAACTACTGAGTTCGTTCATTAAACGATAGACCTTACTAATCTGTAAAAAGTTAGTTCGTTCATTTTCAAATAATAATAAATCAACGATCTCAATAATCAGCTCACGGGTGGATTGGTAATTTTTTCCCGGCTCCTTAATTGAATTACAATTAAAGCTGATTACTCCAGTTTCAAGTGCCTGTGACAACAAGAAATCAGAGATTGAAAAATAAAACAGCAGACTGTTCTCATCACTGGTTACAAGCTGATAGCTTTCAGACTTATTTATGATTACGATATCATCAGCTCGCATTTCATAATCCACTTCATCAATTTTCAGCTCAGCTTTTCCCTTCATTAAATATAGTAAATCAGTCGTCCTAAGATTCTTTTGAACAAGACAAGCTTTCGTCATTAGTTGAATAGTACTTTGAGTATCTAAATAGCTGATGATCTCACTCATTCACAGCCCACCACCTTCTACGTTCATTAATACTTATACTTTTGATACTAACATACGAATGAAAATATAAATACCCTTTCAAATATGAGAGAAAAATATCACTTTCTAGTTCGGCTCTTTAAAAAGAAACAGTTTCATCGACTATTTTTTAGCTTTCTCTACGAAAAGCCTAAAAAAGGGATCAACGTTACACTTGTCTATGCTCTTCTTTTACTGTAATTTATCATCAAAAATATATGTTACCTTCCTTGCCTAAGTCTCAAGAAAATGAAACGATACGTGCGTCTAGTTAAAGCCCATAAACGAAACCTAGCATTCCCAAGAAAGTGTTATTAACAAAGCCTAAGTAACTCAATCAAATGTATGTATCCTTTTATGACACTAAAATTAATCGGTTAATTCTTTACTGATTTGAGGTTTATGACTTACAGATGGTGAACAAGATAGCTAACTAGTGTATATGTAAAAATATCGCATTGGGCATCAAAAAGGGAATAATTATCACGTGTCCGATTGTTAATAAGCCGGGAATCAGTTAAAAAAATATTTATGACAGACTCTTCAAGAGATGATGATCCTGTGAAAAACATGGCTGGCTGAACATCTGCGGATATTAAAGACCATGCAAAATCAACTTGTACTCGAAGAAACGTTTCGTTACATCGAACTTTTAGAGGTTGAAAATGAAAGCTCACAGGTGGCTTTAGAAAGCAATATCTTGAGTCTAAAAAATGGGATGAAAACCGTTAGCTACGCTGTTTGAGCACAGCTATTTTTGTGTTGTTAAACTAGCAGATAATACTTTGTGTAGCAAGCCTTGGCCAACATTTATTATCCTCTAACTACCTATCAGGATGAATAAACAGTTTCTCTGTTCCTTAGAATTACCTTTTCATAGCCATTCCTCTATTTTTCCTAGCCATTTTGTATCTTTAGACGGAGAAAAAAGGAAGCTGTTTCTAAAAATAGAACGAAGTAAAATCGCCGAACTGTTTGGCTAGTCTGGCAATTCGTTAGGGCTTGATATAGATATAGCCTTCCTGCTGGACACAAATCAGAGCCATCACAACACTAGGTACTACTTCGACTTTTTTCTAAGTTTTCTTTTTTAACGATGAGCATTCATGACTTTTCTGCAAGCAAGGTAGCTGACTGTTAAGCACTCCATCATAAATTCAAGCGGTTGGCAGCAAGTAGCATTGAATCGCCTCCCTATTGACTGCTAATGCGGTTGTGGCATTTTTATCGGTAGTTAATAGGTTTTGAATATTATGGCGAGCCTCACTAAGTTTGGCTAATTCATCGACATGGAACACAACGCTCATCTGTAATTTCCCCTCACAAGTATATTTGTACTCTCAAGCATAAGAGTTGCTGAAAAGTCAAAAAAAGATGGCCCTCTTCTCTTTTATAGTAGGAATCGAAAAATTTTATAGACTCTCTCTCCTTTTTTCCTTATTATTCATTTTAGAAATGAAAAAATTGAAAAAATTGAAAAAACACCTCCTTTAGAGATGTTTTTATCACATACTATGCTCAGATTATTCTCGAGTGAATTATCTATTTTTGTTATCAAGTCACTGTAATCGACAGCAGAAAAACAGAATAAAACCACTTTAAACCGATTTTCCTTAAAAAACGAAAGGAAAAGCTGATTTAGTAGGCTTTTGATACTATAAAATACTATTTCTTCGGGTCATTTTCGTCCATTTTCTTTGAATTCGATAATGAATAAAGCTTGGTATATCAATACTTTTTAAATAAAGAGAAGGAAAAACAGCGATTTGACAGCAGAATTTTGCTTAAATATCGAACCGCGAAAACTCGTCAGCCAGTTGTTGATTCGTATCTGGATAAAGATGTCCAGATTTATCCAAAGTAGTTTTTACTGATGAGTGTCCAAGCCTTTTTGATACAGCATAATATTCTTATTGTGCTCGATTAAGAAAGCGACATGAGAATGCCTTAAGCCATATAAGGTGATTGGCTTAACATCCGCTTGCTCAGCTAGCTTCTGAATTCTTGTTCGAAAAGTTTTCGGTGATGGTGGTAATTCATCATAAGAGAAAATGAAATCAATTTCTCCGATTTCTTTCTGTTCTTCTTTCCAATTTTTCAAAACTTGAATAGTCTTTGGATCAAGCGCTAAAGTACGGATGCCTGATCGTTTCTTAGTATAAAAAAAATCATAATCCGTTCTAGTTCGGATGTATAGAGACTTATTGATCGTACAGGTTATTTTTTCAAAATTGACATCATTCCATTGAAGAGCAAATAATTCTTCACTTCTCATACCAGTTACAAACAAGAACCTCATAAAACGTTTACTTTTGCTCGTTGGAAAACAACTCTCAATTTAATGAAAATTTGCCTGATATAGTTGTTCGAAAGCTTTCTTGTCGACCCATCTTTATTTTTAATGAGACACTCTGTTGCCAAATATTGCTGGAACTCTTGAATATGAATTGGTCGAATATTTTCAAATTGCATTTTCCCGAAATAGTCTAGCGCCCGTTTAAGTGCTTTTTCGGTTTTGTAGTATGTTTTTTCAACAGTCCCTAATTTGTACCACGGGAAGAAATATTTTTCAAAATACTCTTTAAATTTTATTCCCTTTAAATATACACCATCAGACTCTTCATAATTGCGCTTTGCTTCTCTTTGGGTTGAAAAACCTTTTTTAGATCGCTGCACTCGTTTTCCAAATCGGTCCGCTCCAAAGTTACAGAATAAAACCAGGTACCTCTCACTTCGTATTTGTATACGTTTGAAACTCGTCTCATTTAATAATCTTCACAAGAAATGTTTAAAACCTTTTCAATAGTAGAAACTGGGATACGTTTGATTTTACTATTTTGTCACTAGCGTTGCACAAATATAGTCAGAATAATCTGAAAACTATTTCTTGCTAAAAATTTCCAAAAAGTCTAATGCTTACGCAGAGGATGACTTTTTTCCAGAATTTTGGTGCGTATTCAACTGAATCCTAACAGTGACGATAATCCTTTTATTTAAAATCAGCCGGGTTTGTGCCGTTCCAACCAGATTTCCGCAGATTCAAAACGCAGGTAATGAAAGGAGCGCTTCAACTGAAAGAGTGTCGCTGCCGAATTCAGTTCGATCTTGATGGGATAGGTTAATAGCGTCGCAATCAGTGTAAGAATCACTTGATTGATCGCGCCCTGTTCGCTTCGCGAGTAAAGCTGCTTGATCGTCAAATTCTGTTTTAAATGCTTAAAGAACAGCTCAATCTGCCAGCGTGCCTGATACATATCAGCGAAACATCAAAGCGATTGGTTACAATGCGCAAGAGGCGCTGCCCTTTCGTCAGAACCGTTACTAAACGAAACTGTTCGGTAACATGATTGTTCCCACCGCCTAAAATCACGTGCTGGTCACTGATGATTTCACCATCTGTTGTCTTTCGCTTGGTGAGTTCAATTTGTTCTAAGACGGTGATTGTTGTATTGGATTTTGTTCGTGTCACAAAGAAATAGCCGTCATAGTGCAAACGATCCAGCAGTTGATAATCAAAATAACCGCGATCCACCACATAGGTTGCTTCCGTTTTGTCCACCAAACACTCGAAATGATTCCGGTCATGTTCTTCGGCATTGGTGATCGTAAAACTTTCTGGATACTGATTGTCTTTATCCAGATAACAGAGGTTCAAATGAAGTTTGATGCCTGCTTTTGTTTTCCGAAACGTTGCCTATGGAAATCGCGTTCTATTCAGTGGAATCGTGGTTGAATCAACGAGTTGAAGGCTGTTCGTTTTTGAACTTGGCCGTTGCTCGGACACTTTCCGAGCCAATTGTGTAAAAATTTCTATTAAGACATCTTGACTGATTTCGGCAGTTTTACGCGATAACGAACTGTAGCACAATGAATCAATCCCGATTTCTTCACAGAGTCTGCGATCCATAAATGCACGATCAATTTCACGATAGCTGGGCAGTTCTTCATAAACGGCGTGTAACAGAATTTTGATTGTGGTAGTGAAATCTAATTTTTTACTGTAAGAATCAAACTGAAAAATCCAATTCTTGGCTTTTTCAGATAATTCTTCAAACTTAATTGCGGAAAACCATTTCTGAAAAGATGTTTTTGCGTTATACTTATCCATGCTTGAGTCCTTTTTATTGGTCTTGGATAAGTCATCCAAGAGTAGTATAAAGGACTTTTTTATGGTTGGATAGCGTTACATCAAGCATTTGATTGGAAATTTTTAGCAAGAAATAGTTTTCAGATTATTCTGACTATATTTGTGCAACGCTAGTGCTTCTATATAATACTATAAATTAATGAGCTCTCGTTCCAATTCGATAAAAGAGATCAATTCCTTATCAGCAATTGATATTTTTTCATCGGGTATCAATTGCTGTTTATGATTCAACCACCAAGCTTTCCATCCCGCTTCCTTTGCTCCGAGCACGTCATTTCTATAATTATCTCCAATGTAAATCAACTCACTTGAGTCACATGCTAAACGTTTGGCCATTTGATCAAAAATTCGCCGATCTGGTTTTGCTACCCCGAATTTTTCTGAAATCAATATATTTTCCTCTGGGATGATCTTTCTGATTTTAAGTGCTTCAAGTTTCACTTCTTGACGCTGTGTATAGCCGTTAGTAATGATTCCTAACTTATAGCTCTTTGCAAGTTCCTGCAATGCGCAGACAAGCGGTAAGGATAAACGGATTTGACGCAGCTGTCGCTCATATTCAGCTTCAAAGTTTTCAGTCATTGATTCAGTCACTTGAAAATCATACTTTGCTTTCAATGATTTTGACAAACGAACATGGTTCATTTTTCTGATAGTCTCTTCGGTAATCTTTTCTGTTTGTTCATAAAGTTGTTCGCTTAGTGAGCGAAATAGTATAAAAAGTTCATCTAAGTTCTCATTTAACAATTGTGGGAAAAGGATCTTGATCGCTTCATCAAAAGGAGCTTGTTGACAATATAGGGTATCATCCAAGTCAAATACGATTGCTTTAATCATTTATTGTTTCTCCTATCTTAAAAAGAACACCCGACGAATCTCGCCAGATGTTCTATTTTTATGCGCCCAGAGATTCACCAATTGCGCCACCTGGATGCCAAACGACATAATCTTCGGGATTTAAGTTTCGCTCTTTTTGCAAAAGAATCGATAAGGTCTGCAACAATAATGTTTGTTTGATGATCGAAGCACGCGGTGGTTTGTTCAAATCATCGCCTTCTTCATTGGTGCAAGTGCACAAACACACATCTGATAACTGACTCAAAGAAGAGTCGCGGCTTCTAGAAACACCGATGATTTTTGCCCCGTTGGCTTTCAATGTGCGAATCGTGTATAACAATTCTGCTGTTTCACCACTATTAGAAATAGCAATCACAACATCTCCTGGTTTAACCTGCCCACTAGATCCATGAACAGCCTCTGTTCCATCTAAAAAGTAAGCAGGAGTTCCTGTAGAAGAAAGCAATGAAGCAATATACCCGGAAACATAGGAGGGCTTGCCGATTCCTGTGACATGAACTCGACCACCTTCGCCTTCTGAAGCTAATACCAATGATTCTGCTTCATTTAAAGCTTGATAATCCATTGTATCAAAAAAATCGTTAATCTCGTTTTTTATAGTTTGTTCAAATTTTTCAATCATAATCAACCATCTTTCTTCGTTTGTTTAAAGATAGAGTAGTCTTTTGAGTCGTAAGGTGCAGTTTGCAAGAAAAATTTTGTTCCTTTTTTCTGAATATAACGAATCGCTTTGATTTCTTCAGCACTGTAGTATGCGTCCAACTGCTTGATCATTACTCTGCTGGCAGGATAAGGCAACTGAACTTCTGCAGTTTCAAAGCCTTTATCAATTGCCTCCTTCAGTACTTCCAGATCTTTAAAAATGATCATGAGTTTGCAAATTTCTTCTCGATCCTTTTGGAGAAATTCAATCAGCTGATCAACTGAAAAAATACCCACGCCATTCTTTTTCGGAAAACTAAGTTGTAGAACTTTTGCAAGAAAAGGATCATTAATATGAGTAGGATCAACTACTGCAATGAAATTCGCATTTACGAAGCTGTTCCAATTCAAAGCTACTGTGGCATGCAGCAACCGATTATCTACACGAACTAATTTGATTTTCACACTCATTTACTTTTCACCCACTTGCTTTCTACTTTGGCTTTTTAGGAAATTCGCCAAACAATAAATCATCATTTTCCCTTGAAAGCTTCCCCGAATGTCTAAACTTAACAGTTCCTCATAACGCTTTATTTTGTAAAGCAACGTATTTTTGTGCAGAAATAGCCTTTCGGAGGTTTTTTTGACACTGAAATCATTTGCATAAAGCTCATCAACGACTTGAATAAGCTCATCCACGTCCAATTGATCCGTTTTTCTTTTGTAATAATCAAAAACATTAGAAGTCAGCTTTCTTGAAGCACTCGTTGTGAAATAAGCAAACAAATGATCTTCAAAATAGACCGGTTCATCCTTCGTTAACGAAACATTCTCTCGTAGCCAGAGGCAGTTCAGGTAGCTAAAACTATACAAATCAATATCGACTTGGATCGATCCAACAGTGTAATAACAATCTGAAAGCCCCCATTCGATCATTTCTTGAATAAATTCGTTCACATATTCAGTTGTACTCGTTTCATTCTGTTTAAGCAGCGATTTGTAGATCAGCAAATTATTAGGAGTCAACAAAGAATAGATGGTATTCTTATCGTTGATTTTATATTTCAAACCCGTAATTTCTTCCTTATCAAATTTTTCTTCATTAATAATATAGATCGGTATTCGAGGAAGTGACCGATCAAATTTGATTTTCGCCATCAACTCATCTATATACCGATAATTAGACCGTTCTTCATTCAAAAACTCCTTGATCAGCTTATCATCTACTGAAAGAATCTCTTTCGCAGATTTTTGATTCAATTCATATTGAATCCGAGTCTTCAAAGAGTCAAAAAGAAGCTTTCCAACAACGTCAATCGCTTGATTAGGTCCGCTAATCCATAAATAACCATATTGATCATTAGACACAACAATTTTGTATATTCGATGATTCGAATCTTTGCTTTCAATCGCAACGGTCTCATTAATTTTTTCTTCCAAACTGCAAGATACTATCCTACCTTTTTCGTTCAGCAACCCAATGATATAGTCGGGGTTTTCTTGAACTACATGAATGAACTCTTTAAAAATTTTCCCTAGTTTCATTTTGATCACCAAAAATTCTATTTTGATCTAAATATACCACATAAATCTTTAGCTGCATCCATCACCCGAAAAACCGTTTGACTACTCATCTTTGTTTATAAATGATAATAAGAAAGCATCTTTTTAATTTTATCTTCTACTTCTACACTTGGTTCTTGAACTGGTTTTCTAGCAGGACCAACTTCGGCGATACCAGCGATTTCTACTGCTCGTTTCAAGATTGATGGCACGGTTCCAAACGGCAATACTTTCCGTAATTCTTCGATATCTGCTTGCAGTTTTTGTGCTTCTTCCAAGTTTCCTGCATGGTAAGCTTGATCCAAGCCGACTAGCGTGTCAGTAATTAAATTGCTCGTTCCAGCGATGGCACCCGTTGCTCCCATTTGGTATCCAGCTAAAATTTTAGAATCTGAACCAACCAATACTTTGATCTTTGTACCTTCAACCGTTTTAATATAATTTTCAAGATTAGCTAAATCACCGCTGCTGTCTTTGATCCCAGAAATATTCTCAACCTTGCTCAAGGCTTTCAATACATCACTGGATATATTTACTCCTGTAGCTTTAGGAATGTTGTATAAAATGATAGGGATCTTCACACTTTCCGCAACTTGGGTATAATGCTGAATCAATTCCTCATCAGTTGGTCGTAGAAAATAAGGGGTAATCACGGATAAAGCATCTGCTCCGAGAGCCTCTGCTTGTTTCGATAATTGAATCGTTTCTTTGGTTGAACATGCCCCAGTACCCACATAGACCGGGACGCGTCCGTTAACATGATGAATAACCGCTTTAGTAAAATCCATTTTTTCTTGATTATCTAAAACATGGAACTCTCCATTGCTACCCAATGGGAATATACCTGAAACACCTTTTCCAATCAAATGATCGACTAGTTGTTCCATTGCTGCTAAATTTAAACTTTCTGCCGTATCCCTTCTAATAGGGGTCACAATCGGGGTAATGATTCCTTCAAACACGTTTATTTCACCTGCTTTCTAAACTTCTAATCGTTCATTGGTCAAAATCATGCTTTCGTTAAAGACTTTAAAACTCTCTTGCACGATTCGCTCCAGATCGATGTTTTCTGCTGTCATACCTTTCATGTACAAATCAATTAGTATAGGCAGATTCACACCGCTTAATACTTTGTGATCATATTGTTTCGTCAGTGCCGTCAAAACGTTAGAAGGCGTTCCACCAAATAGATCGACCAAAGCAATGGTCGGGCCTTCAATTTCTTCAAAAATCGCTCTTGCTTCTTTATAAAAATCCTCAAAAGATTTTTCTGGAAGCAGCGATAAATTATAGACGTTTTCGGTCGGACCAATGATCATTTCTGCGGATTTCACCAGCTCTTCACCAAACTGTCCATGAGTTGCCACAATGATGTTTAATTTCGCCATTTCATTTCCTCTTTTCAACTCTGAGTTAAACCTTGCAGTTGTTCCATAATAATGCTTGATGAATACTCGCAGGTTCGTTTTTCTGATTCCACTGTTCGTGCTGCGGTATGAGAGGTCAATAAGAAGTTGTCCAATTCCAGCAGCGGCTCGTCTTCCGCTGGCGGCTCAGTACTGAATACATCAAAGCAAGCACTTCTGATCTCTCCCGTTTTCAACGCTTGATACAAGGCTTGTTCGTCTACGATGCCGCCTCTAGCAGCATTCAACAAACATGCGTTAGTTTTCATTTTTTTAAATTCTTTTGTTGAGATCAAATTTTTGGTATCATTGATTAACGGTAGGTGTAGCGAAATATAATCTGAACTTTCCAATAAATGTCCCAGTTCGACCTTTTCAACTTGGTACTCGTCTAATACTTCGGTTGAAATATCGAATACATCATTTATCTGGACAGTCATGCCTACGCCTACTGCTTGTTTTGCTAAGTGTTTTCCAATTGCTCCAAAACCAATGATCCCTAATACTTTTTCCCGAACTTCAAAGCCTGTCGGTTTTTCCCATCTATGATTTTTTACCTCACGAATCGTTGGCCAAAGATTCTTCGACTCACAATAGATAAAACTCATCACATGCTCAGCTACCGCATTCGAGTTCGATCCAATCGTTCTGCCCACATAGATCTTTTTGCTTTCAGCATAAGCAACATCGATATTGTCTGTTCCGACACCAAATTTGCATATGACTTTTAATTTCGGACATTGATCGATTAGCGCTCTATCCATTTTGTCAACACCTACAATGATTGCATCGGCGTCTTTTGCTAGTTCAGCGAATTTCTCTGGTGAATAGGCCAAGCCTGTATCATTGTAATGAATTTCTAGTCCGGCTTTTTTCATTTTTTCCACGTAGTCCAACCCGTAAGCGGCAAAGCCTCGTGGTGTTATTAATACTTTCATCCAACTCCCCCCTTTAAATAATTCCTAAGAATGTCAGTAAAATGGCTATTGCCATTGTGACGAGGATGATATTAAGATACTTCGGACCTTTCTTAATGATGTAGAAATACATCGCCATAACTAGACAAAATGGTAAAAGGTTTGGCAACATTCCATTCAATATTTCCTGTACTGAAACTTTTTCAGTATTGCTGACAAATTCTAAGATCGTCTCAAATTTGACATACGCTGCCGATAAGCAACCGATCATAAACAGTCCAACAATACTTGCGATATCGATAACCTTCTTGATCGCTCCTGATTGCAAGATCGTCATAACTGAATTCTTTCCTAATGAATAGCCTTTGTTAAACAAAAACCATGACCAGCTATAAGACCATGCAAGGTAGATTATCCCAGGGATAAAGGCCGCTAAAACAGAACCTTCTAATGCCATCGGAACAAAGATCGCTAAAGGAATTGTCGCAACGATCCCCTGGTCAACACTGTCGCCGATCCCAGCTAAAGGACCCATCAACCCGATTTTCAGTGATTCCATCATCTCAGGAGTGATCTCTTCATTTCCCATCGAGCGTTGTTCTTCAAGTGAAATAATGATACCGTGAATGACACTACCCCAATCACAGTTGGTATTGAACATTTGGACATGACGCTTCATTGACTCTTGCAGCTCTTCTGGATCGTCCTTATAGATCTTTTGCAAAATTTTATTCAATGAATAACTGAAGGCCAAAGCTTGCATTCGGTCAAAACTTACAGGAACTTCCACCGCTAAGGTCCATTTCCACCAAGCTTTGAATAGGTCCATGCGAGTAACTTTCTTATCTGAAACTGTACTTACTTCACTCATGCGTAATCCCCCTCGTCAGAAGTTTGTTTAAATAAAGAACTAATCATCGCTATACAAACTGCGAAAACGGCACCTGTCAGCATGGAGAAGCCCATTACTGAGTAGGCGAAAAAGCCTAAAACAAAGAATGGCAAGTATTGCTTTTTACCCATAACGACTAGTGTTAAGGCGAAGCCCAAAGCGGGAAGCATCGCACCGGCATTGGATAACCCATTCATCAGCCAATCAGGAATCACATTGATAAAGGCTTTGACGACATTCGCACCAAAAAGAGTAGAGATAAATACCGGGGTGAAATATAAAACGCCATTAGTAAGCCACGGAATCAGAAATGAATACAAGGACAGTTGATCATATTTGCCTTCTTCAATTAATTTGTCAGCCCGCGTATTGTAGAAAGAGTTGAATGTACGGCGAACATTATTAATCAAGACTCCTAAAACACCAAAAGGAACAGCTAACGCTACAGCAGCATTCGCATCTAAATTGCTTAATAAAGCTGCCGGAATCGCAATACAGGCCGCCAATGCTTGGTCACTTGGAATATTCCCTCCAGCTTCGATCCCGCCCATATAAATCAATTGAATTGTTGCCCCATACAACAAACCTTGTTGAACATCTCCAAAAACTAATCCGATAAATACGCCTAAAACAACCGGCTTACGAAAAGCAAAGGAGAAGAAATACTGCGCCCTTCCCATTGCGATCCAATAAATAAGTCCCACTAACGCTGATTGAATAACCATAACAATCTCCTTTTCATTTTTATAGTTTTGCTACCGCATTCTTTAATGTTTCAGAAGGGTAATCTGGTGTTGTTTGAAAATAAACTTTGATTCCTTTTTTCTCTAAATCCAGCAATTGGTCCGCATCTGTTCGATCCAGCGTAATCGCATTATTGACTGCTTTTCTACCAGGCCCTCCACCTAAACCGCCAATTTGGACTTCTTCTAGCTTCAGTCCTTTTTCTACAGTGGCACATAATTCTTTGACACTTTTGAACAGCAGCAACACTCGATTTTTATCCAACCCTCCTTTTTCTTGTACTGTAACTGCCTGTTCCGAAGAGACGACGCTGATCTTCACTCCCTTTGGTGCAGCCATTTTGAATACATCTTGCATAAATGCATCCTTGCTCAATTCCGTATCCACCGTTACGATTTCGTTGATATCACATTGCTTTAGCCAGCGTGTAATCACCTGTCCATGAATCAATCGAAAATCTACCCGTGTTAATGCAATCATTCTTTTTCCCTCTTTCTATCTGTAATTTTTAATAATTTCTGCAATTTTCTTTGCATTGTGCTCAATTTCTTTTGCCGTACCTTTGGTCAATAAGGAGCCAAATCCGCATACATCTACGCCATTTTTAAGCCATTCGTCCAAGTTGTCTAAAGTAATGCCACCACTAGCTAAGATCGGCATATCTGGCACAGGCGTTTTAAGAACTTTTACCAATTGATTGCCATAAAAATCAGAAATTGGAAAAGCTTTGATAAATGCTGCACCAGCACTTAAAGCTTCGACCGCTTCAGTAAAACTAGTACATCCCGGCGCATACGGAATTTGATAACGGTTACAAACTTGAGCAACACCCAAATCAAAATTCGGAGAAATAATAAAATCTGCCCCTTTTAAAACGGCATGCCGTGCAGTTTCGGAATCAAGTACCGTCCCTGCTCCCACACACAATGAAACACCATGCTTTTCTTTTAACTGCTGAATGATTTCTCCGGCGTTGTTTAAGGTGAAACTCATTTCCATCACAGGGATTCCGCCTGCAATACACCCTTCTGCGATTTCGGACGCCCGATTGAAGCTTTCCGTTCGAACGATTGCTAATGCCCCAATGTCATACATAAATTTTGTCGTATTTGCTTTTTTCACTATTGATCGCCTCCATGCATATATTTTTGCATGATTTCAAAAATATTGATATGGTCTCTAAAAACAAAAAAATTGGTGAAATTTTGTTTTTGTGAACCACAAAAAAAGGCCTTTATACTAATCTTGGATGACTTATCCAAAACCAATAAAAAGGAACCAAGTATGTATGAATGTAGCTCTAAAACATCTTTTCAGAAAAGAATTTTCGCAATAAATGTGGAAGAATTATCTAAAGCAGCTCAAAATTTGCTTAAACAATTTGATTCCTAACTAAAAGTCCTGTTACTCACCGTTTATGGAGAATTGCCAAACTTTCGTGAAATGGAGCATGCCTTTGTGAAGCGTTGTCTCTGTGAAGAAATCGGAATTGATTCATCGGGCAACAGTAAACTTTCTCGCAAAACTGCTAAAATCAGGGAAGAAGCTCTGATAGAACTCTTTACTTAGTTGGTTAGGAAAGTGTCTGAGCAACAACCGAGTTCAAAAGTAATTAGACTACAACTCGTTGATTCGACCACGATTCCACTGAAAAAAGCTCGATTTCCTTGGCGACGTTTCGGAAAACAAAAGCAGGCATCGAGCTTTATTTGAATCTCTGTTTTCTGGATAAAGAAAATCAGTAACCAGAGCGTTTTACGCTCACCAACACTGAAGAACATGATCTAAACCATTTTGAGTGTCTACTGAACTAAGCAGAAGTTACCTATGACGTTGATCATGGTTACTTTGATTACAACCTGCTGAATTGCTTACACAATGACGGCTATTTCTTTGTGACATGGAAAAAATCCGATACAAGAATCACGGTCTTAGAACAGATCGAAGTAGCTCACCATCGACTGGAGAGAAAATCTCCTTTTCTTTACTTCTGAAGTTCAACATCTTCTTTCTCCTCGTTACGTAATTGTTTTGAAATAATTTTAGGTCAGCACCTTTCAAAGTTGAAGGGGCAGACAGGGTAGCCGACTTCATTAAAAAGGGCAACGACAGGAGCATTCTCCCAAGCATAGCTGATGTTATGAACGTTTCCCTCGATAATCAATTGACTTCCTTCTACTGCTATCTTTTCGATTGTTCCATCTGATTGGATTGCAGACACTTCCAGCAATTTCAAAGAAGCTGCCTGATCGACTGTGATCACAAGCGTTGTGTCGTGCCAACTGGATACTCTTGCGACAGGCGCGCTGGCATAATATACCTTGTCTAAGATCTCACCGATGCGTTGCCCGAGAATAGCTTTTTCTGTTGGATGGATATCCTCTACTTCTCCACAATCCAAGCTGGTGATTAGGAAAATATCTTTATACTTTTGAACAGCCTGTGCTTGCGCTTGTCGAACACTGGCCCAATCATGCTGCGGTTTGTCTTTACATATTGGTAATTGAACGAGATAAAATGGGATTTGCTCCATTAGCTCCTTACGCCAACGCAGGATTAGCCGCTTCAATAAATGTCCATACACTGAGCCAATCATTGTATCCTCTTCTCCTTGATACCAAATCACTGATGAAAAAGTAAAAGGTGTGATTCGTTTGAACATTTTCTGATAAAGCCCGCCTGGTCGATTGAAGAGATACGGATTTGCAGGCGGCGGCCAGGGTGAATGTCCGATCTGTTCTTTGATCTGTCCTAGTGTCAGTTCAGGATGATCTTTGACCCACTTAGCACGTTTTTTTATGTATGCCTGATACGTCGCCAAATAGGTAGCAAATTCTGTATCAAAAGACTGTTTCTCTTTTCCTTTAGTTGTCTCAACAAACGGAGCTAAAATCTGCTCATTCAGCACGGCATCTTCTGATAAGTCTGCTTCACTCACCCAGCAGCTGGCACTGGTTCCGCCTTTACTGCAAACAACGATGCCAATAATCCGATCTGGATAGCTTTTACGATGTTCTTTCATGGCATAATAGGCAACGGCTGATAAAGTGCCTAAATTATCTGAGCCCAGCTGTTCCCAAGTTCCAAAAGATTCTTTCTCGAGTTCTAGTTCGAATTCAGGCTTTGGAACAACATGGAAGAATATGTTGTCTTGCTTGACTTGAGTCAGTTCCTCTGAATAATGAACTTCTAAAGCCATTGTGTATTCCATATTTGATTGGCCCGCAAAGAGAAAAACATCGCCATATTGAACAATTACTTCCTTGGCATCATTTTTTGTTTCAATACGCATACGATCAATCATTCCATAAGGTTGAGGGGGTACAGTAAAGATAAAGGCCCCTTTCGAATCACTTGTCTCACTTAAAACTATTTCACCGATCGTAAGAGAGACTTGAAGATGAGGGTCTGTTATGCCATTAATTAAATGATTCTTTTCTGCTTGTAATACCACATTATCTGTTAATAATGGATTTAAATTTAGCATGCTTTTCAATTCCTTTTTATCATTTAGCCGCAGCAGCAAATTGTTTGGTGATAGGAAACAGGAAGCTGATACGACTCTTTTAGTAATTTGTTACTTAGGATAATGTTCAAGTGTAATATGTTACATACATGATATCGTTTTCTCTTTGCCAAGTCAAGGGTTTTGTAATATATTTCTAAGTCGAATGATCGTTTGAAATTTATTACGTTTTTTGGTAGGATAAGGGTAGAAGAACAGGGAAAGGATGTTGAGAGGATGCACAATATCGAAGAAGCAATCACAATTCATTATACCAAGATGTTTAAAACAGATAAAAAGATTTTTGAACAAATAATGGCTGATCCTGCACAATACGTTGGGCTGTCGATCCATGATATGGCTGATCGTTTTGATGTGAGCTCCCCTACTATTTTGCGAGCGATCAAAAAAATCGGCTACAGCGGATATCCAGAGTTCAAGCTGGCATTGGATTCATTTGTCAATGACAAAAACCAAGAAAAACCTGTCCATAAATCTTCCTTATTCCATGAGGTCATCAATACTTATGAACGCTCATTTTCGAAGCTGAAGGAATTAGATATGGAAAAGGATATTATCGAGTTTGTAGAATGGATGCATGATTCCCAGGATGTTAAATGTATCGGCTTTGACAACACTGGCCTGGCTGCTCAACAGCTGGTCTATTCTCTTTACTCACAAGGCTTTTTTTATGAAGCAATCACAACAGAAACAAAAATGCATTATTTAAGTCAGACTGTGAAAAAGGAATGGGTCTACATTATTTATTCGGTTACAGCTTTGGAGCTATACAGTGACTTGATCAATGCAGCCAATGCTGCTGGAGCCAAAACCATTTTAATCACCATGAACAAAGATGCTGAACTAGTGAAAAAGGTCTCCAAATCCTTTATTTTACCAGCCGCTTCAACCTTTTTAAGAGAAGACGGATCCCTACACCAATTGGATGTCCGGTTTGAAATGTTTCTATTTTCAGAGATTATTTCTTATTACTTTAACTGGATCGGTGATCAACGAAAACAAAAGACAAAAAAATAATCAACTAAAGCTGCCAATCCTGTGATATGAAGGGATCGACAGCTTTTATTGTGCTTTTTGCACAGCTAAAAAAGGGAAAGCTGATTACTCACCTTCCCTTTTCATTCTATGCATTTCGTTGATGGCTGGACTTCGCGTACGAAATCTTTCTAATGATCTATCCAGTCCACTATTCTTTTACGCCCTTTTCAGCGTAACTCATATCATTGACTGTTTCGACTTTCCACTTGCCATCTTTGTAGATCGCTTTTGAAATACTTGCATTTTCTAAACCAGACATTGGGATCTCACTAGCAACACTTGGATCTAACTCATTCAACAGTGTTACTAAGGTCATTCCGTGAGAGACGACTAAGATTGATTGATCGCCGTCTTCATTTGCCTCTTTGACGATATCATCCAATGCTGCTTTCGATCGCTTCGCTACAGTATCGTAATCCTCTGCTGGCCAATTCTCGTTTTCTTTGACATTTTCCTTGTCAATTTCAGCTAGATCATTTGAGATTTCTTTGATAAAGCCATTATAGCCGCCACCTTCTTTAGCTGCCTTTTCAGTATATTCATCAGCCGTCAAATCTTTTCGCTTGGCAATCGCTTCTACTGATTCTGCCCCTAGTGTCGATTCAAACGTTCCAAAGTTGAACTCCCGCAAGCGTTTATCCTTGTTTATTTCTACTTTTTGCCCCGCTTTATCTAAGAGTATCTCCGCTGTTTCGATTGCTCGTCCACTATCACTTGTATAGACCTTGTCAAATTTGATACTGTCGCCGATACCGGTACCGACATTCTCTGCTACCTCGATTCCTGCCGGCGTCAATGGGGCATCACTCCATCCTTGTGATCTGCCGGTAGTGTTCAGCATTGTTTTCCCGTGACGTGTGAAATAAACAGTGACTTCCTCTGATTTATTCTCGGAAGCGGCATCGGTGGAATCTGTGGCCGCGCCCCCTCCTGAACATCCTGCTAACAGGCCTACTGACAACATTCCGATGATCATCTTTTTGAATCGCTTCATTTGCTTCTCCTTTCACCCTTACATATTTTCTCTACTAGTTAGAACTGCGCATTATTTTAATTTTTGGATTAGAAAATCAGCCGTCCGATCAATCGTATAGCCTTGTACGCTAGTATCCTCTCCATTCTCAATATTTTTGAAGCCGTGATCAGCATTCTTGATTGTGCAGACAGATAATTCTTCTACATTCGTCGCTGCTTTAATTGCTTGGTCGGTTGTTTCCTTGCGAATCGCAGGATCTTTTTCCGCTACTGCAATAAAGAGATTCCCTTGATAATTGTTGATTGTTTCTACAGGATTACTTTCTTTGACTCCTTCAAAGAAATCCAAGCTCAGATCGATAGCGTTCTCTTCGCCATAAAAATCGAATACGGCCAAATCATTTTCTTGTGCTTCTTGATAATACTTTTCAACCGATTCCTTGCCACCCATAAAATCATAGATGCCTTCGAGCCCAGGCGCGGCAGCAGGTGCCCAGATAGCCGCAGCTTTAATTTGATCATTCAGCTTCAAAGCAGTCATGCGAGCCCCCATACTATGGCCCATTAGACCGATTTTGTCCTGGTCAATTTTGTAATTTTCTTTCATATAATCAAGTGCTGTATCCATATCCTCACTCATATTTTTGATCGTATAATTGGTATACGGTTCTTCACTCTCATTATTCCCGGCAAAATCGATCATGATGGACAAGATATTTTCTTCAGCTAACTTCTCAGCGATTTTAGGAAAGGCACCATCACCATCTCTCGATCCGACAAACCCATGAGAAAATAGGACAACTGGATAGCTTTCGTCTGTCATTTCCGCTGGAGTAACTACCGTACTATAAATCTTTGTGCCTCTTTTGGATTCAAATGTGACATCCTCACTTTTTACTTTCACAGCCTTCTCCCCCATAGCGCTCCCTTTTTCACCACTATCTTCTGTAGCGTCAGACTTTGCCTGACATCCGCTAAATACCGTGCAACCTAATAGTACCAACAATAAAAATGCACTCTTTTTTACTTTTCTCATTGATTTCCTCTTTTCTGCCTACCACTGGCATTGCGATTAGTGCTGATAGGTCAACGGATTTGTTTTGTCCCAAAGATCTTCACCATTACTATTAATCACCTGTTTGAACCACTCAAAGCTCTTCTTTTTATAACGTTTCAAATCCTTTAAATCCGTTTCATCGCGATTGACATAGATAAAGCCGTAGCGTTTCTTCATTTCTCCTTGAGAGCTTAAGATGTCAATAGGTCCCCACGTTAGAAAGCCCATCAAGTCAACGCCGTCTTCTGTTACAGCTAATCGCAATTGTTCCACATGATCTCTTAAATAATCGATCCGATAATCATCTGCAACAGTCAACTCATCATTCAAGCTTTCCTTGACGCCGATCCCGCATTCTACAGTGAAGACCGGCATCTTATAACGGTCAAAAAGTTCCTTCGCCGCTAGTCGCAGTCCGCGCGGATCAATGATCCAGCCCCATTCGCTTACATCCAAGAACTCATTTTTCGGCTGTGTACCGTCTAAAAAGGAATCTAAAAAGGAATTGACGGTAATATCTGCACCCGTTTTGGCTACTGCACTTTGATAATAACTAAATGGTAAGAAATCTACTGTTCCTTCCTTTAAGTATTGCTTGTCTTCCGCAGTAATCTCTGGCATGATCCCATTCTTTTTCCAATCATGAAGCAGATCTTGAGGATACTCCCCATAGACAAAGACATCAGTTGACTGATAGGTCATCCTGCGATTGGCGATTTGTGCACTGAGGATCGCATCAGGATGGCTCGTTTCTGGATAGAATGGTGAGAAGGCAACCATCCCGCCAACTTGTGCGTGAGGTGCAAATGCCGTAACTAAGTGCTTCACAGCTGCTGAAGCCAAGAATGAATGGTGCTGCGCCAGTGCCTCACAGCGAGCCAATTCTTTTGGATCAACATCCTTCGGCAACAAATCGCTCGTCATAGTGTGCGCGACATTTTGTTCATTGATGGGAATATAGTAGTTCACTCTTTTGCCAAAATGCTTAATTACGATCTCTGCGTATTTCTGATAGGCTTCCAAAACTTTTCTTGATTGCCAGCCGCCGTACTTCTCAGCTAGTGCATCCGGCAGATCAAAGTGATACAAGCAAATAATCGGCTCGATCTGTTGAGCAATCAGCTCATTAATCACACGGTCATAAAAGTCTAATCCTGCTTGATTCACTTCCCCTTCACCATCTGGTAGAATCCTAGCCCAGCTTAATGAAAAGCGGTACGAATTAAAGCCCATTTCGGCAAATAGTGCAATATCTTCTTTATAACGGTGATAAAAATCAATGCCATTTCCCCAATCTGATGAGGTTTTTGCATGTGTGGTTTTTTTCTTTGTATCGTAAATTGTAAGACCTTTTCCATCTATATTCCAGGCACCTTCTGCTTGCATACTCGAAACAGAACCACCCCACATAAAATTTTCTTTAAATGTAGTCATAATTACTCTCCTCTTCTTTTTTTTAATCCTGATTGTTAATAAGGATTACGCCACTTCTTCTTCATCTTTCCAGAAAAAGTATACAAGGGCAAAAGCAAGTGCCATCGTAACGATTATTCCAATTACTAATCCATAAAAGCCTTGATCAATCCCATTTGGTCCGATCACGCTAGGAAGCAAGAAAATTCCAGCGATCAATGAATAGCCCTTCGTTCCCATCAATCCAACGATCAATCCACCTACTACTGCACTGACACAGCCCAAAATAAATGGTTTTCTTCTAGGTAAATTGATTCCATAGATCGCTGGTTCTGTTATTCCAAAGAGGCCTGAGATAAATGCTGGATAAGTCAATGCCTTCAGCTTTTTGTTTTTTGTTTTTAGCATAACTGCCAAGACTGCCCCTACCTGCCCGAAAATCCCAATCGTTGTAGCGGGAATCATCATATCATAACCAAGTACCGCTAAATTGTTCAACGTGATTGGCACAAGGCCCCAGTGAATTCCGAAGATCGTACAAATTTGCAACACTCCTGCTAAGACTGCAGATGTAATAACCGGGCTCAAGTTATACAAGGCTTGTGTTCCTGCACCAAATAGTTGCGATGCCCAGGTGGCAATTGGACCAATGACGATGAATGTCAGCGGGATCACGATTAATAACGTTCCAGCGGGTACAAAGAAAAACTTCACGACATCTGGTACGATTTTTTTCAATCCGCCTTCAACTTTTGCGGCAATCCATGTGGCAACGATAATCGGAATGACACTTGAAGCATAGCTCATCAAAATAACTGGAATCCCTAAGAAGGTCAGGTGAACGGGTGATTCGAAAATCGTTCCTGCAAATAGGGTGTACAGTGGCTCCTCTGCCATGATACCTGCCAAGGTCGGATAAACCATCGCCGTTCCAATCGCCATGCCGATGAAGATATTGCCTCTAAATTTCTGTGCCGCAGTATAGCCTAAAAACACGGGGAAGAAATAGAAGAAACAATCACCAATGATATTCAAGACTTGATACGTTCCTGAAGTCATGCTCAATAACCCTGTTGCAACAAAAACTGTCGACAACCCTTTGATCATTCCGGTTGAAGCTAAAATTCCTAATGTTGGTGTAAAGACACCTGATACTAGGTCAATAAAACGATCAAAAATTGACAGCTTCTTGTCATCTGCTGGTTCATCTACCACATTGTCCCCTTCATTGATTTCATAAATACTATTGATATCGTTGTAGACATCGCCGACTGAATTACCAATGACTACCTGATACTGTCCTCCGCTTTGAACGACGGAAACCACGCCATCAGTATTCTTCAGGATGTCTGTATTCGCCTTGTCTTCATCCTTTAATTTGAACCGTAAACGCGTCATACAATGCGCGAGATCGCTTATATTTTCTTTTCCACCAACATTTTGCACGATCGTACGTGCCAGCTCTTCATATTTCATCAGTCATTTTCCTTTCCTTATTACTGCTTGATTGAAAAAAATAAGTGCAATAGATTTTGCTAAATGAATTTGTTCTTGACAATTTTTCAATAATTCTCCGTTATCCTCCTATCACCAAAGGATAACCAATGCTTTGTCCTAGCCTTTCCTTCACTTTTTAGAACTTGTTACTTAATTTATTTTTAAAATGAAACATATTACACTTTGAATGATAACGGTTTCCGCAAGGGAAGTCAATAGGTTTTTGAAATATATTTTAGTTAAAATAAATAGAATGAAATTAGTTACACAAAGACATTCCAAATTTGTTTACATATGAGTTTTGTTAAGCTTTTAATCTTCCTGTTCATGCTTACAAACCTAAAAAACTTGAGAGAATTGCGAGTTGCTCCCAAGTTTATTTTGTTATAGTGGACGTATCCTACCACCCTCATCCAAAACAAAGTTATTGCTGATAGTTCATTTTTTTGCGTCTTGACTGTGCAAAATCAGCTCACATGACGAAGAAACGCTTCGTTACATCGAACTTTTAGAAGTTGAAAATAAAAGCTCACAGATGGCTTTAGGAGGCAATATGTGGAGTCTCTAAAAAAAGCCGCGCTTCTACTTACTTTTTCAAAGACAAAATAGCAATATTCATTATAAAATCAGTTATTATAGTAAGCATTTGTAGAAATGCCTTTGCTTAGAAAAAATCAGGATTACTGACTAATCATTTTTATTGTACATTGCAAAGTACTAATAGTTATGTTGCTATTAGTAGTATAAAAGATACTAGGAGGAATTTAAGTGCGTATTTTTCCATTACTAGGTGCTCTGTTGTTCAGTGTTATTGCTTTACTGACTTTTTTAGTTACTTTTGGTTTGCCCCTTGGTGAGTACACATTGGGTGGAAAGTTCAAAGTACTACCAAAAAAGATGAGACTTATAAGTGCGAGTTCATTCGTCATTCAAATCATTGCAATCGTAATTATTTTATATGCAGGTAAAATAGTTTCTATTGATTTCTCCTATTCATTAGCAAAAAAATATGTTTCTTTTTTGCTTTCTTTCTTATCATTAATTCGATAATGAACTTTTTTCGTATAGTAAAAAGGAAAAAATGATAATGACTCCACTTGCCCTCATCGCTTCTATTTGTTTTTTTATCACCGCTTTGACAAATTGAAATCTCTTCTCAATTTGAATAGTTCATCAATAAATTTAGAAAGGACATGTATATGCAGATCATTATTTTAGGTCTTATAATGACACAGGATTTAACGATTTATGAAATTAGACAAAAAATTAGAACTTATCTTTCTAATGTAAGTAGCGATAGCACAGGAAGTATTCAAACTGCACTCAAGAAATTATTAGAAAACGGCTTTGTGACTTTTACCGAGAGCGTTGAAAATGGAAAGAATCGAAAAAAATATATGATAACTCGTGACGGAGAAAACTATTTTAAAGAAACAATATCCACTTCAATGCTCTATAAAGAGAAAAATATGGAGCTTGCTAAACTTTTCTTCATGGGTTATGTTGACAAAAATAAGCGAGTCGCCTTAATAGATTCATATATTAAGGAATTAGAAAAAGAACTTCAGTCTTTAAAAAAAGTTGCTATGACTTTTGAACCGAGATATAGCTTTGAAAAAGACTATTTAGAAAAATTTGAAGCTACCCTAAATCAAAGAGATTTAGCAGATAATGATATTCATGATATTGCACGCTTTCAATATGCCACTTTAGATTTTTCAATAGAAAAAATTGAATTTGAAATACGATGGTTCATCAATATGAGAAATAAAGTATTGAGTATTGAAAACATATCAAACGGGCATGATAAAAATTAAATCAATCATTACGTTGTCCTTAGAGTTACACAATTAAAAAAAATAATATTACAATTAAGTTTTTTCATTTTAGTGTAGATAGCTTAATAATTTGATATGTCAAAGAAGTAATTAGCTTATCAGATTTATGAATATATGTATCCAAAAGCGACAGCTATTCCGACAGTATAAATCTACTTTAAAAAGTTTTCTCTAAAAATATAATCTATCCATAAAAAGCAAAGTCATCGTATAACATATACTTCATTTTCATTTTCAAAATATTTTCAATCACATGCTTAACATCATAAGTATCAAATCGAAGTGCACATAGTCAAACACAAGTTCCATCTCTTTATTTGGATTTAATCGTTCCAAATCTTCCATCAAATCCAGTCGCATTTTTTCAATGGGTTCCTATTTTCCAGTTTCAACCATTGAAATGTATCTTCTAGAACAGTTACTTTCAATCGCGAATCGTTGTTGTGATACAAAATAGCTTTCTCTTTTTTCACTTAGCCATCCTCCAAACTTCACTTCACGCCTCCAAACAAAAAAGATGAGAAAAAATAATGCTTTTTTCTCATCTCTCAATTCACCAATAAAATTTCAAGAAAGTGTAACAATTTTGTCAATTTTTATTCAATCGACAGTTTCTCCGACAGCATAAATCTACTTTAAAAAGTTTTTCCTAAAAATATAACGAAAGAAAAAAACTGATTTAATAGGCTTTTGCTGCTATAAAATAGCTATTTCTTCGGCTCGTCTTCATCCATTTTCAAAACGGCCATGAACGCCTCTTGAGGAACCTCGACCGAACCGATTTGTTTCATTCGCTTCTTGCCGGCCTTTTGTTTTTCCAGCAATTTGCGCTTACGAGATACGTCACCACCATAACATTTGGCAAGAACGTTTTTCCGCAAGGCTTTGATATCGGATCGAGCTTGAATCTTCGTTCCGATGGTTGCTTGGATCGGCACTTCAAACTGTTGTCTAGGAATCAGTTTTTTCAATTTTTCTACGATCGCTCGACCACGTTCCTGAGCAAACTGCTTGTGCACGATAAAGCTTAAGGCATCAACTTTTTCATTGTTCAACAAAATGTCCATTTTGACAAGCTTGCTTTCTTGGTAGTCTGACATTTCATAATCCAGTGATGCGTAGCCTTTTGTACTGGATTTCAGCTTATCGAAGAAATCAAATACGATCTCAGATAATGGAATATTATAGACGACATTCACACGATAATCATCTAGATAATCCATCGTAATGAATTCACCGCGCTTGCGCTGCGAAAGTTCCATCACTGCCCCAACATAATCATTTGGAACCATGATATTTGCTTTGACATAGGGTTCATCGACGCTTTGGATTTTTACTGGTTCTGGAAAGTCAGCTGGATTATCCACGATGATTGTTGTTCCATCTGTTAGATTGACACGATAAATTACCGATGGTGCCGTGGTGATCAGCTCTAGATTAAATTCACGT
The DNA here is from genome assembly GCF_004309355.1 of Enterococcus florum. Lineage (GTDB taxonomy): Bacteria > Bacillota > Bacilli > Lactobacillales > Enterococcaceae > Enterococcus_A > Enterococcus_A florum. Next base: position 30,836 of record NZ_BJCC01000032.1, on the reverse strand, counting down.
TCCAAACGTTCTTGAACAACATCCATATGCAAAAGTCCTAAGAATCCACAACGGAAGCCAAAGCCTAAAGCTTGGGAAGTTTCCGGTTCAAATTGCAGTGCCGCATCATTTAACTGCAGCTTCTCTAATGCTTCCCGCAAGTCATTGTACCGTGACGTATCGATCGGATAAAGTCCGCAGTAAACCATCGGATTCATTTTACGATAGCCTGGTAATGCTTCTGATGTTGGATTGTCAGCTAACGTGACGGTATCCCCCACTCGAGTATCCTGTACAGATTTGATGCTGGCAGTGATGTAACCAACATCTCCAACCATCAAATAATCTCTTTGAATGGCTTTTGGTGAGAAGACTCCGACTTCTGTCACATCGAAGGTCTTTCCATTGCTCATCATCTGAATCTTGTCACCTGGTCGAACAACACCATCCATCACTCGTATATTCAATACGACACCGCGATAGCTGTCATAAACCGAGTCGAAGATCAGCGCCTTTAAAGGTGCCTCTAAATCTCCGTCTGGTGCAGGTACCAACTCGACGATTTGTTCCAGAATATCATTGATTCCGATCCCGGTTTTAGCACTAGCCAACACAGCATCTTCTGCATCGATCCCGATCACGTCCTCGATTTCTTTTCGCACACGCTCCGGATCAGCAGCTGGCAGGTCGATTTTATTGATCACTGGAATAATTTCTAGATCATTGTCCAAAGCTAAATAGACATTTGCCAACGTCTGTGCTTCGATTCCCTGTGCAGCATCGACGACCAGCACAGCTCCCTCACAAGCAGCTAGACTGCGTGAAACTTCATAGGTAAAATCGACGTGTCCTGGTGTGTCGATCAGGTGGAAAGTATAGGTTTGCCCGTCTTTGGCATCGTAATGCAGCTCGATCGCATTCAATTTGATCGTGATCCCGCGTTCGCGTTCCAAATCCATCGAATCCAGTAATTGATCCTGCATTTCTCGCGAGCTTACAGTATTGGTTTGTTCTAATATACGGTCAGCCAAGGTCGACTTGCCGTGGTCAATATGAGCGATGATCGAAAAGTTTCGAATTTGCTCCTGTCTTTTTTTCATTTCGTCCATATTCATGAATGTTCCTCATTTCTTTTAATCAGCACCACTCATTATACCAACGATTCCTTGATAAAAAAAGGCTTTTTACTATTTCTCAAGGTTGGCATGAGAAAAATCAATGCGCTTTTGCTATACTTGTTTTATAAACTAAATTTGGAGATGGAAAAATGGACCATGAGTTAAAAAATCAATTAGAGCTGCGACGAGTTGATGAGCAATACTTGGATCAGTACGATGAGCTTTTGAGCTATGTGTTTCAGGTTACTGAAGAGGATGTCGAAAGCAGCGGCTATGAAGACAAACGCGAGATGATGCGGGCGAAAAAACCTGTTTTGGAGCAGTCGAAGGTTTTCGGATGGTTTCACAATGATAGTTTGATCTCGCAGATCGCCATTTATCCTTGTGAAGTCAATATCCATGGAAAGATTTTTCAAATGGGCGGTGTTACAGGAGTAGGCACTTATCCCGAATATGCCAATCATGGACTGATGAAGGATTTAATCCAGCTGGCCTTGATTGAAATGCGCAAGGACAAACAATGGATTTCTTATTTGTACCCCTATAACATTCCATATTATCGCCGTAAAGGCTGGGAAATCATGTCAGACAAGCTCAGCTTCAAAATCCGTGATACCCAGCTCCCTAAACAAGTCGAAGTACCTGGTATGGTCGAGCGAAAAGGTGTTGATGATCCTGACGTTTATAAAGTCTACGACCAATTTGCTTTAAGGAACCATGGGGCAATGATTCGCAAAGAGCTGAATTGGGAAGAATATTGGCGTTTTGAAAATGAAGAGGAACGAACTGCTGCCATTTACTATGATCACCATGGAGAGCCAATGGGCGTCCTGTTTTATTGGATCTCAGAAGAGGTTTTTCACGTTAAAGAGATGTTCTATCTGAATCAAGAAGCCCGCAATGGCTTGTGGAATTTTATCAGCGCACATTTTTCGATGGTTTATTGGGCCCAGGGAGATATTTATAAAAATGAGCCTCTCTCTTTCTTGTTAGATGACAGTGAGATCAAGGAAACGATCGCTCCTTATTTTATGGCTCGTATCGTAGACGTGGAAGAGTTTTTGAAGGAGTATCCCTTTGCTAAGCAGGTAGAACCGTTTTATTTTGAGGTGACTGATCCAGTGGCAGATTGGAACAATGGCATTTTTGGTGTTCGCTGGAGTGAAGACAGCGAATTGATCGTCTCCAACGAACCTCAAGGTCATCGGATAAAATTATCCATCCAAACATTAACCTGTTTATTAATGAATTACCGTCGAGCACTTTATCTTGCTCGCATCGAACGACTGGAAGCGGACAAAGCAACGCTCCAGCTTTTAGAAGAAACCTTACCCGATATGGAGGCGTATTTTAGTGACTATTTCTAACCATTTATATTTTGCTGCACCAATGTTTTCTCAAGGAGATCTGCGTTACAATGCTCATGTTGTTGAAGAGATTCGTGCACTTTCTTCAGAAATTACAGTCTATCTACCGCAGGAAAATGAGGCAATCAATGATAAATCGGCTTATGCGGACAGTAAAATGATCGCACTAGCGGACACCGAAGAGGTTTTACGCAGTGACCTGATGATAGCAATCTTGGATGGGCTGACCATTGATGCTGGAGTTGCCTCTGAGATCGGTGTTGCCTATGCTAAAGGAATTCCAGTAATCGGTCTTTATACTGACACACGTCAACAAGGTGCGGAAAACCCAAAAAAGCTGGAAGCATTGCAAACACCAGCAGAAAATCAATTCCATTATGTTAACCTTTATACGATTGGATTGGTCAAATTGAATGGACAAATCGTTTCTTCTGAATCCGAGCTGTTGATCGCGATTCAAAACTTTCTTCAAGAGAGAAGGGATTAAATGAATTACCACAAGTACCAGAGAGGGCTGATTTTCTTTGGTCTTCTCTGTCTGGTCTACAATATCTATGAATTCGCAATCGGCAAGTACTCTACCCAACAAGGAATTATCTTCATGATTGAATGTTTGGCCGGAATTGCCTTGATTTTTTTGCCTGAAATCGTTCAAAGGCTTTTTCGCCTAGCGATACCAGAGAAGATCGTCTATTTTTATTGGTTTTTCCTAGTTATTTCTGTTTTCTTAGGAACTTCGCTGCATATGATTTCCCGCATCGCCTTTTGGGATAAAATTTTACATGCAGTCAGCCCAATGGTATTAACAGCCCTCGGATATGGACTGATCGGTTTATTAATGAAAGAAGCGGACATTCGTAAAACCTCTCCTTGGTTGTTTTTGCTCTTTGGATTTGCCTTTGCAGGTCTGTGCGGGGTTTTCTGGGAGTTTTGGGAATTTCTCTGTGACACTGTTGCAGATATGAATTTGCAGCGCTACGCTACTTCCAATGGCCATCTCTTAGTCGGACGCGCTGCCTTGATGGACACGATGGGGGATTTGCTGACGAACACAGTTGGTGCTTTCTTGATGGGCGTGTTTGCGTTCATTCAGTCCAGAGGAAATACAGCTTACTTTGAGGAATATCGTTTGAAAAAAATAGCCAAAAAAAATGCAGAGAATTAACTCTGCGTTTTTTTTGGTTTTGGTTTATTTTCTTTCATGGTATAAGTTGCAACACTTATTTTGATAATCGCTGTTCGTTCCAACATCTTATCTGGAATCTCATCAAAAGGAATGCCCTTGGCAGCATGATCCATCAATGCATGCAACGCGTGTCTCTTCTCTTTTAGATGATTGACCAGCTCAGCCTCACCGAACCCGATCAAACTTTGATACGCGTACGAGTAAGTAGCCGCATTTTGACTTCCTTGGATCAATGCATGATGATCGTCCATTTCAATCGCAACTTTCCCATTCTTCTGCAGTAATTCAATTTTCTTGCCCTGAGTAGCACCGTGCGCATAAAGGATCAGTTGGTCCTCCTGCCACACATACCCATAGTTGACCGGAACGATGTATGGGTACTCGTCTCCCTTAAAAGCAATTCGCACGACCTGACAGTCTTCTACCAATTGTTTGATCCGTTCAAGTTCTGTAACTTGTCTCTCTTTTCTCCGCATGCTTATCCTCCAACTGCCTTTCTGTTTATTATATAAGATTAGGATTCAAAAAGAAAATCTTTTTTAGTGAAAAAAACTGAAAATTGCAACAACAACGATTTTAAATTCTAGTAAATAAAACCTTTATATATCAACGTTTTTACTCTTTTCTTTAGGCTGTTTCTGCGCTAAAATGATCGAGAAACAATCTTGAAAATTTTCATAAAAATGGAAGGTGTGTCCAATTTGTTAGAAACCGTTGTTTTTGATGTTGATGATACGCTCTACGACCAGCAGCAGCCTTTTCGCAGAGCCGTTCAAAAAGTACTTCCCTTTGTTTCACCAAACGATTTAAATGCATTGTATATTCGCTATCGAGTGCATAGTGACGAAAATTTTAACAAAGTGATCACTGAAGAATGGTCTTTAGAATACATGCGGAATTTTCGGACGATCCAATCACTGAAGGATTTAAATTATCCAATCATTGAGGAGAGCCTTGCTCTTGAATTTCAGGCTGTTTATGAAAAAGAACTTGATGCGATTAACATGCATGAAGAGGTGAGAAAAACTCTAGATTACTTAAAAGAAAAAGAGGTTCCGATGGGGATCATCACTAATGGACCCACAGACCATCAATACAAAAAAATTCTACAGTTGAATTTATTAGACTGGATCGATGAGGAGAACATCATCATTTCTCAGGCTACCGGCTATGAAAAGCCTGACCCTAAAATATTTCAGCTCGCGGCGAAGCAATTTCATCTAGATCCTGAAAAATCACTTTACGTCGGCGACAATTACCTGAACGATGTCATCGGCTCGAAAAAAGCAGGCTGGAATGCGCTTTGGTTTAACCATCGAGAAAAAACTGTTGAAAATGCCGCCAAATTGCAAGCTTTAGAACTGAATGCTTTTCAACAATTACCGACAGCCATCAAGCAATTATTTTAATCCATATAAAAAATCCCTCACACTATAAATCGTTGTGGAGGGATTTTTTTGAAATTTTTAATGGCCTTCCTGTTCTTGCTTGCGGTATTTCTCCATTTTTTTGCTGAAAAGAATTCCGTTTGAAGGCGGTGTATATGTAATTGCATTTGCACCGGCCTCAATGGTTTCTTGAATGGTTTCTTCATCCGGTCCGCCGGTGGCGATGATTGGCAGTTCTGGATACAATTCTCTAAAATGTTTTACCGTTTCTGCTGTTTCTTTAGCTGCACTGATATTGATGATTTGCACGCCAGCCGCTAATTTTTCATCGATCTGGGCGTGTTTGGAGGTCACTGTTCCGATCACAGGTATATCTACGACTGTTGAAAGCGATTTGATCGTTTCGACAGGTGTCGGAGCGTTGACGACCACGCCAAGACTTCCCTGTGCTTCAGCAAACATACCCATGTAAGCAGAACGCTGTCCATGAGTCAATCCACCGCCAACACCCGAAAAAACGGGAATATCTGCTGCTTCGATGATCGATTTAGTGATTGCAGGATGCGGCGTAAAAGGATAAACTGCGATCACCGCATCCGCATCTGTATTGCGAATGATGGCGATGTCTGTGGTAAAAATAATGGAACGGATTCGTTTGCCAAAAATAAGAATTCCTGAAGCATCATGGATCACCTTAGGAACTCGAACAATATCTTGGCGTAATTCTGTCATAATTTCTGGTATCTTTTGGTCCAAAACTATCACCCTTCCGTATTCGTTTTTAGATCATCTCATTTTACTATGGATGATCATACTGATCCAAGTGATACGTTTCGATCACATTGATTATTTTCTGTGCATAGCCTGGATCAGTCGCATAGCCTGCATCCTGCAATGCCTGAGCGGCTTCACGATAATTCGCAGCGGTCAGTACTTGTTCATAAAGAGATGGATTCCAAGTGGTTCCTTGAACAAATAACTGAGTATGGTCATCCATGGATTCCTGCCAGGATTGATATACCCGAAAATCTCCTTGAATCGTGATCCATTCTTCGTTGACGTATTCTTTAGTTTCCAAGGTGACCTTAGACTGGTTGCCATAAGCCTTGATACCAAATAGGTTGTTGTATTCGCTGGCTAAAGTTGATTCTCCCCAATTGGATTCGAGGATGGCTTGCCCAAGAATGATACTTGGCAAAACGCCATACCCCTGCTGCAACTCTTTGGCATGGGGGGCAAGGTATTCAATAAACTGCTCGTGACTCATGGGTTCATTCGCATCTCTTTTCGGTTCCATTCGATCTGAGAGAACATGCAAAGAAAAAACAAACGCAAGGCCTATGAATAGAAACCCTGCGAAAAGATACGGAATTGACAGCTTGCGTGTGCCTTTTTTGTATTTCCTAGCTGGCATGATGCCTCCTTAATTTGACGACAACAATTTCAAATACTCTTCTAACGTTAGATCATGCTTCGCGATGTATTCCGCATTCTTCTTACCGACATACCGAATGTGCCAAGGCTCATAAGTAATCCCAGTGATATCTTCGCGATCCTCCAAATAACGCACGATAAACCCGTACTTCGGCGCGTTTTCAGCAATCCATTTTGCACCAGGCTGATCGCCATACGTAGCATCTAGCACTTGGTTGCCGTAATTGTTGTACCAATCTTGATCGACAACATCTAAAGCCAGTCCCGTGTGATGTTCACTGAACCCTGGTTCTGTGATGGTTTCTTTGGTCTTTGCTGTCGCCTCTTCTTGGCTCATGCCTTGATTCATCAATCCATAGACATTCGTATCAAAAACTTCTTTTTGAGCGGCAACTGATCGGTATGCAGAAATGATCACAAGTGGAAATCCAGCATCCGAAGCTGCTTTAGAAAAAGCTTCATAGTCGGAAGCGATGCGGTTGTCTACCTGATGGCTAGCATCTGATAACGTCGTCAACTGATCCTCATTGATTTCCTCTTCAATTTTATTTTTAGGCCCAACTAACGTCAGCTCCCAGGAATCAGGATCCGCTTTGGGAACATCTGATTCGGCTTTTTTCTTTTCCTTTTCAAATGAATAAGTCGAAGTCGTGGGAGCTTTAGGCTTTTGTTCTCTGGCTTCTGCATTGCTGTAAAATAAAGAATAACCAGTCATGCTAAACATTGCTATAACTGAGAGTAATCCAATTTTTTTCTTCAATTAAAAATTCCTTTCATTACTCCTCAAAAGAAGTATAGGTCTCTGTCAGGTTTTCACTGACCCAATCCAACAAAGCTGTTTGAGTTTGGGAACCTTCGATTTGCGTTTGAACATGGGCGGGAAGACGGAAGCTCAAAATATCATCATATCCCCATTGCGCGTAGTCCATCGTTACGCGAAGATCTAGATACTCATGATTTTCTTCATCATTTTTATTCTTGTAAGGAATCAGTTCAACTTTTCCCATGCCGCTTTCGATCCATTTCTGAGCAACGACTGTCTTCATCTCACGATATTCTGCAACTGCCGTTTGACGCTTTTCTGGAAATAAGAAGGCTTGACGAATCACCTTCTGACTCAACATCCATTCGTAATCACTAAACAGGTTTTTGATTTTTTGATTGAGCTCTGGTGAAAGATTGTTTGCTCCACTCTTCCACGCTTGCCAGTCAGCCAATTCAACACCTAAATAATTTGTACAAAATTCTTCCTCTGAATGGAATTGTTCTAAAATAGTATGAAGCAATAAATCCAAATAAATTTGATTCAAGAAAATCCCTCCTTTATTATTTTACTGATATTTTCTAAAAAATACAGTTTTTTGCAAATTGATTGAAATAATTTAATAATTCCTGCATACTCTATAGGTACTACTCTTACTTGCTGCTTGTCCATTTTACATGTATAGATCAGGAGGATCCTTATGAAACCACTCGAATGGGGCATTGTCGGACTCGGACAGATCGCCCATGAATTCGCTTCGCACTTCGATCAAACTTCTAGCACGTTGACAGCTTGTGCTTCTAGAACGAAAGAAAAAGCTGAAGATTTTGCAAAAGAGTATAAGCTGCCAAAAGCCTACGGCAGTTATGACGAAATGCTGGCTGATCCAGATATCTCTATTATCTATGTTGCTGTACCAAATCGTCAACATCTAGCACACATTTTAAAAGCATTAAACGCCGGAAAGCACGTCCTTTGTGAAAAAGCCATCACTATGAATACAGAAGAGCTGCAAAAAGCTGTATCGCTAGCCGACCAGAAGCAGCTAATCTTAGCTGAGGCAATGACCATTTTTAACATGCCTTTGTTTCATGAACTGCGTTCACTCGTAGACAGCGGACGATTAGGCAAGCTCAAAATGATTCAAGCCCCTTTCGGAAGCTGGAAAGAACCCGATCCGCATAATCGTTTTTTCAACCCCGATCTGGCAGGCGGTGCCTTGCTTGATATTGGAACCTACGCCGTTTCTTTTGCTCGCTGGTTTATGTCAGAGCAGCCGAAAGTAACAGCTTCTACGATGGAGCCTTTTTCTACCGGAGTCGATGAGCAATCTGTCACGATCTTGCAAAACGACAACGGAGAACTTGCAGCAGTCAGCCTGACTTTTCGAGCAAAAATGCCCAAAAAGGGCATCGTCTCTTTTGAAAATGGGTATATAACCGTCGATAACTACCCGAGAGCAGATAAAGCTGAAGTCGTTTTTAATGATGGAACGACTGAATGGATCGAATCCGGTTCTTCTCTCGAAGCGATGAATTATGAAATTGAAAACATGGTTAAAATAATTCAAGACGAACTGCCGAATCGTTCCCTCTTTCTCACACAAGAGGTGATCGATCTATTGGATCAAATGCAACAGCATTGGCGTGGACACTGAGAAAACTCAGTGTCTTTTTTGTAGTTTTTTCCTTTTTTTTTCGTTACACTAGAAGTAAGAAAGAAAAAGGGGGAACCATCATGCATTTTGGACGCTTTCGTCTAGGCATGCGCACATTTAAAACCGCACTGGCGGTGATGATCTGTCTTCTTCTTTTTCATTTGCTGGATCGCGGCAGTCCTCTGATCGCTGCTTTGGCCGCCGTTTTCTCATTGCGGCAGGATTTAAATACGAGTCTCTCCTTTGGGCGCTCACGAATATTAGGCAATTCGATCGGTGGTTTTTTCGCACTTGCTTATATTTACATACGTGATTACGTTTACCACTCGTTTTCAATGGAACTGATCGTTCTCCCGCTGATGGTGATCTTAGTCATCGTCATATCCGATGGGATCGATAACAATTCCGGCATCATCTCGGCGATCGCGACGATGCTGTTGATCTCATTGAGTATCCCACAGGGGGAGTCCGCTATTTATGCCTTGAACCGTGTACTGGATACCTTTATTGGGACCCTTATTGCCATCATCTTAAACGGAGTCATTCGCCCTCCTGAGATCGAAAAAGAAAAAGCAATTGAAGAGGATCTTGACGAATTACGCAAAAAAGAAGCTGAATTGTCAAAAATGCTGACGGAAGTGCAGCAACAAATCAAGGATCAGTCAGACGACTGATCCTCTTTTACTCATTTGCTTTCAGAGCCTCGATCATGTCGATCCTTTTGAGTCGAAAATACATGACGATCCCCACGACGAGTGTAAAGAACATGGTAATCACCGCTGAATACAAATAACTGGCTAACTGGATATCCGGTGAAAACATAGTCATGTCCAACTCAACCGTCTTTAAAATATACTGGTGTTCAATTTTCCCCAAACCAAAGCCCAACAAAATCCCGATTAATGTCAAAAAGATATTTTCCCGATAAACATAAGCTGCGACTTCCTTGTCATAAAAACCTAGAACCTTGATCGTTGAAAGCTCGCGGATTCGCTCTGATACGTTGATATTCGTCAAATTATACAAAACAACGAATGCCAGCAAGCCCGCTGAAATAATCAAGACCCACATAATGATGTTCAAGCTTTTGATCGTGTCCTGCAATGCATTTCGTGAGTTGGAAATGAAATAAGTATTCACGATTTTTTGACTTTCCATTAGCTCTTTTGCAATCGCTTCTTCCTGTTTTTTCGATAAGTTCTTTTTGAAACGCAGCAGACTTGTGTTATATATCGGCGAATGATCAAACAATGATTCATAATAGTTTGGACTCATGTATAAGAAATGGCCCACATAGTTTTCAGCAATTGCAGCGATTTTAACCGTGTGTTTTTTTCCATCGTTTGTTTCGATCACAAACTCATCTTTAGGCTTCAGATCAAAAAGTTCAGCCAGCTTTTCATTAATGATCACTCCTTGATCACGTAATGGATAATGCTTGTCCGTTTCACGATCATTGAAAAGCATAAATCGTTGGACTCGCTGTTTGCTCTCAGGCACATTGATAGTGATCTCTTGCTGATTGACATCTTTTGATTTCGCAGTCACTTGAGTTGTGGCAACCAATAGATCCTGATCAAAATCCGGCAAAGCCGCTAGCTGCCGTTCATAAGCAGTGCGCTCCTGTTTGCTCAACTCTTGGTTGAACATGACAGTTGCTTGATACTTGAATAATTTATCAAACTGGATCGTGACGATGTCTCCGATCGAATCCCGCAGACCAAAGCCGGTGATGATCATCGACATACACCCAGCGATCCCAATGATTGTCATCAACATGCGCTGTTTATAGCGGAAAAGATTGCGCATCGTCACCTTTTGAGTAAACGACAGACGAAGCCAGATCGGCGTGATACGTTCTAGTAAAATGCGCTTTCCCTTCTTCGGAGACCTAGGCAGCATTAAGGAAGCTGCATTGGAACGCAAGTCGTATCGCAAAACAAATAGTGCAGAACCAACAGCGCAGATGAGTACAACCACTAAAGCGATCACTGATTCTTTGATATACCAAGGGGTTACCAGTTGACTGAGATTGTACAATTGTCCATAGGCATTAAAAATGATCGTCGGAAACAGATAGAATCCAACTGCAAGTCCGCACAATGCACCAATACTGCTGGCAAATCCGGCATACAGTACATATTTCAAGGCAATTTCCTGACTTTTATATCCTAATGCTTTAAATGTCCCCAGCTCAGAGCGTTTTTCTTCCACCATCCGTGTCATAGTTGTCAAAGTTACCAATGCGGCGATCAAAAAGAAAATCATCGGAAAAACCGTAGCTAAAGATGAAACTCGTTTGGCATTATCGCCGTACTCGGTATAGCCAGGGTTGCTGTTTCGATCTTGGAAGTGATACGTTAACGTACGAATCTGTTTCAACGCTTGTTCTTTTTTTGCCAGCTCAGTTGCTGCTTCTGACATTTTGCTGCTAAAAAGTTCCTCGTAGTCTGTTTTTCCTTGTTCGTATACCTCTTGGGCTTCAGTCAAATTCTCTTTAGCGGAATCAAGTTGGGCTTGCGCCTGTTTCTGACTCGCTTCAAAATCGGTCTTGGCCTTTTCCAACTGCTGATTTCCCTTTTCCATGTAACTTTCTAAAGAATCCACGTCACTCTTCAACTGCTCTAATTCACTTTCACTTGGCTTTTCTATTGCCAAGATCCGCTGATTTTCAGCCATTTTCTGCTTGATCTCTGTTTGTTTTGTTTGCTGTTCCTGAAGCACTTTGTTTCCTTCAGCGACTTCCTGTTTTACCAATTCCTGCGCTTTTGCATAGTCCTTCGTCTGGATCGCCGTCAGCAGTTCGGCAAACTTCTGATTATCCAAATCAGCAGTCAGCGAGGAAAGGTCCTCATCGTTTTGTGCCTCTAACAGTTGATTTAGTTTTTCTAAACGGTTTTGCTGCAGCTCCAGCTTAGGCAGAGAGTCAGTCAGTTGCTCCAGTTCGGATTCTAATTCTGGCTGCTCGGCTTCCGCGGCTTGCTGCTTTTCCTCCAGATTGTCTTTATCATCGAGTTCTTTCTTTTTGGCATCAAATTCCTTTTTGGTATCTGCTAACAGCGCCGTTCGTTCATCGATTTGTTCTTTTGCTGCAGTTTGCTTCTCCTCGAACTCATTTAGACTACTGTCATATTCTTTCTGTCCTAGATCCAAGCCCCTCTTGGCTTCCGCTAGCTGTTTTTCGCTTTCTTTGGCTTCTTGTTTGGCCTCATTCAGTTGCTCCTTGGCTTCATCGATTTGCCTTTGGACAGCTCGCTTAACAGCTATTGTGTGGTTTTCCGCCTCAGCATCTAAAACTTTTTTGGCGTGTTTCTGACGTTCTTCTGCCTCTTGGTCATACGCTCCGGTATATGCTGACAAGCTTTCTGGTCGCTGATAACGAATCAACATCTCCGAATATACCGCAGCTGTAAACGCCTTTGGAGAAATCAATGCAAAAAAGTCAACGGAACCTGTTCCAACAGTTGTATTCCCTCGTGTAAAATTCTCAATGTATTGAGGACTTTTAACAAAACCAACGACCTTAAAGGAGTTCTCCTTCAAGCCATCCTCTTTTTGGTCCAGAGAGATCTGATCACCGATCTGATACTTGTGCTGCTGCTTTGCCACTAAGTCTAAGGCAACCTCATTCTCTTTTTCCGGCAGGCGCCCCTTCTCTATAGAAACTCGATTCAACTGCTGTTGTGGATCGTAACTGTAAAATCGGATAACCTGATTGGATTCATTCAAAAAAACGTCGTGGGAATGGCGTCCTTCTGCTTGGGCAACATTTTCGATTGAGCGGGCCGTATCCAAAGCTTCTTCACTGATTCCCAGGTTGGAAACTACGCTGGTATCGGCTAGCTGTTTCTTCTCATAATAATTTGTCGCTGTTTTGATCATGTCTGGACCAGTAGCGCTTAATCCGACATAAAAAGCGACTCCCAGAAAGATAATGGCATAAATAGAAAGAAAACGAGCCTTGGATTGCCTAATCTCTCGCAGGCTGGTCTTCCACAACGGTTTATTCATTTTTTTGTCCTCCTACCATTGAATCTCTTCAATTGATTGAGGTCGCTTGTTGATTTCCTGACTGCGGACTTTGGCATCATTGATCCGAATCACACGATCAGCCATTGCGGCAATCGCGGAATTATGTGTGATGATCACAACCGTTGTTCCACGCTTGCGAGCAGTGTCCTGCAAGATCTTTAAAATTTGTTTTCCTGTTTCAAAGTCCAAGGCGCCCGTTGGTTCATCGCAAAGCAATAGCTTTGGTTGTTTCGCTAAGGCACGAGCGATCGTCACTCGTTGCTGCTCCCCGCCCGAAAGCTGTGCTGGAAAATTATTCATCCGTTCCTTCAACCCTACAGTAGTCAAAACTGTTTCAGGATCCAGCGCGTCTCCAACGATTTGTGAAGCCAGCTCCACATTTTCTTTAGCCGTCAAATTAGGAACTAAATTGTAAAATTGAAAGACGAAGCCCACATCATTGCGTCGATAAGTTGTCAGCAGCTTCTGATCAAAAGCTGCAATATCTACCCCATCAACTATGACCTGCCCGCTGTCGCAGCTGTCCATTCCACCCAAAATATTCAGCACAGTCGATTTACCAGCTCCGCTGGGTCCTAAGATAACAGCAATTTCTCCTTTTTCGATCGAGAAGTTGAGTTTGTCATTTGCATGGATCAGTGTTTCCCCCATCTTATATGTTTTGGTCTCATTGATAACCTCGATATAAGCCACTTTTTTCCCTCCTTATTTTCTCCAGTTTACCATATTCAAAAACTTCAAGTAGCGACTTCTTTTGATTTTTCTCGAGAACCGCAGGAATTGTTTTTAGAAAAATAGTCAGACCAAATAAAAAGAGGTTGTGACATCACTGTCACAGCCTCAACATTTTAAGTTAAGCTTGGTATCGTTGGACCCCATCAAGGTAGGTTGCTTCAAGATTCATGGCTGGGTCTAATACGATGAAGTCCGCTGCACGTCCTTCAACGATCATTCCGCATTGGTCTTCGATTTTACAGCTGACTGCGGGAACGTAAGTCGCCATCATCACCGCTTCTTCTGGTGTAGCGATTCCCCAGTCAACAACATTCTTTATGGCCTCTTTTAGTTTTAAAATACTTCCTGCTAGATTGCCAGTTTCCAGACGAGCTGTTCCGTCTTTCACAACTACTGGAAATTCCCCTAGATTGTAATTTCCGTCTGGCATTCCACCAGCCATCATACAATCCGTGATCAAAGCCACGTGATCATGCCCAACTTTGTCCATTAAGATTTCTGCAGCCTGCGGATGAACATGATGGCCATCGCAAATCAGCTCGGAGAATACATGCTGTAAGGACATCAAAGCCCCTACCATTCCAGGTTCCCGATGATTCAAGCCGCGCATTCCGTTGTAGGCATGAACGAAAACACTTGCACCAGCCTCTACAGCGGTTTGAGCCTCTTCCAATGTCGCATTTGAATGTCCCAAGGCAACTACGACACCTTCATCCGTCACTTCCTTGACGAATTCCTTGACGCCTTGACGTTCAGGTGCTAAAGCAATTTTTTTGATCAAACCGCCCGAAGCCTCTTGCCACTCATGGAAAGTATCCAGATCAGGATCCCCGAAGTAACTTGGGTTTTGAGCCCCTTTATGTTCTTCAGTAAAGAAAGGACCTTCAAAGTAGATTCCTTGTATTTTTGCTCCTGGCGCCTCGTGATACATTTTGCCGATCGTTTCCGCTACATCTCTCAATCGATCTTTAGTAGACGTAAGTGTAGTAGGTAAAAAACTTGTGACGCCACAAGAGAGCAGCCCTTCAGACATGACCTTCAAGCCCTCTGCATCGTTGTCCATGACATCATGATTCATAAATCCGTGAATGTGCGTATCCACTAATCCTGGAGCGATCCATTTGCCTGTTTGATCGATCACTTCAGCTTCTTTATCAGGTAGAGATTCGGAGTATTCGCCAAACACACCATCTGTAATTTCTAAATAACCAGCACCTTTAGCACCAGAGGTAAAAAAGAACTTATCTGCATAAATAAATGTTTTCATTAGAAGCTCTCCTTCTTATTTGATACTTTAAAATTACTCCTGATTGAATCGATTGTCAAGAATGGTGTAGACCATTCAAATTAAATTGTTGGATTTTTTTACTCGCTTCTAATAGTTCCTGAAATTTCGCCACTTTTTCTATTTTCCCCTGCTGCTGCAACAAGAAAATCTTTAATGCAAGCATTTCTGAAAACTTATAATAGCTTTGCTGATGCTGATTCCATCTCAACCCTAGATCTAGAATGTGTTCGGCACGTTCATACTGTTGTTCCTTCTTTAGAAAGGACGCATAGTTCAAAAAAACCTGGCTCAATTCGATTTTTTCGGAATACCCGGACATCATGGTCCGAAACAAATCGACGCCCTGACAATAAAAGCGCTCAGCTTCATTTCTATTATGCAAAACCTCATTCATTTTTGCTGCAAAGCCCAGCAGTAACAATTTATTATCGAAATAGCCATGATATTTTTTTGAAATACTTAATTCCAGTCCTTTGCGCAGCAGCTTCAACGCCGACTCAGGATCGCACTCTAAGTAGTAGCAGCATACTGCCCGGAAAAAATAAAACTGCTGACGATCCTTATCCAAGAAAACAAACTCCTGCTCATCGAGATATTCCAAGGTCTCGTCGATTTCCGAGTACCTTTCCGCTCTCAACAATTGATACATTTTGTGAAAATATTTCCGCAGCAGCAACTCTTCTGGTAAAAAATCCACCATCAATTGATCTATGGTGATTCCAAGTCGTTGACAGAGCTGTTGCATCACGATAATATTCGGTATTTCTTCATCATTTTCAATTCGGCTTAAAACACTTTGGGAACAAATATCTTGTGACAAATCCTTTTGTGTCATCCGGTGTTCTTTTCTAAACTCTTTCAGTACACGGCCAATTGATTCCATTGATTCACCCCTAAATATGCGAATTCACATTACCTTCATTTTAAAGCATGGTATAAAGGAGAGCAACTTGCAAAACAAAAAAGTCAATGATTTAAGACAAACCCAATTTATTAGTTCTTACTACAAAAAAAAGCGAGTGAACAAACAGCGTATGCTGCTTCACTCGCTTTGTTGATTCGATGCAGAAGATGGGATTTGAACCCACACGGGATTGCTCCCACAAGACCCTCAATCTTGCATGTCTGCCGTTCCATCACTTCTGCAAAACCTTTTTTATCATAGCGAGAAAAAAGGAAAAAGTCAACCGACTAAACCATATTTGTATCGTAGACATAAACGATCACGCCATCATGTCCTGCGATTCCTCTAAAACATTTTCGGTCTTCTTGTTTCAACCAAACCTCGCGAAATAAGAAGAAATCGTCGCGGGTCACTGTAAATTCTGAAATGTCCCCGTTTCTCAACTGCTGGATTTTTTCTTCATATGGATTGTTCATCTTGTTCACCTCAAACGAATAGGACGATACACCGTATCATCCTATTATGATTAGTCATGGAAATATTTGCTGTTTTCTAGTACATTCGTATCATCGTTCATAATGCCTTGCAAGGATCGGTCCAAGCGCTGATTCGAAGGTTTTTGGCGCTGTTCAGATCGTTTTTGGATCGTGGGCTGCTGATAATGGTCTCGTTCAGAGCCGAAACGAAGATAGCTGCTCCGATTTTTTTTCATGCTTTGATAAAGCTCGTTCATTGAAATTCGATCATCTGACTCATCAGGGATCAAAGATTCTGGTACATACGTTGGTGAGAACGGTGTTGCATTGCGATCATGGCGTTTAATAGTCATTTGAGAGCTTTCAACTTTTGGCTTTTTTTCTTCAAATAAAGAACGAGTGGTTTTCTGCTCACTTGTCCTTGGTCCATAATCAGGCAGCGTATTCTTTTGACGCTCCAGAGCCGATCTGGTTCCTTCATCTGTTTGAACGCGTCGCAGCTTTTTATCATGCTTAACCGTGGCTCTTTCCAGCATATCTCTGGCATCAGGTCGATAATCTGTAATCAAGTCGTCATGTCCATCAAAAAGCACACGTCGGTTGTTCGTATTCAATTTCACACCAGTTTCATCATCATAAGCTGGAAAACGTCCGTTTTTTCCTTGAAAAGGTCGCTTGTTCATAAAAAACATCCTTTTATCCGATTTGTTCTTAGTTTAGCATAAAAAAGCGCAACATGCAGAAGATTTATTCGATCAGTATTCCTCCAAACTTCTGCTGCTAGTCAAAAAGAGGTCCTGTTTTTCTCCGATCGACTGATTTTTCAGAAGTTCTGCTAATCCTCTCCGCACTTCCTTTGAAAGCGTCGGGCCAGTGAAGGTATCGAAATTGATTGACTGTGTTGTTTCAGAACGATTCATTACATATACGACTTGTTCGTTTTCATCACAGCGAAGAAGTCCAAATAGCTGCTGCTCCTCTGAGTAAAAAGGGTAACAATTTCCTGCTCTCATGGCAGAGGAATGCTTTCTGCGTTCAATCCAAGTCTGACAATCTGTAAATAACTCTGAATCGATCGAATTCCAAGGGAAAAACCTGCGATTTTCCGGGTCCTTGCCACCAGTCAGTCCCGCTTCATCCCCGTAGTAGATGCAAGGAATCCCTGGCATCATGAAAAGAAAGCCCCAGGCCTGATTTACAGCCGATTTCGATCCATCGAAAACACTTAAGATCCGCTCGGTATCATGAGTCCCAATATTATTCAATTGATTGTAATAAAATTCTCGCGGATAATTTTCCTGATATTGAACGATTTCGCGACTGATTGTCTCAAAAGAACGTTGATTTTTCAACAGGTCGATCACTTGATTACGCAATGGATAGTTCATAACCCCATTCAGCGAATCGCCAAATACATATCTTCGCCTTTTTTCATAAGCAATCTTGTTTGAGGCGTCTTCCCAGACTTCCCCGATCAACAATTTATCCGAATATTGATTTAGACAAGCTCGGATCCCTTCGATAAAGGGGTCCGGCAGCTCATCGGCAACATCCAATCGCCAGCCATCAACACCCAGATCAGTCCATTTTTTTAGCACACTGTTTTCTTCACCATAGATAAACTCCTGGAAACAAGGCTCTTCTTTGTTGATCTCAGGCAAGTCTGCTACACCCCACCAGGATTTGTACTGACTTGGATAGTCAGTAAAAGTAAACCAAGGAAAATAGGGACTTTCCGGGTCACGTGCTGCCCCAGTTTTCTCGCCGTAGATCCCTGCTTGATTAAAATAGCGGCTGTTTCTGCCGACGTGAGAAAAAACCCCATCCAAGATCACCGAGATCCCCGATTCATGCAAGGCATCGACCATTTTCTTAAACTCTTCTTCCGTACCTAAAATCGGATCGATTTTAAAATAATCATTCGTATCGTAGCGATGATTGCTGCAGGCTTCAAAAATCGGATTTAAATAGAGTGCTGTTATTCCCAGTTCTTTGAGATAAGGGATCTTTTGAGTGATACCTGCTAAATTTCCCCCAAAAAAGTCCCAGCGGACAACGTTGTTTTCTTTGTCTCGAATGTACATTGGGTCATCCGTTTCTCTGCCATAAATGAATGAATTTTCCTTAGGTGCATTGATCAGACGATCCGGGTTCCCATTGAAGAAACGATCTGGAAAAATTTGATAGACCACACCATTACGATACCAATCCAACACCGGCTCCGATTGGTCAAAACAAGTCAGTTGATAAAGAGGGGTTTGATCTTCCGACTGGCAACAAACGCCTTCTCCCCCTTGATCAGCACCGTAAAAAATCGGTGCTTGGCCTGGACAGTCGACTTGGAAATAATAGAAGTATAGGCCGCTGCCCTGTTCTGGTTTCCATTGGCAATGATAGCGCTCCTTTGTAAGTCTCCTCATTGGCAAAATCTCTTTGTGAGGAACAGCCTCTTTTTGCATAATTAGAGAGACTTCTGCTGCCTCCGAAACATGGATCCAAAAATCAATCAACGCCCCAACCTGAATGGCACCGAAAGGTTGTTTGAACCTTTCGGACCAGGAATTATAATGGATAACAATCATGTTGAGCAGCTCCTCCAAGCTGTGAAGAAGGATTTGGACGGATCTGCCAAATGTCTTCCGCATAGCGTTCTACTGTGTTGTCGGCAGAAAAAATACCGGCATTGGCAATATTAATCAAACTGATTTGGTTCCAGCGTCGACTATCCTGATAAAGCTGATTGATTATTTCTTGTGCTCTACAGTAATCCGCAAAATCCCTCAGTACGAAAAATTCGTCATGGTATTGGATCAAGGAATCAAAAATTTGTTTGCCTTCATTAACAATATTAGGAATCGTGCCGTCAATAAACGCATTTAAAATCCGTTGGATCACCGGATCGTTATGATACCACTCGAGCGAACGATAATTTTGTTCTTGGTAATAACGATAGACCTCTTTTTCGGTAAGACCGAAAGTGACGATATTTTCTTCTCCTACCGCTTCGCGAATCTCGATATTTGCCCCATCAAGTGTAGCTATGGTGAGCGCACCATTCAGCATCAATTTCATATTGGAAGTGCCAGAAGCCTCTTTTGTGGCTAGCGAAATTTGCTCGCTAACTTCAGCCGCGGGAATAATTTTTTCGGCCAAACTGACATTGTAGTTTTCCAAAAAGACAACCTTTATTTTGTCTTGAATATCCGGATCGTGATTGATTAAATTGGCAGTTTCATTGATAGCTTTAATAATCGCCTTTGCGTAGTGATAGCTTGGAGCTGCTTTGGCACCGAAAATAAAAACTCTCGGATGAATATCTCGTTTTGGATCGTTTTTTAGTTCAAAGTACAGCTTCAAAATGTGCATCAGATTCATCAATTGCCGTTTATAAGCATGCAATCGTTTGATCTGGACATCAAAGATTGCTTCCGGCGAAACTTCGATTCCTTTATGCTCTTTGATATAAGCTGCCAGCCGCTTTTTATTTTCCAATTTGGCTGCAGCCAGCTGCTCCAGCACTTCGTCATCCTCCGTGAAATTCATCAGCAAATGCAGATCCGTGGGTGTTCGATGCCATGAATCACCAATGGTTTGATTTAAAACCTTCGTCATTGCTGGATTGGCCAGCTGGGACCAGCGTCGTTGTGCGATTCCGTTTGTTTTATTGTTGAAACGTGACGGATACAAGACATAGAAGTCGTTCAATATCACATTCTTTAGCAGGTCAGAGTGGATCTTCGCTACTCCATTGGTAGAATGCGAACCTAAAATCGCTAAATGGGCCATATGAATCTGACCGTCCTGAATGATGCGCGTTCGCTGGATCAGTCCTTGATTATGGAAGGTCGACATTTCTTCAACAAAGCGACGATCGATCTCCTCAATGATCTGATAAATACGCGGACAAACATCTTGCATCATTTCGATAGACCATTTTTCCAATGCTTCTGCCATGATCGTATGGTTGGTATAGCTCATGACTTGCAATGTCAATCGCCACGCTTTTTCCCATTTAAGATTTTCCTGATCGACCAATAAACGCATGAACTCAGCGATACACATCGCAGGATGAGTATCATTGATGTGGATCGCAATATAACGGCTGATCTGTTCCAATGGAAGATGCAGATTTTTGTAATAACGAAGAATACTTTGTACCCCCGCTGACACGAAAAAATACTCTTGTGAAAGCCGCAATTTTCTCCCAGCTTCATTGGAATCATCTGGATAGAGAACCGATGTCAATTCTTCCACCATTCGTCGGTCCTCAATGCTTCGGTAATGTTCTTCCTCCTCTGCTGGAATTGCAACATCCCATAAACGCATCGTGTTCACAGTGCCGTTTTTATAGCCTACCATGCCGGTATCATACGGGACAGCGCGCACAGTATAACCGCCATGATACACCGGCTTTAATCTACCGTGGTGTTCTTCCAGATGCACACTGCCTCCAAAATGAACATCCACCGCTTTGCTGTCTTTGCGAACCTCCCAAATGTTCCCCTTTGGCAGCCATTCATCAGGTAATTCTACCTGATGGCCGTCAACAAAACGTTGCTTGAACAGTCCATAGCGATAGCGAATGCCATTTCCGTTGCCCGGCAGCGACTGAGAAGCAATAGAGTCCATGAAGCAAGAAGCCAGTCGGCCCAATCCACCATTGCCTAGGGCCATGTCGGGTTCGATCTCGATTAAGTCATCCAACTTAATACCTAATTCACTCAAGGCTTCTTCCACGATCTCCAACCAGCCCATATTCAATAGGTTGCTTTTGAGCATTTTTCCAGGCAGGAATTCTATCGAAAAATAATAAACTTGTTTCTGTTTTGTATCTCGATAGTCCTGCCAGCTTTTGCTCCATTGTTTTGTGTAGGTCGTTGAAACGATTGATCCTAGGGTCTGATACAATTCGATCGGTGTCGCATCCGACACCTCCATTGCATAAAGCTCAGCCAATCGCTCAATAAACGTTTGTTTAAATTCAATCTTATCCAAGTAACTCTCTCCCCTTTTCTTTGGCAAAAAATCAGAATCCAAAATAGCTTCTGGATTCTGATTGTTTTTATACGATTTGACGATACAACTCAAGATATTGCTGACTGGATTGCTCCCATGAAAAATCCTGCTGCATCGCACGCTCCATTAGCGCTTGCCAAATCTTTGGCTGATTTTGATAAACTTCAATCGCTTGCTTGATCGCATTCATCAAATGGAAGGATTGGAAATCAACAAAGCCAAAGCCGGTTCCTGCGTGTGTAAGCGGATTGTATGGGGTCACGGTATCTCTCAACCCGCCGATTTCATGAACGATCGGCAAGGTACCGTAACGCATAGCAATCATTTGCGATAGACCACATGGCTCAAAAGCAGACGGCATTAGGAATAGATCAGCGGATCCATAAATTTTCTGTGCGAATAACAAGTCAAAGGTCAAATGAATGCTGGCCTTCGCACTATATCTTTCTCCAAAAGAACGGAATTCTGCCTCAAAACGAGGATCCCCGGTCCCTAACAGAACCAATTGGACATCGAACTGCATCAGATTTTCCATTTCCTCTAATAGTAAATGAAAGCCCTTTTGATAGGTCAATCGACTGACGATACCGATCATCGGCACATCTTTACGGACGGGCAAACCCAGTTCCTTTTGAAAACGCAATTTATTCTCTACCTTGTCGTCCAAATGCTTCACGTCGTAATTTTTGAAAAGCGCTGGGTCCTTTGCCGGGTCGAATAATTCATCATCAATGCCGTTGACGATTCCAGAAAGCTTGCCGCTTTCCATCCTTAAAATCACATCTAGTCCCGCACCAAACTCGGCAGTACGAATCTCTTCTGCGTAAGAAGGACTGACTGTTGTGATCCGATCGGCATACAAAATGCCAGCCTTCATAAAGTTGACACAGTTATTGAAACGAACAGTTCCATCTTCGTATCGCTCGGTCCCCATCCCAAAAAGATCGACCAAAACTTCTGAAGCATATTGTCCTTGGAATTCAATATTGTGAATCGTAAAGACCGTACGAATAGCAGAAAATGCATTGATCCAATTGTATTTTTCCTTTAATAAGAAAGGAACCATCGCGGTATGGTAATCGTTGACGTGTATCAAATTAGGAATATAATCGATTTTTTCCAGCATCTCGATCAATGCCATCTGGAAGAACGCAAACCGCTCTCCGTCATCGTAGTACCCATACAACTCTGGTCGATCAAAGTAATACAGATTATCGATGAAATAATACTCGATCCCTTGATGCTTCAAATACTTGATGCCGCAATACTGCTTACGCCATCCCACATAAACATCAAAATGGAATAAGTCTTTGATCTGGTCCTTGTACTGTGCAGCCATTTTAGGAAAATACGGCAATACGACTCGAACCTCGACTCCGTTTTTCTTGAGAGACTTAGGCAGCGCACCCGCAACGTCGCCCAATCCTCCTGTTTTAAAAAAGGGCGCGCACTCTGCTGCTGCAAATAATACCTTCATCGCTTACTCTCCTCCGAATATGTCTTCCTTGATTTTCTGGCCTTTTTTGATCACAATTGGCTTTTCTGGCGTTCCAGTTACTTTGACCCCGGCCTCGATCTCGACGTTTTTATCAAGTATAGCATATTTGACGATCGCGCCTTTTTTGATGACTGCATTGGCCATCACGACAGAATCATGAATCTCTGCTTGCTTTTCTACGTGAGCATTGCGGGAAAAGAGCGAATTCCGCACAACACCCTCGACGATACAGCCGGTCGCAAATTGACTGTTTCTTACGTCTGAATCTCCCGAATAATAGGTTGCGACCTCATTTTTTAGTTTAGTGAAAATTTTACGATCCGCGTACAGCAACGAACTGAATTTCTTTGGTTCCAGCATGGACATGTTGGCCTCGTAATAGGACTTGATATCAAATACGTTGCTCAAAAAGCCGGTATATTCATATGCTGTCGTTGGGTACAGCTCCATACACAATGCCAAGAATTCCTGCATGGAAGCAGGGCCGCCTTTTTTCTGCCCTTCTTCCAAGGCATAGATTAACCATTTCGTATTCATGATGAATATATTCATACATAAGTTCTTCAATTCGGTATCTGATTGCTCATCATAGAAGCGGTTCTGCTCTTCCACCTGTCCATTCTCATTGATGGTCAGAATCAAATCTTGATAAGCGATCTGATCCTTCGGCATTTTTTTGTAGACCACTGTCAGCTTGCTGTCATTGCTTTGATGGCTTTTTAACACGCCTCGCAGATCAATATTGCAGATCATTTTATTGCCAATAAAAACGGTATATTCAGATTTTGATTTTTTTAAATAATCGATAGCTGCTTCATAATAATTTTCGCCGTCTGCCCGCTTTTGCAGCACATCTTGATAAAAATGAATGAAGAAGCGACTTTCGATACTATCCAAATGCCATTCTCTTCCACCGCCGATGTGGTCAAACACCGATTTTGTTCTGCCTTGGTTGAAGACCATATAAACAGATTTGATATTTGCATTTACCACATTGGACAATGCAAAATCCAATAAACGATACTTGCAATCAAACGGCAAGGTCGCCAAAGGTCGTTTTTCCGTTAAAGGAAGTAATTCACGCGATTCATGAGCATTTCCTAAAATCGCACACATTTTATTCGTTCTCATCAACAGACACCCCTATCACTTCTGAATAGCCGACTACGGCAATCTCTTCTTCACCGATGACTTCTGCATCATCCCCGATAATCGCATTCTCTCCAACGATCGCTCTTGAAATTGTCACGTTTTTGCCAATCACTGCTCCTGGCATAATCACACTATCGCTGATCGTCGCCCCCTCCTTGACCTGGACATCACAAGACAGGATGCTGTGGGAGATTTTTCCAGCCACGTAACAACCATCTACGATCAGTGAATCCTTTACTTCTGCTTCTGTTGCAATAAAATGCGGTGGTGAAACCGTATTTTTTGCCGATACTCGCCAATTTTTGTCTCGAATGTTCAGGCTGTGGTTCGGATCAATGTATTCCATATTGGCTTCCCATAAAGAATCGATCGTTCCAACATCCTTCCAGTAGCCGTTGAAACGGTAAGCAAAGACATTTTCACCACTGTCTAAATAGGCTGGAATCACATGTTTTCCAAAATCCAGCATTTGGCCGTCCTTTTGATAACTATTCAACAACATTCCTCGCAGTCGGTCCCAATTGAAAATGTAGATTCCCATCGAAGCCAAATTACTCTTTGGTTCCTCTGGTTTTTCCTCAAACTCAATGATTCGGTCATTCTCGTCAGTGTTCATGATCCCAAAACGTGACGCTTCTTCCATCGGTACTTCAATCACCGCGACTGTCAGAGAAGCATTGTTTTGTTTATGATCTTCCAACATTGCCTCATAGTCCATTTTATAAATATGGTCACCTGATAAAACCAGCACATACTGCGGATCCATCTGATCAATATAGTCAATGTTTTGATAGATGGCGTGCGCGGTCCCTTCAAACCACTTGCTACCCTCATTGCTGGAATAGGGTTGTAAAATTGTCACTCCAGAATCGAAGCCATCGAAGCCCCAGCTTGCCCCATTTCCAATGTGGCTGTTTAAAGCCAATGGTTGATACTGGGTAACAACTCCCACCTTGTTAATCCCAGAGTTGATGCAATTGCTTAGTGTAAAATCGATGATTCGGTATCTTCCGCCAAAGGGTACCGCCGGTTTGGCAATATTTTGTGTCAGCTTTCCTAAGCGAGACCCTTTTCCCCCTGCTAAGATCATTGCTAATATTTCTGTTTTCATTTATTTGATGAAGGTATTCATCCTTCATCAACCCCCCCTTCAAAAATATCGTTAGTTTCTTTTTCGTAAGTTGATTTTTTCTGGTTTCAAAATGATGGCCCCCAATGCAGGCACTGTAGTTTTGATCAGCTGTCCATAGTTGTTAAAAGCAATTGGCAAACTGGTGCATTCTGGATTATGCTCTGTCCAGGTCCCCCCATGCTCCAGCATTTCCGTATTCCAGACTTCTTTATAAGTTCCTGGATATGGAACACCTACATGAAAATCTCTTCGTTCAACTGGTGCCATGTTCAACACGACGATCAGAAAATCCTTCTTTTTCTTTCCTTTACGAATAAAACTCAAGACAGTCTCTGATGTATTGTCAGCATCAATGATCTCGATCGTGTCATAAGAATCTTCTAATTCCCATAACGCCGGCTGCGCTTTGTAAAATTCATTCAATTTGGCTGTAAATTGCTGCATTTTGCTATTTAAGTCATCGTCTAGGTCAACCCATTCTAATCCCTCGTCAAATTTCCACTCCAAAAACTGTCCCCATTCACTGCCCATAAACAGTAACTTTTTCCCAGGATGGGTCATGAAGAACGTATACAGGTTTCTTAACTGAGCGAATTGTTTGTAACGGTCTCCCCACATTTTGTGCATCAAGCTCTTTTTACCGTGGACTACTTCATCATGAGACAGCGGCAGCAAATAATTTTCCTGCATCATGTACATAAATGAGAAAGTGACCAAATTGAAATGATCCTTGCGATAAATCGGATCCATTTCGTAAAACCGTAGAACATCATTCATCCAACCCATGTTCCATTTGTAATCAAAACCTAAAGCTCCAGTTTCAATCATACCGGTGATCTGAGTTTCTGAAGAGCTCTCTTCAGCGATCATCAACACATTCGGGTGTGCTAATTTGATACACGCATTTAATTTCTGTAAGAAATAGTAACCCTCAAAGTTGCGATTTCCTCCTTCGTGATTCGGTGTCCACGGTCCATCATCGTAATCCCGATAAAGCATACTTGAAACAGCATCAACTCTGATGCCATCAAGGTGGTACATCTCAATCCAAAACATAGCGCTGGAAATCAAGAAGCTTTGGACCTGCGGCTTGCCAAGATCAAAATTGATTGAACCCCAACGGCGATTATTCGCTCGATCTGGGTCGCTGTATTCAAATTGCGGCGTGCCATCGTAATAGGGGAGTGTGTCATCATTGATGCAAAAATGACCAGGAACCCAGTCCATCAACACGCCAATATTGTTTAGATGACAAGCTTCAACGAAAGCTTGAAAATCTTCTGGTGTCCCATAATAAGAACTCAAGGCAAAATACCCAATAGATTGATACCCCCAAGACCTTCCTAACGGATGTTCCGTCAAAGGCATAAATTCGACATGGGTATAGCCCATGTCAGCTAAATAAGGGACCAGCTCTTCTGTCAATTCTGAAAAATGATAAGGCGTTCCGTCCTCATGGTGTTTCCATGAGCTTGGATGAACTTCGTAGATGTTCATGGGACGGCGAAACTGGTTGGTTCGTTTCATACGTCCGCGCCAAAGTCCATCTTTCCATTTTTTTTCAGGAATCATGTACAATTCCGCCGCGTCTCCTGGACGCTGTTCAAACCGTATCGCAAAAGGATCGATTTTCATGATTTCCCTACCACTAGCTTGTCTTATCTTATATTTGTAAAGATCCCCTACCTTTGCCTCTGTCGTTTCGATCGTCCAAATCCCAGTGTGCGAATCCTTCTCCATCGGCAAAGTGTCTTTCCAATCATTAAAATCTCCTACCAAAAATACTGCTTGTGCATTTGGTGCCCATACACGAAAAACGAATCGCCCTTCCTCTAGCAGATGTGCGCCCAACAGGTGCTGCAAATGAAAATTCTCGCCAGTTAGAAAACTTTTCTCCATTTTTTTCACATTCTCTAACTGTTTTTTTATTCCTCTTTCTATTTTCAACTCCCCCTTTTCTTTATGAAATGAAAATTCATTTTAACTTTCATGAAATTAACGAAATATTAATTTTAGATTTCCTTTACATTTTTAGAATAACATATAAAAACATGTTTAGTCACCTAAAACATTGAATAAATGCAAAAAAATCATAAAAAAAATTCATGAGTATTATTATAATGCGTTGAGAAATCATTTTCTTAATAAAAGATAACATATGCTATTTTTCTCATAATATTTCTCGAAATAGATTTTTTCGATGAAATATCAATTCTAACAGACGTTATTTTACTTTGATAATTACTTTTTTCTATTTCTTCTATTTGCCTTTTTCGTAAAAAATCTATAGGCTGGGTGTGAGGAGGGATAGAATTGATTGATTTACGAATGCTCGCCATGATTTTCTTCATCAATTTTGCCTATGTTGCAATGAATACGATTCGCTTTATGTTGACGATGAAGGGATACCGTGTTCTGGCTCCGCTCTTAAGTATGGTGGAGATTACTGTTTACATTCTTGGATTGTCAATGGTCCTTGATCGCTTAGACAATCCAATCAACCTGTTTGTATATGCTTTAGGGTATGCGATCGGGATCAGTGTTGGCATAAAAATCGAAGATAAGCTGGCATTAGGCTATATCATGGTCAGCGTGATCCTGCCGACGAATACCGATCAAGAAATGAGTTTGCCTAAGATTTTGCGAGAGAACGGCTACGGTGTTACCCAATCCTATGCAGAAGGCTTAGAAGGCGAACGTATGGTACTGGAGATCCTCTCTCCTAGAAATGGCGAAAGAACATTGTATCGTCTAATCAAAGAAATCGAGTCAAGAGCGTTTATTATCTCCTATGAACCAAAATATATATCAGGCGGCTTTTGGACCAAGCGTATTCGCAAGCGCCAAAAAAAGTAGCCCTCCGTTGTTGAACTCTTCAACAGCCGAGTGGCTACTTTTTTCATTTCCATAAAAAATGGATCAACGCTTTTTTTAGTTGTTGGCTCCTTGTGATGCGCGAATGTCCGCCAGCACGGCCATTTACTAAGAGCTCTTGATACTTGTCTGTGTGCGATTCTAACAAAAAACGCAAAGAAAACGCACTGTGCGTCGAAACGGACCCATCGCTTTCCGTGCCGTCTTTTAAATCTCCAGCAACATTCAAAACCTCCAAGTGGGCAGGCAGTTTTTCCATTGCCTGATCAAAGTATTGGTAAATAGGTGTTTCACCACTTGGACCAGCTTCATGCAGCTCATAGGCAAAGATTTCCTCCGTATCCTCAGCAATTTCTAAATCATTAAAAGGCGCAGCGATCGTCACCAGTTTTTTGACCATCGGCTGATTTTTGCCAGCATCTTCCAACAGGTAACGCAGAGAGGACACTCCGCCCATTGAGTGTGAAACCAAATTGACCTGTCGAATCCCTTGATCATACAAATAACTCATCACACGATTGACCCATTGACTTTGTTGAATCTCATCAGGGACATCCTGGCTAAACAGAACCATGATCGTAGGATTTTCCTTTCGGTGATCCAGTGTGCCATCCACTTGAAGGTGCCCATCTGCTTCGACCGTGATCACCATTTCTTTTTTGGCCACCCCTTCATTTTCCAAACTTCTCAGCAACGGTCCAAAAGAAAAGGAGTTTCCTTGATA
Source organism: Enterococcus florum (assembly GCF_004309355.1). Classification (GTDB taxonomy): domain Bacteria; phylum Bacillota; class Bacilli; order Lactobacillales; family Enterococcaceae; genus Enterococcus_A; species Enterococcus_A florum. Next base: position 2,113 of record NZ_BJCC01000032.1, on the reverse strand, counting down.
CCCATGAATAAAGACGGTTGGCGTATTTTGATAAGCGATCCCGTCCTGTTTGACCAGTGGACTGGGTCTGACAAAACGAATTTGGCGGTAGTAGATTCCAAATGCTGCTATCGCTAAACAGAGCAAAAGACTGATCCCTATACCTATTTTTCTCATGACTATTCCTTCTTATTGATTAAATATGAAAAAGCTTTTTTTGAGACAAGCAGCTGTTGGACCACTTGGTGAACAGCAAAGTATCGTTCAGAAGCCTCCATTTTATCAAGCAGTTCTTCAATTGTTCGCTGCTTATCTGTCGAAATTTCCAGAGAATCAAAAACTGGTAGCAGAATAGCAGGCGGCTGGTCTTCCGTAATTGCTTGTGTCATCCACAAACTTTTTAGGAAGATGGAGTCTTTTTTTGGTGCTTGTCCTGCCTGAAGGCGTTCAAAAATCAGTTCTATCTGATTAAGGTAAAACCCTGGATCTACGTCACCGATCACATACTCCAATTCTTTAAAGCGCTCAGGACGCATTTCTTGTGAAAAATGAAAATAGTTTGGCAAAGTCACGCTTTGAATGTCTTGTGCATTGACTGTGACGAATCGACAATGATCATTTTCCAATACCGTTTGTTTCGCTAACGGAAAGGATAGAGCTATCGTTTGGCTTGGCAGTTCCTGCCAGAAAGCTTCAACAAACCAAACCAGCTCTTTTTTTGAAATGATTTTTAAAAGAGCATCTGTATTACCTGAAGACGGAAAGTCGCTTAGCACCGGTAGCCTCAGTTGATATCTGCGATCCTGCCGTTGCAAAACTCCTGTATCTACTAAAAGATCGATGTTTTTATCCAAATGTGGATAATCAGAAAAGTTTTGTCGAAGTTCTCTTAATATCACTGGTGTTTCTAATGCCTCAAAATAGTCCAGTAGGGCAAGAACAAGAGGTTCTTTCAGCGCTTTAATTAATTTTTTATCAGTAGTTATAATCTTCATGATGACCCCCAATCTAGTATAAGCCTAATCACTTAAAAAGCAAAAAAAAAGAGGACTTTCACGTATGAAAATCCTCAGAATATTACCCTTCAAAAGCAGCTGTCAATTGAGGAACGACTTGCTTTTTCCGTGAAACGACCCCTGGCAATGAAGCACGGTCATCTGTCAATTGGATATTGAAGGCGTCAATCACTTTTTCCCGTGGTTCGCCAGCAATCAGCAGCTCAGAATCAGAGTCCAAAATGTTGGTTACTAAAAGTAAGAAAAGGTCATAGCCTTTTTCTGCGTTTTCAGCGATCATGGCTGCCTTCAATGCCTCTTGTCGTGCAAATACTTCAGCGATGTCCACCGTGTTTACCTGAGCCACACGGACCGTTTTATCACCCATTGGGAAGCTTTTAGCATCCAAATCCAATAATTCTGCTTCTGTTTTATCAGCTAGATTCGTGCCAGCCTTCAGCATATCCAATCCATAAGCATCTAAATCTACTGCAGCAATTTCTGCTAATTCCTTACCTGCCGCCACATCCTCGTCAGTGCACGTTGGTGATTTAAATAGCAGCGTATCTGATACGATCGCAGAGAGCATGATGCCAGCAATATCTTTAGGAACAGCAACATTGTTTTCTTTATATAGCTTCAAAACGATCGTAGAGGTGCAGCCGACTGGTTCAGCACGATAGTACAATGGATCTGCCGTTTGGAAATTCGCCACACGGTGATGATCCACTACCCACAACACATTTAACTTTTCAATGTCAGAAACTGATTGCTGGAATTCATTGTGATCGACCAACATCACGTCGCTCGTTTCATCTGCGATCGTTTCTACCACTCGAGGTGCCGTTAATCCAAAATAATCCAACGCGTATTGTGTTTCTTCGCTAGGCTTGCCTAATGCAACAGCCTCTGCGTCTACTCCCAATTCCTTTTGCAGGTTCGCAAAAGCAATGGCAGCACCGATTGCATCTGTATCAGGATTTTGATGTCCGAAAACTAAAACTTTTGACATATCATTTTCACTCCTTTAATAAGTTCCTCTTTATCATATCAAAAAAAGAGAAAAGAGCAACTAGAAGCTGCCCCAGACTGTAGACAAAGTCCATTTTATGGATGCTGTCTACAGTTTTTTCTTTTAT
>NZ_BJCC01000031.1 GCF_004309355.1 Enterococcus florum | reverse complement strand
GAGGAGTGGATTTCTCCACTCCAAAAAAAGTCTAACTTTTTGGGGTCACTACATCTCTGACAAGCTGTTTCTTTCTCAGGTATTTCGTTTTTTTCAGCAAAATCGACTATTTATGGATCAGCCGATAGATCATACAAGCAAAATAGCATTCATAACTTTCGGAAAAACGAGTGATCGTATAGCCCAGCAATTCACTGATTTTCTTGATGCGGTATTTTACTGTGTTTTTGTGGACGAACAAAAGCTCACTGCAGCGTTGAAAATCACCTTGAGCATCCAATAGGAAACAGCATAAGGTCGTCAGATACTCTTGATTTTGGAGGATAGGTTCCAACACTGCCAAGGTCTCTTCGATTTCCGTTTCTCCAGATTGAACCAGTTTGACCGCATAATCGACTTGTCGAAGCTCACTGATCGAAAAGGTTTTGCGTTCTTTGTAGATTCGTTTCAACTTGGCCGATACTTCATTGACCAGCTGATAGGTTTTTCGCACATCTGTCGTATTGCGCATTCGCGGACACAATACGATGCTTTCGATCTGCTCTTGAGCAGTCGCTGACTGAACGAAATCCTGTGTCAAATTTAGCTCGGAATCGTTGTGGCGATAGTTTCCCAACAGTGCAACCAGCTGGTTATCGATTATTTGTACGACACAGGTTTGGTAGTACTTGGCTGCATGTTCGATCAACTCACTCTTAATCAGCTTCTCTGTTTCCGTGTCCTTTAATTGCAGCAGCCACATCCTATCAATGGCCTTGACGTCGATCGATAAGCTGTTAGCTAGCCGATACATTTTTTCACTTTCATCGTTCAAGATCGCCTGAACAAGTGCATATTCGCTGATTTCGCCATGGTTTTTGCCCCACAAATTTAACGAAACCTGAATCAACTCGATGGATTGCTCACACTCTGCTTGAGTCAGCACATCGTGTTCCTTGATCAAGTAAAAGTGAAGGAACCCATTGTCCTTGTGGTAAATTTCCTTATAAAAATACGAAAACTCAGCCTTTTGAAGTTGTTCGCCATCCTCAATCGGATGCGTACGAATAAATTCGGAGATATCCATTGAGGAGTTTCTCGGCCATTTGATTTGATTCACGATCTCGCCGTTGGCATTTGTCAAAACGATATTGGTCCTTAGAAGATCCGCCAATATTTTCAACGTCATCTCGACACTTCTTAAATGCTCTGGCAGCAGAGAGGTTTTTTCCAGTACCTCATTCACTAAATGCTCCGAGGACTTTTGTTTCAATATCTCGGTCATGATCTCAACGATCGCTTCATTGTACCTTAACTGGAAATTGTGTTTAGGCATCAACACGATCACAAAATCCAAATCCTCCGCCGTTTGAACCACTCGAGGGTCCAACTCTGGAATGACGATGCCGACATAGTAAAGCAGCATGCCGATCTCACCTAGTTCATGTAAATGACGAATGGCTTCGCATTGTTTTTCCACATCCTCTCGAATACTGAAAAACGAGCTGATCACCAATTCCCCGGCATAGTATTCTTCTTTGATTTGGATATTTTGCGCAAAGAAGCTCATGTCGGAAACTTCCAAAAAGGAGAGCGATGTGACGGTACTGTTCAAGTTATTCTTTCCAGCAATCACCTCTGCCTCCCGCAGTGAGGGCAAGGTCAGTAATTCATTCAATTTAACGCCCATAACGAGCTCCTTCCTATTTTTCTTAATACAGAAATTTTACCACAATCAGGGTACATTTCTAACAGCTTGTCTTGAGTCGATCGCGGGAACGAGCGACAAATCTCGCAACGCTGGTTTTCAATTGAACAAACTCATGGTAGTATGAGAGATATCGATTTTTTAATGCCATTCTCATCAGTTGGGTATTCAAAGAAGGACGTGGAAAAATGTTATTGTTAGGTTCATTGGTCAATGGGTTGGCAATCATTGGAGGCAGTCTCTCCGGTATCATTTTGCGAAATATCTCCGAACAAACAAAGGACACGGTGACAAAAGGGATCAGCTTAGGTGTAATTGCTCTCGCTATCCAAATGTCGATCCAGGCAAGCTCCTTTATTTTGATCATTATCAGTATTTGCCTTGGGGGAATGATCGGTGAATTTTTGAAAATCGAAGACGGCATGACCGCTGTCGGACTTTATTTAGAAAAACGATTTGCTCGGGGAAACAGTAATTTTGCGGAAGGCTTTGTTACTGCCACGCTGATTTATTTGATCGGCTCAATGGGCATCATCGGAGCGATCGAAAGCGGAGTCGCTGGCAACCACCAAACATTGTTCACAAAAGCTGTAATGGATGGCTTCATGTCCATCATGCTGACGGCTTCGTTGGGGATCGGGGTTCTGTTCTCAGCCTTTCCGGTCTTTCTTTACCAAGGTGCGATCACTATTTTTGCCAGCTTTATCGTGAAATACTTGCCAGCGGAGCTGCTGGATATCTTGATGCACGAGATCAGTGCAATCGGAGGATTGATGATCTTAGGAATCGGCCTGAATATTATGAAATTGACCAAAATCCGGGTCTCAAATTTCCTACCCAGTATTTTGGTCATCATTGCCCTGCTGACGGTACAATATTATTTTTTCTAAAGCGGAGCTTCTCCGCTTTTTTTGATGCGGTACTCCTGTGCGGCGAGGATCTCTGCCGCTTTGTCTACTTGATCAGCCTTCACTAAAATATAGTCCGTGTTATAGGTCGAAATCGCAAAAATACTAATCCCTTCCTCAGCCAATAGTGTCGCGATTTTGGCTAAAATACCGACCAGACTGAAGTCCAACACACCAGCGATTTTAAATCCGCGCCAGTTGTCTTCTCTTTGAATCGTTTCTTCCGGAACAACTGGGGCTACCACTGAGATCTCATCCTCAGTCATTCCGATAAACATCGGACGAACCGACCAATCCAATTCATTCATGTCCGCGACTTGAAAAACCGAAAGTTCTTCTTCCATTAACACTAATTCCATTCATTTCTCCTCTTCACTAAGTAATATTTAATGGTTCCCTTCATTGGAACATTTTCCAATTCGCCAAAAATCCGGTACCCATTCTTTAAATAAAAATCCAACGCCTGATATTTTTTGGTAGTCAGAGTGATCGTGTCTACACCATGAGTGAATGCGTATTCCTCCATGGTTTTAAGCAATCGACTGCCGGTCCCTGTATTGCGATATGCTGGTTGGACACCCAACAGCGAGACATGCAGTGTCTGGTAGTGTCTCTTGCCTACGATCCCCCCGATCAGCTGCTCCTTTTCCCAAGAGCCAAAAGAAATTTGCTCCTCCGATTCCTCTATATTCGTGAGGAAATGTTCTTGATGCTGCTGAGAAAATAAATCCTCTAAAAAAGGTTCAACTTCAGAAAACATACACTCTTTTATTTCCAATGACCCCACTCCTTTGCCTTTTTATTTTATCATGAAATCCTCCCCCCAAGCCGTTCCATTTAAAAAAACATTGGAACAAGACTTTGATAAGTTTCTCATGAATAATCAAAAAAGATTCAATGAAACTTTTGTAAGCTGAGGGTTCGGAGCGAAAAAGCCCTTTATACTTAAATAAAGAGCGGCTCTACCACTAAATGTAACCGTTTTTCAAAAATTTTGTCCTAATGGCTGGGGGGAAGAAGAATGAGCAAGAAAAAAATACGTTGGTTTACGGTCTCGATGATCGCATTTAGTATGGTCTGGGGATTCGGAAACGTGGTCAACAACTATGCACAACAAGGAGTATCTGTCGTCACCTCATGGATCTTAATCATGCTGCTTTACTTTATACCTTATGCGTTGATCGTTGGTCAGCTGGGATCGACCTTTAAAAACAGTGCCGGCGGTGTCAGCTCCTGGATCAAGGAAACCACTGGAAAACGAAAAGTCGCTTATTATGCTGCTTGGACTTATTGGGTAGTCCACATTACCTATTTGGCACAAAAACCACAGTCGGTGCTGATCGCACTTGGATGGGTAGTCAAAGGCAATGGCGATGTGGCGACCAACATGAGTGTGCAAGTCGTTGCTCTTATTTCGTTATTGATCTTTCTCGTTTTTTTGTTTCTTTCGACAAAAGGCTTGACCACGCTAAAAGTAATTGGAAGTGTCGCTGGATCAGGAATGCTAATCATGTCGATCCTTTTCATTATCTTGGCGGTATCAATCCCATTGATGGACCCGACTTTTAACGCGGCAACTCCAGACATGGGAAACCTTAAAACCTACATTCCTGATTTTAATTTAGGGTATTTCGCAACAATTTCAATGTTAGTGTTTGCTGTCGGCGGTGCCGAAAAAATTTCACCATATGTCAATTCCATTGATCGTCCGACCAAAAACTTTCCCAAAGCAATGATTTTTATGGCGACCATGATTGGAATCAGTGCAGTGTTGGGATCAGTAGCCATGGCTATGTTGTTCAACAGCAACAACATCCCAGATGATTTGATGGCAAATGGAGCCTACAGTGCTTTTCAAATTTTAGGCAAGCATTTCGGAGTAGGAAACCTGTTAATGATCATCTATGGCTTGGCACAGACGGCTGTTCAATCTTCTGCGCTGGCTTTTTCGATCGATGCGCCGTTGAAGATTTTGCTTTCTGATGCCGATCCTGATTTTGTTCCACAATGGCTTCGCAAACAAAATCGAAAAGGGACCTTGATCAATGGTTATTTCCTGACAGGTATTTTAGTCAGCATCATCATTATTCTGCCTGTCTTCGGCATCCAGAATATGAGCGAACTGGTCAAATGGCTGACAAACCTAAATTCTGTCGTCATGCCAATGCGTTACATTTGGGTTTTCTTTGCCTACATGATGCTGAATAAACAGATCAATCGATTTGATTCTGAATACAAATTTATCAAAAATCCGAAGCTGGGATTTCTGGTTGGCTTTTGGTGCTTTGCCTTTACGGCGTTTGCGTGTATTTTAGGAATGATCCCGAAAGTCGACTATGCTGCTGATCCAAAATCTTGGATGTTCCAATTGATTTCAAACATCGTCACACCCTTCGTTTTGATTTTGCTCGGCATGATCCTGCCTATGATTGCCAAACGAGAGCGGAAAAATTAGAAAATTGGGCTTAGAGAAATCTCTGAGCCCAATTTTTTAGTTTGCTTCCTCTAAGGAGTGCAGCGGTTCACCCACGACCCATTGGCGCGCTATCCTTTGTTCGTGGATCATTCGCGCATACCAGCCCTCTGAAGCACACAGGTCTTGGTGGGTGCCTTGTTCCAAGATTTCACCATCTGTTAAAACAATGATTTGATCCGCATTCACGATTGTATTCAAGCGATGGGCGATGACCACGACCGTTTTACGCTTCATCAGACGATCCAATGCTAGATTGATTTCTTTTTCATTGTCGGCATCCAGACTGGAGGTTGATTCATCTAACAATACCACCGGCGCATCCTTTAACAAAGCACGAGCGATCGAGATACGCTGCTTCTCCCCGCCTGAAAGAGTAGAACCGCCCTCACCGACGAGCGTATCATACCCATCTTCCATCTGCAGGATGAATTCATGGCAATTCGCCAACCGACTCGCTTCTACTACTTCTTCCATCGATGCTGTCGGTTTCGCCATACGGATATTATTCAAAATCGTATCATTGAACAAATAGACATCCTGCATCACACAGGTGATTTCTTCTGTCAACGCGTCTGGACGAACATCCCGAACATTTTCTCCGCCAATAGTGATCGTTCCTTCCGAAACATCCCAGAAACGGGAAATCAGATTGATCACTGTTGATTTCCCGGAACCTGAGGGCCCCACCAAGGCAGTGGTTTTTCCATTGTCCACAGTAAACGTCACATTCTTCAAAACAGCCACATCGTTTTCGTAGCTGAAGGAGACATTTTCAAATGCAATGGTGTGCTCTGGTGCTGCGAAGTGCTCTTTCGTATAAGCTAACGGCTTCGTTTCAAAGATTATCCGCAGATTGTCTGCTGATTTCGCTAAATATTTTAATTCAGGGTACAACATCCCGATTACCATCAATTGGCTCGATGTAGAAACACTAAGCATCAGAACAGCGACATATTGTTCTGGAGTCGAATTTCCCTGCACTAGTAAATTGGTTCCCCATACCAGAGCTACCGGGATCATCAATGAAACGATTGTTGAAAAAATCATCACGTAAGGCATCATTGACAGCTCCACACGGATCGAAGATTTTTTCAGCTCATTGAATGAGCGGTCCAGCCGTTTAAATTTCGTCCCAGTCAGCTGATACAAACGAAACGTTTTGATCCCGTTGATATACTCAACCACTCTGGAAATGACTGCGTTGATCTTTTCGCGATGCTCAGGCGCAATCTTGTGACCAACTGCGCCGCCTTTGATCATCAAAGGCAAAGCTACTGCGATCATGACGACTAATACTCCGGCAAAACGAAAATCGATAATCAAAGCGCCCAGCATGCAAACGCAGACGCCGAAAATCGCTTTGACAAAGTCGGTCAGATGATGGGTCAATACCTGCTCAAAATCAGCAATATCAGTAGAAAAATAGCTGGTTAGACGACCCACACTGTTTTGATTGAAGTAGCCTGAATTCAATCCTCTCACATGCTCTGCTAACTGCAGGCGTAATTCAGTCGCGATGACTGAACCGTTCGTTTGCAGAGAACGAAAACTATAGCGAGCGAGCAAGGTGCGAATCACAAAAACAATCACAAGTATTGCGATCCCCCCATAAAAAAATGTTTCAGTAAACCGATCACTCACCAAACGAACAATCGTCAAAATCATAATCGAATAAAACACCATATTCAACATCGCATCAATGATCGCTAACGCGATGGGCTGGCGCAGCAGTTTTGTATTGTCACCAATCACAGAACGAATATTCCTCATAATACTGATCATGTTTGTTCCTCCTTGTCTCTTATCAAAAACGCTTCTGACATGAAGCTCTTACTCTTCGGAATAGATTGCCCAGAGCTTGGCATAAGTTCCATGTCTATGCAGCAGTTCTTCATGAGTCCCTCGTTCAACAATTTTTCCTTGGTCAAATACGCAGATCTGATCGGCATGTTTGATTGTATTTAAACGATGAGCGATCATGATAGTCGTTTTGTTCTGCAACAGCTCATTTAGTGCTAATTGGATTTTTCGTTCATTTTCAATATCTGTAAAACTGGTGGCTTCATCAAAAATCACTAAAGGCGCATCTTTTAAAATAGCTCGGGCAATACAAACCCGCTGCTTCTCACCACCGGACATTTTGATACCCGCTTCACCCATGACGGTATCATATCCATCTGGCAGGCTCATGATGAAGTCGTGGATTTGAGCGGCCTTGGCAGCTTTGTAAATGTCTTCATCCTTCACATCCTCTTTTCCAACAGCAATATTCATTCGAATCGTGTCACTCAGCATAAACGCATCCTGAAAAACAAAGCTCATGGACTCCATTAGGCTTGCTTCATCGAAGTCTTCTACAGGTTGCCCATTCAATAAAATCTTGCCTTTTTGAATATCCCAAAATCGCGGAACAAGCTGAGCAGTCGTGGATTTGCCTGAACCAGAAACCCCGACAAAAGCGGTGAGTGTATTCGCGGGTATTTCTAAAGAAACATCGTGGAGAACCTCATCTTGTTCATATGAAAAATGCACGTGGTCAAATGCTACTGTCACCGCATCCAGTGATGAATGGTTCGAACCAAATGTTTGCTGCGGCAAGTCCATGATCTCCTTGATTTTTTCTGTTCCAGTCATAATTTGACTGATCGCAACAGCGAATCCGCTTAAACTTTTCAAAGAAGATAGAAAGACGATGCTCATCACTAGGAAAAAAAGAAAAGTCGGCAAATCGACACGGCCCTGTAAATAGAGAACCCCCCCAGCAGGAAAACTGAATAACAGCCCTGATTCGATCAATACTAGAAAAGTCCCGTATGACCAAGCCTGCGCTTTCGTACACTCACTCCACATGTCATGGTATTCTTCCACAGTGTCAGAATATTGTTTAAAGCCTTTTGCAGTGACATTAAAGGACTTCATCACATTCATTCCATTGATAAACTGCATGATCGCCGAATTTAATTGTCCAACCAGTCTATGGTACCAGGCCATATACTTGCTGCTTGAGCGCATTCCCAAAGCCAACACGACAGCACCGATCAAAATTGGCATTAGCAGAAACGATGCCAGCCAACCGTTCAACGTACATAAATAGCCAAACATCACTAAAGGAACAATCGCCGCTTTTGCCAGATCTGGTACCTGATGGGCCAACATCGTCTCGATCCTTTCAGTGTCCTCGATGATCGTCTTCTTCAGCTTGCCAGAAGTGGTCTTCGTAAAAAAGCCTAAATGCAGCGCAGCGATATGGATACTTAATCGTTTACGTATTTCATACAATGTGTTGAACGCTCCGATATGCGACAATGCACCACTGATCAAAAGCGTCACGAACTTAACAATAATGGCAATAACGGCGTACAATGCATATTGTTTGGCCAATTCGATATTCGGCTGATCTCCAAACAAAAACAGCAAGACCCGGTAAAGCATCGCCAACGGAACAAAATCCATAATACCGGAAATAATACTGAACAAGGCCGACAGCAAAAGCAAAAAACTCGATTTGCCAGCCAGTTTAAACAAATACCCCACACTTGCTTTTTCCATAAAGACTTTCCATCTCCTTTAATTGAAAATGATTCTCAATATCATTTAAAAAATTATTACATACGTTATCCGGCATGTAAAGATATTTTTTCTTTATCCTTCAATCCATTTATTAAAATTGACAATTTTAAAGATTCTTTTGAAAGAATCGGCTATTATCCAAAACGGCAAATTTCAGTTTTTTATTTATATAAGTTTTCGTACATTTTCGCACGCTTAAATAACGAAAAAATATCAACCCTGCTTCATATTAGACCCAATAAAACGTAATCTTATTTTATTTACGGTTTATTTTTTAGAAAATAAAGAAATTTAGCTTTCTTATCTTAAAAAATATTCTAATAAAAATAAATTTTCATGATATTATAGAGATAGGATAGCAATCCTTCAATCCCTCACAGGCTTATAGATTGATCAGATCGCTAAGAGGAAGAAAAGTGGAAAGCTGTTTGTGATCACTTGAATAATGAGACATCATTTCATTAAGGATAGCCACAATTCAACTATCCAAATCGAACCTTCTGCTTTTCAAAAAAAGAAGCGCAAAAAAAAAAAGCGCAATCCCAATAGTGAAAAAGAGTAACCTGGCAATGTCCACTTCATTTCGAAAAAACAAAATTATCCATAATTATAAGAAGATAATTATTTTAATTTAGAAAAACAATTCAAAATTCATAAAATCATTTTTCACAAATTTTTTTATTATTTTTAAAAACAGTTTCTCTATTTTTTCAATGAAACCGCTATATACCTTATTTTACACCTATTTTCTGTTTCTCAATAATTCAATATTTTCTTTTTTTTTCATAGAAAGAATTTTTTTTTCAAAAAAAGAACACATATGTTAATAATTCAATTTAAACTTAGTGATATACTAATCTAGTGAAAATCATTTTATAATCTTTAATTAATATTGAAAAATAGGTTTTTTAGCTAGTTGAAGGAGGCCTTAGTATGAATCAACTGCTTTTGGATACAACGACTCAAGAAAAATTGCAGATCTTTCGTTTGATGATTCAAAAAAGGGAAGCTCATTTTTCTACGAACTCTTTGATGTCCAGCTGTACATTTTCTTATACAAAAATCCAAACACTGGTTGAAGAAATTAATCAGGATATGATGGCTCTATACAATACACCTTTATTGACGAACTCGGGAAAAATTCATTTTAACTCGGAGGTTTTCGTAATTGGAGAATACGAGCGCTTTCTGCTAAAGCAAAGCATTATTTATCAATTTTTGTTAATGACCCTGATCAAACCGGATCATGACATTTATAAATTTTGCGAACTTTACTTTATTAGTTATTCTTCGTTGTATCGAAAATTGCAGCCTATCAAAGCCTTTCTATCGGAGTATCGCATTACCATCAATATTGCGAAGATGGAGATCGCTGGCCCAGAGGCGTTTATTCGTGGCATGTTTTTCAATCTGTGCTGGCGGATCAATGCAGGAGAAGACCTCCTGCAATTGGAACAGGTTCGACCAACACTGCTCGCTTTCCAGCAGAGAATGATTCCTTGGCTTTCAAACCTCAGTATTCGAGAGTCCAAATTGCTTTTAGTCATCAACCAGCTGCGGCTGCAGCAATGCTTTGTGTTAGACGACTTGGACTTGACCGGTTTTTATTTTCCAGAGCCTAGTCCGATCATCCAACGATTAGTCAGAGAATGGCATCCGGACCCAGAGATTCAAGAAAAGGAAATCCATTTTTTCTACTTCTATTTGATCTATTGGCCGGTTTATTTTGAAAAAGAGGATCTTCGGCTGAATTTCGTTCGTAAAAATATTGAACAAAACCACCTAGAGGAATTGATGCTGGGAGTTTTTGATCAATTTATTGGAGAAGTCGTTCATGAAGAAACACCGCAGGGGAAAATGCAGCTGTTAAAAATGAACCTGTACAATACGTTTTTAAAGGTCCGTGTGTGGAACAAGGTCCCCATTCCGGCTCCGCATATTTTTGAAGAAAGAAAAATCTCATTCAGCAATGGCCCGCATAAGGATTTGTATTTAGCGATCAACGACCTGCTGCATCAGGTCCATCAACTGCAGGGACTTCAATGGCACAAGGATTGCCATAAATACGCGTTGGATGTGTGTACTAGTCTGCTGCTTCCTTATGTCAAAAGAGAAGATCGATCAGACTTTGTATGGGTGGGTATTTTCCCCGACCCGAATTACTTCTTGCTCCATGAAACGCTAAGTTATTGCAATCGTCTGCCGTTTGTGAAATGCCAAATAATTCATGAACAGAACAAGCACGATTTTTACGACCTTATGATTTTCAACATCCATCAACCAGATTTGCCGCATTTTACAGAAACGCCGCATTTCCAGTTGAATAATGGGAATTTTTCGCACCAAGATTTATTGGATTTGTTGGAAAAATGTCATCAGCTCAAATTTTAATTTTTTTGTCAATCATACCGATAGCAAAGCGGAACAGGGCATCCTGTTCCGCTTTTTCAGGCTCATTCTCTATTCAGTGATCTCGATTTGAATCCCTTCAGCGATTCTTACAGCACTCTCATAATAGCCATCTCCGGTAGTCCTTGGTCCAGACAAAACGTGATAGCCATCGCTGATCAACTGCTCGGTCAGCGCGTCTACCTTTTCCTTCGACCCGACACTAAAGGCAATATGGATCAATCCTGCTTGATAAAGGTCGGGCTCTGACTGTCCTACTTCCGGACGAGTCATCAATTCCAACCGCGCACCATCACCAAACGTTAAAAAATAAGTCATTAGACCTGTTTTAGTGTTGTGGTAGCGTTCATTGCTAGTTGCTTCAAAATAAGTCTCAAAAAATTCTCGCATTTTTTCCAAATCACGGACATACATTGCTACATGCTCTAATCTCATGTGGTTCCCCCTTTTTCTTTTAGTATACCATTTTATTGTCAGTCCTCTATTACTCATGATACACTTTGTTGAATCTCTAGTAAGGAGCACCGCATGAAAAAAAGCGAAGTTGAATCATTTTGGGATGCATTTGCAAAAGAATATGAGACGATCCAACAAGAATCTAGGTTTCCGATCGCTATGCATCTATACGAGTTTTTAATCGAACAACAAATCCTCCCTTGCAAATCCTTTTTGGATATGGCGGGAGGGACTGGACGCTATATGGAGATTTTTCAGCAAGCCGTGGCGGATTACGATTTAGTGGATCTATCTTCCGCTATGCTGGCGATTGCGAAAACAAAAATTCTATCTGACCGAGTCAATCTGATTCATCAAGAACAATCGCAATTCCTTGAAAAGCAAAACAAAGTCTACGATATCGTGTTTGCCGCCATGACACCGTCCATCCAAACCAAAAATGACTTTTTCTCTTTATTAAGCCACGGAAGAAAGTGGGGGCTTTTTCTACGTCTAGTTTCACAAGAAGACAGCTTATTTTCGCCTTTTGAGGAAAAAGTCGACGAACCAAATCCGCTGAATGAGTATCGGACGTATTTGGACGAAGAAAAAGTGACCTATCAAACAAAGGTCTTCTCATTCTCCTCCACCGAAACAGTTAAATCCGACTTTTTCCAGGCTTATTTTCAGGATGAGTGGCCGCAGGAGCTGTTGGAGGCTCGACTCCATCAATTGTTTGATGCAAAAAAAGAAGCCCGTAACGAACAATCAGTTCGCTACGAACTTCTTTTGGTGCCCCTCGATCAAGAAAATCAGTTCAATTGAGTTTTGGGGATTTGAACCGGTTTGAAAGCCAAGCCAGCAGCTTCATCAGATACCCAAAGGCCACGAAAAACAAAACTAACAGAGCAACATTCAAAAAAACCTGCGGCCAGCCTAAATGATCGGCATCGATAAAGAAATATGGATAGTCGCTGTCAAACCCTGGGATTGGGCCAGCAAGTTGGGCACGCACGATGGTGAATAGCCAATACATAATCGGCAAAACGGTCCATGTCAGCGGTTTGATCGTTTTGGTCTCGTGCGTGTCTGCAAACACGACCCAATCGAAAAAGACCATTAACGGTGTAAACGTGTGAACCAGCAGATCAGATAAATTGTTGACTGCGTAGTCTGAAGTGTCCGGTATCGTAGGAACCAAAATAAAGTTATAAATCAACCCAGTAATAACAATGATCAACGTAACTGCTCCCATGATGTTGGCCGGAAGATCCACACTGACCATCCGTCTTTTTCTAAAACTGTAGGCACCACTTTTCACGACCAAGTACCCATAAATCAGAAATACCAGCAAATTACTTTGGATCGTGTAAAAAATCAGCTGCGTCAGGTTAAATGTTCCTTCTGCGATTCCCAAGATCAGAAACAAGCCCCAGCCACAACCGGCGACCAAGATCACCCGAAACAAATTTTTCATTCCTTGATAACTCATACATGCCTCTTTCTTTTAAAGAAATGTCGTAATCACACTACCCACAACGATCAATGCTAATCCAATCAGTGTGAAGCGAAATTCCTTTGGTGTTTTTTCTTCTTTCAAAATAAACATACCGCCCAGTGTTGAAATGACGACATTCAGTTGAGTGATTACATAAGCGGTCGCTACTCCATTGGCCTGAGCTGAAAAAATGTACGCAAAGGCTGAAATACTGAAGATCACCCCAACAATGACTGCTTTCCAGCTCTTGTCGCTGGCGAAAGCTGTCGGTTGTTTAAGAATAACATAGATCGCAGCAGCGATAAAGATACCTAACATTTGCGGGAAGAAAATGGCGTCACCAGAAGCATCGACCAATTTTGGCAGCGCACTGTAGACCCAGTATCCGACACTGGTCCCCAGTAGGACCAACAAGCCCTTCATCGTTCCGCCTCTTGAGTCAGCCCCTTCAGTCACAGCTGTCAATGCAGCTCCGATAACCACTAATACGATGGCGCCGAATCCAATTATGCGCGAGGTCGTTCCAGCCCATTCACCGAAAGCAAACACACCGATCAGGGAAGTGCCGATCAGCTGCAGACCCGTTGAGATCGGCATCGTCCGTGAAACTCCCAACAGGTTAAACGCAGTGAACTGCCCCGTCTGGCCAATAACCCAAAAGGCTCCAGAGGCCAGAGCGATCATAAATGTGCCAAAGGACAAAGATTGATCGGAGAAAAAGAAATAGACGATCAATCCTACTAGCAATGTGCCGATTCCTGTTCCTAAAATCTCATTGGTTGGCCGCCCTCCGATTTTTTTCAGAATCAGCGGCTGAATCCCCCAGCCGATCGCTGGCAGCAATGCAATTAATATATTCATCTCTTACACCTCTTTCTAGCCTTTCCCATCCTGAAAAGCAGGATATAAGGTCATACCGCCATCCACAAACAAAGTGATTCCGGTCACATAACTAGATTCGTCAGAGGCCAGCCATGCAGCAGCTGCAGCCACCTCACTTGGCTCACCGATGCGCTTCATCGGAACCATCCCTCTTGTCGTTTCCAGCTTTTCCGGATCAGCAAATTTTTGGGCATTGATCGGCGTATTGATCGCCCCTGGTCCAATGCTGTTGATGCGGATATTTCGAGCGGCATATTCCATGGCAGTCGTTTCAGAAAATAACTTAACGCCTCCCTTTGAAGCCGCGTAATGCGCGAATGTTGGCCAAGGGATCTGTTCATGGACAGAAGACATGTTGATAATGTTCCCCTTTTTTTCTTGTGAAAGAAAATAATTCAATGCTGTTTTGGTTCCTAAGAACACACCTGTTAAATTAACTTCTACCACTTTTTTCCAATCCTCAAGCGGAAGCTGATGCGTCGGCATTTGATTTTCCATCCCGGCATTGTTTACCCAAACATCCATTCCGCCAAATGTTTGAACAGCCGCATCCAATAATGTTTGAACGCCTTCTTCTGTCCCTACGTCCGCCTGAACGGCAATCGCTTTTCCACCAGCCTGCTGGATCTGTGCCACCGCTTCCTGCGCTCCAGCTTCATCTGAATGGTAATTGACTACAACATTCATCTTTTCTTCACCAAAGCGTTTCGAGATGGCGGTGCCGATCCCCTTTGATCCCCCGGTGATGATCGCGGTTCGATTTTTTAAATCTGTATACATAGCAGCATTCCTTCTTTCTTAACGTTATGAGACTCGTATTTTACTTTAACGCCTTTTCAGTGCGATCGCCAATGATTAGCTCACAAGCATTACAACCTGCTAAAAAAGGGTTATAATACCTTTGTGACTACATTAAAGAGGTGAAGCAGATGAAAGAAGAAACATTTTTAAGAATAAAAGAATTGACCGAATTGCAGGGGACCAGCGGCTTTGAAGATGATGTCAGGGAGTATATGCGTGCAAAAATGACGCCCCTTGTAGATGAAGTCGCTCAGGATGGGCTAGGCGGGATCTTTGGGATCAAAAAGACCTCTGAGGAAGCTCCGCGTGTGATGGTAGCTGCCCATATGGATGAGGTCGGTTTTATGCTGACAGAGATCACTCCGCGCGGTTTGTTTAAGGTCGTGCCCCTCGGAGGGTGGAATCCTTATGTGGTTTCTGCACAACGCTTTACTCTAAAAACGGGCAAAGGTAATTATCCCTGCATTTCTTCCTCTGTACCGCCGCATTTGCTTCGCGGCACAGATGGACAGAGTGCAGTGAAAGTGACTGATCTTTTGTTTGATGCAGGCTTCGATTCTCTAGAAGAAGCAGTTGCGTTTGGTGTTTGTCCAGGAGATACCATCGTTCCCCAAGTCGAAACTGTCAAAACCGCCAATGGAAAAAACATTATCAGCAAGGCTTGGGATAATCGCTATGGCTGTACCGTCGTTTTAGAAGCATTAGAGGCGTTGAAAGAAGAAACTTTAGAATACACCTTGATTGCAGGTGCAAACGTCCAGGAGGAAGTTGGGCTGCGAGGATCAAAACCAGCGGTCACAAAGTTTAAACCAGATTTATTCTTTGCCGTTGATTGCTCAGCTGCGGACGATCTACTCACTAAAAGCGGAACCTTTGGTCACTTAGGGGAAGGAACACTGCTGCGCATTCAAGACCCTGGATTGATCTTGCTGCCGCGATTAAAAGAATATCTATTGGACACAGCGCAAACACACCACATCCCTTATCAATACTTTGTTTCTAGAGGCGGGACAGATGCGGGGGCGGCCCACACAGCCAATGAAGGGATTCCCAGCAGTGTTATCGGAGTTTGCGGTCGTTACATCCACACCCATCAAACCATGTTCAGTATCGCAGATTTTGAGGCTGCTCGAGAGATGCTGATTCAAGTACTAAAGGGCTTGTCGAAAAGTACTATCGAGACGATCATTTATGGCTAATCAGTAAGAAAGACATTAGATGATTTCCCTCTTGTCTATGAGGTCGAAATCATCTAATGTCCTTTTTACGTTAAATGCTTTAATAATTTCCAGATACAACATCTGCCATAGAATAAAAACCTGGTTGTTGTTTAGCTAGATAGACCGCCGCATCACACGCTCCAGAAGCAAAGCAGCTAAAGTCCGTCGCATGATGGCTGATTTCCAGTCGTTCGCCGACACCGCCAAAATAAACAGTATGACTACTAGGCGTATCTCCTAAACGCATCGAATGATACCCGATCGTTCCTTCTTCTCTTTCGCCGCGGCCTTCACGCCCGTAAACGGCAAGATTTTTGAGCTTTTTCCCCAGCTCTTCGGCTATGATTTCGCCCATTTCCTTTGAGGTGCCGCTCGGTGCATCCTTTTTCGTTCGATCATGCATTTCAACGATTTCAATATCTGTTTGGTCTCCGATAGTATTAGCCGCCAGTTTTAAAAGCTGATTCATCAAATTGACCAATTTGGAGGTATTCGCCGCATAGAGTACTGGAATGTGTTCGCCAGCCTTTTTGAACTGCTGCATCTCTTCTTCGGAAAATCCAGTGGTGCCGCAAACTACAGCTGTACGGTATTGTTTCGCCAATGCTAACACCTGCAGAGCGGTCTCTTTCGTTGAAAAATCAATGATGACATCACAATCCTCGATCACTGCTTCTAAATCATCCACGATCGGCTTTCCCAGTGATTTTCCTAACATAGCCACTTCCCCAATATCCTGACCGATGTACGCTCTACCTTTTGGTCCGACACCTGCAAGTAGTGTCATATCTGATCGTTCCTCTGCAATTCGTGTGATCGCCCTTCCCATTTTTCCTTTTGGCCCTACAACGATTACGTTCATGCTGATCCTCCTTGTTTTTCTTTAGTCTAGCACCGCTGCTGGTGAAAATGAAGACCCTATTCAGCTGAATCCCCAAAAAGAGGATCCTTTCTTATCAGAAACAGCTTCTGATAGGAAAAGATCCTCTTTTTGTTTATTTTTGTTCTACTTCTTCCTCTGCAGGGCATTCAACGGCTGGCTGTTCTACTGCCTTGATCCAGTTGCCATACACATTTTTTACCGATCGGTTCAATTCATCCACATCGGACAAGATCGTTTGTGCTTTTTCACCGATCGTAGCCATTTCCAGCTCGGCTGTACTGATTAAATGCTCGGCTTCTTTTTGGGCAGTTTCGACCATGCTTTTCGCTTGTCTTCTGGCAATGATCAATACTTCGCCGATGTCTTGTTTGGCTTCGACGATTTCCTTTTTCAACGCTTCATTTTCGTTGCGAATAGCTTCCATCTCACGTTTGGTCTTGAACAAGTCTTGATTTTCTCTTGTAAAGACAATCAGTTCATCTGATTTTTCCTTTAATTCCGCTTTTACTTTGCGCATTTTTTCAACGATTTCGTCTTTTTCTTCTTTTGCATTTTCAAGCGCCGTTGTCAACTCTTCTTGTTTGGCTTCAGAAGTTGCTAGTTGTTTTTCAAGTTGCTGTACGTTTTTCTTCAATTGTCTTGCTTCAGTCGTCAATTCATTATTTTCTTCAGTCAATTGTCCATGTTCCTCTTTCAGTATTTGGTAGTCTACCAAAGTATTTTTTAGGTTCTCTTTTTGTTCCTTTGTTGCTTCATATTGCGCGGTTAAATCTGTCACCTGATTTTGAAGATCCTCATTCAATTGTTGCAAATCAGATTCGGATGCCTTAGCCGCTTCCTGCAGCTTATTAATTTGGTTTTCCAATCGGTTAATCGTTCGTTCCGCCTCTTCTTTAAACTGATCTCCTGCTTCGTTCTTTTCAAGAGACTCTGTGAGCCGTACTTTCAGGTTTTTACATTCCTCTGCATAGTTGACCGCAGCATCTTTTTGTTTCGGATAATCCTCTAAAAGAGTCGTTTGCTCATCCAATTGCTTTTGCAGACTCTCGTTGCTTAAGCGCATCGCCTGAACCTCTTCCAAGGTAGGAAGCTCATTAATCTGATCTTGAAGCTCTTCTACTCTCTTTTTCAGGTTGCTTGCTGTCTGAGCAGCCTGCAGTTTTTGTCTTTGGGCCTTTTCCAAGGCCTCGTCTTTTTCACCTTCGACATTTTTTAATAAGTCTGCTTTTTCTTGCTCAAGTTTTTCCAGTGCCGCTTTGTGTTCCTCAGCTGCTTTGTCCATGGCTTCTCTGAAGGATTCGAATTCAGCCTCGATCTCTTCATATTTTTTACTTTGGTCCATGTACTCTGCTAATTTTGCAGCCTGTTCATCCAGTTGCTGTTGAAGCGCTGCATTCTTTTTCAGCGTCTCTTCTGTCAGTTCAGATACAGTCGTGCTTTTCAGCTGTTCAAGTTCTCTCTGCAGGGTTTGGATCGTTTCTGTATTCTCCTGCTTTTGATCTTCCAGCTCTTGCAATTTTGTTTCCAATTTTGAAGTATAATTTTTGCTGACATAAACGGATTCTAAATGTCTCTTTAGTTCTTCCCGCTCCTCTTCCAGCTTTTTGATCTGTTCCTTCAACGCCGCTTCCTCTGCTGAGGATTGTTTTTCTTCCATGCCTTTTTGCGCTTCTTCCAGCTGCTTTTTCAACTGTTCTAGTTCTTCCGTGTTGTCAGAGACACTTTCTTGGACTTCAGGGGCAGTTCGCTCCTCTGAATCCAGCATCTCATCAGGAATCCCATCGATTTCTTTCATCATGTTTTTCGTAAAAAACCAACCTTCTCTTTTTTTTGCCACTAATCCTCATCCTCCTTGTCCGTCTTTTTCGACTCTTCTTGACGTTTAAAAGCGTCTTTATCTTTTTCTCTTAAGTAGATGCCTTCATACAAGGTCTCATTCTTTTTATCAACTGCGGAAGTGACTTGTACATGAACTTGTGTCAAACGCGGAATGACCTTCGCCTCTTTAACAAAAGCTTCTACATTTTTTTTGATTTTTTCTTTTCCTTCAATATCCGTCGTACTTCCAGTCAGCGACATACTCAATGACTGAGTAGGTACATCCACTGAAACGATCACTTGAGACAATCCAAAATAAGGAGCGAGTTTTTGGGAGATTTCCGTCTCGATCTTCAATTGAAGCTCTTCTTGCCGTTCTTCTCCAAAAACCTTATCCCATTCGTACTTCTTCAGATCGATTCCTTCTTTTGGATAATCCTTGATCGGGATCTTTGTGATCAACTCTTCTTGCTGATTGCTCAAACGTTGTATTTCTTCATCTAAAAGACTGGTCTGCTCTTTCATTGAATCCACTGTTTGATTTAGCTGAAAGAGGTTGACTGTTACCAACAGTAGACTGACCCCTATTGCCAGGCATAATCCCAATAAAAAAGCGACATGCTTTTGACTGGTGATTTGTTTAAACACATGAAGCTTTTTTTGGAACTTTGAATCAGAATACTCCGTTTTTTCCACTCGGCTCACTTGAAATTGGATGATCAAGCGATAAATCACAATTCCTAAAACCACGGCCAAAATCACGGCATTCACAACATTCAGGACAAACACTATTCTTCACCTCTAGTTTCTCATCTTTTTTTACCACACACGTAGTTGATAGACCCCTTCTATTTCTGCTTTATCAACGAAGCCAAAAGAACGACTGTCTACGGAAACATCCGTATTATCCCCAATGACAAAATACTGGTCCTTTGGAATCACGGTTTGTCCTGCGAGCGTCTCGGCTGTTTCAGGGGTCAGCTCGACACGTATCGTTGCCTTGAAATTGTCTTCTTCTCCCAGATCGATGATCATCGTTTCGTTTTGAATGATGATCGCATCTCCAGGAACCCCAATGACACGCTTGACGAACATGTCTTCTTCCCCCTCGACCGCAAAAGCAATGGTCTCATAGCGAACGATTCGCCCTTGCTTGTCGATCAGTACGTGGTCCCCATCATGTAAACTTTCCTCCATCGATGTTCCCGAAATCGGATGGACCATAAAACGTGTACGAATGACGATCCCCCCAAGAAGAACTGCTAATAGAAGAAATCCCCAGGAAAATCGTTTGATCCATTTGTCTATTGAAGTATCTTGGTCCATTTGCATACAAACTCCTACTTAGGCTCAATATAAGAGACTAAGTTTGATTTTGCCAACTCATTCCCGATCACCCGGTATGAAATCGTAGTTCCCCCAACCACGTTCCCTTCCGAGATCAGAATGCCATCTGGCCCAACCGCTTCAACAAAAGCCACATGTCCATAGCGAGGATCTGAGCCCGCAGTTCCTGGAGAGAAGGAGATCAGCCATCCAGCTTTTGGTGTACTGCTTACCTTGTAGCCGAGACTTCTACCTTTAGTTCCCCATTCACCACCATTGCCCATGAAATCATCTACTCGTTTTCCAAGCTGTGCAACTCGGTTGAAAGCATACCAAGTGCATTGCCCAACTGGATAAGAACCAGATGTGTTGTAATTCTTACCATTGTAATCAGGATACTTCATCGCTTTGCGATATACTTCTGGGATATTTTCTTTTCCTTGTAAAATCGCGCTTGTTTCAGTTCCTGTACCGGTAACACTTCTTGGAATATCGTATTCCGTTAAATGATAAACGGCGATCAAAGAACTCAATTTCCGATTATATGAGCTGTCTGTAGCATATTTTCCAGTCAAGAAATCTGCGGCTCTCAAATAGTTTTTTGCTTTTGAGCGCCATGCTCCAGTATAGAAGTCATCATTGCCCTGAACGCCCCCACGCAGCAAGGTCACGTAATCTCCTAATGATTCTCCGTAGCTAGGATAGCTTCTGAAAGCCGAGGTGGTCGTGTACATGTCGCCTGATCCACGATCCTCTTGGGTCGACATACTGACTGAGCTTCCTTGGAAACTACCTTTGATTCCAAATAAATTGTAATGCGGTGCTACAGATAAACCGCTAGTTCCTGAGGCGCTCTCCAAGATTGCTTGCGCGATCATCACCGAAGCAAATACATCATATTTCAAACCAAGTTCCTGTGCCTGATCTGATATCTTGTCAATGAAGGCTTGTGTCTGTTCATTTGCGCGGTAGTCCATGGAAGCAGGATAAGCTTTTTCAACCGTTTTTCCATAATCGGTCGGTGTCAAATCGGTCATCTGCTTGGCAGAAAGTTTTTCTTCCTTGAGCTCTGAGAAATCCTCTACAAACACCTGTTGTTCTTCCACGTTCAAGTAGTACTCATCACCTAAGTACATACCGATCAATTTACCTTCTTGATACAACAAGTCCCCTGGCTGCTTCTCTTCAAAAGCAACCTCTTGCTGTTTGACCTGATCATAGCTTTGGTCGAACAGCTGATACGTTAAGTAGTCGATCAGCTCTTCTACATTTGTGATGTCTTGCTTTTCCTTTTCATCACTTTCCTTATCCAGTACCTTCTCTGCGCCAACCTGCTTGATTCCTTCATAAATCAGCAATGCTCGATTTTTATCCTCGAAGGATTGCAGCAGCGGCAGTTCAAAGCTGTTCAAATCAGATTCTGCGACTTCACTGACTAAAAATGATTCATCTAATTCAACATCATTCACATCTGGCAGTGCGGAATTCCTCGGATTTGAGAACGTCGGCAATGACGAGTTCACATTTACAGAGGGTGGGTTGCTTGGTTTGATTTGACTGTTAGAACCACTTGAGCTCTGATTAGTCTGCCCTTTAGAATCGCTCGATGCAGTCCCAGGTTTGCTAGTCGAAGTTGAAGAAGACCCTGTTGACGAACTTGAACTCGACGATGACCCTGAATTAGAGGTACTTGATGTACCAGACGAACTCGACGATGTTGGCCGTGTTGCACTGGAGCTTGAGTTGCTACTCGTAGAAGACGTACTGCTAGAGCTCTGTGTAGCGCTGGTTTGACTTTCTCCTGGATCTTCTGATGAAGAAGTCGGTTCCTTGTTGGGCGGCGTTTCTACAATTGTACTTGATTCTGGTACTGCGACCGGCGGGACTGCTGGTGCAGGTTCTGGTGCCGGAGCTGGTTCTGGAGTAACGATCGGAACTTCGATTTGATTGACCGATTCTCCTGTTGAATTCGGAGCCTCCGCTTCTCCAGCCACCTCTACCGGGGCACCTGCTGCAGAATCATCGGCTTTAAGTTTTTCTCCATACAAACTGTGAACAGTTAAAATACTGAAGGCAGCCACACAAAGCCCCCATGTACTTTTTTTCATCAAATTTCCTCCTAACATATGAAATAGCCATAAGAATATTTGCACTTAGGCAAATTGGGATTTTTCTTAATAAAATAGTTTTAAAGACAAAGAAAAAGCGTCCAAGTCTCTATTCTAATTTTTAGTCTTCTATCTATTTTACATCAGTCATTCGACGAACTTTATTCAAAAATATTTAATAATATTATGAACATTTGAAAATCCGAATCTTTCAATTTGTTAAAGTATTTTGTAAATCAAAGAATATTATTCATTTAACGTATATTCCTTTACGTTATTATATCATAGTTGCAAATGGATTATAAAAAAATTATTTTTTACTTATTTTAGAAACAAGATTTCACGAAGTATCCAATTCCAACTCTTTCCAACCCATATACTGAATGATTTGACAATTTTTTGGATAGATCGCATAAGTAAGCTTTTGCATGAAATCAACCTTTTTACACCTATCCACACTTTTCTAATTTCTGCTAATAACAAAAAAAGACTTTGGATCAATGTTTTATCCAAAGTCTAATCTAGTCTCAATATTTATGTTGAGTTTCCATCATAAATTTCTTCTATTACTATAAAATTCAACTATCTTGATCAGCAATACTGTCTGTTGGGCATCAGTTGTTTAAGTGCGTCTTTTGCCAACGACAATGGATCTTTCCCGGTTAGTCGAATTTGCTTCCCTTCAGCTTCTACAGTTTCTGCCAAAAACCCATAAAATTCCCAAGCTTCATTGAACCTCTTTGCAAAAGCACCGACTGGTATGTCACAATTGCCGTCCATTTGATGCAAAAAATACCGTTCAGCCTCTGCGGCCGCCTGCGTTTCTGAATCGGTCAACTGAGCAAGCAATTGTTGAAGCGCACTATCCTCTCTACGGCATTCAACACCTAAAATACCTTGCCCTACTGCAGGAACACATTCTTCAGGCGTCAAAATGCGAAATGCAGACAGCTGAGAAAAATAGTTCATTCTTTCTAATCCGGCACAAGCCAATATCGTGCCGTCCATATTCTCTTTGACCATTTTATTGAGCCGCGTTTCAATTTTTCCGCGAATAGGCACGATTTCAGCATTCGGATAAAGTCGAAGGATTTGTTTCGCTCGTCGAATGCTGCTAGTCCCAATGACTATGTTTTGGTCCGCAGATAGGAGTTTGGCTTCCTTTAAAATCAAGCAGTCATACGGCATCGCCCGTTTTGGCGTAGCAGCTAACACAAGATCCTCGGGCAGACGCGCAGGCAGATCCTTTAAGCTGTGGACCGCAAAATCAATTGCTTTTTCTTGCAGCTGATATTCAACTTCCTTCACAAAGACACCTTTTCCGCCAATTTGGGTTAAGGGTGCTTGCTGCAGTCGGTCTCCTTTGGTAGAAAGACCTACAATTTCAATCTCCAGCGAAGGATTGATTTTTTTCAGTTGATCAACGACCAGCTGCGTTTGGCGAATCGCTAACGGACTTTTCCGTGTGCCTACTCTTAAGGTGTTCATTCATTTCCCTCTATCCGAATTATTCTTCTACGATTATAGATGAGCTGTCCGGCTTTTCCAACTCTTTTGAAGCTGGCTTCATACCTACTTTAAAAGCTAAGAAATACATACCAGCTAAAATGACGCCGCCGCCTACTAAATTTCCAGTCCAAACAAAAACCATGTTTTGGATAAACTCCCCAATGGTTGCTCCGCCGGCTAAGATACCTGCGGCAATTAGAAACATGTTCGCTACCACGTGCTGATAACCTGCAATGACAAAGCCAGCAACCGGCAGGAAAGTCCCTAAAATTTTTCCGACAAAATCGCGAGCAGCCATATTCATGTATACCCCAGTACAAACCAAAATATTACAGGCTACTCCTGATAGGAAAGCTTGCAGCGGTGCATCCGCAGTCCGCCCTTGCGCCACCGCAATCGTTCGTTCCACAAAAGCTCCCTGCAGAGTGTTAGAAAAGTAACCGAAGAAAACAGCCACTGCTACCGCGCCAACTAAATTAAACAGCGTAACCAAAAACATATTGCGCGCCCATTGCTTCAAGGTAATCTCTTTGGCATAGAGAGCCATGCTGACGGCCAGCATATTACCGGTAACCAACTCGCCCCCCACTAGTAATAAACAAATAAGTCCAAATGGGAACATCAAGGCACCGGTCAGATTTACTAAGGTTCCCCATTCTTTAGGCATAGATCCCATGGTTCGGATCATTGCTACTCCGGCCAAACCAATAAACACCCCTGCCATAATTCCTAAAACAGCCGTGGTTAACACGCTGTAATTCGCTTTCGCCTTGCCTCGGGCAATCGCTTCGTCAACTAACTCTTTTGGTGATAAAGACATTATGAAACACCTCTTCTTCCTATTTTGGTACTAATTTTTCTTGGGAAAATTAGTCTGATTCTCAGGCCGCATACCATTCCGCTAAGTTTATTGGCCTTGTTCTTTCTATTTCCGTTAAATGGATTACTGGGGAAAGAATAACTGGCGTCTTTTCTTTTCCATCTAACTCTTTCATCAATCTTCGTACGCTTTTTTGGCTTGTTCATCCATGAACAAGACTTGATAAAAGGAATGCTCTGACAAAAAGCGTTCACTGACTTCATCAAAGCGTGTATCCCGATGTTCACCCACCTGGTGCCACCAAATATCGGCGCCTTGACTGGTGAAGGTTCTCAATTCCTCCATGGTTGGTGCTTTTGAAGCGACCAGTAAGATGTATTCACCGAATTTTGGCAACTGGTCAAACCAGCTAAATGATGCTTCAGCTTGAACAGCTTCACCGATAAACGTCATGGCTGGGTTCTTAATTCCAGCCCGCTTGATTTTCGCCTCAATGTCAGTAAAATCACCCACTACTTTTTGCTGGCGGCCATAAGTTCCCCAGCTGATCACCGCAATATCAGTATTCCTCGTAAAGCCTTGTTCCTGCAAATGAGTAATAAATTTCGGCAAAGCCTCCATGCCCATATATAAACAAATCGTTTGCTTTTGGCCCAACACGGGAAAAGTTTGCTGATCATTGTCCTTTAAATGCCCAGTCATAAAGATTACCGAGCGCGCTTTACCACGCTCAGTCAAGGAAATGCCGTTGTAAGCAGCCGTTGCGCTGGCTGACGTTATGCCTGGGACTACTTCAAAAGGAATTTCAGCAGCTGATACAGTTTCCAGCTCTTCAGTTAAACGACCAAAGATCACCGGATCGCCGCCTTTTAAGCGGACAATCCGGAAATGTTTTTGGTGTGTGTCAATCAAAAGCTGGTTGATTGCTTCCTGTTTCATAGTTTCTTGATACGGTGTTTTTCCCACATAAATGAATTGGCAAGTCTTCTGGCAATGAAACAACAGCAAGGGATTGACGAGACGATCATAAATCACTGCATCTGCTTCCTGCAATAGACGTTGACCTTTGACAGTTAACAATTCGATATCCCCAGGTCCAGCTCCGACAAATGAAATCATCGCTACACCTCTACAAAAATGTCGTCGTCAATCACTTCAACTGGATAAACCTTCAGCTGGCCCTCATCCGGCTCTTGAATCACACCGTCAACCAGAGATATCTTGTATTCCCGCATGGGTTCGTATAAATATTCGCCAGAAACGATGCCTTCTAAAACAGGTGCGTTCGTTAATGGGCAGTAGTCTTCAATAGCAAAAATGCGGCCATCGCTGACTTGGAAAATCGCAATTTTTTGATCCTCAAGGACGACTGGGCGGCCGATACGAGGAATAAGTTTCGATTTTTTAGTTGCTAATACGCGCATATTATTCACCTACTCCTACTAATTCTGGTTTTTCGATGGTGTACATTTTCTCACGCAAATCAACGTCTTTTGTGATTGGTCCCCATGCGTCGTTACGCCCTTTCGCTGCAATGGCTTTATTCAAACCTTCCCACAACTCTTTGCGTTTATCAGCATCTAGTAAGACAGTTTTTACGTTTTCAAAGCCCATGCGTTCTACCCATGGTGCTGTTCGTTCGCCGTAGATGCCCGTTTCGCGGTAGTATTGCAGCATCGCACCGCAAAGATCAACTACTTCATCTTCTGTTTCAGCGGTTATCAAGTGCTGTGCTTCTACCAATTCAGTCCCGCCGTTTCCGCCGATCATGATTTGGAAGCCATTTTCAACACCGATAATTCCGAAGTCCTTGACTGCTGATTCGACGCAGCTTCGTGGGCAGCCAGAAACACCGACCTTGAATTTATGCGGAGTATCAATGTATTCGAAATTTTCTTCGATGCGCACACCCAGCTCCATCGTTTTTTGAGTACCAAAGCGGCAGAAGCTTTGACCGACACAGGTTTTCACTGAACGGAACACTTTACCGTAAGCTTGGGCAGCTATCATATCCAGCTCTTCCCATATTTTCGGCAAGTCTTCTTTTTTGACCCCATATAACCCGATTCGTTGTGAGCCGGTCACTTTAACTAATGGCACATTGTAGCGTTCAGCGACTTGCGCTAATTTCATTAACTGCTGAGGAGAGGTTTGGCCGCCACGCATTCTTGGAACTACCGAGAAGGTGCCGTCCTTTTGAATGTTGGCATGCATCCGTTCATTGGCAACCCGTGAGTCTCTTTCATCTTCATGCTCCTCTGGCCAAGCGACATTTAAGTAGAAGTTAACTGCTGGACGGCATTTCGAACAGCCTTCAGCATTGCGCCATTCTAACGCGTCAAAAACTGCTTGCGTGCTGGTTAAATGCTTCGCATAAATTTGGGTCACTACTTGATCACGATTCAGATCGGTACAAGGACAAATGCCGGTGGCAGTCGTTACTGCATCCCCTAATTCATACTCCAGTAAGGTTTGAACCTGCGGCTTACATTTTCCGCAGGAGGTTCCAGCTTTGGTTACTTTACCAACTTCTGAGACACTCGTTAGGCCTTTTTCTCGAATAGATTGCAGGATTTTACCCTTTTCAACACCGTTACAGCCGCAGACTGTTTCGTCGTCATCCCATTCAATGACATCTTGACCCATACCAGCACCTTCACCGATTGCCTGTAAGACTGCGATTGACTGCAGATCTTCAATCGTTTGGCCTTTTTTCATCATGTTGTAGTAACGGCTGCCGTCATCCGTATCGCCGTACAGCACGATCCCTTGAATTTTGCCGTCTTTTAGAAATATTTTTTTGTATTTCCGAGATGCGCTGTCAAAGGCTTCGATACTGTCCATGCCTTCAGTGTTTAAGATGTTGCCAGCTGAATACAGGTCTGCTCCCGATACTTTCAGTGAGGTAAAGGTCTTAGACCCTTGGTAAGCCTTCACTTCAGCTTGACCAGTTAAAACATCCGCCAAAATCTTGCCTTGTTCAAACAATGGCGCAACTAACCCGTAGCAAATCCCGTTATGCTCCACACATTCACCAACACCATAAATATCTGGCAGGCTGGTAGCCATGTAGTCATCCACTACGATGCCGCGATTGACTGCTAAGCCGATTTCGCGCGCAAGCTCAACGGCCGGACGAATCCCAATCGACATTACGATTAAATCTGTTTCAATTTCCGTTTCATTAGAAAACCGCATGCCAGTAACTCGTTGATCCCCTAAAATTTCTTGGGTGCTGTATTCCATCAAGAACTTCAAACCTTGATCCTCCAGCTCAGCCTGCAGCAGTTTGCCGGCTTTTTCATCCAATTGAGTTTCCATCAACCATTTCGCCAAATGAACAACGGTGACGTCCATGCCTTGCTCCTGCAACCCCTTAGCTGCTTCTAAACCTAGAAGTCCGCCGCCAATAACCACTGCTTTTTTATATTTGACAGAAGCCGCCAGCATTTCAGCCGTATCATCGATGGTCCGAAACGCCACAACGCCCTCTTTATCCGCACCAGGAATCGGCAGGATAAATGGATGTGAGCCAGTAGCCATAATCAATTTGTCATAAGGAACGGATTCCCCTGATTCGGTGGTAACAGTTTTCAATTCTGTATCCACACCCACCGCTGGATTGTTGTTAATTAAGAAAATCTGATTTTCTTCGTACCAATCCAAGGGATTTGTGATGATCTCATCCACCGTCATTTTCTTTTGCAAAACATTTGACAGCATAATGCGATTGTAATTTGGGTATTCTTCATTGCCAATAATCGTAATTTCGTAACGGTCAGGATCACGCTCCAGAATTTCTTCTACTGTACGCACACCTGCCATCCCATTGCCAATGACAACTAAACGTTCTTTCATTCATTTCCACCTCAACCAGCTTATTGTTTGTTCATAACATCACAATAAAGGAAATGGTGAATGATTTATATTAGGGAATCCCCTATTTGTTTTCAGAAAAGCTCAAAATATTTTACAAAAACAGGTGTTTTTGGTAACAAAAAGACCGGAAGCTGCATGGCTTTCGGTCGTCCTTCAGTTCTTTTAACTAAGTTCAATACGAATGTACGTCTTTCAGTCGTTCGATGATGGCTTCTTCTAAAGCTGGCTGATTCTGTAAGGTAGGCAGCAGTTCATCAATCGCTCCTCTTTTTTCACAGATTTCATTCTTAATTTTCTTAGCTAAATACCCCGAAGTTAAGAATAAAGGTTGAATGATCAATGGCTCAGGGTGCTTCGCTAATATTTCTTGGTAAAGGTGTTCTCCGTGATAATGCGCAGGGTAAACCTGCTTGCCTGTCGCATCGGCTACCTCATTTGCTAATTGCTTTAGTTGCAGATAAGGCTCTTCATAGTGCGGCGTTCCGTGGGCAATCAACAAGACATCTTGCTCCGCTGCACTATGCTGTTCAATTTGATCAATGACGTACTCCTTAATTGCCTGAGTAGTACCCAAAGTGTTCAGCACTTGATAAGGGATTTTATTCTGCAGCATTCCTTCCGCTCGCTCCGGCAGCTCCTCCTTCGCATGCGTAGCTGGAAATAACAGAATCGGCAGAAAAATGATTTCTTCCACCTGTTTATTCAGCAATGCTTTCACCGCATCTTCCAGCGTTTGATGTTCCCCCTCTAAAAGACCGATTTCATACGGCTCCTCTAATTTGGATGCTATTTTATTAATGACAGATAAATTTGCTGTTGAGATTTTGTTTTTTCGGCCATGCAAAACAAAAATGATTCCTTTCACTGCTTCTCCTCCTAAAAATCGATCAGAT
Source organism: Enterococcus florum (assembly GCF_004309355.1). Classification (GTDB taxonomy): domain Bacteria; phylum Bacillota; class Bacilli; order Lactobacillales; family Enterococcaceae; genus Enterococcus_A; species Enterococcus_A florum. The sequence continues at coordinate 152,252 of NZ_BJCC01000031.1, read as the reverse complement.
GATGCTTCAAGCTGTATTGCAGCAGGCTGGCATAGCTTTCTAATTTAAGTTTTTTCCGTACGTTGGCTTTATGGACTTCAACCGTTTTGACTGATATAAATAACCGTTCTGCAATTTGTTTATTGTTATATCCCAGTGCAATCAGCGGCAAAATTTCTTTCTCACGTTTGGATAGACTGGCATACAAAGGATCTTCTTTTTCCAATGCGATTTCGCTTAACGTATGCTCTGTGTATCCATCATAGAAACGTTCGCCCTGATACACTCTGCGAATCGCTTCAATTAAAGTCTCATCGTTGGCTGTTTTTAATAAAAAGCCATCTGCTTGTGCCTCCAATGCTTCACGAACATAAGACCGTTCATCATGCATCGTTAAAATGATGACTTTCACCTCAGGAAAGGATTCCTTTAAACGCTTCGTTGTCAACAATCCATTTTCCCCTGGAGGCATACTGATATCGATCAAAACAATATCAATAGTATTGTTTTCTACAGTTATGAAAACCTCATGACCATCAGCCGCATCTGCTACCACTTGCATATCGGCTTGAGCGTTGATCAAAAAAGCCAATGCATTTCTGATCATCACATGGTCATCTGCTATCAGAATGTTCATTCTCAGTTTGTCCCTCCTTTAAAGGAATCTGCATTTGGACCACGGTTCCTTGTCCACGCTTTGAATCCACTGTCAAGTGACTGCCGATCGAGTGGGCACGTTCTTTCATATTTACTAAGCCAAAGCCACTTTCATGCTGGATCAGATCGAAGCCCTTTCCTTGATCCCGAATGCGAACCAGCAAGGCTTCATCTTTAAAATCTAAAATCAGTTCAAGACTATTCTCCCCTGAATATTTCATCGCATTCGAAGCCGCCTCTTGAACAATTCGGTAAATAGAGATACGGACTGCTTCTGTTAGAGGCTGCTTCACCCCTAAAACAATCAAATCAATCTCAAAGCCAGTCATTTCTCTGGTCCTTTCAATGAATTGCTCCAGTGCTTGAACAAGACCAAACTCGTCAATTGCCATCGGACGTAATTCTCCTGCTAAATCTTTGATCTCCTTCAATACTTCTGTAAAATGTTGATCGATCAGCTGCATTTTCCTTGCTCTTTGCGCTTCAGAGACCCATTTTAACCCACGAGTCTCTAGCATCAGACCATAAACACTCTGTGCAATGCCATCATGTAAATCCTGCGCAATTTTTTTCCGTTCCAATTCTCGAACATTGTTTAAATACTCAAACAAAGAATCCTGGCTATCCACATTCGTCTTGTTTCGAATCTGCAATATTAGTTGGTCCCTGTTTTCATCGACACGTCCCCAAAATTCTTCAGGCCTTTCTTCTTTTGACAACAAAACGAACGGAAAGCCTGATGGAGACAGGTTCCCTTCCAAAGGACAATTGAGACACTCTTCTTTCGTACTATGCAGCGCACAGCCTTTTCCGCGGCTGATATCTAAGACAGCTTGCAGCTTAAACCGATAGTTGGTTTCAATCTCTTCTGCCATGTGTGTTTTAGCAATTTGTTGACCTTTTTGATCAATCACCCATATCGGTTCCTGAATAGTTTGAAACAATGAATTATCTAACTGAAGCAAACGGATTTCACTCCTCTAATAGTTGGTTGAGTTCCACGGCTGCTGACTCCACTTCTGCTTGTTCTTCAGAAGTGAATGGATGGTCGTCACGGTACCCGCTCATTAACACTGCAAATACTACCTGTTGACTCATGACAGGCACAGCTAAAGCAGTATGCAGCTTTTCAAGACGTGCAATCGGGTATTCAATTAATTTATCTGGCTGATCAAAAATTCGTTCATCCAATTGCTTGCGTGCTGTTTTCCAAACCATTCCAGCAATTCCCCGCCCAACTTGTAAACGGATATTTTTATAGGCTTCACTTTGATTTCCTACTACATGAAGCCAACGAATTTCTTTTGGAGCATTTTCCGGTGCTGCATCCATAGCAATCCCTAAAAAATCGCAGGCCCACTTTTCCTGATGGTCTTTTAACCATTTCTCTATCGATTCCATCTTCGATTACTCCAATTCCCTAATTATTTATTGACCTCTTGAAGTTTGTTATGTGTTTCACTACTATTAGTAGACAATGATTCAGTATCATCATACCAGAAGTTCAGTGGAAGGTGCGTGAAAAAATGCGCAAGAATCTCTCCTTGCCAAATTTAGTATTGATCATCACTACAACCGTATTCTCTTTTTCTAGTATGACGACCGCCTTTTTTATGATGGGCAGTCGTTCTCTGATTTGGTTTTTCATAAGTGCAGGCTGTTACTTCATTCCATATGCGATCATCGTAGCACAATATACAAAAAAATATGCCCGCCTTTCCGGATCAATTTACGATTGGCTAAAGGATTCTTTATCGCCTAAAACGGCCTTTGTAACAGCCTTTTTGTGGTATTGCAGCTACTTTATCTGGATGATCAGTTTGTTTATGAAGCTGCTGATTCCGTTATCGGTTCTGTTATTTGGGCAGGATCTGACCGGAAAAATTCACTGGCTGGGGCTGCCCCCCCAGGTTTGGTTGGTTTGTTTTTCGATTTTTGCGGTCTTCCTTTTGACAGGCTTGATCAATCGCGGTTTTCAAACGATCGTATCTTTTTTGAAGCTTAGTGGCTATGCCATGATCGGTTTGCTTCTGCTATCTTTACTAAGTAATCTGGCGATTATCTTGCATCAGCCAGAGCAGGTTGCTGCCAACATCGCTGAAAGTTTACATGCCCCTAATTTTTTTACTGATACTAACGAACACTTTCTATCTCAGCTGCCCTTTTTCATTTTTTCCATTACGGCCTTTGGCGGTTTGGATACCGTTGCCAGTTTAGCCGATCGTACGAAAGAAAGTCAAACCCGTTTTCCTAAAGCGGTTGTTTATAGTGCCGGATTGATCCTCTTGCTGTACTTTAGCGGGATTATCTTGTGGAGTGGTGCGACAAATCTAGAGCAGTTGCGCGGCGGTAATCAGATGCATTTAGGGAACTTGATGTACGGCCTGGTTGGAAGTACGGCTCATTCTTTAAGCAAGGTTTTAGATTTAAACAGCAGTCAAGGTCAGCTGCTCTATCAAGTGTACATTCGTTACACAGCTCTTACAATGTTTGTGTCTTACCTCAGCTTATTGTCGTCAATCACTTACGGTCCACTGAAAAGCTTGATCCAAGGCACTCCAAAGGAGCTTTGGCCGCAGAAACTGGTACGCTTAAACAAGCAGCAAATGCCGGCGAAAGCCTTGTGGTTCCAGTCGCTGTTATTGGCTTTATGTATTGTTGCATTATCATTGAATCATTCTTTTGTTGGTGATTTGTTTAATCAGCTGACCTATATGACTAATGTTTCGCGGGCACTACCTTACTTTATCGTCGCGATGAGCTTTCCTTTCTTCCTCCAAAAGGGCATCGTTCAACCTTGCGAGCTGTTAATTCATCGAAAGTCCATTAATTATAGTCTTTCCTTGAGTGTTTGTGCTTGTATCTTTCTGGCGATTGCCTTTCAGATTTATGAACCACTAAAAGTTGGAAATTATCTGAATTTCTTCACCTTGATCATTGGACCATTGCTATTCGGCGGCCTAGCTAGTTGGATTTATCAACGCTTGGAACGTAGACAAAAAAGAAGCAGATTCGCTTAATGCGAACCCGCTTCTTTTTGATGCATATACTCATAAAGCGAATGCCCTTGGATCAGCTCTGGCAGAAGGACATCAGGGTCTTTCACCGGAATGCCTTTTCTTTCCATAAAAGCAGCAAACTGCGGCAAAAACTCCCTGGCATCGGCAGGTAAATCCAGCGAAAACGATCCTTGTTCTTTGGTTTTTACCAATAAGTAAAAGGGGTCTTTGTTTAGATCGATCGGTGAAAAGCGTTTCCGAATGATATAGATGATCTCAAACGATTCGATCATTTCATAGGTTAAGCTCGCTTGATCGCTTCTTTTTCTGATTATTTGCAAAGCCAATTTAAAGGGATTGCTGGCAAATCGTTCAACAGTAATTGCTTGCTGGTGAATGACCCAGTAATCGTCAACTAGCATCGGCAGGTTGGCTAAAGTGATCAGTATAATCAAAGCGATTATCACGAGCGAGATCACCAGTGAGAAGCCCAAAAGCGGAACCAGCACGAAAAACATCAGCCAGAAAAACCAGATTTTTCCATAGCTTATCCGAAACATTCCTTTGCCTACGACATAAGGCTTTTTAAAAAAAGGACTTCCTTGAACCAACTCGTCCAACGAAACATTGTACAAATCACTTAATAGAATCAGATTATCAATACTTGGTACTGCCTCGCCGTTCTCCCATTTGGCCACTGCCTGTCTGGATAAGTATAATTGATCAGCTAATTCCTGCTGAGTCCAGTTGGCTTCTAGGCGTCGCATTTTTAGTAATTGATTAATTTGCATGTTGGCCACCTCCTACTATCAGTGTACCAAATCCTAGTGCAGAGGCACGCAACTGTTGGTTGCCTGAATAAAAATGAAACAAAAAAGCTGCTTTATCAGCATTCCCTCCTGTTCCATTTCTCCAATTCTTAAATAAACTCCCGAACCGTCTCTGTTAATAGCACATGGTCTTCATCATGCTTCAATCCTGAAACTCCGATCACACCCCGAACTTCACCTTTAATAATAATTGGAAAACCGCCACCACAAACAGCATACTGCTCATCGTTAACCCAATCATTGTACTCATCCTGGTGGAAAAAAATATACAGCGAAGAGTGTCCACTGTCTAAAACCGTCTTTTCTTTGCGCTTCAGCCAATTGTCTTCCGTTTTGCCATCCATTAAATATTGAAAAACCAGCAGATCATCTAAAAGAATACGGACGCCGACACTTTTTAGCTGACGCTCTTTGACCTTTTCAACGATTCGCTGTGCAATTTTAAAACCCAGCTCATGGGTAAATTCAGTAAAAACTACTTCTTGTTCATCTTGAATCACTTGTTGTTTATCCATTTGGCTGACCCCTTTTTATGAATGCAGCTTGCTGTCTCTAGCTAAAGCTAAACAGCCAACGGTTCCTGCATTATCGCCTAATTCTGGTGTCACAATATAGTCCTCTAGCTTCGGTGTTTTAACATAGCCTTGCATTAATTCGTCAAAGGCTTTGTAGATCTTAGGCATTAATTGCTTCTGCTTCATGATTCCGCCACCAAAAATAATCTTGTCTGGTGACAGCATCAACGTAGTATTGTAGGCACACTGTGCCAGATAATACGCTTCAATATCCCAGTTTGGATCATCCGCTGCTAAATCCTGACCTTTTTGACCAGATCGTTTTTCCATCGCTGGTCCAGCTGCCATGCCTTCCAAACAAGTTTTGTGGAACGGGCAATTGCCTTCAAAAGAATCTTCCGGATGGTTGCGTACCAGCATATGCCCCATTTCCGGATGACTGAAGCCTTCCACGAAAACACCGTCTTGCAGCGCACCTCCGCCAACACCGGTTCCAACTGTATAATAAACGACACTAGAATAGCCTTGGCCTTCTCCAGCGATATACTCGCCATAACATGCCGCATTTACGTCAGTGGTCCATGCCATCGGAATATTGAATTCTTTTTTCAACGTACCGACAAAATCAAAGTTCTGCCATGCCAGTTTAGGGGTTGAAGTAATATACCCATAAGTTGGTGAATCCCGATGAATATCGATCGGACCAAAGGAACCAATCCCGATACTTTCCAATTCCACCTGATAATCTTTAAAGAAATCAACCACCAGCTTCATGGTTTCCTCAGGGGTAGTGGTAGGGAAACTCACCCGTTTTGTAATGTTTAAGTCGCTGTCACCGATCGCACAAACAAACTTTGTGCCACCTGCTTCAATTGATCCGTATACCATGTTGTCACTCCTCAGTTTTTTCATTCATTGCCCCTCCTACTCAGTGGAGCTGGGCTCTGTAAATAATTGTTTATTTTTTTGATAGTCGCTAGGTGTCATTCCCAGTTCTATCTTAAACACTTTAGCAAAATAATTCCCATTAGAAAAACCCACCTGCTGGGCAACTTCATCAACCGTACGCTGGCCCTCCAGCAACAAAGGCAACGCCCGCATCAAGCGATACCGCTTCAAATACGCCATGGGTGAACTGTCAAAAGCCTGTTCAAACAAGCGAATACTTTTGTACTTGGACAGCTGAAGCACTTCTTCAATCTCCGTTAGTCCGATGGATTCCTGATAATGCTGTTCCAAATAACTTTTTATTTGCTCAGCAACTGGATGTTCCTCCGTTTTCCTCGTCAGCAATTCTTTTTTCAGCTCAATAATTAATTGATACGCTGCCTGCGTATTAACAAAAAAGTCCAGCTCAGAAAGCGCTCTTAGCTGCTCTGTCAGGGTTAATAAATACTGCTGAAAATGCGCGGAGCAGTTATGATGGCTTTGATTGACTGGATAAAACCAGGGAATCATCTCTTTAGAAAACTCAAAGAACAAAAACTGCCAGTCTTCTTGCCCGTAATAGCGGCACTCTCCCGGAACCTCCGTCAGAAAAAAACTGCCCGCCTGCTGCTGAATCCTCTGATCAGACATTTCAAAGATCCCTGTTCCCGCCAATGTATACTGCAGAACAATCAGATTATCTTTTCTTTTTCGGCTGTCCCAGTAATAACTTTCACTGCCATGTCCGTAGCCGATCCCCTGTAAATACGGCAACGAATAATGATCCAAATAGTAATAGTTATGCGAAAAATAGTTTTGCAATTTTTTACCTCATACCTACAATTATTTCTTCTTGTTTGTCGCTGATGGATTGCTTATGCTTACAGTATACAGAAGAAGGGAGCAGATTTCATGCCCATTTTATTCGATTCTAAAAAACAAGTATTTCACCTATCCAATGCCCAGATTAGTTACGTCATTGGGATTGAAAAGGAGCGCTACCTTACCCATCGTTACTTTGGCCAAGCATTGCCTTTTTATACTGGCAGCAACGCCCTGCAGCGGATTGACCGCGGTTTTGCTACCAATCCCGATGAAAGCGATCGTACCTTTTCGTTAAATGCCTTGCCGATGGAAACAAGTACCCAAGGAACCGGAGACCACCGTATCAGCAACTATCAAATTCGTTCAGCGAATGGTTCTAACATAACCAATTTCTTTTACCGCAGCCATAAAATTTCTTCCGTCAAACCAGCCTTAGACGGTCTGCCTAGCCTGCGAAGCAAAGAAGCCACTACCTTAGAAATAACTTTATACGATGCTGTCCAAGATTTGGAAATGGTGCTGGTTTATTCTCTTTACGAAGATCAGCCAGTTATCACTCGCAGCGTTCGTTTCCATAATCAGGGAACTGAAACAGTCGTTTTAGAAAATGCCGGCTCTATGATGCTGGATTTGCCAACTACTCATTTTGATTTGATTACCTTAAATGGGGCCCATACGAATGAAGCGAATCTTTCTCGACAAGCCTTGCACGCAGGGATTCAAAAAATTGAAAGCTCCCGAGGAACCAGCAGTCCTCAGCATCAGCCCTTCTTGGCCCTGGCAGATCCCAGCACCACCGAATTTCAAGGAGAAGTGTATGCCTTTCACTTTATCTACAGCGGCAACTTCACAGCTCAGGTTGAGGTTGAACAATACGGCTCCAGCCGAGTGCAAATGGGCATTCAGTCGGAAACCTTCGAATGGTGCTTAGAACCTAAACAAGCCTTCCAAACACCGGAAGTGGTACTGAATTATTCAACAACTGGCTTCAATGGAATGTCGCAAACCTTTCACGACCTTTATCAGCAGCACTTAATTCCTAGCAGCTGGCAAAACAAGGAACGACCAATTCTGCTGAATACCTGGGAAGCAAATTATTTCGATTTCCATGAAGCTGATCTGCTAAAGCAGGCTGATCTAGCCAAGGAAACCGGGATTGAACTATTTGTTCTAGACGATGGCTGGTTTGGTCAACGTAACGACGATGCTTCCTCTTTAGGCGACTGGCATGAAAATCAGGAAAAACTGCCTCAAGGGATTGCGGGTCTGGCAGATAAAATCCAACAAAAGGGCCTGCAGTTTGGCCTATGGTTTGAACCAGAAATGATCTCAAAAAACAGTCAGTTGTTTGAAGAACATCCCGACTGGGCACTGCAGGTTCCCCAATATCCATTGACCGAGGGCCGCCGACAATATGTCTTAGACTTAAGCCAGACAGCTGTTCAGGATTTCCTGATTGATATGCTTAGCAGCTATTTGTCCACTGGTAAAATCGACTACATTAAATGGGATATGAATCGTCATTTGACTGAGGTTGGCAGTCTAGCCTTCCCTGCTGCCCAGCAAAAAGAAATTACTCATCGGTACGTATTAGGTCTTTACCGCGTGCTGGAGGCAATCACCAGCAAGTATCCCGAGTGTCTATTCGAAAACTGCTCCAGCGGCGGTGGTCGTTTTGATCCAGGCATGATGCATTACATGCCTCAAACCTGGACCAGTGATAATACCGATGCCCTTTGCCGCAGTCAAATCCAGTATGGCTATAGCTATTTGTATCCACCAATCATGATGGGAGCACACGTTTCACCTGTGCCGAATCATCAGGTAGGGCGAAGCACCAATCTGCATACCCGCGGCTTAATTGCCATGAGCGGAAATTTTGGCTATGAGCTGGATCTCACAGCTTTACCTGCCAATGAACTGGAAGAAATTGCGCAGCAAATCACTTTTTATAAGAAGCATCGTACCCTATTCCAATTTGGCCGCTTCTATCGATTGCAGCCAGCTAATGATTTCTTCGCTACTGCCTGGCTGATTGTCAGCGAGGACGAAGCTGCAGTTATCTACTTCAATGGCTTAGCTCGCCCGGCTGTACCCGTTACGTATTTGAAGACGCACTATTTAGAGGAGCAAGCCCTTTATGAAGACCTGGAAACCGGCCAGCAAATCTCTGGTGCCGAATTGAATCATGCCGGCATTGCGATTCCCCGAATCAAGGAAGACTTTGCTACCCTGCTGTTCCACTGGAAAAAATGTTAACCCAAAGATTCCCTTGCAGTGATTTCAATCGCTGCAAGGGAGTCTTTTTATTTATTACGCTTTATTGCATATGCCTCGTAAGGCTTCAATTGCGTCCATTGCTGAGGACTTTCAGCGTAGTTATGAATCAATGCTTCTCCCTCTGGCCAAGTCTGTTCCAATGAATAGCTTTGGCTTGCCTTAGAAAAGTTAACCACTGTCAGAATCTCTTCCTTGTCATCTAAGCGCCGATAAGCCAATACCTCAGGATTATTGGTCTCCACTACTTGATAGCCGCCAGACACAATAACCTTGTGCGTTTTTCTAAGGTGAATCAGTTTCTGATACGTATAAAAAAGAGAGTTCTTATCCGCCAAAGCAGCTTCAACATTAATCGTCGGATAATTGGAATGAACTGGCAGCCAAGGCTCTGCTTCACTAAAGCCAGCATTCTTTTCTTGATTCCATTGCATAGGATGGCGAGCGTTGTCCCGCCCCTTCGCATTAATCGAAGCAATGATCTCCTCGACTGGATACCCTTCCTCCATTCGATGGTTGTAGGTACGGATACTTTCAATATCATCCACCTCTTCAATCGACTGAATCGGATAGTTGACCATGCCGATTTCTTCCCCTTGATAAATATAAGGAGTCCCCTTCATGAAATGCAGATAGATGGCCAGCATCTTACCGCTCAATTCCCGGAACTCTGGCGAATCATCCCCCCAGCGAGAAATAGTCCGCGGCAAATCATGGTTATTCCAAAACAGCGAGTTCCAGCCCTTTTGATCCAGCTGAACTTGCCATTTAGAAAATACGTCATGCAGCTCCTGCGGGTCTAAAGCCTTCAAATCCCATTTGCGTTTACCCGACTGTTTATCCAAATTAATGTGTTCAAATTGGAAAACCATTGACAGTTCCTGGCGATCAGGACCCGAATACAATTCCGCAATCTCTGGAGTTGCTCCCCAGGTCTCACCAACCGTCAATACATCATAGTTGCCAAAGGTTTGCTGGTTCATTTCCTGCAACAGCTCATGCAGCTTCGGTCCATTTTTGGTGATGGCTTTATCCGGATCCTTACCAATCAAATCGATGACATCTAAACGAAACCCGCCAATGCCTTTGGCTAACCAATAGTTCATCATGTCCCAAATCGCCTGCTTCATTTGCGGATTTTCCCAATTGAGATCGGGCTGCTTTTTAGAATGCAGATGCAGATAATAGTGACCTAAATGAGGAACATAGGTCCAGGCCGAGCTGGTGAAATTCGATTGCAACTCATTTGGTGGACCGCCATTGACGCCCCTTCGCCAAACATAAAAATTATAGTAAGGATTTTCCGGACCTTTTAAGGCTTCTTGAAACCACGGATGTTCATCAGAGGTATGGTTCACCACCAAATCCATCACCAGCTTGATGCCACGCTTTCCAGCCTCTTCGATCAATTGATCCATATCTTCCATCGTGCCATATTCAGGACCAATCGCTTCATAATCACTAATATCGTAGCCATTGTCATCATTCGGCGAGCGATAAACTGGGCTCAACCAAAGAGCATCAATCCCCAAAAAGGCTAGATAATCTAGCCTTTGGGTGATTCCCTTCAAGTCACCAATTCCATCTTGGTTACTGTCTTGGAAACTGCGAGGATATATTTGATAGATCACGGCTTCCTGCCACCAAGGATTACGCATGGGCTTCGCTCACTGCCACTAAATCCTCACCAGCAGCAATCTGTGTCTTATCTAAGACAGCTACTTCACCATAGGCAGCCGTATTGGTCACCAATAGCATGACCGTGTCATCGTAGCCAGCTTCCTTAATCGCATCACGATCAAAGGTTCCCAGCAATTCGCCTTTCTTCACTCGTTCACCACGTTTTTTATTGGTGGTAAAGAATTTTCCTGCCAGATTCACTGTATCAATTCCAATATGGATCAACACCTCAGCTCCGCTGTCTGATTGAATACCATACGCATGTTTTGAATCATACATCACAGTCAATACCCCATCGGCTGGTGCGAAAACCTGATTGTCTTCTGGAAGCACTGCGACACCTTTGCCCATCATTTCAGTTGAAAACACTGGGTCATTGACCTTTTTCAAAGGAATCACTTTTCCAGCAACTGCGGTGGCCAATACTTCATCTTGCAGGACAACTGCTTGATCTGGATTCTCATTGATTGCCACTGCGGCTTCCCCGTCCGTCGTTTCTGTTACTGGAACGTCCATTTTCTTCTTCCCATAAACAAAGGTCAAGCCAAAGCCTAGTACGAAGCTGATGACTACACTAATCATGAAGAAAGGAATCGATTTTGGTGCAATAGAGATAAATCCGATCACACTGGCTGGTCCCATCGCTACAGATAATACATGGAAAAGACCAAGAGATACACTGGCAATCCCTGAAGCAATCATGGCACAAATGAATGGGAATTTCAGCTTCAAATTAATCCCGAAAATGGCTGGTTCAGTAATACCTAGTAAAGCGGAGATACTTGCTGAAGATGCCAAGCTCTTTTGTTTTTCATTTTTCGTTAAAATAAAGATCGCTAACGTTGCAGCACCTTGTGCAATGTTTGCCATGGAAGCAACTGGGAAGATAAACGATCCGCCAGTTCGAGCAACATCTGCCAGCAAAGTGGTTTCAATTGCCGGGAAGCTTTGGTGCAAACCAGTAATAACAATTGGTGAATAGAATAAACCAAAGACCCCCAAGCCAACTGCCCCGGTTGTTTCATACAACCAAACCAGTCCATCTGTTAAACCGTCAGAAACAGTACGCATGATTGGTCCAACGATAATAAAGGTTAAGAATCCAGTGATAATAATTGCTAACATCGGTGTAAAGGTATAATCAAAAGCTGCGGAGATTTTTTTATGGAAGAATTTCTCTAAGGTTGCTAAAATCCAAGAAACAGCCAGGACTGGCAACACAGAGCCTTGATACCCTGCTTGAGCAACCTCTAAACCAAAAATGTTCCAATAAGGCATGGTGCCTTCTGCAATCGCATTCGCAACCCCATATCCATTGATTAGATCGGGCATAACCATGACCATCCCCATCGCAGCACCAAGGTAACCATTCCCGCCAAAGCGTTTTGTCGCCGAGAAACCAACTAGAATTGGCAAGAAGGCGAATGGTGCCGAAGACAACAGATTAATGATACTGGCAACATCCTGAATGTTCGGAAACATTTCAACAACTGATTGAGGGCCAAATAAATTAGGAGACGTTAAGACATTGTTGATCGCCATTAACAAACCGCCAGCAACCAAAGCCGGTACAATTGGAACAAAAATATCGGATAATACCTTGATGAAGGCCATCACTGGATTGGTCTTTTTCCCTTCAGCCGCTACAGCTTTCAAATCCTCTGTAGATGCTTCCTTGACATTCGTCAGCTTAACTAATTCAGCATAAACCTTGTTTACATCCCCAGGACCAATGATGATTTGAAATTGTCCATTGGCTTCAAAGGTTCCTTTAACGTCCTCGTTATTATCTAATGCTGCATGATCAACCTTGCTAGGGTCTTTTAAAACTAAACGTAAACGAGTGGCGCAGTGGGCGGCGGCTTGAATGTTCCCCTCCCCGACTGCTTTGTTTACTTCCTGTGCTACCTTTTGATGATTCATATTTAAGCTCCTTCCCATGTAATCGCTTTTTTCATTCTTATCATACAAAGTTATCAGCAAAATGTCAAACGTTTATCAAAAATATTTTTATAAAAATCTATAAACGGCTTGAAACCAACAAAAAGTTTGCTTTTAATAATGATATACGTTTGACAATTTAGTTTGAATGAAGTATCTTAATAGCGAAGGAATACGTTTTCTAAGAGGGGAGCTTACTTATGGAATTAATTAAAAACTGGACCGATGCGCTACGTTATCAACCTTATGATCAATGGGACAAAAACTATCAGCAGCTGTTGACTGAAACAGTCAATCACTCTCGCTGGCGGCAGCACTACCATATTCAACCGGAGAGCGGTCTTTTGAATGACCCCAACGGCTTCTCCTATTTTAATGGCCAATGGCATCTTTTTTATCAAGCCTATCCAATGGGACCTGTCCATGGGGTGAAGTCTTGGTACCATGTCACTTCAAATAATCTGGTAGATTGGCAGTCTAAAGGGCTGGCCCTGTTGCCTGATATGGCTTATGACAGCCACGGCGTATACTCCGGTTCTGGAATTGTAGTTGATGATGAGCTGATACTGACTTACACCGGAAATGTTCGGGATCAAAATTGGCAGCGGAAATCCTATCAAATGCTGGCAGCAATGAATACACAAGGGGAAATCATAAAAGCGGAGGAACCCTTGATCCCTGCACCGCCAAAGGGTTATACTCATGAGTTTCGCGATCCGCAGGTATTTAAGTATCAAGATCAATACTGGCTGCTGATTGGAGCCCAAACGGATGAGCTTGAAGGAAAAGTCTTAGCTTATTCTGGTGACAGCTTAGAAAGTCTTGAATTTCGCGGCGAGCTGCGATTTGCTGATCATTCCATGGGCTTTATGGTTGAATGTCCCAATCTGGTCTTTATTGAAGAAACACCTGTCTTTCTTTTCTGCCCTCAAGGCCTAGACAAAGAAATTACGGATTACCAAAATATTTACCCGAATACTTATATTGTTGCTGAAAACTTTGACACGGATAAACTAACTCTGACTCAACCAACTGCACTGAAAAACCTGGACGAAGGCTTTGACGTCTATGCAACCCAAGCCTTCAATGCACCTGACGGACGAGCTTTATCTGTCAGCTGGATTGGCGTACCCGAGATTGCCTACCCAAGTGACCATGAAGGCTGGGCTCATTGTCTCAGTATCGTTAAAGAATTGAAGTTGAAAAACGAGAAATTGTATCAAACACCAGTCAAGGAACAAGCTGAATTACGCCAAGAGCATACCCTGCTTACAGGTGACTTAACGTCGCAGCCTACAACTTTAATGGAAGAAACGAACAATTGCTACGAAATGATTTTAGAATTCCCAGCTGACAGTCAAGGCAAGCTGCACGTATTTGCCGATCAAAAATTGACTCACTCATTGGTTATCGATTTTGATACAAAAAATGGTATGATTAAGATGGATCGCACAAACGCAGGCAGTCCTTTTGCTCAAGAATACGGAACCACCCGTTCTGTTTCGATCGAAAAAAATCAACCCCTCACTCTGCAGCTCTTCGTGGATCAATCCGTTTGCGAACTATTTATCAACGAAGGCCAACAGGTTGTAACTGCTCGTCTCTTTCCCGATGAAGGGGCAGATAGACTATTGATTGAAGGAACAGGTTCTTATGCAGGTGATTTCTGGCGTTTGCGCAAAATGAAAAACGACTAAGGAGTACAAGCAATGGCAATCAAATTAACCGATGTTGCTAAGAAAGCCGGTGTCTCCCCTACCACGGTTTCCCGCGTCATCAATAATTACGGGTCATTAAGCCAAAAAACCATTGATAAAGTCCATGCAGCTATGGAGGAACTAAACTATCAGCCCAATTCTCTCGCCCGTTCCTTGCAAGGGAAAAACACCCAGCTGATTGGGGTTATTTTCCCTACGGTTTCCAATCCTTTTTTTGGCGAATTAGTGGATAAATTAGAAACCACCTTGTTTGAACAAGGCTACAAAACGATTCTTTGCAACAGCGCCAACAACAAAGAAAAGGAACGGGCCTATATTAATATGCTGGCAGCCAATCGCGTAGATGGCATTATCGCCGGTGCCCATAATCTTGGAATCAAGGAATACGAAAATATCGCTCTGCCGATTGTTTCCTTTGACCGTTATCTGTCAGAAAATATTCCAATTATCGGCAGCGACAACTTTCGCGGCGGGTATCTCGCAACCGAAAACTTGTACCTGCGAGGCTGTCGCAAAATCGGCATTTTAACAGGCAGTCTTAAATCCGACTCCCCTACTAATGGACGGTTAGAGGGCTATGAAAAGCTGCTGCAGGAAAAAGGCTTGGAGCCGCGTATTTTCACCATCGATTCTCGGGCCAGTTCAATGGCTCTGAAAACCTTGGAAATTAAACGGATTTTAGAAAAGGAAGAGTTGGATAGTCTCTTTTGTACCGATGACTTAACCGCTATGCTGGTATACAACATTTGTCAGGAAATGCAAATTTCAATTCCTGAAGACTTGAAGCTGATCGGTTATGACGGAACCAAATTTATACAGAACTATTTCCCGCAACTCTCAACCATCGCGCAGCCTATTTCAGACTTCGCTGATTTACTTGTCGATCTATTGATCCAACGAATCACCGCGCCTGACAAGCAAATGGAAAAACATTATGTGCTGCCGGTCAAATTGATCCAAGGCCGTACGACTTGAACTGACTCAAAAGAATCTATTCTTTTAGCGAAGAATAGATTCTTTTTGCACAAAAAAGGAACCTGACCTTTCGATCAAGTTCCGCAAATTTAACTATTCTTGATTTGTGATACCAGCTGCCTCAGATTTTCGTCTGCTGGTTTGCCTTCATCTTCTCTAAACATGTCTTCAGATAGAATGAATGACCCGCCGACTGCAATGATCGAATCATTTTGAAGATAGTCGGTAAAATTCTCTTGGCTGATCCCGCCAGTCGGCAAGAATTTGACATCATAAAAGGGGCCGCTCAACGCTTTGATAGCTTTCAATCCACCGTAGATGTCCGCCGGGAAGAACTTCACGACTTTAATCCCATATTCCGTGGCCCGCTGGATATCTCCTGGCGTTGCGGTTCCAGGAAACACCGGAAGTTCTTGTTGAATACAATACTCGATCACTTCTGGGACGACCGCGGGAGAAACGATAAATTGGGCGCCGTTTTCGACTGCAATCTTCGCTTCCTCTAAGGTTCGTACCGTGCCAGCTCCGACGATCAATTCCCCTGAAGCAGACAGTTTTTTTATTGCTGGTGCCGCTAATTTGCTGCGGAAAGTGACTTCGATGAAGCGCACTTCATTTTTGATCAATATTTCTTCCAATCGATCCAAAAGTGTTAAATCGGTTGCCGTATACAGTGGCAATAGCTTGACCTCTTCGATTTTTTTGTACAAGTCGTGCTCCATATTTGCTAACATAATTTGTCTCACATTCCTTTTTAACCCTAATTTTGACCCTTGGCTTTGAGAATTGCCTCATGCAGCCCTTGCATATAAGAAATACCCATAGCCCGATCGTACAAGCCATACCCAGGCATGGCTACTTCGCCCCAGACAGTTCGTCCATGGTCAGGACGGATCGGACCATCAAATCCAGCCTCGATCAATGCTTCCATAATAGCATACATGTCCAAAGACCCTTCCGTACTTAAGTGGGCGGTTTCTTTAAATTTGCGTTCGCCTAAAAACTCCACATTACGGAAATGAACAAAATTAATTCTGTGACCAATTTCACGAACCATGTCAACTAAATCATTGGAAGGATCTGCACCAAGGGACCCTGTACAAAATGTGATCCCATTATACGGTGAATCGACAATGCTGAGGATTTTTTTCAAATCAGCCAAGTTTTTCGTAATGCGTGGAAAACCAAAGATTTCCCATGGCGGATCGTCTGGATGGATCGCCATTTTAACATCTGTTTCTTCACAGACTGGGATAATGCGTTCTAGGAAATACCTTAAATTCTCAAAAAGATCTTCATCTGTGACGCCGTCGTACATTTCCACCAATCCGCTAAATTTTTTCAAGCGTTCTTCTTCCCAGCCGGGCAAGCTGAAGCCTTTGGACTGACTGTGGATCAGTTTGTACATATCGCTCGGTTCCATATCGTCAACGACAGCCTGATCATAGACCAATGAAAAACTGCCATCTTCGTTCTCGTAATTCAAGGTAGTTTTGGCCCAACCGAAAATCGGCTTGAAGCTGTAGCAGATCATGTGAACGCCACAGTCAGACAAATTGCGAATCGTTTGGATATAATGATCGATATACTGATCACGTTCAGAGGAGCCTGCTTTGATCGCATCGTGAATCGCGACACTTTCGATACCCAGCAATTCCAGGTTTTCCTTCTCGATCGATGCTTTTAGCTCCTGGATTTCATGGACTTCCCAAACATCTCCAGGTAATTTATTCAGCAATGTACCGATGACGCCGTTCATTCCTGGAATCTGCCTCACATTTTTTAAAGGAATGGAGTCGCCTTTCTCTCCATACCATCTGAATCCCCATTTCATATTGAATCATCCTTTGCTGTTTTTTTGCGAACACTTTAAAAATCGTCTTCGTCTTCCTCGTCGTCTTCGACCATTGATACATGCCAGCTGCTTAAGCTTTCTGAGCCTTGTGCCAGTACAGCTTGCGCCGTCTCAGCAACAGCGGTGCCCAAGATCTGATGATTGATGGTTTCTAACAACATTGGCAGATTGACACCACCGATAATATAGATGGACTCTTTCAGTGATTCTTCTAATTGATTGGTGATAAGCACTGACTGATTGTATGGACTCGCACTCACCAAATCCACCAATACGATCACGCCTTCTTCTTGGTTCACTTCCTCGATTGCCTGTTGGATTTTGCTGCCTAACGCTTGAACATCATCCCCTTGATTCAGGTTGACTGTCGCAATATTATTAGTGGCTCCGATGATCACTTCGGCAGAATCCTTCAACCCGTCGCTTAATTTTCCGTGGGTCGCAATTACGATACCTAACATCTGTCGTTCCTCCCTTTTTTTGAAAAGTCATTGTAATACTTCTATAATCGCTTCGCAGTTTGTCTGACTGCTCTGTTTTTGTTTTAAAGCTGCTTGGTCCAGAAAAAAGTCACCCTTCTTGTCTAAAGACTCTTTTCCGCTAAAGAAATAATTGAGCTCACTTTTTGGTTCTGTCTGCTGAATTTTTGCTTGGTTCAATTTGTCTTTGGAAATTCCGGTACCCGAGAAATACAATGGGTCATCTGATCCGATCGAATCCAGAACATAAATCTTCGCTGATGCTTTACACGAACGTTTCA
This sequence comes from Enterococcus florum, assembly GCF_004309355.1. GTDB lineage: Bacteria > Bacillota > Bacilli > Lactobacillales > Enterococcaceae > Enterococcus_A > Enterococcus_A florum. Next base: position 134,314 of record NZ_BJCC01000031.1, on the reverse strand, counting down.
TCGCTTCGATCCCATTTTCCCCAAATGTTCCTTCATCTACGAAAGCAAAGGCTGTTTTCTGATCATGCTTTCTGCTGATCATCTCCATAATGGCCAGCAGCGAAGACGTATTACGAACCAAGGTATGTCGTTCAGAAAGACCTTTTGCCACTCTGCTTAAGCCGAAGAAATAAAGTCCAAAACAGATGATTGCCGCGATCGTGCTCGGTGAAGTCAGTTGGAAGGATGTTGGTGACACCTTCATATAAATCAATGTAGCGAGTAGTCCGATCAGCAAGGTGATCGCTGAAGTCGCCATAATAAAATTGGTCGTGTGTTTGCTTTGCTGCTTTCGGTCAAAGAAAGGGTAACTGCCAAAATGCTTCGGTGGTGTGTCATAATAGGTACAAATGATTCGATCGGCCTTTTTGATATTGCCCACATAGACATTGTTTGAGCTGTATTTTTTTCCTTGATTGTATTCGATCACGCGTACATCTTCGCGCATTTCTGCAAGATCTGCTACAAGTGCGCTTAAGAATCGACGTTTTTGCTTTTCTGTGCGTCTTACACGATACACATATTGGTATCGAAACAACCAATCGTTGATTTTTTCACTTTGTTCCATATGATCTAACCACTTTCTGTTGATTTTGGTCATTAGAGTACCCGTCGGAAAAGCGCCGTTTGACCCTTTTCCGACGGGATCATTCTACAATCCGAATTGTCCCAGCACTTCTTTCAGACTTGATTTAGGTGCAGAAGGCGTTGCTTGGAAATAAATATTTTCTACCCCGTAATTTTCATTCATGTCTTTCAAGCGTTCTGCGTCTTCCTTGTTTAAATACACAGATTTGGTCACCAACAAGTCTTTGTCAGGGTCCTTTTGCGCAATACCGCCGATATTTAATTCCTTCATTGGAACCCCATGTTTGACCAGGTCATAAATTACACTGACTGTTTTGGTGATCAAAATACAATTGTACTCTTTGAAATTAAATTCGTCCCAATAGTATTTGGCCTTTTCTGGTGTGATAACGATGGTTTTTTGTCCAGTACGACTCCCAGCGCTCTTGTACAGATCACGCATGAATTTGTCTTTGGCTACCACTTCGTCTACAACAAAAATTGAATTGACTCCGCTTTTTTGTGATAAGGTCATCATCACTTGTCCGTGGATCAGACGCTCATCCACCCGTGCTAGATTTACTACTCCCATTACAGATCACTTCCTTTGATAAATTATAAGATTCCTACAGCAGCTAATACGATCAAGATCCCGGTCAGCCACAGCAATGCTTGTGTCACCTTCAGACCTTTCTTCGTATAGAACCAGTATACGCCCATTACCACTGCCAGCGGTAAAATTCCTGGAACGATTTGGTCCAAAATGTCCTGAACGATAAATTCTCGGCCTGAGATTTTAAACTGCAGGGCTGAACTCACTTTGACATAGTTTCCGGCTAAGATCCCCATCATGAACAATCCAAGTACGGACAGGGTTTCGATCGCCGTTTGTACTCCGGCACTTTGCATCAACCCTGTTGCATTGCGCCCCATCGAAAAGGCTTGTTTTGCAAAAAAGGTCCCCAAGATTACTTGGTACAAGGCAAAACATACAAATGGGAACAACGCCCCCATCGGGCTGCCTTCTTGCGCCCACGGCACAGCCATGGCGATAAAGATATATTGAACCGTTCCCGAGTCAATCGCATCCCCAATCCCGGCCAATGCACCCATCAAACCAGCTTTGGTATTGTACATTAGATCATCTTGCATCATGATCTCTTTGTTTTCATATTCTTCTTCAGCTCTTTGCTGCTCCATCGAAGACATCAGACCAGTGATGACGCCGCCGCCCCAGCTAAGCTGTGTGTTGAAGAACAACAATTGGCGTTTATAAGCAGCTTTCAATTTGTCATCGTCTTTGTACAGTTTTTTCAAAATTGGCAGCATTGCATACAGCAGTGATGGTGCCAAATACCGTTCAAAGGAATGGGGGATCTCATTGGCAAAATGCCATCTAAGATACGCTTTCGTTACATCTTTTGTGGTAATTTCTTCTGGTGCTAAATTCGTTGTTTTTGTCATTTCAGTCATCTTTTTCCCTCCTCGTTTAGATTAGAACCCGTCATCATAGTCATCGTCGTCGTCAAATGGGGTGCTTGGGCTGTCTGCACTGGAACTCGCAGCAGGAGCAAGCTTGCCCTTTTGTGATTGCACGAAGATCAAGGCGATCAATACACCAAAGATTGCGTAAGTGACCATCGTGATCTCTAATGATTTCAAAACGACGCTCATGAAGTAGGCAAGGAAGAAAAAGACCATATAATCTTTTCGTCCAATGACATACACTGTCGTGGCGATTCCAATCGCTGCAAGGCCGCCGCCGACAACTTCTAACACGTGAATAACGACTGTTCCTTCTAGGGCAGTAATGACATCCGCAATAACAGGTGCTCCTAAATAAAGAGCAATAAATACCAATGGCACAAATAATACGAATGAAGCAATGGTTGGATATAAAATAATGGAACGGGTAATTGCTTTTGGATTCATGTCCTCCACCGCTTTATCGGTATACTTCCCTAAGAAGGTATTGATGAAGAATCTGAATTGGTACAAATAACTACCTAAAAGTCCTACTGGCACTGCCACCGCAATTGCTGCTTCCGGCTTCAAATTTCCTAACAATGCAACGGGCACCGCAATCGCAGCTGCGATTGAAGGCTCTGCTGGCATTGATCCTCCGGGTGAGAACACACCCATGTAGATCATTTGCAAAGCGGCAGTAACGATCATTGCCTGTGCAATATCACCCATCACTACTCCAACGATAAATCCTGTCATTAGTGGAGAGAACCGCAATGTTAATGTTGCGCCTCCTCCTAGCCATCTTGACATAACAGCCGCAACCCATAGAGCGATCAACAAGCTCTGCATTACACTTAAAGTTTCCATATGTCCTCCTTTTTAACGCTTTCCATTTATATAATTTTCTAATTCAAAAATTGAATCCTTCAATAACTCTTTTGTGATCGGCAGGGGAATCAAGTGCACTTTTTCTTTTGAATCGATAAACGCCACGATGTGATCGATCACTGACTGATCAGTTGGAAAACAATTCATCTGCTGCAGTGACATCGGCAATCCCAGCTCTTGATAAAAAGGCAAAAGCTGATCGATCATCGTCCATTTTTTTTCGATTGCCAACTGATAAAAAATTCCGTAAGCGACTTTCTCACCATGTAAATACTCATGACACGCTGGAATATATTTACTCAGTGCATCATGCATCGCATGAGCGGCAGCATTTCGAGCATATTTGTCGCCAAGCCCACCTACCAGTCCTGCGACCGCAAAGACGATTTCGGACAAGCGAACAAATTCCTCTGACAACTTGCCGTTTTTCATGTCTTGGATGGCCTTGGCCGAATCCTTAGTGATCGCCTCTTTGCATAATTCACTTGTAAAGCCTGCCATCCGCAAGAACGGTTCTTCTTTTAGGTGCTCCTGCTGCAAGATAGCATCCGATTCATACCACTTGGCCAATGTATCAGCCAACCCGGCAATGAAATAGTCAACCGGCGAATCCAGAACCAACTCAGGATCGGTGATCAAAAAACTGGCCTGTCTTAAAAAATGCTCGGTCTTTCCTTCGGATTCGCCACTTTCTTTGTACATAACAGAAAGCGGAGTCCAAGGTGCACAATTGCTGGCTAGCGTGGGGATCACACCAAAGTTGGTATTTGACACGTGAGCGGCATAACCGACTAAATCAGTTAACTTTCCGCCGCCAACTCCAATGATAAAATCAATCTTGTTTTTCTTTACCAACTCAACGATCAGGTCCGCTCCGTAATAGCTGCATTCTCCAGTGTATGGATGAAACGTAAACTGATAGCGATCATCGTTCAAAAAAGCCAGTTTTGGTTTTGCTTTCTCCCACGAAACCGTTCCATGGACGATCAATATGTTTTTTGCCGCGTATTCTTCTAAAACATCCGGCACAAAATCCAATGCGTCAATGTGGTACCGGTAAAACTGCGGGCCCACTTTCACTTTTAAATCATTCAGCATCTTTATTTACTCCCTATCTCCTGCGGCAAATGCTTGCTGTAGGGCTGCACTGCCCGCTCTGGCAGTTTGCCTTGCGATATATCCTCCACATCACGAACACACTTTTTTCCCATCTCTTCTAAACATTCCATAGTATAGGCAGAGGTGTGCGGTGTCATAATCACATTTTCAAACGCTAAGTAAGGATGGTCCGCACGTCCAGGCTCCTCTTCCAGCACATCGGTCGCAAATCCAGCGATTTTACCAGACGTTAACCCGTTTACAAGCGATGCTTCGTCGATCAACGCTCCACGTGCACTGTTGGAAATATAGACATGATCCTTCATCTTTGCGATCTCATCCGCAGAGATCATATGGTAATTGTCTTCCGTCAGATTGGCACATAGGCAGATGATGTCCGATGAGGTCAGTAATTCGTCAAGCTCGACTTTTTTTGCTCCGAAGCTTTGAATATGCAGTTCTGATTTATAAGGGTCGTAAGCCAGAACATTGCAGCGAAAACCATTGCGCAAAATTTCTACAACACAGCTTCCGGTATTGCCGACACCGATGACCCCAACTGTTTTGTTGAACAGCGTTCTGCCAACAAATTGGGCCCGGTCTTCCCAATGATCTGCTTTCACTCGTTCGTGGGCTTCCACGGTTCGGCGTAAAAGAGCCATCAAGTTGGTCACATTATTTTCGGCTACCGCGTCGCGTTCTACTAAAGCAGGAATGATCGTCACCACTGTATCATGTCGTTTTGCCGCTTCAACATCAACATTGTTAAAACCGATCCCATGTCGGGTAATTAAAATAAGTTCATCCTTGTGATCAAAAAATTCCTGCGTAAAAAACGGGGTAACACTTGCAATAACAATATTGTACCCATGAAGGGTCTCGGCTAACTCCTTGCCGCCGATCTCACCATCCACGGTAAACTGTTCGACTTCTCCGATGGCTTCCAACCGAGCGATATGCTCAGGGAAAATTTTTCCAAAACTACTTGAATTAACGATTGCGATCCTGTACTTTGACATGTTTGTAAACTCCTTTAATTGCTTTTGACCATGGCATGTCCCCCAAAACCGTGGCGCAATGATGAGACGACTTTGTTTGAAAAACTATCTGGAATCTTGCTTTCCTCTCGAACGAATAACGATAAAGCAATGGTCGGAACAGGAATATCGTGCTTTAAGGCTTCCTCGACTGTCCATTTGGCTTCGCCGCTGGCATCCACCTCTCCCTTGATCGTTTCGAGATGCGGATCAGCTGCAAAGGCCTCCTCTGCTAATGCCATTAATCTGGCTTCGATGATCGATCCGTGATTCCAAACTTTCGCGACCTCCTTCAAGTCAAAAGAATAATCGGCCTTTTCCAAGAGATGAAATCCCTCTCCGATCGCTTGCATCATGGCATACTCGATTCCGTTGTGAACCATCTTCAAATAATGTCCCGAGCCAGCTTTACCAGCGTAAAGATACCCTTGCTCGCAAGCTAAATCCCTAAAGAAGGGTTCGGCGATTTTAAATGCGGCTTTATCTCCTCCGATCATCAGACAGGCACCGTTACGTGCGCCCTGCATCCCACCGGATGTTCCGCAATCAATGAAGGACACCCCATGCGCCTTGGCAAGCTGATAATTTTTCTGGCTGTCATGAAAATTCGAGTTGCCGCTGTCGATCAGGATATCCCCCTCGTCCAGCTTAGAAACCAGCTCTTCGACCAGCCCGTTCGTGATCTTTCCGGCAGGGGTGCTTAAGAAAATCATCCGTCTGCCTGAGAGCGTTAACAAAAGTTTATCTACTGAATCCACAGTCTCAATTCCAAACGATGCTGCTGTTTTTCTTGCTTCCTGATTCGCATCTAAACCGATCACCTGCCAATTTTGATCAGCAACATTTCGTGCCATGTTCAAGCCCATTTTGCCCAAGCCAATAAAACCGATCTGCATATTTTTTTCCACCTGCCTTTCTGCTATACTAAAATAGTACCCTATAAAAAAAAATATGTAAACTCTTTCGTTAATTAAAAAAAATTTTTTATTTCTCGGATATTTATTTTAATTCAATGATTTGAATACTGTTATCCTATTTTGAATTTTGGCATATATAAGAAGGAGCGCTTCTGCTGATTTTCTTGATGCTGCAGGATAAAAGATAACCAAAGTCTTGATTTCCCATGAGCTTTAGGGATTTACTCATGGTGCAACGAAAGAAAACACCCTTACCGCTAGAATCCCATCTCCTTGTCTTTTGAAGAGAACGGCCCTATTTAAAGCGCTTTCTTTTAGATAACTGAGTAGTTACAATTTAGCGGTTAAAAGCGTGATTTTGCAATCATTCATCTCCATTTTTCCAGTTACTGTTGGGTGCTATTTAATTAAAGAGTTGCCTGATTCTAAAAAAGATTATTTATTTTTTTAAAGGGGAGAATACAAAAATAATTTTAAATATGAGCAAAATTCAGTAAATCGAATTGTTTTTTAGCAACCGATTTTCTATAATACACCTAAGCTTTGACTGAATACCTGCTCAATCAATTGAAAGGGGATTCAAAGATGAAGAGACTATGTACACGTGTTTTGCGTCATTGACAGATTTTAATAGATAAAAGAACCGTTTTAGGAGGATCTCATGAAAAACCATTATTTGGACCAGCGAATCAGAATCAAACGACCGAATCTCAGCGATACAGAACAAAAAATTTCCGATTACATCGTACACTCTGAGGAAACATTGGCTCATAAAACCTTAGAGGAATTGTCAACTGAAATCGGTGTCTCACAATCTTCTGTATACCAATTTGTCAAAAAAATCGGTTACAGCGGGTTTCAAGATTTTAAGATCGACATTGCACGGCATTCCAATTTTCAGCCACATTACCAGACCGTCGATTACATGAATGGCGTTGATGATATCACCGCCGAAGATTCGAGTATCGACATTGCAAAAAAAGTACTGCAGGCAAATTTACAGTCGCTTACCAGCTCGACGCAATTCTTAACCCAAGAACTGCTGGATAATGCATTAGCCTTGATCTACCCGGCGAAGACACTGCACTTTTTTGGTCAGGGCGGATCAACGATCGTAGCTTTTGACAGCTTTCACAAGTTCATCCGGACAAAATATCGCTGCAATTACGTATTTGACTACCATATTCAACTAAGCTTTGCGACAAAATTGACCAGTGAGGATTGCGTGTTTATTTTCTCTCACTCTGGACAGACGATTGAATCGATCAATCTGGCACGGCAAATCAAAAAAACACCTGCTAAAATCATCACACTGACCGGCAATAGCGGATCAGAATTGGCCAGTCTTTCGGATGAATCAATCATTGTTGTTACAGAGGAAAGTCTTTTCCGTACCGAATCGCTTTCGTCACGGATTTGCTATTTGTCAATCATGGATATCCTTTATACCAACGTCATGCACCATGACTATGATCGAAACATTGAATCGATCAAGAAAATCAGAGACAATATCGGAACAACCAAAACCAATCCGAATCATTACACGATGTAACGATTCTCCACACAAAAAAAATGAGTGAGGACGCCTGTTCCTCACTCATTGCTTTATTCTACTCGTTTTTTCTCTTCGTCTTTTCCATCTTCAGATGTTTCTGACGGGTCTTCCTCAGATTTTTCTTCTGCTTCGTCTCTTTTTTCGTTTACATATTCTTTCGCCTCATCAGCTTTTTCAGAAGCTTTGTCTTGCAAAGTTTCTTTATCTTGCTCGTGTTCTTCTTTGGTCTTGATGTCTACGACCTTCAAGTTTACTTCGATCACGTCAAGATTCGTCATTTGTTTGACTTCTTTGGCAATGACTTGCTTCAATTGAGTAAAGATTTCTTGGATGTCCTTGCCGTATTCAACCACAACGTCCATATCGACAGCGACTTGCTTTTTGCCGACTTCTGTTTCGATACCGGCAGTTTCATCTGCATCGTTGCTGATTTTCTTGGCAGCATTTGAGAAAAATCCGCCGTCTACAGTCAATAAGCCATCCACACTATCTAAGGCAACAGCGATGATTTTCTTGATTACTGAATCATCGTATTCGACGTTTCCGCGGATATTTTCGATGTCTTCTTTGTTGACTTTGCTCTCTGAAGCTTCTTGGCTGTCCGCATTCTTATCGTGAGATGATTGGGGTTTGTCAGATTCTGCTTTTTTCTGATCTGTTTCTTTGACTCCGTTGTCTTTGTCATTACGGTAATCATTGGTCTTTTCTTTGGCTTGCTTGCCTTGTTCTTCTTGCCCTTTTGTTGCTTCATTCTTGATTTTAGATGCATCTCCGCCAGCGTCCTTGTGTGCTTCCTTCACGCTTTCAGTAACTTCTTTTTTCATGTTTTTGTCTACTAAGTTTTCAATTTCCATTATGAATCCTCCTCTTTTCTTTATAAATCAAGCATAGAGGATAACCCTTGATTTTCAAAATAAAACGCTTAGGACTCGTTAAGACATTAGAAATTGTTGATTTATTTTGCAATTTTTTCGACTTTTTTCTCTGGTACGACCCATAATGTCAGCATGATGCTGTTGACGATCAGGATCAAAAGCGGATGGATCAGCCAGCCAACGATCAACGCCAGAACGTTTAGGACTAGGGTAGCCCGCATTTTTTTATAGTCTTGAAAGAGCAATCCGACTGAAGAATCTTTGCCATTGGCTCTGGTTAAGGAAATTCCCAGTAGGCAGAAGGAAAGATCCGCGCCAAAGATCACTAAGCCGTACATCATTTGAGGAGCCAATGATAAGGGGTAGTCGGTCACCCAAACAGTGGCATAAGGAAACAAGGTCATGGTCAAGATCAAAAGATTGTTGGCCCACAGGACACGACCGTCAACCTTATGAACCAATTGAAAAATATGATGGTGGTTGTTCCAGTAGATCGCTAAGGAAACAAAGCTGATCAAATAAATAATAAATTGATGGGCAGTCCCTTCAAAAGCGAAAAAGGTATCGCCCTTTGGTTCGTGCAGCTCTAAAACCAGCAACGTCATTACGATCGCGATGACCGCATCGGTAAAGGCTTCTATTCTGCTTTTCGGCATAAAATCTCCTTCTTTCTCCGTTCAATTAGAGTCTACTATATGTCGAAAAAAAATGCTTTTTAAACGTTTTTCTTCACACAAAAAAATGCCAGAGGGTGGTCAAACCTCTGACATCTTTTCGTATTTTTAAACTTGTACAATGGTGCCGCTCTTTCCTACTACAGCATCTGATGCTTTTTCCAAAGAGGCAATGATGGCTTTTCTTCCTGCTTTGGATTCCGCAAAATCAATCGCTGCTTCGACTTTCGGCAGCATGCTGCCTGGAGCAAATTGATCCTCTGCGATATACTCGTTCATTTTGCTCACTGTTGTATCCACTAAAGCTTCCTGGTTTTCTTTGCCGAAGTTCACGAATACATGGTCTACAGCTGTTAAAATAATAAAGATATCTGCTTCGATCAAAGCCGCCATTTTAGCAGCGGCAAAATCTTTATCGATTACCGCATCGACCCCTTCATAGTGGTCGCCATGGTAAACGATCGGAATGCCTCCCCCTCCGCAGGCGATCACGACTTGTCCTGCGTCAACTAACGTTTTCAAACTCACTTTTTCATAAATATCAACGGGTTTTGGTGAAGGAACCACTCGACGCCACCCACGTCCAGCATCCTCTTTATAGACATCGCCGGTCTCGTCCATAATTTTTTTGGCTGCTGCCTCATCATAATACCCGCCGATCGGTTTTGTCGGATTTTCGAAGGCTGGGTCTTTCGGATCGACAACGACTTGCGTCAGCATGGATACTACGGGTACATCGTTCAATCCGCGTGCCACCAGTTCTTCATCGATCGCTTGCTGCAAATGATAGCCGATGTAGCCTTGACTCATTGCCGTACACTCTGGAAAAGGCATGATCTTTTCTGGATCATCGCTGCCGAAATTTTCAAAAGCCAAGCGAATCTGCCCCACTTGCGGCCCGTTTCCGTGAGCGATCACAACATGGTGCCCAGCAATGATCAAGTCTGCGATTGATTTCGCCGCAAGCTCGGCCTTCGTTAATTGTTCATTCGCCGAATTCCCTAAAGCATTGCCTCCTAAAGCAATAACGATTTTTGACATGTGAACCCTCATTTCTTTAATGAACCCCTATCAGGAGGTTCCTATTTTCTCTTTTGTTCGAGTATCTGTTCAGACACTCGAACACAGCTTATTTTCTCTAACGTTTTGGTTGTTGCTGAGTGATACAATGAATATTTCCGCCGCCATATACGACTTCAACAGTGTTCACGCCAACGATTTCTTTGTCTGGGAACATTTCTTTGACTTGTTCCAAGGCCAATGCATCGTTTTCGTCGCCATATTGCGGTACGATGACACCGTCGTTTGTAATCAAGAAGTTCATGTAAGAAGCGATACAGATGTCGCCATCTTCACGTGGCATCGTGCCTTCTACATAATCAATCTTGAAGTTGCCGTCGATGGTTACTGTTTCAACTGGGCAGCATAATTTATGCACTTTCAGCTTGCGGCCTTTGGCATCTGTCATTTCAGACAAACGTTTGTAAGCATCTTGAGCCGCTTCATAGAATGGGCTCTTTTCATCTTCGGTATAGATACAAGCCACTTCACCTGGTGCCACAAAGCAAGCCACATCGTCCACATGTCCGTTGGTTTCTTCAGGGTCAATTCCGTCGCCTAACCATAATACTTTTTCTACATTTAAGTAGTCACAAAGCATTTTTTCGATTTCTTCTTTGGACATGTGCGGGTTGCGGCCTTCGCTTAACAGACACATTTCAGTAGTTAACACGGTCCCTTCGCCATCCACATGGAACGAGCCGCCTTCTAATACAAAGCCTGTCGTACGGTAAGAATCCACATGTTCAATTTCACAAACCTTTTGAGCTACCAAATCGTCTTGATCCCATGGGAAGTACAAGCCGTCAACTAATCCGCCCCAAGCATTGAATTCCCAGTCAGCTGCTCGTAAATCACCTTTGTCATTGATTAAGAAGGTCGGTCCGCAGTCACGGATCCACGCATCGTTGTTAGACATTTCGTAAACAGTAATTTCTGGTGGTAATTGACGTCGACAGTTTTGGAATTGCTGCTGAGACACAACCACATTCATTGGTGTAAACTTGCTGATCGCTTTCGCTACTTCAGTAAAAGCTTCTTGCACAGGTTTACCACCATCACGCCAGTTATCTGGACGCTCTGGCCAAATCATCCATACTTTTTCCTGTGGTGCGTACTCTGCGGGCATTCTAAACCCGTCTTGTTTCGGTGTTGTCGCTTCGATTCTCTTCGCCATGGTTATCGGCTCCTTCTTTAGTAATTTTTTTGAATACAATAATCGCTTCGCCAAATAAGATAAATATGATTGCTCCAATGGTGATCGGTAGCTGCTCTGTTAAGGTGGCTGCATCGAACTGCAATGGGATTGCAGTAAAAATCAAGGAAATAATGATCATCAGCATTGGTGCAATGACTAACAGTTTCAAGACACCATTTCCACCGCCAACTTTAAATGGTCGAGGTGTATCAGGATCAATCTGTCTTAATTTGTAGAATGCCGGGAACACAGGTACATAAGACAATAGGAACATAACTAAATTCAATGAGAAGAACGCCCAGAACAAGTCTTGGTTTGGCAAAATCGGTGCAATCACGATTACGACGGTTGCAACGAACCCGTTCATCAAAGCAGCCCCGATCGGCATTTCGTTCTTTTGGCTGCGTTTCGCAAAGAATTTTGGCATGTCTCCATTTTCAGCAGCATAACAAGCTGTGTTGTTTACTCCTAGTGACCAAGAGATCATATTCCCAAACAAGGTTAACAGGAAGAAGAAGGCCATCAAGATAATGAACCAGCCGCCTGTTGAACCAGTCAAGAGCTTGAAGCTGTCCATCATTCCGCTGCCGGTGCTGATTTGATCGGTCGGGATTGCTACCCCGATACCAAAAGCGGAGAAGATATAAATCGCAGCAATTACGATTCCAGCAGCCACAATCGCTTGCGGAATTTGTTTTTTAGGATTTTCCATGTCATCTGCAAATGTGCAGATAACCTCAAAACCTAATAAATTGAAAATGATAACTGAAATAAAGGAAAGACTGTTCAAATCGAAAGATGGCAGCATGGATTGAACCGTAAACTCGTTTGCCATCCCTCTAGTAAAGGCTACATATAGACCTAAACCACCGATTAATACGGCCAAAATCATTTTAATGACTGCTGCACCGTTTAAGATCCATACACTGTCGCTGACTGGGTAAAAACTGATCCAAACAATGATCCAAGTAAAGGCCAACTGGATAATGATGGAAGGAATCGTCGGAAATTCAATCCCCGTGATGGTCGTTAACAGTTCCGGACACATAACGGCCAGTGAAGCTAACCATAAGGGGAAATTGATCCAATAATACCAAGAAACCCGTGAACCCCAGCGATGACCAAAGGCTTTGGTTACCCAATCGTAAATTCCGCCGTCGCCAATATAGGTGGTTCCTAATTCAGATGAAATCAGACCATAAGGTAGTAAGAATGCTACCAATAGGAAAATCCACCAGAAAAATTGGGAATTTCCGATTGCGGCAACCGGCGCTGCAGCTTCCGCTACGAATACCACGCAGATAACGGAAAGAATGGCACTCATCAAGCTAAATTTTTTCTTTTGTTCCATTTTTCTCTTCCTCTCTATTATGGAAGGAATGGTTGAGGCCTCAGCCTCAACCATCTGATGGAAATAAGTCCTTAGCGAAAAGCAGAGTTATTTCCATTCCTACGCTGTTTTTACAGTGGTTTTTTTAAGAAAACTTCTAGGTCTGCTTTTGCTTCGGCTGTGACAGCTTCATCAATTGGATTCTTTTCTGCGTAATCGTTCATTAAGTAAACCAATAGTCCACGAATCGAAGTCAACCGGTTTTCAGCTTCATCGAAACAGATGGAGTTTGGTCCGTCCATGACTTCATCGGTTACTTCTTCACCGCGAGTAGCTGGCAGACAGTGCATGAATTTCGCGTTCTTGCCGGCTTTGTTCATTAACTCTTCATTTACTTGGTATTTAGGATAGAAGACATTCATTCGTTCTTCTTCTGATAATTCTGCTTCATATAAGCCATACCATACATCTGTGTAAACGAAATCAGCACCAACGATTGCTTCAATATCATCCGTTACGGTATAAGTTCCGCCTGACACTTTGCAGTTGGCTTCTAATTTTGCTTTGTGGTCATCGTTTAACTGGAAGCCTTCTGGGCCGAATTGTACGAAGTCCATACCGATCTTAGTTGTTACTAATCCTAATGAGAAACATACTTGGGTTGCATCACCGATGAAGGCTACTTTGCAGTCTTCTAATTTCTTACCTTCTGGTAAATGTTCGACCATTGTCGTCAAATCGCCAACTTCTTGCGTTGGGTGGTTGTAGTCAGACATTCCGTTAATTACTGGAATCGTTGCGTGGGTAGCTAAATCGTTTACACTATGATGACGTTCTACCCGTGCCATCAAGATATCTACTAAGCGAGACAATACTCGACTTGTGTCTTCAATTGTTTCGTGTCCGCCCAACTGAATTTGTCCTGGTGCCAGATATTGAGCATGTCCGCCTAATTGAGTCATCGCTGTTTCAAAGGATACGCGTGTTCTAGTAGAAGATTGTTGGAAGATCATTCCCAAGGTTTTGTCTTTCAATAGAGGTGGATAAAATCCATTTTTAATTGCTTTTTTAATTTTTAATGATAAATCAACGATGTATAAAATTTCCTCCTTCGTATAATTTTCCGTAGTAATAAAATCGCGTTTTGCCATGTTGATTCCTCCTAATAAATTTTCTTATTTGCTTTTGCATTCACACCATAGCAAAAAAATGTAAGGGTTTACGATAATCTTATAGTAGTAAACGCTTACAATGGATAAACCCTTGATTTCATAAGATTTATTTGGCCATCTAAACCCTTGATTTTATGCAAGTTTAGAAAGGTTTAGCTAAAAGTTTAAGCGTTTCATTAGCTTTTAATGGTATAATAGGTTTTATTAAAAGGTTTATTTCACAAATAAAAATAAAACACCTGAAAGGGGTTACCTATATGGTGGCTATTTTCATCTATAATATCCTTTTGATCGTTTTATACACGATCACCATGTCTATCGCCCTAACCTATTACGCGAAGGAAAAACGAAAAATTTTCCTAGCGATAACTTTCTATTTGGCCTTTTTCATTTTAGACAATGTCATTATTTACATGACTGAATTTTTCAACAGCTTCGCTAGTAATTACAACCAAGCCTTCATGAGTGTTCCCGCAGTGAAGACCATCATCTTCATTGTCAATGCCTTTTGTTCCTTGTGGATCGTCGTAGCGTTGTCCAAGGACAAGATTCGGCCCTTCCAAACAGGCATGCTCATTTTGCTGGCGGTTTGGATGCTGTCAACGCCGCTCCTGCCGAATTCAGCATTCAAGGTTTGGCTGTATTATCTGCCGAATCAACTCTTTTTATTTTATCTTGGCTGTTACGCCTGGCGTCAATTTCGTAAAAACACTAAAATATCAGAGACAACCCGCAAATATTTAAAATGGGCATCCATTATTGCACTTATCTTTAGTATCGCGATCATCTTAGAGGATACCTTCGTGATTTTCAATATTGACCAGTACACCTCCTTGACTATCAAAATCTACAATCGAAACATTTGTGAAGATATTTTTTCCATTTTAGTCAGTTTGATGGTGATCTATTACTTTTTACGCGATCATGCTGTCCGTGAAGAACAGCTCTTGCAAACAGAGGAGGAAAATCGAGAGCTTTATTTCCTGCAATTTTGTCAGGTACATCAGTTTACTCAGCGGGAAATGGAAATATTTCAATTATTATTGGAGCACAAACCCAACCAAGAAATCGCTGATGAGCTTTTCTTGTCTGTCGGTACGGTCAAAACCCATGTCCACAATATTTTTATCAAATTGGATATCAAGAAACGAACCCAGATTCAAGCCATTTACGAAGACTTTAGACTGAAACAAGACGAAGAAATGCTGGAAAGCTGACCGCTTTCCAGTTTTTTTGTCAGAACGAAAAATAGGTTTCGCTTTGGAAGCATATCAAATGTATCATTTATTCCACTGCCTTTCCCACATCAAATATTCGTTATTTTTAAATCATTTAAAATTATGTTTAATTCTCCTTAATTTTGATTTTCACTTCCTATAAAACACTCCAAAATAAAGGTTTGTATACATAATTTCCATCTGTTTAAAAATCTCATCATTCTATATAAATCTCCACATAACAATTATTTTATGATACAATAAAATAGAAAATTTTATAAAAAATGGAGGTTTTTGAATGTTTAAGAAAAGTGTTTATTTGTTTTCGGCAGCATTGTTGGGGCTGTCTCTTTCTCCCTTGTCTGCCTTTGCGGATGAAGCGCTGGAAACTCCAGCGCCCGTAGTTACTACAGAATTTGTTGAAAGTTCTGACAACACCCAAGTTTCTGTAGCCGAGAGTGAGAATGTCCCTTCTGCAGTCGAGAATGAGAGTGTACCTTTTGCAGACTCAGCACCAGAAACTGCAGAACCAACAGTTGTCGAAGCGCAGGTTCCTGAGGAAGAAACCGTACAAAGCGAGCAGGCACTGACTGACACAGAGAACCAAATGACGGTTGCCGCACCCTTAGCCGCACCTGCACCAACCACCCTGACAGATGACCATGACGGAAAGATTGCTGATCACGACAAAGCAATCACCGATGAGGATGCGACCATTTCCTCTGACTATAATTTCATGCCAAAATTTGATGATTTGGATGATGATGATTTTGTAGTAAATGCTGGATCCGCTACATTTACCGAGGATTCAAGAGCCTTCAAATTTGACTTGCGTACTGCGAATCCAAATGAAATCACAGTGACCTTTAAAAATGTCGGTTCATACAAAGGGAAAGTCATTGACATGAAAATTACAGTTAAAAATTGGACTCCTTTTTCAAGTGGAAGTCTTTATGGTCAATCCCTTTCTATCCATAAAAGCAACGGTATCACGATGTCTGGAATCAAGGATGTGCAGTTAGGTTATTCCTTTCTAGATAACTTGACAGGCAATGCAGCGACTGTTTCGGGATTCTTCAATTTTACGGATATTGATTTGAAACAAAGCATTGATGTTTTTGACAACAATAACGTGCAGAACTTTTTTGTAGCAGAAGGAAACATCCTTTACTACAAGACCTATGCAGGGTATATCAAAATTGGCGATATTAGCGGTCGCCATTCTACAGATAGAGATATTGAAAATTGGCTGACCTATACCTATAAAAATATTTCAAACTTTGATATTCGTTACAATCAAGATTATGAAACAGGTGCTGTTTTTAACTATACGTACCAGGCTCCCGTAGTGATTGAAGAGACACCGCCGTCCATTGATCCGGAGGAACCAATCGAAGAGCCGCAGCCAAATGAAGTAATCGCGGAACCGATCGAAGTGCCGCAGCCAAAACAGGAAAGCAAGGTAGTGAATTTAGCTGCTCCTGTTAAAAAAGAGGAAGTAAACATCATCAACACCGCAGCGCTTCCGACGACCCAAACGAGCCTGCCGCAAACAAACGAGCAGTCCTCTTCTGCTTTAGCGGTCGTGGGCAGTCTTTGCCTGCTGCTCTTCTCAGCTCTTTTCTTGAACAAAAAGAAAACATCTTAACCACGAAAAAACGATCTGCGGTCTTGTTCCGCAGATCGTTTTTTAGATCGTCAGCTGCTCTACCTTTCTATTTTCATAGGCATAATTTCGATATACCGCATCTGTTAACGTATACCCTTCGCCCCATGAGGTTTGGATCGCTTCTTCTGCCAGCCCATCCTTTTTGAAGGCTTCGCGAATTCTTTTCATGACCATCGATAATTGAACCAAATGCGATTTCGTCGTCGCTTCGTTCCAAAGATAGTTGCACAACTCTTCTCTGGAGGTGATTTCTCCTCGAGCATCGTAAAGCTTGTCCAGCGTTCTCCGCTCAAGTTTTGACAAGGAGAGGGCCCCCAGCAACCGTTTCTTTTCCATCACATATTTTCCACTTGTCCAAGAAACAGAAGGACTCTTCAGCTTTAAATGCTTCGTCAGTTGAAAGAGTTTTTCTCGCACTTCTTCTGTAGTCTGCTCATCACTGATCCAGTCGTGAATCCCTTGTGAGACACCTTCTTTCTTTTGCTCTTCGGCGATTGGAAGTTTTTCGACCTTTCTTAGAATCACCGACGTATCTTGTTGCAGCGTCGGCAAAACGGCGGTCAACTCTCGCTCAGAAATCGTTTCACTAAGAATGATATATTGAAAGTAGCTTGGTATTTGCAGCGCTTCAGCTCCCCTGTTCAACAGCTCAAAAACGCCTGAAGAACAGAAAACTTCGTAATTCAGTTTTTGGAGTCTGGCTTGCAGCTTTTGTTCAACCAAAATATTTTTCGTCAACAGCAATACAGATACCATTTCTTCACCTTCTTTTTTGGTGTTTTGATTGTTACTCTTTGTCTGATCTTGATTGAAATTTTTTCTTCAGCTGTTCATTCATTTTATTTGTCATTTGTACACTGATGCTAAATAGGATCCATTTGCCGATCAGGTAGCCCAGCAGGATGAAACCCAACAGGATCCCCATCACCAGCAGAGGTGTATTCCAGGAAAATAGGTAGTTGCAGACTAGAAAACATACACACAGATAAGCGATGTAAACCAGCTGAACAACCATCGGGCCCAGAAAGTCCACCAATCGATCTAAGTAAAAAAGCAGACAACCGCTCACCGAAACCAAGGTAAAGATCAGTATAGAAAAGACAGTCTCATTCGTCAGGTGCGCGCCTGTTACCAAAGCAGCAAGGACGCTCCAGGTGAAAACAAAAGAAAAGATAACAAGCAGTTCACGTACAATCGTCACATATCTCATCATTAATCATCCACCCCTAACTGAATCTTCAAATTGCGTACATAGTTGCGAGAAATCGATATCTTTTCGCTATTTTTCAATTTTACAATTAATCGGCCATTAAAGGTAGGGGTGATCAGCTCGATTTTTTCGATGTTCAAAATGACAGATTTAGACACGCGGATGTAGTGGGTGCCTTGATACTTTTCCTCTAACTGATACAGCTTTTCTTTGACCTCAAACACTTGATCTTTGGTATACAAAAAGACCTTTTTTTCTACTGCTTCAAAATAATACACGTCACATAAATTTACTTTATGTAATTGTCCCTCTTTGTTCACCCATAATGAATCATCTTTTACCCGCAAGGAATTGATCAAACGTATCATTTCTTCATCCAAGGACCGGACTTTTAAGATCAGTTCTTCCTCGCCTTGATCAATAATATCCACTTTGATTTTGATAGAAAAACCTCCCCTGCTCCTACAAGAATAGTATACACAAAAATACAGGGTTCATGTTTTTTTATTTTAATAATTGACTGTTTTATATGAGAAACAATCATTATAAATTTTCTTTACCCACAAATAATATTGTTTTCCTGCCTGATTCTTCAAATAATAGCGCCCTCCTCTTAAAGGCTGGTATACCAGATTCCCTTCTTTATCTGCGTGGATTTCTATAGCATTCTTTTGATCTGCCAGGACTGCTTTTTTCTTCTTGGTATACAAAATATAAGGACCATCTCCGATTTCAGGAATGAAAATGCGGTAATAGCGATTAAAAATAATGTGTTTTTTTATTCTTTTCCAAAAAACATATACGATCCCAAAAAGCAAGCCAACGCCGCAAAGAGCAGCGATCCAAATCAACCGTTTTTGTCTTTGCTTCAGCGCAGTCAGCTGCTGACGTTTGTCTTCAGAGAAGGCGGTCCTTTCGCCTGTCACGATCAAACGATGGGAATTGACCATATAGGGTGTACAGGTAAGCAGTGTGACTAGGTCCTTGCCCTTTTTGATTTTGAGTTGTTCCGTTTCTTCAGGTTCAACCACCCGACGTTTGATCACCTTGTAAGCAAACGTATTTCCGCCGATCTCAATGTAAAATTCATCGTTTTTTTTAAGTTCAGGCAGATCCGTAAAAAATTTAGCATTGGACAATCCGCGATGTGCCGAGATCACTGCATGGGAACTTTCTCCGCCAATCGGATAAGAGGTTCCTTCCAGAAGCGAGGCCCCTCGTTCCAGAAAATAGTCGCTGGTTCGATCAAAAATCGGCAGGCTGACATTGATTTTGGGGATCGAGATCGTTGCAATCGTATGCTTGGCTAAGTAATCTGGGCTTTTTTCTGCACCGTTTTTTTCAGCGGCATCAGAAAAGGGATCGGCTCCAGCATTCATGCCTTCAAGAGCCAGTCGTTTATTTTCTTGGTTCATTTTTTCCTGCAAGGCAGAAATCTTTTTTCGATCCTGATGATTGGCTTTTTCCTGTGCTTGTTCGATGATGCGTTGATCCATATACTGCATCCAGGCATTTCCTACGAACGGATAGCTGAGGGCCCCAACGCCAAAAAGCAAAATCAACAGCATTATTAGATCGAGCAGCAGCTTTCGCTTCCATTTTTTCATCGGACCCGCCTCCTATACAGGAAGAGTCGAGATAGAAGCTTGTTTATCTCGACCCTGCCAATTTCTTATTTAGCTGCTTCTATTCTTCGACAGCCTCTTTGCTGCGCAAGAAGTATACTCCTACGATCGCTATTGCTGCTACACCAGCTGCAATGATCAGGTAAATGCCATTTCCACCAGTACCAGGCAAGGTTCCTTTGCGTTTGTTTTCGACTTCTGTTTCGTCTCCGACAACGATCGTTTTCGTGTACGTTCCGAAATCCACCGTAAATGGAATATCTGCTTCCAGATCTACATAGTCATTGCTTGGTGCTTTGGTTTCTTCCAACCAGTATTGAACCAACGGTTTGCCGACTGTTGCTGGGTGCGCAGGGTCTCCAATAGAAAGAATCGGATCCCCATCTTCGTCAACGGCTGTTGTCAATGGCAAATCGGTTCCTGTTGCATCATGACTAACCGTCGCTTCCAGCCCTTTAACTGTAAATAGTCCGTCTATATCAGAAGTAAACACTAAGGCATCTGTTTTCGTTGTTGACCAGCGAGATGGACTGGCCGTAGTTGCTGCTTCGATCATATACTCAGTGACACCATTGTTTTCACGTTTAACGATGAATTCCGCATCTTCTAAGGCATTTCCATTATCTTGGTCGACTTTTTCGAAGCGGCGGCCATACGTGATTACGTCATCCCCTGTCCAAGGTTTTTCTTCAAGTCCGTTGGTTGGGTTGTTTTCATATTTCAAGGTTGCTTGGTTATCGATCCATGCATCTGGGACGGTGTTTTCATCTAGATACATGCGATATTTGAAGACGATTTTCTTTCCAGCGTATTTCGCAAGCTGAGTCACGTTAGGTGTTTGCTTATTGATATCATCTTCGTTGTTGAAGAAAACGTGGAAAATGTTCGTATAGGTCGTGCCGAATTCTGGTGTACCGCTGGTTTCCTCCACGACTGAGTAGTCCACATCCATGATCGGTGTTAATGTTGGCGGAACAGTAGAATCATCTTGAACATACAGGCCTTGGTTGTCTAAATAATGCAGGTTCGCCTGTGATTCGTCGCGCAACCAGAATTGTGTATAACGATAGACTGGATTTGCTGGATCATTGTTGGCTAAACCATCGATACCAACAGGAATATCAAAGGTAATTTTGTAGTCGATCGGCTCGCCGACCGTAAAGTCATCTTTTTCTTCTTTTTCTTTGATCACTTCAAAATCATCACTTTGCTTGTTCTTTGGATATAAAAAGAGTTCGGTTAATTTGTCATTAGTAGGTGTGCCATTCGCATTCATCTTATAGACGGGGAAAATCACGACCATGTTGTCTGCTCTTGTTGTGATATTGCTTGGCGCAGAAGTTTCCACAAACAGGTAGACTGCATCTTTTTCTACACCGCCCACCGTCACTTTATCCGGCAAGGTAAATTTGGTATGACCCGACGCATTGGTTTTTTGCTCTGTACCGACAGCAGTTAGTCCTGTTGCGCCATCAGCTGCGATCTTGTCACGCAACTGATTAACTGTCCAGGTTGGGTTCGCTGCTGCCAATTGATAAAATACTTCTGTTGCATCGTAAGCAGTAAAGCCAACATCCTTCAATGGGCGCCCGCCAGCATCTGTATGCCAGTCTTCATCTTTTTCCCCGGTATTTTGACGATCCGCCGGGATCTCATCATACGCCCCTTTGTAAATATTGATATCAACATTTGTCGGTGCAGCATGTGCCACCAAGCTGTTCCCGAGACTAATAAATGTGCTGGCTAATAAAAACACTAACCCTAGCAACCCAAAAATTCTTTTCTTAGTTTTCATATTTGATACTCCTTTTCTTTTTTAGTATGAATGCTGTGAGCACACAGATTATTCCAATAATGATCGATCGTGCTGAAATCGTTTCGCCTGTTTGCGGCAGCCGATTGCTGGTCAGCTTTTGCGCCGGCTTATCCGTGGAGCCTCCAGTTGAAGGGAGTTCAGGCTTGTCTTCTTTTTGATTCACGATAAGCAACGGCTCAGTGAGCTGTTGACTGGCTTGATTGACTTCAAATTCAATAAAATGGTTGCTCGGCAGGAAATATCCGTCAGGTGCCCTTACTTCCAACAGCGCATAGCTGCCATAAGCCAATCCTTCGATTTCAAAGCGGCCCTTTTGATCAGATCTCAGCACCAGAACCTCCTCGTAATGCTGATTTCCATATTCAGACTCTACCCAGTCTCCTTGCTTGGTCAGATAGTGATTATCTGCGTTGCAGACCACAAATTCCGCTCCCTCTAAAGGATTCTTAGAATCGTTATCGATTTTTTGGAAAATCTTTTTCCCTACTGCCTGTTCATTGTAAACAACAGGCAGCTGCTCTTTGTTGGTCAAAGCTGGCAATGCTTCGCCGTTTACTAGAATCGCCGCCTGGCGATCTTCTGGAATAACAACTGTTATATTTTTGGCAGCCTCCGAGATCTCATATCCATCTACAGTTGCGACTTCTTCAAAAAGATAGCTCCCGCTTTTCAGGCCAACCGTTGTTCGAACGATGCCCTCCTGATCTGAGGTCATCTTTTTAACTCGTGAATCAGCAAGCAGCGGCTGCGTGGTCTCTTTTTCTGAAAGCCATTCACTGCTGATGCCCGTTGTTTCCATCAAGTACTGCTTTTCCCCATTGATTTGTCTGGACAGTACAAATTGTGCGCCTGGCAGAGGATGCGTTTTTCCATCCGTTTCTTTCCCCATTTTTCGAAAATAGAGTTCTCGAGCATAGACAAAATTCTTGGTGTAAATATGCGTCTGTTCGCCGGAGGCAAAGGTACTGTCGATCAAAACATATGCAGCCAGCCTGTCTTGATTCATTTCCAGCTGTTCGCTTCCGCTAAGCTCAACAAACAAATATTGCTGATTCTCTCCTACCGGTAATTTTGCGGATAGAATCCCTTGCTCTGATACAGGATCGTTCTTTTCATTCACAAAGGATTGGGTAGCCGTTTCCAACGTATCCACCCACTTGATTCCCGGATAAGTGTTTTGCAGGGCTGCATAAGATGGATGATCCGCGGCAGTTAACACGGCTAAATCATTTCTCAACACCTTCGCCTCATCACGCAGGTAAGCCTGGACCTCCTCAGCAGAAAGCTGCTGCGTGCGGACTAAATGATCGGCATATTGGCTCACCTCAAAAATTGCAAAAGCAGAGCCGTTTACACCATAAGAATGCTGGAGCACTGCTGGATCGCCAAGCTCTCCTGCCTGATTAATCTCATCAGGAACATTTTCTTCAGGAAACAACCGCTTATGAAGGATAAACTCATGACTTTGAGCACCTAATGTCGTCATAGGCTGCAGAATCGAAAAACACAGGATCAAAAGGAACAGCAGCGAGAACATACGTCTTATCTTCATCCTCGATCACCTTCCCTTTTTCGTCTAACTTGTTCACTCAAAAAATAGCCAACTACGAGCATGGTTGCCAAAGTCCCCACTCCCAGAATAAGGTGTTTTCCTGTTCCACCTGTTTTCGGCAAGGTCCCCTTGGGATGATTTTGGATCGTTACCAGATTTTCGGCTGCTGTTTGCCCAGCGGTGATCGTAAACTTGTGAGCAGCTGAAAGCTGAACATAGCCGTCTGGTGCTTTGGTTTCAATAAAGTAATAGTCTCCTTCCGGAAGCCCTTCAATAATCAATTTTCCGATCGGCGTGACCGTTGAGACCAGTTGGAATGTCCAATTTGCACCATTTTTAATTGCCTTGTAGCTTCCTGTCGGATTGGTCCCATCTCCAACCTCCAGTTCCTCTGGAGCGAAAAAGATCGTGCCTAATGCATCTGTCGCTACCTTGAATTTTGCCCCCTTCAAATTCTTATCGTTCGTGGCATCCTTCTTTATGAGCGTGACATCGCCTTCGGCTAACTCGTTGATCATTTCAAATGTGATCGTGACTCCATCCGCTGTGATTTCTTTGACAGCAGTCTTTCCATTGCCCGTGATTTTAAAGCCGTCTGGTGCTTTGGTCTCCTTGAGGTAATACTTTCCTAGAGGCAAGCCTGTAATATGGAGCTCGCCTTCTATCCCGTTGGATTCAATAAACTCGTATGCTTGCGCGGTACGATTGTATTGGTAGTGATAGTTTTTCCCGGTGATAAACGTTCCACCCAATTTCGTTTCGTTTGAGGCCCCCTTTACTGAATACAGCTCGAACTCCGCTCCGTCCAGTTTAGTGCCGTCAGGTCCCGTTTTGATTAGGTCCAATTGACCAATCTTTTTGCGATTCTTTCTGGTCACACTGACGGTTTGTCCATCTGTGCTGAGGATTGCCCCACTGGACTTTCCATCATCATCGTAGGTATACCCATCAGGTGCGCGCTCCTCTTGAAAATAGTATTCGCCTAAGGGCAAGTCCTCAATAGTGATCTCACCTGCTGTACCTGAAGTCGGGGTATCTTCAACGATCGTATAGGTTTTCGTCGTATCGTTGTATTGATAAAGATAATTTTTCCCAGTTTCCAGCGAAACATTTGGAGAAACAACATCTGTTCCGTCTTTGTTTCGCAAGGTGAATACTGCATCGTTGAGTTTCTCGTCTGTTTCTGCATCTTCTTTAATCAGCTTTATTTTGCCGACAGCCAGAAAATTGTAGGCCGAAACAGCGATTCCCTCTTTGGCACTTCGATCGATCGTAAAATAGTATTTGCCTTCTTCACCTATGCCATCTGGTGGAACGATCTCCAGCTTTTCCTTGTACTTAGGATCTGGATTGTTCTTTTCAATTAAGCAGTATTTGCCATTCGTCAAGTTTTCGTAGAGCAGAACACCTGAACCATCGGTCTTTTTGATACCATTGGCGATTGTGGTGTACGTTCCAGAACCTGGAGAGGTTTCTTTCTTCAATTCAAATTCAACGTTCTTCAAGATTTCCTTCGTGTCATTGTCCATTTTCTTCAGGCGAAAGGTTGTTGGCGGAACACGTGTCGCTCCACCGCCCCAGTTGTTGATGGTGATTTTATTCGATTCACCTTCTTTGCCTTCAGAATTGTTTTCCCAGGAAACAACTGCTTTATTTTCAATCACAGAGCCTTCCCCTAAGGACGTTTCAGCATTGATCCGTACATTGAACCCGAACGGATAATTGTCGTATTGTCCACCATTATCATGAGAGAAGTAACGCTCGTAGGCTTCTTTGGTCTTCTCACCACGTTCAGCAGTGATTCGCCCAGCAAGAACCGTATCATCGATCACTTTCCAGATTCGTTCTTTGGCACTCAGCGTCCCGTTGCCAAATAGCAGCAACCCTTCGCTTCGACTGCCTGTCAGGTTTGGCAAATTTCTAAAGTTTGCGATCAGCTTGTTTTCTTTGGTTATTCCGTAACAAGGATATAGATTGGCGCGGATTCGCTGCTCAAAGTCTGCACTGGACTCAGCTGCTCCTTGTACCAAGGTTTGCAGCGGCGTTAGCGTATTGGATCCACTTGGTCCGATAAATTGCACCTGTCCGATCGGATCCTTCGCCATTTTTCCATCGTCTGTCACCGTATAGATGTTCATGTACATGGAAACCGAGATGTTGCTTAATGATTCATCAAACTGATCTTCAAGAATGACATTTTGGTAAAAGTCCGGAGTCTCACCGTTCAACGCTTTTTTGTAGCTGTCCATCATGAGACTGATCGTCCAATAAACCGCGTTGCTGTTGGCATAGGTCCCGCCATTTTTGGTGATTGTTTCTAAATTCCCGATCGGATTTCCAGGATTTCCTTCATCTGGTTTAGGGTCGATCACGATCGGATACCGCCCCGTTTCACTTTGCCCGACTTCTCCATCGGTGGTTTCTCTGCCTGCGGTCCCATAAGCAGTCAAAAAGCAGTCATCCAAACCATTCCACTTTTGTTCGACATTTTCATTGAAAACGATTTTGAGTTTCTTATCACCGCCAACATCGATCAGCTCGATTTCCCCGATCTTGGTATTTGAGCCGCTCTCATAAAAAGGACCCTTATTGCTCAGCGTAGAGAAATTAAAATGCTCTTCTGGCAGATCTACGATAATGTAGTCATCCTTCTTCAAATTCGCTTCTGAGGGAACTGTAAAGCGATAATCGAAATACACCCCATCGCCCACTTTGACCGTTGGCTGCGGAACTTGCGGTACCCCGTCTTTGACGATGTATTCTTTGGTATTTCCGCTTCTGATAATATAGATGTCCTTCAGCAGCATGTCATTGACTGTACTTGTTTTATCCAACCCGCTGAATGGCGTGACGCCACCTAAAGAACTCAATGTCGTGGAGCGATTCGGTGGACGGATCTTTAATGGAAACGATACTTCTTCAAAGAAATCCAAAGAGATCGCCGTTTCTGCTCGGACTTCTTTGGCTAATTGAAAATCCAACAGCAAATCCTCTAGCGACACTTCGTGATCCTTGTCGTTGACTATTTGAAGCTGATGATCCTCGACTCGGATCGACAATTCGCCAGCTTGATAAATGTGTTGATCCTTTGTTTGACTGTTTTCTGGTAAAGAAAGCGAAACCGATGTGTTTTTCTCAATGGCTAGGTCAAATGACAATCTCAGCGTATCCGACCCTGAAATCTCTGTCGGCAGCTTCTGGTTTTCAGCATCTAACAAGGCCATATGAGAGAATGTATAGGACTCGGGTGAGCGGAGAGTTTCCGCAATCGTTTGAATCGGAAGAAAAGAGCCAAGAATCAGTAAAATAGAAAGAACAACCATCCAAGTTGTTTTTGGCTTATCCATAATTTCCTCCTTTCTTTTTTATTTTTGACCGTTGTTTACTTCTTTTCCAACGTTTGCTGCACTCCCCCTTGTTATATTTATTTTTAATTGATTGAAATCGAATATAACTAAAAAAATTCATTTTAAACGAATGAATTTTTAGTAATCTTGACCCCTCTGATTAAAAACAAATATAAATATGTATTTTTTTAAAATTATTTCAAATTTATTATATTTCTTCTGTTTTTTTGTCACAATATATCGGGAATAAGAAGCAAAAATAGGGTATAAGAGGTTAAATTCAGGTGGTGAAAGTATAGGTATTTTTGTCTAAAAAAGAAAAAAGATTAATTTAAAAAAATTTTTAAAGAGAAATACACATTAAATTGAATTGATACTTTTTAATTTAAAAATAGATGAAATAAAACTTTAGCATAGCAAACGAGACAGAATATGTTATTTTATAAACTCTATGATGGAATTAAGATTGAGCTGGATACTCAAGAGCACAGTTGGATCCAATCAAGCCGCAAAAAAAGCCCTGCAACATGCAGAGCCTTGGCTTGACTGAAATTAAATATCAAAACTACTTTTCACCCGCCGGAAAAACCATGAGGTTCCAGCATTTAAGTTCGTAGCGGTAAAAGCCGCCTTTAATAATCGGATCTTCATCTGAGATGCGTTTGGCTTCCTCCAAGTCCTGCGCCTCAAAAAGGATCATCGCACCGTCCACTTCCTCTAACTCCATGTTGCCGAAAACGCCAGCCAGCAATACACGCTCTTGAGCGATTTGCTGCAAGTAGCTCATCGAGTCCATCGCCTGTTCTTCACTGACCTCTCGTTCATCCAGCTTGTAGTCCGTTCGGACAAATAATGTGCTTTTCTCATTCCATTCCATCGTCTTTATCCTCCTTTTATCCGCTGACTGTAAAACTGTTCAGTCTTGATACAGCTCAGCAATATCTAGGGAACGGACCCTCATCTGTGTTCGAGCCGCTGCTGGTGCAAGTACCTCCACCTGTCTGCCAAAGGACAGTAGATAATTTACTAGCCAGTTGTTCAACTCAGCCTGAAATTCCACCACGTAACAACCATCTTCGTCAGCCTTCAACTGGCTTTCAGAGAATTCATCGTATAAACGGTGCACGGACTCAGGGGAAAATCTCAGTTTTAGGGTTACCAGGTTGTTGGTTTGCTTTTGAGTTTTTAGTGAGTAATCTTCTGGCAGCTCGCGCTCAAATGTTTCTAAATTGATTTTCAGGTCTCTGATTCGCGAAAGACGGAACACTCTTACTTCTTGCTTGCTTTGACAATAGCCAACAATATACCAAGCGTGGGATTTGAATACCAATCGCATCGGTTCAACCATTCGTCGCGATTTTTTCATATCAGAATTGACATACTCGAAAGTAATCACATGTTTGTTCAAAATCGCTGATTGCACATCCGAGATCTTGAATTTTTCCCGATCGTCGCTTCCCCAATACGAAAAATCTATCTCCAGCCATTGTGGCTGCAGCGCTGTGCGAAAGATCGCGCCGATTTTGTTCAATGTCGTTTCCATGTTTGGATATTGAGTGGCCTGCAAAATCTGCAATCCTTGAAAAATGTTCTGCTGCTCCCCCTTTGTCAGCAATGATCGATCCATCGTGTAGCCTTCCAATAAAGAAATTCCTCCACCATTGCCTTTGGTGGATAAAATTGGGATGCCGGCAATCGTCAACGTGTTGATATCTCGATAAATCGTACGCGTTGAGACCTTAAAAAGCGCCGCCAACTCCTTTGCAGTCGTATGTTTGTGTTCCACCAAATAGAAAATTATTTGTACCAGACGTTCGATTTGCATGTCCGTTCTCCCTTGTAAACATCTTAGCAAAGTGAATATGACAACTAGCTGTCGCATTTGCTTTATTTTTTTATAGGAAAAAGGCTATGACAGTGATGTCACAGCCTTTTTGATTTACTTGTTTTTGATTTTTGGATCCAAATAATCTCTTAGACCGTCGCCGACAAAGTTCGCACCGATCGACATAGAGAAGATCGATAAACCTGGGAAGGTCGACATCCACCAGTAGTTCATATTGTTTACACCATCAGAGACCATCGAGCCCCATTCAGGCGTTGGCGGTTGTGTGCCTAGACCTAAAAAGCTTAACCCAGAGAAGGTAACGATCGCATTCCCGATATCAAGGGTCGCCATGACCAGCAGGGAGCCTAGAGCATTCGGAACGATTTCTTTGACTAAAATACGCAAATGACTCGCTCCCAAGACCCGTGAAGCGACAATGTATTCATTTTCCTTCAAGGTGATCACCATGCTTCGCATCAGGCGCGCGTAATTCGGCCACCAAATGATCGTCATGGCGAGCACCGAGTTAAAAATACTCGGCCCTAGAGCAGAAGCAATGACCATCGCCAAAATTAGTGGCGGAAAGGCATTGATCAGCTCAGCTACACGCATCATGATATCGTCAACGATGCCGCCGATATACCCGGCAATCCCACCGTAGATCGTGCCAACGACAATCGTGATGCAGACCGTCACCAGCCCGGCAGCGATCGACACACGGCTGCCCACCAGTACCCGAGAGAAAACATCGCGTCCCAGTTCATCGGTTCCCAACAGGTGCCCCGCACTTGGCGGCTTGAAACGTGCCGTCATATCCTGTGCGATCGGATCCTGTGAAACAAAATAAGGCGAGAACAGCGCGATCAAGATCCAAGCGATACAAATAAAAATTCCAAGCTTGAATAGAAAGTTTTTCTGCTTTAAGAATCGTTTCATTAATTGTACCTCACTCTCGGATCGATCACTCCGTACAGGATATCGATCAAAAGATTCAGTAAGACATTGATCATCGCAATCAGCAAGGAAACTCCACAAATCGCTGGAAAGTCCAATGTCGTAGCTGATAAATAGGCATATTGTCCGATGCCCGGCCAAGAAAAGATTTTTTCAACAAACACCATGCCGCCCAGCAGGTTGCTAAAGCCCATGCCCATGACGGTGATCACCGGGATCAATGCATTGCCTAATGCGTGACGCATAATGATTCGTCCCTGCGACAAGCCCTTAGCTTTCGCTGTTCGGATATAATCCAAGGAAGTCACTTCCAGCAAATTCGAACGTGTCTGCCGAGAGATCAATCCCATCGTGAAAAAACCTAGTACCAATGCCGGCAGGATCAAATGGGAGAGGGCATCGTTCACCAATGACCAGTCTCCCTGTAAAATGCCGTCCAGCACATACAATCCAGTCCCGCCCGTCGGCGCTGTCATACGCGAGTTGATTCGCCCGCCGCCAGGGAAAAGATGCCAGTTCGAATAAAAGAGCAACAGCATCACTAAGGCGAACCAAAAGTTTGGGATTGATACCCCGCTGATGGAAATCGTCCGCACGAGATAATCCACGGGTTTGTTTCGATAGACGGCAGACAAGATCCCAAAAGCGATCCCGAAGATCACCGCAATGATCATCGCGATGATCGACAGCTCCAAAGTTGCCGGGAAAAACTGTTTTAGATCGCTCAAAACTGGGTTGCCTGTCCGAATCGAAATCCCTAAATCTCCACGCACTAAATTTCCTAGATAAATAAAATATTGTTGGATAAGCGGCTTATCAAGACCCCATCTTGCTCGGTACGCAGCAACGGCTTCAGGATCACTCATGGCGTGCGTACTCATATTCGATGCAATCGGATCACTAGGAACCAAGTGCGAGATCATGAAGACCAAAAAGGAGATCCCGATGACCAAAAAGCACACAAACACGAAGCGCCTTAATAAAAACCTTGCCATATTCCTCATGCAAATTGCTCCTTAGTTCCAGATTATTTTACCGCTATGTCTTGGAAATTGATTTTTTGTACTTCATAGTAGTTCACACCATCCAAATTACTGCGGTATGCCAACACTTTTGGATGCTGTACCAGCAATGCAAACGGCATTTGCTGATCAAGCAGTTTTTGCAATTCTTCAGAAGCTGCAACACGTTTTTCTTCATCTGATTCTGTTTGAACTGTTTTCTTCAGCTCATCCAGTTTCCCATCAGAAGGATCACTCCATTTCGCCCGTTCTCCAACCGTTTCGCCTGGTAAGAAGGCTAACTGGTTGTTGATGTCTGGAAAATCCGGATGCCAATGCATGAACAAGAACTGCTCTTTGCCTTCACGGTAAGAATCGATCGCAACACCGATCTCCGCTGTCTCGATTTTAGCGTTGATGCCGATTTTGCTCAGGTCATCTTTGATCTTTTGACCCATAGTCGTCCACGACATTCCTTCAGTGTCAAAGTTCGGTACTGTAAATTTCACATCGAAGCCGTCTTTGTAGCCTGCTTCTTCCATTAATTGCTTCGCTTTGTCGACATCTTGATAATCTTTGGCTTTTTCTAATGCACCAGTAAAGCCTTTAGGAACGATATTCAACGGCAATACCGCGCCGTCACCGCAGATTTCCAACAATTCTTTGTAGTTGATTGCCCGACGAACAGCTTCCTGAACTTTAGGATCTGCCATTTCTTTGCCGATTTCTGGATCATCATTCATCAACAAGAAGGTAGTAGTAGTTCCTGTGTAGCTCTTCAGGTCTACGCCGTCTTGATCTTCTAATTGAGAGGCATTGTCTACCCCAACCCCTAGAGCAATGTCGATGTCGCCTTGCTTCACGTTTTGGATTTGGGTATTCACATCAGGAATTTCTTTACAGATAACTTTGTCGTTTTTCACTTCGCCCCAGTAATTTTCGTTCTTTTCTAAGACGACTTCCACGTTTTGCTTCCATTCACTCAACACATAGGCTCCAGAACCAGCAGAGTTTTGGTTTAACCATTCTTCTGCGGTATCCGCGCTGGACGCATCTTCCGCGTCTGTTCCACCATGTTCTTTGACCACTTCTGAGTCAACGATGGCAAAGGCATTATTCGCCAATTTTACCAAGAACGCTGCATCCGGTTCATTCAACGTAATCACAACGGTATGATCGTCTGGTGTTTCCACACTTTTCACATTTTCTGTGTGGTGGCTGGTATTGCTTTTCAGATTTTTAGTTCGGTTGATACTGAATGCCACATCTTTTGACGTTAACGGATTGCCGCTTGAAAACTTCACGTCTTTTTTGATTTTAAAGGTATGGACTGTTTGGGTATCGTCCAGCTCATGACTTTCTGCTAGTGACGGCTCTGGTGTTGATGATTCATAGGTTTTGTACAGGTAGTCATACATTGCGTAATACATCATGTTCCCGTACACTTCATAACCGCGGGCCGGGTCCATCGTTTTTAAGTCAGAATCCATCCCCACAACTAAGGTGTTCTCGCCATTTGCACTTCCTCCGCCGCTTCCTCCGCCAGAATCATCTGTGTCTCCGCCTCCGCCGCATGCTGTCAACGTCAATGCTAATAAGCTGACAAGTGTCAAAGCAAACTTTTTACTCTTTTTCATACACAACTTCCTCCCTAATTCCTTTGTTTACATAAATGACAGGCCACATAGTGATTGTCTTTTACTTCCTCCAACAACGGTTTTTCCTTTTTACAGATGTCCATCGTATACGGGCAGCGCGTATGGAACTTGCAGCCCTTTGGTGGGTCTGATGGACTAGGAACATCCCCTTTTAAAACAATCCGTTCCTTTTTCACTTGGTCGATCGAAGGTGCTGCTGAGATCAACGCCTGTGTGTAGGGGTGAAGTGTCTCTTCATAAAGTGCTTTTTTATCGGCCAATTCAACGATATTTCCCAAGTACATTACTGCGATCCGGTCGCACATATGATAAACGACACCTAGATCGTGGGAAATAAAAAGATACGTTAAATCCAGCTTTTCCTGCAACTCTTCCAATAAATTGATGACCTGCGCCTGAATCGACACATCCAGTGCGGAGACCGGCTCATCACAGATAATAATATCCGGATTTAAAGCCAAGGCACGGGCGATCCCGATCCGCTGTTTTTGTCCCCCAGACATTTCATGCGGGTAGCGGTGCTTGTATTCAGGGGCCAAACCAACCATCGTCAGCAGCTCATCGATCTTCTGTTCCATTTCCTGCTTGTTCATGGTCTTCTTAAAATGAATTTTGAAAGGCTCAGCCAGAATAGTTCCGATCTTATTCCTGGGATTCAGACACGCCGATGGGTCCTGAAAGACTAGCTGGACCTTGGAGCCGAATTGGACCTTTTCGCTTCTTCCTTTTAACTGCGACACATCTTTGCCTTCAATGTGGATGGTCCCATCGGTGATTGGAGAGAGATTCAGCAAGGTTTTCCCCAGGGTGCTTTTCCCGCACCCGCTCTCGCCGACCAAGCCGAATGTTTCGCCTTTTTTTATGGCAAAGGAAACGTCATCCACCGCCCGTAGCGTTCCCTTTTTACCATCGCTGTCTCGAATATCAAAATATTTTTTGACATGTTCCAATACGACGATTGAATCTTCCATCTTATTCCTTCACCTCAGCTTCCGCAGCATCTGAATATTTGAAGCACCGAACTTTGCGTCCATTCTCTAAATCAGATAGCGCTGGTCTTTTTTCCTTGCATACGTCCATCGCATAGGGGCATCTCGGGTGGAAGCTGCAGCCCTTCGGCATATCATCCAGTCGTGGAACGATGCCATCGATACTATTTAATGGTTCCTTTTGCTCCTGCATTTTCGGGATCGCTGCGATCAGTCCCTCTGTATAGGGGTGTTTAGGTGTATCAAGGATCTCACGAATCGCTCCTTGTTCCACCACTTTCCCGGTATACATCACGATGACTCGGTCACAAACCTCAGATACTACACCTAGGTCATGAGTGATCATGATGATGCCCATCCCCAGTTTTTTTCTTAGATCCTTCAATAGTTCTAAAATCTGCGCTTGGATCGTTACATCCAGTGCAGTCGTTGGTTCGTCTGCGATCAACAGCTGCGGATCACAGGCCAGAGCCATTGCAATCATCACCCGCTGCCGCATCCCACCGGACATTTGGTGAGGGTATTCGTTAAACCGCTGCTCTGCCGCAGGGATTCCTACCAGCTCCAATAGCTCGATAGCCTTCTTTTTGGCATCCTCTTTGCTGATTTTTTGATGAATCAGCATGGACTCCATAATTTGTTTGCCGCATCGGTGCAGCGGATTCAAAGAGGTCATCGGCTCCTGAAAGATCATCGCCAGTTGGTTGCCGCGGTATTTTTGCTTTTCCTTTTCTGGCATCGACAAGAGGTCGTTGCCTTTAAACAGCGCTTTTCCGGAAATTGTGGAAGTTGCTTCATCTAATAACCCCATAATGCTTAAGGAAGTCACGCTCTTTCCACTGCCGCTCTCGCCAACGATTCCCAAGGTTTCATTTTCATTCAGGCTCAACGCTAAATTATCAATTGCTGTTACTTCCCCGTTGTATGTTCGAAATCGAACAGTCAGATCTTCAACATTCAGTAACTCTTTCCCCATAAAATCACATTCTCCCGTCTCCTCAAATCTTAATCAAATCAAATGAAACCACTGTTTTATCGCTATTTTTCTCATTTTATACGTTTGTGTTTTCACAAACAAATAAAAAAGTGTATTTTAATTAATTATATCAGTGACTAAAGCGTTGTCAATAACACCTTTCTGTTTGCGTATTAGATAAATATTCAGTCAATAATAATATTTAGAAAAATATCCTTGGACTGAATTATTTTAGAATAAAATGAGTCGTTTATAATTTATCAAAAATAATCATTTTTTTGTTTTTATTTATGCCTCTTGAATTAGCTCGCGAAAAACAGCGATTATTGTATATAAGTTAGAATTGCATAATTATCCTTTATTTGTGAGACTTTTTTTCAGATTCTCATTCTTTTAAGCGTTCTTTTTCAGATAGTCAGATGATAATACGTCCAACTATTTTTATTATTATTGTCCATTTTTTTTGCGATTTTTATGATCAATCATTTTTTTCAAGTAATTGGAAATTTTTGAGTTTTCAGCAAATATCATTTTTATTAGGTTATTATTATTCTAAACTAAAAACCCTTTAAAACCCTATGTAAACTGTTTTACGTCTCTTTCATCTGGATTTTCCTATCTGCTATTCGGGTTATTTAAAGCCTTTATTTCTGTCAAATCAATTTTTTCTTTCCTCAGAAAAAGGCTAAAAAATTTAACAAATTGAACAAAAGCCTGTAATGTTATGGGTGTAAGATATCTCAAGTCGAAAATAAACCAATAACAAATTATTAGAGGAGTTGGATGGGAAATGATTAAATTGTATATTTCACCAAGTTGTACTTCATGCAGAAAAGCAAGAGCATGGTTAGAAAATCAAGGATTGGCTTTTGAAGAAAGAAATATTTTTTCTGAGCCATTGAAAGCAGAAGAAATCAAAGAAATTCTTTCACTAACTGAAATCGGCACAGAGGAAATCATTTCGACGCGATCAAAGGTCTATGAAAAACTGGATATTGATCTTGATGACCTTTCATTCAATGAATTAGTTGCGCTAATTGAAAAGAATCCCGGCTTACTGAGAAGACCGTTGATTTTAGATTCATTAAGACTGCAAGTCGGCTATAATGAAGACGAAATCCACCAGTTCATCCCGCGGAAGATCCGTCGGACGGCTGCACAAGAAATGACTAAGATGCTGGCTTACTGGGATCTAGAAAAACAAAGCATGGCTTAATGGCTGCTTTCACCATACAAAAAGAACGCTGTCTGATTTTTTGATCAGGCAGCGTTCTTTTTGGTACGTCTCATTATTTTATTCAGCAGCAAGTACACGGCAGCATTGACGAGCATCATGACTAAAAACCATGGGACAGTCGCTGACGTCAAAAAGCCGATTTCTAAAATTGAATGAAACAGCATCGCTGCCGCATAAATACCGACTACCGTAGAGGCGATCAGAAAGATCCGCAGAGGATTCAAAGGCAGACACGCTTTGATCACCGCTAAACAGCTGATTCCGATTAATAGATAATACATCAATGTCAGAGTGGAAAGATCTGTCCAGCCCGTCTGTTTTGAAACCAGCGAGATCATCACCACATTCAAGATCACTAACAGAGCATTCGGTGCTGCGGCTCGTAAAGCAGTCGGCAGAAACTTGCCGCGAATTTGTTTTTGATCGCCCTCAAACGATAGAAAGAAGGAAGGGTAGCCTTCAATCGCCAGATCGATCAAGGTAATCTGAATCGGAATAAACGGAAAAGCCGTGGCTGTTACTAAACAAATCAAGGACAAGAAAAAGGAATAGATCGTTTTAATGAAGAAAATCCCCGACACCTTTGTGACATTGTTAACGACACGACGACCTTCAAGTACGACCTCTGGCAATGAGGCGAAGTCGGAATCCAGTAAGACTAAATTGGAAATTTGTCTGGTGGCATCATCCCCATCGGCCATTGCGATACTGACATCCGCTTCTCTTAGTGCCAATACATCATTTACCCCATCACCAGTCATCGCGACCGTCAGCCCTTTTGCTTTTAGCGACTGAACCAGCATTTTTTTCTGATGCGGTGCGACACGCCCGAAAACTGTATATTCTAAAGCAGCTTCCCTGACTGCCTGGTCAGTCTCGCAAGTAGTCAAATCAATATAGCGTTCATAATTCGGCAGACCCGCACGTTTGGCGATAGTTGAAACAGTGACCGGATTGTCACCGGAAATTACTTTTAGATCAACGCCTTCTTGTGCTAAATAAGCTAAGGTTTGCTCTGCGTTGGCTCGAATAATGTCTTCGATTTCGATTACAGCAATGGCGTCCAATTTCTGTTTTTCTTCGAAATTGCTTTGGATCGGCGCAACAGCTAACAGCAGAACGCGTAAGCCATTTTCCTGAGCTGCTGTTACTTCACTTGGTATGTTTGTTGATGTCAACAGCTTTTCTGGTGCCCCTAGGTACACGGCTCCTACACTGTCTAGATGCATCGCTCCCCATTTCCGTTCTGAGGAAAAAGGCAGTGTTTCCCGGCTAGTATAGCGGTCGGACTCTGGAAAATGTTCCCGCAGTGCCTGCATCGTAACATTGTTGTCGTTGCTGTTGGCAAGATAGCTACCCAAAAGTTCTTCCAACTCTGCTTTTTCGAAGGAACCGACCTGATGAAGAGCAGTGACGCGCATATTTCCTTCCGTGATCGTCCCCGTTTTATCGAGACAAAGTGTATCGACGTGTGCCAATGTCTCGATCGCATACATATCCTGAACGAGAATTCGCCTTTTCGCCAGTTTGGTAACCCCTGTGGTCAAGGCGATGCTGATCAGCAAGACTAAGCCCTTCGGCAGCATGCCCAAAACAGCCGCTGCAGAGACCACGACCGACTCCTTGACCCCGCTTGCTCGAAAGAAAAAGGCTTCCAAAAACAACAAAATGCCAAAGGGAATAATCACAAAGCTGGTAAATTTAGAGACCTTTCGAATAGCTCGGATCAATTCTGAATGAAATGGTTTGTGTGTTTTCGCCTCACTGGCTAGTTTCGTTGCATAATTTTCTTTGCCCACATGGACTACTTTCGCCAGCGCTTCACCGCTAACAAAAAAACTGCCAGAGAGCAAAGCATCGTCAGCTTGTTTACGAATCAGATCTGATTCGCCTGTCAGCATCGCCTCATTCACTTCTGCAAATCCTTCCACGACTTCCATATCCGATGCCACTTGTTCGCCTGCGAAAACCCGCACCAAATCATCGACAACCAACTCACTAGAATCGATCTGCTGTTCCACGCCATCGCGCAAGACTAGGACTTGTTTTTTGTTCACGATCGAAAGCTTTTGAACCAGATTCCGCGCATGAATCTCCTGATAGATCCCGATGCATACATTGGTCAAGATAATCACTAGATAAAACATATTGCTGTAGGCGCCAACTAAAAATAAGCACACACCAATCAGCAGGTTCAAAAAATTGAATAAGGTAACGACATTGTCGTAAAAAATAGCTTTCGTTGATTTACTTGTATTTTCCTCAACGTTGTTTTGCAGCCCGGCTGCTTTTCGCTGTGCCACTTCTATATGGGTTAGTCCCTGTGTGTTCTTCAAAAAAAGGCCCGCTTTCCAAATAAGTTACAAAAAAAGAATAGCATAAGAGGACGATAGTATTCTGAAAATATCTGGTAACTTTTCATCTTTTTATGAAATATTTAAACGAAACAAACAAAAAGCCCCTCCTACACCTGCCTCGTGTAAAAAGGGGCTTTAGATAGCTTAAAAAGTGACAACTTTATCTGCCCACTCGACCATTTCCACACAATCCACCATGGTTGAGATCGGACAAGCCGTTTGACCGTCCAGCTGTCTTGATATTAAGCAGGTTCCGCAGGCAAGCAGCTCTCCGCCCGCATCTTCCAACTTTTTCATCTGATCGGGGACATCATAGGTTTCGTCTACGATCCCTTCGACCTCCACTGCCTCGCCCATCAAAAAGAATTTGACCTGGTGGTCTCTTTTCAGTGCTGTCACACCAAAGCGAAAGGCATTCCACGCTTTCTCATGTTCCTTTGTCTCTAAAATAATCGCCAGCTTCATTGCTTTTCCTCCTTATCTTATTGTGCCGGTTCAGCTCTTCTCTTCAATGTACTTGATTTCCTCTGGTTTGACAACTTGATAAAGTGAAAAAGCACCATCTAAATTTTCGACCTGAAAGCCGGATTGTTTCAAGATCCGCTCTGCAATATAGCTTCTTAAGCCGCTGTGGCAGCTGACGATGTATTGCTTGTGCGGATCTAGTTCTGCCATACGTTCTCTCAGCTGACTCAACGGGATAGATATGAATGTCTTAAACCGGCCTTCCGCAATTTCTTCTGGATTACGAACGTCTAATAAGATTTTCCCCTTTGCCAGCTCCTCAGATAGTTGATGCCATTGGATCGACTGGCTCAACCCCTCAGCTAGATTCATCGCGGCATAACCCAGCATATTTACCGGATCTTTGGCTGAACCAAAAGGAGGAGCATAGGTCAGCTCTAATTCAGGAAGATCAAAAATCGTAGCTTTGGTTTTGATCATAGTCGCCAAAATATCGATGCGCTTGTCGACACCTTTTGCTCCTGCTCCTTGTGCGCCATAGATTTCACCTGTCGTTGGATCAAAAATCATTTTCAGTGTCACATCGGTGGCTCCGGGATAATATCCTGCGTGATCCTTCCCGGTGGTATGGATGACTTGATAAGATAGGCCTGCCTGCTTGGCTGCTCGTTCATTCAAGCCTGTAGAGGCAGCGGTCAACGCAAAGGTTCGTACGATCGCCGTTCCGATACTCCCTTGATTTCTTCTTGGCAACCCGGCAATCACATCGGCAACTTGTCTTCCTTGACGATTTGCGGGTGATGCCAAAGCAATCATTGTATCCTCGCCAGTTATTTGCTGTTTGACAATGATCGCATCCCCAACAGCAAAAATATGTTTATCACTTGTTCGATAGTTTTCGTCGACGATTATCCCGCCTTTAAGACCTAGTGCCAGTCCCGCGGATTTTGCTAATTGATTTTCTGGTTGAACCCCTACGGATAAAATCGTCACATCCGCAGTCAGTTCTGTCCCATCTTCTAAAACAATGGTTTTCCCTTGTTCCTTGAACGCTGTTGCAGATTGAGAGGTGAGCACTCGAACTCGGTTTTTTTCCAATTCTCTTTGGACAAAGGCCGCCATTTCTTCGTCCAAAGGTGGTAAAACATGGGGAGCCTTTTCAACGATTGTGACTGATAATCCGCGGTTTTTTAGGTTTTCAGCCATCTCCAGCCCAATAAATCCGGCACCGATCACCACCGCCTGCTTCGGCTTCTGCGCCAAACAATCTATTAGGTTCTCAAGGTCAGGGACACTTCGCAAGGGAAAAACATTTTTCGCTTCAGCTATCCCTTCAATCGCGGGGATGAACGGTTTGGCACCAGGGGATAAAATTAATTTGTCGTAGGATTCGATGAATGTTTCCTCACGGTACCTGACAGTAACCGTTCGCTTGTCTGGATCAATGGCGATCACCTCATGCTCAGGTCGAACGTCCAAATTGAAACGGGCGTTGAGGCTTTCCGGTGTTTGGACCAGCAATTGCTCCTTCTCCTCGATCTCACCGGACACATAATAAGGCAATCCACAATTTGCAAAAGAAACGTACGGCCCCTTCTCAAACACGACAATTTCTGCATCCTCCATCAAACGCCGTAACCGAGTCGCAGCAGACATACCGCCTGCAACCCCGCCTACAATAATGATCTTCATTTTTCGTATCCTCCCTTTCTTTTCTCGTCCCAACGGTTCATACCGCCACGAACATGTACGGCTTGATAACCCGCTTTCGTCAAATACGCAGCGGCTTGTTTGCTGCGTATTCCCGAGCGGCAAATGACATAAACAGCTGCTTCCTTTTTTCCGTTGAACGAATCGATCTGCTCCAATGGAACATTTTTTGCCCCTTTAATATGCCCCAGGGCGTATTCATCCAAGGAACGAACATCAATGAATGGAATATTACCTTTTAACAAGGCTTTTAATTCAGATATAGAAATCTCTGGACTCCTTTTAAAAAATGACAGCATGCGCTTCCCTCTTCCCAAAAATACCTTACAGGGTATATTAAACGCCTTACAACTCTGTTTGTCAACAAGTTGTTAAAATATTCTGCTTGATTATTATACCCTCCAGAGGTATATTTATTGAGACAAAGACTCACCCAGAGGAGACGTGAAGGGCAATGACAGCAGAAAAGAAAAAAGTCATCAATCGACTAAAACGAACAGAGGGCCAAATCCGCGGGGTCCAAAAAATGATTGAGGAGGAGCAGGAATGTGTCGATATCGTGACACAGCTAAGTGCCATTCGCTCCAGTATCGATCGTGTGATGGGAGTCATCGTTGCTGAAAATTTGATGCATTGCTTCGAAGAACCCGTAGAAAGCTCCGAAGAACAAGCACGAAAACTTAGAAAAGCGATCGACATGATTGTGAAAAAATAGGAAAAAGCGACTGATGCGTGTTGATCAGTCGTTTTTTCTCTCTAAACTCTAAATTTTTTCTATACAAATTCTAATGAATCCCCTAAAATAGACAATAAAAAATAAATGGAGGAGCAACCTATGAAGAAACCAGTAATCGGCATCATGCCTTTGTATGATCGTGAAAAAGAAAGCTTGTGGATGCTGCCAGGATATCCTGCCTTGATCGAAGAAAATGGCGGAATCCCGTTGCTGCTTCCGTTGACGGATAATCTTAAAACGTTGGATTATTTCCTGGAGACCTGTGACGGCTTTCTCTTTACCGGCGGTCATGATGTAACTCCCGCTCTGTACAATCAAGAGCCGTCTTCCCGATGCGGCGAGACCAACCGGCTGCGCGACACAATGGATTGCTATTGCATGGAAAAAGCCATCGAGCTGGACAAACCGCTGTTAGGGATCTGCCGCGGAGCTCAACTGCTGAATGTCATTGCTGGCGGAACCTTGTATCAAGACTTGCCAACGGAAAAACCATCTCAGCTGAACCATCAGATGCAGGCCCCTTATGATCGACAGCAACATGATGTGCAATTGATAGAAGGGACCTTGCTGGCTGAGCTATTTGGAAAAACCACATTGGGAGTAAACAGTTACCACCATCAGGGGATCAAGGAAATCGGCAGCCAGCTGACCGTCACCGCCTTGGCAGAGGATGGCTTGGTGGAAGCAATCTATCTGCCAGACCGAACGTTCGCTCTAGCCGTTCAATGGCACCCGGAATTCTTTGCACCAGATACGAAAGAAAATCAGCTCCTGCTGCAAGCCTTTTTATCTCATTGTTTTGAGGCTGAAAAGCAGGCCACCTCTGATTGATCCTGCCAGTTATCTCCCGCAATGGACGAGAAGCGTTCAATAGATTGGTAGCCCGTTTGACTCAACTCCTTTTCCAAGGTTTCTGGTTCAAAGACCGTCTCCCAAATAAAAAACGTCTTATGGCTATTTTGGTACAGCAGGTCGTGTCGTTCCAAATAGGTATTTTCCTGTGGATAGCTGCAATTTTCCTGCAGCCGCAAACATGCGGTCTCGCTCCAAAAGCTGTTTTGCTCAACTTGCCAGCTGCGAAATGCCCGAAAATCGGCATATCGAACAGGAGTAAAAACATCAAACACCAACTTCCCACCCGGTCTCAACGCGCGATAGGCGGCTGTCAACAGCTGCCTGCGTTCTGTGTGCGACAAGACCCCTAGATCACAATAGATCAAAACGATCAAATCGTAAGTATTTTCTTGTAAGGAAGTGCTTAAATAATCTGCGGCTAAGTACGTGATCGCGTGCTGTTTTTGGGCGGCAGATTTTTTGGCGTACGCAATACTGACTTCGGAAAAATCAATCCCTGTCACCGAATAGCCCTTCTCATAAAAACGTTCCGCATAAATACCCGGTCCGCAGCCTAAGTCCAGCAGGTTGGGGTATTCAGCTGGCGGAAATTTAGCCGCAAACCACTCTACGGAGCGTTGAACGAAAGCCACGTTTCGGGTCGCTCCTTCCTCTGTTTCTTTTAAATGAGCCTCCAGCATGCGTTGGCTGATATACGGATCTGTCCAAATCGTATCCTGACTCTTGGCAAACAAAGGGATGTTCTTTTCTAACTCATTCAATCTCATTTTTTCTTCCTTCCTCTCCTACATGCAGGCAACACTCTTTTCCACAGCAAAAAAAACGTGAAAAAGAACTTCTGAACACTACAAATAAACTGAATTCAACCATGAATTTTTCAGTTTATTTGCCTTCAGACTTCTTTTCCACGTTTCACTAAATTACTTGATTACGTAATGAATAGTGCGCCGGACAAAAACACTCCCTCACTTGTTGTCACTATTAAGTCTACATCACAGCGTCTGCTTAGACAAGCGGCGATTTCAAATTAGTTGCTGAAACAATCAGCATCATTGGACGCCGCATCTCATCCTTCATGCCAGGAATTGACCACATGTCTTCCGGTGGCATAGGCTCCACCAGGCGATCGATCCGAAAACCATTGGTGAGCAAGCCATCCAAATAGGTGGTCAAGGTTTTGTGGTATTTGGTCACCTCACTGCCGAGAAAATGTGCTGAGCGTTCTCCCTCGTAGAAGTAGCGATCTACCGGAAAGTATTGGATCTCACCCTTTTCATCGTAGACCCAATCTTGGTTTCCGTTTGCCGTAAAGATCGGATGCTCGACTGAAAAGACAAAGCGGCCACCTTCGCTTAAATAGGCATGGACCTGCTGGGCAATTTTCTCAAACGATGGCAAATAATGAAAGGCCAGAGAACTGAGTACAATGTCGAACTGATCTGCGGGAAAGTCCAGCGCATCGATACTGCCCTGTACATAAGTAACACTCTCAAACGGTGTTTTTTCACGGGCCACCTCCAGCATCCTGCTGGAAATATCCACCCCGACGACTGATTTTGCCCCATGTTCTGCTGCATAGATACAGTGCCAGCCGTATCCGCAGCCGAGATCAAGCACCCGTTTTCCATTAAAATCCGGCAGCAGCTTTTCCAAGGTGCGCCATTCGCCAGCCCCTTCTAAGCCTTGCTTGCTACGTGACATTTGGCTGTACTTCTCAAAAAAATCTTCATTATCATATACGTTATTCATCTTTTTTTCCTCCATGTAATTGATTGGTTCTAAACTACATGGAATCCCGCTCTTTTGTGTGCGATCATCTGTTTTTCTTCCTTTCTTGTTGGTTTCAGTATAAGGCAGATACATAAGTAAAACAACTGTCAGCTATTACTGAGAAATGGCTCGCCCTGCTTAAAAAATACCGATCTTGTCCTCTTCGCAGTGATCCAATATTCGCTTGACTGTTTTCTGATCCATTTTTTCCCAGCCGTCTAAATAAACATGATCAATCCGACCGTAGTTATCCATCGTCAAGATCATCGCAGGCTCATCGTTTTCATCATTAATTACAAAATAGCGTTGTCCATCTACTTCGCTGAGCTGCCAAGTCCCGCTCCCGTATTTTTTGACGGGTTTGTCGGCTGCTCTTTTTTCCAATTCTGTTCGCAGTTCTTCGGTTACGTATTGCGGATAAGTGTCCACCACCGTTTTGCGGTCTTCACTAGGCAAATAGCGTGAAAAGAAGAAGTTCAGCGAGTGCAATGGCCGAACATTAATGTCCTTCAACAGTGCCTCATAATGCTGCGGCTCTAGTTCATGCCAACCAGTCCCCAGAACATCAATGATTTTTTCCTCGTCATTTAGTTTGACGATCAGCAGGTTTTCTTCA
Source organism: Enterococcus florum (assembly GCF_004309355.1). Taxonomy (GTDB): domain Bacteria; phylum Bacillota; class Bacilli; order Lactobacillales; family Enterococcaceae; genus Enterococcus_A; species Enterococcus_A florum. The sequence goes on along the minus strand of NZ_BJCC01000031.1, from coordinate 90,850 downwards.
TTATAGGAGACCGCTTTGCAAAGCCCATCTGTACTTGTGCGATCCGTTTCAAAGGAGAAGTCATAGCGCTTTGCTTCCGGGTAAGCGGCAGGATCAGCCAAATGCTGCTGCATCAAGGGAACTGCTTCCTCCGCCACATACTCATTGATAAAGGTTTGTCGCTCTGCCTGATCCTCTTGGCAAAAAAAATAGTAGATCATTCGTTGAGCGGGATCGGCATCTTCACTGATCAAAGCTTTAGCAGCGAAGGTTTCTTCCGCCTTTTTCTGCAGCTCATTGACGTTGGATTGATCGATCAGCGGTGGTTTTTGCAGCGTCTTCGGATCGAAAGCATTGCGACTTTCCTGTCGATCCTGATAGCGCATAAATGCACCGAACACAGAGAGCAGAACACATATCGCCAGCAAAATCTCCCAAGAAATTTTTCGCTTTCTTTTCGGCGGCACATAAGGTTTAGGATCATAATAACGTGTGTTCTGAGTCAATTCCCGCTGCTCCGTTCGATCTAGCTGGCGCTGTACCTTCCTGAAAAAGGGACGAATCATTAAATAGTGTTCTTTGGACAGTTTTTTCCACTGAGGAATGACCAGTGAAGGCAAATCGGCTTTCCAAAAAAGCATTCCCATCAATAAAGGGCGCCACGTTGCAGGTAATAAATAGGTTTCCTTTTGCAGCAGCTCAAGGTCCCTGTCTGTTAGTTCATGGGTTTTCCAGACTCGGAGATACGTCGTTAGGAAAAAGGCTAATTTGTCACTTCGGTAAGGCTGACAGCTGGCTTGTTCCAGCAAATCGGATACCTGTTGATAGCTGTCCTGCTGATCCAGATCCCCGTGGACCTTGATCAGCTGATTAAATGCTCGCAATACTAAAAAATCGCCATCCTGTTGAAAAATTTGCTCAACCTTGTGTTCGATCTCTTTAAAAAGAAGCGGATTGTCTCGACTCTGGTTCAGGAGATCGAGATATTCTCTGCGATAGGTAAAATAATTCAAGCGGTCATTCACCGGCAGTTCGCGCCATAAAGCAAAGGAAAATTCAGGCTCCGAGAGTATCGTCTGGCGCATATGAAGAAAGTACGGCAGCACTAAAGAATCATCTTTTAGTTCTTCCTCTAAATCATTTAACTGAAACGTGTCCATCAATAAAACGATAATCGATTTGTCTAAAAATTGGAAATGTTCGAGCAGCAGCTCTTGGATATAACAAGTGTTATTGATAAATTCTTGGATCGACCAGCTGGTTTGATCTTTCAGCAGGTATTTCCACGCAGCCAAATCATCAAAATACGCACACTCTCGCAGAAACTGCTGCACCTTATGCATGAAAGAATCGTCTACTGTTTCTTCAGGTTCCAGCCGTTCGACCGGTGTTCTGCGCTCTGAGGGATAAACTTGATCTATTTGTCCACTGCCTTTGGCCAGTTCAACAGCTCGGTCAAAGGCCTCCTTCAGCTGTTGAAATTCTGCCGGCTGTTCATCAGGAACGATCTGCTTCAGCTTTTTTGCATAAGCCTTTTTGATTTGTTTGATTTCCTGCGTTTTTTCGATCTCTAAAAGCTCCCAGATATTCATAGCCACAAGCCTTTTTCTAATTCAGCAAGGGTTTTCGTCAATTCACTGGCTGCTTTTTTGGTCTGATGCACTTCTTGTTTTTCCAGTACCGCTTCAAAACGAAACAACAGCTGTTGAACGTGTTCTCTGGTTTCTCCAGTCGTTTCTGCATAGAGCCGTTCCAGCCGCGCCAGCAACAACCGATTTTCTGCCCGATCCCGCGGATGGATCTTCAAAGCCTCTAATTTTTTTAGACTGGCTCGAATATCCGCTTCGCTTAGTGTTCCAGGAGATTCTTCGATGATCAGCTGGTGCGTCTTCCCCGTATCTTTGATCGTCAAAAGCACCTCCAGCAGTCCATTTGAATCATACGTGAACCGACATTCTACAGGATACCCTTTCGGTGCTTTAGGGATCGAGATCTCCATTTCACCAATTTTTAAATTGTCTTTGACGTGTGGACTTTCCCCTTGAAAAATTGAAAAACAAATTTTTTCCTGCTGGTCATAAATACTGTAGAAGGTCTTGACCTTGCTGACGGGAATCGTCGTGTTGCGTTCAATGATTGGTGAAAAAAGTCCGCCAATCATTTTTGAGCCAAAATTTTGCACACATTCGACCCCTAGAGAATGGGCGCATACGTCCGTCAGCATCATTTCTGAAACCATGCTGCGGTCTTTCTTCAACGCCGTTTGGATTCCTGCACCTACGCCGACTGCTTCATCGGGATTGATCGAAGTATAAGGAATCGTCTTCAAGAGCTTGGACAGAAAATTTCGAACCACGGGGTCCTTCGTGGCCCCGCCGATCAAGATCACCCGGTCGATCTCTTCGATCGCTGTATTGCCATCATTCAGCACACGTCCGATCGGAAAACGCATCTTGGTCAGCAGCGGTTCGCATAAGTGTTCATAGGCTTGCTTTGTCAGCTCATAGCAGTAACTCGCATCACCAATCTCAAACTCAAAGGAAGTGCTGAACTGAATAGCCAGCTCCTTTTTGAGCATCTCTGCCTTTTGGTATAGCACCGAATAGACTTCAGCCGTCAGCATTTCATCCAGCAGCTGGTTTTTGTTCAAGCAATCCTTGACGATCAATTGCGTAAAATCTTCCCCACCCAACTGATTGTCTCCAGCGATTGCTTCGACCTGCATGATGCCTTCAAACATTTCCAATAGCGATACATCAAAAGTGCCGCCGCCTAGATCAATGACTAATATCGACAGATCCTCTTCTCTATGCAGACCGTAAGCCATTGCTGCCGCTGTCGGCTCACTGAGCAGATTGAGCACCTTCATTCCAGCTAGTCTAGCCGCCTCCATCGTGGCTTCCCGTTGAGTATTGTTAAAATACGCCGGCACGCTGATGACGACCTCCTCACAGGATTCGTTTAAAAACAACTCAGCATCCTCTTTCAAACTGCTGAGGATCAGCGAAGACAATTCGATCGGCGTAAAAGTGTGACTCCCTAAGTGGTATTCTTTTTCCGTCCCCATAAAGCGCTTAAATGCAGCCGCTGTCAATTGTGGATGGCTGATCAAGCGTTCTTTGGCAATTTCGCCGATCAAAATTTCCCCATTGTCATCTAAACCGACGACAGAAGGTGTCAACGTCTGTCCGAACCGGCTCTTGATCAACTCCACCTCTGTGCCATTCCAATAGGTAACCAAGCTATTGGACGTTCCTAAATCTATTCCAACAATTGCCATACTAAACTCCCTTTTCCCTTTTTTATAAAAAGTGTAGCACAAGATCCAAAAATTGCCTGCTAAAATTTTCGCAAAAGGCAAGAAAAGCCAGAAAAAGGACCTTCAACCTAAACAGGTCAAAGATCCTAGAATGCTCAGATGTAATGTGACTAAAGCGAGTTGAGTGGTGTCCAAAACAGACAAAGCTAGTTTCTGCTTCTGTCACATTTTCTCTATTGTTCTGGAAAACTGTTTCGGATGGAATAGTCAAAAGCGCCCAATGCAGCCGTTGCTCCTGACCCCATCGAAATAATGATTTGTTTGTACGCACTATCGGTACAGTCTCCTGCAGCAAAGATCCCCTCAACATTGGTTGCTCCCTGCTTATCCACGAGAATCTCACCTCTTTCAGACAAGGCTACCGAGTCTTGCAGCCATTCTGTATTGGGCATCAGCCCAATCAAGATAAAGACACCTTCTACATTTAAGGTATGCTCTTGGTTGGTTAGACGGTCAACGTAAGTTAATGCCTCAACATGTGTCGATCCAGTGATCTCTTTTGTCGCAGCATTGGTGATTACCGTCACATTCGGTAATTCCGCCAATTTATCCTGCAATACCTTGTCCGCCTTCAGCTCAGGCAAGAATTCCAAAACATAGATGTGTTTTGACAATCCTGCCAGATCGATTGCGGCTTCGATCCCCGAATTTCCACCGCCGATCACCACGACCTCTTTGCCCTTGAACAATGGACCATCGCAATGCGGACAGTAGGCGATTCCTTTATTTTTAAACTCTTTTTCACCAGGGACATTGATCGCCCGCCAGCGGGCACCTGTTGCTAAAATCGCTGTTTTCGCTTTGAGCTGGGCACCATTCTCTAAATCGACTTCCACCCAATCAGATTTGCGGATTGCTTTGGCGCGCTGGCCCTTCATCACATCGACTCCGTATTGGTTCACATGCTCTTCCACCTGACGCATCAGCTGCGGTCCTTCGACATACGGTGTGCCAATGACGTTTTCGATCCCTAGTGTTTCCAGCACCTGACCGCCAAATGTTTCCACGACCATGCCGATCTTGATGCCTTTTCGTGCCGCATAAATCGCAGCACTTGCACCAGCAGGCCCTCCGCCGACTACCAGCACATCAAAAACTTCCTTATCCGCAAACGCCTCAGGCTTCATTGGCCCGGCTAGCTTTTCCGCCAGCTGCTCGATCGTCATTCGACCGCTGCCAAATTCTTCGCCATTCAAAAAGACTGTCGGCACTGCCATGACTTCTTTGGCGTCGACCTCCTGCTGGAACATTCCGCCTTCGATCATGGTGTGCGAGATCTTAGGATTGACGATCGCAAAAATATTCAACGCCTGAACCACGTCTGGACAGTTGTGGCAGGTCAAGCTGACATACGTTTCAAATGCCAAGGGTTCATTGATGGTTTTCACTTGATTGAGGATCGTTTCATCCACCTTAGGCGCACGACCGCTGACCTGCAGCAAGGCTAAAATGAAGGATGTAAACTCATGTCCCATTGGCAGACCCGCAAAAGCGACACCGCTCTTTTCTGCTCCTGCTTGATTGATCTCAAAGCTGGGGGTTCTGTTCAAGACTGTCTCTTCCACAGTGATTCTCGGCGACATCTCTGCAATCTCTGTCAAAAATTCACGAACCTTTTGTGAGTCCTCGTTTTCAGCCAGACTGGCAGAAAAGGTAATGTCTGATTCCAGTAATTCTAAATACTGGTTCAGCTGTGCTTTTGTTTCGTTATCTAACATCGCGATCCCCTTAAATCTTGCCGACTAAGTCAAAGCTTGGTTTTAATGTTTCGCCGTCTTCTTTCCATTTTGCCGGACACACTTCGCCTGGATGAGTCCGAACATATTGGGCTGCCCGAATTTTATCGACTAAAATACTTGCGTCCCGGCCGATCCCGTCTGCATTGACCTCCATTGCTTGTACGATACCATCTGGATCGATAATGAATGTCCCACGCTGTGCCAACCCTGATTCCTCATCTAAGACGTCAAAAATCCGCGAAATGTGATGGGAAGGGTCGCCAATCATCGTATATTCGATCTTGCCGATCGCATCTGAAGTATCGTGCCATGCCTTGTGGGTAAAGTGCGTGTCGGTCGAACAAGAATAAACGTCCACTCCTAATTCCTTTAGTTTCGCATATTGCTCCTGCAAGTCCTCTAATTCAGTTGGACAAACAAACGTAAAATCAGCTGGATAAAAACAAACGACTGTCCATTTGCCAGAAAAACTTTCGTTAGAGACCTCTACAAATTTCCCTTGATGATACGCTTGTGCCTGAAATTCTTCTACCTGTTTTCCGATCAATGACATAATATACCTCCTGTGTTTTAATGAGAATTACTTCTCTTAATTGAAAACAATTTTACTTAATACGCATAAACGCAACAAGAAAATGTTTGTCACTTTAAAATCATTATAAACAAAAATCTATTCTATTGTAAACACTTTTTTGAAGCAATTTGAACAAAAAAATCACGTCAACATCCGTCAACGTGATTTTAGCTTTATTCATTAAATGGATGCAGAAAATAGCTTTCCCTTCTGCGTAATTGTTCGACGGATCATCATGATTGCTGCCGCCTAGCCCGCATCTCTTTGTCTAATTGTTTTTGGGCTTTTTTCGACCCGCGAGCCAAATCCTTCTCACGTTTTCTGGTATGAAAGTCACTAAACAAACTATCTAAGTCATAGTCCTGCGGGTAAAGCTCTTGGGCAGACATGACGAGCTGAACTCGCTGTCTTTGAACCTTGATCATTTCTTGATTCAAAAAAACTTCGACCATGGATTCTCCAGTGTCCTCATGAATCAGTGCTGTCTCCTGTGACTCTGTCAGTAAGACGCGGTCGCCTTTTTGGTAAAGCTGATCGACTTTCTTTTGGCTGGTCGTTGGCTGTCCGACCGCTGGAAATACCTTTTTCTCCGTGTGATACTCTTTATGGTCCATGTATTTTTGAGCTTGCTCGATCAGCTCTGGGGTCATCTTCATTTTTTTTGCGATCCAAAGTGCCTGACTGTCTCCGACCTTGCCGACCTGCAGCAAATACTTAGGTGTCAACGTTTCGCGGTCAAATGCCATGGCTGCAGGAACGAAATCCTGATGTTCCTCGGCAAAGCGTTTGATCTCACCATAATGCGTCGTTGCAACGGTTAGAGCCCCTTTTTGATACAGTCTCTCCATGATGGCGATTGCCAATGCAGCTCCTTCATTCGGCTCTGTTCCGCTACCAATCTCGTCTAGCAGCACTAAGCTGTTTCGTTTCACCTTTTTCAAAATACCTGCAATATTGTGCATATGGCCTGAAAAAGTACTGAGGGCATTGTCCATGTTTTGCTGATCGCCAATATCGACAAACAAATCATCTAAGACTGCGATCTCGGTCCCTGCCTTGGCCGGAATCTGCACTCCGATCATCGTCATCAGTGTCAATAACCCGACCGTTTTTAACACGACCGTCTTGCCACCGGCATTTGCACCTGTAATAACCAGTCCGCGATAATCCTTTCCGATCGAAAAGTCCAAAGGAATCGCATCAGAAGGTAAGAAAGGATGCCGGCCTTGCTTGATCTGGATGATCTCTGATTTGTTGACCTCTGGCGTGATCCCGTTCAGCTCCCGGCTGAATTTCGCTTTGGCAAAAATTACGTCGAACGCAGTGATCGTTTCCAGTGCAAACTGAATCTCGGTTTCCCGTTCAGCCAATAGACCCGTAAGTTCAGCCAAGATCTGGTATTCTTCAGCGATCTCTTCTGCCTTTAGCAGCGCGTGCTTTTCATTGAGCTTATCGACACTCGCAGGTTCGATAAAGACTGTCTGTCCCTTGCCGGATTGTTCAATCACGGTACCTGCCACTCGATTTTTATAGCTGGCTTTGATCGGGATCGTATAATGATCGCCTTTTTGAACCACCAATGCATCTTGAATCATTTCCTTGTTGCCGGGGTGGCGCAAGAATTTCATCAGCCTATCTTGGATCTCCTTTTCGGTCTCCTGAAGCTGCTTGCGAATCTTGCGCAAGCTGCGCGACGCATCATCCGCAACCTTACTGTTTTGGATTTTTTGATAAATCGCTTCTTCGATCTCCAATAAACTCGGCAGCGTCTTGCTGTAGGAATACAGCAGAGGCGTCTGGTATTGATTTTTCTCAAAAAAGCCCGTGATTCTGCGGCTGCTCCGTATGAAATCAGCAGCTTCGATTAGATCGTGAGGCAACAAGATCATGCCTTTTTCGACTTGCTTGATCAGGGTATTGATTCGAATCAAGCCCATAAAGGGAACATGCTGACTGCTGTCAATGATCAGTCGAGCCTCTTTGGTCTCTTTTTGCCAGGTTCTGACTGCCTGCAAATTGGTTTGTGGTACCATCTCGGCGATTCGCTGTTTGCTGTATTCTCCGATCGCACGTGCTTGAATTTCATTGATCACTCGTTCAAATTGTAAGTGTTTGAATGTTTCGTTGTTCATTGTTCTCTTTCCTTTCTGAAAAGAGATACCTGCCTTGGTATAAATCCCTCACCTAGAGTATACAAAAAAAGACGACAGTTCTCCTATCGTCTTAGCGTCCATTTGCTATTATTCGACAGATATCACTTATAAGCGCATCAAATAAACCTCTAAGGGTTCATTGATTTATTCAACTTATGGGTTAGATACCTGCTACACTCACACAAAAACTCCGTTCATCTAGGTGATTGATTTATTTATGGTTCCACTATACCAATCGCCTAGGAGGTTGTCAACTTGCTCGCAATCAGTTATCTCAAATTTGAGAATGCACCAAACTTCGTCATCAACTCATCGAAGCCATCTACCGTGCCTTCACGGTTCCAGTCACGCTGCAGCTCACAAGCCAATTGGGCAATCGAAGTCAGCTGTGCGCCAGCCTGTTCTACTCTGCGTAAAGCTGTTTCGTGAGCCATCGAAGAAGTCCCGCCAACTGCATCCACGATCGGATAAACTTCAAAGCCTTCTTTTAACGCATCCAAAGTTGGAAAGGTCAAACAAGCTTCTGTCCACAAAGCCATGATCAACATCTTTTTCCTCCCGGTCGCTTTGATTGCTTCGTTGTACTCCTTGTCTTCCCAAGCGTTGATCGAGCTGCGGTCATAGGAAGGGGCGTCCTCTCCGACGGCCTTTCTTAACACGGGAATCGTATCCTCGTTCCAACCTTTTTCAACATTGACAGTGGAAAGCACGATCGGGATATTGTAGAGCTTCGCTAATTCGATAACAATCTCCGTGTTGCGAATCAATTCTGAACGGTTCATTGAATTGATCGAATTAATTTGAGTTGGTTGGTAATCGATCACCGTCAATACTGTATTCTCCGGAGATAGCAGCTGGTCCTCTTGTCTTTTTTCATAGCTTGTCATTCTGAACACTCCTTTGATTATCAATAGTTCCATTCTACTGCGGAACCCGGTTGTACACGAATGATTTGCTTATGATTCTCCTCACATGATTAAACCTTGGACTAATCTGTTGCACCTGTTAAAACACCACTATTTTAGGTTGAGCTATTCATTTTTGATTAAAAAAAGGGTGTCCGTTTCTATCCGCTGATCTAACACAACACATGTTACACCATCAACTATCCAAGTCACGGTATCAAAATCAGCCCAAAAAGCGGCTCTACGTTTGAACGGTGTGTCAAACCTGCCCTTTAATGAATTGAAAGCAGGCGATGTTCCTTTCATCCTACACTTGCTAAAAGCAGCGGATGCCTTTTTGCTTCTTGTACTTTTTTTACTTCCTGTTACGATTAGAAGAGAAACGCACGAGAAAGGAGCCGCCATGGCTAGACTGACAAATGATTTCGTATTTTTGATCCTTTCAATCGTAGAAGAGATTCCGGAAGGAAAAGTAGCAACCTACGGACAAATCGCTGAATTGGCTGGCTTCGAACGAAATGCCCGTCTCGTTGGAAAAGTACTGAGCCGCGCTGATTTTTACGGAAAATATCCTTGCCATCGCGTTGTGAACAGCAAAGGCGAATGCGCCAAACATTGGCCTGCACAAAAGAACCTGCTGAAAGCCGAAGCGGTCCGTTTCACGTCAATAGGCAGTGTCGATTTGAAAAATCATCGATGGGAACCCGAGTAAAAGCGATCAAAAAAACTCGCACAATGCCGTCTTGTCAAAGTGTCCAGCTTTGAAAAAACGATGCATTGCGCGAGTTTCTTTGGTTACTCCTCTGCCATCAAAAAGACCAGTATCGTACCGATCGCTGAGATAAGCGTACCTGCCAGCAGCATGACAGAAACTGAAAAGGAATTCAATAATTGTCCACCCAAAAAGGAACCGACGATCCCACCGATGGTATTTGCTGTACTCATCAGGGTTTGTCCTTTGATCAGATCTCTCTTTGGGATGATCTTGCTCGTGTAATAAACTGACGCCGTGGTATGCAGAGCAAACCCGATCATCTGCAGCGTTTGCGCGACATTGATCAACAAAATATTCGGAGCTGCTAAGATCAGAACTGCTTTGATCGTGAAAAAAACAGCAGCCAGCCGAATCAGCGATTTCAGTTTGAAACGGCTCATCAGCCAAGTAAACAAGAACATTGTCGGCAGCTCACTCAACGCGGCGATCGACAAGGAAGAGCCGACATTCGCCTCTGTTCCACCTAAAGGCTGCATAATTTGATACATGTAGCTGTTTACGATCGTATGAAACACGAACAGGCAAGCCACACCAACGATCAACCCCATGAACCGTTTGTAGCGCCGAACAAACACCGGCAGGCTGCAGGGATCCTCCAGCACCAGCTCCTCCATCTGCTCTTCCTCATTCACAGACAGGGAATAAGTCCCTGCTGTCTTTCGAGTATCTAAAAAGCGGGTTGCCACAGCGAAAAAAGCAAAGATCCCGATTAATGCATACAGCACAACATTGACAGAAAAGCGTTCAATCAATAAGCCCGTGCCTGCAGAAGCCAAGGCAAACGCCAACGAACCCAATCCGCGTGCCACACCAAAGTTCAAGGAATACCCCCGGCTGATGAAGAAGGTTCCGATTGAAATCGTCATGGGCTGCAGCAAAATGAGACACGTGTATAAAAGCACATAGAGTACTGCAATAAGCAGGTAATGGTTAAAAATGACGAGCAGCGCCGTTGAGAGCAGCACTAACACTGCTGCCATAGCGGCTGAAAGCTGTGACAAGGTCCAACGCTGCATGCGGTCCGCAAACGAGGCCAAGAAAGGCTGAGCGACTGTTGCCAAAAGATTGGCCGCAGACAGAATCAGTCCGATCTGACCATTGTTGAACTCTTTTGCCAACAGAAACACCGAAGCAAAAGTAGCCAAGATCGAGTAGCCCATCCAATAAGGCACCTGCAAACTAATATAGCGTAGATTCAATTGCAAACTTTGTTGTTTTTTCATCTCCCACCACATTTCTACTGGTAATTTCTTTATTATGACGATTCCCACTAAAGATAGCAAGTCTGATCAGAGAGCAACGAGCAAAAAAGAGCCAGAAAACGGCCAACATGCCCTTCTCTGGCTCGCGACTGCAAGCGGAGGTTTATTCGAATTCTTCAAATGCTAAGTTTTCAAAAGTCCCCGGAGCGGTCGGTGCAACAATCCCGTCGACATTTCCTACGAGCTTATAGCCGACACCCCAGATTGTATCGATATAAACATCTTGAATATTTTCGGCAGCAAATTTTTGATTGATCCGCTTCACGATGATCGACAGCTGAGAAAGCTTAGAGGAGATCTTATAGTCGCTCCCCCATACGAGGCCGCATAGATCAGAACGTGAAACAGCATGCCCATTTTGCATCTCCAAGCCAGCCAAGACTTTCATATCCAACCGGTTCAACGAAGGAAATTCCCTTCTCGCCTTTGGTTCCTCTGCCACTACGGTTTTTACTGGGAAAAAGCTGATCAGAACTTCCCTCAGCTCCTCCAAAGAGATCTTGGCGTCAATCGTACGAATAGTGCGATGACCAATTACGACACGTTCTTCCAGCTTGCCCTCCTTCTTGATCAAAATATGATGATCCTCGATCAGTTTCGGCACCAGCTGCTCTGTTGTTGCATTGGAGAGGGTCTCGCTCATAATAATCACCGAAAAATAGTCAAGAATCTCCTTAGCCGTAGAAAAATCAGAGAGACTTTCTGATACAAAGACCTCATAATTTAGCCGCTGAATATTTTGTTGGATTTCTTTTTCATTTAAAATATTTTGAGTGAAAATCAGTATTCTTTTCATGCTTTCATCAATCCCATTTACTCGTCCTTCCGTTCTCGCCAAAACAGGGACCTTGTTCCCTTGAAAAAAGGCAAATCAGCTACACTAAACAACAATTCTTTTCCCATGTAGATCAAAAAGTAATTGTAAAGAATTATCACATATTATACAACTTTTTTAATTTTAAAATACTATTTTTTGAAAAATAATAAAATAAAAAAATGATATTTGCTCATTTATCACTCCAAATCAAAGGCTCAGCATGAAGAAAACAACGAAAGCTCAGCGTATCAGTACTTCACCCTTTTTATTAAGATATTATTAATTTTTGTAAAAATAACCCCCACTCCTCCATTGTTCGGCATCTAGTTCATCAAATTTATGTAAAAAATCTCCTTTATAAATAACGAACAATCGGATTATTAAAAAGGACTTTTTAGTTCAAAAAGGCGATTATATCAATACTTCTAATTGAAAAATGGTTAACAAGTCGGCTTCCTATAATTTCACATAAAAAGGGAAAACACAAAAAAATTTAAAATAACAAAAGTTATACAAAAGGAATTCGCTTGTCTTTTTCTATTGACTTATTTTATGATGTAAGCGAATTCTTTATCAGATGGGAGAAATGGATATGACAAACAAACCCCTAAACCAACGCCAGTTGTACACGATGAAAAGAGAGAGTCTGGAAAAAAGGTTCTTAGATTACTTCCATGAGACCAATGATGCCGCCTACTTGATTCAGTGTGCGATCGCTGTGATGGTGCGCAATGCTTTCTCTCCAGCCGACCTGTCTTTTCTTGCTAAAGAACTGATTCGCGAACTGTTTTTGACGAGCGATGCGTTGGATTCTGTGCGCCATTATTGCGTTTATTTCCGTGATTACTTTGATGGCAGTGAATGGGGAGCCGTGATTGGACGTCTGTTTGAGACCCAAGAGGAATTTTTGAAAATCACCGAGGACACTCGTTCACACATAAAAAAACTGCGGGCAAAACTGATCTCTGGGAGCCGAGAAGTCTCTGTAAAAGCCAGTTTGGTGTCGACCTTTGAGGATGCCAATGGGAAAAAACATGGCTGGAGCTTGAGTCATGTAGATCCTGAGATTGCGCCGCAGGATAATTATGATCTGCTGCATATTTTGACGACTCTGACTATTTTTGAAAAAGACGGAGTGCGTCGTTTTGCCAAAGTGATCAAGGCTGATTTCAGCCTCACGAAGGTTGGTTTTGACACTCGAAATGACGATGATCCGGTGAAAACGCGGGAAGAGCTAATCGAGCTGCAGCCAATGGAAGTCGACGGTGAACAGGTTCAACTTGTTGAGACTGTGATGCCAGAGGGCTTTGATCCTTCAACGATGTCAGAAGAGGAACTGATGGAAATGGTGAAGTCGACTTTACCAGAAGGAGCGGTTTTGACCGACTTCCAGTTTGAAACGGTCTCTGATGAAAAAGAGGCAGCCATCGCCACAGCTACAGCCACAAAATCGAACAAACGGCAACAGGAAGTCCTCGATGCGTTGAAAAGAAAACGCAACCCCCGGGATTATTCAAAAAAACCGTTAACCAAAGACGAGCGGCGAAGACAGCGGGAGAAAGAAAAGGTGCTGATTAAAGCCACCGGAAAAAAGAAGAAGCGGAAAAAACGAAAATAATGGTGCATTTTTACTGGATCCAACACTGGTCTTTTCGCGCAAAGCTGGATCGATTCTTCTTCAGCATGTCTCCAAATAAAAACGCCAGTTGAAGCTTCTCAACTGACGAAGGATGATCCAAAAAGAACAGCATTTTCCTGATGAGTTCTTTTTTATCTATTTTTATTTTACAAAAGCGGCAGCATTTTATGCCCGCAGTAGCGGCTTGCACCTTTTAACAGCGGGCCGATCATTACGACACCTAGGATCGGACCCAACATGAATTTTCCACCAAGAAGCATGCCGACAATAAAGCAAAATGCGTCCAACATCATCCGAATTTTCGCTAAATCCATAGCCAGGCGCTGGCTAAGAACAAAGCTTAAAGCAATGTAGCCCTCTTTTCCAGTATTGGTCGCTGCCGCAATCCCTGAACCGATACCGATTAGGGAAATGCCGATCAGGACCATGAGCAGCTTTATACCGAAGGAGCTGGGACCCGGAACCTCTTTGATGACAATGTCCGTAAAAATGCTGGTAGCGATCGGGTTTAAAACAGTTGCTAGGCCAAGTTCCTTTTTATTTATAAAAAAGACCATTGTTAGACAGGTGGCAGTAACCAGCAGGGACGCTTGTCCCACCGTAACTGGCAAATGCTTTGCCAGCCCCTCCCACAAGACGCCTAGAGCATCTGCACCCAACCCAGTCGTCACGCACATTCCCACCCCGACCCCTACAAATGAGGAGCCAAGGACGGAAATAACTAATCGGATCAGCATTTTCATTAATCCAAATCTGTGCCATCAGAAGCGATGACTTTTTTGTACCAGTAGAAAGAGTCTTTTTTGATTCGTTTGCATTCCTTAGGATCTTCATCTGTGCGATCCACGTAAATCAATCCATAGCGCTTTTTGTATCCGTTGCTGGTAGACAGCAAATCTAAAGCGGACCATGGCATGTAGCCAACGACTTCTACCCCAAGTTCCATAGCGCGTCTAGTTGCCTGGATATGTTCACGGAAATAGTCGATCCGATAATCGTCATGAACTTTTCCATCTGCGGTCAACTCGTCATGAGCTCCTAAGCCATTTTCGGTGATCATGAAAGGTACTCTGTAGCGAGTGTAGAGATCGCGATAAACGTATTCCAACCCAATCGGATCGATCGCCCAATCCCAGTCCGTTGTTTTCAACTCTGGATTTGGACACATTTGGTAAAAGCCGGGATGAGTCTCAAAGCCGGACATATCGCCTTTTTTCCCAGAAAGGTTGTAGCCAGACCAGCTATGCTCCGTAACATCCTCTGGACAAGCATGGGCACATTGGCTGTCATAGTAGTTGATGGCAAAGAAGTCGGATAAGTTTTCTGCAAACAGCTCTTCATCGCCCTCCTCTATCTCAGGAGCCAGCCCGTGTTTTTTCAAATAAGTCAACGCAGCAACATTGTAATAGCCGCGGAAATAAACATCTAAGTAATAAGTGTTTCGCAGATCATTGGCATTCAATGCTGCCAGCTGATCCTCTGGTTTACAGGTACGAGCGTAAACTGGTGCGTAGCCTAATGCAGGTCCAGCCAAACCGCCAACTTCATGAACATACTTGCAGGCAATCGCTTGGGCCAAGTTCATGTGATGGTTGATTTGGTAGCGAAGCTGATTGTTGTCGCGATACTCCGGTAAAATGTAGCATTTTTGGGTCCAGTATTGAACGATGATGCTTTGTTCGTTGATGGTGATCCAATACTTAATGTCGTCTTTGAACTCATGGATCACGTATTTTGCAAATACTTCAAAATCTTTGACCACTTCACGAGACAACCAGCCGCCGTATTTTTCCACCAAAGGCCATGGCAAATCATAGTGATACAAGGTTGGGATCGGTTCAATGCCGTTGTCCTTCAATTCCTTGATCAGGTCGCGGTAAAACTGTACCCCTGCCTCATTGACGACATCGTCCCCGTTCGGAAAAATTCTTGACCAGGCAATCGAAAAGCGGTAGCTGGTAAAGCCCATTTCCTTAAACAAAGCAATATCCTCTTTGTACATGTGGTAATGATCGCTGGCCACGCTGGCGTCTGCAAACCCATACTGTTCACTTCGTTCCCGGTTGATAACGTCTTGCTGGGATAGTCCTTTCCCATCCTCTAGTGCGGCACCTTCGACTTGGTAGGCGCTGGTTGATGCTCCCCATAGGAAGTCTTTTGGAAATTCTTTGTTCATGTAAATCCTCCTCTAGTTTGTAAATAATCTATCGTGTGGGGAAAATACATTCCACCACGGTGCCAGTTGGGTATGTTTGGGAGAATGACATTCTTACTCCTGATTTTCCTTGATTCTCGTACGCATACCACTCTGCTAAACCTTGTTTGCTGATTGATACGTCCTTATTCTGTTAAGAGATCGATTAACCATACTAAACTGGGAAAAGCAGAGCTGGAGCTAACTCGGGAATTAGGAAACAAATTTTTCAAATTTGTTTAGATTCTCGTACGCATACCACTCTGCTAAACCTTGCTTGCTGATTGATACGTTCTTATTCTGTTAAGAGATCGATTAACCATACTAAGCTGGGAAAAGCAGAGCTGGAGCTAACTTGGGAATTAGGAAACAAATTTTTCAAATTTGTTTAGATTCTCGTACGCATACCACTCTGCTAAACCCTGTTTGCTGATTGATACGTTCTTATTCCGTTAAGAGATCGATTAACCATACTAAACTGGGAAAAGCAGAGCTGGCAAAACTGAAGGATGGTCAATAACGGACTTGCTTCAGGTTTCACAATAATTAGTCTTGATCGACGTAGCTGGTATCACCGATGCTTTCGATCGTGTATTTGCCTTCTTTATAGGTCAAAGTAGTGACGCTGCAGTTGGCGATTTTCTCTCCTTGGTATTCACCTGGGGCAATGCTTTCTAAAATGATTGGGATGATGCCGCCTGAAGAGACAATTAGTACGTTGCCGCCTTGCGCATCCACTTCCTTCATTACTTCAGGCATGACTTTCGACACTCGCTGGTGCATCTCGTCATAGGTCTCAGCTGTCTGGGTAGGATCAACTTCTGCCACTTTGTTGGCTAATTCTTCTTCCGTCAGCTGTTCCTTCAAGAAATCCCACAGCTCATCGCTGCCTTCGGGATAATCTAGGTTTAGCGCCTTTGCGACTGCAATGTTCATGTCGTCGTTGGACAGGCCTTCAAAACTGCCAAAGTTTTTTTCTCTAAAGCCAATGTTTTCCGTGATTTGTGGTACATCATTCTTATTTTGTTCCAAAATCAGTTTAGCAGTATTACGTTGACGCCCCAGATCACTAGAGTAGGCTGCGGTGAATTCAATGTCCTTCATGCCTTCTCCCACTAGCTTCGCCTGTTTTTCGCCCTCTTCTGTCAACAGACTGTCACTGTAGCCTTGGACTTGGTTTTGAGTATTAAACCAGGTCTTGCCATGCCTGACTAAGTAGATGGTCGTTTCTTTTGCTTCACCGGAGTTACTGGCAGCCGTTCCCGATTCATCGGTTTCTCCACCGCTGGCACCACAAGCGGTTAGCAAAATTGCTGCGATAGGCAACAGCCATAATAACTTCTTCTTCATCCGATGGCCTCCTATTTTTGCAGCACTAATTCGTACATGTCTACCAAGTCTCTGGTCATGTTGACTTCACTGGTGATCGTCATTAAATGATCCTGTGCATGGGTAAACAGAAGGCAGGGCTGATAGCTTTTGCCGGCTGCTTCATTTTGGATGACCGCCGTTTGCGAACGGTGAGCCAACACAATATTATCCTTTGCTTCCTTCAAGGCGCTGCGAGCCGCTTCAAAATCTTGTGCTTTGGCACATTTGATTGCTTCTTGGGCTTTCGTACGTCCATTGCCGGCATGCAGAATAATCTGCATCGCAACCGGAATCAGTTCATTTTCTTCTTCAAGTAAGTCTTTTTCTTCCATCATGTCCTTTATACTCCTATCTGTTTAGACTGCTTCAACAGGTGCTGTCATTTCCGCCCCTTGCTTTTCTTCTTTCACTTCTTCCGCTAGTACTTCTTTTTCATAGACTTTAAAGAATGGATACCAAGTGCCCAAGTATATAACAAACAGCAAGGCATACCATAAGACAGCCCGGAAATCCTGCAAAATCATTACACTGGAAATAGGTGCTGGAATTTGTGCTACCTGCATCAGCTGTTCTGGAATATTCAACAACCCACCTCGCATAGCGAACCAAATAACACAACAGCCGGTAATGGAATTGATCCACATTGGCAGCATCAATATCGGGTTCATAACCACTGGTGTACTAAAGACAATCGGTTCATTAATGTTGAAAATCGAAGGTCCAATACAGATCCGCCCCAATGTTTTCAGCTTTTTGGCTTTGGAGAAGCACATTAACAGATTCAAGGTTAAGGTTGCACCTGTTCCACCCATCATAATCAAGCCTAGGCTGTAAACTGTTTCGTTTGTCACAATGTTCATGGCAGGATCACCATTTTGTACCGCTAGTGCGTTAGCAGCAATCCCGGCAATAAAGATCGGATTTTGAATCGCTGACCATAACCAGGTAGAAATCCCCATTGAATAGAAGAAAGCCGGGATTAACACTAGTAAAATTAGACCAGGCAGTGATTGACCAAAGTTTTGAATTGGTTCAAACAGGTTCAGAATCACTTGGAAAATGTCGATGTTCAAGCCGAAAATCAAAGTAGACCATAGCGCCAAGCTTAAGAAAATCGGAATGATGTTGTTGATCCACTCAATGACAAAGTCCGGCATTTCGCTGTTTTTAAATAATTTCAGTTTGCTGTAATAATGGAAGATGATACTAACTACTGCACCGGTAATAACGCCGATTAAAATCCCGGTCGGACCTACCCGACCCATGTCATACACGCCTTCTTCAGCTCCTACTGGATGCAGGGTCATCATTAAGGCACAGACGGCTACGATTCCAGCTGTAATGGAATAATTGGCGTGCTTGAATTTTTCCATGTATTGATTGGCAACCATGAAGGCAGCAATCAAGCCAATCATCCCAAAGGAATAATTTGAGATATTTCCTAAATCCGGCAGCTGCGGAATGTAGGAACGAAATACGTTGTAAAAGAAGACAATTGATCCCGTCATAATAAATGGGATGAGTTTTTGCATGGCGCTTGAAAGCCCTGCGACTGCTGGCTTCTGCGTCAGGTTCTTAGCTTTTGGTGCGAAGGAATTCGCTAGCCAGTCCATAAATTTTTTCATTTTTACTTACCCCTTTGTCATCGATTTATGCGTTTAATTTTTCCAAGGCAAAATTCAGTAATCCTTCACCATCCAACATGCCGTAGATATCTTGCGGAATCACATCCACGACCACATTATGAGGAGCTGCCTGCTGAGCCATTTCATCTTTGAAGGAAGCATAATGTGGTCCTAAAAGTAAAATGTCGATTGAATCAAGGTAAGACGCTACTTCACTTTCACTTCTAGCATCGATAGTACCGGAAATCCCGCGCTTTTTCGCCGCCTTCCGTGTTTTTTGAGCCAAGAATCCGCTGGACATTCCAGCACCGCAGCATAAAAGAATATTAACCGTTTCCATTTTAAAAACCTCCGCTTTGTATTTTTTTAGCATCTAGATGTTTTTTACACTCTTATTATCTCGATTTGCAGCGTCCGCCTCAACCACACTGTTGCACCCTCCCCGTGCAAGTTGCTGTTTTATATCGCTTTCATAAACGCTATAATAGAAATATGAAATGAAAAGAAGGGGTTCCTTATGAAAGAAAAACAAGCGCAGATGCTGCATTTTTTACTGGAACAAACGCAAGCGGTTCCTTCTCGGGTGCTGGCAGAAACCTTGGACGTTTCGATACGAACGGTCAAAAACTACATCTCTCAATTGAACCAGCTGAGCGGCGAACCGGTGATCCTCTCTTCGAATCAGGGGTACAAGATCAATCGTGAGGCAGCCCGACAGCTGATCGTCTCAGAGCAGCCGCAAGAGGAACTACCGCAAAACTTTAAAGAACGGGCTTTTTATATCATCAAAAAGAGTTTGATTGAACATCAGCAGCTGAACCTTTTTGACTTGTCTGAGGAGTTATTCGTCAGCTATTCCACCCTCAAAGCAGACATTACAAAAATGAACAAAGCCTTTGAAAAATACCACGTCAAATTCCTGCTCAAACAAGATACTCTCCAAATCGAGGGGGAGGAAAAAGAAAAACGGCGCCTGATCTCCTATGTCATTTTCGAGGAAGTACCGCAACAATTTCTAGATAAGGACATTTTAGAAAAAAACTTTCAGACTGAGGATATTCAAAAACTAACTCAGATCATTCAGTCGCTGATGAAGGAATCCAATTACCAGCTCAATGATTTCTCCTTCATCAATCTAATGATCCATTTGCTGATCCTGTTAGAATCGGTACGCAATAATAAATCGCTGATCACTAGAAACTGGTTCAGCTCTTGGCTGACCGAAGACAAAGCCAAGCTGGTCACTAAAATGATTCAACGGATCGAAGAGACCTTTGACTTGTCTTTAAACCGCTTGGAAAAAGAAGAGATCCACATGATCTTTCAAGCAAATGCTAATTATATCCCTTCAAATAACCTAAAAGAACTGGAGCAGATCGTAGGTGCTGACTTGATGGCACCGATCAGTCAGGCTTTGGAGGACGTCAGGAGAACGTTTGGTATCAACTTAACAAATGAAAGCTTTGTCGTGCCTTTTTCGCTGCATGTCAGCGGCCTGTTCAACCGAGCCAAGCAAGCCTCCTTTCTGAAAAATCCGATGCTGGATTCTCTAAAAAAGGATTACCCGATCGTGCATGACATCGCTGTATTTTTGGCTTTGCGTCTCGGCGATCTATTGGAGATCACGATCAATGAGGACGAATGTGCCTATATCGCACTGCACATCGGCTCAGAGCTGGAGAAGCAAAAAAAGAATTTTTCAAAAATTCGAACGGTTTTATTGTGTCCCAAATATATGAATTTAGACGAGAAGCTGTATGACCAGCTGAATCAGCACTTTGGCAATGAACTGCGGATACAGTCGGTCATATCGGAAGCCGCAGAGTTGAAGGGCCAAGAGTTGGAGCTTTTGATCACTACCCTGCCGGTTCCTGCTGCCAATGAATACACCGTCATCAACGTCTCTCCTATTTTTACGGAAAAACAACGGCTGATGCTGATTAACGAGCTAGATACCATCCGGCTGGACCGCAAAAGAGAGATCTTAAAAGCCAACTTTGATGACTTCTTTGATGAACTCTTTTTTCGGACCGAAACAGACGCTGTCGGACAACAGGAGATCTTGGAAAAAATGTGCTCCCAGTTGTCTACGCACGGCATTGTTGGACCAGAGTTTTATCCGCATGTACTGGAACGAGAGACGGCTTCATCAACGGCCTTTGAATCCATCGCGATTCCGCATTCTGTTTATATGGAAGCGCAAAAAACGATCATCAGTGTGACGGTATCCGAACGCGGAATCAGCTGGGGAGATCGCAAAGTTCATGTGGTTTTGCTGGCAGCGATCAATGATGTTGATCGTCGCAGATTTACCGATATTTATGAGGGCTTGATCTCTCTGTTCGATTCGCCGCAAAGCTATCAGGAGATTCGCAATGTACACAGCTTTGAAGATTTTCGTAGATTTATCTATTCGCGGATCAAGCATCATTAACAGGAGTTAAAAAATGAGCGATGCTTGTTCCACAAAATACAAGGAGGAAGATTATGTTACTGTTATCTCGCGAAGACATCAAACAAGTATTTACCATGAAGGAGGCGATCGAAGCCGACAAGACAGCATTCAAGCTGTTTACCGCGGGCAAGACAGATGTTCCGCTGCGCACGCAGATCGTTTCTGAAAAACAAAACGGCACCTTTTTATTTATGCCAGCCTATGCGCCGGATTTGGATACTGCTTCTCTAAAGATCATCAATATTTTTCCTGACAATATCGATAAGGGAATGCCATCTGCGCCTGCCCAGGTCTTGTTAATTGATGGTGAAACAGGAGTGGTCACTGCCGTTTTGGAAGGGGCAACAGTCACACAATTCCGTACCGGTGCGGCTTCAGGCGTTGCCTTTGATGTTTTGGCAAGAAGAGATGCGAAGCAAGGTGCTTTGATCGGTACTGGCGGACAAGCAGCGACGCAACTAGAGGCGATGCTTTGTGCCCGCGAGTTGGAAGAAGTGAAGGTGTACGACATGAATTTCGAACGGACCAAAGCATTTACTAAGCAAATGAATCAGGAATTGTCCGCTTATGGTGCGACAATCACCGCTGCAGCTTCTTCTGACGAAGCAATTATTGATGCAGACATGATTATCACGGTTACCCCGGCAACCTCTCCTGTGTTTGATGGAAACAAAGTAAAAGCCGGAGCTACGGTCAGCTGTGTAGGCTCTTATCAACCTCATATGCAGGAAATGGACCCGGTAATCTTACAAAGAGCAGCCAAACTGTACTTTGATTCAGAAGATGCCGTATTGTCTGAAGCTGGAGATATTTTGATTCCGCTTGGGGATGGAACGATCACAAAAGATGACTTTACCGGCGACATTGGCGAAGTATTATTGGGTACCCTGACCGGACGCGAAAACGACGACGAGATCATCGTCTTTAAAACAGTGGGGATCGGGGCACAAGATCTAGTCACTGCAAAACAAATCTATGACAAAGCAGTTGCCAAAAAAATCGGGACGACTTGGTCCTAATCAAATTCGACAGGTTCACTAACGCAGCATCAGCGAAGGCAAAAAGGAGTGCGATCAAATGAAAGAACATGCAAGTATCTTTAACGATGTTTTAGGACCCGTGATGGTTGGCCCCTCAAGTTCACATACTGCCGCCTCTGTACGAATTGGAAAAGCCTTGAGACAAATGGTGCAGGGAAACATCACCTATTTCCGGGCAGATTTTGATCCAGAAGGCTCCCTGGCTGCCAGCTATATCGGCCAATGTTCAGACGTTGGACTGATCGGCGGCTTACTGGATATGGCGCCGACAGATGAAAATCTGCTGAACGCGATCACGATTGCAAAAGAAAACGGCATGGCGATTGAATTTCGGATCGTTCCTTATGAAAACTCGCATCCCAATACGTATAAAATGACCATCAAAACCGATCAAAATGAAACCTTGGAAGCGACTGCACTTTCTGTTGGCGGCGGCATGATCGAATTTGTTCAGATCGATGAGGCCGCAGTGTCCATCGCCGGCGGATTTTATGAAACATTGCTGTTTGGTCAAGGGATGAAGCACACAGAAAAAGACTTGGATACATTATTGGCGCAGCATGTCCAAACCTATTGTTCCTTCACCCTTCAGCAAACCGGCACTTGTATCGTTCTAGCTATCAAGTCGCAGAAACAACTGATAGACTCGGAACTCCAATGGCTGCACCAGCAAATGACAGTTGAAAAGGTAATCGCTTTTGATCCGGTCTTGCCGGTCCTGTCCCAGAAAACACCGACCTTGCCCTTTTATACAGCAGCAGAGATGGTGGAACAAGCCAACAAGGAAAAGCTCGATTTGGCAGATATGGCTTTGCGCTATGAAAGTATTCGCGGGAGTATCTCTGAAGAAGAGGTCTACCAAAAGGCAGAGGAGATCCTTGATATCATGGTCGGAGGCATTGAGATCGGCTTGGCAGGAACCAGCTTTGAGGATCGGATTTTAGGGCAGCAGTCCCACAAGATTTTAGAGAATCAAGCAAGGTTGATCGGCGGCGAGTTAAATGCCTCGATCATTCGGTACATTTCTGCGATGATGGAAGTGAAAAGCTCAATGAACGTCTTTGTAGCAGCACCTACCGCTGGCTCCTGCGGCGCATTGCCAGGTACGTTGATCGCTGTTGCCCATCACTATAAAAAGGAAAAATCAGAGCTAGTTCGAGCTTTGCTGGCCGGTGGGATGATCGGCGTATTCATTGCCGAATATGCGACCTTCGCAGCCGAAGTAGCCGGCTGTCAAGCGGAATGCGGCGCTGGCTCTGGAATGACTGCTGGTGCCTTGACTCAGCTGATGGGAGGTTCTATTGAAGAAGCAGTCAATGCCGCATCGATGGGCTTGCAAAATATTTTTGGGATGGTCTGCGACCCGATCGCCATGCGGGTGGAGGTTCCTTGTTTAGGAAAAAATGTGATGTGCGGACTCAATGCATTAGGGGCCGCCAATATGGCGTTAGCTGGATATGATGTAGTGATTCCTTTAGACGAAACGATCGACAGCTTCAATCGAGTAGGCCGTATGATTGCCCCTGAATTACGCTGTACCGGCCTAGGTGGTTTGGCTCAAACAAAAACCGGTTTAAAAATTGCCGCTCAAATGGGCTGTAATTTGGGCTGTTGTTAGGTTGCGATACTCTTCAAAAAAGACGTTGACACTGAAACGAATCAAATCAGTGTCAACGCCTTTTCTTATTCTTCTAAACTTTTCCTTTTCAATGCGAACAACAAAACCAATAGAAGCAACAGCCAGCCCAGCAAAGCGATCGTTCGTTGCTCCATTGCTCCTGTCTGAGGATAGACCTTTTGCGGCTGCACCGTGTATTGTACACGGGGTTGACCCTCATCTGCGACATGCTGAAACTGCTCGGATACTTCTAGATGGTCATCTGAAATACCAAGGATGCCCTCCACGTCGATCGAATTTTCCATCGAATCACCTCTTAGTGAAAAGAACGCCTAGTTCCAAGACACAGCGTCAAATTTCAAGTTCAATGTGTAGGTTAATTCTAATTGTTCCTCTACGGTAGCTGTACCCGTATAAGTGAATGTTGCTGCACTTTCGCCAGCAGCTCCATCAACAGTCAAATGATTTTCATTATTTGCCAAGGTAATCAATTCACTGTTTAGATTTTCTGCCAATTGTCCACCAGCAATCAATGAGGTAGTTGCCGTCGTAACATTGTTCCCAGAGACTGCCAAGTTCAAATCAAAATCCTCAGGCAATACAGAATTATCTTCACCGGCTTCAAACCCATTTGCAGTAACGGTCACCGGTCGACCTGAATGATTGACGATGTTGTAGGTTGGAGCTTTGATAGCTGGATCATCCGCTGTATTGTAGAAAATCGTTTTGGTTGGAACGGTAACATTGATCCAGTTCACGTCTTCTTCCGGGATGGTTGCATCAGGGTCTTTGTTGTCTGCTCCTAATGTTCCGTTGACTTCGATCTCTGCTGAGCCTTGACCGTTTACATTATTTTGTCTTTCAGGTGCCGTTCCATCCTGCGCGAATGCCAAAGGTGCCGCTCCTAATACAAGTGTCGCCAGTAACATAGTTGATACGATTTTTTTCATGGTGATTCCTCCTAATTGTTTTTCATTATTTTAGTTAAAAAATTAATCCACAGAAATAGTGACGCCGGCTGATACCTCTCCTTGCTTCTGTTTAGTTTGCGGATCATACAAGCTGAAAAGTGCGGTCGTCTTGTGTGTGCCTTCGTTCAGAGGCTTCTCTAATTGTATCTCGCTCACCTCCTCGCCCGGCTGAATCGCTCCTGAAGTATACAAAATCTCTCCGGTCTGATCATCAAAAATTTCTACGTTGATCGGATAACCGTTGGTTTCAGGATTTTTTATATGAAGCATCCCTTTTTGAGTCGCTGCGTCGATCGCAGACTCGGATGCAATCATCAAATTGAACTGGCTTTTGTCGACAGTTTGTTGTGCCAAGGTGGCGATTTCCTGGTCGGACATTTTTTGTGCGTCCTTTCCTTCAGGTAAAAAATCCCCACTTACGACTGACATGTTTTGCGCTTTGGGTGCTAAAAAGAAGCGATACGCACCATATCCGCCTGCCAGCAATAATAACAGCAGCAACAGCAGCAGGCCTCTTTTTCTTTTCTTGTCTTGTGTCTCTTCCATGGTCATCCTCCTTTATTGATCTTCTTGTATGGATCGATACGTAAACTTGAATAAATAGCTGACATCTTTTGGACCGATCAATGGGCCGGAGTATTCTCCTTCGATATAGAGCTGAGGTTGGCTTCCTGGTGTCCAGTATGGATCAATCTGCATTTTCTGCCCTTCCTCTACTTCCCCTTCTATCAATGGTCCCCAAGTAATTTTTTGGTTCGTAAGCGTATTTTCAGCGACCAATTGCATCTTGTATTCTTGATCCCTCAGGGTAAATTGCTTCACTAAAGCGATCTCTGAGGAACTGCTGGAATTTGTGATAACTTCATTCAGGCTGAGTGCGATAGGAACATTCCCTAAGTTGCGAACGGAATACGTTTCCAGGTTTTGATCTTTACCAAACACACCCGGAATCGGACTGGCAAATCGTAAATGATCTGTGGAAAAGGTCATGTTGACATAAGCAGGTACCTCAATGACTTTTTCCACCCACAGGCTCTCAAGACGATACCCGGGCAAGCCTGAAGTAGAGGCCTTTGCATAGAGATAATAGGTTTTTCCTCCAACTAATGGCGAAAAAGTATGTTGGGTCGCTTCAGCCGGATAGCGTGCTCCGTCCTCTGTTGGCTGGAGGGCAAATTCCTGAATCCCCGCTTCATTTTCCGTACTCTGCTCAATACTTTCTTGTGCCTCCGCCGAATAGATGTCCTCTACTGAATAAAGCGTTCGATCGCTCAGCTTATAGTTGACCTCTAGTTGCTTCAGTGAAGGCAATGTCCACTGTGTAATCTGTGTATTGATCTCGCTTTGGGCATCTCCCGTTTGTGCAGATCCCCAAAAATCATCTACAGAAACATTTCTCGTGTATAGAAGAGATTGTCCATTTTCGATATCCGAATTGCTCACTTCGAGACTTTGACCGGATGTAACGTTATTGGTCAACGTCTTTTGCACTGCATCTGCTTGGTTCAAAAGGTATTCGATGGAATAGTCTTTGCCATCATCATCTATCCGATGAAATGTTGGATTGATCGAATTAATAATGGAAGTCGGATTCTGTCCTGCATCAAATAAAATATAATAAGGAGAGTTCGCATAGACAATCGGATTTCGACCATCCAAGCCTCTTCCTTTTTCTGTGGTAAAACGCCCAATTGAATCCTGGGCAAAATTCATCGTAAAGTCTCCTGCACGAACAAGTGTCATGTACGTCGCTGAATTGATGGAAGTTGTAATTCCATTGACAGTGAATTTTCCACCTCTCGCAACATTGAGCTCCAATTTGTTATAAGACAAATAGCGTTTTGAAAAAGTAATGTCCACCTCAGCATTTTCTTCCACAAAAATCCGTTGATCATTGGTCCAAAAAATAGCAGAGCCCGTCGAAGTGTCATTATGGATCGAGGTTTGGCTATTCGCAGCGAAATAGACATCTTCAAAGCCTTCGTTAAATTCTCCCCCCGTGGCCCCCTCAGAGTAAAATCGGTTGGTTCCAGTCAGGGTCAATTTATTGCCCGCACCTTTGTTTGCATAAAATGGCTGGCCGCCATCCCTGATCGTGTACTGGATATTTTCAACTGTAAAATCAATATTGCTGTTCGTTGCTTGTAAAATTCCATAATACGAGCTGTCTGGGTACTGTTCGTTGCCATACGTAATATTTTTGAACGTAATTGTCAGATTATTTGCTCCTGTTCGAAAATGCACCGATGCAGGGCGAGTGCCGTCGTATAAGATGGCATGATGGTTTCCTTCAAGCACCGTATTTTTATCAATCTCAAATTGTGTATCATCATCTGTATAAACGATGTCATTGATCAATTGAATATAGTGCGTCGTTTGCCCCTCCATAAAATCGGCTTTAAGGGCCTCTTTTAACTCTGCTGCATTTTGAACCCGAAAAGGATTGCTGCTGGTTCCCTCTCCCGCAGCTTGGACTTCCAAGGATTGCTCCTGAATAGATCGTTCAGCGCTTTCGCTGGTGGGTTGCTGTTTAGTAGAATCGGAAGAGCTCTCTGCTGGCCAATCATTTTTTTCTTCGTAAGAGAAATCTTTGATTGCATCTCCAGATTTACTGCTGGATTCCTCGGTTCGAGTGGTCAAATGTTCCTCATTTTCCGAGGAATGGGTCACCTGTGCAAAGACGGATGGATGCGATGTATGAGTTATCAGTAATCCCAGAACAATCAATTTTATCCACCGTTTCATTTCTTCACCGTCCTTCGTTTCTATCATTTAATTCTTTTAATTCCTTTATTTTTTATAAGAATGATTATTAACTACAATTAAACTTTACAAGAGACTCTAAAAAAGCGTCAAAAAGAATACTCAGCAACCTCTTTCTTTATAGATTCGTTGAGCAAATCATTTGACTGCTTCGTCCAATTTTTTAGGCAGATCCTTTTACTTCTCTTTTTCATTGATGCTAGTTTAGAAGGGAACTATTGCTTAGGATTGAAAAACTCAAGGAGGAAGAAGAAATGAGAACAAAGATACTTCTTGGCGGATTATTGATTGGACTGTTGAGCGGCTGCGTTGGAGAAGATGCCGCAGATACCCCGAGTCCTTCCAATTCGCAGGAGACAGCGAACAGTGAGACTGAGGTGCTTGCGGAAAATTTAGAAGTGCCGTGGTCTATTGATCAGCATGAGGAGACCTTTTACATTAGTGAAAGACCGGGAACGATCGCAGCAATCACTGATGGTGCACTTGAACGGCAGCAGGTTGTGTTGGAGCAGTCTCTTTCTTCCGCTTCTGAGGCAGGTTTATTGGGCTTCGTTTTGCAGCCAGACTTTTCAGACTCGAACGCTGCGTTTGCATATTACACCTATGAAGCGGGAAATCAGCGAATGAACCGAATCGTTGAATTGGAGCTGGTGGAGGAGCAATGGGAGGAAACAGCTGTATTATTGGATGAGATTCCCAGCGGCAGCACCCATCATGGCGGTCGTTTGAAGATCGGACCTGATCAGAAACTGTATGCCACCACCGGAGATGCTTCACGCCCGGAGACAGCTCAAGATCAGGATTCTTTAGCAGGAAAAATTTTGCGGCTGAATTTAGACGGCTCTATCCCAGAAGACAATCCTTCTTCTGACTCCCCTGTTTTCAGCTATGGACATCGAAATGCTCAAGGTCTTACTTGGACCTCAGAGAATGCCATGTACGCCAGTGAACATGGCGCGAGTGCCAACGATGAGATCAATCGAATCGAAGCTGGGAAAAATTATGGCTGGCCGGTGATTGAAGGCATGGAAACAGAGGACGGCATGGAAACGCCTATCTTCACATCTGGCAGCAACGATACTTGGGCACCTTCTGGTATGGATGTTGCTGGCAATGCGCTTTATGTGGCTGGGTTAAGAGGAAATACCTTGTTACGGTTTGATTTGGCAGAAGACAGTGAAACCCAAATTATCGAAGGTTTTGGCCGAATTCGCGATGTTTATATTGATGGGAACGATCTCTATTTCGTTACCAATAATCGTGATGGCCGCGGCTCTCCCTCCGAACAAGACGATCAGTTGGTTAAAATGTCCCTCTCCTCGATTGAACAATAAAGAAGACGAACCGCTAGTTGCATCTGGCGGTTCGTCTTCTTTTTATCCACTAATGCAGATCGCAGTTCAGCAATCACCATTTCCTTTGACAGCCAGCATCACCGACGAACGGCCGCACATATTGTACAACACCAGAACGGCTTATTTTACTTTCTTTTCCATCTCGTTTTCTCCTGCACAAAAGAAGCTTTCCTTCCCTTGATCCTACTCGTTTAGCCTGAGGTTTAGAAACGTTTCTGTCGATGGATTCATTGAGCCTTGCTTTTGCGACTCAACCTATCGTTGAGTGACTGGTTTACGTTTAAAAAAGCTTGATATCGTTCACAGACGATACCAAGCTTCGGTTTAGCGATTGTTGACTTTGCGATCCATTTGCCTCTTTACTTTGCTTTGCATTCGCGCATTTTGCTGAGCAAGACGCTTTTTTTGCTGTTCTAATTGTTGCAGCTCAAAGGATACCTTTTCTTTGTTAATCGATTGATTAGAGGCCAACAGCTGCTGCCGCTCGGTAATTTCCTGATCGACTCGTGCCTGCCATTCGTCCATGATTTTTTTCCAGCGTTCGGAATCAACATCATTTTTATCATGCAGCGAATCACGCAGCAGTGAAGAATACCGCCTCATGGTATTCCCCCACAAACGATCACGGTCTTGAAAATAATCGGCCTGCTGCATGTGGTCTAAGCTGTCAACAAAGCGGTCTTCCTCACGATCAATCATGTTTTGCAGAAAGGCCAAGATCGGCAAGATCAAATAGATTACTAACGCTGGTTTAACAAAAAAATAGCCAAAGACCAGTAATAGCAGTCGAAAGAAAATACTCACCATATCTTGCCGGTTTAACTCATCTACACGCCGCTTTTGCAGCTGTTCATCTGTGATCTCCTGCTTCGTCAATGAAACGATCATCCGCCGCATTACCAGAGTGACCAGCAAGGTCAAAACACCATAGAGCAAGATCGTCTGCTGTGTCGTGTCTTCGATCAGCAGTCGAGTCGCTGACGGAACCAGCGACAGCGAAAACAACAGCAGCATGTAAGCGACCAAATTCTTATTCTTTACCTGCTCTAACCGATTAAACGCATAAGCGGTTTGAAACCAAAGATTGGCTACGAAGCAAAAACTAATAAAGTAGATCCCTACTGCATTCAGCAAAGACCCAAAATCCAACGCTCCATTTGTCGCATACCGGATCGGCAATTCCAAAACCATGATCGTTAGAATAATTGCAATAATCGCATCGCTAAAGACTAAAACACGTTCTTTCATTTTGATAACCCGCTTTACTTGTTCATTTTGAATCAATTTCCAACCATTCAATTGCTTCTTCATTTTACCGTGAAAGCTGAATTTTTTCTTTTAAAAAGATACAAATGATTAAAAATTAGGTTTGCCATACTTTTCGCTTTCGTTAAACCTCATTCAGGTATATGATACGTAGTGAAAGAAGGATGAACGTGTGTTGAAAGAGACAGAACAAAACCATAAACAACGGTTGATCCATCATACAAATGGAACTTCTTTAGAAGAAATCAACGGTACCGTAAAGGTTCCTCAGGGACGCGGCTTTTGGCGGACCCTTTTCGCCTATTCAGGACCGGGTGCTTTAGTAGCCGTTGGATACATGGACCCGGGCAACTGGTCAACTTCGATCACTGGTGGACAAAATTTTCAATATTTGTTAATGTCGGTCATTTTAATGTCCAGCCTGATCGCCATGCTTTTGCAGTATATGGCAGCAAAATTAGGAATCGTCAGCCAAATGGATCTGGCACAAGCGATTCGTGCTCGAACCAGCAAACGCTTGGGGCTGGTACTTTGGATCTTGACTGAATTGGCGATCATGGCGACTGATATCGCGGAAGTAATCGGAGCAGCCATTGCGTTGTATTTGCTATTTGACATCCCGTTGCTCGTTGCCGTCGTAATCACGATCTTTGATGTCCTTTTGTTGCTGCTGCTGACCAAAATCGGCTTTCGTAAAATCGAGGCGCTGGTAGTTTGCCTGATTTTTGTAATTCTGTTTGTTTTTGTTTATCAGGTCGTATTGTCCAATCCTGTCTGGAGCGATGTTATCAAAGGTTTGATTCCGACACCTGCAACTGTCGCAAATCACCCGATGATCGGAGGACAAACACCTTTAACCGGCGCATTGGGGATCATCGGGGCAACCGTTATGCCTCACAACCTTTATTTGCATTCTGCAGTGTCGCAAACACGAAAAATCGACCGTCATGATCCGAAAAATATCGCGGAGGCTGTTCGTTTCTCGACTTGGGATTCGAATATTCAATTGACAATGGCCTTTCTGGTCAACGCCTTATTGCTTATCATGGGCGTGGCTGTTTTCAAAACAGGAACCGTAAAAGATCCTTCGTTTTTCGGCTTGTACCAAGCGTTGTCTGATCCAGCTACGTTAAGCAATGCAGGACTGGCAGCAATCGCCAAGTCAGGCCTGCTCTCCACTCTGTTTGCGGTGGCTCTGCTTGCCTCTGGCCAAAATTCCACGATCACAGGAACCTTGACTGGCCAAGTAATTATGGAGGGATTTATCCATCTGCGGATGCCGATTTGGCTGCGTCGACTGGTCACTCGACTGATTTCTGTTTTACCTGTTCTCTTTTGTGTCTGGTTCACTAGCGGAAAAAGCACGATTGAAGAGCACGAAGCGCTAAATAATCTGATGAACAACTCCCAAGTCTTTTTGGCCTTCGCCTTGCCATTTTCCATGATCCCTTTGCTGATGATGACAAATAGTCAGGCAGAAATGGGGGATCGCTTCAAAAATAACTGGTTGGTAAAAGGTCTAGGCTGGCTGTCCGTGATTGGCTTAACTTATCTGAACCTCGTTGGACTTCCCGGACAGCTTGAAGGATTTTTTGGAGAACAAGCTACGCCGGCCGATTTGCTAACCGCAGATTGGATTGCTTATGGGTTGATTCTCGTTGTTTTGGCTCTACTGGTATGGACGATCACTGAGCTGTATCGCGGCAACAAGCGCTATGAACAATCCTTGAAAGGATTAAAAAACCAACAAGTATCTGGCGATGATTTGAGGAATGAATGACTTGTAGAAAGAACTCGTAAGTCCCAACTCTCCAAAGAGAAGAGGCCCTACGAGTTCTTTTATAATAATTCAATTTCACTAAATTAAAAATAGGATTGGATTTTTTTGATCTTTTATCATATATAGTTAACTTTTTGTGTTAAAATATCATACAAACAACTATTATTAATTATTTTTACCGAAAGTTTAATCGATAAGCTGCTTTATACATACAAACATTCATTACTTTTACTATCTTTACAAAGGAGACGTATCTATTGCTTCAAGATGTTTTACTGACAAATACTGAGAAAAAGAAAATCGATTTTTTTTACCGGATGGAGACGGTCCCCGTTGGCGAATACACCATACATACACTTAGTAAAAAATTGAAAATGAATTATGTTTTTCTTCAACAACTGCTCCTCGATTTAGACAAGGAACTAATTGAAATTGGCGAGCAGCCCTTATTGATCGATCAAAAGAAAAAGCTGCTTTGGGATAAAGAGGCCAGCCGTTTGGACAACTATCTGGTCCATCTGTGGCACCGTTCCATTCCTTATCAGTTTTTGCTCTGGTCTTTGGTTTACCCCGAAAAAAAATTAGCCGATTTTTGTGCCGTTCATTCCATTAGCGAAACAACCGCAGTCCGCCGATTGAAGCCATTTGTCACTTACCTCTCTCGTTATGAAATCACTGTGAATGTAGCAAGTATGCAGCTGACTGGTCGTGAGTCGATCCTTCGTCTGATGTATATCAAATTTTTATGGATTTGTTCTTCAGGCACTGACTTGTCAATGGCGAAGCAGTCCTTTGAGGCCGAAAAAAAGCTGGCGCAAGAATTGGCTGCTGAATTGCAGGATCATATTCACCAGCAATTGGTCTTCCTTCTTTTGGGGGTGTGCCGACTAAGAAATGAAACGGGGAATTGGCTGGCAGTCACCCCCTTTGAGGAATTACTGTTCCCTAAAGCAGAGCAACAGGTCCGAACATACCTGAAGAGCTTTCTGGAAGATTCTTTACAAGTTACTCGAAATGTTGAATTTATTAATTATCTTATTTATTACTATCCTTATGCTATTGATTGCCAGTCGCAAGCGGCACAGCCTTTGTTGATGTATTATCAAAAAAATCTTGAGGAAGGGCATTCCCTGTACCTGGCAATCGAAACTTTTTACCATCAAAGCTTACTGGAATGGATGCCGGCTCTGGAGGATTACAAGCAAAAAGAAACGCTTATGAGCAACATCATCACGACCTTTTTGAACTATTCGATCCAAAAAAACAATGTGCCGCTGCTTTTTAAGCCTACGCAAGAACAATCCATTTTGCATTCTGAACAATACACGGTCTTATTCCCAAAAGTGAAACGTATTGTCTTGAGCTTAAGTCGCAGAAACGGATTGGAGTGGATGGGCCCGATCAGCGATTCAATGGCACGATCGTTGTCCCTTGCATTGATGCCGTTTTATCAGCTGGACTCGAAAAAACGAAAACGCAAGGTGGGCCTGGTAGCGATCAACGACCCGCTGCAGCGGAAACAGCTTGATTATTTTTTCAAAAAATTTGACTTTGTTGAGACGATTTATGACCCATCCCCCAATGAGGCAATCGACCTGTATGTCACTCATTCGGCCGATCTATTGACTGACACACAACAGCCTTATTTTCTGATTGACCGTTTGAAAGGCCATTTTGAGAGCGAACTGGTAGATTTTCTTTTCGACACTTATTAAAAGCGAAGCTTCGACAGTGATGGCGCAGTCCCTCTTAATCAGGATTTTTTTCGGAGCTTTCCAGTAAGCTTCTGATAGACTAACAATTGCTGCCGGGCTTGTTTGATGCGTTTATAGCGGTGCGGGTGTTTTTTGTAAAATTGTTGATGGTAATTTTCAGCTGGCCAAAAGATGCTGGCAGGTCGGATTTCTGTTACGATCGGCTTCTTATAGTGCTGCGAATCAATGATTGCCTGCTTCGATTTTTCTGCGATCCGCCGCTGTTCTTCATTTTGCACAAAAATAATCGGCTTGTATTGCGCCCCTCGGTCTTGAAATTGACCGAACGCATCTGTTGGATCGATCAGGTGCCAATAACGCTCGACTAATTCTTGATAACGGATGATTCGGGTATCAAAAATAATTTCGACAGCTTCCACATGCCCCGTGTAGCCTCCACTGACCTGTTCATAACTCGGTTGTTCTACAGTTCCTCCAGTGTACCCAGATAAAACCGAGACAATCCCTGCTTTGGTTTCAAAGGGTTCGATCATACACCAAAAGCATCCTCCCGCAAAAATCGCTCGTTCTTGATAGGCCGCTTCCACCGTGTGTTTAGACAAATCATAGACTTCGTTCGCTGAGGGGGCATGGGTTATTTTCGCATAAAAATCAGCTACATCAGGAGTTAGAGTGTTGCGTGTGGCTAAAGGTCGCAATTCTGCTTCTAGAGCATCGATCCGACGAACGACGTTGGCGCCTTTTTCCAACGCATCCTTAGCGACCACTAGTCGAGAGCGTTCCCAGTCTCTCGTGTGAGGATTCAATATCAGATTATACATGTCTCTTAGTAGATCTGTCTGTTCAAATTTCATGTGAATTCCCCTTTGACCCAATACCACAGGGCTTTCTTTTTGACTTCACCTGAAATCTATCACATGATTAAAAATTTATCGAACGATTGATTCGCGGCTGAATCCTCTGTTAACTTTTGGGCTTGACGCTGAGGATTCATCAAGAAAAAGACCTAATCCCTACTGAAGCGAATCACTTTGCTCCGTGAGGATCAGGTCTTTTTTATCTTTTTAGTCCATCATTGAACGATACAGTTCGATAATCTCTTCGAGTGAAGCATCACGTGGATTACCTGGTGAGCAGACATCTCTGAAGGCATCCTCCGCGATTTTTGGAATGTCTTCTTCCCTCACACCCAGTTCAGTCAAGCTTTGCGGGATACCGACATCGATCCCTAACTGCTTGACTGCTTGAACGGCTGCATCGCGAACCGCCTCAAGCGGCATTTCCGCAGCCCCGTCAATTCCCATTTTTATTGCAATTTCCCGGTATTTCTCGCCGGTATACTCCTTGTTGAAATCCATGATCAGCGGCAGCAAGGTCGCACAAGCCACACCATGCGGCGTATCATACCATGCACTCAACGGATGCGCCATTCCATGAACCAATCCCAAACCAACATTGGAGAAGCCCATGCCGGCAATATATTGTCCCAAAGCCATTGCTTCTCTGGCTTCCTGATTGCCAGCTACAGAATCGCGCAGCGAACGGCTAATAATCTCAATCGCTTTGATATGGACCATGTCCGTCATTTCCCAAGCGCCCTTCGTAATAAACCCTTCAATCGCATGGGTCAAGGCATCCATCCCTGTTGAAGCGCACAATCCCTTCGGCATGCCCATCATCATATCACTGTCGACAAAGGCCACGACTGGTATATCATGCGGATCAACACAAACGAACTTACGGTGGTTGTTCTCATCCGTGATTACGTAATTGATCGTCACCTCTGCTGCTGTTCCAGACGTGGTAGGTACAGCCAAAATCGGCAGACA
Organism: Enterococcus florum; assembly: GCF_004309355.1. GTDB lineage: Bacteria > Bacillota > Bacilli > Lactobacillales > Enterococcaceae > Enterococcus_A > Enterococcus_A florum. The sequence continues at coordinate 55,706 of NZ_BJCC01000031.1, read as the reverse complement.
TGGTTTCTTCGTCGCTGCTGTTCCTTCCAAACTCAATACATCTTCAAATTCAGGATTTTCCACAATGATGCCGATTGCTTTTGCGGTATCGATCGGTGAACCGCCGCCGATCGCAATAATGTAATCCGCCTGAGCAGCCTTGCAGGCAGCCACTCCATTTTGGACATCTGCTATCGTTGGGTTGGGTACAATGTCGTCAAAAATCTCGTAAGCCAAGCCTGCTGCATCCAGCAAAGCAGTCACGCGTGTCGCCACCTCAAACTTGATCAGATCCTTATCCGTCACGACCAGTGCCTTTTGGAAATTGCGTCTTTTTGCTTCTACGGCCACTTCATTGATGGCCCCTTTGCCAAAATACGAGGTTTCATTTAAAATCATGCGATTTACTGTCATTTTATTCTCTCCTTGTCGTTTATATTGTGTTTACATTCACATATTATCAAGAAAGCGTTATCAGAACAATCCTATTATTTTGTCCTTTCATGCCATTATTGTGTCATTTTTCACATAACAGTGTGCAGCAAAAAAGGGATCACTCCCTCTTTACAGCTCAAACACATGGACCAATTCCTCCGTCACGGGCGAATGATCCGAATTCGTTTCCATTAGGTCCTTCATATAGGTCCACCACTTTTGATTGATGGCCGTTTTAGACACTTTTTGCCAGGTTTGTTCGTCTTCGATTTCCAGATAGCCAAACAGTTCATTTGTTTGGCGATCCAGAAAAATAGAATAGGAAAGCGCGCCGTGTTCCTTTAGCATCTGCCGCATTTCCGGCCAAAGCTCCTGATGCCTCTTGGTATATTCCGCCTCCTGACCTTCAAACAGCTTCATCCGAATGGCTTTTTTGATCATTGAACCACCCCGATTTCAAGGAATTCTGGGTTAGGTACTACCCCGAATTGTTGTGCCAACAGTTCAAATTGCTCATCCGAAATCATCTGTTTGATGCCTCCTTGGGCGCAAACATAGGTGTACACCTCGGCAGCCTTTTCCGCCGTCTCGATTAAGCCAAATACTTCATCCATGTTTTTGCCCGCGCCATAAATCCCGTGGAACGACCACAAGACCAACCGGCTTTCCTTCATTTTTTCAGCTGTCGCCTCTCCGATCTCATTCGATCCCGGAATCAACCAAGGTAAGACCTGAACCCCCTCTGGGAAGACCACCAGGCATTCCGTGCACATCTGCCACAAAGTTCGTGTGATTGCTCTTGAAGTTAATTCATGGCTGAAAGTCATCGCTAAGAGATGCGTGGCGTGGCAATGCATGACGATTCGATTTTCCGGATCAACCTCCAGACGAGCGATGTGACTCATCAGGTGTGCAGGCAATTCACTGGTTGGAACCCCTCCATCATGATAGCCCCATAATAATTCTACGTTTTCCCCGTCCTCTGCCACTCGAATGATTCCTAGGTTTAGTGCCGGATCCTTTGCAACATTCTTAAAATATTTACCTGATCCAGTGACGATGAAATAGCGGCCTCGCAGGGCTGATCCATCAAAATTCATTGGAATTGTACGCTGAATGCTTTGGAGATCCAAATACTCAGCCACCTCTTTTTCCTCTAACAAATAGGTGATGTTTCCTCCGTTTCGCTCATCCCAACCTAAGCGATATAAATTACTCGTTACCTCCACCATTTCTTCAACAAAAGGTGCAGTCAATATTGCTTTTTTACTCAAGGCGTTTCCCTCCTGATTCATTTAGCTGCGTGCGCTTAAAACGTTTTTTTCATAAGTACGAACTTCTTCCAGCCAATCCAGACCTGCCGGTACATTGTTTTGGCAGCAGAAATAGTTCCATACATCCCCATAAGGAAAATCTTTCAATTCTTCGGTATATACTAGACGACTGGTAAAATCAAAGGCTAGCTCCATTTCTTTCAACTCTTCGACTGGTTCCAGCAAGGCTTTTAGCAGGGCCTTTTGGGTATTTCGCGTGCCAATGACCCAAGCAGCGATCCGATTAATGGTCGCGTCAAAGAAATCCAAGCCGATATTGGTTTTTTCCAGCAGCTGATTGCGGACAATCTCATTGGCGATTTCCTGTAATTCATCGTCCATAATCACGACATGATCAGAGTCCCAGCGAACCGGACGAGAAACATGAAGCATGATTCCTTTGCTGAAAAGCGCCAGAGAAGACAATTTGTTGGAAATAACCTCAGTAGGATGAAAATGACCAGCATCCAAACAAATCAGTTTGTCCCGTGTCAATCCGTAGCCCATATAAAATTCATGGGACCCCACCGTATATGCTTCGGCACCAAGCCCAAACAACTTGCTCTCTACCGCCTCTTGCGTATAGGCCTCATTCAAGGTTTCCGTAAATATCTCATCGAGTGAATCCATCAACCGTTTTCTCGGTGCCAGACGATCGATCGGATTGTCCTTCATTCCGTCGGGCATCCAAAAATTATTGATACAGGTCTGCTGCAGCGCTTCTCCAAAATACGCAGCAATTTTGCGGCTTCGTTTGCCGTGTTCGATCCAAAACTCGCGAACTGCTTGATCTGGATGCGCCAAAGTATAGCCGTCCTTCATCATCGGATGCGAAAAGAAGGTGGGATTAAAGTCAAGTCCGATTCCTTGTTCTTTCGCCCATTCCACCCATTTGCTGTAATGCTTCGGCTCGATCTGATCAAGATCAACTGGTTCATCGGTATCAAGATAGATCGCATGCAGATTCAGTTTATGTTTTCCCGGAATCAATGAGTAGGCCTTTTCCAAATCCTTGCGCAATTCATCCGGTGTGCGGGCTGCTCCAGGATAGTTTCCAGTTGCCATGATCCCTCCTGTCAATTCCCCGTCAGGATTCAAAAATCCCGTGACATCATCTCCTTGCCAGCAGTGCATGGAGATTTTGATCTTCTGTAATTGTTTCAGCGCCTGATCTGTGTCGACGCCAATTTCTGCATAACGTGCTTTGGCTTCCTGGTATCTTTCTTCAATCGTCTTACTCATGTTTTTTCTCCTTTATTGCGCAACCATATGAAACGCTTGATATGTTTGTAAAGCTTCGATAATGTCTTCTGAAAAAGCGGGAATAAATCGCTTCAGATCAAACGAACGAGCAATGCTTTCCCGCCCTTCTTCTAATGTCCCAAATCCGTTGGCAGCAACCAGTTGTACCAAAGTATTTCCAATGGCAGTGGCTTCATCCGGCCCTGCATAGACATCGATTCCGCAGACATCTGCCGTCAGCTGATTCAAAAAGTCATTTTTCGAGCCGCCGCCAACGATATGCAATTGACGGATCTCCTTACCAGTGATCCTTTTCAATTTGCTTAATTCACAGGCGTAGCAAAGTGCGAGGCTATCGTACACACAGCGCGCCAGCTCTCCAGCGCTCATCGGTACCGGCTGGTTTGTTTCACGACAAAAGGCTTGAATCGCCTCGATCATATTTTCAGGGTTCAAAAACCGTGGATCATTTACCTCGATCAATGAACGGAACGCTGGCTCCTGACCAGCCATTTCTGCCAGCTCTGCGTAGGAGTACTGATATTCCTGCATGCGGGCAACCTCTTGGATCAGCCACATGCCCATAATGTTTTTGAGGAAGCGAATCGTTCCCTGCACACCCCATTCATTGGTAAAGTTCTCCTGATAGGCAGCCTCATTGGCAATTCCCTCTGTCAATTCCACTCCCATCAAGGACCAAGTACCAGAGCTGATATACGCCCAGTTTTCCCCCTTGCCTGGGGTAGCGGCAACCGCTGATGCTGTGTCATGAGAAGCCACAGACAGAATGGTAGTCTCTGGCAGATCATAATCTGGAAAGTTTTGCTTCAATAGTGGACCAACCGTCGTTCCCGGTTCGACCAGTGGCGGAAACAACGCTTCTGTGATCCCTAAAATCGAGAGCAGCTCCGGATCAAATTTTTTGGTATCTAGATTCAACAATTGCATCGTGGACGCGTTGGTTTTTTCAAGAACCATGTTTCCAGTCAAACAAAACCCTAAATAATCTGGAATCAGCAACAGTTTTCGAGCATGTATCAACCGCTCTTCTTTTAACAACTGAAAAATCGTGTTAAAGGGCTGGAGCTGGATGCCGGTTTTTTGATACAGCTTTTGAATAGAAAGAACAGAGTCAAATTCTTCGATCGCGGATTCCGTGCGCTTGTCGCGGTAACAGATCGGAGCGCCAATCAGCTGATTCCGCTCATCCAGCAAACAGTAATCCACACCCCAAGTATCGATCCCTAAGTAGCAGGTATCAATCCCTTTCTTTTTAGCTTTTTCCAAACCGATCACTATATTTTTCAGTAAATTGTCCACATCCCAGCAGTCATTTGCGCCGATTTTTTTGAACCCATTTTTAAAGCGATGGAGCTCTTCCATCGACCAGGTTCCTTTTTCGAATCGGGACAGCATCAGACGACCGCTGGAAGCCCCTATGTCAACAGCAATATAATCGTTTTTCACTAAAATCCTCCTTAAAGCTGCTCTTCGACTTGAGCAGCAGCTTCATTCTCTTGAGCTCGTTCTCTGACATACATTCCAGTTGCTCCGCAAACAAAGTACAACAAGGTCAGGATCATAGAGATCGTGCGAAAGCTTTGATTATCGATCATGTCAGTAAGCGATGCAACGGTGACCAGCAAAATGATTCCTAAAAAGACAAAGGAAGATCCCTGTAAAATTCGAGCCAACTTAGGCACCTTGGTTTGTCGATTGTCCAACACATCTTTTTCCTCTTCCTCGATCAGCTCCTGCAAAGCAGATTGAATCCGCGACTCTTCCAGAACCTCTGCGGAATAATCCTCCTTGGCTCCCATGGCTAAAGCTAGAAACACATAAGATCCCATCGCCAGCAAATAAGTAGGTAAAAACAGGAAATAAGAATGCAGCGCTTGCGATATTGTCATCACCACTACAAACGCGAGAGAGATCAACCAAGAAATCAAGGCAGCCCGATTCACCTTTTCTTTACGATACATTGACCAATACCGCGTAGCTCCAAATTTTGGCAAGATCCAGTGTTCTGTAATCGCAATGGCACCGATGGAAGGAACCACCAGTACGATGATATTCACGATCGTCATCACATTGGCTGTAATAGGCAGACAAGCCACAACCGTCATCACGCCGCCAACGAGATACGTCAATTTCTTCAAATCCAGATCAAAAATCGTTTGAAAAGCCAGACCAGCCCGATAAATACTCGGATTCGCAGTCGTCCAACCTGCAAAAATCACTGCTAACAAGCCCATGCCGCCAACTACTGCATTGGTCACCGCACCAGAATCAAGAACCAGCAGCGATTTTCCCAGCATTAACGCAGCTGCTGCACCCATAATCCCCGCACAGCCCCAAGCAAAGAAGTGTCCGATATACATGCCCACTGCGGAAACATAGCCATACGTTGATTTACGAGCATATCGGAAGAGCGACATGTCATTCAAGCCGCCATGATAAGCGAGGTTGCACATCCAGGAAAAGGCAATCACATGAGGCAAGCCCAGCTGCGGATTTCCTGGCAGAGGCGTCCCAGTCCAAACTGTGGTGTTCATGATTGTCATAAAATCCCCAAACGAATGAATGCTCGCGACCCCAGCCGACTGAAGCAGCGTAGGAATCGAAAGCAAAGCACCCACGAAGAACACCAAAATCATCCATGGTGCACTAACTGAAGCAAACTTGGCTACTGCATCAAATCCGTTAGCGGCTACTACTGTTACGATAATCCCTAAAACAATCACGATGATTACGAAGGTCACACTAGTCGGATACCATTTTGTTTGCAACGGCACATTGAAGATCTCCCTGACGGCCGAAGCAGAGACTGTCAGCATCGAAGCAGCCATCGCAATCGAAGCGATGCCCCAGATAAAATTGTAGACCTTCTGCATATACGGTCCTAAAACCTTTTTCAGATACGAATACAGTGTCAGCCTAGTATCGACCGCAATCGGTGCACAAAGCAAGGCGTATGTAAGAGTGGCCAACAAATTCCCAACCAACAGTCCCAGCAGAATATTCGTAGCACTCACACCCCACGTAACCAAAGTAGCTCCGATAACAAATTCAGTCGCTGCAATATGTTCGCCGCCATACAGCCCGAAAAAATTGCCAAGCCCAGATAATCGCTTGTTGGATATCGGCCGATCCTCCACTGGGATTTCTCTAGCCAGTGCATAATAATTTTTTTCCATGACTCTCTCCTCCATGCTGATATATTCTTCATTCGTTGCAACTTACATCCCTAGAATAGAATGATACCGTTTACAAAACAATGGCAAAATGTTAGACTGTCAGTATCAAAAATACAGGTGGGAAACCAATGAAAAAAATTGAGAGTTATTTTTTGCCCTTGGATGAACTAGAAAGGCAGCAACGAAAAACCGGTATATGGTGCGACGAATTTGAAGAAGAAAAAGACTATCCGGATCACAACTATTTAAAAATCCAGAATAAGCTGTTTATGGAAAACAAAACTATTATCATTCGAAAACACCGTCGTTTCGCCCATTATCCCTTGCATTCTCACCATTTCATGGAATTTAACTATATGCTGCAGGGGGAGTCGAAGCAGCTGGTCAATGGAGAAAAACTCGTTCTAAAAGAAAAACAAGTCCTGTTGTTGGACTGCCATTCGCAGCACGAATTATTTCCTTTAGGTGAAAATGACTTATTGATCAATTTTTTATTCAAAACCTCAGACATCAATCTTTCAGCATTTAAACAGATCGATATTGAAAATACAGGTGTCACTTATGACTTCTTACTCAATACCGTACTTGATTCTGAATACCATGAAAATCATCTGCTGCTTGATCTTACAGACCATCCTGAGATCCATTTGACCTTTGAACAGATGATCCGAGAATTTTTTTCAGAGACACGGCTAAGCAATCAAGTCCTGACTGCCTTCTCTCAAGTGCTGTTTCTCCAACTTTCGCAGGTCTACCATGCACAGCTGTCAACGATCTACCACTCCAACACTAGCACGGTCACGATACTGAAAGTTTTGCAGCGCATCGAAGAAAATGCAAAAGAGCTTTCTTTGCAATCACTTGCGACGGAACTGGGATACAATCGTAACTATTTGTCTAATTTAATCAAAAAAGAAACCGGAAAAACCTTTAAGCAATTGATCATTGAACAGCGGCTCCACGAAGCCCATCACCTGCTGCTGACGACCAAGGTCCCGATCGAGGTGATTAGCGAGTACGTCGGATTTTCTAATAAAACGCAGTTCTATCAGAAATTCAAGCACTATTTTAACGAGACCCCTCAACGGGTGCGGGATATGAAATAATTCGGTGCAGACTATGTGTGCGGATGAGCAGACATAAAAAACTGTCCCACAATCAGAAGAAAGGACTAAAATGGGAATAACTAACCGAACTTTTGAACATTGGATCCAGAAGACAGCCAGGCCCACTGGACTGAACCTTTTAATGTTAAGAACATGAGCTGCAGATTTTGATGACGGCCTTATTATTCTGAAGGTTATTATGGGCTGACGGAAGGACTCCTGCAAAAATTCAAATAAAAAATGAGGCTGCACATTGCTGTCACAGCCTCTAATCTTACTATGTTTTTTAGCTTATCCTATTCATAACTCTCCGTATCAATCTCACTCACAGCCGCTTCAAACTTGGCCTGGCAAGGCAATACCTTTTTCTCTTTTTCCGGAAAAGTCGCATCATATTCTGCAAATCCTGCTTCATCAGGATACATCGCTTCCGAAAAATGAACCGTCCCGCTTATCTGATCCAACGCTCCCTCGTATAAAGGAAGCGCCATAATTCCGGTGTAGAACTTCCCGTCAGGCATCGCAATGTTGTATTTTTTCGAACCTTCGAACCCATAAGGATGATAATGATAGGTGAATCCGCCTAAAATGATCGCGTTGTATCCTTGTTTTTTTGCTTCGTCGATTGAATGTTCAATCAACATCCGGCCAAACCCTTGACGATGATATTTCGGTAAAATACTGACCGGGCCAAAGGAAATCAATGGATGTTCCTGACCGGCAGAATCCACGACCTTTGCACGTGTGTACATGATACTCCCGATAATGTCCCCCTCCAGCTCAATCACAAAAGACAATTCCGGCAGATAATCCGGGTGCTTTCTAATGCTATGGGCAATATAATGCTCCATCGCCCCCGGAATATATAAATTCCAAAAAGCCTCCCGCGTAATCTCTTCGATCCTCCGATAATCCTTTTCCTCTTCCTTGCGAATCGTAATCTTCATCTGCAAACCTCCCATTTTGTCACTACTCAGTATAGCATGAAAAAAGAGACTGTTTTCCCATCTCCAGTTTCTCTTAACCAACTCGCTTATACAACTCGATTATCTCTTTTGCTATGTCAATAAAAGTCATGGTCGTCATCAGATGATCCTGACTATGGACCGCTAACAACGTAACCGCCATATGATTTCCCTTTGCCTCTTCCGCCAGCTGCTCGGTTTGAGTACGGTGCGCTTGGACTAAGGATTCCTCGGCGCTGATCATCTTCTTCTCTGCTTGAGTAAAATCTCCCGTTTTCGCCGCCGCGATGGCTTCCATCGCATCACTTTTCGCATTTCCACTGTAAATGATCAATCCCATGATCGTTTCTAAGACCTGCTCATCCATCATTGCCCTCCTGTCTTCAACGATACTTTAGTTTATTCCAGAACATTTGCTCTTGTTCATCATACCACATGAAAAGAACGAACAGAGCCCTCTGAAGCCTGCTTCAGGTTTACAAAAGACTGTTGTTTGCTCATCGTCTACGCCAATTTGTAACTGTATGTTGAAAATCTTTATTTTTTGGAAGCTGAAGCTCAGGGAACAATTCATTTACCTGATTCGAATCGACTTTTTTAATCCTCTTCTATAAAATTACCGCAAAAAAGAACGATTTTCTCCCTTAAAAAATCGTTCCTCTACACTCTACTCCGACGCTTTCATTAACTTGTTTGAAAACTTTCCCACTACCGTTTTTCCAACTCTTCTGCCAGCAACGCCTTCACATCAATCCCGCTGCGCTTGATTCGGTATTGCAAGGTCTGTCGGCTAACACCTAATGCTCGAGCGGTTCTTGAAATGTTGCCTTTATTGGCCAGTAAAGCATTGCGAAACATCTGGAATTCAATGTTTTTCAGCGTATTATTTAACGAACTGCCCGCCTCTTCAATTTTATGCTCCGTATGCGGTGCCACTTTAGCAGATTGGACAATATGCTCAGGGATATATTCGGCGGTAATCAAGGACTGATCGTTAGGCAAAATATTCATCGCAGATTCGATGGCATGCTGCAGCTCACGAATATTTCCCGGCCAATCATAGGCATTGAAATAAGCCAAGGTCGCCTGGTCAATGTTGCGAACATTGCGCTCCAGTTTTTTATTGAAACGATGGATGAAATTTTTCGACAGCAGCGGAATGTCTTCTTTATGCTCCCGCAATGGCGGAATGCTGATGTTGATTACACCCAGACGATAAAACAAATCCTGGCGAATGATCTTTTGATCCACTGCCTGATAAGGCGGAATGTTGATATTCGACAGTACTCGTACATCCACGTGGGTTTCTGTGATCCCTCCCACTCGGCGAACCATTCCATCCTGCAATACCCGCAGCAGTTTAGCCTGCAAGATAATACTCATGGAGTTAATTTCATCTAATAATAATGTTCCGCCATTGGCTTGTTCAAAAAGACCCGCTCGCGATTCGGCTCCTGTATAGGCTCCTTCTTCCGTTCCAAATAGCAAGCCCTCCAATAAATTTTCTGGAATGGCAGCGCAGTTTATCGCCAAAAATGGTCCTTGCGCACGCTTACTGGCATTATGGATACTCTGAGCCAACAGTTCTTTACCCGTTCCCGTTTCACCATAGATCATCACCGAAGAATCCGATTGGGCAATTTGCTTGCAGCGGGACACCATCTTGTTCATCTCATGACTAATGTGAATGATGTCCTCAAAGTGAAATTTGGCGGTCAGCGTTGGCTTCCCTTTGTCCTTTGAAAGTTTCGGTTTTACGATCAGCTTATCCTGCAGGTCGATGATTTTCTTATGCAGTTCACTGGTGGCTGACCAGTCCTCCATCACATTGAAGGCTCCCAAGGTTTGACTGTTTTGCACGATCGGAATGACGTTGGCAACGATATCCACCTTCTTGCCAAAACAAGTCGTATAACGCTGGCGGAAATTCATAGCCGGCTGTTTTTCCTCAATAACCTGAGGAATCTTGAGGTACTGTCCCTCTTCTACTTGGTAAACCTCAGTCACATGCTTGCCTAAAACATCTGAAGTAACAATCGAATCCAGCTCAACGGCCGCATCATTCAGAAGGTAGATCCGGCCCTCGCCATCAAATAAAATGACCGATTCACTAATGCCGTTCAACACCGTGATCAGCATATCATGGCAGGCATCGTTAGTCGCGACTCGAAAAACAATCAACTCACTATCGTCCGGCAGATCTGTCACTTCTGGTGCCGGACATCGGCACAAATACTCACCAAAAGCAATGTTCACGTAGCAAGGTTCATCCGACTCATGACACAATAAGGCAGCTTTTTCCGGTAAAAGGGCCCCCACTAGACGCCCTTCGCCATGTAGCAGACGATCGCCCATCTCATTGATCGCCAAAATCCGCTTTTCTCTCGAAAGCAGCACAGCACCTAGGCCACATTGAGAAATGACCTCCATGATTTCTGCATAACTCATCCTCTCTCCCCTTTTGAAGTAATTTTTTTTAACCTATTCATTTCTCATCGCTTTACTCACTTCCATCATAAATACATTCGATCACAAAGTAAAGCAAAATTTTTTGCACTTTTTCAAGAAACGCAAATTTTTTTGCGGTATTTTTTTGCACTTTTGCACCTTTAGCATTAGTTGACTTTCATCTCCCGCCTCTAAAAGAGCTTTAAATCAACAATTTCAACTAAAAAATATAATTGGCATACTACTTGCTTAATGATAGATCGAAAAGAATAAGTAGTAACTAAGGAACATCACTATTTGTGAAATAATTTCAAACGAGCGTTGAGATTACCCAATAGTTGATTTTCACTACAGCTTTTCAAATGTATCAATTTATAGGTAAAGTTTCACAAGTTAGATTGTGAAATAGTTTCAATCGCAATTGGAAAAACTCAAGTATGCTGTTTCCTCTAGATTCATTGGAACTGAATACTTGAAAAAAATAAAAACTAAAGGAGCTACAAACCATGAAAGACACAAACAGACCAATCAAACTAGGAATGCACACGTACACACTACACTTAAGCGGGCTAGGCGAAAGCTGGGGGTTCCAGGAAGATCACGCCTTTGAACAATCAATCAATTTGTTAGAGCTAATGGATTTAGCAGTTGAATGGGGCTTAGACGGCTTGCATATCACCAACGTTGACCTAGTGACATTGGACCCAGAACGCTTAGCTGAAGTGAAAGCAGCTGCCAAAGCACATGATCTCTACTTAGAATATAACGTTTCCTTCGACGCACCATGTGATCCTCGTGTGAACTCCACTGTTAAGGACGCGTTGCTTAATGCGAAGGCAATGGGTGCTGACCTAGTGAAATTCAGCCTTGATATCGAACGTCCTCGCCCACTTTACGGTACTTGCATGCATCCTGACGTAATGCGTCAATTGGCTGTTCGTTACGACGAATTCAAAGAAAATCTGCCATTATTAGAAGAACTAGGTTTAACATTGTCTATCGAAAACCACTGCGATGCTTACGCCGATGAAGTGATCTGGTTAGTAAAACAATTAAACCACCCACAGGTTGGTGCCTGCGTGGATACCATGAACGCGATGAACGTACTTGAGGGTCCTGAAGCATGTATCGAAAAAATGGCGCCATATGCTAACTGCTGCCACTTCTGTGACATTGAATTGGTTGTTGATCCAGACGGCGTACATTCTTATGGCACTTCAATCGGTAAAGGCGACCTAGACTGCGCGAAAATCTTGCGTACCTTAAGAGAAAATGCACCCCTTGATCGCATTACCTTCGAAGTAGAATACGAAATCGGCAACGAAACGTTAGAAGTGGCGCGTGAAAAAGAAATGCAGGCTTGCTTAGATAGTATTGATTACCTGCGCAACACCTTGAAAGTCGGCGTGCGTGAAGTAAACCAACCTGTTCACGCAAAAGCGTAACAGAGTTGTTGTCCCAAGCAACAACCGTATATATTTCATCCTTTGTTTCTCACAGATTAGCTGATCTGTGAGAAACCTAAAGGAAAAACCAATAAAAAAGGAGTTTTAACCGTGAGTAATTACATGGATCGAATCGATCGACTGCGGGAACGCTATTTAAATACCCGGGTAGACATGGATGTCTATAATGCCAAGTACTTAACAGAAGGCTTCAAAGAAACAGAAGGTCAGCCTTGGATCATTCAAAAGGCGACGGGTTACTTACATCAATGCCAGAAGAAAAATATTTATATTTTAGACGACGAGCTATTAGTCGGCGGTGCTGGTTTCAAACCACGGGCCGGAATTTTATGTGCCGACAGCTCATGCTCCATCTTGGACCGCGAGCTAGATACCATCAGCACTCGAAAATTTGACCCGTTTTATCTTAGCGAGGAAGGCAAAAAAGTCTTTAAGGAAGAAGTATCTGATTATTGGAAAAACCGCTGTGTCTTGGATCGCTGGCAAGCGATGGCGCCAGAGGATATGAAATTATTACGAGATAACGGCATGATTTACATCGACCGTAAAGCAGTGCGTGGTTACGGCGAAACAACACCTGCCTGGGATTTGATTCTCTCTGAAGGAATCGGCGGCATTCGCAAAAAAGCGGTAGCTGCTTTAGCTAAGCTGGATGATGCCAAGGTTGGCGATTTAGAAAAAATTCATTTCTTGAAATCTGAAATTATTGTCTGCGACGGGATTATCACGCTGGCGAATCGCCATGCCGATTTAGCCGAATTAATGGCTTCTGACTGTGAGGATCCTACTCGTAAAGCCGAATTAGAAAAAATTGCGGCCGTTTGTCGTCGTGTACCAGAGCATCCAGCAACTTCTTATCACGAAGCTTTACAAAGTATTCTATTCTACGAATATGCCATTTACATGGAGCAAAATGCTTCCTCTTATAACTTAGGTCGGATCGATCAGTACTTGTATCCTTACTTCAGAGCCGATATCGACAATGGCGTCATGACCAAAGATGAAGCCCAAGAATTGTTAGATTGCCTATGGATCAAGATCGCTGAATTAAGCCTGTTCCAAGACGAAGTAACTGCCCAATTTGCGGCTGGCTACTGTGTGACGATTCAAGTTACGGCTGGCGGGATCGATCAATACGGCAACGATGCAGTCAACGAGCTATCTTACATGGTCATTCAAGCAACCATGGACGTGAAGTTAAAGGAACCAAACATGTCAGTCCGCTACAGCATTGCCAAAAATCCGGATTCCTTCCTGCAAAAAGCCTGTGAAGCTAATCGGATGGGACTTACGATGCCAGCGGTTTACCATGACGATGCAGGTATCCGCATGATGCTGAATAAAGGTGTGCCATTAAGCGAAGCTTGGGACTGGAACCCTTGCGGTTGTGTGGAAACCAACCTTTCCGGCCGGATGAAGCAATACACCGACATGGCTGATGTAAACATGGGCGGCATCATTGAAATGGCGTTAAACGACGGTGTTAGTCGTAAAACAGGAGAACGCGTTTCGGTTTCAACAGGAGATGCGAAAAACTTTAAAACCTTTGATGATTTCTTTGAAGCTGTTAAAACCCACATTCGCTATTTCGTTGATGTGATCGTTTCAGGGAATCAACTCTTAGACTACTTGAGTATGAATTATCGTCCCGTTCCGGTGCTGTCCCTAGGCTTCCCAGATTGCTTAGAATCAGCCACTGACTACAGCATGGGCGGTGCGAAATACAACTGCGGCGGCGGTGTCATTACCGTGGGTCAAGCCGACATCATTAATTCCTTAGCTGCCGTACGTAACTTAGTCTTTGATGAAAAGAAAGTTTCGATGGAGGAATTATGCCAAGCACTAGCAGCAAACTTTGAAGGCTACGAAGAGATTCAAGAGCTTTGCTTAGAAGCACCTAAATACGGAAATGACGATGAACGTGCTGACTGGATCGTTGGGGAAGTCTTCACTTACGTCGTTGATGAGTTTGAGAAATACGATACGAAGTTCGGCAAAATGACTACCGGAATGCTGCCAGTATCTGGAAATACACCAATTGGCGCTTGGGTTGGCGCGTTGCCTTCTGGCCGTAAAGCTTGGACTCCATTAACTGACGGCATCGGCGCAACTGGCGGAACCGACAAAAACGGTCCTTCAGCGTTGCTGAAATCAGTCAGTCATATTCCACATGCTCGTTACACACAAGGAACTCAGTTAAATATGAAGCTGGAGCCATCGATTTTAGAAGGACAACGAGGAATTTCTCACATGATGAACCTGCTGAAAACCTTATGTACCTTAGATGTTTACCACGTGCAGTTTAACGTGGTCGATCGGGAAGTTCTTATCGATGCCCAGAAGCATCCTGAAAATCATCGTGGCCTGTTAATCCGAGTAGCCGGCTATACTGCTTTCTACATTGAACTAGGAAAAGAAGTCCAAGATGAAATTATTGGTCGAACTGCCATTGGTGGCTGGGTTAGCTAAATTTACTTAAAGGGGAGATCACCATGATTGAACAACTAGTAGGAAAAAGAACGAAAGAACAAGCGACAACAACCGGAATGGTGCTGCGAATCGAACGAGGCTCCGTCTATGACGGCGATGGGTTTCGCACAGTTGTCTTTCTTAAGGGTTGTCCACTACGTTGTCTTTGGTGCTCTACCCCAGAAAGTCAATCCTTTAAAGTTGAACACGCGCAACATTGCACCTATGGTCAAGTGATGTCGGTTGAAGATGTCATGAAGGAAATCCGCAAAGATTCCTGCTGCTACTTCCATTCCGGTGGCGGCTTGACCATTTCCGGCGGCGAGATGCTTTCCCAGCCTGTTTTTTCCCGTGAATTGTTAAAGGCAGCCTGGGAAGAATGCATCAACACAGCTATCGAGACCACCTTTTACGCACCTTGGGAGGCTGTCAGCTCCCTGTTGCCTTATGTCGATACTGCTTTTGTCGATTTAAAAATGTTCTCACCAGAAGGACACAAAAAATACATCGGCGGTGACAACAGTCGAATTTTTGACAATCTGCTGAAAACCAATGAGCTGGAACACCCTTTCCGTTTGATCGTGCGGATTCCGATTATTCCTGGAATCAACGATTCAGACGAAGAATTAGGAGGTATCGGCAGCTTTTGTACGAAGCTAACACATCTTCACCATGTTCAACTGCTTCCGTATCATCGATTAGGGACTGAAACCTATAAACGCTTAGGCCGCACCTATCCTTTAGCCGATTTGCAGCCGCCATCAGCTGAGCATATGGAGCATTGCCTATCAATCCTAGGAAACTATGTAGATACTGTCATGTAATTATCTCCAACGTTGGAAAATTAAGAATCAAAATAGGAGGACACTATGAACACCAATGAAGTAACAATGGATGCCGTACCTTTTAATAAGTACCATCTCAAATTAATTGCCTATTGTTCAGGCTGCCCACTGGTTACCGGTTACGTGATCGGATCCGTAACGATCGCTCTGTCTGTAATGGGGACACAAATCTCAATGACCCCCGTTATGTCTGGATTAATTGGAATGGGCACACTATTAGGCATGGTTTTCGGAAGTATCATCGGTGGCTATCTGACCGATTTAATCGGACGTAAAAAGATCTATATGTACGATTTTATCTTCTTGACTGTAGCAGCTATTTTGCAATTTTTTATAACAAACTCCATGCAAGCCTTTATCCTGCGACTCGTTTTAGGATTAGGAGTCGGTGCAACCTTCTCCATTGCTGGACCTTACCTAGCAGAGTTTGCTCCGCAAAAAAACCGCGGAAACGTTGTCGGCTTCTTGAACGCGTTGTGGTTTATCGGTTACGCATTATCAAATGTCGTCTGTTACTTAATGCTGCCTTTAGGAGACGGTGCCTGGCGCTGGATGCTGGTCAGCAGTGCTGTATTAACCTTTGGCTGGTCCGTTGCCATTCGCAACATGCCTGAATCACCTCGCTGGTTGACCAACAAAGGTCGTGGGGATGAAGTTCCTGCTATTTTAGCCAAAATCGGCGACAATGTCATTTTAGATTGTGATCCAACCATTGAACCAGAAAAATCTTCCTTTACGGATATTTTCAAAAATGGGTATGGCAAATGGGTATTCTTTGTGGCAGCTTTCTGGACCATGCAAATCATTCCAGTTTTCGCCATCGGTACTTACCTGCCTACCATTATGGAACAAATGGGCTTCGCTGACGGCAACCTGCAGTACTTAGGTTCAGCGATTATCAACTGCTTGTACTTGATTGGTTTAGTTCCAATTTTCTTGTATATGGATAAAGCTGGCCGCCGTCCGACGTTAATTGCTTCATTCTTAATATGTACCATCGCGTTAACTATTCTAGGCTTTACAGCAAATACAAATCTGCCATTTTGGATGGTACTGGCCTTGTTCGTTATGTTCGGTGCTTCCAATACCGCAGGCGGCTCTCACGAATTCGTTTACCCTAACGAGCTGTTCCCTACGCAGATCCGCGCGACTGCTGTAGGCTTCGTTACCGGATTAACTCGAATTTTATCAGCCGTTTCAACATTCTTTACACCAGTCGTTTTGGAAAACTTAGGCCTGCAAACCTCTTTATACATTTGCGCTGGAATTTCAGTAGCGGGGTTGGTGCTTTCAATTGTCATGGCACCTGAAACCAAGGATATGAATTTGAGCGATGCAGCAAACATGAACAATTCAGCAAAAAGAAGGCAAGAAGTGGCTGCACCAATTGCAGAAGATCTTACACAATAATTTGGGGATTATCGGGAGCAGGTGCTCTCGGTATTTATAAAGAAGGGATGATTTATATATGGGAACAAAAATTGGATGTATTGGTGGAGGAAACATTGTCAGAGCCATTTTGTCAGGAGTGGCTTTGAGCAAAAACTACCAAGCAAGTGAAATTGGAATCTTTGATATCAATGCCGAGGTTTTAGCAGACTATCGTTCAAAAGGATATCAAACCTACGATTCTATTGAAGAATTAGTAGAAAACTCTGAGGTCGTTGTAGTAGCAGTCTTGCCGCAAATCATTCGCTCCATCATGCCGCAGGTAAAACCTGTCTATTCAGATAAAAACGTATTTATCACTTTGGCTGCTGGCATTAGTACCGAATGGTTCAGCGAAAACTTAGGCGAAGATGCGAAGGTTGTTCAATGTGTACCTACTTTAACTGCTCAGGTTGGAATGGGTGCTTATGCTGTCGCTCGAGGAAATGCGTTAACTGAGGAAGACTATCAAAAAGCGTATCACTTCTTAACCAGCAGCGGAATCGTTGAAGAAATGCCAACCGATCTAATTGATGACATCATTCCATTTGGCGGTGCAGCACCTGCGTATTTCTACCACATTGCTGATGTCATCGTAAAAGAAGCTGTCAGCATGGGAATCGATGGCAATACCGCGCTACAAATCTTTGCTCAAACCATGAAGGGCAGTGCTGAAATGCTGATGACTTCAGAGGAAAGTCCAAAAGATTTAGAGAAAAAATTATTGCTCCCAGGTGCCGCTACCTTAGCTGCTATCAACAAAATGGTTGAGTTGGGCTTCGATGATACTTGGTCTGAAGGTATCAAGGCTTGTGTCGCTCAAGCGAAAAACCTAGGCAAATTATAATTTCACTTTTTCCAATTTTTTGAAGACAAAATCGGATATACTAATAGGTGCAAGGTTTCGCAAAGCGTTGCCTTGCACCTTTAAGCAATCATCCCTTCTTTAACTAGGGCGAAAAGAACGCTACATACAAAGCATTTCCCCAAAACTCAACTTTATCTATTCGCTCATGTGAAATAAAATACAAGAAACTGAAATGAGGTACGTATGGATAAGAAACCGAAATACACGTTATACAAGGTGGCCTTTTTCCCGGCGATGGGTATCCTGCTGGTTGAAATCATTTTTGGCATCTTCTTTCAGGAGCAATTCGGCTCCTTGTTGAACAATGCCATCTATTTTGTCGGTGATAACTTCGGCTGGTTTATCAACACGTTGTCCGTCATCGCGATTTTTGCAGCCTTAGCTCTTATTTTATTCAAGTTTGGTGACATAAAGATCGGCGGCCCCGAGGCCAAGCCCGATTTCAAATTTCATAACTGGTGCTTCATGGCCATCTGCGGCGGTATTGGCTGCGGGGTTCTGTTTTGGGCACTGGGCGAGCCGATGTTTCATTTTATGACTCCACCAGTATCCGCTGGCGTAGAAGCGGGTTCTAGAGGAGCTGCGATTTTTGCGGTCAGCCAAGCCATGTTTGACTGGACCTTTGTCCAATACTGTCTATATTCATTATGCGGAGTCCTCTTCGCACTGATCTCCTACAATCTGAAAAAAAATCTATCGTTCGGTTCGCTCGTTGAGTGTACCTTCAAACGTCGAATTCCCTGGCTAAACGCCCTCATCCACATAGTTGCGATTTTTTGTCTGGCGAGTGCCGTTTCTAATTCGATGGGTGCTGGTCTGCTTCAATTAGGTGCCGGCTTTGAAAGTATTTTTAATCTCCGGCAGGGTCCAGTTATTTGGCTGATTCTAGCGATCGGAGTTGGGATGTTTTTCATTTTGACCTGCATTGCCGGTATGTCGAAAGGCTTAAAAAATTTATCCAATATCACTATGGTCATTTTTGCTTGTCTGCTGGTCTATCTCCTGCTTGCCGGCGACGCTCAGTTTATCGGTAAAATAGGCACTGAATCCGTTGGTTATATGTTTGACAATTTCTTCACCATGATCACCCGAAACAACACGTTGGCGCCGCAGGACCAATGGGCCAATGAATGGAGCATCACTATTTGGAATTCCTTCTTTATCTATGCGCCGGTCATCGGCATGTTTTTAGCGCGCATGGCTAAGGGCCGAACGGTTCGCCAGTTTTTGATGGTGAATATCTTGGTGCCCTCCGTCTTTTGTATTGTTTGGATCGGTGTTTTTGGTGGAATGGCTATGCACGTTCAAACCTCTGGCCAACTGGACATCTGGGAGATGATCCGTACCAGCGGTATGCAGACCACTGTTTATCAAGTCTTGGCTACCTTGCCTTTTGGACGAATCGCGATGTTTATTTTCCTGATCGCTGTGATCTGCTCTTTCTGTACACTGGCAGACCCGATGTGCTCCGTTCTGTCTTCCTTATGTGTTTGCACGATGCAGATCGATGACGAACCGCCAAAGAACATCAAGATTTTGATGGGAGTCATTGTCACCTCCATCGCGTTTCTACTAGTTTCTTCTGGAGGAATGGATTCTGTGAAAGGCCTACTGAACATCGGCGGCATTCTGATGACGATCCCTACAGCCTGGTGTTTCATTGAAGTCTTCCGACAATCATCGTATCTTTTGACCTTGAAAAATCAGATGCTTCCAGAGAAAGACCCGAAGCAAGAGACATCTAAAACAATTTCGAGTGGTGCAGTAAATCCAATCATGGATGAAAAAACCGTTCAGTAAAAAACACCTCATCCGAATAGAGTCTTTTGTCAATACTCTGTCCGGATGAGGTGCTTTTTACTCAGTAGGAGGTTGCTCCTCTGTTAAAGCTGTTGATTGCTTTTTGATAGTCACTTTTCAACGCTTTTGTCGTCATTTCAACACAGTCCTCTAAAAAGTACTCCTTCGAATGCTGAGCCAAATAATGAGCAAGAGCTGCCGCTCCTGCTTTGTTAGCATACGTATAATAATTTATTTTAGTGATCCCATTATCAATAGCGATCTGATAGTCTTCTTCGCTTACACCCGATCCGCCATGCATCACTAGGGGGATCCCAACCTCCTCATAGACTTGTTTTACTCTATTCAGGTCTAATTTTGGCTCTTTCAAATAAATCCCATGCACAGTTCCGAATGCAATAGCTAAACAGTCCGCATTGGTTTCAGCAACAAACTGTTTGGCTTGTTTAGGATCCGTATAGATATCCGTTTCACCTATTTTTTCATCATCTGGTGCTCGTCCTTCACCTCCACCTAGAGAAGAGGTGAAGACATGACCTAACTCTGCTTCAACACTGATACCCAAACTATGGGCAATTTTTACGATCTCTTTTGTACGAGCAATATTCTCTTCGAATGGCAAGTCAGAGGCGTCGATCATGACCGAGGTGAACCCCATTTTCATAGCGCGAACGATCGCATCGAAGCTTTTGCCATGATCGAGATGAACGACTACAGGTACGTTGCTTCGTTTAGCATAATCAAGCATGATCGGGCCAATTTCTTCCAACGGAATCAGTGAGTCATGTCCTTGCGCATGCTGCAAAATGACAGGTCTCTCCAATTCCTCAGCCGCTTGTATGGCAGCCCGAACCATTTCCAGATTTGGTACATTGAAGGCAGCAATCGCTGTTTTTTCAGCTCGCGCGTTGGCAAGAACCCCTCGTAATCCCGCTAACATACAGCCACCTCTTGTTTCGACCGTTCCACCTCTTGAACGATGTTTTGAGCCAAGGATCGCATTGTTTTGTACGGCATACTGGAGGTGCTGATCAAATTCGGTATCAACCAGATATCCCTTGAAATCTGATCTTCCTCTTGAAGCACAAGCGTTACTTTAATACAGCCTAACGCTTGCTTCTTTTTCTTGACTACTTTTTCGACTTGCTCTTCGTCGATTTGACAATTCACGATTGCTGAGAAGGGATAGACTTCCGGTTTCAACTCATCTTTTGTATATTTTTTATGATTTGGCAAGCACAGTTGCTGGTGCTTGTCGTCGAAAAGGATGTATTGATTGATCTTTCGAGTGATCTCAAAGGAGACAGAGTCGTTTGCTTCTTCGGTGTTTTCTAATGTAGAAAGAAGCTCTGCCTTTGTTTGATTTTTGATCGTTTGAGTAAAATTTAAGCTGACCTTCTCGTAACATTGTTTACATACATAGCCTTCTGCAGATTTGAACTTAATTAGTTTTAATGGACGATCACAGAGTAGACACTCTTTCATTTCATTTCCCTCCTGCAAGTAAAATCATTTGCGTCAGTTTTAAATACTTTTGGTAAGCTTTATCGTATTTTTTTATTAAGGATGTGTGAGGTTCGATCATCTGAAATTCACTATCTGGAAAGGTAAAATGACCTTCTACACCCATGATCGCTAAGATTGCAGCCCCGTGGACCGCTTCTTGGGAAGCTAGGACACGTTTGATTGGGCGGCCTAAGACGTTTGCAAAAATTTCGATCCACAGCTCACTTTTTGCGCCACCACCGACAATCGTAAAATAGTCGGGCTGTTCATCATTTTTCATAGATCGGAACAATTGTCGAATTCCGTAGGCCAGTCCTTCTAAGACAGCCAAATACATTTCTTCGCGAGTCGTCTCCAGCCCAAGTCCCACAAAAGCTCCTTTTAAGCTAGGGTCGGAAAACAATGTTTTTTCGCCATTCATATGCGGGAAAAAGAGCACCTCGTTCTCTCCTAAAAGCTCTTTAGGAATTTGTGCTTGCGCTTTTGAGTAATGGTCGCTATGTAGAATCGATTCCATCCACCAGCTATTTACTTTCGCTCCTGCTTGAACGGTCCCTTGCGTAATGATCGATTGATCATCTTCCGTAATTTTTGCCACCACATTTTTGCCGGTTTGTTTTAACTGATGATGACTATTAGGAATCACTACGACTCCCGAGGTTCCTAAAGACACTAGAGGCTGGTCATGCTCAAAGCTGCCTGATACAAGCGCTGAAGCAACATTGTCTCCTGTTCCAGATACCATCGGAATCTGTTTTTCGATGTCTAATAATGTGCATACTTCACAAGTCAACTGGCCAATAATCGTTGAGGCCGGTTTAATCACGGGAAAAAGTGACTCGTTGAACTCAAAGAGTTGCTGCACCTCTTTTGACCAGTCATCTTTTGTCAAATCATACAAAGAGGACGTTGAAGCATCACAATAATCAGTGGAATAAGTGCCGGTTAATTTTAGCTTGACATAATCCTTTGCAATTAGAATTTTGGCCGTCTTCTGGTAATTCTCTGGTTCATTTTCCTTCAGCCATAAAAGACTGGCCAATGGGCTTCCCGTCGATACGATTTTAGCAATGTGCGCGGAGGGCTTCGTTGTTTCCAATCGTTGTTTAATATGTGATATCTGTTCTTTCGTGCGATTATCATTCCACAGAATAGCCGGCCGAACTGAAAGACCGTGTTTGTCTACAAACACGGTCGTATGCATCTGTCCGGTGATTCCGATACCGGCGACCGTTTCAGCAGGGATCTGTTGGAACATATCCTTGAGCCCTTCCAACACGATCTCTACCCAAGTATCCGGTTCGATTTCAGTCCAGCCCTTTTGCGGAGTAAGATAATCATATGCATACTGTTCCTCGTAGACCGCCTCTAGTTGGCGTGTGACAGCTGAAACCTTGATCGCTGTCGTTCCGATGTCTAGTCCTACATAGATTGCTTGGTTCATCGCTACTCCTGCTTTCTTTAGTCAAAGGTGATGATCGTCTTTAATGTCTCTGGTTTTAATGCGTATTCAAAAGCGTCTACAGCGTCCGTGTACTCAAAGGTCTTATCCAGCAACGGCGTGATATCGACTAATCCTTTAGCAATCAACTGTACCGAACGATAAAAGGTTCGAATCGTTGGACTGACTGTTCCAGTAATGACTTTTTCATAAGAATGCAACGCGCCCATGTTCGTTGGAACAGGATCGTTGGGATGCAAAGAACTAAACATAAAGGTTTGTCCGCCAGTAGCCGTGAAATCCATGGCCTGTTGAGCAATGATCGGCAAAGCTGTCGTATTGAACACTACATCTGCCCCGCGTCCTTCTGTTTGTTGCTTCACAAAAGCAACTGCATCCCCCTGTGTCGGATCAAACGTCACATCGGCTCCTAGTTTTTCTGCAAGTGTACGTCTTTCAGCATTTGGTTCACTGACAATGACTCGCGCTCCCTGCAACTTCGCCAGCATCACATGCATTAGACCCATGACACCACCACCGATAACCACGATATCTTGTCCGAATAGAATCTTCGCACGTTCTACACTGTTGACAACACACGCCAATGGTTCAGTAAAAGCACTGTGCGTAAAAGGAACTTCTTTAGGATATTTATACAAGTCGCGACTCTTCACAGCAATGTATTGAGCCATTCCAAAAAATCCTGAAATACCGTCGGGTTTTTGGAAGGTTGGGGATGAAGCCACCTCAACACAGAGGTTTTCACGCCCGATTTTGCAATAATGGCATTCACCGCAAGAGGGGATAATGTATTTCACAACGTGGTCGCCCACTTGGAAATGTGCTGGATCGACCTCAGAACCGATCTCAACGACTTCCCCGCTAAATTCATGACCGCCTACTCGGGGGAACGAGTAAACCGTGTCCCCCAAATAGTCGCGAATGTCGTTGGTACATAATCCATTCGCTCGAATTTTCATTAAAACTTCATCTTTTTTAATCACAGGAGTCGGCAATTCTTGAATCTCCAATTGCTTGACACCAGTTTCTACGATGGCTTTCATTCAAAAAATCTCCAATCTATCCTAGAATTCCTAAGAATCCAGTGACGATACCGACGACCACGATTAAGCCAATTACCTTCAATGATGACCAGCCGCGTTTCATCAACCAGAAGATCAGCATTGTGAATGCAAAAGGCAAAATGTTAGGCATGACGGCATCCAGGAATTGCTCCTGCACTTTGAATGTCGTGGTGGAGCTGGCGATCTCTAAAGCCACATGCATTTTTACATAGCTGGAAATCAAGCCGCCCATTACCATACAACCCATGATCTCAGCACCGCGAAGAACCTTGTTTAAAATACCCTTCTCGAGAAAGTCCATGATCGCATCTGCTCCGGCTCGATAGCCAAACATGAAATTAGCGTAGCTCATGCCCCAAGCAATCGCAATGATCGCTACCGCATAGATGATCGAACCCCAAATCGTGCCTTTGAGTGTCAAATCGATCGTGATCGCCAATAGAATCGGAATCAATACCCCTTGAAAAATTGTATCTCCGATCCCTGACAAAGGACCCATCAAGGAGGTTTTCAAACTGGTAATAAACTCACTGGGGATCTCTACTCCTTTGGCCTTTTGTTCCTCCAGAGCAATGATCATCCCAATGATACAAGCACCAAATTCGATATGAACATTGAAAAATTCGATCTCCCGTTTCATCATTTCTTTTTTCTTCTCTGGATTATCGTTGTGCAGCCGTTTGGAGATCGGAACAAACACATGAGCCACTGCCTGCCCCATCATTCGCTCATAGTTGTAGCAGGTTTGCGGCAGATTTTCCCAAATCAGCCAAGAGCGGAACAAATCCTTTTTACGAATCAAACTTCCTTCCACTTCTTTACTCATAGATTTCTTCCTCCTCTGAATCAGATTTATGACTTGTCGCTTGAACGTAGATCAATGCAGACAATCCTGCGATTACACCTAACGGCAACAGATCCAGTCCTGAATACGTTGCCAAGATAAATCCTAAGAACAAGAATACTCGTGCTTCCCCTTTAAAAATGTATTGCAGCGTGATCGCTACCCCGAGTGCCGGCATCATACCGCCAATAACTGTGAAAATCGTCAATGCCGTTCCACTCAATGCCTCGATAAAACCAGAAATATAGCTTGCACCGAAGTAAGCAGCTAGACCACAAGGAATAATCGTCATTAATGCAGTCATCAATTGTGGGAACAGGACATTCGCCCGCCAAATTTTATGGTACTCTCCTTTTTCGATATAATTATCCGCCACGTGAACAAAAACAGAACCAAAAGTCATTCGACCATACCAAACGATGGTTCCCAACAAACCGATCGGAACTGCAACAGATAGGGCAGTTTCCGCGTCTAACCCACCAGTAATAGCAAAGGCTGTACCTAAAATACCTGCAAGAGCCATGTCGGCTGGCATTGATCCCCCTGCGGAAATAAAGCCAAGATAAACTAAGTTGATAGACGCTCCGGTCATGGCACCTGTCAGCGGGTCTCCTAAAATAATACCTGTGATCAGTCCGCAGACCAATGGCCGCTGCAACGACCACAGCCCGACGAATGGCAGATTCCCAATTGCCAGAAAATAAACGACCCCACAAAGAAACGCTTGAACGATGGACATACACTTTTCCTCCTTTTTCTATTAATTACAATAAGTTCGTGATTTCAATTAGACGTTGTTCTGGTACTAATTGATAAAACACATGAATCCCCTTCTCTACCATTTGACGGATGGCTTCGATCTCCTCCTTGTCGCAAGCCACATTCTTCACAAACGGTTGACGCTCACCACGAATCCCCATGCCCCCTAAATTCACTTGGGGTAATTCGATCCCTCCTTCCACCAGTTTCGCGTACGTGATGGGCGTTTTAGTGAGCAGAAGAACTCGTTCCTTTTCATTGAACGGCTTGTTCAACTCAACGATCCCTTCCTCAGTAGTAAAGGCGTCTACCCGCACCTTTGTCGGCGCCAACGCTTTCAAAATGCGCTTTTGAAACGGATCGCTGGCAACGACATCATCAATGATAATAATGTGGTTGATGCTGTAACTCGGTGTCCAGGCTGTCACAACCTCTCCATGAATCAAGCGATCGTCCACCCTTGCAAATACAATGTTCTTCATTTCATTCACTCCTTCTCTCGTTTTAGTTCGTTTCTTCTTCTAAATTCACACTTAGATAATTATTCACGTCGATGATCGTCTCAGGTGCCTGCTTCAATAATTTTTCTGCGATCTCTCGTGCTGTAAGTTCGTCGTTCATTCTCGACATAAAGGCCTCTAAAACAATCGGCAAGTTCATCCCAGTAATATGGTAGATCGGATACTCTCCCATCATCGAGACCACTGCATTAAAAGGACTTCCACTAAACAGATCGGTAAAACAAATCACGTCATTTCCTCCGCCAAAGTCATCAATGGCTTGCTTGATCTGATCCTTCAATCCCCCAATATCATCCTTGGGATACAAACCGAATGCTGTCGCCTCCGCCTGTTCGCCGACGATCATTTGCGCACTGGCTAACATACTTTTAGCTAGGTCGCCATGAGATACAAAAATGAATTTCATTCCTACTCCTCCTCAACTTTTTAAATATATTCATCTAATAACTGTGATAG
This sequence comes from Enterococcus florum, assembly GCF_004309355.1. Lineage (GTDB taxonomy): Bacteria > Bacillota > Bacilli > Lactobacillales > Enterococcaceae > Enterococcus_A > Enterococcus_A florum. The sequence goes on along the minus strand of NZ_BJCC01000031.1, from coordinate 29,533 downwards.
ATTCTCTTTGAAATTTTCAAAAGTAGGCTCTTTGATCAATCGGTCAACAAACCCTTTTTCCTGAATAATTTTTCCAAGATAGTTCCACAATTGAAAAACTTTGGCATTGTTTTTTTCGATCGCTACCAGCATGACCAGACGCACCTTGTTGCCGTCGGAATCCCATTCCAGCTCATCCTTTAGCAAAATCACTGAGACAAAGGTCTCTGCTAAAATCGGGTTGATTGGATGAGGCAGAGCGATTCCATTGCCAAAATAACTGCTGCCCAATCCTTCTCGAAGCCCCACTGCTTCTCTCAGTTGGAAGACCTTATCACCGACCTTCGAAACAGAAATAGAACAGATTTTGTCTAAAACCTCTTGTTTGGTCGAAAATCGGCCATAGCGAAACAGTTCTTCGTCAAACAAATTAACGATCTCAAATTTGTCATTAAATCCGTCAATAGCCAGCTTGATCTTCGAGTATTCTGCCTCACTCGGGAAGAAGCTGATCAATATCGCACCGATATTCTCAGTCAATTCCGTCTGTTCGGTAGTAAAAATCACGTCGTAATCCTCTACGTCGATCGAGTGGACTTCGTGAGTGTTCAACAAAGTCAAAATAGCGATCTCATTCGCGAACCAGGTGGCAAAGCGTTGCCGCAGTAAAACACTTTCGCTGCGTTTCAAGCTAGTGATGATCAGAATACGTTTTTTCCCAGAAATATCGTTGTATTTCGCTAAATATTGATTGAAGTAAATTGCCAGATAGGCAATTTCACTTTCTTCGATTCGTTTGTCGATATTTTTCTGCAGCAGCAGACACATGTAAGCAGCAATATCAAATGCTAATGGAAACGACTGCTTGATGTGATCCAACAGCTGATTCTCATTTTGGATGTTATATTCCATTCGGGTCAGCAAAGGCATCAAATGCAAGGCCAGTGAGATCCGTAAGTCAATTTCCTGAGTAAAGTTGATATCGAATTTCTCGTTGATCTCGTCTAGAGAATGCAGAATAAAAGCATTGACCTCTTCTGAGATGTAATCATCATTCTCATAATCGCTTTTTCCTTTGATATAGATCGCCAAATTGATGATCTCTTCTTGCGAAACTTTAAAATGGCAGCGTTCTGACAATCGATCAAAAATCTCTTCAGATACTTCGATCTCGGAATCAAATACTTCAGATACCTCCAGCTCATTAGAACCAATATAAAACCCGCTGTTCATCCGTTTGATCGCCATTTCGATATGGACGATCAGATTTTGAAAGAGCGTCTCTGAAATATGGTAGTGGTGTTTCAACAGAATACTGACTAAAATTTTCTCAATATCCTGACGCAGATTCTCTTGATTCGCTATGCTGCTTTGGTTTTGGTGCATTTCAATATGGCCCAATTTCAGCAAACATTTTCGCTTGTTGTACTCGCTGCCGACGATGGCGATACCAGAATTTCTTTTTCGTTCAATCACCAGCTGATAGCCTGACAAAAGCTTGTCTGCTTCTTTCAAATCCGAATTTAACGTTGAGGAAGCAATGAACAGGCGTTCCATTAAATAGGGACGACTAAGTGGCTTCTTACAATTCAACAATAAGAGACACAATTTTCGAACCCGGTCTGACTGATGCTGCTCGAACGAATTTTCTCCTTCAGACAGCATCTTTTGGTACATCTGAGAATCATGGATCAGCAGCTTGCTTCCCTTTGAAGCGACAGACCGTAATTCTGCATACCCGTTTTTTGCTAGTTCTTCTCGAACGGCTTTAATGTCTGATTGGATGGTTCGCATGCTGACACCAAATTTATCAACAAAATATTCAGCAGTTAAAAAAGAGGGGCTGTGTGTTTCAAATTCTTTGATGATTGCTTTTTGTCGTTTCGTTAACACGATATTCCCCCTCCTTTACTTTTTTAAAACTATTTTCCGTTTACTTCTGCAATGATTGCTTTCACACGTTCTTCGACATTCACGATGGCTTGTTTGGATAATGAATTGATGTCGAATTCGTTGTGATTTTTTTCGTAGGCTTGGCCGAAGGTTCGAATGAAGGCTTGCCGCAGATCAGATCCATAATTGACTTTGATCAGGTTCTGTTTTTTGGCTCTCCTCACCTGGTCAAAAGGAATCCCTGATCCTCCATGTAAAACTAAAGGAACAGATGACAATTGAGCGATTTCCTCCAGCAATGGAAAGTCCAGCTGCGGCTGCATATCCATCCCATGAACATTTCCAATGGCCACTGCCAATAAATCAATGTTGGTCCGTTCAACAAATTCCTGCACATCCGCTGGATTTGTCTTCGCATCCTCTTCAGAGATATGGTCATCCTCTTTTCCGCCGATCGCGCCTAATTCCGCCTCAACTGGAATCCCGTAAAAATGACAATACTCCACCGTTCGTTTGACCTCCTCGATATTTTCTTCGAACGGAAGATGAGAAGCATCTACCATGATCGAAGTAAATCCTGCATCGATACACGCTTTCACGTCTTCAAAACTTTTTCCGTGATCCAAATGCAGGGCAATCGGTGTGCAAACGTCCTTCATGACTGCTTTGACCATGTCCGCAATGATTTTAGGACTGGAAAGTTTCAAATTACTTGATGAGATCGCAATATAGCCGCCCAAGCCTGTTGCTTCATACCCCTTGATGATTGCAGCTGTCAATTCATAATTAGTCGTATTAAATGCGGGCAGCACCAAGCCGTTTGTCTTTGCATATTCCATTAGCTTGTACCCATTCACTAGTTGCATCCTATGACCTTCTTTCTCTCTTTCTATGTACATCTTAAACTGAAAAAGAACCTTCAAGGATCATACTTGTTGCAAGATGATTCATGCAATCAATAATGGTAATAAGGACTTTTTATAAGCCTCTCCACTCCCATTAATGGAATATCCTCACGATCAACCAATTTTTTTGCCTTTACGAAGCCGAATACCGAAATCGATTGACCAGCCTCCTTTGTACAACCGTCAAAGTGCAGGATGATTCATGCAATTGTTCGTTAGTACAGCAACTAGTGATCTCTTTTATGACGAGTCTACTCGTCAGACTTACGCAAAATAGTTTGTCTCTCTTCTTTAACTGCATTTTTTGATTATCTTTCTTAGCGAATCAAGGTATTTTCAAACTCATAAAACCGTCCGAGCTTCATGATTCATACTCCCTCCTTCCATCATTATCGCAAACTTTAGTGTCGCTATTAATAAAATTTCAATCAATGATCCAAAAAAGGAGCACTCCTCAAAAAACGAGGGCGCTCCTTGTTTCACTACTCTATTACTTTTATTCCAGCATCTCCAGCGCTTTCTCTATCTCCAGCAACGCTGCTTCATCCTGTTCCTGCTCTTTCAATTCCTGCAAAGAAGCCAGCCACTTTTCAGCTTCCTTTTTGCCTAAACGTCCAATGGCCCAAGCCGCTGTTCCACGAAGAACCGGCCGAACATCGTCTTTTGCCACTTGAAAAATTTCTGATAAAGCACTGCGATCGCCTAGGTTCGCTAAAGCAATGATCGCATTGCGCTGCAACGGTTTCTTGCCGCGCCAAGAGCCAGCCAAATGACCAAACTGCTTGTTGAATTCTTTGTTGGACAGCTGCAGCATCGGTTTTAGTTTAGGATAAACGGTATCGATCTCAGGCTCCATTTCTTCATGAAAATGGACGTCCTTTCCCTGATTGTAGGGACAAACCAATTGACAAATATCACAGCCATAAATGACATTGCGCATTTTTTTTCGGTATTCATCCGGCATCATCCCCTTTGTTTGTGTTTGATAGGAAAGACAGCGCTGCGCGTTCATCCGGCCGTCTCCCAACAATGCTTTGGTTGGGCATCCATTTATACAACGCATGCAGTCCCCGCAGCCAAAAGGGATAGGGTCATCCACTTCAAATTCAATATTGGTGATGATTTCCCCTAAATAGACAAACGAACCGAATTCCTCTGTGATCAGCAACCCATTGCGACCGATAAATCCAAGACCAGCTCGTTGAGCAACAGATACATCAAGCAGCTCACCTGTATCCACTTGAGGGGCGAACCGCCAATTTTCTGATTCCTGACGTGTCTTGGCTTCTGTTTGAATAAAATCGATCAGCCGATTCAATCGATCGCGCAAGATGTCATGGTAGTCGATTCCCCAAGAAGCCCGGGCAAACATACCGCGCTTTTCATCTTTGGGAACCGTCTCTCGTGCTTTCGTTGGATACGCTAAGGCGATTGAAATAATCGTTTTGGGCTGTTCAAAGGTTTTCTCTGGATAGATTCGTTCTTCGATCACCGGATGTTCAAAGCCGGAAGTATATCCCCGTGCCTTTTGTTCCCGAAGCGACGCCTCCAGCTCTGTAAAAGGCTCAGCAGAGGCAAATCCGATCTTATCAATACCCAATCGTTGGCTTTCTGCAATAATTCGCTCTTTCAGCGACATTCTTAGACCCTTCTTTCAGTAAATTTAAAATGGCTGTCGATCCTAGAGACCATTTTGGTTTACGGTATTTTCTTCTTGTATTATAGCTGAGCAACAGTAAATTTACGAAAAAAAGAGACACCTCTAAGAAAGAAGTGCCTCATACTGAATAGGCAAAGCTTAAAATGCAGAAAAATAGCTGATTAAGGTTCCAGCAATCTTCTTGCTGTTTTTTCATCTGTAATCAACACATCCACTAATTTCCCGGCGAGTGCCGCTCGTATGCCCTCAACTTTTTCCCTTCCACCAGAAACCGCGATTTTCAACGGAACCTGTTTGAGCTTCTCCAGATCGATGGCGATCACCCGTTCATTCCACGAGCAGTCAGCCAGTCTTCCTGCATGATCAATAAAATTATAGCAAATGTCTCCAGCAATCTTTTCTTGCGAATACTCGGAATCTTCATTCACTTGGTCAGATAAATACGCATCCGTTAGCGTAGAATAGATAGGGATGCCGCCAATACCTACTAACGCAATATCCGCCGCCTGACCTTCTTCAAAAACTTTTTTGATAAAGGATTGACTAGATAACACTCTTTTGGCTTCCTTGTCGTCCACTGTAATCGGCGCATGCAGCTCCGTCACTTTTCCTCCGCAGCGCGAAGCAAACAACTCACAAACCCGATTAGACTGAATCGTGATATGCTCCATCCCCATTCCGCCGACTAACGGTACAAATGTGAGAGTGGGGTGCTGTTGTTTTGGAAAATTAACAGCAGCTTCATGAACAGTCGTACCTGCGGAAACACTGATTGTATAGCCCGGCTTCACGACTCTGGACAAATATTTGGCTGCTGCGATCCCCAACAATTTGTTTTGAATGCCACGGTCGGCCGTATCGACACACAGTACTTCCTTCAGCACAAATTTTTTCTGCAGCTCTTCTTCCAGAGATCGGTAGGGACTAGCGTAACTGTCATGGATAATGATCTCCACAATGCCTTCGTCTCTGGCTCTTACTAAATATTTTGATACTAATGAACGGCTGATTTTAACTTTCTTAGCGATCTCTTCCTGCTTTAGTCCCTGTTCATAATACAGCGAAGAAATCTCTACCAGCAATCTTTTGTCATCTGCTAAACTCATCGGTGCCTCCATAGTCATGTCGATTGATTTATGAAGAGTATACGTCAATCCTGCTATGAATTCAAAAAAGTCTGAACATTTTTGTAATCGTGGACCAGCTTAAGCATTTCCCGTCTAGTTTTGTGCGTGCTTTCAGTGCAATCGACCTCACCCACACCGTCCATTCCTGCCAGCAATCCATTCAGCACGGTGTTCGCCGAAATTGCATCCGCACCATAAATAATAGACAACTGCGGATAGTCTTTTTTCAGCTGTCTGATCAGCTGCTTTTGCTCCGCAGAAGGATCATTAAAAATAGTTTCTGCTGCTCGTTTATTGGCAAATTTCCATTTTAAAATGTCTAAATGGTCCAATAAGGCTGCTGACAGGTCGTATGGATTTTCCGTACGCAGCAAGGTCAAATACTGCAGCGCTTGAGCTGCCTTCAAAACTTTTTTTAATTGATCGGAAGAACCGGTTTGGTCGAGGATCAAAAGATCTGCGCCCTCTTTTTTTAACCGTTCAAGCTCCTTGATCGAATGCTCCTCAAAGACGACACCAAGCAAAAGCCGGTTCGTTGCTTGGTTGATTTTCGCAATATCTCTCGCACAGGCAGTAAAAATTGCATCGATGCCAAGCTCAGCTATCTTTTGATCAATCAGCACCGCATGTTCAACCGCTGCTTCCTCTTTCCATAAAACCTGTGAGTTGACACAGTAAAAGGGAATGCTTACTTGCTTTTTTTGCATAGTTTTTCTTCCTTCCAATCCATATTGGTGAAAATAATCACAAATAAAAGCAAAAAAAATTGCTTTTTGTTTGTTCAGAAAACGGATTCGTCCTAGGAGGTTTTCTAATTAATTTCGTATTATTCCATAGAAAATTTTTTTCGTCAACCCTTTTTGTGAAAATATTAACAACGAGTTTGCTTGTCTGATGAATCTGCCCCATCTTGACTGATTCTCATTTTTCCAGCCAAAATGACTTTTTTGTATGGCGCAAATCTTTTGCAAATTATTTAATTAAGGTATATTATACCCGTTATTTTAAAATAGTTTATTCTTAGCTATAGCCAATATAGGTAATATAAAAAGCAATTACTAATATCTAGAAATTACAAAAACCTGTTTTTTTACAAAAAAATAGTTTACAAGTTCACAAGATAAAGGTATATTATACCCAAACAATAAAAGTAAATTTTACTACAAAGGAGATCTATCATGACAACTACGTTCGATTCCAAAGACTATCTTGCAAAGGTCGATGCCTGGTGGCGGGCCGCCAATTATATCTCGGTGGCTCAAATGTACTTAAAGGACAATCCTCTATTGCGCCGGCCCATTCAAAAAGAAGATGTGAAGACCCATCCGATCGGTCACTGGGGCACCATTTCCGGCCAAAACTTTTTGTATGCACACTTAAATCGGGCCATCAACAAGTATGATCTGAACATGTTTTATGTGGAAGGCCCTGGACATGGCGGCCAAGTGATGGTGTCCAACTCTTATATCGATGGCAGCTATACAGAGATTTATCCTGACTACACAGAAGACGAAGAAGGCTTGAAAAACCTGTGCAAAGTCTTCTCTTTCCCTGGCGGAATCGCTTCACATGCGGCACCAGAAACACCAGGCTCGATTCATGAAGGCGGCGAACTTGGCTACGCATTGTCTCATGCGACGGGAGCCATTTTAGACAATCCTGAAGTAATTGCCGCAACAGTTGTCGGAGACGGCGAAGCGGAAACAGGGCCTCTAGCAAGCGGCTGGTTTTCCAATGTCTTTATCAATCCGGTCAATGACGGTGCGGTCTTGCCGATCCTTTACCTGAATGGCGGCAAAATCTCCAATCCTACAATTCTTTCCCGCAAATCCAACGAAGATTTAGCAAACTATTTTGAAGGGATGGGGTGGAATCCGTATTTCGTTGAAGGCACAGATCCAGAACAAGTGCATCCAGCGATGGCTGAAACCTTGGACGCTGTGATTGAAGAGATTCAAACAATTCAAAGCGAAGCCCGTAAGAGCGATGCGAAAGAGGCAGCGATGCCAAAATGGCCAATGATCATTTTCCGCACGCCAAAAGGCTGGACTGGCCCTGAAACCTGGGATGGCGAACAAATCGCTGGGACCTTCCGAGCACACCAAGTGCCGATCCCAGTGGGATCTGAGCATATGGAACACATTGACAAATTAGTGGCTTGGTTGAAATCCTACCGTCCAGAAGAGCTGTTTGACGAAAACGGCAAAATCGTTGAGGAACTAAAGGCCCTCTCGCCAAAAGGCGACAAACGGATGTCTACCAACCCGATTACCAACGGTGGAATCGATCCAAAACCGATGAAGATGCCGGATTGGAAACAATATGCAATTGACACCTCGACACCAGGGGCTGTAATGGCACAGGATATGATTATTTTTGGGCAGCAGGCACGAGATATGGTGATCGAAAACCCAACCAATTTCCGAATCTTTGGACCAGACGAAACCAAGTCCAATCGTTTAAACAAAGTCTTTGAAGCGACAGATCGTCAATGGCTGGAGCCAAAAGACAGCACCGATGAGTGGCAATCCTCCGTGGGGCGTGTCATTGATGGCCAATTGTCCGAGCACCAAGCAGAAGGCTTTTTGGAAGGCTATGTACTAACAGGACGTCATGGGTTCTTTGCCAGTTACGAATCGTTCTTGCGCGTAGTAGACTCGATGTTAACGCAGCATTTCAAATGGATGCGCAAAGCCAGTGCCCATGCGTGGCGTAAAGAATACCCTGCCTTGAATGTGATCGCAACGTCTACTGTGTTCCAACAGGACCACAATGGCTACACCCACCAAGATCCAGGGGTATTGACCCATTTGGCTGAGAAGAAACCGGAATTTATTCGGGAATATCTGCCAGCAGATGCCAACAGCTTGATGGCGGTTATGGATAAAGCGATGCAGGACAAACAAGTCATCAATTTGATCGTATCCAGCAAACATCCTCGTCCGCAATTCTATTCAGCGGATGAAGCCGAAGAGTTGGTAGAAAAAGGCTTGAAGGTCATCGATTGGGCCAGTACCGATGATGGCGGCGAACCTGATTTGGTGATTGCCGCAGCTGGAACCGAGCCTAACCTGGAAGCTTTAGCAGCGGTTTCGATCTTGAACAAGCAGTTCCCTGACTTGAAAATCCGCTTTATTAACGTGGTGGATCTTTTGAAGCTGCGCCACCCAGAGGTTGATCCGCGGGGATTGAGCGATGAAGCATTTGATGCACTGTTTACAGCAGACAAACCGATCGTCTTTGCCTTCCACGGCTATGAAGGCATGATTAGAGACATCTTCTTTGATCGTACCAATCACAATATTCATATTCATGGTTATCGGGAAAATGGCGATATCACCACCCCATTTGATATGCGGGTCTTTAGCGAAATGGATCGCTTCCACTTGGCACAAGATGCAGCAAACGCCGTATTAGGTTCCCAAGCAGCAGCATTTTCTGCTAAAATGGATGAAACACTCCAATACCACTATGACTATATTCGTGCCAATGGAACAGACATTCCAGAGGTTGAGAATTGGCAATGGGAAGCATTAAAAGTCGCTGTTCTTCAAGGCTAACAGCATTCGGAGGTTTAGTGTAAGCTAAACCTCTTTTCTATCACATAAAAGGAGATGAACAACATGGAACAAACCTTAGTCATTATCAAACCAGACGGCGTGAAACGAAAACTAACAGGCAGAATCATTCAACGGTTCGAAGATAAAAATCTGCTAATCAAGGAAATGTATCAAGGAATAGTGACCGAAGCAGTAGCCAAAGAGCATTATGCCCATTTACAGGACAAACCGTTTTTCCCTGATTTAATTGCTTATATGACATCAGGTCCAGTCGTTTTTCTTCTATTAGAAGGCACAGATGTCATCGCTCTAGTCAGACAACTGTTGGGCGCTACCAATGTGCTGAATGCAGCTGCAGGGACCATTCGCGGTGATTTTGCCAGCAGTACGACTGAAAACATCGTTCACGCTTCCGATTCGAAAGAGAGTGCTGAAGTAGAGATCCAACGCTTTTTTTCTCATTTATAATGCCATTTAAAAAGGCCTGTTCCTTCTCATTGATAGGAACAGACCTTTTTTTCTTAAATCAACTTCGTATCGCCCCATCTTCACAATGATTCGATACGTATCTCATCACGCTCTATTTATTTCGCAAAGGAATCTTTGCCGCTAAACTGATCGTAGTGGACATCTGGACTGATCAGGTATTGATAAATCGATGTAGCGATCGGGATTCCCTGCTGCATGTACTTCTCATAGGTGATCTGAGCCAATTCCCCAGGATATAAAACTTTTTCAACGCCTGGAGCTGGAGAGGTCTGATGCAGCTCCTCCACCATTTGATCGATTTTTTCTTTAAAATCGTCAAGATCCGTGAACCGTTTAGGATCGATCATTAAAAACACTTGCCCTAGATTTCTCTTTTCGGTCAAATCGGTGTACATAGAAGATACCTGTTTACCAAATGGCAAGCCTAACAGCGTCCCTGCTAAAACGTCAACCATCATCATTAAGCCGTAGCCTTTTGGTCCAGCAATCGGCAATAATCCTTTGACTTCATAGGGATCCGTAGTGGCTTTCCCTTGATCATCAACTGCCCAGTGGCTCGGAATCTGTTCGTTCTTAGAACGCGCATCTAAAATCTTGCCCCAAGCTTGCACACTCGTCGCCATATCAAACACCACAGGCGGTGCTTCTTTGCGTGGCGCAGAAAAAGCAATTGGGTTGGTGCCAAAATAATTGTCACTGCCGCCGAAAGGCACGACCATCGGATCTGATTGACACATAGCGATACCGATAAGATCTTGTTCAGCTGCCTTTTTCACATAATAGGAAAGGGCGCCACTGTGACTCATCTTTGACACACCGACAAGAGAAAGACCGGTGTCATGTGCCAGCTTGATCGCTTCTTTTAACGCTTCATCGCAAACATATTGCCCAATCCCATTGTCTCCATGGAAAATTCCCGTAGCCGGTCCGGTCTGCTCAAGGGCCAGCTGCGGTGTCAAGGTAACCCCGCCTTTGCTGATTCGTTCCGCATAATACTCGACACGCACTGCGCCATGGGAATGGATACCGCAAGCATCCGCAAATACTAAATGCTTTGAGACCTCATTTGCTTGTGTGTTGGGCAACCCTGCTTTAACCAGCTTTTGTTGAATCAAGTCGAAAAGTCTTGCCGCGTCGACCACCTCTACCTCATTTTTCATTTGCGGTGCTTCCTTTCTGGTTGAATGTCTCATAGCTGATTTCATTAACAGATTTTGCGACGATAATGGCCGAGTAAACATCTGAATTCACGTTCAAGATAGTACGCAGCATACCGACAAACCATTCTACTCCAGCAAAGATCGCAATACTCTCGATCGGCAAGCCCATTTGAGGGACGATGATCGCCAGTGAAACCAAGCCGGCTCCAGGAACGACAGCATTGGCCAGAGAAACAAAGGTTGCTGTGATCGCCAAATAGATCATTCGTTGTACATCAAAATCCATTTGATACATTTGAGCGATCGTCATAACCGTAATGCTCATGTGCATCGCTGATCCGTTGCTATTCAAGGACATTCCTAAAGGCAATACAAGGTTCGTGATACGATCCCCCAAACCCAGCTGTTCACGTGATTCTTCCATCGCAATCGGTAAAGTGATTGCAGAGGAGGTCGTTGCTAACGCCATGATCGACATATTCTTCATGTTTCTGACCAATCGAATAGGATTGACTTGGCAATAAAGACTGATCACCAGTACCCACAAGCCTAAGAACAGCAATGTTCCTAATCCGTAAACCAGCAAATACTTCATTAACGGCAAAATGATCTGAATCCCTAAATTACTGATCGTCGAAGAAATCAAAGCGAAGATTCCAACAGGCGCCAAGTACATCACATAGCGAATAATCATAATAATAACTTCATTAAAATCTATGATCGTTTGAAACAAGAGTGACTTCGGATGGCTGTCCATAAATTTGCTGAGGGCCAATCCAAAGAACAATGCAAAAACAATGATTTGAATAATCGAGCCTTGCGCAAGTGATTCAAAAATATTTTTTGAGAAAAAGCCTGTCAAGGTCTCCGTTAGGGAAATTTCTTGTGCCTGTATCGACTGGTCTGACAACCCATCGATTGCTACACCTCTTCCCGGACTTAAAACAACCGCCATCAGGATGCCCCAAGCAGCCGCCAGTAAAGACGAAACACCAAATACAATGATGGTCCGTATCCCTAAACTGGTCAGCTCTTTGGCTTTGATCCCACCCACTGCCTGAATGATTTGACCCAAAACAAGAATGGGGATCGCCATTTGCATCAACTTTAAGAAAATATCTCCGATTATTTTTAGGTGCACTGCTGCACTTGGCAGCAGTAACCCAAAAACGATCCCAACTAAGACAGCGATCACGATTTGTGTAATCATCGAAACTTTTTTCATGATGAACTACCTCACTTATCTAGCCGCTTACTACTGTCGTTCCAGCACCTTCTTTGATTCTTTTCAAATTCTCAATTGAAGTGATGATCGCTTTTCTTCGGGGATTGTTCTTAACAAACGCAATCGCTGCTTCAATTTTCGGCAGCATACTACCTGCCGCATAGTGTCCCTCAGAAATATAAGATTCTGCTTCCGAGACACTAATGGTTTCTAAAGCTTTTTGTTTTGGTGTATTGAAGTTGATATAGATATTGTCCACTCCGGTAAGAATGATCAGCTGATCGGCATCGATGTTTTCGGCCAAGACCTTTGCTGAAAAATCTTTGTCATTGACTGCCTCTACCCCTTCAAAACGGTCTTCCTTCAATACCACAGGAACGCCGCCCCCACCAGCACAAACCGGTAAGATTCCGCCAGCCACCATCTGCTGTACTGCTTTTTTCTCTACGATTTCTTGCGGCATCGGCGAAGGTACCACTTTTCGGTAGCCTCTGCCAGCATCTTCTTTAAAGACAGACCCGTCCTTTGTCTCGTTTACCGCCTCATCCTTTGTATAGAAAGGTCCGATAGGCTTGGTTGGGTTTTTAAAGGAAGGATCTTCTTCATCCACACGTACCTGTGTGATCATTGAAACCACAGGCATCTCGATATTTCTTCGCAAAAACTCATTGGATAGCGCATTTTGAATCCAATAGCCGATACTGCCTTCTGTCATGGCCACGCAGGAATCCAATTTCAATGCTGGATTCTTTTCCCCATTTGCAGCTTTCTGCTGTAAAAGCAAATTACCGACCTGAGGACCATTCCCGTGACAGATGACCACCTGTTCTCCAGACTCAATAAAATCAGCAATGTATTTTGCCGCCTTCTGAACGGTCTCCTTTTGAGCCTGATCAGAAGGATCCTTTTCTAAAATCGCATTTCCGCCTAAAGCAATTACATTTAAACTCATCCTGATTACTCCTTCGTGTCTTTTGCTAATACTGCGAACAACAACAATCCGATCACTAGCAACCCGCATGCGAGGTAGAAACCAACTTGCATCGAACCTAGTGAATCTGCCAAAAATCCGGTGATGTAAGGCGCTAAGATAGAGCCAGACATTCCGATGAAATTGTAGGCACTTAACGTTGTGGAAAGAGAGCCTGCGGGTGCATTTTTGGTTACGTATGCAACAACGATTGGGTCAAGCGCTAGTTTTCCAGTCAATCCATACAAAATCAGTACAGCGATCAACAATGTCCGGTCTGTCACAAAAGCAATCGAGAAAACGGATAAGATCGCCAGCGGAACCAGCAGATACACTAATTTTTTAGTGCTTCCTGATTTGTCTGCGATACGGGCAAAGATTAGTGCTCCTGGAATCGAAGCCCACGGAACAAGAGAAGAGATGAAGCCAACACTGGTTCCGGCAAAGCCCCGCTCAGCAATCAAGAAGGACGGCAGCCATGTGATGATTACGAAATTGGCATAAATACTGGTAAAGCAAAGGATGAATGCTGCCAATAGATTTTTGTTTGAAACGATCGATTTGAATGAAACCTTGTTTTCAACTGGTTTTTGTTCTGCTGTTTCTTGAACGGCTTGATCTTCTGGGCGAATCACGCGTTCTTTCAGCATTGTGAAAAATAGAATCGCAACGATAATGGTAGGAATTGCCATGATATAGAATGGCCGACTCCAGTGTTCTCCGTTATCCAATACTAATTTACTAGAAAGCAGGTATCCGCCGGAGGTCCCGAAGGCCATTCCGCTGTTGATGATCGCTGTCCCTAAAGTTAATTTGCTTTTGGGGATCGATTCAGTGGAAAGCGCGTATTGCGGACCATAGTAGGCACCTTGTCCGATCCCGGCGATCGCCCGAATGACTAAGAACATGACAAAGGTAGTTGCTAAGCCGCTGAAGAAAGTCATTGCCCCCATTAACAAGAACCCGACTGTGATCACAAGTTTCCGGCCGATTTTATCACCGACTACACCGAATGGTACCTGTGCTACTGCATAGGTTAGAAAGAAGATACTATTTGCTAACCCTAATTGAGTGTTGCTTAATCCAAATTGTTCTCCTACGACACCCATGATCGGATTAAAGATCGTTCGTGTGGCATACATTAATATCCAACCGACAAAAAAGATCGCAACGACTTTGATCCAGTACGTATCACTGACCTTGACTGCTTTTTGTTGTTTTGTATTTTCCATGGTTTTTCTCCTTTTCTTTCGTGTTCAAGAAGACCGAACAAGCGGCAAACGTTGGACTGGCATCGTTTATTTAATAATTGCTTTGAGTCCCAGCAAAAGACCAAAACCCATGTCTTTGCCGGAAGTGTGTCCAATACGCAATACTTGCTTGACTGCTGCTTGAAGCGTTTGGCGATCCGCCTGTGCTTGGATCGCAGAATACAGCTGATAAATAGGGGAGCTGACATAGCCTTTTTGACAAGCCCACAAATAATTTTGACTGACTGCAGTTGTTGATAATTCCTGGTCAAGGACGAGCGCCAACTCCTGCGCTCGCTCTTGCCAGAAAAGATTCATGATGAACAGATAGGCTACTAGCAGATCGTCGCCGCTAGGGGTCAAGCCCTTTCCTCTGCCGATCAGATACTTTTTGATTTCAGTCCAGTCGGGTCTTTCGTCATTGACCAGTTGTTGGAGATATTTCTCGGCTTTGGCATCTATCACCAATCCAATTTTTGAAGCAAGTGCTTCTGACTCCAACAGCTCAACCAATTGCTTCAAGTAAGCTTTATCCACTGGCAACGGATTGGTTTTGAGTATCCGTAGTTCCATGTTCGATAAAGACAGTTTGTACACACCCTTTTGATCATAAAAGGTGAGCTGGTCTTGCTTTATTTTGACGACATTACCGACTTTGGCAAATGGATGAAGCTCTTGGAAAAGCGGATCAGGCAGGAAAAAACCAAAACTTGAAAGATAGTTGTGATAGTTTCCTACGTTGATCAATTGTTTTCCAACTGCGATGTTGAAGGAATGTTCAAAATCGCTGTGAACCTTTCCGATTTTCCCGTACTGATCCAACGGCACGAGGTATGGACTGATCATTGGTTTATTCCACATCGATCCCCAACTCTTTTGCATAAGCTTCAAGGGCCTTTTCAAAACAGCCAAGAGGAGCCCGAACGGTCCCAGCACCAACTTGTCCTACACCAGCATCCTTGTGGGCGATCCCTGTATTGATGATCGGGGTCACACCCGTTTCGACAACTTTCCGAATATCGATCCCCAGACAGCTTCCTTGGAAATCCCAGGTTGGGATCGTCCAGGTTGGATTGTGTCCTTCGCAAATTGTAGCCATCTCATTTGAAATATCCAAGGCATCCTGGAAGCCGCCAGCACCGACGAAGCGTGTAACTCCTGGTGCAGCTACCATCGCCATGGCTCCGACACCAACCGTTTCCGTAATCGCACTGTCTCCGATATCTGGATTGCCGTCTGCTTCAGTAAAACCAGTAAAGTACAGGCCTTTTGGCAGATTCACAGGAGCTGTGTACCAATCATCTCCAGTTTCCGCGATACGTACTCCAAAGTTGACCCCGTTTCGTGTCATGGTGGTGACGATCGTTCCTTTCGTATCTTTCCGTGCACAATCAACGATCGCTTTTCCTGTAGCCATCATAATATTCAAGAAGAATTGATCTGTGTCTGCCAAGAATTTGACGACATCGTATTTTTGTTGTTCATCGATCGGCAGTTCGATAATCAATGGCGAGATTTCTTTTAAGAAATTCAGAGAAGCCGCAATATTTCGTTGGTGGAACTCATCCCCCATCGTGATCGAACGCGCAATCAGCACGCTTAGATTGATCCCATCCTCCGATTTTGCCAAAGCCTGTGCAATGGTTGGGCCTAATACATCACGCATCCAGCCTAAACGCGTGACAACTTCTTCCGAGTAAGCCCCAAATCGCAAGACTTTTCCGATCCCTTCGTTCATCGTACAGTAAGCGCGTGAACCGTCTAACCGGTTTTCTACGACTAAAACAGGCATGTTTGCGGATGTGATCCCGCCCATCGGCCCAACTGCTTGAACGTGGTGGCAAGGAATAAAACGAACTTCGCCATTTTCCAGAAGCTTTTGGACTTCTGTTTCATCTTCGCCCCAGCCTTCGAACAACGCTGCTCCTAGACAAGAGCCCTTCATCGGTCCTGTCATTTCTTCCCAGCGGATTGGAGGCCCTGCATGCAGCAAGGTTTTTTGTGCTTCATTTAATTCGGGGATCACCGATTTTGCTGGTACCACATCAACCAGAAACGGCTGTGCATTTTTCATTTTTTCAGTGACCTTTTGATTTTCTTCTTCGATTTTCTCCGCGTAATCGTCCAGGGCATTTAAGATCTTGATCATTTTCTTATTGCCGCCGGCTCTTGGACGCCAGTTGAACTGCTCTGATTTTCCGCCGTATTCTTGAATCGATTCGTTGAAGCTTTGCAGGCCAACGTTGATGATCCGCGGCTTCGTGTTCAACAGCTCCATCACTTGTTCGCTGACAGCAGGTACGGTTACAGTTTGGCCAGTATACGCAACAACTTCTTTGTCTTCTTCCGTTAATTCAATGCCTTTCAATAATAAAGCCAAGCGAACTGCTTTTGCATTGCTTTCTTCTACAAACACCCCTGCTTCTTTAAGGCGAGCAACAGTTTGCTGGTAATTTTGCGGGTCCTTTTCAGTTCCGACAACGGTAGCTACAAAGTACAATTCCCGGTTCTCAGCGGCTGCTTTTGCCTGTTCCTCTTGAATAGCTGGCAAAAGAGCACTTGCCATATCCGGGTGAGCTCCATAACCTAAAACAACATCGAAAAGAATAATTCCTGTTGCAGCATCTTGCGCGTATTCATGAATCTTGTTGATCCGTACTTCTGGGTCGATCATTGGGTGTGGTTTCCCTTGTGTGTAAATGTCATCGCCTAAGTCAATCACATCGTACCCATGAGATTTTAAGATATAACCTTCTTGCTTGATCAGCCCTTCCAAATTCAAGGCTTCAGAGATCATCATGCCTGCCTCAGCAGCCAGTGTTCCGCCTGAATATAAGCCCTTCACCACTTTGTTTTCATCTAAAGAAGCTCCCTCTGGTTTGCTCATCGGGTCAAAATAATTTTTCTTGACAGCTTCTTCATTGGCTAAGTCAACTGCGATTCTAGCGGTTTCTTCAAGAGTATGAGCCAAGTAAACTTTGCCTTCATGAGCAGTTGGTTTTTCACCCAAGAAGATGGCTACTACTGGTTTGCTGATACTTTGAAGCAGTTGAACCACTTCATCTCGAACCTCTTTTGCAGGCGGCTTTGAAATCACACAAATCACGTCTGTCGGCTCATGGTTTTCCAAAGCGACGATGGCATCCTTGACGGTTGTTGCCCCTACTTTGTCACTTAGATCTCGTCCGCCTGTTCCGATGGCGTGTACCACACCGTTTCCTAATCGGTCAATGATCGTCGTCACTTCTTGAATGCCGGTACCTGATGCACCAACGACGCCGATATTACCGGGGGAGACCACATTAGTGAAAGCGACTGGGATACTAGAGATAATCCCTGTCCCGCAGTCGGGACCCATCATCAGCAGCCCTTTTTCGTGGGCCAATTTCTTCAAACGAACCTCATCTTCAATAGCAACATTGTCGGTAAATGAAAAGACATGCAAGCCATTTTTAAGTGCCGTTTCCATCTCAGCAGCTCCGTATTCACCAGGAATACTGAACAATGCCACGTTCGCATCTGGCAGATGCTCCATTGCTTCCTGCCATGAGCTTGCAGCTTTTTGCGTCTCTTGATTGTTTGAAGACAAATCATTTAAAAATTCATTGACTGCAGGCAGGACCTCATCCATAATCTGTTGGTTTTCGCTGTCGACCACAATCATTAAGTCGTTTGGTGAGGCTGCCTTAGCCTCTTCTGTCAGCAGATTGGTGTTGTTCAAAATATCTTTATTGGCATCTGTCCCCATCATAATCTGGCTCATTTGAACGTCTGCTAATTCGTTGATACTGTTTGTCAGCAACATGAGATTGATCGAGTCTTGATAATTATTTTTTAAAATAACTGTTTGTAACATAATGCTCCTCCTTTTGTTTTGCTTTACACGTTTATTGTAACGATTTCTGTTTGCGTTTTCATTGGTCAATAGTCTAAAATAGAAGTATGAATTTTATCCAAAAAGTGGGAAAAGGAGAAAAAGATGAAAATAAAAGAGTTGATTGCCTTAGATATTTTTAAAACAAGCAAAGTTTTAACGAAGGATATTGGATTGGAAAATGAAGTGGAATCTGCCATGGTGTTGGAGGCGTTGGATATTGAGAAATGGAGTAAAAAGAATCAGTTGATTTTGACTTCATTTTACGCCTTTGATGAATTAACTCCGCAAGCGCTGCGCATCTTTTTTGAAAAAATGCAGCTGATCGGCGTGAGTGGATTGATCGTTAAAGTCGATCGATTGATCTCAATGATCCCTGAATGGCTGATCGATCTATGCTTTGAATTTGAGATTCCGCTAATCAAGGTTTCTCAAGATTTGACCTATGAAAAAATCATGCTGTCCATTTATGAACCCTTATTAAATCACCAAAGTCACGTCTTGCGAACGTACTATGAGGTACGGCAGCGTTTTACCAAAATCGAGCGCAATCTGCCTTCCTTTGACCAATTGCTAAGCGAGTTTCATTTGATCATCAATAAAAGCTGCCGGCTCGAGATTCCTTCCCATCGCATAAATATTAAGGAAGGCTATCTTCAAGATGACTTAGTGGTGACCAACGCTGTCCATCTAAAAAGCAGTGAATTTACCAAAAACAATTACGAGTTGCTGACGCTTTTTTCCCATCGCGATGCTAAAGAACTCTATGCGTTGAAGGTCCAGATCGTCAATCGGTATTTCGGCGAATGTACTCTTCTGGTGTATCAAAAAGAAAACGACTTCAAAGAAACCGATATGATGATCATCGAAAATGCCATAGATATTATTCAGGAAAAACTGCAAATGGAATATCTGATCAAGCGGGAACGCTATGCTCGAATGAATAACTTGGCTGACGCGATCTTGCAGAATACCCCCAGTAATTTAGATGAGCTGGATAGTTTATTGAATGAAGCCAATTTAAATCGCCATACCTATTACCAAGCAGTTGCCTTCTCCACAAAAAGTTTGGACAGCCAGACGATCAAAAAAGAGACCTTGAGTCGCCTGAGACGAATGAAAAGGCATGTGATTTTCTTTGAACATCATGATTATTCAGTCGTATTGTACAACTTTCCAACTCGTGAAGAAGCACTAACGAAGGCTGATTTGCTGTATTCATTTAGAGAGACTTTCAATAGCCTGCCTGGACTGACCTTCGCCATCAGCAGCATCAAAAACAAAGAAGACCTGAAGGAAGTGTTATTGGAGTGCTTGGATATCATTCGTTTTAATCGAGCGTATTATATCGACAGTGTTTTGGAATTGGCAGACATCGGGATCTTTCGCTACTTTATTCGGGAAAACAAAATGGCTGAGATCAATACGATCATTCCTCAAAAATTGATTCAGCTTAACCAGGAGCACTATGAATTGTTCGAAACGCTTCACAGCTTTTTTATGAATAACCGCAATTACAAACGGACAGCAGAAGCCCTCTTTCTTCACCCTAAGACGATTCGCTATCGTCTGGGACGTGTGGAAGAGCTGCTCGCGATCGATTTGACAAATCCGCTCCAGCTGTTAAATTATGAGACAGGAACTTATCTATTGAAGCTGAAGAAAAGAGGAATCCATCATGAACGCACATCGGTTGGCTAATGGCAGCTCGATTCACCTCTACATGCCAGAAACAGCAAAACCTCAGAAGTTCGTAGTTTATTTTCATGGCGGGGGGCTCGTCTACGGCAGTAAAAGCGACTTACCAAAAAAGCTGGCAGAGGTATTTTTAAACAAGGGTTTTGGCGTGATCGCTCTTGATTATTTATTAGCACCAAATAGCGGATTGTCTGACATTTTGGCTGCGCTAAAACACACCTATAAGGAAATTCAGGATAGCTATATCAAAAAAGCCCCGTTTATCTTTTGCGGACGCTCTGCCGGCAGCTATTTGATGTTCTTGTTGACCAGCGAGCTGTTGAAGCAGCAGGAAGCTTTGCCTGACTATTTGATCAATTTCTATGGCTACACTGACCTGAGCTTTATCCAAACACCTAGAAACTTGAATGTTCCTCTTATAAAAGAAGAAATGCTTCCTGCTTTTGAGTTGGAAGACAGCGTTTGGGATGACCCGCAGCTGCAACGGTATCTGCTTTATCTTTACGGCGTACAGCAAAACAAGCTGACTGAGTTTTATCAGGCTGAATCGACCGATTTCGCACTATCAGCAGAGCAGCTAGCTGAATTTCCGCCGATTTTCGGCAGTGCCAGTACCGCTGATCAGGAAGTCCCGTTTCGCTACAGCAAGCAGCTGGCCAAGTACCATGAAAAAAGTGTGTTCGTTCCTGTGTATTACCTGGAGCACGATTTTCTTAAACAAACTGCAGACAATCAAGTCTCCACTGTGTTTGAACGCCTGTCGCAATGGTTGAACTAGTACAAAAAGCCTATGAAATGAGTAAAATCATTTCATAGGCTTTCATGTATTCTTAACTTTTCTTCCGTTTATCCTTCTGAGCTCCGCACATAACCATCATTGAACTGCCTAAGATCGTGATGCCGACGATCGTATTGATCAACTTGTCTGCACTGCCGGCATGCGGCATAACAAATTTTTTATAGTTCGGCAAATGATAGACGATCTCAGTACCGCTATTGGTGGTGTAAAAGGCTGGTGGCAGCGGATTGCCTTGCGCTGTGATTGTGATTCCGCTTGATGTCACCTCGATTACCCATTGACCTGTTGGCAACTGATAGCCGACCTTCGCTTTGGTTTCCATCAATAAATAACGGCCATTCTTTAATTGGGTAAAGCTGACCCTTCCATCCAATCCGCTGATGTCTGTTCCCACAGGCGTGTCCAAATCCCAATACGTATCTGCATGCAGCGGGTCCGTATTTTCACTTGTCCATGTTTTGCCTGTTTTTCCTTGGTAGAGAGCGAAATGAACGTCAGATAGTGCTTCCTTCTTCTCGTTTTCCTTAATAAAGGTGAAGTTTTTCAGGTTCTTTTTGTTGATCAAATGATGGTAGCCGGTATCCGATTCACTCGGCTTCACATATCCTGGATTGATCTGTCCAACATAACTAAGATTTTCTTGGAAGGTCAAATCATTATTAGAACGGAAGACCCAGAAGCCTGTTGCTTCAAAAGTAAAATCTGGATAGGTCTCAACCTCTTGAACCGCATAGATTTTCTTCGTTTTGAATGTTTCTCCCGTTGTAACCTTCCCGGTACTGTCGGTGTAGAACGTATCTCCATTTTTTACTTTTTTCCAATACATCGTATTGTTTAAATTGGTTTGATTCTCCGGTGTATTCCAGCCTATATCATTGCCAAGGAATTCATAGATCTTAAACCCAACTTTCTTTTGACTGTCTGACGGCATTTTGTTGCCTTCTTCATCCTGTTTGTAGAAAGTCAATTCTCCGACACGCCGATTTTTGATCTGCCCGGCATACCGCCCATTCCCATCGTAGGTATGGTTGACTCCGGGATTATCGCTTCCTTTTGTTGTGATCCATACTGGTAATCCTCCAGCAGTGTGTATCACCCAGTAGGCTTCTGTGTTGGAAGGTACATGATAGCCAGGATAACTAACCGTTTCAACCAAGGCATAAGATTCTCCATTCATGTCAATCGTTTTATCTCGGATTCTACCCTGATCATCAGTCGTGATATTCTTGATGTATTGCCAAGAAGTACCATCTGGTGGCGCGTTTGGATCTCCTACCGCTCCAGCCGGATTTGTTCCAATGTACTTGTAAAGCTGAAACTCGACCTTTTTGTTGCTGTCAGAAGGCATCACTTGATTGTTTTCATCGACCTTGTACAGTGTGAATGGAATAAAGTCTTCATTAATGAAATAATAAAGCTTCAACACTAGTGACCCATCCGCTAAAATATTCCCGGTACGGACGGTATAAGAACAATTGCGTTCTTCGTATCCAACATATATTTTCGGAGTTGCAGTAACTGATTGCCCCACCATTCCATAAAGCGGACCTTCTGTATCGCGTAATTCAAAATTACTAATATCTTCGCTGTCTGTTGATTTTTGAACATAGTGTTCGATCTTATACTTGGCAACCGGCTTTTTCTTGTTCCGAACGTAGACGACGTTGGACTGATTCGTTCCCGGTATCGTAAATTCTTTTGAGACTACTGCATTCAGTGAACTATTGTAATCGACGGATTCAGTAGGATCATAGGTAATCGGGCAATTGGTTTCGACAAAACGATAGGTTCCTGTGGCGAGACTGTCTACTCGAATCCCACCCTCAAAGCTTTTAGAACTATCATCATATATTTGTCCTGTTACAAGCCCGGTTTGAACATCCTGCCAAACACCGCCCTCGTTTTTTTGCAGTTTAAATTGAAAGCCATTTAAAGCTTCTTGCGTGTCCTGATCCAATTTTAACAGCATGGCCGAATTGGAGTTCAAAACAATTTCAGCGTAGGGGTTAGTCAAGTCTGCAAAACCATAGATATCCCCAACAGGAACACCCGCCAGCTGTCCGCTGGTCATAGGCAGATTGGCTGTATTGATTTTTTGTCCAGAGAGTGATTCTGGCGGATACTGCGTCACCATACTCACAAAAAAAGTAGCTGCTTGACCATCAATACAATTCGAATCCCCATAGGTTATCGTAAAATAGTCCTCCAACATTTTTCGGTCACTTTCATCATAAAAACCGTTTTTGATGGCATAATCGGCGGCATCTACAGCAAAATCAGAGATTTTTACAGGTTGACCTGTACGAAGATTAAAATAGTCTCTTCCTGATTTTGAATACTTTTCATCAGTTAAATCACTCATTTTTGGCATGTCGCCATTTTTTCCGATTTTACCGAAATGAATCATGACTTTCCTGGCTGCGGATGCTCCGCTGCCAGTAGTATAGATTCCATATTGCCGAGGAGCGCTCTTGACACGTGCTTTAAAATCAGCTTCAGATTCACCAGAATTTTGCTTGATCAACCTAAAGGAATGTTCCTGCTTTGGTCCTTGAATGTATTTCAACGCATCCGTATGCGCGCCATCTTCTCGATACATCGGACCATTTCCGGTATCCATCAATAGATAGGATTCGTAGGCAGATTCTTTAGAAGCCACTCCGCCATGCTGAAGATGTGCGACACTATGGTCTGTTGGCGGCATATCCATTGGCAAGTAGGTTTTCGCACTGATATACAAGGCTTGGATCGTCACACCTGGGTCCAACTGATCCTCTACAAAGGTGCCATCAATATCAGTAAAATGTTCACCCCAATCATAAGGCTGTGCGTCTCCTTGCATCCCAAAGCCTGAGTCTACGTCTGGATATCTTCGCCAGTCGCCTTTATCTCCAGCCAATTCATTTGAACCAGCCACGTTGACACCAATTTCCCAGTGTACCTGATTATTACTGACCTGTGCGGCAAATTTTGCGTCCCAGCCATCAGAAAGAATCATTTTCTTCGCCATAAATTGGATTGACTTGGTAATCCCTCCAAAAGTTACATCCTGCAAAATTTCTTTCAAGGTATAGTTTTTCAATGATCCTGTCGCCGTTGTAAAGCGAATCCCAGTGATACTGTTAATGGCCAATTGACCACAATTTTCATTGAAAATGACCTCGACACATTTTTCTCCTGCCACAGTTGGATTGGGGTCTTCAGTGACCCGCCATTTTCCGATCACGACATCCTGGCCGTTTACGCGTGCGGCAAAATCACTAAAGTCTGCTGGATTCGGTTCCCATCCGCCGATAATGGCATTTTTGGGCAGCTTGATTCGGAAATAATCATTTGCTTTTAAAGTCTGACCTTCTGGCAGTACCATATTCCAGTCAAAGGTCAGTGTGTAATTTTCTCCCCCCAAGGCTGCATGAGTAGCCGAAATCGGCTGATTGGCGCTGTCCAAGATATTCCAATTGGTTACCTCCAATCGGTTCGCTCGATCCGTTCCGGTATTTTGTACACCGATCCCTGATTTAGCCTTTGGTGCTCTGCTTAACGTCTCCACCTTAAAGTCTTCCATCATCTCTACTTTTGGCGGATTGCCGTATTTGTTTTGTCCAATGATGGGAATGAATTCCCTGTCGGCTATCGAGTATGGGTTGACTCCTTTGGGTTTGACTAGTTCTTTTTCATCCTCTTTCTCCGTCTCTTTCACAGAGGTCGTTGACGAATCCGTTGTCTCTTCTTTATCTGTGGAAGACTTTGATTTTCGGGTTTCTTTGCTTTTGCTGCTTTCCTTTGTACTTGTTGATGCGGCTGTTTTTGCTGCTTTCTTTGCTTTTGTCGTTTGCGTTGTTCGGACGGTTTCTGCTGTTCCTGTAGAAGTGTCCTCGGCCCTTAAAACCGTCCCTCTTGGAAACGTAAAAATATAGACCAGACAAACGAATGCAACTATTAACCAACTACTTCTTTTTAGCCATTTTTTGTTGTCCAAAATATCACCCCGCGATCTTTCCCTCTGTACCTAGCTAAATTATTTATTGGATACGGTTATTGTTTAGAACGTTTTTGCTTTCGTTGGTAGACCCCCACAATAAACAATAAAAGCATCCCTATTCCGGTTAATAGCAGTGTTCGTTGTTCCCCTGTTCTTGGTAAGAATTTCGACGTTGAGGTGGTCGAGGTTGGGGTGGACGGCGGATCGCCTTTCGTGTTCGGCAGTTCCTTTTTCGGTACCTCGTCGTTGTAAATCCGCGGTTCCTTTTTCGTCATTGCACTCTCTGGCACCCTGTCGTTCACCTTTTCCTCCATCTGCTGCCCATTGATCATGACAAACTGGGCATTCCCCTCGGCGTCCTTCTCAGATTCCGGAATCACTAAAGGAATCTGTTCCTCGGTTATCTTGTACCCTTCGACGCCTTGGATCTCTTCTAAATAATAGGTTCCTGCTGGCAAGTAATGATCCTTCATTTCGACCAATCCATCCGAATTAGATGTGTATCGACTGATGGCCGGATCGCTGGCTGGATCACTTGAAGGAATCCACTTGTTTTTCAACTCAGCTGTTGGGCTCATGTCCAGATACTCTCTGTTGCCTTCACTGTTCGTTCGGTACAACACAAAAACCGCACCGGCTAATGGAAGCTCTGTACCATCTGTCTTTCTTCCGATTTTGAAGAAATAGGGACTGCGCAGGTAACTGATGTTTTTGGGATAGATGTGGATGGTTTGCATGGCCTGATTGGTTAATGGATCCAAGACTGGCAGCATCACTACCAGTGGTGTCGTTTGATTGAGATCAACAGTCACACCAGCGGCTGGGTCCACTCCAGTCTCTACGATCAGATAGACTGCATTCGCAGACATTTCCTGATTGTAGCTGGCCACGTTGAATCTCAGTACCCCACCGTCTGCTGCTTCAGAATC
The DNA here is from genome assembly GCF_004309355.1 of Enterococcus florum. Taxonomy (GTDB): domain Bacteria; phylum Bacillota; class Bacilli; order Lactobacillales; family Enterococcaceae; genus Enterococcus_A; species Enterococcus_A florum. Next base: position 4,033 of record NZ_BJCC01000031.1, on the reverse strand, counting down.
CGTCTTCAAACCTTGATAGATCGGTGTCACATTGCGCTGTCGCAAAAAGTCAGCCGCGAACTTGCAGCTCATTTCATTGAACTGCTCTAAAAAAGCCTGCTCCTCCAGCCCGCTTTCTTGATACAGCCGGGTGACATCGTATACGTCAAAAATGGCTCCATCCAATGACGACGTTTTTGAAAGGATATCTGTCTCTTGGCTGGCTTCATGTCCGTCATTTTGATGAGGTGTAAACTCTGGCAGATCGGCATCTCGCAATACTCGTTTATGGATTACTATCTGAACGTCGTTTTCAGCCGCTGTTCCCTTCATTCCGGTCAGTATCGAGACTAACGGCAGCAACAGACAAACAAAAAGAACAAATTTGCCCAGTTTCTTTTGCATCGTTTCATTTTCCCCCTTTCACGTCTATCCTCTAATGATGTGAGCGATCATTTTTATCTTTTTTTGTAAACAACATATATTCGAATCCCAATTAAAATCAACATCACCGCAGATGTTGCAATCGCAGCGATCATCACCTTACGGTTTTCGAAGGTTTTTTCAATTGGTTTTATTTTCGCTTTTTCTTCTGGTACATACTTCGTGCGAACCCCTCTGACCAACAATCGATGTGAATTGACACCGTAGGGCGTGCAAGTCAACAGCGTACAATGGTCTTCTCCTTTGATCAGCTTCAAGGCGTCGGTTTGTTCCGGCAAGACGACTTGGATCTTGTCCACCTTATAAGCCAATACTTTGTTGAGGACGGTAACATAAAACAAATCACCCTTTTTCATTTCCGTCAAATTAGTCAACATTTTTCCAGTGGTCATCCCGGTATGTCCAGTTAAAACACTATGGGTGTTAGGTCCGCCAACTGGTAAGGAGGAGCCTTCCAAATGACCAATGCCGCGCTCTAAGGTTTTCTCACTCGTACCATGATAAATCGGCATTTCTACATTGATCTTCGGGACTTCTAATTTTCCCATCGTATCGTTCACATTCAATAAGTCGAAATAATTGCTCTGAATCGCATAGCCAGACCCTTCAATAAACGGGTCATGGACCGGATTCCCTGCGAGGGTTTCATTAAAGGCCTGCGCCTTTTTCCATTCCGTTTCTAGTTTTTCCTTGTCTTGCTTTTTAACTTCTTTTTCATACGTGTCTAGTGCATAACTCCCATTTTTTTCAGAAAGATAATTGCTCAAAGCAGGATACCCTAATACACCTACTCCGATAAGCAAAATGAATACTGCCAAAATAATCCGTTTCATGCCTGTCTTCCCTTCAAAAAATGAGTGGGGGAAAGGCTCCCCCACTAATTAGTTCTTACGAATGGCGTCTTTTTGGTAAAACTACCATTACTGCAAGACCGATCAAGGCAATACCTGCGATCGTGATCAAGATTAGACCCATTCCACCAGTTGCTGGAAGTTTGAAGCCTCTTGAGTTGACTACTTCTTTTGTGACAACGTGAGTCGTCGTATTTTCATTGGCAAAGTCGATCTCCACTGGTTCACCTAGAAGGTTGTAGCCGTCTGGTGCCAGAGTTTCCACAACATAGTATTTCAATGCCACACGTGCGTCATCCACACCTGAATGTGTTTGCAGATTCTTGAAGGTTGCTGCATAATACTTGCCGCTGATTACGCCTAATTTCGAAGCGTCTGTTTCGCCTGGACGAATGATCCAGTCTAATGCTGTGGCATAGTCTGCTTCACCAGGGTATACAAGATCTGTAATGTCTCCATTTGCATCGACTTTCACTTTGATAAAGTCGCCTGCTTTAGCCGCAGTATTGTCTTTTGCGATTTGGAATTCAGAGCCTGCTAATGCGTTGCCCTTTTGATCTTTTTTATCAATAATAACTTCACCGACGTTGGTTTCTGTTTCAGTTGTCGGAACTTTGTCGTTTTCAGATGACAAGCCGTTGTTGAACTCGATTTCCCCTTTGTTCTTCACGGTGTAATTTGGTTTGTCTTTGACCTTTTCATTGACCGTAACGGTGAATTCGATGCCTACGTGCGTGTATCCTCCATTTGCTGGATCCATATACGCTTGCAAGGCATCACGACCTGCAGCAGTAAAGTCAACTGTCAAAGTATTCTCATTACCAGTTGTCGGTGTTGGGTCTGGGTTCGTTACCGTGTAATTTACATTTCCAACGTTTGGAATTTCCACTTTTGTCCATCCGCCAGCACCGTCATCTTTATAGACATATGCTTTTGCAGAACTTGCTGTGTACGTTAGTGCAGGATCTAACTTATCGTTGATTTTGTAAACCGTATAGTCTTCAATATCCCCAGGAATATTCACTCGAATATCGTAGTTTACGCTGTCGCCGACATTGACAGAGTTTTTGCTTGCGCCATCCATATCCTTCGTTGGTGTTTGCCCTTGGTTCTTCGGATAGACATGGACATCCGTATTCCAGCTGTCTTCTGTAGTTGTCGTCATTGGTACTGAGATCACAAATGGTTTTACTGGTGAAGCGATTTGAACCTCTTTGGTGCCGCCTGAACCATCTGGAATCGTTGGCTTAGGTGATTGGCTGGCAGCCAAATCTTCTTCTACGTAATAGAAGCCTTTCAAACCAGTCAGTTTCACGACCCCGTTTGCATCCGTTTTCGCAACGCCTGCTTCTTTAGTCATTGTGTAAACATACGTATTTCCGTTATACGCAACAGATAATTCAGTCGATGACGAATTTTTCGTGTAAACAGCGCCATCTTTTTCTGAAGGAGGTACGACTGGATCTGTCCCTGCTGTTTTTGGTGTTAACTTGTACACATTAAACTGCACGTGTTGGACAGGCGGGTTGGTAATTGCATCCGCTCCGGTAAGTTCCGTACCGTCTCCTTCATCCCCAATTTGACTGCTATCTTCTGCCCAATGTTTATGGATGGTTAAGTCTCCAGAAACTGGTTGAATAGCATCGTGATCAGCAGCCAATGCGCTTACGCCACTGCCTAGTGTCGTGAGCATCAACGCAGCAACCGCTAATAGCTTGCCTAGCTTTCTCATTTCTTTTCCCTCTTTCCTCTTTTTATTTTGATAAATTTGTCTTTGACAAATCTATACCGAATGAAATGGTGGTACCGATTAATAAAGTGCTTCTTCCGTCTTTTGAACTTCCTCTAGTGAGAAATAGTCATAAAACGTACTGGTTAGGGAATACCCTTTTCCCCAGCTGGTCTGAAGCAACTCGATATGAATCCCCAGGTCATTAAAGCGTTGCTTAATGCCTTTGACTAAATAGGATAGCTGAGCCAATTTGGAATTGGTCGCCTCCTTGTCCCATAAAATGAGGCACAGCTTTTCCCGAGAAACGATCTGTCCTCGTTCGCTGGCTAGAGCCTCGATAATTTTACGTTCATTATTTCTGAATCCGCATTCGTCCAAGCGCATCGGATCTTTCTCGCGTTGCGGCCGTCTGATTTTAGACGATGGAACGACTCGCTCTGTGCTTAGCGGTTTTAACAATTGCAACGTTTGTTGTTTGGCAATTGCTTGTGAAAAAAGCTCTCGAATCTCTTCGATCTCAAAGCTCTGCAAAAGCCAGCCATGAATCCCTTTTTCTTGCCAATATTCTTGATCGACACGCTTGAGACCCTTCGCTCCCTTGCGGTAGATCTTATGCTTTTGCACCTCGATCAAGGAAAGTATACTTAACGTTTCTGCATCAGATAAGGTTTCGCTAAAGATGATGAAAGGAAAATACTCGATCATGGCAGTCACCGTTTCTTGCGAATTCCCCGGTTGAAACAAATGACTAGAAACAAATACTTCGTAATTCAAGCGTTGAAGTTTCTCTTGCAAGAGTTGTTCGGCTAAAATATTTTTCGTTAAAATGATGATTTTCATACCTCGTCTCCTTCCGTCATCCAGGCGTTTCATTTTCTTTGGTTAACCATTCAAAAAATCAAATTAAATTTCACTAATAAAAAACAGTTATTTGTTCATCTGATAGACACTCCCAGATACACTTAAGATTGACGATCCTTTTTAAGCTGAAGAACAAGCTCTGTCTTACTTGTTCTTTTGAAAAACA
>NZ_BJCC01000030.1 GCF_004309355.1 Enterococcus florum | reverse complement strand
TCGTGGCAATCAGACCAGTGGGCCCTTCATTTTCATATAAAGCACACCACCTTCTGACTGTGTTCACGTTAACTTGGGCTTCTTTAGCTGCACTAGTTAAACTGATTTCCTGTCTAAGATAACTCTCAACAATCTTTATGCGCTCTTCTGCACTGAGCTTCATCCTTCTTTTTCCCATAACAAATACCCCTATCTAGGATTTAATTATTTCCTTGTCCTAGATAGGGGTAGCATAGCA
>NZ_BJCC01000029.1:0-2500 GCF_004309355.1 Enterococcus florum | reverse complement strand
CGTGGGTTCGGTCCTCCAGTGCGTTTTACCGCACCTTCAACCTGGACATGGGTAGATCACATGGTTTCGGGTCTACGACCCCTTACTCATTCGCCCTATTCAGACTCGCTTTCGCTGCGGCTCCGTCTCTTCGACTTAACCTCGCAAGGAATCGTAACTCGCCGGTTCATTCTACAAAAGGCACGCCATCACCCATTAACGGGCTTTGACTTGTTGTAGGCACACGGTTTCAGGATCTATTTCACTCCCCTTCCGGGGTGCTTTTCACCTTTCCCTCACGGTACTGGTTCACTATCGGTCACTAGGGAGTATTTAGCCTTGGGAGATGGTCCTCCCGGATTCCGACGGAATTCCTCGTGTTCCGCCGTACTCAGGATCCTCCTAGGTGCTGTCTCAATTTCGTCTACGGGGCTTTTACCCTTTCTCGCAGACCTTTCCAGGTCCTTCGACTATTCAAACAGTCTACCATATCGGAGTCCTACAACCCCAAGATGCAAGCATCTTGGTTTGGGCTTTTCCCGTTTCGCTCGCCGCTACTCAGGGAATCGATTTTTCTTTCTCTTCCTGCAGGTACTTAGATGTTTCAGTTCTCTGCGTCTACCTCTATTCAGCTATGTATTCACTGAAAAGTAACATCCTATCAAAGATGTTGGGTTCCCCCATTCGGAAATCTCCGGATCAAAGCTTACTTACAGCTCCCCGAAGCATATCGGTGTTAGTCCCGTCCTTCATCGGCTCCTAGTGCCAAGGCATCCACCGTGCGCCCTTATTCACTTAACCTTATCAACCTTTCGGTTGGGTCTTGATCTTCTCTTCTAGCGATAGAAGTCCGATCAATAAAAATAAGCAATTGAACGTATTAAAAAACTCATTCAACGCGGTGTTCTCGGTTTGTTAATTTGATTTTCTGTATCCAGTTTTCAATGAACGAAATGTTTTGAGAGTAAACCTCTCAAAACTGAACGAATAAAAACAAATCTGTGTAGTCTTCCGTAACGCTAGTCGGCATTTCTGCTTCTTAGCTTTTCCTTAGAAAGGAGGTGATCCAGCCGCACCTTCCGATACGGCTACCTTGTTACGACTTCACCCCAATCATCTATCCCACCTTAGGCGGCTGGCTCCAAAAGGTTACCTCACCGACTTCGGGTGTTACAAACTCTCGTGGTGTGACGGGCGGTGTGTACAAGGCCCGGGAACGTATTCACCGCGGCGTGCTGATCCGCGATTACTAGCGATTCCGGCTTCATGTAGGCGAGTTGCAGCCTACAATCCGAACTGAGAGAAGCTTTAAGAGATTAGCTTAGCCTCGCGACTTCGCGACTCGTTGTACTTCCCATTGTAGCACGTGTGTAGCCCAGGTCATAAGGGGCATGATGATTTGACGTCATCCCCACCTTCCTCCGGTTTGTCACCGGCAGTCTCGCTAGAGTGCCCAACTAAATGATGGCAACTAACAATAAGGGTTGCGCTCGTTGCGGGACTTAACCCAACATCTCACGACACGAGCTGACGACAACCATGCACCACCTGTCACTTTGCCCCCGAAGGGGAAGCTCTATCTCTAGAGTGGTCAAAGGATGTCAAGACCTGGTAAGGTTCTTCGCGTTGCTTCGAATTAAACCACATGCTCCACCGCTTGTGCGGGCCCCCGTCAATTCCTTTGAGTTTCAACCTTGCGGTCGTACTCCCCAGGCGGAGTGCTTAATGCGTTAGCTGCAGCACTGAAGGGCGGAAACCCTCCAACACTTAGCACTCATCGTTTACGGCGTGGACTACCAGGGTATCTAATCCTGTTTGCTCCCCACGCTTTCGAGCCTCAGCGTCAGTTACAGACCAGAGAGCCGCCTTCGCCACTGGTGTTCCTCCATATATCTACGCATTTCACCGCTACACATGGAATTCCACTCTCCTCTTCTGCACTCAAGTTTCCCAGTTTCCAATGACCCTCCCCGGTTGAGCCGGGGGCTTTCACATCAGACTTAAGAAACCGCCTGCGCTCGCTTTACGCCCAATAAATCCGGACAACGCTTGCCACCTACGTATTACCGCGGCTGCTGGCACGTAGTTAGCCGTGGCTTTCTGGTTAGATACCGTCAAGGGGTGAACATTCTACTCTCACCCTTGTTCTTCTCTAACAACAGAGTTTTACGATCCGAAAACCTTCTTCACTCACGCGGCGTTGCTCGGTCAGACTTTCGTCCATTGCCGAAGATTCCCTACTGCTGCCTCCCGTAGGAGTTTGGGCCGTGTCTCAGTCCCAATGTGGCCGATCACCCTCTCAGGTCGGCTATGCATCGTTGCCTTGGTGAGCCGTTACCTCACCAACTAGCTAATGCACCGCGGGTCCATCCTCAAGTGACGCAAAAGCGCCTTTCAAATCGAAACCATGCGGTTTCGATTATTATGCGGTATTAGCACCTGTTTCCAAGTGTTATCCCCCGCTTGAGGGCAGGTTACCCACGTGTTACTCACCCGTTCGCCACTCCTTTTCTTTCGGTGG
>NZ_BJCC01000028.1 GCF_004309355.1 Enterococcus florum | reverse complement strand
CCCCTATCTAGGATTTAATTATTTCCTTGTCCTAGATAGGGGTAGCATAGCATTGTCACAGCCTCGTGTATTAATCGTTCTTTTTGATACTTTCCGCTGCAAGTTTTCCAGAGGTCAATGCCCAAGCATTGTTTGCACCAGATGGAGAATCAGTCCCCATAACACCTCCGACCACTTCACCGGCGGCATAAAGTCCTTGGATCGGCTCCCCAGATTTATTGATTACATTTAGCTGATCGTTGGCGACCAAGCCACCCATCGTCGTAGCAAATCGTGGTTTTTGCTCGATCAAATAGTAGGGACCTTCACCTACAGGCTTCTTCATAAATTCTGGTTGACGACCGAAATCTTCGTCGACACCATTCTCAACAAATCCGTTATAGCGTGCCACTGTGTCTTCTAAGCTGCTCCCCGGCATACCAGCCCGCGCGGCTAGATCCAACAATGAATCTGCACGAAAGGCTTTTGGTGTGCCCATTCCGTTATTAGAGATCCAACGCTCTAGATCTTCGTTCGTGATTCCACCTTCTGCGACTGCCTCGCTGAATAATTCAAAATGCTCCTGATCCATTAAGATATACAGCATTTGTGGATTTTGTTCGAGCAATTTTTCTAAGACCTGCTTATTACTGGCGCGTTCGTTTACTACACGTTCACCGTCGATATTGACAAGTAGTGCATTCTCTTTCAAAACGGCGATATTTCCGCCGATCGTTGATTTTGCATACCCTTTTGAGACCTCAACCCCATTCGGATAGATCTTTCCATAGTCCATCAAACGTGTGGCCGCATCAATTCCTGGCGCAGTTGCCATCAATAAGCCGTCGCCTGTCGAAGATTTTGTTCCATAAAACAAGATCTTTTTTAGTTCCTTGCTCAGCAGGTTCGGATTGTTTCCATAGCCTCCAGTAGTTAGGATGACTGCTTTTGTGGAAATCTTATGCGTTTTTCCAGTTTCTTCTTTGGCGGTGATCCCGATGATCTTCCCGTTTTCATCCACTGACAATTCCTCAGCCTTTGTTTGAAGATAGATTGTTACGTTACTGCTATCTAAAGCTTTGCGAGCACTTGCTGCAAACCCATGGCCGCCATCTTCATAAGCCAGTTCACGGTTTTTACGATATTCGGCCAAAACGTGCAGGCCGCCTTCCATATCGTACTTAACACCCATATATTCATGAACCCAGTCTGTCGCTTCACCTACATTTTTCGCCAATAAGTTTAGCAGCTCAGGAACGTTTTTACCACTGCCGTTTTCCAAGAAATCTTCCACCATCAGCTCCACTGAATCATCCGTGACTCCCGCTTCAGCTTGCAGTTTTGATCCCATTACGACTTGGTTGCCTCCGCTAATCGAAATTGCTCCGCCGACGAAGCTCATTTTTTCAAGCATGATCGTCTTTAAGCCTAATTCATCCGCACGTAAGGCTGCAGAAATACCTGCCGCACCAGAGCCGACGACAACAACGTCTGCTTCTTCTTCAACAACTTCTTTGGACCAAACGATCGTCGGTTTTGGACGAGCCAGCAAGACTTCTGAACTAGCTCCAGCAAGCTCCACTGCTTCAGCGATCCCATCGATAACACCCTGACTTGAAGCAGAGGCACCAGAAATGACATCCACGTTCAGGGTTTGACCATCAATGATCTGTTGAGGCAGACGTTCAAATACTTGATCTGACAATCCTTCTGACTCTCCACCAGAATCAATCTCGATACTTTCGATCCGCTCTTTTGTGAAGATCACTTTCATTTCAATCTCGCTGTTATGCCCCTTAGCTGCCACTGTATAGGTGCCAGGTTTGTATTCCAGCTTCATTTTTTGTAATTCTTTTAATCGTTCATACTTCCGCTTTTCTTCTTCAGGGTCTTTGACCATTACCATGGAATCCATAAAATCCCACAATGGAGTTGGAATCAGCAATTCCTTTTGCTTGGCGATATGTGCGTATTCCGGAACTGGTTTGTTATCCTTGATCGTTTGTACCCAATTAGGTTCCACCAAGAAACCTTTTCCGACTGCTAAAAGATCATATCCCAGCTGCAAAGCAGCCTCAGCATCTTCTCGCTGCAGGATCGCTCCTACCCCCATGATCGGAATCTCAGCTAAATCAGGCGAACGCAGCGCCAAGTATTTCGTAATCAACGGTTCTGGATCATCCGATTCTACGATTGAAGGGCGTGTATAAACTCCCATAGAAAAATGGAAGTAATCTGGTTTTAGCGTAGCCAGCTGATTCAGTAAATACATCGTATCTTCAAAGCGAATTCCCGGCTCTTCCAATTCTTCAGGAGAAAAACGATAACCAACCACAAAATTCTCTGCCTTTTCTTCCGTGATGACTCGTTGAACTTCCTTCATCACTTCTAAACAAAAGCGCGCTCGATTTTCTCGACTTCCTCCCCATTGGTCATGGCGACGATTTGAATGCGGAGAAAAGAACTGCTGCAATAAGAACGTGTTCGCTCCGTGGATCTCTACGCCATCAAAGCCCGCAGCGATCGCACGACGTGTTGCATCTCCAAACAATTTGATCATTTCTTCAATTTGTTCAACAGTCATTTCTCTTGGCACAGGTGCTCCTGGCCGCAACGCAGCAACTGGACTTGCAGAAATCGGTACTGCACCACCGTTTAGTTCAGGCCATGCCATCCGTCCAGCATGATAGATCTGCATGATTGCTTGCGAGCCTTCTTCTTTGATTGCAGTTGCTAATTCTGATAGTCCTGCAATCTTCTTATCTGTATCTACACCAACAGCTCCTGGAAAGCCTCGTCCCTTATCTTCAACGAAGCAGCTTTCTACGATCACAGCTGCTGCATCTCCTGAACGGAATTTGTAATAGTCAATGATTTGTTGGGTAACCTCACCATCATAAAATGCTGATTGTGTCGTCATTGGTGACATAAACAATCGATTCTTAAATGTTGCACCTGAATTCAGCTGCACTGCGTCAAATAAATTTCTTGACATGTTTTTTTCCCCTTTCGATCTTTCGCCGATGAACGATTTCTGTATAGCTATAAATGAATTATCCGCAGAGGGATAATCTTGCCTAAATTAATTTTCAAGTCTGTGAACCTGATGTTGGATTTGATTTGAAATCATGATCTCACCTTTTTTTGTAATAATTATGCCATTCAATTGAGGTGACTGATTCAACCAAATTAACGCCTTTTCTGGTGATTGACTGAACAAGACAGTCGTCCAAATTTCTCCATCGATTGATTGATCCGACACGATGGTTAAACTAGCTATTTGATTGTTCACTGGATACCCTGTTGTTGAATCAAAAATGTGATGATAGGTCTGGTTACCAATTGTTAATGACCGTTCATAGATGCCAGAAGTAACCACCGATTGGTTTCGACTTTTTAGCACTGCTGATAGTCCCCCACGTGATTCGACGGGATTCTGGATACCGATCGCCCAATGACCATCTGCCGATTTCGGCGAGTCTCCGATCGTCAGTACATTTCCTCCTAAATCGATGATTCCTGAAGTCACGCCTTGAGACTGGAAAAAGGCTTTTAAACGATCTGCAAAGTACCCCTTTGCAATAGCTCCAAGATCAATCTCCATACCTGTCTTTGGTAGAAAAACCGTTTTCTTTTGAGGATTTAGTAAAATTTCTTCAGGATCGATCAACGGCAATGTCTGCAAGATCTCTTCTCTTGAAGGGACTTGTGCATCGTCAAACCCGATACGCCATTTTTTTACTAAGGCGCCGATTGCGATATTCAGCCGCTTATTGGAGGAGATTCCGATCTCTCGACCCTTTTGGATCAGATCAAACAAATCTTGATCCACCTTTACGGATGAAACTCCAGCGTATTGATTGATTTTCATTAAATCAGAATCAGGATCATTGGCACTGAAGCGTCGTTCAAAGTCCTCAAGCATTTGCTTTGCTTGTTTGATCAGTAAATCTGCGTTTGAATGGAAAATAGTTAACGTGATGGTTGTCCCCATCATATGAAAACTTTGATTGACTGCTTCCATTATTCAATCCCCACCTCAACGCTTGTTACCTTGTGAGCATTCCGGAATAAGACAATTCCTTTAGTACTTATTTATCACCGAAAACAAATCCGCATCCGATTTCACGGTCAGCACAGTTAATAAGTAATTTCACAAGATTTCATAGTTATTGTATAGAACCCAACCTATAAAATCTAATGCTTTATTTCAATAGCATTGATAAATCGTTTTTATCCTTAAGTTTGAGACTTCTTAAAAGGTGATTACCTCGGCCTTTCTTCGCCATCGAAAAACGAACACAGCAAAAAAGACACATTCTATTGAATTATTCAATAGAATGTGTCAGTTTTACCTATAGATTTCTACTACAATGGTAGGCTACATCATTCCGCCCATCATTGATGGATCCATAGCAGGTGCAGCAGGTGCATTTTCAGCTGGTTTATCTGCTACGACCGCTTCGGTGGTTAATAGCAATGCCGATACTGAAGCAGCATTTTGCAAAGCAGAACGAGTCACTTTTGTAGGGTCTACGATACCAGTGTCAATCATGTTTACCCATTCTCCGGTCGCTGCATTGAAACCAATGCCTTGTTCTGCGTTCTTCAATTTGTCGATTACGACAGACCCTTCATAACCAGCATTTTCCGCGATTTGACGAACTGGTTCTTCCAACGCACGTACAACGATATTGATACCAGTTGCTGCATCACCATCTGCTTCTAATCCGGCAACTTTCTTGATCACGTTCACTAGCGCAGTTCCCCCGCCTGAAACGATTCCTTCTTCAACTGCTGCACGAGTAGAGTTCAACGCGTCCTCAATACGCAATTTCAGTTCTTTCAATTCTGTTTCTGTAGCCGCACCAACTTTAACGACAGCTACCCCGCCTGCCAATTTAGCAAGACGTTCTTGTAATTTCTCGCGATCGAAATCAGAAGTCGTGTCCTCAATCTGACGCTTAATCAATTCAACACGTTCTTGTAATTTTTCTGATTCGCCAGCACCTTCAACGATCGTTGTATTGTCTTTATCAACAACGACTTTGCTTGCAGTACCTAAATTATCAACTGTGGTATCTTTTAATTCTAAGCCAAGTTCTTCAGTGATCACTGTTCCACCTGTCAAAATAGCAATATCTTCCAGCATCGCTTTGCGGCGATCGCCGAAGCCAGGTGCTTTAACCGCCACCACATTGAAGGTTCCGCGAATTTTGTTCAATACTAACGTTGGCAATGCTTCGCCATCAACGTCATCTGCAATGATCAGTAATGAACGAGATTGTTGCAGCACTTGTTCTAACAATGGCAGGATATCTTGAATGTTAGAGATTTTTTTGTCAGTAATCAAAATATATGGATTTTCTAAAGCTGCTTCCATTTTGTCATTGTCAGTGACCATGTATTGTGATAAGTAGCCACGGTCGAATTGCATTCCTTCAACAACATCTAATTCGGTATCGATCCCTTTTGATTCTTCAATCGTGATTACACCGTCATTGCCTACTTTTTCCATCGCTTCAGCAATCAATTTACCTACTTCTTCACTTCCAGAAGATACAGCAGCAACTTGTGCGATTGCGTCTTTTGAATCAACTTCTCGTGAGATGCTGTGCAGCTCTTCTACTGCTGTTTTGGTTGCTAGTTCGATTCCACGGCGGATACCCATTGGATTTGCACCAGCAGTCACGTTTTTCAAGCCTTCCCGTACGATCGCTTGGGTCAATACAGTGGCAGTTGTGGTTCCATCACCAGCGATATCGTTTGTTTTAGAAGCAACTTCTGAAACTAGTTTAGCGCCCATGTTTTCAAAGTGATCTTCTAATTCGATATCTTTAGCGATCGTTACACCATCATTGGTGATCAATGGTGAGCCATAAGATTTCTCTAAAACGACGTTGCGTCCTTTTGGTCCTAATGTTACTTTCACTGTATCTGCTAATTTGTCGACCCCGCGAAGCATTGCTGCACGAGCGTCTTCTGAAAACTTAATTTCTTTTGTCATGATTATTCACCTCAATGATTTTTTTATTCAACGATTGCCATGATGTCTTTTGCAGAAAGAATGAGATATTCTTTGCCGTCATATTTAACTTCTGTTCCTGAATATTTTTCAAACATTACTGTGTCGCCGACTGCAACTGGCATTGGACTTTTTTCACCGTTGTCTAAAACATTGCCTTCACCTACAGCCACAACCTTTGCTGTTTGAGGTTTTTCTTTAGCAGCAGAAGCTAGAACGATACCCCCCACTGTTTTTTCTTCTTCCTGAGCGACTTCAAGAATGACGCGGTCACCTAATGGTTTTAACACGATAAATCCCTCCAAATAGTAATGATAATAAATTGATTAGCACTCTTTAAGTTAGAGTGCTAACTCACAATTCATATAATACCCATTTTTAAATTCTTTTGCAAGTCATTCGGACAGTTTTTTTAAATTCTCTTAGACTATTTACTTTTATTTTTGTGTTATAATGTCAGTCACTACCAACGATTGAAGGGAACCTGTATGACAATAAAAAAATATAGTTTTTTTACCATCCTCACTTATGGTTTTATCCTGATTTCTCCAATTCTGCTTCAACCTCTTTTAGGAAATGATCCTCAACAAGTGATTCAAGTCTCTACATATAGTTTCATTGTAGGTGCAGCGGTTTTGGCTGTGTATCACTGGAAAAGCCGATCGTTATCAATCGAACACGTACAAAGAGGCGTACTTCCTTCTGCGCTTTTTGGAGTCGCAGGGATTCCAATGTCTATGGTTTTGCAGTTGCTTCTATTGCAAATCGAACAACGGATCAGCAATCAGCCTTTAGTATCGGAGAACACACAAAATATTGTTCAGTTGATATTGGAAAACTCAATATTTATCATTGCCACAACCATCGCTGGCCCCATCATGGAGGAATTTGTCTTTCGGCGTGCGATTTTTGGTGCTTTACGAGAGCGTTTCGGTTTCATTGTACCGGCTTTGATCAGTTCAATTCTATTTGCTTTTGCTCATCAGGACGGTCATTACCTGTTATATGGTGGTTTAGGGTTCTTCTTCTGTGGACTTTATGTCCTTACTGGTCGAATCTGGACATCCATGATCGCGCATGTTGGTATGAATCTCGTCGTGATTCTCGCTCAGTTAGCTGTACATCAAATGTAAAAACGAATCTTTTGCCTTTTTATCTGATTCCTCCTACACTGAGAGAGAATCAATAAGGAGGTTTTTTTGATGAAAATAGCAATTATCGGCGCAACCGGGCACGCAGGTTCACTTATTTTAAACGAGGCCATGGAACGACAAATCGATGTGACCGCGATCGTTCGCGACCCTAATAAATTAGTGGCAGATGTTCCATTTATCACTAAAGATCTTTTTGATCTGACACAAGAGGATCTGGCTGGATTCGACGTGGTGATCGATGCCTTTCGACCTTCGAATGGAAAAGAAGAAATGCACCAAACGTCTTTGGAGCATCTGATTGCCATCTTAGCTGGTACATCCACGCGGCTACTTGTTGTAGGAGGCGCCTCGTCGTTATATCTTGATGAGAAACGGACAACACGTATGATTGATATTTCAGACCCTAAAGCACCCTATTACCCAACTGCCTACAATATGTACCAAGGTTTCCTAACTCTGACCAAAGCCAAAAATCTTCACTGGAGTTATTTAAGCCCCGCCGCTAATTTCGTACCTGATGGAAAACGAACAGGCCGCTATCAGCTGAGTGATGACCTGTTAAAGAAAAATCACGCCGGTCAAAGTGAGATCAGTATGGCTGATTACGCCATTGCGATGGTAGACGAAGCTCTTCATAACCAATTCAACAATCAACAGTTTAGTGTCGTTAGTTTATAGGCATAAATGCCGATTTTATTTACTTAAAAATGCTCACCGATGCATCTGGTGAGCATTTTTTTGATAGTCGTTTTATTGATTTGGCATTTCTATATTTGGTATTAATCCTCGATCAGCCCCAAATGAACACAAGCCTTCCAAATGCCGTCTTCACCTGCACAATCTGTGACATGTTTTGCCTTATCCTTTACTAGCTTCGTCGCATTTCCCATAGCCACTGGCATTCCAACGACTTCAAACATCGTAAGATCATTTTCTTCGTCACCGAAAGCTACTGCTTCCTCAGGAGAAATATTTAGCAGCTGCAGCATTTCCTTTACTCCCGTTGCTTTTGAAACGTGTCCCATATGGATATTTGCTGCGATTGGTGCTACTTTTTCAGCAATAACTTCAGGCTCTTTTACATCGATATGCTTAGAGTCCGACACCCGACAAATCAATTGCAGAATTTGATTTGAATGTTCGACAATAAATTTTTGATGATCGACTTCATCAGCCAGTTGAACTTTTTCAGAGGTCTCAAAAAGAAATGTGATTTCCTTTTCCACCAGTTGCTGCACCAACCGTTCAACCAGTTGATCTGACATTGGATGCTTCGCCAAGACGTGATCTTCATGAGTAACATAGGCACCATTCGAAGAAATCAAACTTGTTACTCCAAGCTTGTGAGAAAAATCAGTAATAAACTTCATATGGCGACCTGATGCAATGACCGTGATGATGCCGTTCTCGCCTAATTTTTTTACCGCCTCTCTTGCCGATTGAGGAATACGGCGATAGATCCCCCATTCTCGAGGCAGCTCATTGTCAGCCAACGTACCATCGATATCAAAAAACGCAATTTTGTAGTTCCTCATAGACTCTCCTTTGAACTGCTAGAATACCTCAATTATACCATAGTTTTGAAACACGAAAAAAACTGTGAGACTAGTCCCACAGCTCGTTTAAATCGCAAATAGTTCAGTTGCACTGTCCGGATCAGTGTCATACACATGAAACTGGTGATTGACCCCTAAATCATAGCGCATCAGGGTTTCTTCCATTGTCATATGCGCCAATTCCTTCAAGTTGTTTTCTTTGCTTAAATGACCCAGATACACTCGTTTCGTATGATCACCAATAATATCAGTCATAACGATTGCACCATCTTCATTGGAAAGATGCCCACGGTCACCTAGGATTCGCTGCTTCAAGCTCCATGGATACGGCCCCATGCGCAGCATCTCAAGATCATGGTTGCTTTCAACTAGATATGCATCGGCATCACGAATGGTCCCGCGTAAATGATCGCTGGCGTATCCAGTATCCGTC
The DNA here is from genome assembly GCF_004309355.1 of Enterococcus florum. Lineage (GTDB taxonomy): Bacteria > Bacillota > Bacilli > Lactobacillales > Enterococcaceae > Enterococcus_A > Enterococcus_A florum. The sequence goes on along the minus strand of NZ_BJCC01000028.1, from coordinate 89,194 downwards.
AGCATCACAAATGAACGATCACCTTTATTGAAACGATAGAATTGGGGAGCAGCTGCATCATGAGAAACACCAAAGCTAACGATATCCATATCACCCAGTGTCAAACATTTTCCCATATCAAAGATGAATTTTTGTTCATCTGCTATATTCCCGATCAAAGGCGCCATCGCCTCCCAGGTTTTTTCATTGGCATAAACGGGAACTTTATATTTTCTTGCTAAAACACCGACACCATGGATATGATCCCGATGTTCGTGAGTGACTAATATGGCATCCAAATCCTCAGGTTTTCGATCTACTTCCGCTAGCAATGAAGTGATCTTTTTCCCACTTAATCCAGCATCGACTAACACTTTTTTTTCTGCGGTTTCCAAGTACAGCGAATTTCCGGTACTCCCGCTAGCTAAAATGCTGATATTAAAGGAATGGTTCATTTCTAACATAAGTCGTGATCCTCTCTTTGTTCAAACTTCCCCTAGTATACAACCCTTTCTACGGATTTTCCACCTTTGGCACCAAATTATTCGTGATCACCTGATTGCTGATGGCGTTAACCTTTTCTACTTGCACGACATTGTCGGGATTTTTGATCCGAACGAACCAGACAGGGACGTAAACATTCTTTTCGCGAACCTCCAAGGTTCGAAAATAACCTAAGTAGATTTCCTCAATCGTGGCTTTTTCTGGAATATTGTTATTGATATACAAAGTATTTAAAATTTCTTTTTCTGAATACAAACTCATTTTTTCTCGCAGAGGCTCGATATCTTTCAGGAGTGTCTGCGTATATTGCGAAACTTGTGAACCATCTCCGTTCTTTTCGATATCCATCGTGATTCGAGACGTTTCATCAATAAATGGAACGCCTTCGTAGGACTGTGATCCAACGATTTTCGAAGCTTCGCTGTCTTTTTTTGAAATACTAGGTACATATTGATACTCTGTTCCGGCCGCCACAAATCGTTGATCCTTCATCAATGCATTGAAGCTTTCCTTGATTTTTTTCATGTTAAAGGACTGCGGAGTGGTAGGCGTATTGGTCAATACTTTATCGGAAACATAAGCAGAATCCCGAAGTGACGAGTTTAGTTCTTCTGATAGATCGACCTGTTCTGCACTAAGATAATATCCTTCTAAGTGTTCATCTGAAATTTCACCTTTGTATCGAATCTCATCATTTGCTAAGCGCTGAGTCAGGTCGTCTCGCTGATTGGAGCTAGTCACTAGGCTTTGTTCATGCTGACTGCTCCAATAAATACTGAAAAGAAAAATGTTGATCCCTAGGAAGGCCAGAAAAAAGATCCATTCGATTTTTCTAAAATCCATCAGCTCGCCTCCATTTCAGGTGGCCCTTGCATCAATTCTCTCGCCGGATACCATTGATCGTTGTACTTTACATACCATTCAGGAGTCAGTGCGACCACCTTATTTACGCCATCCACATCCTGCCAGGTATAGCCGATGATATAGCTTTGAAGCAGACTAAGATCTATACCGACAGCCTGAAGATTTCCTTCCATGACTGCTGAACTTGGCAGTTCCACCTCTTCTTCAGAAGGGATCGGTACTTGGACAGTATCCATACTTGTCGAAATTTGAACCTTATTGTTTGAATTCCCCTGATCTTCTTCGATCGATACAGTCATTTTCCCTTTGGAAGATTGGCTGAAGATCGGATAGCCTTCAACAAAAATCCGATAATTGATTTGATTATTTTGACGATCGAAATAACGTAAATTCCCTACCGCAGTTCCTAATCGACTAACGTAGCTGAAGCTCTGATTGTATAGGCTTTGATTTTGAAGATCATCTGCCAGTTTACCGTTAAAGGTAACCGTTCGTTTTTCTTCGTCCATCACCATTTCTTCTTGCCCACTGATAAACGAACGCGCACCGTTATCCTCTTCTTCCCCACGAGCCTGTTCAGGGTCTTGGAAAAACGCATTTCTGAATAAGGAATAGGTCTGGGTCGTCAGGATATAACTATATTTTTTTAAACGCACGACCTCTTTTGTCTGCAGCAACCGAGGAATCAACTGCTGATCCGTCGTCATTGGTAGAAAACGTTGAGGATTTTCTGCATAAAGCTGCCCTATCTGTTTAAAGTCCAGCGACAGATCTGCTTGATAAACAAGATGTTTGCGAAAATTCAAGAACCGAATTTTTTGGTCTCCAAAATCAATTTGAATTTTATTAAACAAAATTTGTTGGCTATCCTTTAGATGCTCTAAATTCAACGGCATATCAAAAACCTTAACATATTCAGCCAACGAAAACGGACCTTCATAATTCAATTCCACTCCGTGAGACAGCAGATAATAAGGAATCATTTTTTCTTCATTGTCAGCTACTAATTCCAATTCCCCGTAAGTTCCCTCAGTTAGTCTTGCCTGGGCAGTCGCCAGCAGGTTCTCGCTGTTGGTTTGAAAATGATCCCCGTCAATATTCCAAATTCCCCGGATCGGAAGAAAGGCATCCGTTGCCTTCGCATAGTTTTGTTCACTCTGAACAACGTTCTTTCCAGAATCTAAGCTGCTCACATTTCCAGCCGGGCTGACCCAGATCGAATAAGTGAAAAAGAGACTCAGCAAAATTAGAAAGCCTAACGCGACTCGTAAAAGTTTTTCTGGAATCTTCATTCCCACCAATCCTCCTCGTACGGTTCATATGGCAAGGAGATGTAGAACGTGGAGCCCCTTCCTTCAATACTTTCCACCCAGATTGAACCTTTGTGAGCTTTAATGACTTCTTTGGAGATCGCCAAGCCCAAACCAGTTCCTCCTTGTTCTCTTGCGCGTGCCTTATCGACGCGGTAGAACCGTTCAAATACTTTATCAAGATCTTTTTTAGGAATACCCAACCCTTGATCCTTCACACTCAGAACAACATTATTGTGTGTTTCAACAAGATGGACAGTAATCTTTCCCCCGTCAGGAGAATACTTGATCGCATTGTTCATAATATTATCAATCACCTGCATGATCTTATCTGTATCAACTTCCACCCACAGGTCTCGCTCCGTAAAATCACGAATGATCTGATATTTTTTATCTTGGTTTGTCACCATCATGTCAAAACGATCCAACACGTAATCCACTAACTCATTAAAGTTGACGAATTCTAAGTCCAGTTGCTGATTTCCGGAATCCATCCGTGAGAGGTTCAGCAGATCATTGATCATGCGGATCATTCGGTCTGTTTCACCGAGAGTTACGTTGATAAATTGAGGTGCGATCTCTTTTTCTTGCCAAGCACCTTCGTCTAAAGCTTCTAAATAACTGCGTACACTAGTCAACGGTGTCCGTAGTTCGTGGGAAACGTTTGAAACAAATTGACGCCGTTCCTCGGCCGTTTTTTCCTGCTCGGTGACATCATGCAAGACGACTACCAATCCGCTGATAAACCCAGATTCCCGACGAATCATTGCAAAATCTGCGCGCAGAATCATGCGATCTTCATCTCGATCCGACTTCGAACGATCCAATTGCAGTTCTTCCTGTGCCTCTAAAAGTTTTCGCAGCGTGTATTCCTCTTCAAGATCCAGCAGTGTCAAAATGGAGGAGCCGATGGCGGTCTCATTGGTGACGTCTAGCAAAGATAAAGCCATCTCGTTGATCGTGATCACTTTTCCACGACGGTCAGTCGCAATTACTCCGTCTGTCATGTGGGTTAGGACACTATCTAAACGATTTCGTTCTGCTTCCATCGTATCCTGTGCGTCCTCGATTCGATCAGACAATTTATTAAACGTTTCTGCCAGTTGGCTCAACTCATCATGACCATGGACTTCCACTTTGTCCGAATAGTCTCCTTGAGCAATCCGAATCGCTTGTTTGCGCATTTCTTCAATGGGCTTTGTGATGGAGCGCGCTACAAGCAGCGCAACTACCATTGAAATCATTCCAGCAATCAATGATGCCGTGAAAAAAATGATTGCCGTATTGCTTATCTCGGTATATTTTTGCTCAATGTCGCTCTTAACATAAAGAGCCCCGATCACGGCAGAATCGCCTGTCGGGGACTGAATTGGCTGAACATTGATATATACCCGTTTATTGTTATCATCTAGTGCTACATATTGCTTGATGGAAAAATCATCAATATCGCTGTATTCGTTTTTCTTTCCGACAATCGAATCCTTCTGAGCAACATCATTGGTCGCCAAAACGATCCCTTTGTCATCGACCACCCACATCTCTTCAATGTCAGAAGCTGTGTTGTTCTCCAGCAAGCGCTGGATCATTTCAGCTTCATTTTCATTGTCTTCGGCCATCGTCGATCCTAGCGTCGTCGCCAAATAAGCGACGCGCTGATTCATATCTTTGGTAAACGTATTGATGGTTTCTTTTTCCAATCCACGAATAAAGTAAGCACCGATGATCTCGATAGAAATCAGCAAGATCAAGATGAAGGAAAAAGCAATCTTGAAATTGACTGACCGATAAAAACGGACTTTATTCTTCATGATTACTCCTGTTCAGGGTTACGTAGATAATAACCAACGCCTCGTCTGGTCACTAGGTACGTTGGATGACTCGGATTGTCTTCGATTTTCTCTCTGAGACGTCGCACCGTCACATCAACTGTGCGTACGTCGCCAAAATAATCATAGCCCCAGACCGTCTGAAGCAAATGTTCACGCGTCATTACTTGACCAATGTGTTTCGCCAAGTAGTGCAGCAGTTCAAATTCACGATGGGTCAATTCAATCGTGTCACCGCGCTTGGTCACCATGTAGGCGTCCGGATGAATCGTCAAATCACCAATCGTCAAATCACTTTGAGTGGTGTCTTCCTCTTCTTTTGGTGCTTGTCCGCGACGGCGCAAATTGGCTTTGACTCGTGCAACCAATTCTCGGTTGGAAAATGGTTTAGTGACATAATCATCTGCTCCCAATTCCAATCCCAGCACCTTATCGATCTCTGAATCTTTTGCAGTTACCATAATAATTGGCATGTCATGGGTCTTTCTAACTTCACGTGCTACCTCTAAACCATCTTTTTTGGGCAGCATCAAATCCAATAAAATCAAATCCGGCTGGACCTCTTCGACTTTCTCAAGAGCCTCTTCGCCATCATAAGCAGTAAAAACTTCATAGCCTTCCTTCGTCAGATTAAATTTAACGATATCTGAGATCGGCTTTTCATCGTCCACGACTAGAATTTTTTTCACTAAGATTCACCTCAAACTTTTCCATCATAATGTATATACCTTTTTATTATACATTATTTTTCTGTTGGTTTCATCCTCGCATGATCTGTTTGCTTGTTTCGCAAACTTCTTTTAACATCTAATAACATCTAAAAAAACCCACTAAAAAGTGAGTTTAGTTTAAAATCTGTACGGCAACGCCTAAGCTATTAGGGCCTGTGTGAACAGACAAAGCGGGAGAAACATTCCCAAAGTAAATTTGTTTAACCTTAGGAAATGATTCCTTCAGTCGAATACGCATTTTTTTTGCATTTTCCATCGCGTCCGCATGGGTCACCGCTAAATTAAAATGTTGATGGGTGCCTACATGCTCTTTGATCAACGCGATCGTTTTATCAAAGCTCTTGTTCAGGCCTCGTACTTTGGCAACAGAGTAATAAATGCCCTCTTCATTGCACGAGATAATCGGTTTTAATTTCAATGCACTTCCCAGCAAAGAAGCAACTAAACCGATTCGCCCGCCTCTTTGCAGATATTCCAGCGTATCGACGTTAAAGAAAATTTTAGTCCCTGGTAAATGGGCTTCCACTTCTTGGATGACTTGATCGAAAGAAGCGCCTTTTTCCACCAAATCGGCTGCTAGAATCGCTGAAAACCCAGCAGCAATCCCAATATTTTTCGTATCAACGCTATGAAACGTCAACCCTTCATATTGATTGGACAACACCCGCAACGCATTAAAAGTTCCACTCAAGCCGCTGGAGATGGTAATGATTAAAACATGTGTGAATCCTTGTGCTTTTATCTCATCTAACACCTGAACAATTTTTTCGCCATCCGGCAAAGAAGTCTTAGGCAATTCGTCTTTCAGCATTGGAAAAATCGTATCTGAACTGATCTCGATTCGATCAAGAAATTCCTTGTCTTTAAAAATCACTCGCAAGGAAACCATAAAAATGGGCGCACGGTCTACGACTTCCTGTGGGACATCCGTGCCCGAATCTACTAATATCGCAATTTTTTCTTTAGTCATTGTCTTCACCCTTTTTCAACTCGATTATTTTTTCTACCAACATTTTGTTGGCAAATGAAGAGATCGCACTCTCCATCGCTAAATAACGTGGATCTCTGACGGGTTCTTTCGGCAGGTCCTTGTCTTTTGCCAAAACCAGCTCAGCAATATGATGCACTGCTTCTTCTTGTTTCTGGCAAAAATTATTGTAAGCATTTTTTGGTTTTTCCATTTTTAACTGCAAAACGATCACTTCTTTTATATCAGGAATCGTCAACACTTGCTTTAATAATGTGATGGCGATCAAGTAGGCCAAGTGGTTTTTGTTGTAACGTTTTTTTTCTGGCGGAGGAACTAACTTGTGTTTTACATAGTTATTGACCATGGCACTTGATAAGAGATGGTGCTTGTCAGGCTCAATAAGCGGAGATAGATAACGATCAACTAAGGTGATCACCTGATCCATATACAATTCGAGCTCTGGTAGTTCTTCCCAAAGCGGCATATGAAAGTTTAATAATTCTTCAGCCCATTTTTTTAGTGCTTCAGTATTCATTAGAACGCTCCTTTCTACTCTATTATAATTTAATTTTTGTGATTATACAACATAGTTTTGATAACTAGATATTTTACATTCATTTTTCATAGGTTTCTTCTTGCATTTTCAATTTGCTAGTGCTAACATATTGAAGTAGCTTATTTGGGCCGTTAGCTCAGTTGGTAGAGCAGCTGACTCTTAATCAGCGGGTCGCGGGTTCGAGCCCCTCACGGCCCATTGGGTGCCAAACCCACGAGAATGGTACTCTGTCGGCGTCTTTGGACGTTTAGAAGACGGAGTACGCATTCTCTTTTTTTGTTTTTTAAGGACTGTTCAGCTGAGGATCAAGTCTGATTGTTTTTCATTTTCCAAGAAATCGCCTATCCTAAGAGAGAACAATCCTATGGATAACTTGCTTGTTTTCTGTAAATACTAACAGTCGTTTTCGCGAGGTGATTAACAATGAAAAAATCAATACAATGGACATGGCGAGATGTCGTAATTTTACTGATCGTTCCAGCAGAACTTTTATTAGGTTCACTTATCAACACTCTGGGGGTCACTCAAAACCAAATGATCGCCACGATTGCCGCTTTTTTTATCTTTTTTTCTGGTTTTTTAACAGCAGTATTGTTAAGAAGGGACTTATTAATCGCTGATTTTCGTAGATATAAACAGCATCTGCTGAAAAATATTGGTTTAAGTCTGCTTGGTGCAGTTTCCTTTGGCATAATAATCTTTTTAGGCCGTATGTTATTGATGAAACCAACAGGAAGTCTAGCTCTTGGATCGTATGCGGCAGCGATTAGTCCTAGTACCACCTTGTCGATTTTAATTTCTGGAGTTATTCCGGTCTTAGCGCCATTTACTGAAGAGATTGTATTTAGACATGAATTGTTTTACAAGTGGAAAGATTCAAAAAACCTGAGAGTAGTCATGTTGCTTGTTTCGTCCATTTTGTTTGGACTAGTTCATTACAATAATTACTCTGGCACTCCGATCATGATGATCCCTTTGATGGTCGCAGGATTAGCTCTGGCTGGACTTTACTATTGGAGTAAAAATATTTGGGTCAATATAATGGCTCATTTCTTTTACAATGCTGTGCTTTCACTGATACCATCAATTTTCTTGATCATTGTCCAACTGATCAGCGGATAAACCTATGACAAAAAGCCATCCTTTTTTAGGATGGCTTTTTGTCATAGGTTATACAAGTTCAAATGTATCTTGTGCAATCTTCAACTCTTCATTTGTAGGAATTACCATTACGTAAACGGACTTTCCATCTTTTTGGATGAATGATTGTCCCTCTTGATTGCGATTTTCATCTAATTCAATGCCTAAGAAAGCTAGATCAGAACAACACAGCTGGCGAATCTCAGCAGAGTTCTCGCCAATTCCCGCTGTAAAAATCACAACATCGATTCCGCCCATTTCTGCAGCGTAAGCTCCAATTGTCGTTTTAACTCGATTCGTAAAAATATCTAAGGCCAATCGTGCTTGTGGGTTGTCTTCACTTGCGGCCTTTAAAATATCGCGAGAATCGTTGGAAAGCTGTGAGACACCTAAAAAGCCTGATTGCTGATTCATCATTGCTTCAACATCTTCTGGTGTCATTTTTTTATTTTTTTGCAGATAAGTCAAGATTGAGGGGTCGATATCCCCGCAGCGCGTCCCCATCATTAGTCCAGCTAACGGAGTGAATCCCATGCTGGTATCGAACGATTTGCCATTTTTGATCGCACAAATGCTTGCGCCATTACCCAAGTGGCAGGAAATGATCTTAAGTGATTCGACTTGCTCCCCTAGCGCCTTCGCCGCTTCATCCCCTACGTATTGATGGCTCGTTCCATGAAACCCATACTTTCGAATCCCATCCTGCGTATAATAATCATAAGGGATTGGATAAATATAGTTTTTTGACGGCATCGTTTGATGAAAAGCTGTGTCGAAAACAGCAACCTGCTTAACCCCAGGAAGAGCCTCCTTAAAGGAACGGATCCCTACTAAATTTACTGGATTATGCAAAGGAGCCAGTTGACACAGCTCATCAATCACTGCTTCTTCTTGAATACCAATCACACACGAATGAGGAAAAGCCTCGCCTCCGTGAGCTACTCGATGTCCAACCCCTTTTAACTCTTCCAACGATGAAAGGATTTTTTTCTCAATCAAAAAATTCAATAGAAAATCTACCGCCTCTTTGTGAGAAAACCGGTTCAGTTCCTTTTTCTCCTTTGCTGTGCCAAACGAATAACTAAATACAGCGTTGTCCTGACTTCCCAGCCGTTCAAAAAGGCCTTTGGCAACTGTTTTTTCAGTCGGCATTTCAAATAATTGAAATTTCAAAGAAGAGCTTCCCGCATTGATGGACATAATTTTTGTTGGCATTCTGTCACCTCTAACTTACAGCTTTTACTAATAATGTTGCGATACAAGCACCAATGATCGGGCCCACGATCGGTACCCAAGCATAGCCCCAGTTTGCCCCGCCTTTGTTTGGAATCGGCATAATCGCATACATTAAGCGTGGACCAAAGTCACGACAAGGGTTGATTGCGTATCCAGTTGTCGATCCGAATGAAAAACCGATCCCAGCAACTACAAAGACAAGAATCAATGGCTGTACCCCAGGAGGAATATCCGCTGCTGGCATCAATTGGATCGCTAAAACAAAGAAACAAGTAGCGATAACTTCACTAATTACATTGAAAGGTGTATTTACGATTGCTGGACCTGTCGCAAAGATACCAACTGAATTGCCTTCTTCCACGGTTGTATTTTGAAAATGCGGCCAAAAATGAATCGCCGCAATCAGCGCCCCCACGAATGCACCTGCAATCTGGGCTAAAATAAATGGCAATACTTGTGCCCATTCAAAGCTCCCCGCAACTGCAAAACCGATCGTAACAGCTGGATTCAAGTGCCCTGGCGAACCAAATTGACCGCTGGCAAACACTCCCAGCATCACGGCGATCCCCCAGCCAAAAGCGATGTAAACCCAGTTTGCGCCAACAGCTTTTCCTAAAGCTCCTTTTAAGTTCGTTGAACAACCAACACCAGAACCAAAAGCAATTAGTACGATTGTTCCAAAGAATTCTCCAAACACTGGACTATTCATTTCAAGTCCTCCTCGCTCTTTATTATTTTTTTCGTTTGCTTCAAATGATGACGAACAACTCGTCAAGACTTGGCTGATACTTTAAATAATTTTTTTGTAGACTCGGATCAGGTCTTCCTTACTTGCCGTTATTGGATTAAATGGATAAGTGCTGTCGTTCAATGCATTTTGTGCAATGATTTCCGCACGCTCCTTAGCCTCTGTTGGATCAATCCCAAACTCTCTCAGGGTCATAGGACACTTGACTGCTTTGCAAAGCTGAATGATTTCTTTTTCCAGCTTCATCACTAATAGATCCTTACTAAGCGAAGGATTTCCCAATCCTAAATGAACAGCAATTTTTGCATAGGTTTCTTTTGCTCTTTTGTCTTTTCCGTTGAAATCAACGACATGTGGCAATAGCATCGCATTTGCCAATCCATGAGGCACCTTAAACTGACCGCCCACCTGGTGAGCGATTGCGTGATTGATCCCAAGACCGGCTGCATCAAACGCTAAGCCGGCTAAACAAGAGGCTTCATGCATTTTTTTACGTGCATGCAAATCTTCCCCATGTGTAAAGCAGCGTTCTAAATAGATTAATACAAAGCGAACGGCTTTTTCGGCCAAGGCATCTGTAAACGTTGTCCGATTTTTTGCCACCAACGCCTCTAACGCGTGAGTCAATACATCCAATCCGCTAAAGGCAGTGACAGAGGGTGGACTGGTCACGACCAATTGCTCATCCAACAATGCCTCGTCTGGAATTAAACGATCATCAAACACGGGGTATTTGATTTTCTCTTTGTTATCTGTCACCACAGAAGCGCTAGTGACCTCTGAGCCAGTTCCGCTGGTCGTCGGTATCGCTATAAAGCGCTGGATTTTGCCATATCCGGTAACCAGCATGGTAAACAACATCGCTTTAGCCGTATCGATGGCAGAACCACCTCCCACGGCTACTAAAACTGATGGCTGATGCTCCTGCATTCGAGCAACACCCTCAGCAACGACCTCGATCGGTGGATCTGGAACGATCTCCGAATAAGCCGTCACTTCATTTTTTTCTTCTAAATGAGACAATACTCGTTTTAAATTTTCACTGCCGATCAAAAAAGGATCACAGACTAAACACACTCGTTCATTTTCAAACTGCTCAAGTCTCGCTAAGCAGTCCTCCCCTGAATAAACCTGCGGCAGCATCCTCCATTTTTTCATTCTGCTGCCTCCTATCGAATGGAAAAGCCATCGGTCAATACACAGCGTCTCCGTCGAGCGAAGTCTTTCGCTGTAGTGGTACACTCTCCGGTAGGTGTTGCGATCGTAAAGGTTGTCGTTCCCTCACCACCATAGCCTAAACCAGCGAATGACGGACCATTTTTCACAAAGATTGATGTTTGCAATTTTTTGCCTGCTCTATTCAAGCGGCCAATATTTTGCGAATGCATCGTAGCTGTATGATGCAGCTTTTGTTCGACAGCAAGAGCAGTTTCCAATGCCTCATCAAAGTTTTCCACCGTTACAATCGGTAGAATCGGCATCAGCATTTCTTTGACGACGAATGGGTGATCTTTTGGCACGTCCATAATGATCACTCGTACATCATATTCGACTTCTACACCAGCTGCCTTCAAAATGCAATTGGCGTTCTTCCCAATAAACTCTCGACTAGGACTGCCGTTTTCCATCAACGTTGCCTGAAGCATCTTTTGAATGATCGTTGGATCATCTACATAATAGGCTCCATTTTTTTCCATTTGTAAAATCAAGTACGAAACAATATCTTTCACGGCAATGACACTTTTTTCGGCAATACATAAAATATTATTATCAAAAGCTGCTCCTGCAACGATATCAGCTGCAGCCTTTTCTATATTTGCCGTTTCATCAACGATTGCGGGTGGATTTCCTGCTCCTGCACCAATGGTCTTTTTCCCAGAGGTCATCGCTTGATGAACTACACCAGGTCCCCCAGTAACCACTAATAATGAAATATCAGGATGCTTCATCATGGCTTGAGCCGCTTCAATCGAAGGCTCTTCAATCGTCACGACTAGATTCTGAATACCGCAGGCTTGATAGACCAATTCATTCAGCTTTTCGATCGCCAACTTGGAAACCTTCTTTGCTCCTGGATGAACACTGAAAAAGATGGCATTCCCCGCTGCTAACATCCCGATCGCATTGCAAATCAAGGTTTCCACAGGATTGGTACTAGGTGTCACAGCACCGATCACTCCATAAGCGGACAACTCATACAATGTCATGCCATTGTCACCAGTCTCTGCCTCGGTTTTCAAGTCTTCCACACCAGGTGTTTTATCAATAGTTAATTGAAGTTTTAGGATTTTGTCTTCGTAACGGCCCATCCCAGTCTCTTCGAATGTTTTTTGGGCAAATTCCTTGACCAGCGGTTCCATTCCGCAACGAATTGTCTTGATCACCTTTCGTCGAGTCGCTAAGTCCATTTCTTCGTACTTTTCTTGTGCGCTTTTGGCAGCTGCGATTGCTTCGTCAACTGTTGCAAAAACGCCCGTCTGAGTGATTGGTGTTTGCAAACTAGTTGGATCAGCAACGTATTCTTGAAGCAGCTGCTTAATTAATTCTTTTATTTTATCGTCTTGCATAATCAATCTCCTTCATACGATCTAATCCAGCCTGTGCGATCAATTGATCCTCTGTCACGGATCCTCCGCTGACGCCAATTCCTCCAATTACACGATCCTGCTGGTCAAAAATCGGCAAGCCTCCGCCAAAGGTGACAATCTTTCCATCCGTTATGGTTTCAAGTTGGTAAAGGTCCCCTTCTGGAGCAACAATAGTAGACAACGCATGTGTGGGACTCTTCATTGCCACCGCGGTGTACGCTTTCTTTTTCGAAAGATCAATACTCACTAACAAAGAATCTTTCATTCGATAGGACCCCACTAGATTTCCCGACTGATCGACAACAGCAATCGTCACAGCGATACCTAACTCTTTGGCTTTTCTCACACAGCTTTCAAAAACCAATGTCAGCTTCTCCAAATCACCTGTTTCTTTACCTTCAAACAGTTTGGCTTGATAGCGTCGCAAGATGGTTTCTATCAGCTCATCTTGCTGCTGATTAAAGTCTTCCACTCTAGCAAGGACATATAAACAATCTGAAAGTCGATTCACAAATTGCAGCAATTCCGGACGAACATCCGCCTCCTCCGAAAGCTCGATCAGACGCCGTTCCCCCCGGCGACAAATCGTTCTGGCCACGTGCAATTGTGCACTGGATAAAAAGGATCCTGGCAGGATAAATTGATGAATCTCGGGCAATGTTGCCAGATAAGCATCGATCCAGCTTTCCAATTGTTCTGTATCTTTTTTTTGGATCAACGTGCTTTTTTCTTTTAATTTTTCTTTGTTTGCCGAAGTAGCGACTTCAGCATTCAATAAAAATAGTTTTTCCTGTATCCAGTTCAGTATTTCATCTAACTCCTGAGTGAAGAGCTGTTTTTGTGCCACACTAATTTGAGCGAGACATTCATCGAATGTGCCGTACGTGTCCACTCGTAACGAATATTTTTTTACCCGAACACTGTCAAATAAACTAGTACTCCCTTTGTCTCCCGTTTTGGTGTAAATGCTCATTGCCCCACCTCCTACAGGTCAAACGTATCAATAATTCCAACGATCGCGTAATCCACTGCATCTGAAGGTTCTTTGAACAGTCTCCGTGCTGCAGAACCGCTGGATAGCAATACATAGTCTCCGATACCGGCTCCGACCGTATCTGCCGCGACCTGCTGAAAACGAATATCCTGTTGTTCGCTGTTAATTGGTTGGATAATCATTAATTTTTTTCCAACGAGGGAGGGATCCTTTTGAGTGGAAACAACACTGCCCACAACCTTTGCCATTAACATAGCTAAAACCTCACGATCTGTTGAATTTTGTGTTTCTTTAAATAATCTTCCGCCACTGCTGTAACTTGCTGCTGGCGAAAACGGATTAGAAGGTCTGTCTGCTCTAGCAAAGCCACGTCTGAATAAGTGATAATCTTATTCGGAACAACCCTCAACCGCTTATTCTGGTTGATGTTCAACTGAATCGGCCATTCAAACAATTCATTAGGAATCAAACAAATTGCCGAAAAGCCTAAATGTAAAACAACATCACAGCCAAATTCCAAGCCGCTCAACAACCAAACAGTGAGCGGATCCTCGTCATCCATCCTAGCCAGTTTCGCCAATTGGATCGCCCCAACTTGATGAAGATGGATGGTTTGGTGCTGGATGAAGTCACGATCCGTTCGTTCATCGGTTTTAAAATCTTTACACGAGAGTGACAGTTCTTTCGTTTGCCGCTCAACTAAAATTTTGACAATTGCTTCTATCAGCTTCTCCATCCTATCCCTCCCCATAAATAATCGTTGAACTCATGGCGATCCCGATGGGTGTCACAAATTGAGGATAGATCGGTTTATACACTTCTTGATTTAAATAAACCGAAAATTCTTTTTCAATTTCTTCAAAGCTGGCGGCTCCACCGACAACGATCAGCGGTTCCGTCGGATATTTTGCAAGTGCGCAACGTGTAATCTCAGCCATTCGCTGTACGACCGGTCTTACGATAGTAAAATTCTGTCTTTCTTGCTTCTTGTCACGCTTGCGTTTCTCAGCTTCTTTCACCGTTTCTTGGTAATAACCAGCAATCACCAGCGTCATATGGGTTCCACCTGTTGGTTCATCGACAACATAGATTGGCGAACCCTCTTTAAAAACACTAATACCGGTCGTCCCGCCGCCTACATCGATAACGGCCCCCTCTGAAAGCTCTAGAAGCAAGGCAGCAGCAGTCGGTTCATCAATCAACTGATCTGCACGCATTTCAGCACTTTCGATGATATTGGCGATGACACGTTTATTATTCCCGACGGTTCCTGGCGGTACGGCTCCTGAAGCAGCGGCTAGAGAAAATCCTAAAACTTCTTCTGCCTGCTGCTTCAGACGCTTAACTATCTGTACCGATTGCTGATAATTGACTACTAATCCATCACGCACGACATCAGCAAATTCAAAAGCTCCAAAAACAGGCTGATTTCCAGCATCCAGTACCACAAGTACGATCGAAGATGTCCCTAAATCTACTCCAACTTTATAGCCCTCTTTAGGATCAATCGGATTGGTCGTGTTTGTATTGGCCAGCTGCTCAAATTCGGTCAATACTAAATTAGCCTTCTCTAGGGATCTCACTCTTTCTCATCCTTTCCTACCTGCGGATCAAGCTGCCTACAGTGTCTGGTTTGATATTTGCCGCATTTGCTTCGTCGGTATCTACATGCATTTCTAAGATAAATTTTTCTCCTGGACGTATCTCAACATCTTCAAATAGTGTCGTGCGTTCTTCCGTTTTTACTCTGACACTTACCGTGTCTCCCGCAGAAAGCTTGAAACGCGCCATATCTTTAAAGCTCATATGGATGTGCCGTTTGGCAACGATACAGCCTTTGATCGTCACACAATGCTCTCCATTTTTTAACGTTACTTCCGCAGCATCTTCCAAATGACCGGATAAACGAACAGGTGCTGGAATCCCAAGTGTCCGCGTATCCGTCATCGAAATTTCAGCCTGTGATCGTTTGCGAAAAGGACCGAGGATTCTGACCCTGCTTTGCTCACCTTTTGATCCAACGATCGTTACCGTTTGTTCTGCAGCAAATTCACCAGGCTGCTTTAATGGTTTCATCGGGGTAAGCGTTTCTCCAGGAAACAATTGCTGAAAGTCCTGCTCCGTCAAGTGAACGTGGCGATTGGAGATCCCAATCGGAATCGCCTCCAATTCGATCTCGTTAAGAACCTCACTGACGATTTGCTGGATCAGTTCAGGCGTTGCCTTATGCATCCTTGATCCCGGCTTCGATCATTTTATCGACATCCGTATGAGGCCGAGGAATCACATGCACAGAAACAACATCGCCAACTTTTTCTGCTGCTGCACTTCCGGCATCTACAGCCGCCTTTACTGCTCCGACATCTCCACGGACCATGACTGTCACTAATCCGGACCCAATTTTTTCAGTGCCTAATAAAGAAACATTTGCGGATTTGACCATCGCATCGGCTGCCTCAACCGCTCCGACTAATCCTCGTGTTTCAATCATTCCTAATGCATCATTCATTTGAGTTGCCCCCTATTTTTTCTTTGGATTTTTATTTTTTGGTTTTTTCTTTGCTTCTGGTTTTGGTTTTTGATCCTCCACGTCCTTGGGAGCTACCTTTTCCGTTTTTTCCTCTAACGTAAGCTCTTTCGATCCGTCAGTTGGTTTTGGTTCTTCTTTTGGTTCTTCTTTTGGTTCTTCTTTTGGTTCTTCTTTTATTGCTTCATCCGATTGCTTTGTTTCCTCCACAATTGGTGCTTCCGGTTTTGGATAATCGATTCGGTCGATCACGACCTTGTCTAAGGCAGTGGCTGGCCGAGGGATGACTAAGGCAGAGATAAATCCATTGACTTCACCGGCCTTGGCTTTTCCAGCATCAACAGCAGCTTTTACTGCTCCGACATCACCAGCAACTTCGACTGTCATCCAGCCATTGCCTCTTGCTCTTTGAACACCCAGCAATTCGACAGCTGCAACCTTCAGCATGGTATCTGCGATCGTAATTGCTGTTCCATATCCCTTTACTTCAATTAGACCGATAGCTTGATTCATTCTTTCACCTCCATCTCTTCCAGCGATTTCAACGGAATTCCTTTGATTAGTCGTGCACAATTCGATCCGAAGTCCTTTAGATGTTCATTGGGTTTCGTTTGATACCGATCGATGACCAAATAAGGCTTCTCTGGTTCAAGATTCTTGTAATGCAAAACAAGTGTTTGACCGTCACAGCCGACTCCTGTAATCAACGAGGAATCTTTTGCTGCTTGATATCCCGCCTGGACAGCGTCACGATGTTGCGTCGTTTTTACTTCAAAGGGGATCCCCTCTTCTTCAATTCCATATAACAAAAAAGGAATGCTTTTTTCCAAATCGGAATTGGTCAAATAGATAAATATTTTTGGCTGAATCGAAAAATCAAGTGCCATGGCTACCCCTCCTTATAAGAAAGGATCAATCCAGTGGCAACTGCGTTTCTTGGTCCCTCAACGCCACGAATATTTCCTCTGCCGGCAACTAATCCAAAATGCG
The DNA here is from genome assembly GCF_004309355.1 of Enterococcus florum. GTDB lineage: Bacteria > Bacillota > Bacilli > Lactobacillales > Enterococcaceae > Enterococcus_A > Enterococcus_A florum. The sequence continues at coordinate 72,231 of NZ_BJCC01000028.1, read as the reverse complement.
ACAAAGCATCTGTTACGATCTGCGGAATCTCAAAATCCAACGCTGAACCGCCAACAATAACGACAAATGGGATATCTCGAATATTTCCAGTCGGGCTGACGTATTCCAACGAGCGAATCGCATTCGTGACAAAAACCCGCGATTTTGCAGTTTGTCGGATGAATTTTACTCGTTCAATCGATACATCGCCAGGAATCGGAACAAACCCTTCCTCCTTAACGATGACTACCTTTGCGAATAAATGTGCCTCTAATGGTTTATCGAAAAATTGGACAGTTCCATCTTCATGACGAATATGAAAAACACTTTCCACTTTTGCCAATGGGTACTTTTTGATGTCTTCCGCCAAATAGCGATCCTCAATTCCTAGTTCAGAACCAATCAGCATCGTTACCATATCTCCTGCACCAGCTAAATGCGTTGCCACCATGTCCCCATTGTTTTTGATGATCGAGGCATCGGTAGATCCAGCTCCCAGATCAAGAATGGCCAGCGGCGTATTAGTCCCAGGCGTTGTCAGGGCGCCTAAGATCGCAGCCTCTGCCTCCGCCCCGCCAATTTCGACTGGAATATTCAAGTCTTTTTCGATTTCCTCAGCAATCCTCGACATTTGCAGATGGTCCGACTTCACCATCGATGCGATTCCCACCGCTTGCTCCATTGAGAATTCGCCGGCTAGCCCACCCTGAACCGAAGTTGGTACAAAGGTATCTACTGCCAGCAAATCTTGAATAAAGATTTCTGCTGGAGGACGCTCTGTCAGCTGTGCCATCGTATGCCTAACTTTTTCCAGCATCCCACCAACATTTGTGCCAGCTTCACCCGTGACATTGTCGATTTTTCGGAATTCTGAAATCAGCTCCATGATCTTCTCTGCACCCTCGGATACGCTGATTTTTTTTCTTTTATTGTCGCCGAGGACTTCGATATTTCCAGCAGGGATCGTTCGAGCCTTTACATCACCTTTCGGCGTTTTGATCACCACTGCAGAACGATTGCCGATCAAAGCTCTTGAAACAGGAACAATATTTTTAGTTTCTTCCGAACTAAGGTTGAATACTGTGGCTACCCCATAAGGATTAGACAATTGAGTAATTCCTCTTCCGGGGGGTGCAACTTCTACAGCTGCCAGCATTCCTAATGGCACTTTGTCAATGTAACCCACCTCATCAACGATCGGGATTTTTTTGTTTAATCGATTGTTAATCAGTACCCCGTCATCTGCTTGCAAAATAGCTGCTTCGATGGTATACCCTTGCTTTACACAGCGGTTGATTTGATTCGCAGCATCTTCAAAATCGATCGATTTATCTGCTACAACGATGTAAGGAGCTTCTAAAATGGAAATTTGTTCCAATTGATCCAGCGGCACAGTAATTCCCACACCTAATCCTAATCCGCCAGGGGTCTTAGGGTTATGTCCAATCATTGTCGATTCCGTGATGATTGTCTCCGTGATGGTCTCCATCGCCACATCGCCGATAACCGGGGTCGCTTCATTGATTCGAATCAAATCAATATCCGTCAGTTGCAGCTGGTTTTTCTGTACCACTTCACGCAATGCCTTGTAGATTCCAAATAAATTTTGCTTTGTCCCTTTGATTCCAGTTGTTTCTGTAATCGCTGAATCTAAAAAGCGACAGTTGGTCTTATTCTCATATTCGGCTAATGCTACTTCTGTCGAAGAGTTTCCGATATCTACACCTATGATTCTCTTCATAGTATTTGCTCCTTCAAGAGGAAACAATTCTAGATAGACCACTGCCAGTGGTCTATCTAAGCTTTAGTTATCCCCTTTTAGTTTCTTCCGCACTTCATAATTTTCAGCTGCTTCTCTAACAAAATCAGCAGAAATCTTGGCATTGTATTTGGTTTCTAACTCGTTTGCGATATCCAACAATTCTTGCTTGCTGGAACGATAAGGTCGCAAGGCATTGTACATTTCCAATACACGTGCATCTGGTACCGCTGTCAACTCTGCTGCACGGTCAAAATTGCGTGCAATCGTTGCTCTTCCTGCACTTGTTGCGATCTCACCCTGTGCTTTTAAAATGCTTGGGGTGATTTTTAGATCATCTGGGGTCAGACTACCGTTTAAAACATTTTCCAACGTAATGTCATCCATCGTTTTACCAGTCTTTGTTTTAATCCACTCTGGATGTTTTTGTGCAATCGGATAGTCTGCTTCAGTTGCTACCTGGGTTTGAGTATTTGAAGTCGCGCCAGAAACTGCGTCTGCGTTTCCACCGCCATTCATTTCCTTTAAAATACCTCTTACTAAGTTTTCAATGGATTCTTGACTCATTTTATGCACCTCACTATAATCTGATTGCAATTTCGTCAGCTGGTTTCCCAATGACAACATGCTTGGTTTCTTTAATGTGCAGCAGCGCAGACAACGCTTGGTATTTTGGTCTTGCCATTTGGTCGTTCATCATTGGTACTGGGTTTGGTGATTCGCCCTTCGCATACTTCGCAGCATTTTTCCCGATTGCGCGATAGGTTTCCAGATCGATCAGCGGTGCTTGCGGGAACAGTTCTAGGTTAGACAGAGGCTGCAGATCCTTTTGATGGATGATCGAAGTTCCTTTGGATTGCAATGACACACAAATGCCAGAGCCAGATAATTTGTCACCCTCCACTGCAACGAAGGCCACATCGGAAGAACGATATACTTTGACTACGCGAGCTTTCAATCCTTCCTCTTCGATTCCTGCAATCACTTGTCGAATGATATCCTTATGGGGAACACCAATAATGTTAGTTGTTTGAGATTCTGCAAACGCTGGTGCAACGGCAATCACCACTTCATCACTAGACGTTCCCGGTTGGGCAACCCCGATCGGTTGGAACCAGTCAGAAGAAGTCGCTGCTGTTTGCGTATTTGCTGCTTTAAAATCCACTTGAGTATCAGCGGTTTCTTGCTGCATTTCTTTTAGAACTTCAGCAATTACAGAACGTAATAATTGTTCATTTACTTCAGCCATTTTTCTATTCCTCCTTACACATCTTTCGGATTGATTGCACTAGGGATCGCTTTGACTTTTTCCCATTCTTCGCCATCTAGACGATACCCTGTACCTGGTCCTGCATAATCATTTTTGTCATTTACAGCAGAAATTACTTCCCAATCCGCATTGAAAATAGCAGAAGTTTGTAGGAAATCACCGGCAACCCGCTGTTTCAATAGATTCAATACACTTGTTGCTACGTCTTTATGCCCGCCGTCAGCAAGTCCTTTCACTAAATCAAGACCTGTTGATCCTCTTTCCAGAAGTTCTCCAGCCATCTTGATATCTTCAACCATGTCGCGTTCAGGCATATCCTTGGATCCATTTGCATAAGTTGCTGCTTGAACCTCTTCGTCTGTGATTTCAGGTAGGCCTAGTTGAGCAAACAAGGCTTGCAGTGCACGAGCTGCTTTATTACGAACCTCGATAACGTCCTCTTCATTAACTGGACGCAATCCGCCATCAACTCGCAGATCCCGCTGCATCACGTTGTAGTCGTCAAAATCAGTAGCATCAAAGTTTGAGCCGGCAAACATGTTGTCATAGTTTGGTGTTGAAGAATATCCAGAGGAAATGAAATCTGTTCCAGGCAAGAATTGCATCAACAAGCGTGCAGTCCGTCGAATGTCTGAATGTGAGAAGGTTTGGTCATTTCCTGAGGCAACCTCAAGATCCAGCATCATTGCCAACAGATTTTCCGCCAAGACTGCCCGAATCCCTGAAGGTACAGCACCGGGAACCCCGATACAGCTGATCGAGCCGTTCTGCAATCCTTGAACCCCAGCTGCTTTAGAAAGGAAAATACAGCGTGTTTCTAGATACAGCATCGATTTCCCTTCTGAATAGCCCATCTGTACTTCTGAACCAGTTCCTGATGTAAACCGCATTTTCAGTCCACGGGAAGCGTAACAAGATGCTAGGAAGCCTTTCGACCAAGGAGTATCATCTCCATCAGTAAATACTTGTTCTGTTCCGTAAACGGAAATCGTTTCAGCGTAGGCAGTAAAACCACGCATCCCCAAATCAAGCTCAGTTGCTTCTTCTAGTGAGCACTGTGTCAACACTCCTGGGCGTCCAACTTGCGAGCCTACCATGATTGCTACTGCATTGAATGGTGCATATCGAGCAACCGCCACCGTTGTTTCTTGTTCATCAAAGCCGCGGAGCGCACCTTCTGCTGCATCCGCTGCGATCTGAACCGGGTTATCCCGCACGTTGGTTACGTGGGATTGCGTTGTTGGACGACGACGTGCCCGCATTTTTTGAACAGCCATCATCATTTCCACCACGTTCATGTAACCGACTACTTCATTCAATTTACCTGGTGTACAAGAAGTTGTCAGATCAATGATTTCTTCACGACTGATGTTTGGATCAACGATTTTATTTGCTAACACCTTAGAATCAATGGCCATTGCTTCTTCAGCCTTGTCTAATTTGATTCCGTATTTTGCAATAAAGGAATCGATCAAATCAAAATCTTCTTTTTTCTTTCCATCTAATTCAACGACTTCACCATTGACGATTTTGATGCTTGGCGTTGGGTCATTCGGACTTTGCATGGCAATTAAGCCTTCTTCGATCCATTCATCGACAAAGCCGTCTTGGTTAACAGGGCGTTTTGCCAGTTCTTCAAAACGTTTTGATTTCATATGCTCTTTTCACTCCTATTCATTAAATGTATGAAGGTTGATCGTTTTTCGGTTCGCTTCCAAGCGTACCTAACAGTTTGAAACCAATCTCACGGGCAGAGATCACCGCTTGACGTACTGCGCCAGAATCTCCTGTGATCGTCATGGTTACCTCATTTGAGAAGCTTTGACCGTGCTGCGGAGTGGCATACCCAACAATCTCAACGTTTGCCGCCTTCAATGCGGTATCTGCCATAACGACACCGATCGCTGCTGGTGCCCCTACGATAACGCCAAAGGCTTTACCTACTGGCGTGCCCCAAACTTTATTACATGCATAGCTCGCACGTGCAGTATACTGTAACTCGATATGGCCAGCTTCATTGCCGTAAACATCACCAAAGGTACGAGTATCCACTTCTTTCAGCGTAACTTCTACTGCTCGTTTCACATCAGATACATCATCACCACCAAAAATGACGATCGAACCATGACCAGCTCCGCCCTTGGTATCGCGCGGCAGTTCAATCGAAATGATTTCTGTGTTTGTAGCCTTTACAGCTTCGTCTGCAGCAAAGATTTGTGGCCCCGCTCCTGTACGTGCGCCTATGATCCCAATTGAACGGTATTTTTTTTCTAACTCCATTTTTTCTAATAAACTGTTGTCAACATTTGCGATAACCAATCCGATCGTATCGCCAAATTCTGTTGCACCTACAAATTCAGTCAAGTTGCATGTTTTTTGGATCATTTTATTTTCCCCTCCATTAGTCGTTTCAGTTTGTTGCGTCGACGGAGCTTCAGCATCAAATTTGGCTAACACTCGCTGGATAATATCTTCCATCTCGAATTTGTTGTCATCCATTACTGGCTACCTCCTCCGTTATTCAGAAACTTTTGGTAAAAGCGATTCAACTTCTGTATGAGGTCTTGGAATCACGTAATTGGACACAACCTCTCCAACACTGTTTGCCGCAGAAACACCTGCATCCACTGCTGCTTTTACCGCACCAACATCTCCTCGTACCATGACAGTTACTAACCCGGACCCAATTTTTTCGGTACCGATCAACATGACATTTGCCGCTTTTACCATCGCATCTGCTGCTTCGATTGCGCCGATCAAACCACGGGTCTCAATCATTCCTAAAGCTTCTTGCTGCATGACTCATCCTCCTAATATAAAATAATTGATTGCTTACAGTTTCATCATACAAAAAATGGATAAAACATTATTGTTCTATCCATTTCCAAAAAAATATTCATTTATTGTAAAAAATTGTTCTAAATGGGATAATACCACGACAAAAAGCCTTTACCACAAGGGAAAAAGGCGAAATTTGCATAAACCAAGAATAGCAAAATATTGCTAAAAGCACACCAAAAATATGTAAGCGCTTATTTTGTTGTGTCAAACACCCCATAAATTTGATAAAATTATAAAAAAGTACATTACTTTTTTAAAATGCAACAAAAAGGGAGGCACATTATGGATAGGCTAACACCTGAATCAAGTACCAATGAGACCGTCATTTTGAACAACATCATGGAAGACTTTGCTTGTGCAACCGATCTTGGAGCAGTTATTGTAGATATTCGTGGAAGAGAATCTTCTTCCCTCTTTAATTTTTCCCCTTTTTGCCGGGCGATGCGCATGTACCCTGAATTTCACAAGCTTTGTCAAAAGTGTGATATGTATGGTGGACTAGAAGCGTCAAAAACTGGACGTCCTTGTATTTATCGCTGTCACGCCGGTCTAACCGATGTTTCCTTTCCCGTAATCGTCAACGACCAATTGCACGGGTTTCTTTTAATGGGACAAACGGAAGTCGATCCTGTCTATGGAGATGAATTCCCGATGATCCAGGAAATTCAATCCAATTGGCAAGCCTATCATGACTTGCGACAGGCACGCAAATCGATCACCACTCTTTCACCACAAAGAATGCGAAGTGCGGCCCGTCTGCTTGAAAAAATTTGTAACCACCATTCGGATGAATCACATCCAAGAGACAGGATCGTTTTCAAAGTAACACCAAAGCAATTAGATTCGCCAAATCCTGCTCAGCAAACAAACAAGGATGAAATTTACAAGGCTACACAATATATCCAGAAGAATATAACTAAACCGCTTACACTAGAAGAAGTCGCTAATCATGTTTATCTTAGTCAATACTACTTCAGCAAATTATTCAAAAAAGAATTAGGCATCAACTTTATCACCTATTTAAACCAACAGCGGATTGAACGGGCGAAAGCTTTGCTGAAAGAATCTCGATTAAGTATCGAAACGATTTCTCATAACGTTGGATTTTCGCAAGCCAGCTATTTCTGTAAAACCTTTAAACAATTCACGAATACAACGCCTGCGAAATATCGCAAAGAGCTGTTGCAAACTTCTCGATAGCCCTATTATTAAATCAATAAACGAAAAGACAGACCTTTCTTCAGAAAGATCTGTCTTTTTTCACAAAAGTATAGACTTATCGCGTCCAAAAACAGCTTTCCTTTTCCCGAAAAAGCAGATGGATGTGGTAATCAAGTGTCTGACTCAGTAGAACTCTACTTTACAGTTGCGGGTACAGCGCTGGGTTCTCACCAGCTTCCTTGATCGAACAAAATTCCTAGACCACTTATTTATATTAGCTAAATCATATCATATTCTCTTAGATATATCAAAATCCAGATTATTGAAAAAGATATTCCTCCAGTGCTTCCAGCCCTTCTTCAGTAACAATCGAAACCTCAAAAATCTCCTTCGCACCTGCCAAACGCAACCGTTTCTTTGCCTGCAGGATCATCTGTTCCTCCTCTGCTAAATCGATTTTCGAAATAATCCCGATAATAGGTTTTGTGAAACGCGATGAAAAGAAAGGTGGGAAATAATTCTGTGTGCCTTTGATACTTTGAACGAATGCTACGATTTGTGCGTCGACTGCAGCACTGACTAAAGCATTGTAATAAAATCGGTTTTCCATAAATTCACCTGGCGTGTCGATCGAATCATCAAAATAATAAACTTGCTGTGTCTTATGATAAACCTGTTCCTTGTTTTGCAGCCACTGTGACAAGCTGGTTTTCCCACAGCCCGTCTCCCCAATAAAAATCACTTTTCGCATAAATGCTACGACCTTGTGATTTCAGGAATATCAAAATCTAGTACATTGGCCAAGGTTTGAGTAACTTGTTTTAAAGCAAATTCCACTGAAGAAACCTCGCCTGTAATAACGACTGCTCCGCTAAAGCGATCCATGAAACCAATTGTGACACTCCCTGATTTTTTGGCAATGTCTGCTCCGATGATCGACGCCTCACTTGGCGTGATTGTCAAAATGCCGATCGCATTTCTTTCTTCCATCAGCCCCAGCTTTTCGAACACTTCAGGGTCGGCATTCGGGATCAAATGCGCCAATGTGACCTGCTTTCCTGGTACATACTCTTGAATCGAGCGTTCAATATTTTTTCGTTTAGACAATTGCCTCACATCCCCTGTTCCATTTTCATACATTTATTTTAGCACATGAAAATACAAGTTTTTTGCTCAAATCGATTGCTCCGCATTTTAAAAAGCAAAATTTTACTACTTTAGGAAGAATTCCACATAATTGTGTTATAGATTTTCCCTACTTTCCTCGTTAAACTAAAGAAAAGAGGGAAACCATTGAAAAGGAGCGTTTCTATGGACATTTCAGTAGAAACTTTACACGACTATTTAATAGAAAAAACTGATTTGTTTACTCCAGAGGAACCGATCGACATTCTTCAATTGACCAATGAAAACGACAGTTATATCGAGGGATATGTCAATTATTTATTTAAGGTTCGTCAGCATGGTCGATCTTACATTGTGAAACACGCCAAAGCCTTCATTTCCAGTGCAATAGATCTTGGAGAACTTGACCCTTCACGAAATTATTTGGAATATATGACCTATAGGTTGCGTAAAGGGCTGTCTCCGGAGGCTGTGCCGGAGGTGGTTTTTGTCGACGAGGATCACCACCTATTTATAATGGAGGATCTTTCTCAGCTCTCTGTCCTGCGCTTCTTTCTTTGCAAGGGGAAAAAGGCCCCTCTGTTGGGTAAACAGATTGGAGAATTTTTGGCAAATTGTCATTTTCATACTTCCGCCTTCAACCTAGACGAGCAAAAACAAAAAGATCTAGCTTATTATTTTGAAAACTCTGACATGCGGCGTGTGATCGTTGATTTTATTCTACAGCCCCATGAAAGCATGATTGCTGAAGCCAATAATTATGAAATCGCTTTACAAAGTATTCTTTTTTCTTTTAAAGAACAACCCGCACTTTGGGAAGACTGGCAACAGCTGATACGAGATTTTTCCCGACATTCGCAATGTTTGATCCATGGAGATTTTCATTCATCAAATATTTTTATTTCTCCTTCCCAATTGAAGGTGATCGATATGGAGTATACGATGATGGGTCCTTTTTCTTATGATTTAGGCTATTTTTTGGCGAATTTGGTTTCTCAATACGCTTGCTACAGTGTACGTTCGCTTCCTTCGAACGTTAAAAGAGAAAACATGACCGCTTATTTATTGTCAATGATAGAAAATGTGTATCAGTCTTACTTTTCTAAGTTTGAAGAGTGCTATCGAGTGAACAAAGGAAAACGTCAAAATTTAGAGGCACTTTTTCTTCAAATTTTCCAGGATTCACTTGGCTACTTGGCGATTGCCAACATCACTCGAACGGCAAATAATGGAACCTTCCCAGATTTTGACGTTATTCAAACGAAATCAGAGCACTTCATTGCTAAAGCTTTGTCCTTAAAACTGGCTGAGAGCCTACTAAAGAATCGCAAACGCTTGATCTCTCCTTCCGATATGACGCACTTACTGACTAAAGAAGGCAAACGATTTATGGCTGATATCGAAGCTCTGAATCATCAGCCATCGAAACTACTACAGAAATGAGGAACGTATTATGCTGTTGGAACAAATAACCTCTGCAGGAATCGTCGGTTGTGGTGGGGCCGGTTTCCCAACTGCTGCAAAGCTTCGTGCAGAAGCAGAATATTTCATTATCAACGCAGCGGAATGTGAACCTCTCTTAAAAACCGATCACTATGTCATGAATCATTTCGCAAAGGAATGTGTTCAGGCCATTGCAGAGGTAGGAAAATTATTAAAAGCCCAACATATCGTGATCGCTACGAAGGTCCATTACACAAAAGAGATTCGAGCTTTAGAAACCGCCATCGATGAGCTGCAGGTACCAGTGTCCATTTTCAAAATGGAGAATTACTACCCTGCAGGTGATGAACAAGCTATGGTGTTCGAAGTGACCGGACGAACGGTTCCACCAAGCGGCATTCCAATCGAAGTTGGTTGTGTGGTCTCTAATATTTCGACGATGTTGAATGTTTATCACGCAAAGCAAGATAAACCCTTTACCCATAAATTGTTAACGATCACTGGTGCGGTTAACAATCCGAAGATCTTACAAGTACCGATCGGGACCTCTTTTGCTGATTGTTTAGAAATGGCTGGGGGGGCGACTCTAGAAGAGTTTATGTTTATCAATGGCGGACCGATGATGGGTAGGGTTGGAACGAAAGAAGAGTTCTTCCAACAAGTGGTCACTAAAACTACCTCGGGAATTATCTTGACTGAAAAGCGAGATTTTTTGTATGAACTATTCGAAAAAGATATGCAGCAGGTCATCAATAAGGCACGCTCTTCTTGTATCCAATGTCGATTGTGCACAGAATTATGTCCTCGCTACCAGATCGGCCATCCGATCCATCCGCATCGAATAATGCGTCATTTAGCAATCACAGAGGTCCCTGAAGATATTTCAGATGATCCAATTTGGCAAGAGGCGCTGTTGTGCTGTTCTTGCGGAATATGCGAAGTCATTGCTTGTCCCATGGGCTTGATGCCGCGGCAGGTCAATAATTATGTAAAAGCTCGTCTAGCTGAAAAAGGAATTCGTTACCCTAAGAGCGAGCAGCCGCTCATTCCTTCCTTGATGAGAGATTATCAAAAGGTACCGCCTAAAAATATTTTGTTGAAAGATGGCTTGCAAGAATATGCTGAATTGAAAGTAGAGGAACTAGTAGCTTTCAAACCGGACACGGTTACGATCCCATTAAAAATGCACATTGGGGTACCTGCTCAGCCGGTCGTTGGCGTCGGTGATACCGTACAGGTCGGAGCATTGATTGGAAAAACGCCTGAAAAGGCCTTAGGCGCGGATATTCATGCGAGCATCGATGGCACGATCACTGCAGTAACGCCTGAAAAAATTACCATTGAAGGAAGGGCAATATAATGAAAGAAATGGATACGATCGGATTTTTAGAACTCAATAGTATCGCCAAAGGGATCGAGACCGTCGATTATATGCTCAAAGCAGCTGACACACAACTTTTGATGGCAAAGGCCAGCTGTCCTGGAAAGTATTACATTATGCTTTGTGGTCAGGTCGGGGCCGTTGAACGATCGATTAAAGTTGGGACAGAAATTGGCGGGCGTTATATTGTGGGAGAACTACTGATTCCACGTGTGAACCCAGCAGTGATCCAAGCGGTGAACATGTCTAAAATTCCAGATAAAGTGCAGGCTGTCGGTGTGTTGGAGTATTATTCTGCTACTGGTTCGATCATTGCTGCGGACTATGCTGTCAAAGCCGCTAATGTGGAATTGATCTCAATCCAGTTAGGCACAGGAATTGCCGGCAAGTCATTCGTGGTGCTGACCGGAGATGTTGCTTCCGTGAAAACAGCGGTTGAAGCTGGTTCGGAAGGCGCCAAGAAAAAGGCAATGCTGATCAACAAGATCGTTTTACCAAATCCTCAAAAAGAGTTAGTCGACAGCTTGATTCAATAAGCAATCAAAACAGACCCCGGTTGAGCCAGAATAGCAGCTCGACCGGGGTTATTTTGTCCAATAGCGGTTGAAAATTCGTTTAAAAGTTGGTTCCAATAATGGATAAAACAGAACATTTCCAATGCTGTGCAAAAAGTTGAAGCTGGATCCTTGCAAAAAATAAGGCCAAAAAGCTTTTATTCCATAAAATGGTACGTCCAGCAAAGCCGTTAAAAACCCATAGATAAAGCCAGCAAAACCAGCAAAAATAATCTGGCACCACAATTTTTTTCGAAAAAATGAATTGCGGCTTAACACGAAAAACAGCAGCAATACGATCATATAGGACAGAATTTGTGTAAACGTCCAAAAACCAAACCCCATATACATGTTAGTCAAAAAGATCGTCAAGGTAGATACCACAAGTGATTTAACAAATCCTTTATACAAACAAACGATCATGAAAATACTAGTGATCGGCTGAACATTGGGGATAAATTGAAGTGTTGTTCGACCAACAATACAAGCCGCTGTCAAAAGTGAAAGAAAACAAAGATCTTTGACTGTAAAACTTATCTTGTGTTTAAAATTTTCCGTAGGTAAAAACAATCTGGTCACCATCCTTTATGAAGGTTTCTTCAGCTCCCTTTTCGCCCCATTCATCATTGATCGTGAATGTCCAATAATAGCCTTTCCCTTCATCCTGACTCACGCCATTGATCGACACAATCAGTCCATTTTCAACTTCTACATCGAAATGTTTCTCTAGAATCGCCAATAATGATTGATCCGTATGGAAGCTGATTTCTTTAGATTCCAGTTGCTCCTCGTCTTTTTTGATCTCAAACTTGGCTTGAGCTTCTTGTGTAACGGTTTGGCTGGTCTCACTACTTGAGCCTCCTGGAGACTCAGACTGATTTTGACAGCCTGCTGTTGAAAACAGGCAAAATAGTATCATCGATAGTATCACTGCTTTTCTTTTCATTCCATTTCCTCCTCGATTCATTGATTCCAGTAACGGATTAAATAGCCATGGTCTGTCTTCTCTAAAAGCGTATAATTTCCTTGCTCCAACTCAATCTCCCAAAATGATTGATTCGTGAGTTCGCTTAAGAGAACACGCAGAACGCCTAAATGGCCCACAATTGCTAAATCCTTATCTTCTTGGAGCAAACGATGAAAACACGCCAATACTCGTTGTTTAAAAGAGGCAAATTCTTCTGCTTCTGGAGGTGTATATTCGAAGGGTTCATCCAGCCAAAGCTGCCATTCTCTAGGAAATCGCAGCTGGATTTGTTGCGCATTCATGCCCTCCCATTTACCGAAACCTTTTTCGTTCAATTGAGAAAGTGCCCTTATTTTCTGAGAAGGGAAAATCAATTCTGCTGTCTCGATAGTTCTTGACAGCGTGCTAGTGTAAACGTGGAGTTGATCGGACAAATCGAGTAACTTTTCCTTTAATTGCAAGGCTTGTTCTCTGCCCGTACTATTCAACGCTGCATCCGTCATACCATAAAACAGTTTTTGCTGATTATAGTCGGTTTCGCCATGGCGCATGAGGTAAATTTTCATAGCCAGCCCCGCAGCCCCAGCAGACTCAGCAAAAAAACAACCTGTGCAATTGGTGAACAGGCCCCCAAGGTATCGCCGTTGAACCCGCCGATTTTATTCATAACCAATTGCCGATAGCCTAGAACACTCACCAAATGGATTGCAAAACAACCTGCACCCGCTCTTCCGAAGAACAGCAGCAGCATTGACAATGTGAACAACTGGCAAATTCCAATATCGACTGGTTTAACATTTAGAAATGTCGTTCCTACCCCTTCAGGATTTTTTCCTGCGTAGTTCATGTGATAAAACAAGACACTGATTCCGTTTTTTCCAACAACATTCAAGAGCAATACCACAGCAACTCGTTGAAGCACAGCCAATTGGGGCAGCAGTGTATAAAAGGTAAAAATCATGAACAAATAATAGAAAACAATTGCCAGAACACCGTTGCTGCCTACGCGACTATCCTTCATGATTTCCAGCATCCGCTCTGGTTTGCGCGACGAAAATAATCCGTCTGCCATATCAGACAGCGCATCCAAATGAAATCCTCCCGTCAGCAGCACATCAAAAAACAACACCATGATCCAAGCAATTCCTGGATTTAACATTTGATGCAGCACATAATAAATCAAGAGCTCCAGTAATCCTAACAATAAACCGAACAAGGAGAAAAAGCGAACCCCGCTGCGCATCTTTTCTTCAGGTTCATCGATCGGTACCGGAATAGGAATTCTCGTAAAAAATTGAAAATACAATAGTAAGCTATCGATCATTTTAATTTCAATGGAATGCTGGCAACTACAAGGAAAGCCGCATCCGCTTCCTTTCCTAAGTATTGATTTACCCTCCCGAATACATCTCTAAACCATCGAGTGAAGGCATCTTCTGGAATGATTCCGAGCCCGACCTCATTGGTCACGATCACAAGTTCTGATTGTTTCTCTTTTGCTGCGGTAATGATCGCAGACCATTCAGCCAGAATTTCTGCTTCGATTGCTTGTTTTTCTCCTTCAGAAAATTGCGCGATCTGCTGATCTATCAGTTGATAGTTTTCTCCGAAGCGTTTTTTCATCAGGTGATAAAAATAGTTGGTAGTCAACATGGTGGCACAATCCAATAAATAAGCAGCCGCACCTTTTTGCTGAATGAAGGAAGGGATCTCTAGGTAAGCTTCGTGAGTCGTCCAATGAACCGGCCGTCTTTTTTGGTGAAGTAGGACTCGTGCTTGGGTTTCGTCATCTTGTACCAAGCCGTTTGTCGCAATATAACAAATGGGTTCCTGCTCGTCAAAGAAGCTTTCGGCAAAACGTGATTTACCGCTTCTTGCTCCTCCTGTAATCAGCGTGATTTGTCCCAACTTCGTCATCTCCTTACAAACGTACCGATTTTTTTTAACTCCGGATATTTTTGACTGATCGCTTTTTGATCTGTTTTACGAACTGCTGCTAACACGACTGTCGCCGGACCCGCAGAACGATCCAGTTCCTCCTCTTGATCAAAATGGACATGGTAATCCGTTCCTTCTGTCATTAAGTTTGCTTCATAGCGGATTCCTTTTGATCCTACGGGCAGCAGGTCAACTACCCCTTTTTCTTTTCTCAAACTCCTGATGATCGAATAAGAAAAAATCTGTTCCAATTTTTCTACAACAGCTTCTCCAACATAAGGTTTTCCTAATTGAAAAAGGATTGATTCCTCTTCAAGCTTGGCAATCCTTTGTGCGGCACCCTTTTGACCGATTACGGTTATGCCGATACTGGTCGTTTTAGTTGGCATATTTTCTTCCGTGCTTCCATTGATGGGAAGATGCTCCAACTCAGCTTTGATTAATTCTTTCTTGATTCCCTTCAGCATGTGGTCGCCTGTGGGCTGATATTCATTCCCAACCAAATCGATGACACAGATCGGTTCCGCCCCAAAGCAAAGCAACTCCATCAGAGGAACACGCAAGCAAAATGCAGCGGTGATCGCAGGATCGACTGCAACAAAATCCAATGGCTTCTCTCCGATTCCGGCACTGGAATCACAAGCGATGACTAGATTTTTTTCCATTGAAATAGGTAAAATACTCAAATCTCGATAAGTTTGCACAAGCTTCATTTCTCCTTCTGCTTGATCGGTTCCTTAATATGCTGCAATAAACATGCATAAAGATGAGGCATATCGTATATCTCAGGCTGGATAGCGACAAGATAGCCCGCTTGTCGAATCACATTAGCAGTCACAGGACCGATCGCGGCAATAGTCAAGTTTTCCCAAAAGTCATTCGGCAGTTGGCATTGCTTAGCTGTTTGATAAAAAGATTCCCATGCGGATGGGCTCGCAAAAAGAACGTAATCTAAATCACCTTGCCTAAACAGCTCGGTTAATTGGCTGCGATGTTCGTCCGAAAATTCATTTTTGTAAATAACCTGTTCCAACACCATGTGGCCGCGTTCGTTGAGTTGATCATAAATCACTCTGCGGGCATGCAGCGAGTGCGGCCACAGGATTCGCTGCGGGTCCGGATTGATCGCCAGCCATTCGTGAATCAGCCCCTCCGAATACCCCTCTTTTGGTTGAAAGGTCACTTGATAGCCCTTGTCGATCAATACCTTGGTCGTCTGATTCCCAATAGCGACAGTCTTCACCTCTTGATTAAATTGACTGAAATCAAAATAGTTCACTGCATTTACGCTGGTAAAAAAGATCCAATCGTAGTCAGCTTTTTGTGGTGGAGCTTGGAGTTTTACAGTTTGATTCATCGGAATCATGAGGATGTCCACAGTTTGTGACAACTCTTGAAAAATCGCCTCTGGCATCGGGACTTCTCTAGTGTATAATAATTTTTTCCTGGTCTCTCTTACATTTTTCAATCAGATCAAACGCTCCTTGATCAATCAATTTTCCTGCCACACCTCTGCCCAAAGCGACAGGATCATTTCCAGCAGCTTTTTCCTTTAGCAGGATTTGTCCATTTTCACAGCCAATCATTCCCTCCAGCTCATACGTTTCACCGACTTTTTGGGCGTAGGCGCCAACAGGAAATGTACAGCTTCCATCCATACTGTTCAGAAAAGCCCTTTCTGCTTTTACACAAAAAGCGGTCTCAGGATCTTCCAATCGTTTTAACCATTCTACCAAATCTGCGTTTTCTTTGCGGCATTCTAATGCCAATGCGCCTTGACCAATTGCTGGAAGCATGATCTCTGGTGTCAGTTCTTGGAAATTGATCGTGTCCGTCAATCCTAAACGCTCAACTCCTGCTAGAGCAAGGACGATCGCATCATATTGTCCTTCCTTCATTTTTCGGATTCGTGTGTCGATATTCCCCCGAATTGGTTGAATGTCAAAATCTGGACGAACATGCAATAGCTGTGCTTTTCTGCGCAAGCTGCTGGTTCCAACGATCGCACTTTTTGGCAAATTAGTTAAGGTGTCCGCTTGATTTTTTACGATCAGGCAATCAGTCGCTGATTTTCTTTTAACGATACTTGCCAAGGTCAATTCCTCATGTATGACTGTTGGAATGTCCTTCAGACTGTGGACTGCAAAATCGATTTTCCCTTCCCGCAGCTGCCACTCTAGTTCACGAACGAAGGCACCTTGTCCGCTAATCGCCTGCAAGTTATGGCTTGCTAAATGATCCCCTTTTGTTTTGATTTTAACGATTTCGAATTCGATCCCAGGACACATTTGCTTTAACGCTTCTACTGTTTGTTTCGTTTGAGTCATGGCTAGCTTGCTGCCCCTCGTTCCAACCTTTAATACGTTGTCCATCCCTATCCTTCTTTCATCCATCGCTGTTATGCATGGCATTTATTGATCGTTCTTTCGACTGAAGATTTTTCTGCTGTTCTCATACAGAATCTCTGCTTCTCCAGCTTGATGGTTGACCCAGCGGGCTAGAGCGAAGAAATAGTCTGATAAGCGGTTTAAGAATGTCAATGCTGCCAAGTTGATACTTTCTTCTTGCTCCATTAGATCAACAGCATTTCTTTCGGCTTCACGAGTCAAACAACGACACAGATGCAGGCTTGCTGCTGCAGGTGTCCCACCAGGCAGGATAAATTGCCGCAATTCCGGGATTGCCGCCCAATAGTCATCAATTTTTTGTTCCAGCCATTCAGTGTTTGACGATTCGATCTTGTAGGGTCGTTTTTCATCTGGTGTTGCAAAATCACCCCCACAATCAAAGACCCATTGTTGAACCTGAATCAACTCTTGCCTTAACGGATCTCCCTTTGCCACTTGTGAAATCGCAAAACCAATTTGAGAAGTTAGAGTATCGATCGATCCGTAGGTGCAGACTCTTGGAGCATTTTTTTTTGCCTGTCCACCACCCACTAAACGTGTAAAACCCTGATCGCCATAACGTGTATAAATGCTCATCTTTCACTCTCCTCTTGATTGATGATTCGATAGATTCGTTCGATGTCGAGGTTTTCTCGCAGCAGATCTGCTAGCTTGTCGTACTGTTGGCTCTTGTATTCATGATAGGGGATCGTGACCTCTTGAATTTCGGACAGTCCTCTAGCTGAGCGCGCCTGATTCAAGAGCTTGCGACGCCAATGGCTGTTGTCAAAAATTCCGTGAAGATAGGTACCAATCACCCGTCGATCCTGACTAATCGCCCCATCTAGTCTTTCCGTAGTAATTCCATTGGCTGCAGTGATCTTGGCAAAAGCTCGAGCTTCATGGTTGATCGTTTTGCCCATGTGAATCTCGTAGCCAGATACTTGATCATCGCCGATTTGTGCAGTCACTCGAGTTGTTACTTTTTCCGTTTCAAAAAACGTTTCTACATTAAGCAGCCCCAATCCCTCAAGGCTGCCGTGCACCGATTCGACCTGCGCTGGATCATGCAACATGTTTCCTAGTAATTGAAAGCCGCCGCAAATACCAAAAATCATTTTCCCCTCATGATGAACCCTCCGAATCTCATGATCCAGCCCCGCCTTCTTCAAATAAAGAATGTCCTCCAAGGTGTTCTTGCTGCCTGGTAAAATCAAAATATCCGGGCTGCCGAGCTGGTCCCCTGGAAAAACATAACGCACAGAGACGTCAGGTTCCATATGCAGACTGTTGAAATCAGTGAAATTGGAGATTTTCGATAGAGCAACTACCGCGATATCCAACGCTTTTTGAGGATTGTACAACCGATTGACCTTTGACAAGGCAACGCTGTCTTCATCTTCAATATTCAACTGTGCATAGGGGATTACGCCAACGACTGGAACACCAGTCAGATCCTCGATCATCTTCAAACCAGGATCAAGCAGTGCAATGTCGCCGCGAAACTTATTGATGATGATTCCTTTGATTCGTGCCCGTTCTTCCGGCTTCAGCAAATGGATCGTCCCATAAATTGAAGCAAAAACACCGCCTTTGTCAATATCCGCCACAAGCAAAACCGGGGCATCTGCAATTTTTGCCATTCCCATATTTGCAATATCGCGACTGTTCAAATTGATTTCAGCTGGACTTCCTGCTCCTTCAAGAATGATCACATCATTTTCCTGCAGCAGCTCCTGATACAGTTCCGAAATTTTTTCAACCAGTTGAGGCTTAAACTCATGGTATTCAACGGCATCCATGTCGCACAGCACTTTTCCGTTGAAAATGACTTGTGATTTTCGATCAGAGGTTGGCTTGAGCAAAACCGGATTCATCCGCACATCGGGTTCGATTCCCGCTGCTTCTGCCTGGAAAACTTGTGCTCGGCCCATCTCATCTCCCTTCAGCGTAATAAAGGAATTAAGGGCCATGTTCTGAGACTTAAAAGGCATGACCTTGAGTCCATCTTGATGAAGCACTCGGCATAAGCCTGCAACAAGAATACTTTTCCCCGAGTCTGACGCGGTTCCTTGAATCATTAAACTTTTGCCCATCGCTGTTTCCTCCTCGTTTCAAGCCTTGCTTTCTAAAAGACCATACATCTACCTATAGGCTGGTCTCGCTTTTTCTTGCTGTCAGGTTCCGATTTTTGTATACGATCATGGTCGTAAAATAAGAAAGCTTGGTATCCTCTTCAACTTCCAGGACATCCCACTGAATCCTTGAGCCTTCCATTGAGGCATCACTGACCATGACTGTTTTTTCCGTCAGGTCGTGTTCTCTAAGCAATCCTAAAATCTTCGGCAAAGCAATAGACACCTTCATCAAAACAACTGTCGAAAAGTGTGTCAGTGCTTGTCGAATAATTAGTTCATCAGCAGTTGCCGGCAATACCGCATAACTTTCCTCATCAATAACTAAAGGCACCTGTAGGCTGTTAGATATTTGACAAAACGACGAAATTCCAGGAACTGTTTCTGTTTCGATAGTTCCCATGATTCGTTCAAGCAAATAGCTGTACGTGCTGTAGACCATAGGATCCCCTAAAGTGATAAATGCAACATTCAGCCCCTCTTTTACGTCATTAATAATTTCTTCTGCAATTTGATCCCAGGCGATTCGTTTTTGCTTCCAGTCGTTGACCATCGGGAAATGCCGTTGCTTGATCACTAAGTCCGCTCGAAGATACGGACTGACGATTTGAAGTGCCAAACTTTTACCGCCCTTTTTTGGTTCAGGCGTATACAAACAATCCACTGTTTCCAGTACTCTCTTTCCACGGACCGTCAACAAATCAGAAGCTCCTGGTCCCGTTCCAATTCCGTAAAATTTTGCCATACTAGCTTTCCTCCAGCATCGTTGCTGCATGGTCGATGAATCGTTCCTGAATTTGCGGCACCTCACCCATTCCCTGCAAGAAGGCTTCAACACGAAATCCAGCATTTTCCAGCCGCGATTTCCAGGAATCTTCCTCATCAGAAGCCATGTCATTGGTTGCATGATCCCCCGCCACAAGCATTAAAGGATAAAGCTTGATTTTACGATAGTTTTCTTCTTTTAGGCGGTCGATGACCAAATCAATTTCTGGATAACTTTCAACGGCACAAATGAAAATTGGTTTTTGATAAACCATATGGTCTAAACAAGCATAGACAGGAAAGGCTGCATGCTGACTGCCATGTCCCATTAAAACAATGGCCTCATCTGCTTGTAGATGTGCAGCCAAGCTGTCCAGCCAAGCAACGATCTTTTGATAATCTTCAAAGCTGCTGAGCAGCGGCTTGCCAACCTTGACTTTTTTTAGCCTGTCTTTGTATTTCATCGCTTGATGCAATGCTTTAGAGTATTCGCTGCCGGAAATCACATGCAACGGCTGAACGTATACCTCCTCATATCCGGCTTCTACCATTTTTTGCATTTGCTGATCAACCGTTAAAATGGTAAGTCCTTCTTGTTCTTTGATTTTCCTGATCACTTTATTAGAAGTAAATGCTCGGTAAACATCGCATTCTGGAAAAGCTTCGGAAAGCCTGCTTTCCACTGCTTCAATCGTCTTCTTGCGTGTTTCTGGATAACTGGTCCCGAAACTCACGGCTAGCAATGCCTTTTTCATGGATTCATCTCCTCTTTGATCTGATGAAGTACACTTTCATAATCTGGTTTTTTGGTTTGGATAACCGCTATCTCTTCTTGATCGAAAACGGCTTTTGTCATTCGCCCCATCACAATAATTTTTTTCTTCTTCAGCATTGCTTTTTCTTCAAAAGTCAATGCACGTAAGAACAGTCGTGCTGCTTTTGAATGAGGAAAGTATAAAAGATCCGTGGTTTGCCACAGTTCGGTCAGCGGTGTTTCGAGAAACTCTGTGTGACTAACAAATTTTGTTCCCGGTGTATCATGCTCGTTCAACTCTCGGATCACCTGTTGTTCACCCAAGATCAGCGTATCAGCAGATAATATCTCTAAGCATTCCACCATGGTTGACAGTTGAATATCTGGCTGAATCCCTACTTGCTTCAAGGCTTCACCTGTATGGTGTCCGACAGTGATCAGTTTTAGCTGTCCTAATTGGCGCCAGTCACCGCTGTTTCGTCCCATTGACTGAACAAACATCTCAACACTCGCTTTATCGGTAAAAACCACCTGTAGATATGCTTGAACATTTATTTTTTGAGTACTCAATTGCTGAACCGCCGGCGGTAATTCAACCACCTCCGCTCCCAGATCAGTCAACTGGCTGGTGATCCTTTTCTTTTCTGTATGAGGAACTGTAATACTGATTCCAAATAATGGCCGCTCTTCAAAAAAATTCAGCTCGGATCTGCGTTCTACTACTTCTCCAAAAACGATCAGGCTTGGTGGCTGCAACTGTTTTTCCAACGCCTTCTGATAAATCGTTTCTAAAGTGCCTGTGACGGTTTTTTGTTTTTTTCTGCTGGCCCATTGAATCACTGCAGCTGGTGTTTCTTTTGATTTGCCATGCTTCAAAAGCTGTTGAGTAATCTCTTCTAATCCTGCCATGCCCATCAGAAAGACCAAGGTTCCTTCTGATTTAGCTGCCGTTGCCCAATCGATCGCGGCTTCTGAATTATTCAAATGTCCTGTATAGATGTGAAAACTCGCTGCCAAATCACGATGCGTGATTGGAATCCCAGCATAGGCTAAACCGCCGATCGAGGACGTGATCCCGGGAATGACTTCAAATGAAATGCCCGCTTGTTTTAAAGAGGCTCCTTCTTCTCCCCCACGACCGAAAACGTAAGGATCACCACTTTTCAGCCGCACCACTGTTTTCCCTTGCTGGGCTTTTTCGATCATAATCTCTTCGATCTGCTCTTGGGGTACTGGATGGTACTGTGGTTTTTTTCCTACATAAATTTTTTCACAGCCTGGTTTGCAGCTGTTTAAGATAGCCGGATTGATTAGTCGATCATAGACCACCACATCTGCTTTTTGGATCTTTCTCAATCCCTTTACAGTCAAAAGCTCCGGGTCACCTAACCCTGCTCCTACTAAAGCAATCACTCCTGTCATTCTGTCAGCTCCTTGTTCTGCTTCACGTATGCAACCAGTTGCTCAATGGATGAATAGGCGAGCGGGTAATCTAATTTTTCGCGTTCAATCACGATGCAAGGAATATTTAGCTCTTGGCAGGCTTCCACTTTTTCTAAAAAGCCGCCTGCTTTTCCACTTTCCTTTGTAATCAATACAGCTGCTTGGTTATGGATCAGCAATTCTTGATTGAGCGCTTTTGAAAAGGGGCCCTTCATTCCCTCAATCTGATCGGCAGACAGTCCCAATTCTTCCGTCATCTGTAAAACTTCAGAGGTTGGTAAAAGCCGCACGATCAGTCGTTCTTTTGGTAAATATTTGATAAATGCAGGCAATGTTTTGCTTCCGGTCGTCAAATAGATTCTGCCAGTATAGTCTTTGGCCAGCTCACAAGCTTCCTTCACCGAAGAAGCCAAAAGCACGCCTTCTGGAATCACCGTAGGACGTTCGAAACGCAGATAATTGATGTGACTAGCTTGACTAGCAGCCATAGCCGTTTTAGAGACCTCCACTGCAAATGGATGTGTCACATCAATGATAAGCTTGATCTGTCGCTGCTCAATTACTTGCGACATCGCCTCTTTGGAGAGCCTGCCTTGAAGCACTCGCGGTGTCACTTTGGAAGCAAGCTTTTGACCATAGTCAGAAACAACGGATATATAAAAAGGCTTACTTGCATCTCTCAAAGCTTCAGCAATTTTTATGCTGTCCGAAGTCCCGCCGAGAATTAAAATCATAACGGATACCCTCGTGGTGTGATCATGTTGCTTCCTGCAACAAACGTCTCCTTGTTGCCAATTAGGACCACTGTAGTCATATCCACCTGTGTTTCGTCCAGCTGCTCGATCGTTGTTAAAATAGCTTGCTCCTCTTGGCGCCCCACATCTTTTGCCAAACCAATGATCGTTTCTTTTGACTTGTATTGCTGAATGATTTCTAAAGCCCTTGCCAGATGCTTGGGCCGTCCTTTACTGCGAGGATTATACAAACAAATCACAAAATCCGCACTGGCTGCTGCATGCAATCGCTTTTCGATCACCTCCCAAGGGGTCATCAAATCACTTAGGCTGATATGACAAAAGTCATTCATTAAAGGAGCGCCGAGTAAAGCAGCGCCGGCAATGCTGGCAGTGATCCCTGGAATAACCTTGACCTCCAGCTGCTCCTTTCTTTTGCTGAGCAACTCTAAAACCAGTCCGGCCATACCGTAGACACCAGAATCTCCGCTGGAAATGACGGCAACGTCCTGACCAGATAGAGCTAAATCAATCGCTTTCTCACAGCGATCAATCTCTTGCTTCATTCCTGTACTGACAATTTGCTGGTCTTTGACAAATTCCTTGATCAAACGTACATAAGTAGAATAACCCACGATAACGTCTGCTCGTTTCAAAACCTCGATCGCCTCAAGCGACATTTTTTCCTTTTCTCCGGGACCTAAGCCTACGACATATAACATTTCGCTTTCATCCTTCCTAATGCAAAAGTAACCCCTTGGTTGGCATAACGTTTTGTTACGACCTGACCACCACTAGCCAAATCTGCAGCAGCAAGGCTCACGCTGCCCACACCAGTCGTTTGCTTTACGAAAGAGGACTGTGGATGCTTTTCTGCTGTCTCTGCCAATTCTTGAGAGGTATAAGTTTCAAACGGAACCTCTAACCATTCAGCAAGTTGGCAGATTCCTTGTTCTTCCTTCTTTAAATCAATGCTGACAATTTTTTTTATGCTTCGAGGATGACGCTGCTCCAAGCGGCAAAAGCCTAAAAACTCTTGCCTGATGACCGAAAAAGGGACTCCCCTTTTAGCGCCAATTCCAAGAACATACCGTCTGGGTACGATCTGAACGATCTTGTCTAACTGCTGCTGTTCTAACCGATCCGAAATCAGTAAAACCGCCGCGAACGACTCCAACGATTCCGTACTCTGAATCGCAACCAACCCACGCAGATCAGCGATCGGTTCATCTGAGATCAGTCCCACTTTTTGGTGATCCGCCAGCAAACCATTGATATATTTAGTCGTATCCTTAAAGTTGTCGTACCATCCATCAATCTCCTTGGCTAACAAATCGATTGCAGTGACCTCTTGAGTATCTGTCGCAGTAGTAATAACTGGATCACTTCCCAATACATCAGCTAATTCTTTTGCTAAACGATTGCCGCCGCCGATATGCCCAGACAGCAAACTGATCACATGTTTTCCCTTTTCGTCGAGAACAAGGATCGCAGGGTCCTGCCGTTTGTCCGTTAAAACTGCTGCAATACTGCGAACCACGATTCCAGTTGCCATCACACAGATCAGGGCATCATATTGCTGAAACAGCTGCTGGATTCCAGCTTTGAAACTTCCTCCGGGAAATGCAGATAAATCCGCTTCTGCTTTGCTTTCAGGGACGAAGATCGATAAATTCTTTTCCCATAGCATATGAATTTTTTTAGCCAGCTCGATTCCGGCTGGTGTCAGTGCCAGCACTGCATATTTAGTCATTGGACTTCACATCACGGTACTCATGAGGAAAGCTGGCATCATACAATTTTGAATAGTAGAATTCATCGCCTAAGAAATCACCTACCATGATCAGCGCAGTTTTTGTAATACCTGCCGTATTTATCTCCTCCGCAATCTGATCCAATGTGCTGACAATCTTCTTTTCTTCTGGCCAAGTCGCTTTATAGATCACTGCGACTGGTGTAGATGGCCGATACCCGCCTGCCAGTAATTCTTCGACTACCTGTTCGATTCCCTGAACCGAAAGGAAAATCACCATCGATGTTTGGTGCTGTGCAAAAGAACGCAAGCTTTCCTTGGAGGGGACCGGTGTTCTGCCAGCCATCCTAGTGATGATCACACTTTGCGAGACCTCAGGGACGGTATATTCGACACCTAAACTAGAGGCGGCGCCTAAAAACGAACTAACTCCCGGCGTACAAGTAAAGGAAATCTCTCTTTTTTTCAATTCCTCTACCTGTTCTCGAATCGAACCGTAGATCGAGAAATCACCCGTTTGCAGTCGAACAACGTCCTTATTGGCTGTTACACCACGCTCCATTTCATCAATGATTTCTGTTAGATTCATCGAAGCACTATTAAAAATCTCACAATCATTCGAACAATAGGATAATAATTCCGGATTTACTAATGAACCTGCATAGATGACGACACCTGCTTTTTGAAGCAGCTGATAGCCTTTTAGGGTGATCAGTTCTGGATCTCCTGGCCCAGCACCTACAAAATGAACCTTTGCCATATTGTTATTCCTCTTTTCTCGTTTCGATGATGATCACCGGATTTTGTGGTTTGTAGTAATGCCCCTTGCCTAATTTTGTGTACTGCCCGACCTGTACCTGCACAGCTTGAAAAGCGCAATCGCGGTCCTCAAGCCACTGGATCGCCTGTAAGGCATTTTCCAGTAATATAAACGTCAAAACCAGACGTCCCTCTGCCTTCAAAAGTCCGAAGCTCCATTCCAGAATCTCGGCCATTCTTCCACCAGTTCCACCAATGAAAATGGCATCAAATGATTGCCTTAGCGGCACTGGAGCTTTGCCCAAAATGTGCTTGATTGTGGACAGCCGAAATTTTTGCTGGTTTTGCGCCAGCAGCTCCAACGCTTTAGGATTGCTATCGATCGCTGTAACCTCTAATGAAGGATAGGTAAGAGCTGCTTCGATTGCCATACTGCCAGTGCCGGTTCCCACGTCTAAAAAATGCCTGGCCCGATTTAAGTTCAGCTTGGCTAAACAAATGGTTCGCACTTCCTCCTTGGTCATCGGAACCTCGCCGCGGATAAAACACTTGTCATTCATTGATCATCACCACCACATTCATTGCGTACTCTTCATCCGGCACCTCATTTGAAGTGAAGCAGCGAATCTGTTCATCAGGATAGCTCAACTGCTCACCGATATAGAAGGTTGTGTTCATCCCTCTTTTGATCGCTTCTTGTGCCAGCTGATAAGGACCGATTTGCTGGTCTGTAACCATCCCTACTTTAGACATTTGAAAAAGCAATTCATAATCGGGTGTTCTTCCATGACTGCTGGTAATATAACAATCCTCCATAGGAATCCGTAATCGATTAAAAAAATAATGGACTGAACTAATGCCGGGTAAAATCGTTAGCTGATCGCCGGAAAAACGGTTCATCAGCCAATTGCCGATGCCATAAGTCAATGGATCACCTGAAGCCAGCACGACAATCATATCTGTTGAATGATCATACAAATAGTCTTCCAGCTCCGTCAGTTTACGCGGCAAGCGATGACAAACCATTTGTTTATGCTCTGGCACCAATTCCAACTGACGTTCACTGCCGATAATGACCGAAGCGGCTTCAATGCTGTCCAGTGCTTGCCCAAAAAGAAAATCCGTAGTACCTCCTGGACCAATTCCAACGACTGTGATCATTCCCATTCCTCCATCACGGTTTCAAGTGGACTTGTTGACGCTAGATACCCTCGCTTTGAAGAAAAGAGAACCACCTCAATTGTCGGCTCTGGTTTGCGATATTTCAACAAGTTTTGACTACGTTGTTTGATTTTTTCCACGATCATTTGATAGACTTCTTCGTACCCCTCTTGGGCAATGATTTCTCCGGCTGCCTCCGTGGTCACACAGCTTTGGATCTGTTGCAGTGTTTCTCTCGGCATCCCCAATAGCGCAAGATTGGCAATTAATATTTCAGTCCGTGCATCGGCATCCTTGCTGTGGGTCGAAAAAATGCCAGCGGACACTTTGATCAATTTGCCCAAATGTCCAACCATTAATACCTGTTCAAAGCCGATTCGCTGAACCTCCTTCAAAACATAGCCGACAAAATTGCTCATGGACACGATTTTTTCTTTGTCCAAACATAAAACATGAACCGCAAAATCCTCGCCATAATTTCCAGGACACAAAATGATTTTTCGATGTCCCTGTTGCCACTTCATTTCCAGCTCCAAGGAAATGGATTGCTTCCACCCTTCCTCAGACATAGGGGTCACAATGCCAGAAGTTCCCAAAATAGAAATCCCGCCAATGATCCCTAGCCGTCGATTCATCGTTTGTTTGGCGATTTCTTCGCCAGCAGGTGCAAACACGACTACCTTGGCCCCCTGCTTCTCTCCAATAATCTTTCGAACCGAATCAACAATCATTCGGCGGGGAACAGGATTGATCGCTGCTTCGCCAACTTGATTTGATAACCCGGGTTCAGTCACACGCCCTATTCCGATCCCGCCATCGATCTCAACCCCTGTGTTTTCACTGTGCGTGATTTCGACACCGATCAACATGCCGTCAGTGGCATCAACATCATCGCCACCATCTTTTATGACGTACGCACGTGACAAATCCGCTTCCCTTTCGATTGCATGAATCGGAATCTTTAACCATTCCTGACTAGGCAGCTGAATGTGGACCTCCTCGTGGTGCTGATCCTTGAACAAACAAAGTGCTGCTGCTGTGGCAGCAGCAGCTGCACAGGATCCGGTCGTATAGCCTTTTCGTAATTTTTTTCCGTTATAGAAAACATATTCCTCCATCAACTTTCCCTTTCCACCAATTGGTACAGCAGAGCATTGACGATCGCTGCAGCGACATTGCTGCCACCTTTACGTCCTCGGGCAACGATCGCTGGCAGTTGACTTTCATAGAGGACTTCCTTCGACTCAGCCGCCCCCACAAAACCGACCGGCGCTCCAATGACAGCAACCGTATCTAATGAATCGGCTTCAATCATCTCGAGTATTTTGAAGATCGCTGTTGGTGCATTTCCAATCACGAAGACCTTCGGACCATTGATTTTTGCTGCTTGTTCAATTCCGGCCATCGAACGCGTGATGCCTTTTTCTTTAGCAATGCGAGCTACTTCTGAATCAGCAATATAGCAGCGATAATCGATTCCCAATCGATCCAAAAATCGCTTGTTGATACCGCTGAGAGCCATCGTTGTATCTGTAAAAATCGTACCCTTTCCGCCTAAGAAAAACGTTTCCAATTCATTGATGGCATGATTGATGAAAACCAAATTGTTCAAGTAATCAAAATCGGCACTCGTATGAATGACCCGCTTGATGATCAGTTCTTCCTGCCGAGAGTAAAACCGATATGCTGGATAATCTTGATCAATAATCGATTGAATGATCTCAAAGCTTTCTTTTTCGATCAATTGGGGATTTTTTATGTATTCCACAGACCTACCTCTTCTCAAAAAATGAAATGGGTGATACCTAATGCTCCGATACTAAAACACACTAAACTTAAAACAGCAGTCACATATAATAATGCATTTGCTTTTAAAATGTCTTCTTGTTCAGCCGCTCGCAATGCTTGACCAATCGTCGGCTTGACGATTTCTACTCCATGGTAGTTGTGCGTACCGCCTAATTGAATACCTAAAGCTCCAGCTACCACGGCTTCTGGAAACCCGCTGTTTGGACTTTTATGATTGCGGCAATCCGCTTTCCCGATCCGCCAAGCATTGACCGTGTCCATACGCAAAAGCTTCGAGGCCGCTAATAAAAATAACCATGTTAATCGAGCCGGAATAACATTCCACCAATCATCCATTTTGGCAGAAAACCAACCGATCGCTTTGTATTTAGGCGTCAAATACCCGACCATTGAATCCAGTGTATTAACAGCCTTGTACATCATCGCTAAAACAGGCCCTCCAATAAATAGGCAAAGCAACGGCGCTACTACGCCATCACTGGTATTTTCAGCAATTGTTTCAACCGTGGCTTTGGTGATTTCTTCCTCGGACAACTCTTTTGTGTCTCGTCCAACGATCATCGCTACCTGTTTGCGTGCATTGTCTAAGGTATCCGATCGTAATTTTCGATAGACCTTTTCGCCTTCGAGAGCCAAACTTTTCGTAGCCAAGGTAGTATAAGCCAAGTAGACATAGCAAAGGTTGCCGATCATTGGATGGATCTCTTTGGTTAATGCCAACAAACTGTAAACGATCCCACCTGTGCCCAAAACCGTCACGAACCAAAGGAGGATTCCCAGCTGGTACTTTTCACGTTTCGTCTTGCCTGTCGTAAAGGTTTGCTGAAACCAGGAGATAAAGTGTCCAATTGCTTTCGTAGGGTGCGGCCAGTGGTAAGGATCGCCGATCAAAAGATCCCATATAAAGGCAGCAATTATCCATCGAATCATTTTTGTTCCCTCACTCGTTTCAATAGATTTGTTAAAAATGCGGGGTCCTGGTAAAAGTGCAAATGCAGATAGCTGGCAAAGGTTTGGCGCTTTTGGTACCCTCCACTCCAGCGGTCCACGATTTCTCCGTCTCTTTTTTTGAACATCTCCATCACAGGCTTCTCTTTAGAGGTAAAGATCGAATGATGAAATTCATGGCCGACGATCTGCGTTTTCTTATTTCCCAACAGTGTATCTTGACGCATCTTACCACAGCAATAACCAAATCGACGAAGCCGCCCAGTCATTTCGCTAATTCCTTCAAATATTCCCACCATCGGATAGGTCTGATCTGGCGTTTTTAATGCTGTGCCCAAGTACATGAGTCCGCCACATTCGGCCAAAATTGCAGCCTCAGTTTCAGAAGCCCTTTTAATAGCTTGGCGCATCGCCTGATTTTCTGCCAACTCCCTGGCAAATTCTTCTGGATAGCCACCGCCAAAATAATAGAGGTCAGCATTTGGCAGTTCCTGATCTTTGATCGGACTGAAGGTTTTTAACTGAACACCGTATGACTGCAGCAATTCCAAATTGTCTTGATAGTAAAAATGAAAAGCTTCGTCCAGTGCATACGCTACCGTCAAATCCGAAAAGTCAGGGCACGTCGGTTCGTGAAAAACAATCTCCTCTTCTGGCAGCAGCTGCAACAGTCTTTGCCAATCAACTGTTTGGTTCAGCGATGCTGCAACCTGTGTGATTTTGCTGGTTACATCGGCGATCTCACGATCTGGAACGAGCCCTAGTTGCCGTGAAGGGAGCGTGATTCCGTGTTCACGTATCAGATAGCCAAGAACAGGTACTGCTGTGTATGTCTCTACGGCCTTTTTGATCAGAAGATAGTGATTCTCAGAAGCAACTTTATTGATGACCACTCCGCAAATCGTCAGTTCAGGATCAAATTCAGCAAAACCTTTGACTAATGCAGCGATCGAGGTGGACGCGGATTGACCATTGACGACCAGCAATACCGGACAGTCCAACTGCTTGGCAACACCGGCACTAGAGCAATAATCTTTGTCCACGCCGAGACCATCAAACAACCCCATCACGCCCTCAATCACAGCAATATCTGCTTTGTGTGCTTCTTTCTCAAAAAGATAGTTCAAACGCTCACTCTCGTTGACTAGAAACATATCGAGATTTCGTGATTTTTTGCCAGTGATCCGTGTATGATACTCCGTATCCACATAGTCTGGACCAACTTTATAGGGCTGAACGTTCAGCCCCTGTTCCTGCAATAGCTTTAACAGCCCTAGTGTAACTGTCGTTTTTCCCGATCCGCTGGAAGCAGCGGCAATCATCACCTGTTTCATCCATTTCCCTCATTCTTAAGCGAGTTGTACGCCTTGATAACAGCTCTGATGTACGTTTACTTTTGTGTACCATTTTCTTAAAGGAGCTGTCTGAACCGCCTTTAGCACCTCTGGTATTTGTTCTTGCTGGTCGATCATTAAACCAATCACTGATCCGCTGTGGGCGACGTTCACACCTAACAATCGATAGGTTCGGGAGAGCTCCACTACCTCTGAAAAAAAAGGTTTTGGCAAAATCTCCTGATTCAATAATGCACTTTGCAATGCTGCTGTTCCCAATTTTTGAATATTCCTTTCTTGAATGGCTTCTGTATAAAGCCGATAAACTTCGCAGAAGCGCTCTCGTTGCTGAAAAAATAAAGCCTCTGTTTTCTGAGAATGAAAGGCTTCCGTCTCAAGCGTCTCCTCCGGCTCCAAAACAACCACATAGAAATCGGGGCACCAGCCGCTGATCTCTTGTAGTGAGCCAGCCTTTTGCTCGAACAACGTCAACGATGGAAATAAAATACTATCTGTCCGCTCGATCGCCAAGCAAATCGCCAAAATCTCATCTCTTGATAACTGTTTGCCGAAGTAGGCAGCTACGGCTTGACAAGCAGCAGCGATATCTGCGGTACTGCTGGCCATACCTTTGGCAATCGGCAGATCTGACTGAACAAAAATTGTCATATGCTTCAACTGTTCCTCGGAAATGCCCAAATACTGCACGGTCTTTTTGACTGCCTCGCTCACTTTTGGATTCGGTTTTTCTGAAGGTTCTCCAGTCCGCACGGAAACACGAGAAAAGCGGTCAATGCCATAACTAACCAGTTTTTGAGAATCGCCCACCCAGCCCTGCAGCAGTTCGCCGCAAGAGCCTGGACATACCGCGGTCACTTCCCGCATAAAACCTCCTCCAATGCGTTCACTAATGCCTGATTTTGATTCCTCTTTTTTACTGCTATGCGATAATAGTTTTGACTAAGGCCTTTAAAGCTAGTACAATTGCGGATCAGAATACCTTTATAGATCAATTTTTCCTGCAAACAGTCTTCACCAAGATAACGGAAAAACAAAAAATTGGTTTGACTCGGATAAACTATGATGTTGTCTGAAAACCGTGCAAGCTCTCCGATTAAAAATGAGCGTTCTTTTTCGATATAGTGCTGACTTTCCTCAATGAACGACTGCTCCTTCAATGCTTGTTGTCCAGCCAGGTCAGCAAACGTATTGATATGCCAAGGGACAGTAACCTGCTCGATTTGATCGAGTATCTCCACATTGCTTGTCAACAGATAGCCTAATCGCAGGCCAGGGATCGCAAACATTTTGGTTAAGGAGCGCAAGACAAACAGATTGGCATACTTCGTCACTTTGGGAATCAGAGAATCCTCTTTTCCGCTAAAATCCGCAAATGCTTCATCGACGATCAAGACGAGTCCGCGGTCTTGACAGAAAGTCAATAATTCGTCCAGCTCTGTTTGATTCAGCATCTGTCCCGTTGGATTATTGGGATTGCATAAACAAATGCCGGTCGCTTCTTCCGCAATAGCAAAAGAAATGAATTCGGAGACCCGCCATTGAAAGTTTCGTGTCTCCAAATCGAAGTAGCAGAATTCCGTTGCCTGTTGTTGAAAGGCGGCCTCGTATTCCATAAAGGTCGGTGCCAGCAGCAACAGCTTTTTGACTTTCAGCACTCTTCCCAGCATGAAAATCGCTTCAGCTGCCCCGTTTGAAGCATACACACACTCAGGAGTGAGTTGATGAAAGTCGGCAATTGCTTGCTTCAATAATCGGTACCGACTATCCGGGTAATGAATCAAGCCTTCTAGTCCTTGATTGATTGCTTGCTTAATCCTTTCGGGAATGCCCAATGGATTGATGTTCGCACTAAAGTCAATTAGATCCTGTTTTTCAATCTGATAGATTTCGCTGATCTCCTGTAGATTTCCGCCGTGTTTCACTGCCATAATGACTGCTCCGCTTCTTTTTATTTTGCTGAGACGATTTGCTTGTATTTTCGGGAATTCCTAAAATCACCACTTCAGATAAACCTAAATTAACGATCGTGGCGATCGATAGTGGTGCAAACAGCATGAAGACAA
Organism: Enterococcus florum; assembly: GCF_004309355.1. Classification (GTDB taxonomy): domain Bacteria; phylum Bacillota; class Bacilli; order Lactobacillales; family Enterococcaceae; genus Enterococcus_A; species Enterococcus_A florum. The sequence goes on along the minus strand of NZ_BJCC01000028.1, from coordinate 39,747 downwards.
CCGGTCCCATGATAGGATACAGTAACAGCAGATCCAATGGAACGTTGATCACGTAGCCGACCAGCATGGACACAGCTGCCGCCGCCATTCGATGCTTCGCTAATTTTTTTCTGGTCCAGCTATAGCAAAACATACATAAGCCCATCAAAGCAGCGATGATCAAATGGATCGGCAATGAATTCGGAAAACCCGCCAGCAAAGCAGAGATCATGTGCCCAAAGAAACCAAGAAATGCACCAGCCAGCGGGCCTAATACGATGGACCCAATAAAGGCTGGAAAAGAATCCAATGCGATCGAGCCCAAGATCTTGATGTTGGCTCCAATCACACACAACGCTAACAGAATCGCCAAGGATGCTATTTTTTTTGTCGAAAATCTTGCTGCATCTTTCATTCTATCCCTCCTAAATAATAAACACGGCGAAGCCTTGAAGAAGGTCTCGCCGTGTCGTTTAATCCACTTGTCCTATAAACAGTCAGCAAAATAATCTTCCCAATCCAATTATTTCTAATAAGTCGATTAGGGTATCCTGACTTTGCTTCACTTTACTATCTCGCCTTCCCATGAAGTGGCTGTTTGAGAGTTCATCCGCATATACAGTAGAAAGGGGCTGTTGAGGAGTCTCACCTCATTCCCCTGATCGATTATTATGTATTTGATTACCCTTATTATAACGAAAGCGGCTGACCTGCAGACAGATTATCTACAAGTCAGCCACATTCTGCTAATTTTTTTAATAGATTGGACAATATTTTACTATTTACAAAACCGCTGAATGCGCTAATACCCGTAAGTAATCAGGTGTTCTCCTGCAGTGATCGGTAATCCTACCATCTGGTACAAAATCTGTCCTGCTTGTTCTGCTCGGTACTCCCACAATTTTTTTCCAAAGAAATTCTCGATCTTTCCCAGCAGCTGTCCCTCTTTCACCTGATCCCCTATCTCACAGGCAGGAGTCCATAATCCAGTCATTGGACTTTCAAAAAAACACAGGTCCTTGAACAGCTTCAGCTTCTTATCTTGGTAAATCGGTCGTTCACTCATTCCTAAGTGACGCATCATTCGACCAGCGTCTTCAATGAAGCCAGCAATCGCTTGCTGATTGCGTTCACCAAAGGACCCTCGCTCGATCAACAGGGAGGGAAGTCCAAGAAGACAGGCATGATTGTAGGCACCATTGCGACTTTTTGAGAGCACTCCAAACGGCAAGTCCAACACGGCAGCAGCTCGATGGGATTCCTCTACCACAGCAGAAGGACCGAAATTGGGGACAAACACAAACTTATCCAGCTTTTCCGGTAAATCGCCGCTATGGAAATCCAAATAAAAATCAGCCATTGGAAAAAAGACCGTCTCTAACGCGTAGGCAAGTCTTTCCGACTCTGTTCCCTGGCGTTTGCCGGGAAAACAGCGGTTTAGATTTTTGCCATCTGTTGGGTTGATAAAAGAAGCGCGCTCAAAAAAAGCTTGTGGATTGACGCAAGGAACGATTACGACATTCCCACTAATTTTTTGAGGATCCAATTCACAGATCAACTGCTTCGCGGCCTCAATTCCTGGATACTCGGAGCCATGTATTCCGGCAGTAATCAGTAACGTAGCTCCGTCCTTTTGTCCTTTGATGAGACTGACCGGCAGCTTTAGGTTCGTTCCTTCAATCTCAAAAAAATCATTCCTCTTACTGCCGGCAGCCTGTTTTTTTATCCAATCGTGCAAAAAATCCCTCCTCAGTGTCCATCTGCTAAACGCTGCTTCCTGACCTTCGTTAAGGAATAAACCGAGTTCAGCAAGGTTTTTGTATAGGCAACTTTTGAAGTATCCAGTGATTGTTCCTCCTCCAAGCAATCGACGATTTTGCCACGTTGCATGACCAATAGTTTATGAGCAAAGGATTGAACCAGCGCCAAATCATGGCTGATAAATAAAATGGTCATACGGGTTTGCTTTTGCAGTTTGATCAGCAAATCGACAATGTTCTTTTGGACAGATACATCTAACGCAGAGGTTGCTTCGTCGCAGATCAAAATCTCAGGCTGCAACGCTAGTGCGCGAGCAATACTTACTCGTTGACACTGCCCACCGCTTAACTGATGAGCATAACGATCTGCGTACTCTTCAGAGAGCTCGACCATCTCCAAGAGCTCTCTGGCTTTGGCTTTTTTGTCTTTTGATTGAAGCCTTTTGTAATTAAACAATGGTTCTGTAATGACATCAATCACCTTCATCCGTGGATTGATCGAAGCCATCGGAGACTGAAAGACCATTTGGATCGCTGGTCGAAGCTTCCATATCGCTTTGTGCTCAAGCTGCAAAATATTTTTCCCCCTATACAGAATCTTTCCGCTTGTTGGAGGCTCCATCAGCATCAGCATGTTGACCAAGGTCGATTTTCCTGAACCGCTTTCTCCAACGATGCCGACTGTTTCTCCCTTGTTGACAGAAAAGGAAAGCTGATCACAAGCTGTAAGCTGCTCTTTGTTTGCCAAAACAAATGTCTTAGACAAGTCATGGATTTCTAAAATCGGCTCACCCATAAAACTCTCCTTTCAACTCAGGGACGGAGGCCAGCAACGTTTCCGTATAGGGGCTTTGCGGATGATCAATGACTTCTAAAACAAATCCTTGATCGACGATTCGCCCTTTTTCCATCACGATCAGCTGGTCAGCCATGTAAGCAGCCATCGCTAGATGATGTGTGACCAGTAAAATCGAAGTATTGAAAACGTTTCTGACCCGTAGCAATTCTTCTACGATTTGCTCTTGTGTCACAACGTCTAAGGCACTCGTTGGTTCGTCAGCTAAAAGAAGTTCAGGCTGAAACGTCATCGCCATCGCAATCCCTACCCGCTGACACATTCCGCCGCTTAATTGATGCGGATAACTGTCCATGATTCCTTTAGCATCCTTTAACTGCATTTTTATCAGAGTCTCTTCTGCAAGTTGTCGGGCCTCTGTAAGAGTAAGCTGTTTATGCTGCAGGATATACTCTTCATATTGCTTGCCGATCTTTCGAATCGGATTCAACGAGGCATTGCTATCTTGGAAAATCATGGAAAAGGTCGTCCCTCGCATGTTCAGCCATTCTGCCGGCGTCTGCTGCAGCAAAGATCGACCATTAAAATCAACTTGGCCCATGATCGAGGTCTTTTCTGGCAATGCCCCCAAAACAGCTTTTAACACGGTAGATTTCCCACTGCCGCTTTCTCCTACGATGCAGCCGATTTCTCCATCGTTAAGCCTCAGCTGGAACTGATCGACACTCAGCGCTGCATTGCCAGCGTACCGTACAGATAAATCTTGAATAGTCAACATAGTTTCTCACTCTCTAGTTGTAGGCAACATCTTTGGTCAGCCAATAATAATCCATCGGAAATAACTCTAAGCCCTTCACCTTGTCCGAATGGAACAAGTACGTTGTTTCATAGCCAAAGAAAACGGTGGCTGCATCATCCATGATCAACTGTTGAATCTCGATATCCAATTCTTTGCGTTTTTCCTCGTCAAAGGTCACAGTCAATTCATCGATCAATTGATCTACCTTTTCGTTTTTATACCCCGCCTGATTTGATGGAGACGTGCTGTACCAGTTTTCTCGCAAGTAATTTTCCGGGTCACCCGTGTTAGCGATCAACACATTCCAGATCAGCATATCAAAACTTCCAGAATCTCGCATATCTAGTAAGGTTTCGTAGCTTACGGTATTTAACGTAACCTTGATTCCAATGTCCTTCAGGTTGGCTTGGGCTGCTTGAGCATAAATATTCAATTCCTCGCGGCTGGTATAGATGACAAATTCCAAATCTAACGCTTCCCCATTTGGCATTTCTACAAAACCATCGCCATCTTTGTCCTCGTATCCAGCTTCTTTCAGCAAGGCTTTTGCTGATTCTGGATCAAACGGATTCTCATCCTTTAACTCATCAAAACCAAAATCCAATGTCGGAGGGATCGGCGCTTTTCCTGGAGTGGCGCCACCTTTTAACAATTTTTTCGCATAGGATTCACGATCCAACCCACGAATCAAGGCTTGTCGTAGTTTGATGTCCTTTAGTGGACCATGTTGATTCATAAAGGAGTAGGTAGAACGCAAGGAGTTAAGCTCCATGACTTTGATCTCCTCTTTGTTTTTGAATTCTTCAATATTTTCTGTTTTCAAATTATAGGCAACTTGAATCTCACCGTTTTGCAGTGCCATTGAACGGGTCGCCTGGTCATCGATGCATTTCATGGTTACTTTTTCCAGCGGCACTTCTCCATCCCAGTAATGCTCATTCTTAACCAATTCACAATCCTCAGTCGGATTGAAGCTCTCTACTGCATACGGTCCCGTACAAATCGGACCATCTTTTGCAAACGTATCTGTATCAGCAGTCGTATCGACGATTAAGAACAATGGGTCAGCTAAACTTCCTGGAACCACTGCAGATGGGTTTTCAGTCCTAATCAGTAAGCTGTCTCCCTCTACTTCAATCGATTCCGGTTTAAAGAACGTTTCTCCCCGCGGATTCATTTTAAAGGAACGCTCCAATGAGTCCTTGACGATCTCTGGTGTCAGTTCATTGCCATTCGAAAATTTTACTCCTTTACGGATAGTAAAGGTCCACGTCAGGTTGTCTTCGCTAACGGACCAGCCCTCTGACAAGCAGGGCTCGATTTTCCCTTCCTTATCAAACCGAACAAGATTCTCCCCTACACCGTAGCGAGAGACCACCCATCCGAAATACTGTTCCGTAGGTTCCAGCGTATCCGCAAAACTTGTCACCCCAATCGTCAGCGTTTTCTTATCACTCTCAGCAGCTTTTTTTTCGTTTCCGCAGCCTGCCATCCCACTGATCAGCAACAATAATCCCATTCCTGCGATCCCGCGTCTCATCCATTTCTTCATTTGTTTCCCTCCTGATTCTTATTGCCATCGTTCGTTTTCATAAGTTCTCTTCAACTAAAAAAGCAGTTAGTGATGGGTGTCCATCAAATCACTCACACTATCCCCCAAAAGGTTAAACGTTACTACGACGATCACCATAGCTAATCCTGGGTAAATCATTAGCCAAGGTGCGGTCGTTAAATAAGTCCTCCCTTCATTTAGCATCAGGCCCCATTCAGGTGTAGGCGCCTGTGCACCAAATCCTAAGAAGGATAAAGCTGCAATTTCCAGCATCAAGGTCCCCATATCGGTCATCGCTGTCACCAGCATGGGTGGGAAAATGTTTGGCAGAATATAATGCGACATCAACCGACGATTGCTGGTTCCTGTCACCACGGCGGCTTCCATAAATAAACTTTTATTGATTCGCAAGACCAAGCTTCGCGACAGCCTCGCATATTTTGTCCAGCTGACTGCGGTGATCGCGATCACTGCATTTACAAGATTAGGGCCTAAAACCCCGGCAATTGCAATGGCAAGAACCAACCCGGGAAAAGAGATCATCATGTCGGCCAGCCGCATAATGATCGTGTCGATCCATCCTCCGAAAAAGCCCGCCAATATCCCCAAAAAGGTACCGAACAGGAAAATGATCCCTACCATCACGATGGTAGAGCCTAAAGAAGCACGAGTTCCAAAGATTACCCGCGACAACAGATCTCTGCCTAGCTTATCTGTGCCAAATCTGTTGATGCTGTTAGGGGCTTCCAGTGATTTATTCATATCCGCATCCAAAGGATCAAAAGGAGCAAGCTGTTCAGCAAATACTGCTGCTAAAACGATAATTGCTAGCAGAAACAGTGAAAGAGCCAGCTGCCTATTTTTTTTTAACTTGTCAACAATCGTTTCCATAGCTACTTCTCCTTCAATCTTGGATCAATCAACGGGTAAGACAGGTCCACCAGAATATTAATCAGCATGTAAAACAAGGAAATCATTAGGACATAGCCCTGAATCAACGGAAAATCCCGGCAAGCGATCGCACGTACGGCCATATTTCCTAGGCCTGGCCAATTGTAAATAATTTCAACAACGGCGGTTCCGCCAAGCAGACTTCCAAAAGACAAGCCCAAGATTGTAACCAATGGTAGAAGAACATTCGGCAGCACATGCCGCAGCAGAATTTTCTTCTCGGGAATCCCTCGCATCCTTGCTCCAGTCACGTACTCTTTCTTTAGTTCTTCCAAAACTGTGATTCGGACCTGGCGTGTATATTTTGCAGACATTGCTAAAGCCAAGGTGACCGCCGGCAAAACGATCGATCTCAGGTCTGCCGTTCCCCCTGAAACAGAGATCCATCCAAGATTAACACCAAAGATCCGCAACAGAACTAATCCGATCCAGAAACTTGGCACGGAGATACCGATAAAGGAAAACCCACGAATCAGATAATCGATAGCTTGATTATGAAACACTGCAGAAAGGATACCGAATGGAACAGATACGATGATCATCAGTACCAGCGACAGCAATGCTAAAGCAATCGTCGGGATCAAGCAGTCGATCAGCTTTTGAAAAACGGGTATTTTGAAGGAGTAACTCATGCCCATATCTCCAGTGACTACTCCTTTTAACCAACTGCCGTACTGCACCAAAAATGGACGATCCAATCCGAGATCTTTTCGAGCTTGTGCCAAGAGTTCTGGGGTGGGGATATTGCCGCATTCTGTCAGCATAATCTCTGCTGGGTCTCCTGGGGACAGATAGACTAGGGAAAACGTTAAAAAACTAATGCCGAACAGCACGATCACCAACTGAATCAGGCGATGATTGCTTTTTTGAATCGTCATTTCTTCCTCCTGTTCTATGGGTTGTCTGCCTTCTCATTGCAGAGCATAAAAAGACCCTAATCCAATGAATTAGGGTCTATACAACAAAAAAGACAGTTTTTGTCTGGTCCTCTGCTTAATTGCGGTATAAAAGAATTTCCCAATCCATTCTCTTATTTGCGTTCAACAAAGGTATCCTGACTTTGCTTCATCCTACTCTCATGCCTTCCCGTAAAGTGGCATTTTTGATTTCGTCTGCGTATACAGTAGAAAGGGGCTGTTGAGGATTCTCACCTCATTCCCTTTATTGAATGCGTTTGCTTGAATTGTAAGGTAAGAAATTCTAAAAGCCTACGATTCTAGAAGAGGTTAGCCAAAATTTCATAAATCTTAAAAAAACTAAGCAAAATTTTGCTATTCCTATTTTTAGAGGTCCTCAAAGGATTGATCTATCGGGCTTTATTCCGCGCGTTCTTTTATAAGTCCCTTTATCGCTTTGTCTTCTCCTTCAACAGATCATCTTGTTTTTTATCTCAAAAGAAAATAAGATGATAAAAAAAGACAATGAGGTAGATGCGTGTGCTGACCAAAAATACATCTGTGGCTAATCTTATTTTGATCATTACAACGACCGTTTTTTCCTTCTCGAGTATGCTGACGGCCTTCTTTATGCTGGGAAGCCAATCCCTGGTCTGGTTTTTGATCAGTGCACTCGGCTATTTTATTCCTTATGCGCTGATCGTCGCCCAATATACGAAAAAATATGCACATCGGCCGGGCTCTATCTACGACTGGCTCAAGGATTCCCTTTCGCCAAAAGCCGCCTTTGTCACTGTTTTTTTGTGGTATTGCAGCTATTTTATTTGGATGATCAGTCTTTTTATGAAGGTAATGATTCCATTGTCGATCTTGCTTTGCGGCAAAGACACCACTGCTCAATTTCACTGGTTTGAGCTTCCAGCCCAATTTTGGCTCTCGTTCTTTGCAATCGTTCTGACAGTAGTGATGACGACCATCATCACCCGCGGGATCCACACGATTTTTTCTTTTTTGAAACTAGGCGGCTACACGATGGTAGGTTTGGTATTGTTGACGCTGATCAGCAATGTTTTGCTAATCATACAGGATACAGACCTCTCTGTCGCAAATCTGCGCAGCAGTATTGCTGTCACCAGCTTTTTCTCAGGAACGGGAAACAGTTTGCTTTCACAGCTGCCTTTTTTTATTTTTTCGATCACTGCGTTTGGCGGCTTGGATACGATCGCCAGTCTGGCAGATAAAACCAAGAAGGGAAAAAAACGCTTTCCGAAAGCCGTGATTATCAGCTCTTGCTTGATCCTGCTGCTCTATTTTAGTGGTATTCTCTTGTGGAGCAGCGCTCACGACATCGAACAATTGCGCCAAGCGAAACAGCTGCATTTGGGAAATTTGATGTATGGGTTGATGGCCTTTTTAGGAGAATCTTTGGGACGCTCTTTTGGATTATCCGCAAGTACGACTGAGCTGCTGATCCAAATTTTTGTTCGTTATACAGCCTTTACGATGCTGGTGGCTTATTTGAGCCTGCTTTCTTCGATCAGTTACGGTCCATTGAAAAGTCTAATCCAAGGAACTCCGCAAATCTTCCGTTCACGTTGGGCCCACTTGAATGACCATCAAATGCCGGCTAAAGCTTTGTGGATACAAGCAGCCGCATTGTCGCTGTTCATCGGCGGCTTGGCTCTCAACAATCATTTTTTAGCCGATCTTTTTAACCAATTGACCTATATGACCAATGTTTCTCGAGCGATTCCATATTTTATCGTAGCAGCTAGTTTTCCCTTTTTTATCAAAAAGAAAATTATTCAAAAAGAGTCTCTGTTGATTCCAGATTATACGCTGAATTATTTCTTCTCCTTCAGCGTCTGTCTCTGTATTTCTGTAGCGATTCTTTTCCAAATGTATGAGCCGTTGAAAATCGGCAACTACCAAAACTTCTTTACTCTATTGATCGGTCCACTATCCTTTGGCCTTCTGGCCTCACTAATTTACAAACGTATTGAAGAAAAATCCTCCTTGCCAGATGTCTAAGATGACAAAAACGAGGAAGCCTGGTGATGTGCTAGGCTTCCTCGTTTTCTATTAGTTTTTCGATCTTCTGTTTGAGCTGCTTCGTCTTGGTCGGAGAACTGCCTTGGCTGGATATAGCGATCTTAAAACCTTTTTTCTCGACTATTGCTAGATTGAAAAAGTTGCTGCGCTCTTGTTTCGTTGTGTCATTTACAAATTGTTCTGCTGTCGTTTCTTCAAGGATCTGTTGATTGACTGCCGAATCATTGGTACAAATAAAAACAAAGGTGTAACTCGTGGTATCCCCTGCTTTGAAGGGTCTTTTTTGTGCAGTGATTTTGTCATGCCGCAGTAAATCTTCTAATTCCTCAGTTAAATCCGGTGCGATCACCATCGGTCGGGCTGCTTCTTTTACCAGCTGCCGTACCTTTCGTGTCGCGATTTTCCCGCCGCCAAACACGATTACCGGAAACTGTTTGATGTCGATCATAATAGGATACATAAAATCCTCCTGACTCTTTTGGTATCTTAAGGATAGTATACCTTATGACAACTATTTTTGAGAAAAAAGCTGAAAATCCTGTACTAGAATTTTCAGCAGTTTTTTATAATACGTGTTCGGTTCGTTCGATGATATCGTCCTGAGTTGCTTTCGACAATACATTGAAGAAGGCGGAGTAACCAGCGACACGTACGATCAAATCACGATGTTTTTCCGGATGCTTCTGAGCATCGATCAAGGTCTCTCTAGAAACCACATTGTACTGGATATGGTAGCCATGCAACTGATTAAAGAACGCCCGCAGCAGCAGAATCAATTTTTGCTTGTCTTCTTCTTTAGACAACATCTGCGGATTCACCTTTTGATTCAGTAATACCCCGCCTATGATTTCGTCTGTTCGTAATTTCGACACAGATTTTAAAACAGCCGTCGGTCCGTTTTTATCCATGTTGTGCGAAGGTGAGCAGCCTTCCGCTAATGGGACCCAGGCATTTCGGCCATCAGGCGTAGCTGTCGTTTTTTTCCCTTGGCCCACGTTGGCAGAGATCGAAGAAGTGCCGGAATAGCGCTTGCCGCCAATTGGACCGCGTCCAAAGCGTGTATTGGGATATTTTTTGATTTCTTCAATGTAGCTGTCGTAGGCTTCTGTGACCAAACAATCAACGGCATCGACGTCATTGCCATATTTAGGTACCTCATGAAGGATCATCTGCTGGATCTCCTGTCCACGCTCGCCTGCATAATCCGTCATCAAAACTTCCCACAATTCTGACGCACTGACTTTTTCTTCCTCAAAGACCAGCTGTTTGATTGCTGCCAGCGAATCAGCCAGATTGGCAATCCCAACCTGTAAACCAGAGATAAAATCATAGACAGCACCACCTTCTTTTAAGGTTTTGCCGCGACCAATACAATCATCCGTCAATGCCGAACATAAGATATCTGGCACCTCACGTTCCAACCCAAGATCGATCGCATTTTCAACGATTACGCTCATTCTAGTCAGCTCACGAACCGTTTTATCCCAAGCGGCTATCAACTCTTCATAGGAAGTCATCTCTTTGAAATGACCGCAGCCTTTGACGAAGCGTTTGCCGGAGACGGGATCGACGCCGTCATTCATGGCGATGATCAGAATCTTCGGGAAGTTCATGTAGCTCATGCCAGTACAGCGATAGCCCCATTTTCCCGGCACTGCAGTTTCAACACAGCCAATCGCACTGTAATCGTAGGCATCCTCTTCTGTCACACCAATTTTTTTGAAGGACGGAATAATGATTTCATCATTGTTGAATGCCGGCATGCCAAATCCTAGTTTCATGACTTCAATGCATTCATTCATAAAACGATTGTCCAATCCAGAATGATAACGTACGGTCAAATTCGGTTGCGGCAGCTTGGTTTGAGCCACACTGCGCAGCACCAGATACGACATTTGATTGACAGCATCTTTTTTATCACGTGTCTGTCCGCCGATCGTGACATTTTGGTACAGCGGACTCCCTGCACTGCTGAAAGTGTGTGCTTGACTGCGGACTTTATTGACTGTCAATGTTTTGATCCACAGATTGGTCAACAGCTCCACGACTTCCTCCTCAGTGATCGTTCCTTTTGCTAAGTCAGCCTCTAAATAAGGCTGCATGTATTGATCAAAACGACCGTAAGACAAGGAATGTCCATTCGATTCAATCTGCAGGATCAATTGGATGAACCAGACTGCTTGAATCGCCTCTTTGAATGTTTCGGCAGGCCGATAAGGAACTTTGCCGCAGATTCGGCTGATTTCCAATAATTCTGCTTTTCTTTTTGGTTCAGCCTGCTCCGACATTTCTTCAGCTAATGTGGAAAAACGCTCAGCGAAGGTTTTTACTGCCTCCAATACGATCAGCACCGCATTATAAAAATGATACTTATCAATACTTTCCGGCTGTGTCAAATCTAGATCGGCTTTCGCTTTTTGAGTTCGTTCCTCATATCCCTTCAGTCCGATCTGCAGCATTTGCTGATAGTTGACCGCTAAATGGGCATCGCCAGAATTCATTTTGCCTTCCATTCCAAAAAAGCCGGTTTCCATGAACACTTGTACTTCATCTGGCAACAGCACACCAGCCTTCGCCCGTAAATTATTGTTCTCCCAAAAAGGAGCAATCGAGCGCAGCTCTTCTTTGGTTTCTTCCGTGATGTAAAATACATCACCATCACGTTTTTCAAATAAATCCAGTTCGTTGATCACAAATTCCAAAGTGTATTCGGGAAAGATAGGAGCATCTCGATTAGATGCTGCTTGATTTCCGACAATCAATGTCTCCTCTTCAATATAGATCGACATCTTCTCCAAAATATTTTTCAGCATCAATGCGCGTTTCATGACACTTGGCTGATTTTGATACTGTCGATACGTTTCAGTAGCCAGCAAAGCACGTTCAGCACAAATATACGGTTTCTTCGTTAGAACCGCTTCACGAAAAGCGTTCATTCGAGGGGACAATGAGCCAAAATAAGTGTCGGTCTCCGTTGATTTTGTCTGAGTATTCATAAACAGTCTCCTTTTTCGTTCGAAATAATTATATATTTCTTTCGTAACTATCATACCATGCTCAATTCTTCACGGTCAATCGGATTTTGATGATTTTTAGAGACAAAAAAATACCGCACATCTGTGCAGTATTAAATCGTTGTGACCTGAATGCCTTTTTCGTTTAAAAAACTTGAACTTGCTTGATCGATGCCCGGGTCAGTAAAGACTTGGCTGATTTCATCAAACCCAAATTCTGTGATCACACCATTTTGCGAAAACTTGCTGGAATCAGTCAAGATAATCGTTTGATCGGCTGCGGTTGCCAAGGTTCGAGTAGTATCACAGCGTGTCAAATCACTCCCTGTGAACCCGCGTTTTTGATCAAAGCCATCGATTCCTACAAACAGCTTATTGACATGAAATTCATTGATCACCAATTTGACTAGTGGACCGACATTGACCTGCGATCCTTTTTGGTATTCCCCCCCAACCAAGATCACTTTAACTGACTCTGCTTTTCGAATGTAAGAAGCGATAAAACAAGAATTTGTGATGATTGTGATCTCGTTTCGATTGAAGGCCAATTCTTCTGCCAACAGAGCGCAGGTGGAGCCTGATTCAATCATGACTACTTCCCCGTCACGAACGATTTTGCTGGCTTCCAGCGCAATTTTTCTTTTCAGGTCGTAATTATGGGCCAACCGGTAATTGATATCGTCCAAATTATTCAACAAAGCAAATCCATGCTGACGATGGAGCAGTCCTCTGGCTTCCAGCTTGTCCAAATCTTTACGGATCGTGACTTTCGACACATTCAATAGCTTTGACAATTCATTGACTTCGATTTTTTTCTTTTGACTGACGATAGAAATAATTTCTTCTTCTCTTGACATGTATTCTTCTCCTCGCTTCCTTTTCAGAGTATCATACTTTGCAGAAAGCAACAATCGCTAGTTTGTTTTCGTACGTAACATTTTATATTTACGTATGATAATAATTCTGTTACACTTTTAGTGACAATACGAGAGGAGTTTTCTTATGGAAAAGGAAGCTTGCATTTTTAATATCCAAAAGTTCAGTCTGCATGACGGCCCAGGCATTCGAACCGTCGTTTTCTTCAAGGGATGCCCGATGCATTGTTATTGGTGTGCCAATCCTGAATCACAAAACAGCAAACCAGAAACAATGTGGGATGACCAAAAAAAAATGCCGACAACCGTCGGGGAATATCGATCGATCGAAAGCATCATCGAAGAAGTCATGAAGGACGAAGCTTTTTATCTTGAGTCTGGCGGTGGAGTGACTTTGTCTGGCGGTGAGGTCCTTTTCCAAGCGGAGGCAGCTATCGAATTACTTTCACGGTTGAAAGAAAAAGGGATCCATACTGCTAGTGAAACAACCGGCTTTGCAAAAGAAAGTGTATTTAAGCAATACATTGAACAAGTTGATCTTCTTTATTTTGACGTGAAGCATTATGAAGAGAAGCAACACAAAAAAGGCACGGGGGTCTCCTTGCAACCGATCCTGAACAATCTCACCCTTGCGCTGCAGCAGAATCAACAAATGATTGTGCGAATCCCTGTAATTCCAAATTACAACGATGGGCTCGTCAATGCAGAGGGGTTTGCTCTCTTGTTTAATCAGCTGGGAATCAAGACAGTCGAGCTGCTGCCCTTCCATCAATTTGGCGAAAAAAAATATACCTATCTTGATCGTCCCTACGAAATGGCAAATATTCCTCAACTGCATACAGAGGATCTAGCGTATTTCAAAAATCATCTAGAAGAACACGGTATCGCCTGCCGTATCCATTGATTTGCTTATCATAAAACACTTTCTTTTCCTATGGTTTTATCAAGAAAAGAAAGTGTTTGTTTTAGTTTCGATTGTCGGGTTTTAAATGGGTCGCACTGAACAATGCCTTCACAATTAGCGGCGTAATGATTGCAGCCCCAATCACCTCAGTAACGCCATTCGTAGCAACTATAGTACCCAAAACGCCCAGCAAAGCGGAAGGATCGACCCCATAGGCAGCAGCCACCGGCTTGGTGTATAATATTCCCATGAGTGATAATACTAAAATGGTGTTGGTCAAAGTTCCAGCAACAGCTGAGAGGATGACAGAGAGCGTCAGGTTCTTTTTATGCTTGTAAATCCACCCGAAGATCAGTCCGGCAACCAATCCAACTAATATCCGAGGAACAACAGAAATAATCGGATTGGTGAAGACCAGCGTATCCAGCGGCGAAGTTGGGGAAGTAAAGGCTCTTATGACAGTAAAGATCCCCCAAACAAGACCGATAAACATCCCGTCCTTTGTTCCCAGCGTGATCGCTGCGATAATGACTGTGATATGGATGATCGTTAGATCCGTGATGCCTAAAGGAATATAGCCTAGAAAAGGAACCATGACCTGCAGGATGATCAAAGCAGTCAGTATTCCCCGAATAGTCAAACGGAACGCTTTATTTTTCGTATTCATTTTTTCTCTCCTTATCTTTCATAACTATACCAATAAGTGCTTTTTTAATGACACGCGTGTCATTAAGGTGATTATACATAATAATGACACGTGTGTCATTATATTTTTCTCGAGGTGACCCATGAAACCAGTATCCAATGATGAACGAAAACGCTTGAAACGTGAAGCAATCCTAGAAAGCGCTCGGGAAGTCTTTTCGAAAAAGGGCTTTATCGATGTCACGATGAAGGATATCATCGAGGCATGCGGCATCAGCCGCGGCGGTATTTATCTGTATTTTGATTCAGTAGATGCGATTTTTATTGAAACCGTCAAACGACGCAATAGTCGAAAATTCGATTCGATTCGGGCAGCGATCAAAGAAAATCCACCCTTTGACGAACTGCTGGACGATTATTTTGAAAGCCACAAAGAGCGTCTTTTGAATACGATCAACGATAGCATGGTGCGTGCCATGTACGAATACTATTTCACCCATAAATCAGAGGCAGATCAGGAATTTCAACAGGCTCAGATGGATGCAACAAAAAAGACCATCCAAGAAATTTTAAGTCTTGGTGTTCGTCAGAATGTCTTGTTCGATCAACAGTTAGATAAGATCGCGGAGAATTTCATGTTTGTGATTGAAGGTCTAAGCGTGCTGGCCTTGATCGGTGAGATCTCCGGCAAACAAATCGACGGTCAATTTGAATTGATCCGTTCGTTGTTGCCTAGAACCTGAGTCCAACAACCAATCCCTTCCTCCACATGACACAGTGCTTCGAAGGGATTTGTTTATAGTCCAATCATCTATTTTTAATCTTTTTTTCATAATATTCTTGACATCCTCATCTATTTTCTATATGCTTTTTACAATGATTCAAAAAAATTCTGACATCAATAGGTGATGACGATGAAACCAACGGCATATAGCAGCACATTGTTATTATTATAGACGGGACTCTTTCGCTACACGAAAAAAGAGAGTCCCTATTCGCATTGCATCGAGAAGGAAAATGGTTCTTCTTAGATGGGATGCTTTTTTTATACCTATTTTTGTCATAAAGGAGCGTATCAATCATGAGAAAGATTCAGTTTTTCGACACCACTCTTCGTGATGGCGAACAGACCCCAGGCGTCAATTTCAATACAAAGGAAAAAGTTCAAATTGCCCTGCAGCTGGAAAAATGGGGCATCGATGTGATCGAAGCGGGGTTCCCGATTGCTTCTCAAGGAGACTTTGAAGCGGTCAAAGCGATCGCGGAAAGCGCTAAGAGCATGACAGTGGCTGGGCTGGCCCGCTGTCAGAAAAAAGACATCGACCGTGCGTATGAGGCCTTGAAAAATGCGGTCGATCCTCAAATCCACACCTTCTTGGCGACCAGCGATGTTCATATGAAATACAAGCTGAAGATGACCAAAGAAGAAGTAATTGCTTCTATAAAAAAGCATGTCAGCTATGCACGAACGCTTTTCGAAAAAGTCCAATTTTCTCCAGAGGATGCCTCTAGAACGGAAAAGACTTTTCTGCTGGAGGCGGTTCAAACAGCGATCGATGCTGGAGCATCGATCATTAATATTCCCGATACTGTCGGATACTCCAACCCTACCGAATATGGCGGACTATTCAGCTACTTGATTCAAAACATTCAGAGTGAGCAAGAGATCATCTTCTCTTCTCATTGTCACGACGATTTGGGCATGGCGACTGCTAATGCACTGGCTGCGATCGAAAATGGAGCAAACCGAGTAGAAGGTGCGGTGAATGGGATCGGTGAGCGAGCTGGCAACACCGCGCTGGAGGAAGTCGCTTTGGCCCTTTACATTCGCAAAGATTTCTATCAATGTGAAGCCAACATCGTCTTGAATGAAACGAAAAAGACCAGTGATCTGGTATCGCGCCTATCGGGGATTCCTGTACCGAGAAACAAAGCGATCATCGGAGAGAATGCCTATGCGCATGAATCTGGGATCCATCAGGATGGTGTGCTGAAAAATCCAGAAACGTATGAGATCATTACCCCTACGTTGGTCGGTGTGAGTCAAAACTCGCTACCGCTAGGCAAATTGTCTGGACGTCATGCCTTTGTCACCAAGCTGAACGAGCTGGGGTACCAGCTTTCCGAAGACGAAACCAAAGAAGCCTTCATTCGCTTCAAGGATCTGGCAGATAAGAAGAAGCAAATTACTGATCGTGACATAGTGGCTTTGCTGACGGACCAATCACGAGTGGAAGAGGAACGCTGCAAGCTGGGGGATGTCCAAGTACAATACAGCTCTTCAGGCTATCAAGGAGCGATTGTTTCGATCGTGGATGAGGAAGGCCGGACCAAGGTTGCTTCCACCATCGGTTCTGGGAGTATTCAAGCTATTTACAATGCTCTAGATGAATTATTCCAGCAAAAACCCGAATTATCAGAATACGAAATCCAAGCAATCACTGGCGGAGAAGATGCACAAGCAGAGGTGCGGATCACCCTGCACGATCCCGAGACGAAGCAGGATGTTCGTGGAATCGGGATCGATTTTGATGTCCTGCAGGCATCTGCAAAAGCTTATGTGCAAGCTAGCAATCAATTGAAAGAACAGGAGAACTAAGGAATGACAAAACGAATCGTAGCTTTAGCCGGAGACGGCATCGGACCAGAAATCATGGCAAGCGGCCTTGATATCCTCGCAGCAGCACAAGAGCTGACGAAAGAAATATTTGAGGTTGTTGAGCACCCTTTTGGTGGGGCTGCCATTGACTTGACTGGGAAACCTTTGCCTGAAACGACCTTAGCGGCTTGTGAAGAGGCGGATGCTATTTTACTAGGCGCTATCGGCGGACCAAAATGGGAGAAAGGACCGGAAACACCTGAACGAGGGTTGTTAGATTTACGCAAATCCTTGAACCTGTTCGCCAACATTCGACCAGTCAGTGTTTCCGAAGCACTGCGCCATCTCTCCCCATTAAAGCCGGAAATCATCGAAGGCACCGACCTGGTTATTGTTCGCGAACTGACTAGCGGGATTTATTTTGGGGAACCTCGGGAATTAGGTCTAGAGGAAGCGTTCGACACGAATCGTTACCGCAAACCAGAAATCGTGCGAATTGTAAAAAAAGCCTTTGAGATCGCTCAAAGCCGGGACAAAAGGGTAACCTCCGTCGATAAAGCCAATGTGCTGGCTACCAGCAAATTGTGGCGGGCCACTGCAGAAGAAGTTGCGAAAGACTATCCTGATTGTACGTTAGAGCATCAGTATGTAGACTCAGCGGCGATGAAGCTGATCCAAGCTCCTGCCTCATTTGATGTAATCGTGACTGAAAATCTGTTTGGCGATATTTTAAGTGATGAGGCTTCTGTGTTGCCGGGTTCTTTGGGTGTATTACCTAGTGCTAGTCACAGCTCAGGAGGTCCTTCGCTGTACGAACCGATTCACGGCTCTGCACCAGATATTGCCGGCAAAGGAATCGCCAACCCCATTTCAATGATTCTTTCGGTTGCTCTGATGCTGCGTCAATCGTTCCAAGAAAATGCAGCAGCTCAAGCGATCGAAACAGCCTGCGATACTGTCTTGAAAAAAGGAATCATGACTGGCGATCTGGGAGGAACGGCCAGCACTGCTGACTTCACCCAGGCCGTTTTGAGTGAAATGAAAGGAGCCAACTAAATGGCACAAACACTATTTGACAAACTATGGAACCGACATGTTGTTTACGGAGAAGAAGGTGCTCCTCAGCTGCTTTACATTGATTTGCACCTGATTCATGAGGTGACCTCTCCGCAGGCCTTTGCAGGTATTCGCGAAGCTGGGCGAAAGCTGCGTCACCCGGAACGCACCTTTGCGACAATGGATCACAACACACCGACTGTTGATATTTTCAATTTCACCGACTTGGTCGCAAAAAAACAAATCGATACCTTGCGAGACAATTGTCAAGAGTTCGGTGTCACACTTTGCGACAACGGCAGTGAGCGCCAAGGAATCGTCCACATGGTCGGACCAGAAACCGGATTGACACAACCAGGCAAAACCATCGTTTGCGGCGATTCTCATACCGCAACTCACGGTGCTTTCGGTGCATTGGCTTTTGGGATCGGCACCAGCGAGGTAGAGCACGTGTTTGCCACCCAATGCTTGTGGCAAAATAAACCGAAAAACATGGGAATCAAGGTAACAGGCGAGCTGCCAAAAGGTGTTTATGCCAAAGACATCATCTTGGCTTTGATTGCCAAATATGGGACCGACTTCGGAGTTGGCTATGCGGCGGAATTCTGCGGCGAAACCATTCGCTCCCTTTCAATGGAAGAACGAATGACAATCTGCAACATGTCGATCGAAGGCGGCGCAAAAATCGGCTTGATCGCACCGGACGAAAAAACCTTTGAATACGTTGCAGGTCGCGAGTATGCACCGAAAAATATGGAAGCAGCGATTAACGACTGGAAAGAATTGTATACGGATGAGGATGCCAAATACGATACGGTGCTAACTCTGGATGCTAGTGAATTGGTACCTTTTGTGACTTGGGGAACCAATCCTGAAATGGGTGTGCCGGTGGACGGTACCTTCCCAGAACCAACCACGGAAGAATACAAAAAAGCTTACGAATACATGGATTTAAAGCCAGGTCAAAAACCAACCGATATTAACATCGGCTATGTCTTTATCGGTTCTTGTACCAACGGCCGCTTATCTGATCTACAGGAAGCTGCCCGCATGGTGGAAGGAAAAAAAGTGCATAAAAATGTAACGGCGATTGTGGTTCCCGGCTCACGTCCAGTCCGCAAAGCGGCCGAAGAAATCGGCTTGGACAAAATCTTTAAAGAAGCTGGCTTTGAATGGCGTGAACCAGGCTGCTCCATGTGCCTAGGTATGAACCCTGACCGGGTACCGCCAGGCGTTCACTGTGCATCAACCTCAAATCGTAATTTCAAAGGACGCCAAGGAAAGGACGCACGAACTCATCTGTGCAGTCCAGCAATGGCGGCATTTGCGGCTTTAAACGGTACCTTTGTTGACATTCGCAAGGAGGCAATCTAATGGAAAAATTTACGGTTTATACCGGGACGACCGTTCCCTTTATGCAGGATAATATTGATACCGATCAAATTATTCCAAAAAACTTTTTGAAGCAAGTAGATAAAAAAGGCTTCGGCAAGCACTTATTTGACGAGTGGCGGTATTTGGAGGATCGTTCGCCGAATCCCGATTTTATTTTGAATGCGCCAGAACGCAAAACAGCAACGATCTTAGTTTCAGGGGAAAACTTTGGTTCTGGTTCTTCTCGTGAACATGCGGCTTGGGCGTTGCAGGATTACGGCTTTCACGCAGTGATCGCTGGCAGCTACAGTGACATCTTCTATATGAATGCACTGAAAAATGGCCTGTTGCCGATTCGAATGCCTGAAGAAGTTCGTGTGGAATTGAGTCAGCTTCCGGCAGATGCAGAAATCACGATCGACCTGCCAAATCAGACGATCGTGACACCAAACGCCAGCTATGACTTTCCAATCGATTCTACCTGGAAAGACAAACTCGTCAATGGATTAGACGACATAGCAATCACGCTGCAGCATGAAGAAGCGATCACGGCTTACGAAAAAACCATACCGAAGTACTGATCTGATGACAGTGAAATGGAATGGCCAAGAATACACGAAAAGCTACTCCTTCGTTCATCAGTATGGAGAAGATGTGCTGCGTCTAATCACGTTAAAAGAGGGACAGCGTGTTTTGGATTTAGGGTGTGGGAATGGTGCGTTAACTCAGAAGCTCGCAGAAATGGGCTTAGTTGCAGAAGGATTGGACAGTGCAGAAGAATTGTTGGCGATTGCGAGAAAAAACTATCCGACGATCCCCTTTCATCTTGGGAATGCTATTGATTTCCAGCTGGATCATTCTGTTGATGTCGTATTTTCCAATGCGGTCCTGCACTGGATCAAAGTCGAAAAACAGCCGCAGCTGTTGACAACGATCTACCAGCACCTTGCTGACAGTGGCCAATTTGTTGCGGAGTTTGGCGGGTATGGCAACAATGCTTTGATTCATCAGGCATTGGCAGAAGCCTTTCAGCAAAGAAATCTGCCTTACAGCACCCCCTTTTATTTTCCTTCGATCGGTGAGTATACGCCGTTGCTGGAAAACGCTGGCTTTACAGTTACCTACGCGGTTTTGTTTGATCGCCTGACCAAATTAAATGGACCTCACGGCTTGAAAGACTGGATCACCATGTTTGTTCAAGAACCGTTCCACTCCATCGAAGCGCAAGAAAAAGCAGCGATCATCCAACAAGCAGTAGAGGCGCTGCGTCCTGTGCTATATCGGGAAAACGATTGGTACGCTGACTACGTTCGTATTCGGATCAAAGCTGAAAAAAGAAAGACAGACTAAAAAAATAGAAGTTGAGACAAAAGAATTCCTGTCTCAACTTCTATTTTTTATTTGACCATACCTATTTTATTCAGAGGCCAAAAGATCACTTTGGCATTTGCTACGATCCGTTCTTTTTTAATGGGACCGATGGTTCGGCTGTCCTTGGAGTTTTGTCGGTTGTCCCCCATCACAAAGTAAGAACCTTCAGGGACCGTATAAGTAAAATCTTCGGTCAGCTGCTGTCCTTCCGCTAATTCGGCTTTGTGTTCATCCAAATAAGGTTCGGCAATCTCTTCTCCGTTAACATACAATACATCACCCTTGTATTCGACGGTATCTCCTGGAAGTCCGATCACGCGTTTGATGTAGTCCAATTCCGGCTCATCCGGTGCATCGAAGGAAACTACGTCCAATCGCTTGATCTGCCCGATCTTTAATCCAAAGACACGCTCCTTGTCTACTAAATTTGGATTCATGGATGCTCCCAATACTTCTACTGGTGTAAAGATAAATGTACGAGCCAACAATACAAACAGCATCGCCACGATAAAAAACACGATATCCGATCGATTGATCCATTTCTTTTCTTTCAAACCTACTCCTCCTCAGTGTTCTCTTCATTATACCAAGATTTCTAAATGAAAGGCACCCGTTTTTTTAATCTTTCTTTTTTCTGAATTTTTCCTCATGATACAATAAATGAGAGATTTCTGCTTGACCTTCCAGCAACTGGAAGCTTTATAGTAAAGGTAATCAATCATGAAATGAGGAGCTGCTATGCTGACGATCAGCCAATTTTCTAAATTAAGTCAAATCCCGACCAAAACGCTGCGTTATTATGATGAGATTAGTTTATTAAAACCCGCCTCCATCGATCCGGTGAACGGGTATCGTTATTACAACAGCCAGCAGCTGGCAACTGTTTTTTTAATAAAAAAATTAAAGAACTACGACTGCTCACTGGAAGAAATCAAACAGGTATTGAATGACCGACATCAGTTGGGGCCTTTGTTAGAAAAAAGGAAAAATTGCATCGCTGAAAAAATCCAGCACTACTCCTCCTTAGAACGATTGATTGAAGCAGATATTCGCGATACGAAGCAGGGAGAACATGAGGAGATCGATCAGGAAAAATTGGAAATTGTGGACAGTCCAAGGCTAAACCTCTTTTCACTTCGCCAAACGATCGATGTCCGACAGTTTGACGAGCTGATGGCCGAGGTTTTTCAACAATTGGTTGAAAAGCAGTTAACGCCGATGGGCTCACCTTTGTCGATCTACCACAGTTCGGAATATACCCCGGAAAATTACGACGTCGAATTTGGTATCCCTGTCTTGGAGGAAACGTCGGACACACGTATCCTGCCCAGTATGAAGGCGGCCAGCTTTCATTTTACCGGGGTCTATGAGCAGATGACCAAGGCTTATTCGGACTTGAGCCAATTCGTTGAAGAAAAGCAGCTGGAGATCATCGGTCCGGCTTTCGAGATTTACCTGACTGATCCCAATACGACCTCTCCTGAAAAGAATGAAGTCGCTATCTATCTGCCTGTAAACTAGTTTAAGGGGCTGTATGTATGAATCAAACTGAGTTAGACCAGGTCATCCAAGAGCACTATGGCAACACGGCTGGACTGATTATCCAACAAAACGGAGATATGCTCTATGAAGCGTATTTCAACAACTGTGACAAAGAGAGCACGATTCACCTGTACTCTGTGACTAAGAGTATTGTCTCACTATTGATCGGAATCGCCATCGATAAGGGCTATATCAAAAGTGAACAACAGAAAATTTTGGACTTTTTCCCAGAGTATATTGTCGACAGCTCTAGGTCGGAATTGAACGAGCTGACTATCAAACATCTCTTGACGATGAAGACGGCGTATCAGTTCGCAGAAGAACCTTATGAAGCTTTTTTTACCAGTGAGGATTGGGTGCGGTTCGTGTTGGATCAGCTAAAAGCACCATTATCAGAGGGCTTTCGCTACACGCCGATCATTGGTCCAGATTTGCTGACGGGCATTCTCGAACGAGCAACAGAAAAAACAGTGTTGGACTTTGCTGAGGAAGTTCTATTTGGTCCGTTAGGCCTTCGCGTGGAAAAGAAGATCGTCTTTCGATCATTTGAAGAACAGATGGCCTTTTACGTCTCAACGACGACAAGCGGCTGGGTAGCTGACCCAACAGGTACAAATGCCGCTGGCTGGGGACTAACCATGACCACCAGCGACCTGCTTCGGATCGGTCAGTGCATAATGAATCAAGGCGTTTGGGAAGAAGACCAGCTGGTTTCAGAAGAATGGCTTAAAAAAATGACTCAAGAACACAATCGGTGGGAAGAGATGGACTTGCCTTATGGGTATCTATGGTGGTTGTTAGGAGATGAGGAGTATGCTGCTTTGGGAGACGGCGGCAATATGCTTTACATCAATGCGCCATTGAAGTTAGTCGTTGCAATGACAGGATTATTTGCAGAGGGAGCAGCGGACAGAGTCACTTTTATCAAAGAACGGCTGCTGCCGATAATGGTAGAAAAATAAGGCTCAAAAGGCAAGGAGCAGCGGCTTCTTGCCTTTTTTAGTTAACGTACAAAACTACAAGGAGCAGCAGGACCAGAACCAAAAGATTGAACAGCAAATTGTGTTTGCGGGTCTTGAATATTCCCGGATTATCTACTGATCGGTAGTCGATCAGGATATATGCCGTCCAGTAAACAACGGCCAGCCAGTCAGAAAGCGGACTGAATCCGCGAAAGCACGACAAAATCACTAAAATGAACGCCAGCATGGTGAAATGAATCATTTGACGGTTCTTTTTTGAAATCATAGAGTTGCTCCTTTTCTTTTTAGTTTAGCATGAAAATGCTGCAACGTCTGAGACGCTACAGCATTTTTTGATTTTATTTTTCCTGCTCATGCTTCACTGGACAGCTGGAGCCGCAGTCTTCGCAAGAGGATCCGTGCTTGAGTTTGCGGTAAACGATCACTCCAGCACTGCCAAATATCAAGACCGACAAAATTATAGTTGCCATTCTTTCACCTCTTTGATGTGCTCGATCGTCACTGTCGGTGTTTGCTTCACTGGTTTTCTTAGTAAGAAATACAACATCGCAGCTGCTGCGATCACAGCAAGGATCAAGCCGAAGCCGATTGCTCCGCCTTCAAACAGGACATGTCCGAATTGGTAGATCACAAAGCTGACCGCATAAGCCAACCCGCACTGATAAGCAATGGCGCGTACTGTCCATTTTGTATCTGCCATTTCGCGATGGATCGCACCAATGGCTGCAAAACATGGCGCACACAGCAGATTGAATACCAAGAAGGAATAACCGGCAACTGGAGTGTAGGCTGCACGCAGCGCATGCCAAATTTCCACACCGTCTTCTGCTACTTCTGCGTGGCGATACAAAATACCAAACGTCCCGATCACATTTTCTTTTGCTACCAATCCGGTGATCGCCGCAACAGCGCCGCGCCAATCGCCCCACCCCAGCGGAGCGAAGATCGGTGCGATCAAGCCGCCTAAAGCTGCTAAGATACTGTCGTTTTCATCGACAGACTGCAGACTGAAATTGTAGCTGGAAATGAACCAGATCACGATACTTGAAACAAAGATAATCGTACCAGCTCGTTTTACGAACGCTTTGCTGTGGTCATACGTATAGCGAATCGTATTGCCGATTCTTGGCATGTGGTACAGCGGCAGTTCCATGATGAACGGTGACGGGTCTCCAGCAAACAGCTTGGTTTTTTTCAACGCAATGCCAGATAAAACAATAGTGCCCATGCCAATAAAATAAGCGGATGGTGCTACCCAGCTGCTATTTGGGAAAAAGGCCCCGGCAACTAAGGCAATGATCGGCAGCTTCGCCGAACAAGGCATAAAGGTAGTTAGCATCGCTGTCATTCGGCGGTCTTTTTCATTTTCAATCGTCCGACTTGCCATGACCCCCGGCACACCGCAGCCCGTCGCGATCAACATCGGGATAAAGGATTTGCCCGATAAGCCAAACTTGCGGAAAATGCGGTCCATGACAAAAGCGATCCGCGCCATATAGCCGCAGTCCTCTAAAAGCGCCAAACAGAAGAATAAGACCATCAACTGCGGCAGGAAGCCCAATACCGCTCCGACACCGGCAATAATCCCATCTAGGATCAGACTTTGCATCCAATCTGCAACATTCCAAGAAGCCAATGTAGTACTTACAAAGGTCGGCACTGCTTCACCAAAAAGAACGTCATTCACCCAATCGGTCCCCATCACTCCGATAGTTTGGATCGAGATGTAGTAGACCAACCACATCACAAAAGCGAAAATCGGCAGAGCCAAAATCCGATTAGTGACGATCCGGTCAATTTTATCAGAAACGGATAAACTAAATTCTTCTTTGTCTACGATACACAGTGCCCGCAGATCCGTAATAAAATTGTATCGCTCATTGATAATGATCGTTTCAGCCTCATCAGTAAAGAGCTGTTCAGTAATCTTGATGGTCTCTTCAATATCCTTTTGTTGGACGGAACTCAAATCCAACTGCTTTGTGGCATGTTCGTCCCTTTCGAACAATTTGACACTATACCAGCGGCTGTATTTTTCTAACACCGTGTTGCCCAGAATACGACTGATTTCACTCAAAGCTGCCTCGACCCGCTTTTCATACACAGGATAAAGGGTTTCTGGCTTTTTATTGGCTTGCTCGATTGCCTGCTCGATTGCTTTATCGATGCCCCAATTTTTCAAAGCACTGATGCCTAGAACCGGGATGCCCAGCACGTAAGACAGCTTTTCCAGATTGATCTGCTTGCCTTCTTTTTTTACCAAGTCCATCATATTGACAGCCGCCACAACTGGAATGCCTGTTTCGATCAGTTGAGTGGTTAAATACAAATTGCGTTCCAGATTGGTGCCGTCAATGATATTCAAAATCACATCTGGAACATCCGACAGCAAATAATCCCGTGCAACGACTTCCTCTGGCGAATAAGGCGACAAGGAATAGATCCCTGGCAAGTCATCAATGATAATCTCCCGTTTTTTCTTGTATTTGCCTTCTTTGCGTTCAACAGTCACCCCCGGCCAATTGCCGACAAACTGATTGGTTCCGGTCAACACATTAAAAGTGCTGGTTTTCCCGCTGTTGGGATTCCCCGCTAATGCAATATGCAGTTCCTTCATCTATTCTGCCTCCTTAGCGACGATGATCAATTCTGACTCACTCTTGCGCAAGCTTAGTTCATACCCGCGAATAGCGATCTCCATTGGATCTCCTAATGGCGCCAGCTTCACGACTTTGATCGCTGTGCCTTTGGTCAAGCCCATATCCATCAAACGACGCTTAACTGCGCCTGTACCATGGACACTCACAACCTTAGCTGTCTCACCTACGCCTAACTGGTCAAGTGAGATCCAAGTACTCTGGTCTTCTGTTACTTCCTTCACGAGTATTTGCTCTAATAAGGATTGATCGAGTGCGACGCGTGCATTGTGCAGCAAAACAATGCTGTTGTCTCCCGAATGATTCACTACCGCGATTTTGCTGCCTACGATCATTCCTAAATCCTGCATACGACGTTTCAGCTCGCTGCTCAACTGGATTCCTTCAATTTGTACAACTTTATTTAAGGTTACTTCTGCTAACGTTGTCATCGTTCCTATCAACCCTCTTCAACCATTGATTAATAATGATAATCTTTCTCATTTAGATTACAATTTTTCACGAATAAAGTCAATAAAATCTTGAGCATTTAAGTTGACAAATCATCCGTTTTAAGCTTCAAACTTCTCGTGATTTGGTTATCCTATTTTTCTTTTTTTAGCGAAAAAAAGATTGACTAACATTGTTCTTTCTTTAAAATGAGTATAAAGTCTTATTTTATCTGCTTTCATCTTTTTTCCAAAAACACAAACTGTGGTATTATCCGATCCCATCAACACAATATATAGTATTTTATGATTGACTTTTCGACTACATCTTTTATACTGAATAGTGTAGAAAAAGGAGGCCTTCTTATGGTAAAAGTATATTCAAAAAACAACTGTATGCAATGTAAAATGGCAAAACGTTATTTAACTGACAATAGTATTCCCTTTGAAGAAGTAAACATCGACAACGAACCTGAAGCATTAGAGTTCTTGCAGACCCAAGGCTTTCAGAGCGTTCCTGTTATTTTCGGGGGACAGCAAGCCATCATTGGTTTCAGACCTGACCAATTAAAAGCACTCGCTTAGGACTTTGCAATCTGCGGATTGCAAAGTTTCTTCATTCTTAGGCACCCCAAAACGAAATCTAGAGAGAAAAGATGTGACAGTATGAGTTTAAAAGACCTTGGAGAGGTAAGCTACTTCAAACTGAATAATGAAATCAACCGTCCAGTCAACGGTCAAATCCCGCTAAACAAAGACAAAGATGCTTTGGCGGCTTTTTTTAAGGAGAATGTTGAACCAAACACTCGGAAATTTGCTTCTATAAAAGAAAAGATCGACTATCTTTTGAAACACGACTATTTAGAAGAAGCCTTTATTGCAAACTATTCCGATGCATTTATTGAAAAACTCTACCGGTACTTAGACGACCAGCATTTTACTTTCAAATCCTTCATGGCAGCCTACAAGTTCTATTCTCAATACGCCTTGAAGAACAACGAAGGAACAGAATATCTGGAAAGCTATGAAGATCGGGTCGCCTTCAATGCCTTGTATTTTGCCAACGGAGATGAAGAAATTGCGCTGCGTTTAGCTGATGAGATGATCCATCAACGGTATCAACCAGCGACACCTTCCTTTTTGAATGCCGGACGCAAGCGCCGTGGAGAGCTGGTCTCTTGTTTCTTGATCCAAGTGACTGATGACATGAACAGCATCGGCCGCTCGGTCAATTCCGCCCTTCAATTGTCGCGTATCGGCGGCGGTGTTGGAATCAACTTATCAAACCTGCGAGAAGCAGGCGCACCGATCAAAGGCTACGATGGTGCCGCTAGCGGCGTGGTCCCGGTCATGAAATTATTTGAAGACAGTTTCTCTTATTCGAACCAACTGGGCCAACGCCAAGGTGCTGGTGTCGTTTATCTAGATGTTTTCCACCCAGATATCGAAGTTTTCTTATCTGCTAAAAAAGAAAACGCCGATGAAAAAATTCGGGTCAAAACCTTGTCACTCGGTGTGACTGTACCAGATAAATTTTATGAACTAGCACGCAAGAATGAGGATATGTACTTGTTCAGTCCTTACGGCATTGAACGGGAGTACGGTGTGCCTTACTCCTACGTAGACATCACTGAGGAATACGACAATTTAGTGGCAAATCCAAATATCCGCAAGAAAAAGATTCGTGCCCGCGATCTGGAAACCGAATTATCCAAGCTTCAACAGGAATCCGGCTATCCTTATATCATCAACATCGATACAGCCAACAAGGCTAATCCGATCGATGGAAAAATCGTCATGAGTAATCTGTGTTCAGAGATTCTGCAGGTTCAAACCCCTTCAGCGATCAATGATCGACAAGAATATGACGAATTAGGAACCGATATTTCCTGTAACTTAGGATCAACCAACATCGTCAATTTGATGGACAGCCCTGACTTTGGTCAATCGGTTCGAACGATGGTGCGCGGACTGACGTATATCACCGATGCTTCCAATATTGAAGTGGTCCCTTCCATTCAAAACGGCAACAGCTTGAATCATACGATCGGCTTAGGTGCCATGGGACTGCACAGCTTTTTTGCCAAGCAATTGATGGTTTATGGCTCCGAGGAATCGATCGATTTCACCAATATCTACTTTATGCTGTTGAATTATTGGACATTAATAGAAAGCAATCAGATTGCCAAGGAACGGAAACAAGTTTTCCATAACTTCGAAAAATCAAAATATGCGGATGGGACATACTTTGACAAGTATGTAACGGGTGATTTCCAACCGAAAACAGCGAAGGTTAAAGAAATCTTCAAAGAGATCTTTATTCCGACTGCAGAAGATTGGGAAGCGCTCAGAGAGGCGGTCAAAGAAGATGGCCTATACCATCAAAACCGTCTGGCAGTCGCACCAAATGGCTCGATTTCCTACATCAATGATACCAGTGCCAGCCTTCATCCAATCACTCGTTTGATCGAGGAACGCCAAGAAAAGAAAATCGGTAAGATCTATTACCCAGCGCCTTATTTGAACAATGAAACTTTGCCTTATTATACCTCCGCTTACGATATGGACATGCGCAAAGTCATCGATGTATATGCAACGGCACAGCAACACATCGACCAAGGAATGAGCTTGACCTTGTTTATGCGTTCAGAAATTCCTCGCGGTTTGTACGAATGGAAAAATGAAACAAAGCAAACGACACGCGATCTGAACATCCTGCGCAACTATGCCTTCTATAAAGGTTGCAAATCAATTTATTACGTTCGGACCTTCACTGAGGATGCTGAAGAGATCGGCTCAAACCAATGTGAAAGCTGTGTCATCTAATACCAGCTGCCAGTCCTGTTTTTCTCAGTTTTCTTAACTAGGCAGGAAGGCACCCAACCATCACGAATCAAGCGCTTGATTCGTGATGGTTCAGTATAAATGCAAGATTGAGGAGGAAGCAACATGGCAGAAACTTATTACAAGGCCATTAACTGGAATGAAATCGAAGACGTGATCGATAAATCCACTTGGGAAAAATTGACCGAGCAGTTTTGGCTGGATACACGAATTCCCTTGTCCAATGATTTAGATGATTGGCGCAAATTATCCGATTTAGAAAAACAGGTCGTCGGCTATGTCTTTGGCGGATTGACACTGTTGGACACCGTTCAATCAGAAAGCGGCATGGAACAATTACGGGCAGATGTTCGGACTCCCCATGAAGAAGCAGTATTAAACAACATTCAGTTTATGGAATCAGTTCATGCCAAAAGCTATTCATCGATTTTCAGCACCTTGAACACAAAGGCCGAGATCGATGAAATCTTTGAATGGACCAATACCAATGTCTATTTGCAAAAGAAAGCCGAACGTATCAACGAAATCTACAAAACTGGCTCTCCGCTGGAGAAAAAAATCGCCAGCGTCTTTCTGGAGACGTTCCTGTTTTATTCAGGTTTTTACACACCTTTGTACTACCTTGGCAACAATAAGTTGGCCAACGTGGCGGAAATCATCAAGCTGATCATCCGTGATGAGTCTGTCCACGGTACTTATATTGGGTATAAATTCCAACGCGGCTTCAATGAACAGCCGCAAGAGGAACAAGAACGTTTGAAGGAATGGATGTACGATTTATTGTACGAATTGTATGAAAATGAAGAGCGGTACACCGAAGAGCTGTACGATGAAATCGGCTGGACCGAGGAAGTCAAAACATTCTTGCGTTACAATGCCAACAAAGCGCTGATGAATCTAGGAATGGACCCACTGTTCCCAGACACCGCTGACGATGTGAATCCAATCGTCATGAACGGTATTTCCACTGGTACCAGCAACCACGACTTCTTTTCGCAAGTCGGAAACGGCTATTTGTTAGGCCAAGTAGAAGCGATGAAGGACGACGATTATTTGATCGGTTTAGACTAAAAAGTGATGAGAGGCATAACGTCCTCTCACCACTTTTTTTAGTTTAGTTCCGTCATGATTTCGCGTAAATGCTTGATCGAGGAGGTCGTGACCAATGCAGCGCTGCCGCCAAATTGCTGGGTCACATGATTCAAGACCCAACAATTAGGATTTTTTTTTATACTTCTGACCCAAGCCAAGCGTTCCCGATTTTCCAAGGAATCATAGGCTTTGTGCAGTATGTTATCGGTATTGTATTGCCCTTTCAGCAATGGGGAATAAGCGACCAGCTTCATACACGGAAAATGCTGAAGATAGCTTTCCATCTCCTTAGTCATAGCTACCTGAGGAAACAGGTCTGCAGATGCTGCTGGCGACAAGAAGCTGTACCGTTGCTGAACCGCACTGAAAAACGGCCAGCCTTTTTCCTGGCAAATCAGACGTGCTTGTTCGATCCGCCAGCTGTAAAAATTGCTGCAGCCGATTTCTTTAACCATTCCTTCTTTTACCAACTCTGCCAACGTTCCCATCACCTCTTCTTGAGAGACCGAAAAATCGTCCATGTGAAGATACAGCAAATCAATGCTGTTGATCTGCAGGCGCTTTAACGAGCGCTCTACCGCTCGCAAAAGCGCCTCACGGCTCAAGCCTTCAACCTGCCTAAATCCTTTTTGTTTGTTTGTCGTCAAAGCACCGATTTTGGTGGCGATTACTACCTCATCTCTGTATTTGGTTTGGCTGATCCATTCACCGATGGTCCGTTCGCTTTCTCCGCCATCACCGCCATTCCAAACTGCGTAATTATTAGCAGTATCGATAAAGTTGCCACCTCTTGTGACATATTCTGTCAACAATCCATGAGCAGTTTTCCGATTTATTTTTGTACCGAAATTGATCGTCCCCAACCCAATTTTACTGATCTGCAGGTTAGTCCCTAGTTTCATTTTTTCCATCTGACTCACCCCTTCTGTCTTAAGTATAAGGAGTGCGTAACAAGCGGACAAGAAGGCACTTTA
Organism: Enterococcus florum; assembly: GCF_004309355.1. Taxonomy (GTDB): domain Bacteria; phylum Bacillota; class Bacilli; order Lactobacillales; family Enterococcaceae; genus Enterococcus_A; species Enterococcus_A florum. The sequence goes on along the minus strand of NZ_BJCC01000028.1, from coordinate 8,604 downwards.
TTGTGGTATACTTACTAAAAAGTAACCCTACAACCCCACTGCGAAAGAGGTGCTCACCATAAAAAAAGAGGACTGGGAAACCACCTGCCCCTTGGTCACGACGCAACGAATCATGGCCGGCAAATGGAAGCTGTCGATTATCTGGTTTTTAGCCGAACATGAGGTGATGCGTTTTAATGAATTGAAAGCCGCATTCGAGGACCCAACCCTGACTCAAAAAATGTTGACTCAGCATTTAAAGGATCTGCAGCAGGATCAGCTGATCACTCGAACCGCCTACAGTACTGTTCCGCCAAAGGTCGAATACCGATTGAGCGACTTAGGACAAAGCTTCATCCCTGTGATGCGCCAAATGGAAGCATGGGGCAAAACTTATCAACAAGCGATCGACTGATCAAAAAGAGGACTCGGCAAAGCAGAAATTGCTTTCCGAATCCTCTTTTTTAGACGTTGATTAAGCGAAGCTTCGTGATGTTTTTGTACAGCGACAGATCCTCAATCACCTCGGTGTACGATAAGCCCCGCGGCAAATCAATGGTATAGATATTAGTATAAATACGGTAATCATTGCGAAAATCAACGTTGAAATCCACATTCTCCACTTCGATCTGCTTGCTTTCAAAATAGTCTGAAATAAATTCCTTAGTCTCTTCCCGGTGGATAAAGCGTATCTCAAGCTTACGGACCGCTTTGACTCGAATGATTTTTTTCACGACGGTCAACGCCAGCATAATCCCGATAAAACTAGCGATGGCAATATCGTAATAGCCCATGCCGATCGCCAAACCTAATCCGGCGCCAGCCCAAATCGAAGCTGCCGTAGTCAATCCGGTAATCGAGCGATTGGTCACGATGATCGTCCCTGCCCCCAAGAACCCTACACCACTGACGACCTGCGCAATCAGTCTGGCTTCATCAGAACGCACAACACCAGCTAGTTCAGGATTGGCGATCGCATATCGCAAAGAGGCACTGGCGATCTCGGTTTGCACCAGGGCAATGATCGTTGCTCCCATACAAACCAAAATATGTGTACGAATCCCCGCTGGTCGGTTGCGGTATTCCCGCTCAATCCCAATCACGCCCCCCATGACCATTGATAAAAACAGACGAATCATGATTTCCACGACAGACAAATGTATTTCCATCAGCTGTCACCTCCACTTTAAGTATAGCATGCAGACTGCCATTTGTTCCCGATTATCCCTTCAAGAGTCGCAGCTCTTCTGGAGTTAGTTCGCGGTATCTGCCTTTTGACAGATCCTCTGGCAGCGACAAATCGCCCATGCGGATTCGCTTCAAATAAACGACCTTTTTCCCACAAGCAGCGACCATGCGTTTGACCTGATGGAATTTCCCCTCGTTCAAAATGATCCTCACTTCAGACCTTTCCTCTGCGATTTGATCGATCAACAGCTGTGCAGGCATCGTCAATTGTCCATCTAGTTCGATCCCTTTTTCAAAACGTTGCTGATCCGTTTCATCCATCACGCCCTCAATCAGAGCAAAATATTCTTTCTCCACATGCTTTTTCGGAGACAACAGCTCGTGCGCCAGCTGGCCATCATTGGTGATCAGCAACAAGCCTTCCGTATCCTTATCTAGCCGACCAACGGGAAATAGGTCCCGTCGATAATCCGCTTCATCGAACAGATTCAAGACCGTTGAATCCTTTTTGTCCTCTGTTGCACTGACCACGCCAGCAGGTTTATGCAGCAAATAATAGTAAAATTCTTGGTAATGCAGTGCCTCGCCTAAATAGGCAATCTGATCCTTTTCCGGATCGACCTGTGCTTTGTCCTTTTTTTCAATTTGCTGGTTGACCGTGATCTGTCCTTTTTTGATCAGCTGCTTGACTTCTTTGCGGCTGCCTAAGCCGGTTTCGGCTAAAAATTTATCTAAACGCATATCTATTCTCCAAGTTTTTTCTTTATTATGCCACAGAAAAGCCGACGATTGAACTTATTCGTCGGCAAATGGTCTATTCCGCAGTATGAATCCGGTTGATAATCGTTTCCCGGTTGACGATGCTAGTCGTCGCTCTGGTCAATATCAGTTGGACCAGAACAGCCACTGCAATGAGCAGCAACACCTGGATCAAGGGAAAATGATAGGTTTTTATCTGCATCAATTGATTGGCCTCGGCATATAGGAAGACAAGGTAACCAATGATGCTGCCCAACCCTACTGACAAGATGATGGTTCCGCCAGCGTATACTAAGCCTTCCATCTGCAGCATGCGTTTCATTTGACGATCCGACATCCCGATCGCCTGCATTATGCCGAGCTCCTTCTTACGGCTTAAAATACTGTCGATCGTTGTATTCACTAAGCTCATAACCCCTACGATCGCCAGCACCAGCATGATCGCATACCCGGCTCCAGTCATCATCCCTATAGCTGATTTCCACTGAGCCAAGATCTCTTCAAAACTTTCCAATTCAAATGCATCATGGCTTGCGACGAGGGTCTCAAGCTCTGATTGTACCTTGGCAAGCTGGTCTTTATCTACCTTGATATTCACATACTTGGTTAGATTATTTTGCGACATCCCACGAACTGCTTCATCGCTGCTGATAAAGGTGTTGGAATTATCGATCGCCTGAGGAACATCGCTAACAGCCGCAACCGTCATTTTTTTCTTATAAGACGTGTCCCCGTCAAAAAGCGTGATCTCCAACTGATCACCAAGCGAAACCTCCGGATTGTTTTTCAGAAAGTACTCGTTGGCAATCAATACATTCCCCTGCCGCAGCTCTTCCAACGTCACGTCTCCTTGTTTGATACTTTTTAGAACATCCTTCATTTGGCTTTCCCGAACACCGCCAATCGAAATAGGCAGATTTTGATTGGAATACGGATCCTTAAGGGTTGGAATCTCACCACTGATTGAGGCAAGAGCCTCTATCTCTTTCACTCCGTCAAGTGCTTTGATTTGATCTAGCATCTCCTGATCTATTGGATTGTTCTGCTGAAGGGCCGTCCATTCTCTTTCGGGTCTCATCTTATCATTACTGATGCTTTCAAGGCTCAACCGATAATCCTCTGCAATCGCATCTCTAGCAATTTGCTGCGGCTGCATGCAATTGAAGACCGTTGAAATGACCACAAACAAGATCCCGATCATACCTAGTGAGAAAATTGTCATCAGCGTACGTTTCTTGTTGCGGGAAAGGTTGGCTCCGGCCAGCTTCCCCAAGCCCAAATCAATAAAGCCCTTGCGTTGTTTTCGTTTAGTTTCCTTCTGTCCAGTGTAGCGCATCGCCTCGATCGGCATGATTTTTCCTGCTTGACGCATCGGTTTTAGCGAAGCGATAATCACAGTCATCAGAGAAACCACGATCGTCAACACAACGATCCACGGAACGATCAAGGATACTTCACCGCTCTCGATCACCTGTTTCATGATCTTTATAGAAATACCTCTATTATCGATACTTCCCAACAACTGTTCGAAAATCAGCTTAACACTCACGATCCCAATGATCAATCCCAAGGGAATCGCCAGTCCGGCCACAATCAGGTTTTCTCGTAAAACGATTTGCCGAATTTGCCGTTTGTTGGCGCCCAATGCTCTTAACTTGCCGAATTCCTGCACTTTATCGATCAGCGAGACATAGTAAATGCTGTAAATCGTTAAGGCTCCTGTAATCAAGATGACAAATGCGATGATCGTCATCCCTGCATAAAAGGCTGGATCCACGTAATTGGCAAACAGATAATCACTATTTTCGACGATATCATCCGCTAAAACCCCAAAGGAGGATCCAATCTCTTTCGCCTCTTTTTCAATATCATCTGTCGAACGAAACTGGTCGGACTGCAGGCGAGCCATTATACGGTACTTTCTTTGTGTTTTAGGGATGACCTCTTGCATAAAATCTTTGGAGAGCAGCATTGAAAAAAGTTGATTGCCCGCTTTTTCCGCTGGACTGGGCAGCAGGCCCACCAGTTTGAAGGCTGCTGTCTCCTCCAATCCGAGTCCGTCCTTTTCTTCGATTTGGAAAGGGATTGTCAGCACATCGCCAAGCTGGGCTTCGGGATAACCTAATCGCGTTAAGGCACTTTTTGAAAGGGCTGTTTCATTCCCTTTTTCAGGCGCTCTTCCCTGCTCCAGCTTCAATTTGTTCAGTTTCTGTCCTGTTTCATCAATCCAGCTCATGAGGACGTAGCCCTTTGATAAGGTGGACTGACCAATGTCCTGGCGAAGCCCGTAAGTTTCCAGTCCCTGATGCTGAGTCAGCTTTTCCATGTTTTCTTGAGAAACATTTCGATACATCACGTGCCACGTGGGATAAATTTTATTGACTGCGGCATTTTCTGTTCGAATGATTCCAAGCCCGATACTGATGATTAGAAAGACCAATACACTGGTCAAGACGATCGCCATACCGGAGAGCAGATTCTTTACCCGATGGTATTTTGTATTGGCTAACGCAACACAGTTGACCATACGCATTTAGATCACCCGCCCATCTTCGATATGAATGATCCGATCGGCCGTTTGCGCGATTGCTTCATCATGAGTGATCACAATCAGCGTTTGACCGAATTTCTCCACAGAATTTTTCAACAAAGACATGACCTCAAGCTCTGTTTTCGTATCCAGATTTCCTGTAGGCTCATCTGCCAAAATAATCGCTGGTTCTGAGGCAATGGCCCGAGCGATCGCTACACGCTGCTGCTGCCCGCCAGAAAGCATACTCGGCAAAGCCTTTTTTCGATCATTCAAGCCGATGGTCTTCAGCAGTTCTTCGATGAAGCGATAATTGACTTTTCGATTGTCCAAACCGATCGGCAGCACGACATTTTCCCAAACGTTTAGTGAAGGAATCAAATTGTAGTTTTGAAAGACGAAACCGATTTTTTGGCGCCGAAAAACAGCCAGCTGCTCGTCCTTCATTTGGAAAATATTCTTTCCTTCAACCTCAACCTCCCCGAAATCCGGACGATCCAGACCACCAATCAAATTCAGCAATGTGCTTTTTCCAGAACCCGATTTACCGACGATAGCAATGAATTCGCCTTTTTCTACCTCTAAATCAACGTAGTCTACTGCCTTCACCACCGCACTTCCATCATCATAATGCTTTACTAAATCAGTTGTTTTTAAAATCATCCGTGTCCCCTCTTTTCCTTTTTCTACTCCCAGTATAAAAAGGGAATCTTTCAGTTGCGTTTCAAAAAACATGACAGATTTGTAAGAAACCGCTGATTAAATTAAGCCAACGGTAAGGTCAATTGAAAATTCGAACCATGCGGCTTCAGGTTTTTGACCATGATCGCCCCGCCTTGTCCCTCGATGATCGAACGGGTCAAATACAAACCGACCCCCGAGCCTTCTACTGCCTCACTGTTGGCTCCGCGGTAAAACCGCTGGTAGATCTTTGTCTGCTCTTGGCTTGGAATTCCAGGGCCTTGATCCAGAATCTCCAGCAGTACGTAAGTCACTAATGTCGAGATACGCAGTTGGATTGTCGTGCCTGCCGGAGAATACTTCACCGCATTTTCCAAAACGTTGCTGATGGCCTCAAGGGTCCATTTTTGATCGATCAAAATCAATCGGTCTTCAAAGGTCTCTACCTCGATCTCGATTTCTTTCTCAATCGCCTTCATAATCAAACTGTTCACTGCATCCGTAATCACCGCTTTTAATGAGGTCGGCTGCGGCTGCAACCGAATCAAGTCCGTTTCCAGCTGAGACAACTTGATTAGGCCATCCAGCATTAAGTTCAGCTTGTGAATTTGGATTTCCGCCTGATGCCCAAACTCGCTGCGTTCTTGGTCAGAATACTTGTCTGAAAGAGCAATATCCATACTCATTTTTAACGAAGCCACGGGGGTTCTTAGCTGATGTGCGATGTCTGTTACACTCGATTTCAGCTCGTTGCCCTCGTTTCTTACTCGCTGCAGCAGCAACTCCGATGTCGCCTTTTCCGATTGCTTCTGCTCCATTTCAGCCACTATTTTTCGAACCTGCTTGCGATTTTCCGATTGATTCCAAATGAAAAAAGCAGAAAGCAAGATCGTCCCTCCGCCACCGATTACGAGATTCCAAATAAAGTACCTCTGTGTGATTTTTTGTTGTCTTTGCGTTCGAGTGGTCAGGCCATATCGCGCTTCTAATTCTGCTCCCTTTTGTGCATCCTGCTGGGTAATTTTCTGATTGGCAGCTGCCATCACTTGTGCTTCAGGCAGATCAGCTTGTTCCACCAGCATACCGAGAGTCCCTCGGCGCTCAGCCTTTAATGCCTTCTGCATGCTGACATGGCTAAAAAGAAAGCAGCCAAATCCGATGATGATCGTCAGCAAAAACAGGCCGTTTAGCCGTTTTGAACTTCGTTGACCCATAGATACCCCACCCCTCTCACTGTCTTGATCTTTTCTTTGCCGATTTTTTGTCTCAAACGACTGATGTTGACCGAAACTGTATTACTATCGATGTAATTCCCTTTGATATCCCAAATTTTATGGAGTAATTGATCCTGTGATAGGATCTGCTTCGGGTTCTCCATGAACAACACTAAGAGCTGCAGTTCTGTTTTGCTAAGCAGCAGCAGTTCTCCTTCGCGTTTAACAGTCATCTCTGACAAGGAAAGAACAAGGTCGTCTGAAGCCAGCGTTTGGCTCCCTAAATCAGGTATACGCTTCATTAAAGCTTGGATCTTAGAAACCAGCACCATCAAACTAAAGGGCTTCGTGACATAATCATCTGCCCCATGTTCATACCCGCTGACGATATCATATTCCTGATTGTAAGAAGTCAACATCAAAATCAGTACGTTCGACTGTCGACGAATCGAACGGCAAAAATCCAATCCGCTGCCATCTGGCAAGGAAAGATCGCTGATGATTAAATCGATCGAATCCTTTTGAAAAAGAGCTTTTGCTGTTTTGATATCAAAACAAGACAAGACCTCGTAGCCTTCTTTTGTCAAACAGAGGGTAACTCCTCGATTCAAATTTTGATCATCTTCTACCAATAATATTTTTCGCATTTGCTTCTCCTTTATTTCTTCTTCTTTCACTTTAACAATGAACGAATCTGCTGACAACATGATATGGCGGTTTTACAAAAATACTTGGTTAAAGAATTCAGTGAAAACGCTAACAAAAAGAAGATCAATATATGCTCGTAAAAGGCTTAGAACAACGACACCTTTTTCCATGAAGCGAGAAAGGTTAGAAACTCACTTTTCAGATTATTTCCAAGAGATTAGAGATGGAGTGTATGTGATTCAGTGTGCAATTGCGGTGATGGCCCGTAATTCCTTTTCTACATTAAGAGGGTCGTTAAAGCAGACTTCATCTTGACCCAAGCCAGCTTTGACACAAAAAATGAAGACGATTCGGTCACGGACCAAGGGCAGGAAATACCTTCGTAATCCAGCCAGTGGAGACTGCTCTTAAAAGGCTTCAAACTGTTAAAGCCCTTCTGTCAGATGCTTTCGATCCGTCCTCGCGGTCACCCGCAGACCTGACAAGAGTCTGTATCCCTGAAGGTGCCCTGCTAAAGAACTTCCATTTTGAGGACGGGTCACAACACTCGCAGGAAACAACTTGTCAGTCTTCCCGTCGGCGTCAAAGGATAAACTTAGTAAGAAAGAATGAAACGCCTCGGCCTAGATAGCAAAAAATAAATTGGCGGTTAGGAAGAGAGCCGAATACATAAAAAAGGACCCTTTTTCAGAGTCCTTCAAAAAAATCTATTTTTGCAATTTGCTGGCTGCTGCTTCGTCAATAATCACGGTCACATTCGAATGTTTTTGCAGAACACTTGCCGGCATTTCTTCAGTTACAGGTCCTTCGATCATTCCTTTTATGGCATCTGCTTTGTCTTCGCCAAAGGCCATCAGAATGATTTCTTTACTTGGCATGATCGAGCCGATCCCCATCGACATTGCGCGAGTTGGCACGTCTTCTACTTTATCGAAGTTGCGTTTATTGGCTTCGATCGTTGATTCTGTCAATTCAACTTCGTGAGTAGTTTCAGAAAATGAAGTTCCTGGTTCGTTAAACCCGATGTGTCCGTTGCGGCCGATTCCTAAGATTTGGATATCGATCGGATGTTCAGCGATGATTTGATCATAATGTTTGGCTTCTGCTGCCAAATCTTCCGCTTTTCCGTTTGGAACAAAGGTTTCTTTGAATGGCTTTTTGTTGAATAATCTATCGTTCATGAAGTAGCGGTAGCTTTGAACGTCATCTCCACCTAAGCCGACATATTCGTCTAAGTTAACTGAGGTCATGTCAGAAAAATCTAAATCACTTGCTGTCATTTCTTGATATAATGTTTCAGGTGTACTACCAGTTGCTAAGCCTAATACCTTCGCACCGTTAGCCATACCGTCTTTGATCAGTTCAAATGCTTTTTTTCCGCCTTCTTGGGCATCTTTTACGCGAATTACTTTCATAGGAAACGCTCCTTTGTCGTATTTGGTATACACCAATTTTACCATCATTCAACGAAATAAGCAATGAAAAAGTCTAGACCAAAAGGTAAGGAATTGCTAAACGCATTAAAGATGCTTCTCATTGAAAACAAAAAAAGCTGTGACATTGCTATGCTACCCCTATCTAGGACAAGGAAATAATTAAATCCTA
>NZ_BJCC01000027.1 GCF_004309355.1 Enterococcus florum | reverse complement strand
TAGTCCACAAAATTTTTATATTATTTCATTGTCCTATTGACGGGGTGCGCACCACAATGCTGTCACAGCCTCTTTCATTTTATGCTGCAAAAGAAGCATACGATTATGTATTTAAATCTCTTAATAAGCTTGTTACGATCCTTTAAAAAGCATTTTGTTTTATTAAACTTCCTTTTTGTAGTACTTTAACGCAAAGGGGGTAAGTATTATGAAAAAAAAGATTTCTCGAGAAGAAGTTTCTAATTTGCTGATTACAGATAAATTCTTCTCAAAAGGGCGAACTGGCTTAAAAATTTGGCAAACATTCATTGCTTTGCTTGGTTGGGCAGGTGTTCTTCTCCCTTTCGCTTGGTTATTGTTCCCGATCTTTTTGCCCGAATTTGCTGAGGGAAGACGATTAGTCGATTATGCTAGCGTAGACAGCTATTTCTTGTTTATACTGTTTTTTCTGGCGATCGTATTTATTTTGAGAGTGGTCAGCTATCTTTATTTAACGCTGATGAACAACCGACAATTTAAACATTCTTTACAAAAAGAGACATTGCATGATGAAGTAAAATTAGATAAACGCAAACAATTACTGGAACAAGAGTATACGGATCGGTTTGGTGATAAAGCTTTTAGAGAATCCGTTCGCTATTACTCGGTAAAACCGGAACAGAATTTGGACAAGGATTTTGTAAGGGATCTTTATAAAGACGGAGGTGTTGAACTATGAGCACGCTGTTCAATACTGGCAACTTTCCAATAGATCTCACTCTTTCTGTTTTAGCGATGTTATTGATCGCATACCCGATTATTGGTGGATATTCATGGTTTATTGGTGTATTGTGTTACGAGTTTTTGTTCAAATATAAACAAGAAGAGTGGCTGAATATTCCAGTAGAAGTAGAACCCTTCATAACTATTATGGTTCCAGCGCACAATGAGGAGATTGTGATTGAGGGGACGATCGAATATCTAATGACCAAAATGAACTACGAGCACTATGAGGTATTGGTGATGGATGATGGATCGACAGACCAAACACCAGAAATTCTAAAAGATTTGATGAAAAAATACGAGAATCTTCGAGTCATTCGAGTTGAAGACAATAAGGGGAAGGCGCATGCGTTTGATATCGGAATAGGCTTTGCTAAAGGAAAGCTGATCTTAAGTAATGATGCCGATACGGTTCCTGAACCAGACGCTTTGAATCGATATGTAAACTATTTTATTCGGCAAGACAGCACGAATATTTCAGCCGTGACTGCTAACATGGATGTTCAAAATAGAGATAGACTGATCGCTAAATCACAAACCGTGGAATTTTCTAGTATCGTAGGGGTCATCAAACGAACTCAAAATGGAGTTTTAGGCGGTATTTATGCATACAGCGGGGCAAATACAATGTATCGAAAGGACGCGCTTGTGGATGTCGGCTTGTTTCGACAAGATCGAGCGACAGAGGATATCAGTATTGCCTGGGACCATCAATTAGATGGATGGCTTTCTATATTTGCTCCAGAAATCATGTTTTTTATGGAGGTACCTGAAAGTTTGAAAATGCTTTATCGGCAACGCAAAAGATGGGCCAAGGGAGGAATCGAGGTCTGGATGACGAATTTCAAAAAAGTTTTCTTGCATCCATTGCAGAACATTGGACGGACGGTCATGTTCATCGATCAAAGTTTAAGTATCATCTGGTCCTTCTTTTTTTGGATTTCTTCCATCCTCTTCGTACTGCTAATCGGACATTTCTTGATCCAAAGAGATGCAGTGAGCATTTATCAAACCTTGACGTTCTCGTTTATTTTTGTGGCTTTCGAGATGGTTGCCGGCTTGTTCCAATTGAGTGCTGCTTTATTGACGGATGATCGTGGGAGGAAGCTCAAATACATGTTGTTTGCTCCTTTATATATGCTTTTTTATTGGATGATGAATGCACTTACGATCGTGACTTCGTTTGTCCCAGCAGTCAAAACGATTTTGGGGCATGGGTCTGGCACTTGGAAAAGTCCGGAACGTGCCAGAAAAAAATCGAATTGATCAGACCAAGGTGGTTTGCATTAAAACGTTATCCTCTTTTTTCAAACTTATGATAAAATATAACATACGAGGAAGGGGAGGTCATTCAATGAAGCTGATTGAAACACCGATTACCAGCAATGTGAATTTAGAGACGTTGTATCCTGAACTGACACGTCACGCCTTTGCGAACCAGCAGGCGATTCGACTGTACAAACTATACGCGTACGATCGGACAAAGATTGTTTATGTTGATCGTTTTGACACGATTACCCTTTTGTTGTTGAACCGTCAACGAAAAATCAGACATCAGGAAGTAGAGACCATCATTCATCGCTTACTGAAGGTAGATCGTAAGAAAGTTGAAGTAAATATTGGATACAAACAAGAGATCTTAGAGTCAGGCATTCGACCAAAGGAATCCTACAAGGACATTATTCTTGTCCAATACAAAGTTGAATAGAATTTGTGCCAAAGAAGGGAAAAGCAGTACGCTTTTCCTTTTTTTTGTTATAATAGATTTAATTAGTTGAATTTACCTAAAGAATTGAGGAACGTGATTATGAGAAAGCTATACGAAGATGACAGTTTAACCTTGCACACGGATCTGTATCAAATCAATATGATGAAAACTTATTGGGAGACTGGCAGAGCGGACGTGCATGCAGTGTTTGAATGCTATTTTCGAAGCATGCCTTTTGAAAATGGCTATGTCATCTTTGCTGGACTGGAACGTTTGGTAAAGTATTTGGAGGATTTGACTTTCAGTGAATCGGACCTGGCCTATTTATCAGAGGTTGAACAATACCCAGAGGGCTTTATTCAGTATTTGCGGGAATTTAAGTTTTCATGTACGATTCGCTCAGCAGTAGAGGGAGAACTGGTTTTTAACAATGAACCGATCATTCAAGTCGAGGGACCGTTGGCTCATTGTCAATTGATTGAAACGGCGCTGCTGAATATTGTTAACTTTCAAACCTTGATTGCTACGAAGGCTGCGCGTATCAAATCAGTCATTGGGGATGATCCGTTGCTGGAATTTGGAACGCGTCGGGCTCAGGAATTGGATGCTGCTATTTGGGGAACGCGTGCCGCCTATATAGGCGGGGCAGATGCGACCAGCAATGTGCGCGCAGGAAAGATCTTTGGAATTCCTGACAGCGGGACTCATGCCCATTCTCTTGTCCAATCATACGGAAATGATTACGATGCCTTCAAAGCCTACGCCATGACTCACCGCGATTGCGTGTTTCTTGTTGACACCTACGATACCTTAAATTCCGGCGTACCTAATGCTATTAAGGTGGCTCGGGAAATGGGAGACAAAATCAAGTTTCTCGGTGTGCGAATTGATAGTGGAGATATGGCCTATATTTCAAAACGAGTGCGTCAGCAGTTAGATGAAGCAGGCTTTCCGGAAGCGAAGATCTATGCATCCAATGATCTAGATGAAAGTACAATTTTGAACTTAAAGATGCAGCATGCAAAAATTGATGTTTGGGGTGTGGGCACCAAGTTGATCACCGCTTACGATCAGCCGGCTTTAGGCGCAGTCTTTAAATTGGTTTCAATCGAAAATGAGGCTGGAGAGATGGTCGACACGATCAAACTGTCCAGCAACGCAGAAAAAGTGACCACTCCAGGAAAAAAACAAGTTTGGCGGATCACTAGAAATTCTGATGGGAAATCCGAGGGGGATTATGTCACTCTTTGGGATGAAGATCCAAGAGAATCAAAAGAAATTTTTATGTTTCATCCGGTGTATACGTATATCAATAAGACCGTTCGTGATTTTACAGCGCGCCCAGTGTTGCAGGATATATATATTGACGGAAAACGTGTATATGACTTACCATCGATTCAAGAAGTAAAATTAAATGCAAAAGAAAATTTAGATTCTTTATGGGAAGAATACAAGCGTGATCTGAATCCGCAAAAATATCCTGTGGATCTTTCGACGGATTGTTGGAACCATAAAAATCGAATCATGCAGGAAGTTCGCGAAAGCGTCTCAAAAATGCAGCAAAAATAGGAGGTCCTTCAATGACATTGCAAACAGAAATCATTCAGGAATTAGGCGTGAAGCCTACGATCGATCCGAAGGCTGAGATTCGAACCAGCATTGACTTCATGAAAAGCTATCTTTATGCACATCCATTTTTGAAAAGTCTGGTTCTTGGAATCAGTGGTGGGCAGGATTCTTCCTTGGCCGGTCGCTTGGCGCAACTAACTATAGAAGAACTGCGCGCTGAGACGGGAGAAGACAGCTATCAATTCATCGCCATTCGGTTGCCCTATGGCGATCAAGCGGATGAAGCAGATGCAAAACGCGCATTAGACTTTATTCAACCTGATGTTAGTTTGCGCGTGAACATAAAAGCCGCCGTTGATGCACAAGTCGCAGCGCTAGAAGAGGCTGGATTGGTGATTAGCGATTTTAATAAGGGAAATATGAAAGCTCGTCAGCGGATGATCACTCAGTATGGTGTCGCCGGAGAAAAAGGCGGGGCAGTGATTGGGACTGATCATGCCGCAGAAAATATTACTGGTTTCTTTACCAAGTTTGGCGATGGTGGTGCGGATATTCTGCCGTTGTTTCGCTTGAACAAGCGACAAGGGAAGATGCTGTTAAAAGAATTAGGTGCTGAAGAGGCCATTTACTTAAAAACACCGACAGCTGATCTAGAAGATGGCAAACCATTGATCGCTGACGAGGTTGCTTTAGGTGTGACTTATGACGATATCGATGATTATCTAGAAGGCAGAAGTATCGATAGCAAAGCGCAAGAAACCATCGAAAATTGGTGGAATAAAACCCAACACAAACGGCATTTACCGATTACTGTGTTTGATGACTTTTGGAAAAAATAAATGAGAAGCTGGAAGGAGACTTCCAGTTTTCTTTTTTAGCTCAACTATATCAGTTGATGAAATTCGTTTTTTTAAATAAAGGAGCTGGAAAAATGTACAGAGTTCAGTTATTGGCAGAATACACGCAAGATCAATTGACACCCTTAAACGAAGAAAAATTTGAGTTTGTTGATCAACAGACAGAAGCTATAATGGTTCGCAGCCAAGAAGTCGAGAATAAATGGCTGACAAAGGATTTGTTAGCGATCGCTCGGGCGGGAGTGGGGGTAAATACCATTGATATCGAAGCCTGCAGCGAAAATGGAACGATCGTGATGAACACTCCAGGACAAAATGCGAACGCTGTCAAGGAGCTGGTGTTGGCAAGTTTATTTTTGACTGCGCGTCCAATTTTTGAGGCAGCGAAAATGGTTGAGAAGTTAAAGGGTGATGACATTTTAACGCAAGCGGAAGAAAAACGTGCAGAATATATTGGCAATGAACTTCAAGGGAAGACGATTGGATTGTTAGGAATCGGAGATATTGGAACTTTGGTTGCCGAGGCTTGTCACGAGTTGGGCATGAACGTTTTGGGCTATGCACGAAATGACCCTGAACATGAAATGATCATTTTTTCGTCGCTAGAAAAAATCCTCAAGGAATCAAACTATATTGTGGTATTGCTGCCGTTGACGAAAGACACAGAAAAGATGATTGGTGCAAAAGAGCTGCTGCAAATGAAACAGGATGTGTTTTTATTAAATTTCGCTCGCAGAGAAATCGTGGACAGCCAAGCCATAGTGAAAGCCATCGAACAGAACCGATTGTCAGGGTATATCACTGATTTTCCGGAAGCTCTTTTGCAAGGACAGTCGAAAATTTTACAGCTTCCTCACATTGGCGGCACTACGGAAGAGGCTTTGTCCGAAAGCGGCAAACGTGCGGCAGAATCATTGAGACAGTTTTTATTGCAGGGAACGGTACGGGACTCGATCAATTTTCCCAACGTTCGTCTGCCATTTCGCGCGGACTATCGAATGACCGTTTTTTTCGAAAAAAGTAAAAGGATTCGCCAGGAAATTTGGCACCAATTGGATAAAAGAGAAATCGAAGCAGCTGAATACATAAGCGAAGGAAAGGGTGCTTTCGTCTATTTAATCGTTGATTTCGATCATTCAGATTTTGAAGAATTATCAGGGATTGAAGAGGAATTGAATGCTTTAAGCGAGGTAAAGCGAGTAAGAATCTTAAAAAGAGCGCACAAAGATTTAAGCAGCAGATAGAGCACAACTTTACAAGTGGTAAATTTCTCGATAAAATAGCGGTGGCTTTAAGATGGGAGAGAATAAGAATTAAGGGAATTACAAAACGTAACAAGAAAAATCTAAAAGCCGCTGCTAGTCTTGTCGGCATTATTTTATTGATCGTAGGGTCTAATTTATTCTTGCAATTAACCCAAAATGAGTTTTCATTTGAACTAGCGTTTAAATTTGCTTTTTCATGGCACACTGAAAAATTCTTTTTAGGATGTTTAGTGCTGCTTTTGGTATACGGACTGTTTACCAGTGCATTAGGATCGATTCTTTTCGGAAGTTTCCTGTATTTGTTTTTGATTATTGGAATAGGAACAGCCAATTTTTTGAAAATGAAATACCGTATGGAACCTATCTATCCCGATGATCTGAAGATGATCACTGAATTTGGCTTGATCAAAGATCTCGTGAATGGTCCTTTGTTTGTTCTGTTTATCCTTTTGATTACAGCGAGTCTTGGGATTCTAGGATTTAGTTTTTATCGGAGCTTGCGCAAAAGTCGACGGCAGCAATTTGTTCGTTTAGGGATCTTTTTGAGCTCACTGCTAGCACTGATTTACGTCAGCAACTTCAATGACCCAAAAAACTTATTGCGCCAGGCTTACAATAGAAGTGCGCTTTGGATTCCTTACAGTCAGAAAATGAACTACTACAATACTGGATTCATGGGAGGGTTCCTCTATAATCTCCGGGTCGATCCAATGGAGAAGCCCAAAGATTATTCTAAGGAACGAATCGAACAAATCGTCGATAAGTACACGAAGCAAGCCGCTGCATTGAACGGGTCCGATGAAAAGCCGAATATTATCTATGTGATGAATGAAAGCTTTTCTGATCCTGCACGTTTAAACGGGATCGAGATTTCTGGAGGCGATCCCTTAGCGGATTATCGTACGGTGGCTGAGGATACGTACAGCGGTCAAATGCTGTCCCAAAATTATGGCGGGGGAACAGCGAACATCGAGTTTGAGGCGTTGACCGGGTTTTCGATGGAATTGTTCAATGCGCAGATGACGACGCCCTATACGATGTTGATTCCTAAAATGGAGACGATTCCTTCGTTGGTATCCTTAACAAAAAAACAAGGCTATCAAACTACGGCAATCCATCCTTATAATACGTCTATGTATAAACGAAAAGATGTTTACGATATTTTTGGCTTTGATCATTTTCTAGATGAAGAGACGATGACTCATACGTCAACGATCGAGGACAATCCATATATCTCTGATGAAGCAGCGTACCGGGAGGTTTTAGACCGATTAAAGAAACAAAAGCATCCGCAGTTTATTCATTTAGTGACGATGCAGACCCACATGCCGTACAATGGAAAATATGAAGAGCTGCAGTTTCATGCGGAAGGACTAAACAGCAGCAGTCTGGATAATTATTTTCAGGATATTGCTTATGCCAGTCAGGCACTTCGTCTTTTTATCGAGGCAGTGGATCAGCTGCCAAAACGAACGATTGTGGTGTTTTGGGGGGATCATTTACCGGGGATATACAGCGATGAGCTGCAGTCAAAAAACGAAAAGATGACGTTGCATGAAACAGAGTTTTTGATACATGACAATAAAAATGAGTTATCGAACAAGGAAAAACAAAACGTCATCACCAGTCCGTTTTATTTTGGTCCCACCGTATTTGAACAGGCAGGCTTAAAATCGTCTGGGTTTTATCAGCTATTGCTGGCGATGCAAAAAAAAATCCCAGCGTTTGAGTCAGGGATGTATTACAAAAATGGTGCTTGGTCACAAGAGCAGCCGTTTACCAAACGAGAACGCTTGATTTATGAGGAATACCAGCTAATCCAGTATGATATCACGACTGGCGAACAATACAGCCGGAATCAGAAATTTTTTACCGTTGAGGAGTAGATCATGAGCTTTAAGAAAAAGGACAATCAAAACTATTTCAACCCTATGCGTCGCGCTATTTTGAACCATCAGATGATTCAGCCAGGCGATAGGGTGGCTGTGGGCTTAAGTGGAGGGAAGGACAGTACAACATTGTTTTATTTTTTGGAAATGATTCGACGGCAGCGCCGATTGGGCTTTGATTTTGAACTCGTGCCAATCAGTTTAGATATGGGGTTTAAGGGGTGTGATCTGGCTCCTTTGCAGCAATTTGTTAACAATTTAGGGTATCAGTTAGAGGTTGTTCCAACCAATATTGCTAAAATTGTTTTCGATATTCGCGAAGAACGTTCGCCATGTTCGTTGTGTGCCAAGCTGCGTCGCGGTATTTTGTATAATCGTGCCAAAGAGTTGGACTGTCAAAAGGTTGCGTTGGGCCATCATCTGGATGATGCAATCGAGACCTATTTTATGAACTTTTTGTTTCACGGGAAATTGAATAGTTTTGAGCCAATTAGTTTTTTGAGTAAAACAGAGCTTTATTTAATCCGTCCTTTGCTTTATATCGAAGAAAAACAAATCCTTCGATTTGTGAAACGTGAAGAGCTTCCAGTTGTATTTAACCCCTGCCCTGTGGATAAACAGACCAAGCGCGAAGAGATAAAAAATCTTGTGACGAGTCTTTCAAGAGACTACGGTGATATTCGTGAGAAATTTGTGATGGGGATGGAACAAGGAACTTCAGAAGATTTTTGGGCGAAAAGCCTAAATGAAAGCCTATGAAACCAAAAGAAATTTTCATAAAAACATTGAATTGCTGTGTTTCCTCATGGTATAATCCATCTTGTATTATTCATGAGGGAGTAACTAGCAGCTGATGCTGTGGCAACGCCACCAACAAGAAAGAAATTTCTGGTGTTGTCTTAAATAGTGAGACTTATGTATGTTCTTTTACGCATACACAAGTCTATTTTTTTTCCTTTTTCTAGCTAAAAAGAGTAGACTGGTGATGCAAATAACAAAGGAGGAAGAACATGTCAGAAGAGAAAAAAACACAACTGTCACAGCCATTTTATGCGTTAGAACCTGAGAAGGTTTTGACGGAAATGCAAACGACAAAGGAAGGATTGACCCAAAGCGAAGCAGAGAAGCGGCTGCGTGAATATGGTCCTAACGAACTAGAGGAAGGCAAGAAGAAAAGCATGCTGGTTCGATTCTTTGAACAATTCAAGGATGCGATGATCATCGTTTTGATCTTCGCGGCAATTATTTCCGCGGTCGTATCGCATGAAATCGTGGACTCGATCATTATCTTGGCTGTTGTGATCATTAATGCTGTCATGGGAGTTCTGCAGGAATCTAAAGCGGAGCAGGCGATTGAAGCATTGCGTGAGATGTCTACTCCTAACGCGAATGTATTACGAGATGGACACACAGAATCAATCAAATCTACAGACTTAGTTCCTGGGGATGTCGTGATGCTGGAGGCTGGCGATGTCGTGCCTGCTGATTTGCGTTTGATCGAAGCTGCCTCACTAAAAATCGAAGAAGCGGCTCTAACCGGTGAGTCCGTTCCAGTAGAAAAAGAAATGGTTACGATCGATCAACAAGATGTAGGCATCGGTGATCGGGTAAATATGGCTTTCTCAAACAGCAATGTGACTTATGGCCGTGGTCGTGGGATTGTTGTCGGTACGGGGATGAGTACTGAGGTCGGCAAGATCGCCGGGATGATCGCTCAAGCAGATGAAACAGAAACCCCATTGAAGAATAACCTAAACCAATTAGGCAAATTCTTGACTGCTGCAATCATCGTTATTGCAGCAGTGATGTTTGTCGTAGGGATTGCGATCAACGGCACTTCTTGGGATGAAATGTTCTTGACGTCTATCTCACTTGCTGTAGCTGCGATTCCTGAAGGATTGCCTGCGATTGTTACCATTATTTTGGCTTTGGGAACTCAGGTGATGGCGAAACGAAATTCAGTTATTCGTAAATTGCCTGCAGTTGAAACGTTGGGCTCAACAGACATCATTGCTTCTGATAAAACAGGAACATTGACCTTGAACCAAATGACAGTTGAAAAATTATATGTCAACAATCAGCAGATCGGTGCCAAAGAAGAAATTCCAAGTGAACACATGGCTATGAAGGTCATGAATTATTCCAATGACACCAAGTTCAGTCAAGAGGGAAAACTGATCGGTGATCCTACAGAGACAGCGCTAGTTCAATTTGGATTAGACAATCAATTTGATGTTCGTGATCGAGTGAGCGCAGAACCTCGGGTCGCTGAATTGCCGTTTGACTCGGATCGGAAGCTGATGAGCACGATCCATCAACAAACAGACGGCAAATTGCTGGTAGCAGTAAAAGGAGCTCCAGATGTTTTGTTGGGTCGGACTTCTCAGGTCCTATTAAATGATCAAGTAGTGCCAATGTCAGAGAAAGAAAAAAATGAAATCTTGGCAAACAACAAGGATATGGCACAACAGGCCTTACGTGTCCTCGGCATGGCTTATAAATATGTTGATCAAGTTCCTTCAGATATGGAATCTGAGGTTGTCGAAAATGATTTGATTTTTGCAGGACTTGTTGGAATGATCGATCCTGAGCGTGCAGAAGCTGCTGAAGCAGTACGAGTAGCAAAAGAGGCTGGTGTTCGTCCGATCATGATCACAGGAGACCATAAGGATACCGCAGAAGCAATTGCTGCTCGTCTTGGAATCATCGAAAAAGGTGATGACGATGCTGTTTTAACTGGTGCGCAATTAAACGAAATGACCGACGAAGAATTTGCCCAAAAAGTGAGCGACTACTCGGTGTATGCTCGAGTATCTCCAGAGCATAAAGTGCGTATCGTAAAAGCTTGGCAAAAAGAGGGCAAAGTGGTCGCTATGACAGGAGACGGGGTAAATGATGCTCCGGCCTTGAAACAAGCGGATATTGGAATTGGAATGGGCATTACTGGTACTGAAGTTTCGAAAGGAGCTTCGGACATGGTGCTTGCAGACGACAATTTTGCGACGATCGTAGTTGCTGTTGAAGAAGGACGCAAAGTTTTCTCCAATATTCAAAAATCAGTACAGTATTTGTTGGCGGCAAACTTAGGAGAAGTGTTGACGTTATTCTTGGCAACTCTTTTCGGATGGGATACACTATTGCCGATTCACTTGCTTTGGATCAATCTGGTAACCGACACCTTCCCAGCAATCGCTTTAGGGATGGAGCCAGCTGAAAAAGATTTGATGGCCCACAAACCACGTGGACGTAATTCAAACTTGTTTTCTGGCGGAGTCTTCTCAAGTATCATTTACCAAGGGATCTTAGAAGCTGCTACAGTGTTGTTCGTTTATTGGTCAGCGATCCAGTGGCCAGTCCATACGGCGTACCAAGCGATCCATTCAGACGCTTTGACGATGGCCTTTGCTACTTTGGGGTTGATGCAATTGTTCCATGCGTTCAACGTGAAGTCTGTCCATCAATCATTGTTTAAAGTGGGGCCTTTCCGAAACAAAGCCTTCAACGGGGCGATTTTATTATCCTTTGTATTGATGATGGTGATCATCATCGTTCCTGGACTAAACGACATTTTCCGTGTGGCTCATTTGGATCTATACCAATGGGGCATCGTGATTGGCGCATCCTTTGCGATTATTCCAATCGTGGAAATTGTGAAGTTTTTCCAACGTAAAATGATGTATAATAAGTAATTGAAAAGCTGTCGCTTTTGCGGCAGCTTTTTTAGAAAGTGTCGAGAGGTGAATAAGATGCGGCCAAATACTGGTTTTTACGCAAGAGAAATCAACGAGATTATCAAAAATACAGAGGAAATGGGTGAAAAGCTGCACCCAAGCTATGAAGAAATTCGTACTGCATTAGATGAAGGTAAGGAATTTGATGCGGAACGCGTAGCGGATATCCATGAGTTGTTTGCAGAAGGAACTGAATTCTACCGGTTGCACCTGCAAAAGATTAGTCGACTAAAACCTCCTGCTAAAGTGATGGGAAATCATAAACGGTTTGAGAAATCGTATATCGAGTATGTTGAAGGCTGTCAGGAAATGACGGACAGTCTAATTCCTGAGGTAAACAAAGAAGCGTTTGATGCAGCAGAGCAAAAGCAAGATCAAGCAACCGATACCATCTATAAAACAATTCAAAAAATTACAAATTTGTTAATTAAATAAATCGTTTGATCTATATAAAAACAAAGGTTTTCTAATTTTAATATAACTTAATTTTAAATACAAAGGGAAGGTTGTAGGGTATAGTATAGACATAACCAATAACAACCTTTTCTTTTCATTACGTAAGTAATAACTCCTTTTTTTAGCCGCCGACCCCCATTCGGCGGTTTTTTTGTGCCCTGCTGCTGAGCAGACCAAAAAAAACTTCCCCCAAAAAAGGAGAAAGTTCCGTTTTTAATTAGATCTCGATATTTCGAACGTAATCCTCGAAATAATCGTTTAGATCCTTTTTGATTTTTTGGTATTCTTCTTCACTGTATTCCTTATCCTCTAGTTTTCCGCGAAAATCTGCTAAACCAAGGTCTTTTTTCAGTCGTTCAATGACTTCTTGTTTTGTCATGGATGGTCATCCTTTCTATTTATTGAAATAAACACAGACACATTCCGGCGCATAAATGTCTTTTTGAATCATTTCCAGCTTTCCATTTTCAGAATCGCGACGATACAATGTAGCATTGTTTGTGTTTTGATTGCCGCAAACCAAATAGCCATTTGAAGAGTTAAGATTGAAATCTCTAGGCCCATCCCCTTCAGTGGAAATAAACTGCACGGTATTTAGCTTTTCGCCGTCGTCAGAAATTTGATAAACGACGATTGAGTTGTGCCCACGATTCGAAGCATATAAAAATTTCCCGTCATTTGAGATGCGAATCGCTGCGCCGGCACTTTCTCCTGTAAAGTCATCTGGTAGGGTAGAAACCGTCTGCAAGGAGCTAAATTTTCCATTAGAACGATCATAGTTTAATACAGTCACTGTATTGTCTAGTTCGCCAAATAAATACGCTAAGTCTTTTTCAGGATGAAAAACCAAATGACGCGGGCCACATCCCGGCGGTGCAAGATAAACGTTTTGCTCCTCCAAAGAGCCGTCAGCAGCTACCCCATACGTATAGACTCGGTCAGTACCCAAATCACAAACGACCAGTCGTTGATCCGGAGCAAGATCTGTATAGTGCACATGTGCGGTATTTTGGTTTTTATGCGGGCCTGTCGGTTCATCATGCGAAACTGAAAAGGCAGCCTTCAATGATCCATCTGTTTGGATACTGTAAACGTTGATTTTTCCTTTGTGATAATTTGCGCCATAAACCAATTTCCGGGGCTCATCAACTGCAACGTAACATAGCGGAGCTCCTTCTTCAGTGACTGCATTTAAGAAGGTTAGTTGTTGATCGTAACTAGAAACGCCGCCCTGCTCATTGCGAGTGGTCACAGAATAAAGGTTTCCAGATTGACTTTTGGTAAGATAGGTAGGACTCACTTCTTCTGTAGCCAGCTGCATATTTTCTAGACATCCCTTTTCTGTGTCCAAAATAATCTGATAGATGCCCTTGCTTTCATTGCGTGTATAGGTGCCGAATAAAATTGTTTCTTTCATGATAGCCTCCTCTAATTTATTACATCTATTTTAACAATATCTCGTCTACTTGGATAGCTGTAAGTTTGTGTTATAATTGGAAAAAAGAATGTAGAAAAGGACGTAAGGAATGGCAAAGACAAAAATAATCCAAGTTGGCAAAGAAGCCATCAACGATGAACCTATTTTGATTTTATTTGGTAAAACAGCAACACCTGAATTAGCAAAATACTCGATTATTCAAGAGAAAATCGATGATCAGGAAATCCAATTAGCAGTCGGCAGTGAGATCCATTTTGGCGAACAGGTTTACCGCGTAACCTCAATCGGCGAAGCGGCCAATCAAAATCTGAATGCGATCGAACATGCTTCGCTGTTGTTTAAGAAAAACGAGGATAAAATAGCGAATGGCATCTATTTATCCCCGGAAGAGATGCCGAGGATTGAAGTTGGAATGGAAATCAGCTTCCTTTAGGAGTGATGAAGTTGGAGAAAAAAAGATTTGGAGAAAAAACTTCGTGGTTTTGGAAGTGGTTTTTAAACAGCCAGGTGGTCGTCGGTCTAATCGTCGTCCTCCTTTTATTATTGATTCTTTTGGTTTTTACGAAGGTATCCTATCTATTTGAACCAGTGGGGCAGTTTTTTGCGATCGTCGGTTTGCCTATGGTGTTAGCAGGGATCTTGTACTATTTAATGAATCCTGTAGTGGATTTCCTAGAGCTGAAAGGTCTAAAACGGCAATATGCCATCATTTTACTGTTTATCGCAGTAGTGGCCTTGATGGCTTGGGGCATCGTTGTGATTATTCCTGAGATCAGGGAACAGATCCAGTCGTTTATCAACAGTTTTCCAGGGTATATCAATACCTTGGGAAATAAGGCGGATGAAGTTTTCAAGAACATGGAATTTGGCCCGGTCCAGGAAGTGATTGAAAACAGTGCCCAAAAAATTCTTGAAACCATCTCCTCGCTGACTCAAAATCTTTCACGAGCGACGATTCAAGGGATCGGCAGTGTGGTATCTACGGTGGCCAATATTGTAATTGCTTTAGTCACAGCACCAATTATCTTGTTCTTCTTACTGAAGGACGGAAGAAAGTTAGGACCGTATCTTGTTTCTTTTTTACCGACTAAAACAAGGAAACCTACGTTTAAAGTATTAAGTGAAATGAACAGTCAGTTGGCTTCTTACATTCGCGGACAGCTGACAGTTGCTTTTGCAGTAGCGGTGATGTTTATTATCGGATTCTCGATTGTCGGATTAAATTACGCGATCACTTTAGGTGTTTTAGCAGGTTTTCTCAATTTAATCCCGTATTTGGGCTCATTTTTAGCAATGATCCCGGTCCTCTTTTTAGCGATTGTCACTGGTCCAGTCATGGTAATCAAGGTTGCGATCGTTTTTGCAATCGAGCAAACGATTGAAGGACGAATTGTATCACCATTGGTTCTGGGAAATCAGTTGGAAATCCATCCAGTAACCATCATGTTCGTGTTACTGACTGCCGGAAAGATTTTCGGTATCGTAGGAGTGATCTTGGGGATTCCATTCTACGCCTTGCTGAAAGTCATTGTGAGTCATATTTTTGAATGGTATACAAATGTCTCGAAACTGTATGAAGAAGAAAAAACCGCCGACCCTTAAAAAAGGGTTAGCGGTTTTTTAATGCTGGATCAAAAGTTTTTAGCGATTTCGGCAGCTTTTTCTTTAGCAGCCTCAATGATGATTGTCCGTTTGGAAGGATCATAATCGGCACCCTCGCTGTAAACAGTCGAAAAGTCGGTAATTCCGATAAAATGAATGATCCCTTTGACATACTGTGCAGAAAAATCCTCACCATGGTATGTTCCGCCACTGGATTGAATATGAAGGACTTTTTTGTCAGTGATCAGCCCAACCGGACCTTCTGCTGAATAGCGGAAGGTTTTTCCCGCTACGTTGACTGTATCGAACCAGGCCTTTAAACGAGTCGGAATATTTAAGTTCCACAATGCATTGGCAATCACGATTTTTTCACTTGCCAGAAATTGTTCGGTGTATTCGTTGAACAGGCGAATTTTTTCTTGTTGATCAAAAGAAAGTTCTTCGTAGTCTCCCCCTTGAGAGAGCTTTTTCCAGCCTAATAAAAGATCTGCATCGATTTCTGGAATATCCGTCGAATAGAGATCAAGTATTTCGATCGTATCTTCAGGGTGATACGTTTGATGCGCTTCGATAAACGCATCCAGAATCATGATCGTTTTCGAATCTTCCTCCGTAAGAGGATGCGCCTTCACGATTAATACATTTGCCATCTGAACACTCCTTTTTTCATAACGTTCTTATCATAATAAAAAAAGAATCGTTCGACAATAAATATGCTTTATATAGAAAAAAACAGAGAAAATTTTCTCTGTTCCTAAGACCCTTCTTGAATCAAGGGTTCACTTCCGATCAAATAGGCTGTTCGATAGCCTTTGCGATGAAGAAAGTTTGCCACTGTTTTCGCCTGATCGTTAAAATGGGTTAAAAGATAATATTTTTTATCTCTTTTTAGCTCGGATAACCGATTAGGCAGTTGTGTCACGGTAAGCTGAGTAACCGTAGCTTTTCCAACGTATTGAGAGGCATCAAAAAGTTCCGGATCTCGAAGATCTAATAGATGAACGTCTTCACGTTCGATTCGCTCCTGAAACGTTTGAGCCGTAATAGCTTCAATCATAAATCTGTTCCTTTCCTTTTTTCTCATCATAATATAATATATTTTTTATTAAATTACAAGTGTTCTAAAATAGATTGTGCAAGAATCTTTTTAGAAACTTTGTAATGAAGAAAAGAGGGGATGATTTAAATGGATCGAATTCGTTCTCTTAATCAGCCATTTTTTATCTCAATCCTCTATTTGACAATCATTATTTCGAATTCAATGTTGAAAGAGGTGTTTTTTATTTCTATGAAAAAGGATAAAACTCTAAATAGTGAAATATTTTAAAAAAGTGGAATCTTTTTCATAATGTACTTTGAATAATACGAACTTAACATTTAAATGGAAGAAATCCACAGCCAGTTAGTCAAATGGTTTATAATAAACCTCTGATCAATTCACAGGTATTGGACTTTTCGACGTTTAGGTTTTCTGATCGACAAAAAATGACGTTGTTGCCCTTCAACCCGTTTGACTCTGGTCATTGTGCAAGGGATATTGCTTGCGGTATTTCTTGACTCTGGGTAAAATTAAGGTGAAGATGGAGGGATAATAGAAATGGGGATATTCGACTTAGGTGTACTCACCTTAAAAACCATCGCGATTCGAGTAAAAAACCGTGATTTAATGATTCACTTCTATCGAGATATTGTCGGTTTTCACTTGTTGCGAGAAGAAAATGAATTGGCAATTTTAGGCTACAAAGATCCTGCAACAGAACTGCTTTGGTTAGAGGAAAGTCCTAGAGCAGAAGAGTATTCGGGAGAAATCAAAAAGCTGCAACGTTTTTCGCTCGTTGTACCAAATATTGAAGAGCTTGCGAACGTGCTTTATCGAGCCAACAAAGAGAACTATCCAATCAAGGATGCTTTGCAGGCGGAGGGAGAAAAAGGGTTATTGATTGAGGATCCTGAAGGAAATGAGATCGAGATCTTCTATGGACCGAGTAAAGACCGCTCAACAGTGAAACCAGAGGCGTTTTCATTAGATTCTTTACTAAAAAAAGCAACGAAACGAGAAAAAGTGCATCACTCTTATTTTGACAAAATCCATTTGAATGTAAGCGATGTCGAAAAAGAGCAGCAATTTTTGTCGGACGTGCTAGGCTTGAGAACATATGATGAAAAAAATGATGTTCGTGTACTCAATCGAGGTGATTTCAACGTTGGATTGAGTTATGCTTCAGGTGGGACGATCGACTTGCCTACTGACAAGGTTCTTGGCCTGGATTTTATTCGTTTTCAAGTGACGAAAGCAAAATTGGCCAAGCTTTTGGCACATTTAGAAGAAAATGATAAAGAGTATTACGTAGACAAAAAACAAACAATGATCACTATTTATGATGCTATCGGGATCGAATGGTGGTTCACGACAAACTAGGATGGATCATAAGAACAGTACATTAGTGAGTGCTGTTCTTTTTTGTTTTTTATTCTTTAGAAAATGATGGGAATGATTGCCACCATTGCCTAGTTTGATATAATATAAAAGTGTTGTGAGCAAGACGAGGGAGGGGTTCTAATATATCCAGAAACCAAAACCATCATTGAGAAAAAACAGCGAAGTGGCGTTTTCCCTGGAGCCGTTTTTTCGTTTGCTGAAGAGCAGCAAGAGGAGACTGTTGTTTTTGGGTATGCCGAGATTGAGCCGGAAATACGGCAGATGAAGAAGGACTATTTGTTCGATGTTGCATCACTGACTAAAGTGGTTTGCACAACCACTGTTATGCTGCACTTGCAGGAGAAAAAAAGACTTTTTTGGGATGATTCATTAAAGTCCCATTTACCTGAATTTGTCGATCCAACAATCACATTGCGCCATTTGCTGACTCACACTTCGGATATTCAGATGTATATCTCCAATCGGGATCGACTAAACCAGCAAGAATTGATTGCTGCCTATCTAAAACTTCACGGAGGAAAAAAGATAGGCAAAACCGTTAAGTACACTGATGCAGGAACAATTCTTTTAGGTTTTTTGATTGAAAAGATGTATCAGAAGAAGGTGATTGACGTGTTCCAAGACGTCGTATTGACACCGCTTCATATGAACGATAGTTTATTTTTACCAAAAGCCCCTTATGATAGAATCGTTCCTACTGAAAAACTCGCAAATGGGACCATTCTAAAGGGAATTACTCACGACCCGAAAGCACGGGTGCTGGCTGAGCATGCTGGAAATGCCGGATTATTTTCCAACCTTAAGGATCTTAATCGATTTGTGCGAATGTATCTTGATCAAGGTGAAATCTCTGGCTACCCTTATTTACAAGGGCAGACGATTTTCAACCTATTAAAGGATCAAACCCCGACTAAAACTGGGGGACGCAGCATTGGGTGGGATCTGAAATATAGCTCACTAGATAAACAGCCTTTGTTGTTTCATACAGGCTATACTGGAACTTTCTTACTCATTGATCCTATAAAACAATCTGCCTTCGTATTTTTGTCCAATCGTGTTCATCCAAAGGACTTTCGAGCAGAATATGTAAAGCACCGTGATGAAATTTTAACAGTGTATTTAAATGAACGAGCGAAACTATATCACAAATAGAGGAGAAAAGACGATGGAACCATTATTTTTAAAACCAGTATTTCAAGAGAAAATTTGGGGAGGAGATCAACTCCATACGGTTTTCGGATTTGATCTGCCGAATGACAAAATTGGTGAGGATTGGGCCATCAGCGCGCATCCTCACGGGGTAAGTGTTGTCGAAAACGGACCATTCAAGGGATGGAAACTAGACAAATTATGGGAAGAACACAAAGAAGTTTTTGGAAATCCTTCAGAAGAAGTTTTTCCATTACTCACCAAAATCTTGGATGCTGCAGATGACTTGTCTGTCCAAGTTCATCCGGATGATGAATATGGATTGAAGCATGAAGGAGAACTTGGTAAAACGGAGTGCTGGTATGTAATTGATGCTAAACCAGGTTCCAAAATCGTTTATGGGCATAATGCTGAAACCCGTGAAGAGCTGGCAGAAATGATCAAAGACGAAGAATGGAACAAATTACTGCGTTATGTGCCTGTAAAAAAAGGAGATTTCTTCTATGTACCAAGCGGGACAATCCATGCAATCGGCAGCGGTATATTGATTTTAGAAACCCAGCAAAGCTCGGATACAACCTATCGGGTGTATGACTATGATCGCAAGGATGACGAGGGAAACACGCGTGAACTGCATATCCAACAGTCCATCGATGTAACGACAGTTCCTGCTATCAGCCCTTACCTCGAAATTCAAGAGTCAAGAAACGGAAATTCGTCAATCGTGACTTATTTAGAGACTGAATTTTTCAACGTTTACGAGTGGGATGTCGCAGGTCAGTTGTCGCTTAAAAAAACAGGGGCATACACATTAATGACAGTAGTAGACGGTTATGGAAATCTAGTTGTTAACGGACAAAGTTATGAGGTAAAAGCCGGCAGCAGCTGCATTTTACCAAATGATATAGAGTCTTGGATGTTGGAAGGAGAAATGAAGGTAATTGCTTCTACTCCAGGAAAATAACATTTAATCTTTTTAGAAAAGTAATGTTTTTGGGTTTTATGAGACACGATTAAAACCCAAAAGCATTATTTTTTGTTTTAAAAATTGTAAATATTTTGATTTTATTATAAAAAAATATGATATACTAATTTTGTTGAGGAGGGTGAGTGTTTAGCCCTCTATTTTGTATTCATAAATGCAATTAAACAACTTAAACGAGAAAGAGCGATGATTTTTCATTTAAAAAGAGAGATCAAAAGTAAGACACATTTTCTTTTTACAAAGATTATCAAATACGAAGGGTTGTATAAAATTGGGGAAGATTTTGATACTTTCTACTGGCGCAAAATATACATATCAAACACGTAAAGAGTTAATAAGAAATTTAGTCGAAGAGGGATATGAAATTGAACTTCTTTGTCCATACGGGAGTGAATTGGACTATTTCCATAATAGAGGTGTAAGACTACACAATATTGACTTTGACAATCATGGTAAGAATCCAATCAGGGAGTTTTTTTTGATTTTCAAGTTGATAAAATTAATTAGAAAAACTAATCCGATTGTTATTTTAGGTTTTACAATTAAAATGAATATTTATGGTGCATTTGCGGCAAGAATCCTAAATATACCCTTTGTAGCAAACATTACAGGCTTAGGTACAGGTTTTTCCACAGATTTAAAACTAGAAAAACTTCTTGTTAAAATGTATAAATTTTCTTT
Source organism: Enterococcus florum (assembly GCF_004309355.1). Taxonomy (GTDB): domain Bacteria; phylum Bacillota; class Bacilli; order Lactobacillales; family Enterococcaceae; genus Enterococcus_A; species Enterococcus_A florum. Next base: position 78,120 of record NZ_BJCC01000027.1, on the reverse strand, counting down.
TCGTGAAGTCTTCCATGTTTTTTTTCAAAACGAAGCCAATCAATCTTATTTTGTAAACAAGAAGATTTTAAGGGGGTCTCATTCCGTATTGGCGGGTTCTGGAATAAATTTAGAAGAATTCCAATTGGAGCCGATTGTATCAAAAGAAAATAGAGAAATTTTGTTTCTTTCAAGAATAATGAAGGATAAGGGAATTGAAGAGTTTTTGGAAGCGGCAAACATTGTGAAGAAATCGAGAAAGAAATGCATTTTTAACATCGCAGGAAGTATTGACAATAGTTACAAAGAATCAATTAGAGATCATCAGAAAAATAGCAACGTATTTTATTTGGGAGAACTGGATGATGTCAGAAATATTATAAAAAGGGCTGACGTGATAGTTCTACCATCGTATCATGAAGGAATGTCTAATGTTTTATTAGAAGCAGCAGCAATGGGACGACCGGTGATAGCAAGCAATATTCCAGGCTGCAAAGAGATTGTAAGAAATGGAGAATCGGGTTATTTAATCCCTACTAAAGATGTAAATGCGCTTGTGGGGGCGGTAGAGAAAATAATAAAAAAGGATACATATGCACTCGAACTAATGGGAAAGGAAGGACGTAAAATTGTTGAAGAACGATTTGATCGGAAAATAATTATTATAGAATATCTGAAAATCATACGAACAATCATTGATGAAGAGGATTACGGAGAGATTAGTCATGGAGAATTTAGTTCAGAAACTTAGGGCAAAGGAAACAGCACTATCGATTATCGGTCTGGGATATGTTGGACTCCCGATAGCAGTTGCATTTTCAAAAAAATTTGATGTGATTGGCTTTGATTCGAATAGTCAAAAGATCGACCAGTACAAGAGTGGTGTTGACCCAACAAATGAGGTTGGGAAAAACATTAAAAATACGACGATCCAATTTACTTCAAATCCCAATAAACTGAGAGAAGCCAAGTTTCATATTGTTGCAGTACCTACGCCTATAAACAAAGATAAAACACCAAATCTTACACCTTTGAAAACTGCAACAAATACGATTGGACAGAATTTAGTAAGGGGATCGATTGTCGTTTTCGAATCCACTGTTTATCCAGGATTGACTGAAGAAGTTTGTATTCCTATCCTAGAAAAGGTTTCGGGATTAACGTGTGGAGAGGATTTTAAGGTTGGTTATTCACCAGAAAGAATCAACCCTGGGGATCAAGTACATAGGTTAGAAAAAATCGTAAAGCTTGTTTCAGGTTCAGATAAGGATGCACTAGATATGATCGCTCAGATATACGATACAATTGTTGATGCTGGAACGTATAAAACTTCTTCTATTAAGGTTGCCGAAGCAGCAAAAATTATTGAAAATTCTCAAAGAGATATCAATATAGCTTTTATGAATGAGTTATCAGTTATATTTCATCGAATGGAAATAGATACGAAAGAAGTTTTAGAGGCAGCCAAAACGAAGTGGAATTTTTTAGATTTTACTCCTGGTTTAGTTGGGGGACACTGTATAGGTGTAGATCCATATTATTTAACTCATCAGTCCGAAGCTTTGGGTTACCATCCGGAAGTAATACTAGCAGGGAGAAAAATAAATGATGGACTTGGAAAAAGAATCGCACAAGAATTAGTAAAAATGTTAGCTCAAAAAAATGGTGGCATTTGTACAGCTAGAGTAGGTATTTTTGGTATTACATTTAAGCAAAACTGTCCAGATACGAGAAATACAAAGGTATTAGACATTATCGAGGAATTAAGAGAGTTTACAATAGATCCAATTGTATATGACCCTATTGCTGATTCTGTCCATGTGGAAAATGAACTCCAGATTTCACTTGTTCACGAGGAAGAAATGAGCGATCTTGATGCAATAGTCTTAGCCGTAGATCATGATGTATTTAAAGAGAAAGAAATAGATTATTGGATCTCTAAATTGACTAATTCTAAAATTATTTTTGATATTAAGGGTATGTTAAGCAAAAAAGATTTTCTAGAATTTGGAATGAATTATTGGAGGCTTTAGAAAATCGTATGAACCAAATGAAAAAAAAGAAAATTGTTATGGTTCTTCCGAGTCTAAGAGTGGGAGGAGCAGAAAAACTCTTCGTAAATATTGCTAATCGATTAGACAAAAAAAAGTATGATGTCATTTTAATTGTGTTTGAGAAAAAGGGAGCCTTAAGAAAAATAGTAAACAAGGAAGTAACCATTCAAACATTGTGTTATCGAAGTAAAATAAAAAAAATAACAAATTTGATCTTAACAATTTGCCGAATAAAGCCAGATATTACTTTTTCTACAGTGTTCAATGCAAATACATTTTGTGGAATAGTTAATTTTTTTTATAAAGATTGTTTATACATAGGAAGAGAAACTATGGTGCATTCGGAAGTTATTAATAATCAAAACGCTATAACAAAATTTTTTGTTCAAGCTATTTATAAATATTTAATTTCTCGCTTGGATATTATAATTGCTCAGTCGGAATTTATGAAAAGTGAACTGAATAATCTTATTAATCGTTCTGATAAGAAAATCTACATATTATCAAATCCGATAGATAAACAAGATATAGATTATCCAATAATCGAAAATGAAACAAAAAATCTATTATCTATTGGAAGATTAGTACCATTGAAGAGAACTTTACTTTTGCTGGAGATAATGAAAGGGTTAAATAGTGATTATCATCTAACTATAGTCGGAGATGGTCCAGAGAAAAGTAAAGTGCAAAATATGATTTTCAAATTAAATCTTCAAAATAGAGTAACATTATGTGGCGAATTGATAGAGATATCAGATCTTTATAGAAAATCAGACTTATTAGTGGTGTCCTCTGCATATGAATCCTATCCTAATGTAATCATGGAAGCTTTATCCTTCGGAAAAAGAGTAGTAGCATTTGATGTTCCTGGGGCAATTAAGGAGATATTGACTAACCCTTTGAGAGGAAAAGTAGTTAGAAATGGGGATATAGCTACTTTCAGAAAGACCATTGAGGAAATTACTAGAGAAGATATTGATCCTGAACGCATCACTGAGACAATAGAAAATCAAAGTTGGAAAATTTATATTGAACAGTTGGAGAAAATATTCGAAACAAGGAGATAATTTTTGTGCGATACCAAATCAATCTTACGGATCTTTTAGACATTATTAAGAAAGAAAAATGGATACTACTATTAGGAACTAGTATTGTAACTTTATTTATTGTTTTAGGGAGTATTCTCTTTATCACACCTAAATACACTTCCTCAGCCCAATTAATTGGAGGGATAGATTCAAAAAATCAAAGTGAAGTGAATGCTAATATTTTGTCCATAACAACATATAAAGACTTTGCTAAAAGTACTGTTGTTTTAGGAACTGTAATGAATGAACTAGAAGAAGATGACATTAGTTTAGAACAATTGAAAAAAAGTATTGAGGTGAAGCAATCTCCGGACTCACAAGTTTTCACTATTCAAGCTACGTCAGAAAGTTCTAGAAAAGCTGTTAGATTAGCAGATAAAACTTCACAAGTTTTTCAGGAAAAAGCGAGAGAAATTTTAAAAAATGATACAATTACAATTGTTTCTCCAGCCGGAAATGATACACAAAAAATATCACCTAATTTAAAAATATCATTTATTTCTGGGTTGATAATTGGAATATCGATAACACTGATAATTGTGCTTGTTAAAGATGTTTTTAATGGAACCGTGAAAAACGAGCGCTATATCGAAGAGATTTATAATATAGTGCCTTTAGGAAGTTTAGAAAAAATAACTGTTAAAGAGGCAACGAGAATAGGAAACTTAAGATTAGAACAGTCTATTCATTTGAGACGTAGAAAGTGATTCAAGAGAAAGGTCCTCAAAAAATGAAAAAAAGCCAAAAAACATTTCCTTTAATGTCTTTTTTTGTAAAGGATTCCTCCTATGTCCAGCAATTAAGAACGATTCGAACTGGAATAAATTATATAGCTAAAATAAAGAATAGTAATACTTTAATGTTTACTTCCTCGGAGGCGAATGAAGGTAAAACTACAACAATAGCTAATTTAGCAATTTCTTATGCTGATAAAGGGACGAAAGTTCTCTTAGTGGATGCTGATATGAGAAATCCGAGTATCCATAAAGCATTTCAACTTACAAATGAACTAGGATTAAGCAACTTACTATCCGATGAAGATATAAAATTCGATGATGTAATTAAATGCACGATTATTGAAAATTTAAGTATTATTACTAGTGGTTCTTCAAAAAAAGAGCCTTCAGATTTATTAGATTCACAAAATTTTGATTTTTTTATAGATTCTTGTAAATCAAAATTTGATTTAATTCTTTTTGATACTCCACCTTTAATTGTTTCTAGTGATTCCTTAATTGTATCAAATAAAGTAGAGGGTTTAATTCTTATTGTTCGAGAAAATTTTACAAAAAAAAAATCTTTAAAAAGAGCGATGGATATGATCCAATTGTCTGAAAGTTCTTTATTTGGAATAATTTACAACGATACGAAGAAATCAAAATTTTCTGGATACTATTGAGGCCATAAATGATTGATATAAAAAAACTAAGCTTTTTTTCATTGTATGTTTGCATTATTGCAATTTTATCGTTGCAATTTTTACCAGAACTAAAAATTTTAAAAAATGGTGTTCTTTGTATTTGTATCCTTTTGGGAATTATTCTTATTTTAAAAAGAGGTAAGTTTTTTCTAACGTATTATTGTCTATTCTATGTCTTCTTTTTACTTTACAATTGTTTTCAATCAATCTATCTAAGAAATAGTCAAGCTGAGTATACATTATTTCAAATGTTCACTTGTTTTATACTAATTGTAGTTACAGTTAATATACTTGTTTCCAATGGACAAATTGAGCGCTCACTTTATGCTGTTATTACGGGAGGCACAGTATTTTCACTTGTCGTATTTTCAAAATATAATTTTAATATTGCCCAAATCAGTTCTGCTTTAAGCCAAGGGACTCGAATAGGCTCAGAATTGACGAACCCAAATTTCTTAGGAATCATTTGTTCTTATGTTGCTTGCCTAGGAATTTTCCTTTTTTTTGAAAATATAAAAAATAAAAATTACACTAACATGATATTCATAGGTGGATCGACAATTCTTTGTTTTTCTTTCTCAATTTTATCTGGTTCGAGAAAGACGTATCTTACTCTCTTTGTTGGGTTCATTATCTTTTTCTATTCTTTTTTAAAAAAGAATTTAACACTCAAACGTGTTTTTGTTTCAAGTATATTTTTTATTATCATCATAACAATGTTTAGAAAATTAGATATGTTTACTTTAAGTAGAGAGAGGCTACAACAGCTAATTTTTATGTTTTTTGGTGAAGGTACTGCAGAGGGGTCGATGAATCATAGAAAATTGCTTATTGAACAAGCTACCCAGCTCTTTTTTAAGCGTCCCTTTTTTGGGAATGGAATTGAGTCAGTTAGAGAAACTACAGGATATTATGCACACAATAATTTCGTTGAGATTTTAGCAAATAACGGAGTAATAGGTTTTCTAATCTATTATTCATCATATTTCATAACTTTTATTTGTCTAATTATTGTAAAAAATAAAAAAGATGTTCTTTATTCATGTATGCTATTTACTTTTTTTTCTATTCTTATTAATGAAGTGGCGCAAGTTACTTATTATGATCGATTTTCGCAGATTCGTTTTGCAATCATTAGTTCCTACTTAATAATTGAATTATATTCAGAAAAGGGAAAAAATGTATAAAAATCTAACAATTAAAAATATTAGTTCTTCATTTGGATTACAGATCATCAATACGGTTAGCGGTTTGATATTATCAGGATTAATTATTAATTTTTATGGTTCTAATATCAACGGAACAATAATATCAATCACTAGTTTATTAAATTATATTACAGTATTGGATTCAGGTTTGACAGGAGTTATCAAATTTGAACTGTATGAACCTTTGTCAAAAAATAATTGGACCAAAATATCTTCTATTTTAGCTTCAGCAAGGATTTTTTTTAAGCGAATTGCGATTACATTTCTAGGTTACATTTTTCTGCTTTTAGTCTTATACACAAAAGTATTGGAATCAACAATATCAAAGAGTAGCATAAATCTTTTAATAATTGCTATTAGTCTGATTCTTTTTTTTGAATACTACTCAGGGATATCAAACCGTCTTCTTATTTTAGCTGACAATAAGCATGTATTCTACTATACTTTACAAAGTGTAGTTACTATAATAAATCTCTTTTTATCAATCATTTTGATCCATTTTAAACAGAGCATTATATTGGTTAAATTTGTTAATTCCTCGATTTTTTTGATTAACCCTCTATGTCTATTTTTTTATGTAAAAATAAAGTATAAAATTGATTATGATATTCAACCAGAAGAGAATGCATTTATACAAAGATGGGATGGCTTAGCTCATCACATTGCCAATCTATCAAGAAATAACATTGACATTTTATTAATGACTATTTTTTTCTCACCCAGAGAAATATCTATATATTCTGTTTATATGATGATATTAAATGGAATAGGTCGTTTTTCTAGAATTCTGACGACAGGAATGGACTCTATAATAGGCAAAATGTTAGCTCTAAAAGAGTATGACCTTTTAAAAAATTATTTCGATAGAGCCCAATTTCTTTTCGCATTGGTTGTTTATATTTTTATAACAACAATAAGTGAAGTTATAATTCCGTTCTTGAATATCTATATTAATGACGGCAAGAATCAAGGATATCTGAATGCTGATTTCATGATATTGATTGTTTTGTGTCAGTTGATTGTTCTATTAAGGACACCATATAACCATGTTGTTTTTTCTGCAGGGAAATATAAAGAGACTAGGGGGATCGCATTAACCGAGGTAGCACTAAACACTATTCTTTCTTTTCTTTTTATAGCTATATTTGGAATTAATGGATTAGTTTTAGGTACTTTATTAAGTTCATTATATTATTTGATTAGAGTTGAACTATTTATCAAAACAAGCTCATTAGCTAATATTATATCCGTTAATGTTAAGCAACAAGTGATTTTCACTATATTTGGAGTTTTAATATATTTAGTTTCACAGGTAGATCTAATTAAAATATCAAATTGGTCAGACTTTATTATCGTTGGATCAATTGTTTTTGTTAAAAACTGTTTCCTTTTTTTGTTAATAGGAGTAGTCTTCTTTCCAAAACAAAGAAAAATATGGTTAAATTTTTTTTTGAAGAGGTGAAAAATGAACGACGATAATAAAATTAGATTTTTAGTCACTGGCGGAGCAGGATTTATCGGAAGTAATCTGTGTGAATATTTAATCGAACATGGTCACCATGTTCGTTGTTTGGACAATCTGTCTACAGGAAACTTGGAAAACATCAGCCATTTATTAGATAACAAATCTTTCGAATGGATTGAAGGCACAATTACGGATTATGATACGTGCTTGACTGCTACAAGAGATGTTGATTATGTTTTGCATCAGGCGGCACTGGGGAGTGTCCCCCGAAGTATGGCTTTCCCACTGCTTTATGAAGAAGCGAATATAAAAGGAACTTCTAATATGTTGGAAGCGAGTCTAGCACAAGGGGTTAAAAAATTTGTTTACGCATCGAGTTCTTCAGTTTACGGCGATTCAAAACAATTACCGAAAAAAGAAGGCGAAGAGGGAAGAATACTGTCCCCCTATGCACTGACAAAAAAGGTAAATGAAGAATATGCCTCACTTTACAGTGAGGTATATGGACTACCAACTATTGGATTGAGGTATTTCAACGTTTACGGAAAGAGACAGAATCCTGATGGACAATATGCAGCTGTAATTCCTAAATTCATTCAGTGTTTGCTGAGGAATGAACCACCTATTATAAACGGGGATGGCACTCAGTCACGTGATTTTACTTATATCAAAAATGTTGTTGATGCAAATATTAAGGCTGCTTTTTCCTCAAGTGTAACTAACGGGAAAGCCTACAACATTGCTTGTGGGGATCAGTTTAGTTTAAATGAGTTACTTAAAAACTTGAAGGAATTACTTGATAAACAAGATATTGAACCTGATTTTGCTCTAGAACGTGCAGGGGATATAAAGCATTCGAATGCTGATATTTCAAAAGCACAACACGATTTTGGATATGACGTTTCCTATACTTTATTTGATGGGCTCAAAGAAACGGTCCAGTGGTATACGAACAAGTAAAAAAACGAGCAATGATTCGATCATGAATCGTTTGCTCGTTTTTTAATTTAATCAAGTGCCTCCACTATTTCCACATCTTCCCCATACCTATTCCTCACAGCTGTTTTTAACAACCTCACAGCCAAATCTTTATTTCGTGAAAGAATCGGGCCATGGAAATAAGTCCCGTAAACATTCTTATAAATAACTCCTTCACCTTCATCTTCGCCATTGTTCCCTTTCCCTTGAACAACTTTGCCAAGAGGACGTTCCCCTTTGCCGAGAAAAGTGCGGCCATTGTGATTTTCGAAGCCGTAATAAGTTTCATTGAACTCTTCATTGTGAATGATGATATCGCCAATAAAGCGATTGTTGTCTTGACTTAATGTGTAGTGATCCAACGCACCAATGCCGTTGATTTTTTCCCCATTCGCTCCGATGTAGTAGTGACCTAGTAATTGATAGCCGCCGCATACAGCTAGTATCACACCGTCATTTTCGATGTACTTGGTGAGAGCTTCTTTTTTGTCTTGGATATCTTTTGAAACGATGACTTGTTCATAGTCTTGGCCACCGCCGATAAAGACAAGGTCGTATTTATTGGGATCAAACTCTTGATGGATACTGATGATTTCGGTCTTTAAATCGATCCCCATTTTTTTTGCGTAATATTTGAACATCAGCATATTGCCGTTATCGCCATAAGTATTCAGTAAATTTCCATAAAGGTGAGCCAAATTTATTTCATAATTATTAGCCACGATCCATTCCCCCATCAATATAGCCTTTTTGGGCTAGTTCTTTCCGTAGCTGAAGGACAGCCGTATAGGTTGCCAAGATATAAACGTGTTCTGTCGGCAATTGTTTGATACCTTCGATCACATCTGGAAGGCTTTCTTTTTCAGTCAGACGTTCTTCCGGGATGCCTGCAACTTTTAAACGTAATGCCATGTCTACATGGCGATCTCCGCCAGCAATGACGGCTGGAATAGTCATTTCGGCAAAAGCCTCATGATTTCCGTCCCAGATCCAGCTGACGTCGATTCCATCAGCATAATTTGCGTTGAGCAGTGAAACAAGTGAAAAAGGGTAGGGAGCCAATCCAATCATATCGATTACTTGGTTTAGGCCGACAGGATTTTTTACTAACACCAACGTGCATTTCTTTCCATTGATCTCAAACTCTTCTTGTCGTCCAAAGACTTTTTCATCATAACCTAAGCCTTGTTTGATTTTCTCTGGCGAAACGTTATAGTGCTCAGCGACTGCTGTTGCAGCTAGGGCATTGTAGACATTGTACATGCCGCCAACTTCGATTTTATAGTCGTTGCCGTCGATCACGAACTCAGATGAAGTATTGTCCATCGCCCGCATTTCAGTGAGCTTGTATTGCAATTCTGGACGGTGAAATCCGCAGTTTGGGCAATAATATTTGCCAAGATTCGCATAAGTGATCATCTTGTATTGCAAAATATGTTGGCACCTTGGACATAATAAGCCATCCGTATTGTAGTGCGCCTCTTGTTCTTTGTCTGGCAAATGATCAAACCCATAATATTCACGTGGGTTGACCGTTTCCAAAGAGTTAAAGATCGGAGAATCTCCGTTACAAAGAATCGGAGCATTTGGTGATTTAGCAGCTCCCTCAACGATCATGCGATAAGTTGTATAGATCTCTCCATAGCGGTCCATCTGATCGCGAAAAATATTGGTAAACAGAAATAGTTCTGGCTTAATATATTCAGTTACCTTGCTCAAACTGGCTTCATCAATCTCAAGGACAGCGAATTTCTTTTGGCCCTTAGTATTTTTGGCTTGTAAAAAGGTAGAAACGATCCCTTGAACCATATTCGCACCAGTAGGGTTTGTTAACACATGGTCAAATTCTTGTTTTAAAATATTGACTGTCAATGCGGTCGTCAAAGTTTTTCCGTTTGTCCCAGTAACAACAACGACATGATAGTCCTTCGCTAGTGTGTCTAATATCTTTGGATCAAGTTTTAACGCAAGTTGTCCAGGATAACTGGATCCTCCTTTAAAAAATGTTCGCAATACCCATTGGGCGGTCTTTCCAGCCGTGATAGCTAGTTGACTTCGTAAACCCATTCCGCGTCCTCCATGTCTTTATACAAATTTAGTTTATCTTATCATATTTGAAAAAAAAGTTTAAACAGGTTTCCTCTTTCTTAATCTTTCGATAAAAAAGGCAGGAGCAAGGCTCCTAGCCGATGATGATTTTTTCTTCCGGATACTCGTAGCCCAAATCGCGGGTTTCTTTTGGAATAAACAATAGCAAAGTATAAAGCATGCCGATTCGACCAATAAACATCAAGATGGCAATCATGATTTTTCCAGTTGTAGACAAATCATCTGTAATTCCTAAAGACAATCCTGTTGTTCCAAAGGCCGAAGTGACCTCGACAATAATCGCAATCAAGGAATGCTTTTCCGTAGCTGTTAGAAACAGGATACTGAAAAAGCACATCCCCATGGAAAGCATAAAAACCACGACTGATTTACGAACATCGTCTTGCGGAATCCGACGATTGAAGACATTGATATCCTCTTCATTTTTTATGAAAGAATAGAGATACAAGCCGATAATCGCGATTGTCGTCGTTCGGATTCCACCGCCAACAGAGCTTGGAGAACAGCCGATAAACATCAGCATGGAAAAAATAATAAGTGTCGTGTTTTGGAATTGATTCAAATTATGGATCTGCAGTCCTGCATTTCTCGTAGTAATCGAGTAAAAGGACGAGTTCAACCACTGGTCAAGAAAGCTCATATGGCTAAAACTGTGATTTCTTTCCAACAGCCAAATCGCCAAAGCGCCACCAACAAAAAGAATAAAAAAAGCCAGCAGTGCGATTTTTGAAAATAAACTAAAGCGATATGGAATCTTTGATGGGCTTTTTCGGTGATACACCCAGCCATGAAAGTCCATCAAAACCGGAAATCCAATCCCTCCAATAAAAATCAGCAGCATGATCAACAAAATAAATAAAGAATCATGCGCAAAAGGGATGATCGAATCTCCCGAAACATCAAAACCGGAATTTGTAACAGCTGATATAGATTGATAAAACCCATAAAAAATCGATTCCCTAAGAGTCGAATAGTAACCTTTCCAATAAAAATAGGCAGAAAACAAAACACCAAAGATTGCTTCGATACATAAGAGCATGGTCAAGGTGATACGAATCAGATTAACGACACCGCTCAGTCGAGGTTGGTTCATGTCCGTCATGATCAGCTGACGCTGCTTTAAGGTAATTCTACGTTTTGAAACAATAAAAAAGAATGTGCTGATCATCATGATCCCCAAACCACCAATATGAAAAAGTACTTCCAATAAGAGCACACCGGTTTGATTGAAAACACTATTGATATCAAATGTTGTCAGCCCCGTTACGGAGATCGTAGAAATGGCCATAAAGACCATATCTAAAAAAGGCACCTGAGAATCCGGTTGCCTAAAGAAAGGGGTGTAAAACAGGATCAAAGATAAAACAGTCATGATCAAATAATAAAAAACAATAATCTGAATCGAAGAAAAACGATTCGTGATTTTTCTGAAATATTGTCTCAAACCATTGATGCGTCGAGTGAGATTCATGAAAAGCTCCTTAACTAGAATTGTATCTAGTATATCATGAGTGGATCGAAAAACGAAGGACCTCCACCGTTAGCACTCTCTTGACAAGAGTGCTAATTTGGTGTAAAACAAAAGTGTAGAGAGGTTCAGAGAGCTCTACGAAAAATCATCTAGGAAGGAAGATGTTATCATGGCAAATTTGATTCCAAGAAACAATGATTTGATGTCTATGGGCGGTGATTTCTTTGATAGTTTCTTCTCTAACTTTATGGGCAGCGATCGTTTCAATGTAGACATTAAGGAAACTGACAAAACGTATGAAGTCAAAGCAGATCTACCAGGTTTTTCGAAAGAAGATTTGACCGTCGACTATCAGGATGGGGTTTTGACGATTGATGCAAAACGCAACAACGTAGTAGAAGACAAGGATGAGGAAGGGAACTTTTTGCGACGTGAACGCAGCAGTAAATCCTTCCGTCGACAATTTATGCTAAAAAATATCGATGAAAATACCATTCAGGCAAGTTTTAGAGATGGTGTTTTGAGTCTGGAATTAACGAAAATGCGACCAACGGACAATGATAGAAAAAGAATTGAAATCAATTAAAGAGGAACCTAACAGCACAGCAGCCGATCCGCAGGATCGGCTGTTTTTTCTATGATTGCTTAATCAGAATCATTTTAGTTTGTGAAAAAAATATTTTTGCACACAACTAGAGGTTAACATTTTTATTCAGTTGAAAAGTGAATACTTAGGTTTACAGGCTATTTAATGGCTTTTCTTGAATACCACAAAAAAAAGATTGACAAATACTTTTTTTAAAGCTATATTTAGTTTGTGAATAGTACCAATGGTTCTTTTTTAGAACCAAAGGATTTTTTAGGAAGGGGATTAGAAGTTGATAGGAGTTTTAGTGGTTGCTCATGGTGATTTGGGAAAGGCGTTGTTGGATTCAATCGGAATCATTGCAGGAAAGGTGGAATGTGCAGACTCGGTCGGATTGCATCATGGAGATAGTCCTGATGAATTCCGAACAAAAATTCAAAAGGCAGCAATGGCATTGGATACTGGAAAAGGTGTATTGGTATTAGTGGACTTTTTTGGTGGAACACCAGGGAATGAGACACTAAAGTGTTTAGCGAATCACGAAATGAAAGTGCTTTCTGGAGTAAATATGGCAATGCTGTTAGAAGTAGTAGTTCATCGAGCGTTTATTACAGATATCGAGGAACTGAGTAAGCTTGCATTGGAAAGCGGGAAAACAAGTATTCAGGATTTGAATCAGATTTACGAAAAAATGATCGAAAAAGCGGGGGATTAAAATGGGGACTATCGTACTAGCAAGAATTGATGATCGACTGATCCATGGACAGGTGATGACTTCCTGGCTAAATTATACTGGAGCCAATCGAATTATTATCGTGGATGATGAAACTGCAAATGATACTTTTTTGAAAATGATCGTAACATCTGTGGCACCAGCTAATATCAATACAGAGGTGTTTGATATGGCCGGAGGGGTGACTGCCTTAAAAAATTTGGCTGATAACGACAAGGTGATTGTCTTGGTCAAGTCACCCGCAGTTTATGTGGAGTTGATGAAACAAGGCGTGATTTTAGAGAAGGTTAATATTGGCGGCATGGGTGCAAAAGAAGGAAGGAGCAAATTTTATAAAAATATTTCAGCCTCTGAAGCTGAAAAAGCGTGTTTAGCTGAGTTAGTGAACAATGGAGTAGCGGTCAGTATTCAAATTATTGCCGAAGACAAAGCAATCGATGTAGCCAAGTTGTTGAGTTAGGGGGACCAGCAATGAACATATCTTTCATACAAGCGTTTCTAATTGGAATTGTTTATTATCTAGGAGTTACAGGAACACCATGGCTGTCATTATTGGGAAGTATTTCGTTTATGCAAAAACCGTTAGTTGCCGGAACCGTGGTAGGAATTATCATGGGGGATCCGGTTCAAGGAGTGATCATTGGTGCGGCGATTCAGCTGCCATACATTGCATTTATTTCGGCTGGAGGGACAGCACCCGTAGACCCTGGGTTGGCAGGAACTTTGGGCACTGCTTTGGCATTGGCTTCGGGAGCTGATCCTCAGACGGCAGTGACCCTCGCAATGCCGATTGGACTATTAGGAACGGTCATTTGGGTAGCGCATATGACCATCGACGTTTTCTTTGTTCATATGGCGGATAAAGCGGCAGAAGATGGCAACTTAGATCGAATCAATTTTCTGCACGTGGTGCCACCGCAAATCGTTCTCTTTTTGATCAGTGTCATCCCGGTAACTTTTGCCGCTTACTATGGTTCAGGAGCAGTGACAACGATTCTATCTTATTTAGATGGTACGCCATTGCATGTGCTTCAAGTTATCGGTGGATTGCTTCCGGCACTGGGGATTGCAATGAACCTGCGTTCGATTAATCGGCCGAATACGATGCTGTTCTTTGTACTCGGGTTTGTCATGGCCATCTATATGCAGTTGGATGTTATTGTAATTGCCGTGATCGGTGCGATCATCGCTTACTTGTATACAATCACACCAAGAAATCAAATTGGCGGAATCAGCTAAAAGGGGGAGTAAACTATGGAACAATCGTTAGAAAATGAAGCAAAACTGCAGAGAAAGGAACTCTCGAAAAAAGATGTGACTCGTTCCTTTTGGCGCTGGACCTTTTTTAGTCATGCGAATTACAACTATGAAAGGTTAGAAGCAACGGGGCTGGTCCATTCCTTAAGCCCGATCATAAAAAAACTTTATGCGGATGATCCGGAAGAATATAAGAATGCATTGAAACGACATATGGCCTTCTTTAATACAGAGCCTCATTTTGGCGGAATCATTTGTGGAATGGTTATTGCGATGGAAGAGGACCGAGCAAACGGCGCCCCGATCACGGATGATGCGATCAACGGAATCAAAACTGGTTTGATGGGACCTTTTGCAGGGATCGGCGATACGCTATGGCAGGGGACCTTGACACCGATTTTGCTGGCTTTTGGTGTGAGTCTTGGTGCCGAAGGGAATTTAATGGGACCTGTCGTCTATGGTCTATTGATGTTTGGAATCATGTTCTCTTTAGCCTATGGGGTATGGATGCAAGGCTATAAAATGGGGAAAGCTGGGATTGAGAAAATTTTGAGCAGTAATATTCTGCAGTATTTGATCACAGGAGCTTCTGCAATGGGGGCCATCGTTCTTGGCGCTTTGACTGCAAACTTTGTATCAGTGTCCTCCCCATTTGTCATTAAAGTAGGCAGCGTAGAGCTAGGGTTGCAAGAGGATATCTTGGATAAGCTTTTTAAAGGCATCTTGCCTCTGGGGATCACACTGTTAACATTGTATTTGTTGAAGAGCAGGAAATTAAAGTCTACTACAGTAATGTTGATCCTAGTAGTTATCGGAGTGGTATTTGGTGCATTAAATATATTTTAGAGGATGGTTGTAAATGAGAACAGCAGTTTTTTATGGAGTTGAAGATCTGCGTATTGAAGAATGTGAATTGCCGCAAGTATCTGCAAATAAAGTGTTGATCAAGATAGATGCTTGCGCGATTTGTACTTGGGAGCAACGTGTCTATACAGGGGTGAAAAAAGTCGACTATCCCTTTATTGGTGGACATGAGATTGCTGCAGAAATCGTAGCTGTCGGCAGTGAAATTGATCAGAAAAGCTGGAAAATTGGTGACAAAGTCGTTTTTGGAACAAATTTGGCTTGCGGAAACTGTGAATTTTGTAAAAGCGGCGAGGAACAAAATTGTTTGGATTTCAATCACAGCAAGCAGTTGGAAGGATTGCCGCACAAAGGAATGGGTGGATTATCCGAGTTCATGCTCGTTGAGCCCAAGCACATTTTTCACTATTACAATGTTTCCCCAGAAGAAGCAGCATTGACGGAGCCTTTGTCATGTGTTGTACACAGCTGTGAGACTGCGAATATTCAATATGGAGATTTAGTAGTGGTGATTGGATGCGGGATCATGGGCCAATTGCATGTAGCACTGGCGTCTAAGAGTGGAGCAACAGTGATTGCTTGTGATTTAAATGACGAACGCCTCGATTTGGCAAAGAAAAATGGGGCACATTACTGTGTCAATTCAGGAACTCAACAATTAAAAACGGAAGTCGACCGAATCTCTCATGGTTTGAGGGCGAATGTCGTATTTGATACCACACCGATCACGGATTTGGTGCAAGATTCGATTGAGATCGTTTCAAATACTGGAAAAGTCGTGTTGTACTCTTCTTTCTATCCGGATGAACCTGTCGGCTTCAGTCCGGACAGGTTGCATAAAGGTGGGTACAGCATTAGGGGGACTGCTAATTCGAATAGTCGGGATTTTGTTCGTGCTGCTAAAATGATTAGCGAACGAACAATTGATGTTCGTCCGTTTATCAGCGAAGTCGTACCATTCGATGAGGTGGAAGCTGGGTTTAGGTCTGCCATCAAAGGAGACAAGTATCGTGTAGTAGTGAAGTTTTAAGAAATAATTTTTCCAAACGAGACAGTCTAGCTTTTCACTTATCGTAAAGGTGAGATATAATCGAGTTGATAAAAAAAGCGGGATAACAAGTTAGACTGTCTGTTTGAATAAGAATTCTTCGTTGATTTTTTTCTTATTAAACTAGACAACATAAGGAGGATTTTCAATGGAGGAATTCGTTCCAAAGTACAAAAGAGTCAGTGAAGATATTCAAAATTTGGCAAAGGTGTTGAGTGGACAAGGCAAACCACTTCCTAGTGAACGGCAGTTGTCGAGTACCTTTAAGGTCAGCCGTACCACAGTAAAGCGGGCACTCGAATCTTTAGAAAGACAAGGAATCGTAACGTACATTGAAGGAAAAGGGTATATTATTCCAAATCGAGATGTAAAAATCAATTCCAGTATGCATATTTCTGGTTTTTATGAAGACATTGTTTCCAGAAAAAAACGGGTTAGCTCAAAGGTGCTGAAAAAAAATGTGATCCAAGCGGACCGAGAATTGAGTGAGCAGCTTCAGATCGAAGAAAATGATTACGTTTTCTACTTGTTGCGCTTACGAAGCGTCGATGGCATGGTTTATTCATTAACAGAGAGTTTCCTTCCCCTAAGAAGGTGCCCAGAGATTGGATCTTATGATCTCACCGATAAATCGTTATGGAAAACCTTGAATGAATTCGGCATTTACCCGGAGATCATCAGTCAAAAAATCAGCGCTCGAATGGCCAATTACTCTGAAATACAATATTTGAATATTTCCAATCCAGCAGTAGTAATGGTGGTCAATAACTTGGCTTACTTTGAGGATAAGCCAATCGAGCTTTCCTACGTGTATACAGATGTCTTCTCAACGAATCTTGAATATCGATTTAACCGATAACAAGGAGGAGAAAAATGTTAGTAACATTAAAAGAGCTTTTAACTGACGCCAAAGAAAAGCAGTATGCGGTAGGTGCCTTTAATGTACCGAATCTTGAAGCAATCAGAGCTGTGATTCAGGCGGCGGAAGAATTAAACACCCCCGTCATTTTGCAACACGCGGAGGTTCATGAAAATTTGGTTTCTATTGAGGAAATTGGTCCAGTCATGCTGGCCTTTGCTCAAAAAGCGAAGGTACCTGTAGCCGTTCATTTGGACCATGGGGCTTCTTATGAAATGTGCGTCAAAGCGATTCGTATGGGTTTCACTTCAGTCATGTATGACGCATCAAGCAAGCCCTATGAAGTCAATCGAGATGAAACAAAGGAAATCGTTAAGATCGCACATGCTGCAGGAGTTTCTGTGGAGGCAGAGTTAGGTCATATTTTCACTTCTGCAGTTGGCGGCGGTGAAGGTCGTGGATCAGACTCTTGTGATGATTATGAAAACCTAGATGATATTTATACAGATCCAGATTTGGCGAAAGCATTCGTTGAAGCTACAGGAGTTGATTGTTTAGCGATTGGATTTGGCACAGTTCACGGTGTCTATTTGAAAGAACCTAAGCTTGATTTAGATCGGATCACACAAATCAAAACTAAAATCGACCTGCCATTTGTCATGCATGGCGGTTCGGGCGTCTCAGAAGAAAACTACCGAATTGCGATAAAAAATGGAATTTGCAAAATCAATTATTACACGTACATGAACAAAGCAGCAGGTAAGGCTGTTCAGGATTTCTTAGCTGACCACACAGAAAATGATTCGGTATTTTTTGATGAATTGTCTCTGGCAGCAACAGATGCAATGAAGGAAAATGCCAAAGAAGCCATGGCCATTTTCATGAAACCATAGGTGTTGTAAATGGAGCAGAATATGAATCGAATCGTTGCCTCTATCATGTGTGGAGACCCCTTAAATTTGGCTGCTGAATTAAATGATTTAGAAGCTGCTGGGATCGACTGGCTGCACTGTGATGTAATGGACGGTAAATTTGTGAATAATTTAGCAATGGCACCGTACGTGTTGGAACCGATCATTAAAATCAATCGATTTACAACGGATATTCATTTAGCTTGTCTAAATCCTGATCAGTATATTGATATGTTTGCTCCATTGAGTCCCGATTATCTTACGTTTCACATTGAGACGACTTCAGATCCGATGCGATTAATTGAACACATCCATCATTTTGGTGTGAAGGCGGGGATAGCGATTAGTCCGAGTACACCGTTACAGGCAATTGTTCCCTATTTGGATTTTGTTGAGCTGGTATTGGTGATGACTGTTAATCCAGGATTTGCCGGTCAAGCGTTTCAAAGAAACGTACTAGATAAATTGGTTCAACTAAACCTTGAACTTTCAAAAAGGGAAAACAAGCCGCTGATCGAGGTCGACGGGAATATTTACTCTGAAACGGTCAAAGAAATTAGCCGAATCGGGGCTGATTTATATGTCGTTGGAACCTCCGCATTGTTTAATCAAAAACCAGGGACTTATCGAAAGAAGACAATGGAGTTAGAAAATATATTGACTAAGAGAAGATAATGAATGCAGCATTCTTAAGGAGAAATCTTTCAGAATGCTGTTTTTTATATGGATGTGTGATCGGAGTTGTTCATCTACTTTGACAAAATAATTAGAATTACTCACAGTGACTATCATTTTAAGTCTTTTTACACATATATGTCGCTTGTCAATCATTGCTGCAAAATAGTCAATCGATCGGGCTGTTATACGAAGTGACCACATTGAAAACGAAACGCTTTAAGGGAAGTAAAGATTTGGCAGATCGTTGCTCTCTTTTTCATTGAATAAACTGGGTGATATGTATGGGAGGCTGACTTTGTCCATCCAGCTTTTTTTACAAATCATACTGATTCTATCTTTCGGCAGTCACTCTGACAGGTTGAATCGAATAGCTGCAGATGGATAAGGTTAATAAGATAAGACGAATCGGAATGCGCTTTTCACTCAATGGTTTATTTAGTCTATTCTGTTCTTATTTGATAAATTGAGGAGCATCGATCAATTTTGCCATAGTTAAATTCTTTTATTTCTCCTCTATTCATAATTCTTACTGTAAATATTTGACGTTTTCAGCTATAATACGATAGGAATGAACTGAAAGGTGAATCGAAATGGCACAGCTTTTTTTTAAATATGGCGCGATGAACAGTGGAAAGACGATCGAAATATTGAAGGTCGCTCACAATTATGAAGAACAAAACAAGCCAGTCGTACTAATGACCAGCGGCTTGGACACACGCGAGGGTGTTGGGATGATTGCCAGCCGTATTGGTTTGAAGCGTCCGGCCACACCAATCTTCGCAGAAACGAATGTATTTGACTATATCAAAGGACTGGACTTTCAGCCGTTTTGTGTGTTAGTAGATGAATCACAATTCTTACAAAAGCATCATGTGATTGAGTTTGCACAAGTGGTGGATGAGTTGAATATCCCAGTAATGGCGTTTGGACTAAAAAATGATTTTCGAAACGAACTGTTCGAAGGATCGAAATATTTGCTGCTGTATGCAGACAAATTAGAAGAATTAAAAACAATTTGCTGGTTTTGCCATAAAAAAGCAACAATGAATCTGCATTTTATTGACGGCAAACCAGTCTATGAAGGTGATCAGGTGCAGATTGGCGGAAACGAGGCTTATTATCCCGTATGCCGCAAACATTATCTTCACCCTGATGCGTTAGATGATTCCATGTAATCCACGATATTTCATTCGTTTTGAAACAAGAATAGTAGGAGGAAAATGAATGTACGATCAATTACAAGCTATCGAAGATCGATATGAAGAGCTTGGAGAATTATTAAGTGATCCCGAGGTTATCACTGACACACAACGATTTATGAAGCTTTCTAAAGAGGAAGCGAGTATTCGTGAAACAGTAGATACGTATCGTCGCTACAAGAAAGTTATTGAAGGCATCAGTGAAGCTGAAGAACTTCTTGGTGAAAATCTGGAGCCGGATATGGCAGAGATGGCCAAAGAGGAACTAGCAGAATTAAAGAAGGAAAAAGAAGTTCTGGAAGAAGAAATCAAAATCTTGCTTTTGCCTAAGGACCCAAATGACGACAAGAATATCATCATGGAAATTCGCGGGGCTGCTGGTGGAGATGAGGCTGCATTGTTTGCAGGCGACTTGTTCAATATGTATCAAAAATATGCTGAAGCGCAGGGCTGGCGAACGGAAGTCATGGAAGCCAATGTTACCGGAATCGGCGGTTATAAAGAAGTCATTATGATGATTACCGGGGATAATGTGTATTCAAAATTGAAATATGAAAGTGGGGCACACAGGGTACAACGTGTTCCTTCCACTGAATCCCAAGGACGTATCCATACTTCGACAGCAACAGTAGTCGTTATGCCTGAAGCCGAAGAGGTAGAGATCGATATTGCTGAAAAAGATATTCGTACGGATATCTACCATGCTTCTGGGGCAGGCGGTCAGCATGTCAATAAAACTGCGTCAGCAGTTCGATTGACACACTTGCCTACAGGAATCGTTGTGGCCATGCAAGATGAACGCTCTCAGATCAAAAACCGGGAAAAAGCAATGAAGATTTTGCGAGCTCGTGTGTACGATAAGATCCAACAAGAAGCTCAGTCTGAATACGATCAAAGTCGCAAGTCGGCTGTAGGTACTGGGGATCGCTCTGAGCGTATCCGGACGTACAATTTTCCACAAAATCGGGTCACTGACCATCGCATTGGCTTGACGATTCAAAAGCTCGACCAGATTTTAGCTGGCAAATTGGATGAGATCGTTGATGCTTTGATCATGTATGATCAAACACAGAAATTGGAAGAGATGCAAAATGGCTAAAACATATGTAGAAGTCCTTTCTGGGGCTTCTTCTTTTTTAGAAGCAGCCGGAAAAGAAGGGTTTGCCATCGAATATCTTTTTTTGGAACGAAAAGGCTGGGACAAGACACAATGGTTGATGCATATGCGCGAAGAGATTTCGGAGGAAGAACAGCGAGTGATTAAATCCGATCTCGACCAGTTGATGCTAGATATCCCTCCGAGCTATATGTTGGGGTACAGCTATTTTCTGAATCATCGGTTGAAAGTGAATCAGCATACCTTGATCCCTCGTCCGGAAACGGAAGAGCTGGTGATGACCTGTTTAGAAATGAGTTCGGTCAGCAGCCCATTGCGGGTCGTTGATATCGGAACTGGTACGGGTGCGATCGCAATCAGTCTGAAATTGGCACGGCCAAATTGGACTGTTACTGGATTGGATATTTCAGCAGATGCACTAGCTGTTGCGAAAGAGAACGCACAACTACTGGGGGCTGAAATTACTTTTTATCAAAGCGATGTGTTGAACGCTGTCAATGAACCACAAGATATCATTATCAGCAACCCCCCTTATATCAGTAAAGACGAATGGTCCCTGATGGATCAAAGTGTTCGAAAGTATGAACCGAAAGGCGCATTGTTTGCTGAGAAGGATGGGTTGGCTGTTTACCAACGAATTGCGCAAGAGGGACCTGCTCTTTTGAAGCCGACAGGAATGCTTTTTTTAGAAATCGGCTTTCAGCAAGGAAAAGCAGTCAAAGAAATGATGCAGCAGGCATTTCCCGATAAATCAGTGACGGTTAGAAAAGATTTGTCAGGGAATGATCGAATCGTAGTCGTTTCGAATATGCAATAAATGTGGAAAAAATTTTTTTATTGAATATTTTTGATAAAAGAACATTGATGCAACAAGCTTGAATACGCTGCAGAAGTTATCAACAGAGTTATACACACTTGACAAATGCATTATCCACAGAAAGTGGATAGTTGTTAGTTGTAGATTGATGCAACAAGAAAACTAAAAAAAAGGACTGTGGAAAAACTGTGGAAACAAAACTATTTCAAGCAGAGGAATTGGACCAAGCGGCACAGATATTAAAGCATAAGGGTTTAGTGGCTTTTCCAACCGAAACGGTCTATGGATTGGGTGCTGATGCGCTTTATCCCGATTCAGTCAAGCAAGTTTTTGAGGTGAAAGGAAGGCCGAGCGATAATCCTTTGATCGTACATGTGGCTGATTTTGAGATGACTAGACCCTATGTGGAAAAGTATCATCCATTAACCGATCGCGTAGTCAAGACTTTTTGGCCGGGCCCGCTCACGTTGATCTTTCCTATCAAAAAAAACACACTCGCTTCAATTGTTACGGGTGGTTTATCCACAGCAGCCTTTCGTATGCCAGACAATAAAAAAACACTCGAATTGATTAGAAAGGTTGGAGATCCGCTGGTCGGGCCGAGTGCAAATACGTCTGGCAAACCAAGTCCGACAACGGCCGCTCATGTTTTTCATGATTTAAACGGAAAAATTGCTGGGATATTGGATGATGGAGCAACAAAAATTGGTGTTGAATCGACAGTATTGGATATGAGCGGAGAAGTTCCGACGATTCTTCGACCTGGAGCAATTACTAAAGAAATGCTGGAAGCGGCATTGGGTGTGGAAGTTTTGTTAGATCAGCATTTAGTGATAGAAAGTGAAACACCGAAAGCTCCTGGGATGAAATATAAACACTATTCTCCTGATACCCCTGTACTGATGATCCAAGAAAATCAGTGGCAGCCTGCAATGGATTGGGCTAAAACAGAGAACAAGCGGGTTGGTATACTAGCAGGTCCTGCGATAGCTGAGAAGTATAGGAGTCAGGACCGCTATATCTTTGACGACGACACCGTTGAGGCAGCAGCCAGAGGTTTATATAGCGGGTTGCGTGCTTTAGATGAAGCTGGACAAATAGATTTGATTTTTGCACAAATAATTGAAGAGGATTCTTTGGGGGCTGCGTATATGAATCGGTTAAAAAAAGCAGCTTCACAAAAATATTTTTCAGAAAAATAGTTAAAAACGTTCGATTATCTAGAAAACTTTTCGTATACTAGATACAATCAACGAAAGAAAAGGGGAGATAACATGGACTATACAGCACTAGATCCGGAGTTATGGGAAGCAATCGAGCAGGAGACAAAGCGTCAGCAAAATAATTTGGAGCTGATTGCCTCTGAAAACATTGTTTCTGCCAATGTTCGTGCAGCACAAGGGAGCATTTTGACCAACAAGTACGCGGAAGGTTATCCTGGTCGACGCTACTATGGCGGTTGTGAGTTTGTCGATATCGTCGAAAATTTAGCGATTGATCGCGCAAAGGAACTATTTGGAGCAAAATATGCCAATGTTCAAGCACACTCAGGTTCTCAAGCGAATCAGGCTGCTTATTTGGCCTTGATCGAGTCTGGAGATACTGTTTTGGGGATGGATCTAGCTGCTGGGGGCCATTTAACTCATGGATCACCCGTCAACTTTAGTGGAAAAACGTACCATTTTGTCGCTTACGGAGTGGATCAGCAAACCGAAGAGATTGATTATGATGATCTGCTGGCAATTGCTAAAAAACATCAGCCTAAGCTAATTATTGCTGGGGCTAGTGCATACAGTCGAATCATTGATTTTGCCAAATTCCGTGAAATAGCGGACGAAGTCGGAGCCAAATTAATGGTCGATATGGCTCACATCGCGGGATTGGTTGCTGCAGGGCTGCACCCAAATCCAGTGCCTTATGCAGATATCGTGACCTCAACAACCCATAAAACGTTGCGTGGTCCGCGGGGCGGGTTGATTTTGACTAATGACGAAGCGTTGGCTAAGAAGATCAATAGCGCTGTATTTCCTGGGACACAGGGTGGGCCTTTAGAACATGTGATTGCTGCAAAAGCAGTAGCCTTTAAAGAAGCTCTGGCTTCTGATTTCAAAGTCTACAGTCAGCAGGTCATCGATAATATGAAAGCAATGGTAGAGGTCTTCCAGCAAACAGAAGATGCTCGTGTCATCTCTGGCGGAACGGACAATCATTTGATTTTGTTGGATGTAACTGGTTTCGGAGTAACTGGGAAAGAGGCAGAACATCTTTTGGATTCTGTCAACATCACCGTTAATAAGAATTCAATTCCATTTGAAACAAAGAGTCCATTTATCACTAGTGGGATTCGAATCGGAACCGCTGCAATCACAAGTCGCGGCTTCCAATCAGCAGATGCTAAAAAAGTAGCGGAATTGATTATTGCAGCGTTGCGTTCTAAAGAAAAGCCTGAGAAATTGCAAGAGGTTAAAGCTGGGGTTGCTGAATTGACAGCAGCACACCCAATCGAAGACTAGGATAAAGACTAGTTTTCTTGGACCGATTAACTTATAATGAAAGTAAATAAATATAGGTGAGGAGCAATGTACAATGGGTAAATTTCAAGTAATTGATCATCCGTTGATTCAACACAAATTAACGATCATCCGTGACAAAGATTGTGGAACAAAAGTCTTTCGTGAGGTAGTAGGAGAAATCGCCAATTTGATGGCCTATGAGGTATCTCGCGACATGCCTTTAGAAGATATCGAAATCGAAACACCAATGACGAAATCTATTCAAAAAACATTGACTGGTAAAAAAGTAGCGATCATCCCGATTCTGCGTGCCGGTATTGGAATGGTCGACGGCATCTTGGAATTGATCCCGGCTGCAAAGGTAGGACATATCGGTTTATTCCGTGATGAAGAAACATTAGAGCCTCACGAATATTTTATCAAATTGCCTGAGGACATTGATAACCGTCAATTGTTCATCGTCGACCCAATGTTGGCGACTGGAGGATCGGCAGTGATGGCGATCGATTCTTTAAAGAAACGTGGGGCATCAAACATGAAATTTGTTTGTTTAGTTGCTGCACCTGAAGGAGTGAAAACGTTACAGGATGCTCACCCGGACGTGGATATTTACACTGCGGCGTTAGATGAGCGACTGAATGAAGATGGCTATATCGTGCCAGGACTAGGCGATGCAGGTGACCGCTTGTTCGGAACAAAATAAACAAAGAGGTTCGATCTCTCAAAAATGAGATCGAACCTCTTTTTATTTAAAACGTCCATCATCGGATTTTTTTAAGCTGTTTGTAGTTGATGACGACGATACCGTTCGATTGTGTCATCAAAGACCCATTGTCCTTACGCTCGTCCAATTCGACGATTGCCGAATTTTTAAGCTGCTTTGTAACAATCCCTGTTTGCGGCTTGTCGTGAACAAGAAACGTAACATGTGTCTGTACAGGAAATTTCTTTCCTGCTTCTGAAGGGTCAATGTGCGTGTCCATTTTTCCAAATGTTGCCATAGTAAAATTCCCCCTTTGTAGTATAGTTAATTATACCATTTTTTCGGAAAATTTTCATGTAATCGCTTTTGTCAGAAGATTCGCCTTTACAATTTCGTAAAAGTTTTTTATAATTTCATATGTACTAATCGCCAGCTTAGCTCAGTTGGTAGAGCAGCGCACTCGTAACGCGCAGGTCACAGGTTCGAGTCCTGCAGCTGGCATATCTAATAAAAGCCGTCACATCAAGGATAACTCAAGATGTTGACGGCTTTTTAATTTGGACTTTTTTACTTTGTGGTCAGAGAAGCTAAGGACAATTTATTCAGTAACAAAATCATTCGCTTAAGAGATCAGAGAATCGACCACTTGCAGTACGTTTGGTTTCTTTTAATCCTGTTGACTTAGAAGCTCTTGTACGGCTTTTACAGGAATGTTAGTGATGCGTGCAAGTCGTGAAAACGAATTTCTCGAAGCCCCGCACGCTTTACAAATCGGTTCCAAATACGACAAGAGATGTTGAAAGTTCAAAATTACCATCTGTTTTTGTAGTAGAAATTAAAAAGCTATCATAAATCAGATAGCTTAGGGCAGTTCATTAGTTATTTTTCTTGAAGGAATAACCAGCGTAAAAAACAGAACATTCAAATACTCCTAGAAGGTAAGTCCAGTTTTCAAACTTACTGAATAGAGCGAAGACGTATCGGTCCAACGGAGTAAGATAAATAATCAGTATTAGGAGAAATACGCCAGTCACGATCAGACGAAATAAAGTGTATTTTTGAGGTTTTAAACTTATCAAAAAGATATAGATTCTTGTGAACAATAACCACAGAAAAAACAGAATCAGAGCATGAGAACTTCTTTCCGCAAATTGCCTTTGAGAATGGTATTCAAAAAGACGGAAAAAAGGATCAGACCAAAAATAGGAGCAATTAAGATAAACCTATTTAGTAGTAAAGAAACTTTTTCAGTATGTTTATTCTTGCGATAAAGCGATGCAGTTTTTGATAGATATAGATGATACAGACAAAGAACAATAATAAAAAGCAATAATAAATAGCTCAAAATATGACCTCCTTAAAAGAGATTATATCAAATTGAAGAAAGATAAGGGAAAAATTCCATTAACGGAGGAGTAGATAGACTTGAAAAAAGTAGTGCTATCAAAAGACAACTCAGTCGCTCACTTCTTTTTCGGAAACAAGCGAATGGATTTTCCAAATGGGAAAGTCTTGATGAGCGGGGCCGCATTGCGCTTGTAAAATATAAGTATTGCGCAACGAAATAATCAAGCAGCTCCTCCTTGTGATCGGGTGATGGGGCTATTTTGTTTAGCGAAAAATGGAAGAATAACAGAAATACGTTGTGACTTAGGGGCAGAGATTTTGAAAAAACCACCATTTATCGAAGCTGGATCGATGAATGGTGGTTTCTGTAGTTATTTAGTTTCTGTTGTGGTAGTTCCAGTCGTCGTACTGCCTGTTGTATCTGATGTAGATTTTTCCGGTTGATCCGTGCCTTGAATAATATATTTTTCATAATATTTGGAGCGTTTCGAAAGCTCTTTGCTAAATTCTTTGTAGCCCATTTCCTCAATCAAGGTTGGTGTATCGGAGAACAGGTCGGTGCCCAAGCCTAAGCGATTCCCAGAAACGGTTGCGCCCAGTGCAGACAGGGTTGTTGGATACATATCCACTGCGCTGTATTGTCGATTTTTCGTAGCCTTTGTTTTTTTAGGACTGTTAAGAATCAGATTGAAGACCGTACGTTGGTATTCTTCAGGGGCATCCTCAAAGAAATCGCTGTCCATTGTCAAATGATCACCGGAAATAACAATCGTTGTATTCTTATAAAATGGCTGCTTTTTAACCCAATCAAGAAAATCTCCCAGCATTTGGTCTGAAAAATGAATCACATTGCTGTATTGATCATCGAATTCATTGGGCGTCTCTGGCAACAGTAGTCCATCTTCAAAATGAGTATCGGCGGTCAGCATCGTAAAATTAAATGGCTCTTTTTGCTTGCTTAGGTCAGACAGTGTAGACTTCGCAAAGTCGAGTAGTTTCAGATCCTCGTATCCCCACCAAATCCGATAGTCCTCTGGAATCCAGCCTTTTTCGATGGCTGCATAGTAGTCTAGAATCTCGTAATTCCCATGTTGACTGAAGTATTTATCTCTCCCAGAAAAGCTTGCCTCTGATCCAATCAATAAGGTTTGGTTATACCCTTCTTCTTCCAATACTTCGCCGATCGAATAAGCTCCTGGTAAAAAAGAAGTGCTGTTTGGGCCATAATTGTTTGCATCCAGGGGATTGGAGGTACGTAAAGGGATACCTGAAGTTTGCGCAACCATTGCCGCTACCGTTTGATTGGCCCCCGGAATCTCCAACATTCCGCCCATTTGGTCACTATTTGAAAAGCTGATTCCTTCTTTTGTAAATTCAGTTAAACGCGGAAGCAAGTTCTGCTCTTGAATGCCTCCTTGTTCTTTTGAAAAGTAACTGCTTTCCATCGATTCTAAAAAGATGTAGATTAGATTCCGCTTCTTCTCAGGAAAAGAAATCTGCTGTTCTTTAGGATCCAAATACTTTTTGTTGTACAATTCTGTATCTTCAAACAAGAAAGTCTTAATTTCGGCATACCCAACTTCACGCACACTAAGAGTGACCATCACAAAAAAGAAAATCAAGCTCAGTTTGAACAAGCCGCGAATGTGTAGAAATCGTTGGCTAAGCGGCTTGATAAAAGTAATCAAGAAGTTAGACATCGTGTAAAAAATCGTGCCAACTGAAATAGCCAGGATAAGACTATTCAACAATGGTGAAAAGATAAAATGCTCTAATTGGATCGAGGCTGCTCCGGAGATTGGCTGACTCAAGGTATAAAAGATCGAATCTACTTGAAGGTTGCCAAAGTAGCGGGTTGCCCAGCGGCTGCTGGAGAAAACAAGAGAGCCGGTAAAAATAAAGACACAGCTGGAGAAAAATATCACCCATTGCTGCCAATGAAAAGAATAGATCCTTTGCATTTTACGCTCATGTACTATTTTATGAATAAAATAGACACCACCTGCTATAGCAAGCATGGACAAAACAGCTAACAACCCATGCCAGGGAAAGGCAGAGGTTGGAAACAGCCAACTTGAAGCCTCTGTCATCGATAAGCCTGCCTGTCGCCATAAGAGAGCAGTCGCAACTACATAAAATAAGGTCAAGTAAAGACCCGTCAGTATAAACGTTTTTCTTGGCTGATTTGTAATTTTGTATGTTATAAATAATAGGATGACTAGAAAGAAAAACATAATTCCCCCAAAAATAATAAAATTGATAATTATCACATAGTAGCATTTTAACATGAGATTATGATTAAATGAATGGTTTTAGGGTTAGAAAATGAAAGTTTAATAGAAAATTTTTTCATTATATAAAAGAATTAGAATAAAAGGAAAGAATTTTCAAAGTACTGTAGGCTGACTTTTCTTTGTTAACGGAAGCGTCTATAATAGTCAAAGTATACTGTTGGAAGAGAGATGGGAAATGAAGAATCGAAAAAGAGGAAACGATAACCGCATTGATTACGGGGTCATTTTACCCGTATTTTTATTATGCTTGATCGGGTTGTTAGCCCTTTATGTGGCTTTAACTCACGATCCAAGGGACCCAAATATTTTTCGCAGCATGACCATGCAAGGAATATGGTATGCTTTGGGAGCTTTAGTAGTTGTTATTATTATTCATTTGGATGCCAAATTACTTTGGCGTATCACGCCCTTTCTATACACCATTGGTCTTGCTGTAATGTTGGCATTGCTTTGGTTTTATGATCCTACGTTGGCAGCTTCGACTGGATCAAAAAACTGGTTTCGGGTAGGTCCAGTGACTTTTCAGCCTTCTGAATTAATGAAAATTGCGTATATCCTGATGATGGCTATGATCATCACTCAGCATAATGTGAGGACAAAGTTTCATTCGGTCAAAACGGATGTACAGTTGATCGGCAAGATGGTTTTAGTCACCTTGCCTATACTGATATTGATTATGGCCCAGGATGATTTCGGCACGATGCTAGTGTTTTTGGCTATTTTTGCGGGCATGTTTTTGATTTCTGGTATTTCATGGCGTATCGTTGTACCCACAGTGGTATTGGCCGTTGTTTTAGGAAGTTCTCTGATTTTATTGGTCACGACTGATTTTGGTCGAGAACTGTTAAGCACGATTGGTTTTAAAAATTACCAGTTTGCCCGAATCGATTCATGGATCGATCCGTTTCATGATCCTCAAGGTCAAAGCTTTCAACTAGCCCATGCTCTGATGGCGATCGGCTCTGGCGGAATGTTCGGAACAGGGTACAATGTCAGCAACGTTTATGTGCCCGTTCGTGAATCCGATATGATTTTTAGTGTCATTGGTGAAAATTTTGGATTTATCGGCGGTGCTTTTCTAATTCTATTGTATTTCATTTTGATTTATCGTATGATTCGAGTATGTTTTGACATGAACAACGAATTTTACACCTATATCGCAACCGGAATCATTATGATGCTGTTGTTCCATGTATTCGAAAACATTGGAGCCAATATTGGCTTGCTGCCGCTGACTGGGATTCCACTGCCGTTTGTCAGTCAAGGAGGGTCCTCTATATTAGGAAACATGATTGGGATCGGACTGATTTTATCGATGCGATATCAAACAGCAAATAAACAAGAACCACCGTCTCTAAGGAGGAGAAGAAGTGTATAAGTTTTATTGGTATGCGAAATGTTCAACCTGCCAAAAGGCCAAAAAATGGCTCGACGAAAAGGGAGTTGAGTATCAGACACTTGATTTGATCACAGAAACACCTTCTGCGGAAGAATTTGAAGCGTGGTTAACGAAGAGCGAATTGCCTGTCAGACGCTTTTTTAATACAAGCGGAATGAAGTATCGTGAACAAAATCTTAAGGATAAAATAAATGACTTGACTGTTTCAGAAGCAAGTCGTATATTGTCTAGCGATGGCATGTTGGTCAAACGGCCATTGATCCTAAAAGACCATGAGTTTGTGATCAACGGGTTTAACGAAGACAGATATGAAGGAGCAATTAAGTAAAATGGCACACTTAAAGAAAAAAGACGGTTTGTGGATTTTGCATAACGATAAAGAGTACTGCATGGGCTTGACTAAGGAAATACAAGAGGATTTAGGAGAAATTTCCTTCGTGTCTTTTCCGCAGATTGGTCAAACGATTCAAGCAGGAGAACCTATTTTTGAAGTAGAGGCTGAAAAAGCGGTCAATGAATTCAAAAGTCCAGTGACTGGCGTGGTGTCATCGATCAATGAAAAAGCGGACAAAAATCCTCACGCTTTAAATACAGAAGATGAACTGGATGCATGGGTACTTTCTTTGCGTCAGGTTGATCCAGAAGCCTTTGAAAAATTATAAAATGGTTAAAACGTTTGACAGGGATTTTTAAAGTTTGCTATAATCCTTTCAAATAGAACCTAAAGCAACGAAAAGAAGAGTACATCTAATCAATGTTCCAAGAGAGCTCCGGCAAGCTGAAAAGGAGTAACGGCGATCAGATGGAAGATGGTCTTTGAGCAGAATTGACGAGCCTGGGTGAGTCAATTACGGGGGTGCCCGTTACAGCACTACAGTATGCGAGTAAATCAAGTACTGGATGAGGCAGGTACTCGTGAGGGTCCTTGCAAATGTAGGTGGTAACACGGAAGTCAAAGCTTTCGTCCTAAGTGTACAGTTGTACATGTTAGGACGAGAGCTTTTTTTGTCGGAAAATCGAGTAAGGGGCAGGAGGAATACAAATGGCACTGATTGAATTACATCAGGTGGAAAAGACCTTTTCTGGAAAAAGTGGACAGATCCACGCAGTAAGTGGTGTCGATCTGATGGTGGAACCAAAAGACGTTTACGGAATCGTTGGATATTCTGGTGCTGGAAAGAGCACTTTAGTTCGTCTGTTGAACGGGTTGGAATTACCTACCACTGGAAAAGTCATTATCAAAGAACAAAACATAGCCAATCTAAATGGCTCAGCTTTAAGAAGTTTTAGGAAAAAGGTAGGGATGATTTTTCAACATTTCAACCTGTTATGGTCGCGAACAGTTTTGGAAAACATTGAATTGCCTTTAGAGCTGTCGGGGATTGGCAAAGCTGAGCGAAAAAGCAAGGCGCAAGAACTGCTAAAATTAGTTGGGCTGGAAGGGCGCGGAGATGCGTACCCTTCTCAATTATCCGGTGGACAAAAGCAGCGTGTTGGGATTGCTCGTGCGTTAGCCAACGATCCTGATATTCTCTTGTGTGACGAAGCAACCAGTGCGTTAGATCCGCAGACCACGGAGGAAGTATTGGAGCTGTTGGCAGACATTAACGAAAAACTAGGTTTGACAATTGTTTTGATCACTCATGAGATGAATGTGATTCGTAAAATCTGCAACAAGGTCGCCGTCATGGAGCAAGGAAAAATCGTTGAAGAGGGCTATGTGAAGGACGTCTTCCGCCATCCGCAACAAGCAGTCACTAAAGTCTTTGTTCAGCAGGAGCTGGAACCGAAGGAAGATACGTCAAGTTTGATTACCGAGTTTATCAAAGAAAATCCAGTAGGAACTTTAGCGACGTTGAAGTTTTTGGAAAACAATGCAGGAGAGCCTGTCGTCTCGCAAGCGATCCGCAAGTATAAAGTCGATATCAGTATTGTTTATGGCAACATTGAACGTGCAGACGGCAATTCATTCGGCACGTTGACCGTTCAATTGGCTGGAGACGAAAAAGAAATCAATCAAGCGATCGCCTATATTCAAAGTCAACATGTAGAAGTGGAGGTGCTGCATCGTGGATAGGAGCTTTTCAGAGACGTATTTGAATTTTCAGCAGGTGGATCTGACGACATTGCAGCAGGCCATTTACGATACACTGTTCATGACGGTGATCTCTATGGTGATCGTGTTCGTGATCGGATTATTGCTGGGACTGGCGTTGTATACTTTAGGCCGAAAACATTCCACGGGACGCAGCCTATTGTATGGAATTGTTTCTATTCTCAGCAATGTGTTTCGTTCTACACCGTTTATGATCCTGATGGTGCTGATCATTCCTTTTACTAAGGCGTTGGTTGGTACCATGCTAGGTGCGAAGGCAGCTATTCCGGCTCTGGTATTATCAGCTGCTCCATTTTACGCAAGACTTGTGGAGATCGCCTTTCGCGAAGTCGACAGCGGTGTGCTGGAAGCGGCAGATGCGATGGGTGCCAGCTATTGGGAGACCATTCGAAAGGTATTGATTCCAGAAAGCTTGCCTGCATTGATTTCTGGCTTGACGGTCACTTCTGTTTCGATGATCGGATTTACAGCAATGGCAGGAGCGATTGGAGCCGGCGGGCTAGGCGCACTGGCTTGGCAAGAAGGCTATCAGCGGGGAAATTACACCGTTACTTTAGTAGCAACAGTTATTATTTTAATCATTGTGTTTATCGTTCAGGGAGTCGGCGACTTTTTGACGAAGAAAACAGATAAACGATAAAAAACAGGGGGAATTAAAATGAAGAAAAGATTATTTTTATTAGCAACCGTTGCTTTTGCAACGATCGGTTTGGCAGCTTGCGGCGGAGGCAATGATGCAACAGGAGACAGCAGCTCTGGTGATGCGAATCAGAAATTGACCGTCGGCGCTTCTCCAGCACCACACGCAGAAATTTTAGATCATGTAAAACCATTGTTGGAAAAAGAAGGAATCGATCTGGAAATCAAGAACTTTGATGACTATGTTTTGCCGAATAAAGCATTGGCAGATGGAGACATCGATGCCAACTACTTCCAGCACAAGCCATTCTTTGAAAAAGCTGTTGAAGAAAATGACTACAAATTCACCGATGCAGGCGGTGTTCATATCGAACCAATGGGCTTGTACTCGAAAAAAATCAAAGACATCAAGGATCTGAAGGAGGGCGCCACGATAGTTACTTCAAGTTCTGAATCCGACTGGGGCCGTATTATTACGATTCTGCAAAATGCTGACTTGGTTAAAGTAAAAGACGGCGTGGATTTGAACACGGCAACATTTGATGATATTTCTGAAAATCCTAAGAATTTAAAATTCGAACATAATGTGGACCCCGCGTTATTGACCTCTGCATACAACAATGAAGAGGGAGATTTAGTAGCGATCAATGCCAACTTTGCTTATGGAGCTGATTTGAATCCAGTAAAAGATGCGGTTTTATTGGAAAGCGATAATTCTCCATATGTGAATATTCTTGCTGTTCGCACCGAAGACAAGGATGACGAGCGCATCAAAAAACTGATTAACGTGCTGCACGACAAAGAGGTACAAGACTGGATCTTGGAAAAATGGGATGGCTCAGTAAAACCTGTCTCTGAATAAATGACTATGAAACATGCAATTGGTGGATAAAGCTGATTGCATGTTTTTTTAGATTCAATTATTTGTTGAAATAGCTTTGGAAATGTGAAAAGAGGGGTGAAATGAAAAAGAAACCTGCTTTTTCCACTTTTGAATCCTCACTTGTCAAATTAAGAATTTTTTATTCTTCCTAATTTGATAATGATTCTAAATAAAATTTGCATTTTAAAATAGAAAGTTGCGGAATCCATTTGAATTACATTCTCAATTAGTCTAAAATAGGTGAGAACGAAAAAATATTTTGGAGGGAATTTCATGTCTGTTTTAGAAATTAAAGATTTGCATGTGTCTATTGAAGATAAAGAGATCCTAAAAGGTGTCAACTTAACCATGAAAACGGGAGAAATCCATGCCATCATGGGGCCAAATGGTACAGGAAAGTCGACCTTATCCGCTGCGATTATGGGAAATCCCAATTATGAAGTAACGCAAGGAGAAATCATATTTGACGGAACCAACGTGTTGGATCTGGAAGTAGATGAACGTGCACGTTTAGGCTTGTTCTTGGCCATGCAATACCCTAGTGAGATTCCGGGCATCAGCAATGCTGAATTTATGCGGGCGGCAATGAACGCTGGACGTGAGGAAGAAGACAAAATTTCTGTTATGAATTTTTTAAAAAAACTAGATAAAAAAATGGAACTGTTGAATATGCCGGAAGAGATGGCGGAACGTTATTTGAATGAAGGGTTTTCTGGTGGTGAAAAAAAACGCAACGAGATTCTTCAATTGTTGATGATCGAACCGACTTTTGCTATTTTAGATGAGATTGATTCCGGACTGGACATTGACGCTCTAAAGGTGGTTTCAAAAGGTATCAATGCGATGCGTGGAGAAAACTTCGGGGCATTGATCATTACGCATTACCAACGTTTATTAAACTACATCGTGCCAGACATCGTTCATATTATGATGGATGGGAAAATTGTTTTGACTGGCGATGCAGAATTAGCAAAACGCTTAGAAGCTGAAGGTTATGCTGGAATCTCAGCTGAATTAGGTATCGAATATAAAGAAGAAGTGTAGGAGGCAAGATAAATGACAAAATGGATGGATTATCTTGATGCCGTGAAGAGCTATTCCGCTTCATGGGAAGAGCCTCAATGGATGACGGATCTGCGTGTCAGTGCGTTGGAGAAAATCGAACAATTGCCTTTACCAGTGATCGAAAAAGTAAAATTTGCCCGCTGGTCCTTATACAACGTAAAAACGGAACGTCAGGAAGCTGTCGGTGATGTGCCGAGCTTTGACCAGATTGGTGACAATCCAATGGTGGTACAAACTGGGGAGCAAACGATCCTCGAACAAATCTCACCTGAATTAGCCGAGAAAGGCGTCATTTTTACGGATTTGATGACTGCGATGCAGGAGCATCCAGAGTTGGTAAAGGAATACTATATGACAAAAGCCGTTCCAATGGATGAAAACTCGCTGACGGCTTTACACGCGGCATTTATGAATAACGGTGTATTTTTGTATGTTCCAAAGAACGTAGTGATTGAGGAAGCCTTAGAAACGCTATTTATCCATAACGGAGATGAAGACGCGCATTTTTTCAAACATGTATTGATCATTGCTGAAGAAAACAGCGAGTTCTCTTATTTGGAACGTTTTCAAAGTCGAGGAGAAGCGGCAAAAAAACTTTCCGGAAACGTGGTGGTGGAAGTTATTGCCAAACCAGGTGCACGGATTAAGTTCTCAGCAGTGGATTCATTAGGGAAGAACCTGGCGACTTATATGAATCGTCGCGGATATTTGATGCGAGATTCGATGGTCGATTGGGCGATCGGGATTATGAATGATGGCAATGTCGTCGCAGATTTTGATTCTGATTTAGTCGGTGATGGTGCACATGCCGAGGTCAAGATCGTTGCGGTCAGCACCGGCAAACAAATCCAAGGGATCGATACGCGAGTGACGAACAAAGCGCCGCATACGATCGGCCATATTTTGCAGCACGGTGTCATTTTAGAAAAATCAACGTTGACCTTTAATGGCATTGGTCACATTTTGCGTGGCGCAAAAGGCGCAGATGCGCAGCAAGAAAGCCGTGTGTTGATGCTCTCAACCAAATCACGCGGGGATGCTAATCCGATCCTTTTGATTGAAGAAAATGAAGTAACTGCTGGACATGCAGCCAGTGTAGGACGCATTGACCCAGAAGAATTGTTTTATTTGATGAGTCGCGGTATTTCCAAAGAGGAAGCAGAGCGTTTAGTAATTCGTGGATTCTTAGGACCTGTGATCACTGCTATCCCCGTGAAAACAACCCGCAGCCAATTGATCGATACGATCGAAGGGAAGTTGACGAAAAAATGATCGATTTTACACAATTAAGGAAGGATTTTCCGATTCTTTTTCAAGAAGTCAATGATGAGCCGCTAGTGTATCTCGACAATGCAGCAACGACGCAAAAACCGACCTTGGTGCTGGATGCGTTGCGGCATTACTACGAGAATGACAATGCGAATGTCCACAGAGGCGTCCATACGTTAGCAGAACGTGCGACAGCTGACTATGAAAATAGTCGTGAGAAAATCCGGACATTTATCAATGCAAAGGAAACAGCAGAAGTATTATTTACCCGCGGAACCACGACTGGTTTAAACTGGCTGTCACGCAGCTATGGAGATGCATTTGTTCAAGAAGGTGATGAGATCGTGATCTCTTTCATGGAGCATCATTCCAATATTATTCCTTGGCAGCAGCTGGCGAATCGAAAAGGCGCTACCCTTCGCTATATCTCGATAACTGAGGACGGTTTTCTGGATCTTGAAGAAGCAAAAAAAGTCATCAATTCCAAAACAGCGATCGTTTCAATCGCCCATGTCTCTAACGTTTTAGGTGTTGTTAACCCTATCAAGGAATTGGTGCAGCTGGCACATCAAAATGGTGCGGTGATGATCGTGGATGGTGCCCAAGCTGTTCCCCATATGAAAGTCGATGTTCAAGAGCTGGATGCTGATTTTTATGCCTTTAGTGGCCACAAAATGTGCGGACCAACTGGAATTGGTGTACTATATGGAAAAAGAGAACTTTTAGAGCAAATGGAACCTATTGAATTTGGTGGAGAGATGATCGATTTCGTCAATCTGTACGACAGTACATGGAAAGAACTGCCTTGGAAATTCGAGGCAGGTACGCCAAATATCGCAGGAGCGATCGCATTAGGCGCCGCAATCGATTACTTATCAGAGATCGGGATGGACAGCATTCATCGCTACGAGCAGGAATTAGTCGATTACGTAATGCCTAAATTGCAAGCAATTGATGGATTGACGATTTACGGTCCTCAAGATACGAAGGATCATACGGGTGTGCTGGCTTTCAATTTAGAGGGTGTGCATCCTCATGACTTAGCAACTGCATTGGATATGGAAGGTGTTGCTGTTCGTGCAGGCCATCACTGCGCACAGCCTTTAATGAAGTATTTGCACTTGCCGGCGACTGCCCGAGCAAGCTTCTATTTCTATAACAACAAAGCAGATGCGGATCGTTTGATTTTTGCTCTAGAAGCCACAAAGGAGTTTTTCAAAGATGGCATTATCTAAATTAGACAATCTGTACCGACAAGTGATTTTGGATCATTCTTCTCGTCCGCACCACTTTGGGAAATTGAATGATTCCACACGCACCATTGAAATGAACAACCCTACCTGCGGAGATGTGATTGAGTTGGAGTTATCCGTAAAGGATGGGATCATCAAGGACATCGCATTTTCTGGCAGTGGCTGTTCTATCAGTACTGCCAGTGCATCAATGATGACGGATGCGGTAATCGGCAAAACAGTAGAAGAAGCAGAGCATCTCGCTGTAAGTTTTGCTCAAATGGTTCAAGGCAATCAGCTAAACGAGGAAGACACAGATGCACTGGGCGAAGCAGCCATGCTTAGCGGCGTTGCAAAATTCCCAGCCCGGATCAAGTGCTCGACCTTAGCTTGGAAAGCATTAGGCAAAGCCTTGACAGATGATGAAGGCAAAGCCACAGCAGGTCAATTTCATAAAGAATAGGAGCGGGAATTATGAGCGTACCTGAATTACAAGAAGAATATCAATTTGGCTTCCATGATGACGTTAAACCCGTCTTTACGACAGGAGAAGGCTTGTCAGAAGAAGTCATTCGCGAAATCTCCCGTGTCAAGGGAGAACCCGAATGGATGTTGAACTTCCGTTTGAAGTCGTTAGAAACATTCTACAAATTAGAAATGCCCGATTATGGACCAGATCTATCCGATTTGGATTTCAATAAGATCAATTACTATATTAAGTCCAGCAATAAACCAGCTCGTGATTGGGATGATGTCCCAGAAGAAATCAAAACGACCTTTGAACGTTTAGGAATCCCTGAAGCAGAGCGAGCTTATTTGGCAGGGGCTTCCGCTCAGTATGAATCAGAGGTTGTGTACCATAATATGAAGGATGAGTTCGAAAAATTGGGCATCGTTTTTACCGATACGGATTCAGCCTTGAAAGAATACCCAGAATTATTCAAAGAATATTTTGGAACCTTGGTACCACCATCAGATAATAAATTGGCCGCATTGAACTCTGCTGCCTGGTCAGGCGGAACGTTTATTTACGTACCAAAGGGCGTTCAAACGGATATCCCGATTCAATCATACTTCCGAATCAATGCAGCCAACACGGGACAATTTGAGCGGACATTGATTATCGTTGACGAAGGTGCCAGCATCAATTATGTGGAAGGCTGTACAGCACCGACTTACTCTTCTGACAGCTTGCATGCTGCCGTAGTAGAGGTCTTTGTCAAAAAAGACGGGTATTGTCGTTATACAACGATTCAAAACTGGTCAAACAATGTATACAGTTTAGAAACCAAACGTGGACAAGCGCAAGAAAATGCCACGATGGAGTGGGTAGACGGGAACTTGGGTTCCAAGGTTACAATGAAGTACCCAAGTGTTTACATGAATGGAAAAGGTGCTCGCGGAACGATGCTGTCTATCGCAGTCGCTGGCAAAAACATCGTATTGGACAATGGGGCCCGTATGATCCATAATGCGCCAAACACGTCGAGTTCGATCGTTTCTAAATCGATTGCTAAAGATGGCGGAGCGGTAGACTATCGCGGAACGGTTCGTTTTACTCGTGATAGCGAAGGATCATTCAGCCATATAGAGTGCGATACGATTATCATGGATGATATTTCTCGTTCAGATACGATTCCATACAACGAAATCATGAACGGCAATGTTTCTCTGGAGCATGAAGCGAAAGTTTCCAAAATCTCTGAGGAGCAATTGTATTACTTGATGAGTCGTGGCATTTCCGAACAGGAAGCGACAGAAATGATCGTTATGGGATTTGTTGAACCATTTACGAAAGAGCTGCCGATGGAATATGCCGTTGAATTGAATCGCTTGATTCAGTTTGAGATGGAAGGTTCTGTAGGATAATTGATTTTAAAGGTCTGAGAATGTTGATATACCAGCATTCTCAGATCTTTCTTTTTTTACATTTTACGCTGTGACCCGAACCTTTAACATCCTAGCTGTTGAGAAAATTTCTCGTCAGTATCTTCAATCATTTTTGTGTGATACCCACGTTTATTAGTCATGAATATTATGAACGAACGATATTTGGGATTTTAGGTATCTACATAACCTTTCTAAAAATGATCAAAAATTAATTGAAAAAAGTTGGCTGAACAATCGAGAAAATGGAATGAACAGAGTGATGAAACAAATCTTAACATTAGAACTTTCAATACAACAAAAATGAATAGTGGATGATTATCTTATTTTCTGAACTATTAAAATACATATGAAAATTTCAAACAGTAAAGTATTCATCTAAAATCTTTGTGAATAGCTCTAATTCTGGACTCATCCATCGATTAGAATTCAGAGCATAGATAGCAGTAAAGTTTGTTTCAGATAGATCCGTTTCAAGTTCAATCAACTTTCTATTTGCCAACTCTTCTTCTACCGTAAATCTTGGAAGAAAGGCGATACCTAAATTGCTCTCCACACTTCGTTTGATAGATTCAATGCTCCAAAGCTCCATTTCTGTTTCTAATATGATCTTCTTTTCCTTGAGATATTGATTAAAGATTTTTAAATACAGTGCATTCGTATCATTTTGGATATGACAAATCGCCTTCTTTTGATTAGCCTTAGTAAAATCCCTCTCTGCGTCATCTAGCAAAGGTGAAGAGATGAGGGTAAGTGGATACGAAGCGATTTCTTTCGTGCGAATATTTGGTGAGTATTTTTTGACATCATAGTGGATAGCAAGATCAATCGTTCCGTTCATCATTTCATCGTAAATCTTATAGCAATTCATTACTTGCAGCGATAAGTGAACGAAAGGGGCTTTTTCTTTGAATGCTTTGAGTATCGGCTGCATTTTATAGGTAATCAATGATTCTGGTAAAGCAATTTTTAAAGAGCCATGCAAATCAGTTTTAGAGTGGTTATAAGAAGCAAGCTTCTCAGAAGAGTCGAGTACCTGTGTAATTAACGGAAAGACTTCTTTCCCTGCTTGTGACAAGACCATTCGTTTTCCTTTTTTTTCAAATAATTGTATGTCAAGTTCTCGTTCGATTTGTTGAACTTGAAACGTGATCGTTGATTGGGCGTAATTCAGTGCGTGAGCTGTTTTTTGATAACTGCCTGTTTCAACGATTTTTTTGATCGTGTATAAGTTTTTTAGTTCCATAATCTTCTCCAGTTCAATTTAATTGAATCAAGCAAACGAATAATTCGATTTGATTCAATATTTATCTCAAGTTATACTAACATGTAAGTTTATTGATCGCAATCGTTCGATCATCGACTTGATTTGAAAGAAAGTAGGTGTTGGTTATGTTTGATACAAAAATAAGTATTGTTTTACGTGAAGATTTGGAAATGTGGCAAAAACTAAATGTGACTGCTTTTTTAATGAGTGGAATCGCAGGAACGCAAGACATTATTGGTGAGGTATATAGAGACAAAGACGGAAATGAGTATTTACCAATGTCAAAACAACCCATCATGATTTACTCTTCTAATGGAGAAAAGATGCTTCAATTATTAAATAAAAGTCGGAGTAAGCAAGTGGTTAGTACGATATATACGGAAGAATTGTTTACGACTTACAACGATGAAGACAATCGGGCAGTCATAGCGGATATTCATGAAGGCGATTTGAATCTAGTTGGTGTCGCCCTTAGAGGAAAGAAAACACATGTTGATAAGCTATTCAAAGGATTTGAATTGCATAAATAGGCTAGGGGGAAACAGATATGATCATCAGACAGTATCATGAAAAATTTAAGCAAGCCTTCGTTGATCTAAATATCGCGTGGATAGAAAAATATTTTTCTTTGGAAGATGAGGATAGAGAAATAATCGAACATGTCGATGCTTATTTGGAAAAAGGTGCGATGATCTACTTCGCGATTGAGGATGACAATGTGCTAGCAACGTGTATGATCATACCAACTGATGAAGAGACATGGGAAGTGGCAAAACTTGCGACGGACGAAAAGTATCAAGGAAATGGTGCTGGAAGTGCTGTATTCAAGGCGTGTATTGATTACGCTAGAGAGAAACAAGCTAAAAAAATTACATTGGTTTCCAACAAGAAGTTAAAACCGGCCATTCATTTATATGAAAAATTTGGATTTAAAGAAGTATTTGTTGATCGTATAGAATATGACCGATGTGACTATCAGGCTGAATTAATATTTAGATAATTTTTTCGATGAGAGAACGCTCAAAAAAATCATAGCAAATAAAACTCTACTTTTGATAGGTGAAAAAGATTTATTTCGCATATCAAAAGTAGAGTTCAACTGAGCAGATGCGAGGTTAATTATAAATGATTAAGGATCAGACTATTATCGCTCATGTCCGATTAAATTCATTGATCCTCTTTCCTATGTGCCCCAATTTTTTTACACCGAAACTTACATCGGTATTATTTATTTCCTGTGATTTTTATTGATATACTTCTATCTGAACTACTTCCAATAGTCGTCGAAATGACAGTAAATTTCCAATACTGACACCTGGAACTCTAAGTGGAAGGCAGTGTGGGTTAGAATTAAAATGAAACTCTCAGGACGTTATACAAGCGTTCTGAGAGTTTTTTGTGTGGAAGACCATAAGATTACTATATCAAGAAAGCTGTTTCATTTTTGAAAGTGGATTGGTAAAATTAGATTATATTCTTTATACTTTCAAATGCACAAAAGAAATCAATTATACAAATACTTTCGAAATAATTAGGATGAGTAAATTCAAATTTGTATTCTCAAATTAAGCAGTAACGTTTTTTGATTATCCAAGAGATTTTCTTTGCGAAGTAGTAATTGAGTAAAAAAGAAAGAAGTGAAACAGTTAAGTAGGAAAAGAAATGTTCAACTACTTAAGGGATTTTTCTTATTCTAAAATCTTTTCAAACCTTATCGTAAGTTCTACGACGGTATGTAGTAATCTAAGAAAAATAAAGAATGGGCATCCTCTTAAATAAATCGAAATATTTTGCTCAAAGTTTTCAAATAAATAAAATTCAATCGTTAAATCATTTTTTACGAAAGTATAAAAAACATTCAAAAAATGCAAAATGGGGGGTATATATGGCAGAAAAGGTAAAAAATAATGATCCAGTAAATATTGGTCTGGATATCGGAATCTCTTCTGTAGGATGGTCAATAGTAAATAACAAAAATGGTAAAATTCTAGAATCTGGAGTCTCTATTTTCTCAAGCGGGACAGCATCTAAGAATGAAGAAAGACGAAGTTTTCGTCAATCGCGGCGACTTCTGAGAAGAAGGAAAAATCGAATAAAGGATTTGAAAAATCTGTTATCTAACTATAAGCTTCCTAATAAAAGTGAATGTCATGATACCACACCTTATCATTTAAGAGTAAAGGGATTACATGAGAAACTAACAAAGAAGGAAATTTCGGCGGCATTGTTGCATCTAGTCAAGCGTCGAGGCATAAGTTATGATTTGGGAGACCTTGAAGGAGAGGGTGAAAATAGCAGTGTGTATAAAGAAAGTATTGCTATTAACCAAGTCCTGTTAAATAAGATGACACCGGCAGAAATTCAACTCGAACGATTGGAAAAGTACGGAAAAATACGAGGGCAAATTACGGATCTAGACGAAGACAATTCAGAAGTGCTAATGAATGTTTTTCCTAACGCAGCCTATTTGAAAGAGGCCGAATGCTTGTTGAACAAACAGGCAGAATTCCATAAAGAAACTTCTTCAGAGTTCATTGATCAGGTATTAAAAATCATCGCTCGAAAACGAGACTATTTTATTGGTCCGGGTTCGGAAAAATCGAGAACGGATTATGGAATTTATCGAACGGATGGTACAAATCTAAATAATTTATTTGAAATACTTATTGGGAAAGATAAAATTTTCCCTGATGAGTTTAGAGCTGCAGGGAATTCCTATACAGCACAGCTTTACAATCTACTCAATGACCTAAACAATTTAAAAATAGCAACGCTAGAAGATGGAAAACTTTCTACTGAACAAAAAGAGCAAATTATCACTGAAGTTACAATCGCTGACAGAAAACCAAACATGATAAAATTAATTGGAAAAATTACGAATGCGCAGCCTTGCGACATTTCTGGCTACCGAATCGATCGAAAGGATAACCCAGAATTTCATTCGATGCAGGTTTATCGAACAGTTAGAAATAAATTTTTGGAGTTAGGTATTGAGATCAATGAGTGGCCAACTACGTTTTTAGATGAGATCGGAAGAATTATTACCTTAAACACTGAGAATGGAGAAATTCGACGTGAGCTTAATAGACTTAATAAAAAGTACACTTTTTTGACAAATGATCTAATTGAACATTTGTTGAATTTAAAAGTCTTTTTTAAAATTGAGAGCAATAAAAAATGGCATCGGTTTTCCTTGAAGACAATGAAGCTGTTGATTCCAGAGCTCTTGAATACTTCGAAAGAGCAAATGACCATCCTCAATGATTTGGGGTTGCTTCACGAGAATAAAACCAATTATCAGAATACCAAAAAAATTAATGTGAATAAATTGACTGAGAACATTTTCAATCCTGTTGTTAAAAAGTCAGTCAAGCAATCGATGGATATCTTTAATGAGTTGATAAAAAAATATACTAACATAGACTATTTAGTAATTGAAATGCCCCGTGATGATGCAGAAGATGAAGTTGAGCAAAAGAAGCAAATGCAAAAGTTCCAAAAAGACAATGAGAAAGAGAAAGAGAAAGCACTTCAAGAATTTCAGGAGTTAGCCGATGTGAGTGATTCACAACTAAAAAATCAATTGTACAAGCGGAAAAAATTACGTATGAAAATTCGAATGTGGTATCAGCAACACGGTAAATGTCTCTATTCTGGAAAAACAATCAGTGCAGAAGAACTGTTTTGGAATGATCACTTATTTGACATAGATCATATTATTCCAGCTTCAATTTCCTACGATGATGGACAAAATAATAAAGTTCTTTGTTACAGCGAAATGAATCGAGCAAAGGGCCAGCAAACACCATACGGATTTATGCAGTCTGGGAAGGGTCAAGGATTTGAGTCCATGCGAGCAATGTTAAAATCTAATTCCCGTATATCACCAGCAAAAAAACGCAACCTCGAGTTTGTCAAAGATATTAACGATATAGAAGTTAGAAAAAGATTTATTGCCCGAAATTTGGTTGATACCCGATATGCCTCAAGAATAGTTTTAAATGAGCTGCAGCAATTTGTTCACAGTAAAAATCTAGGAACAAAGGTTACAGTTGTTCGAGGAAAACTTACTAGCAAATTGCGTGATATTTGGCGGTTAAATAAATCGCGTGAAACTCATCATCACCATGCTGTCGATGCAACAATTGTTGCTGTTACACCAATGTTAAAACTCTGGAAACGAAATGCTGAAATTATTCCTATGAAAGTCAATGAAAATACTATTGATTTAAAAACAGGGGAGATTTTGGACGAGGAGATA
Organism: Enterococcus florum; assembly: GCF_004309355.1. Taxonomy (GTDB): domain Bacteria; phylum Bacillota; class Bacilli; order Lactobacillales; family Enterococcaceae; genus Enterococcus_A; species Enterococcus_A florum. The sequence continues at coordinate 33,404 of NZ_BJCC01000027.1, read as the reverse complement.
TACAAAGAGGAAATGTATCAGTTGCCTTATGCTCACTTTATTGAAAATGTTTCACTTATGCATGACAAAATCAAATTTCATCATCAGGTAGATAAAAAAATGAATCGAAAAGTCAGTGATGCAACGATTTATACCACACGTTTAGCGATGATTGGAAAAGACAAACAACCTCAAGATTACGTTTTAGGAAAAATAAAAAATATTTATGGAATCGAAGACTACAAAAAGTTCAAATCAATTTATGACAAAGACAAAACAAAATTCCTGATGCAACAATTGGATCCTAAAACATTTGAAAAGCTAGAAAAAATAATGATCGATTATCCAGATACTATCGAAGTACCCCAAGACAACGGCAAAGTAAAAGTGGTTCCAGTAAGTCCCTTTGAATATTACCGTAAAGAACATGGCCCTGTAACAAAGTATGCTAGGAAAAATAATGGACCAGCGATCAAATCTTTGAAATACTATGATAGCAAATTGGGATCAAAGATCGAGATTACTCCAAAAAATGCTAAAAATAAAAAGGTAGTTCTACAATCACTGAAACCTTGGAGAACAGATGTTTACTATAACGATAAAACAGAAGAATATGAGATCATGGGAATCAAATATTCCGATCTTAAATATGAAAATGGAAAATATGGAATAGTGAATGAAGATTATCAGAGAATTAAGATGGAAGAAGGAGTGGGAGAAGAGTCTGAATTTTTAATGTCTTTGTATCGAGGAGATCGGATAAAAATTATTGATACAAAGAGTGATGAATATGTTGAGCTTTTATTTGGATCTAGAACGATGCCAAACGTAAATGGATATGTTGAATTGAAACCAATTGATAGGTCAAAATTTGATTCAAAAGAAATTGTAGGATTCTATGGGCAAGTAACGCCCAATGGACAATTTGTAAAGAAATTTACACGAAAGGGTTATAAAGTTTTAAAAACAAATACAGATATATTGGGAAATCCACATTACATCAGTAAAGAAGGAAAGTATCCTAAGAATATTGTTGACACTGCTTTTGTTGATTGATAATATTAAAGTACGAAGGACGCTTCGTACCGTTACTGATTTTTTGAGAATCTACAAAAATAAGGCTTCATGCCGAATTTCCCACTCAACTTGTTGAGTGGGTTTTTAATTTTTAGGTTAACTTAAAAGAATCTTTGAAAAACAAGCATATTTAAAGCTTTATAGAAGTGGGGGAATTATATGACATGGCGCATTGTGCACATTAAGGAAAGTGAACGGCTACAATTAAAATTAGATAATCTAGAAATACTCAAGCGAGGAGAGAAATATTTAATTCCTTTATCGGATATTAGTATGGTGGTTATAGAGGGGAATACTTCAATCACAACAAATATCTTATCACAATTTACCAAATACAATATCGTTTTAGTTGTTTGTGACAATAAATATCTACCGACTGGATTATTGTTGAATTACGGAAATTATCATCACTGTGCTAAACGGGTAATTGAGCAAGTTCATTGGTTAGAGGAGAAAAAAAGGCTCCTATGGAAAGACATTGTAGGGCAAAAAATATTGAACCAAATTGAATTTGCAAAATACAAAGGTATAAACGAAGAACGTCTTTCAATAATGATAGAACTTTACAATCAACTTCAACCTGGAGATTACAGTAATCGAGAGGGGCATGTGGCTAAAGTGTATTTTAATTCTCTTTATGGAGTTGATTTCTCAAGGGATAATGACTGTATGGTAAATGGGGCTATGAATTATGGGTACGCAATTCTTCGTGCAGCAATGGCTAGAATCGTTGTCGGTCAAGGATTAATGACAATGCTAGGTATTTTTCACAAAAATGAGTATAACTCCTTCAATTTAGTAGACGATTTAATGGAACCGTTTCGTCCAATCATGGATTATTGGATTGATCAAAATATCTTATCCGAATATGAGTTTTTGACCTACGAGGCTCGGCTGACAATCATTGATTTTCTTAATCAACCAATGATCTATTTATCAAAAAAGAGCAGTGTGGATCAAGTTATGCAAAAATATGTTAGCAGTTTTTTGAAAGCGATTTCTGGAGAGCGCAACAAAGCGCATCCTGTTTCATTGATGGATTTTATGGGGGCAGAAAGATGAGGTACCAGAAAATGAGGATTTTATGTATGTTTGATTTGCCAATGGAGACTAAAAAGGAACAGCGTGCATACCGAATGTTTCGAAAGGAATTATTGGCAAATGGATTTGTTATGTTGCAATATTCGATTTATTATCGAATTGTTCCAAATCGTTCAGCAGGAAGGAAATACGAGAATATTTTGAAGAGGATGATTCCTCGGATAGGCGAAGTGAGACTTCTGTATGTTAGCGAGAAGCAATTTGAAGATATGCAACTCTTAGTTGGTACGAAAGGACATCAAGAACAAGTCATCGGTAATCAAAAGTTGGTGGTGATTTAGTGGAGATAGCAATTGAATATGAATATGGAAAATATCTTGAATTTGAGGGAGAAAATCTAACCTATATTTTTGGTGCAAATCATGAGATTAAATGGAAACTATACCGAGGACTAAAGCGATTTTGTACAGGTAAAAATCTATCAGAATTGGAAGAGAATGTTTATGGTGATGATGGTATCGTCATAAAATGCGACGAAAGGCATATGAAGGCAAAAGATTTACCTATGTATTTTCTTGATTGCCGAGAAAGTTTTTTGGAACAATATCGCTATACAAAAGGAAGTATGATGCAAAAATTTATCGATTCACTAGAAAATGATTTTCAATTGACGAAGCACTTGGAAATGTTGAATGATGATTTTTTAAAGATGGAAATAGGTATGCAAAATAACTTTGCAAGTACACTGACTCATGTATACCCAGTTATCAAATCAATAACATACAAAGAAATGGTAAAACATTTTCTGGAGCTTAGTTTCAGTGAAAGAGATATAGTCTTTCCAATCGATATGATGGATATCACTATGCTGATAGATGATTATTGCACTTTATTAAGGACTGAAATTGAAAAAACACAGAAAAAAACTTGGTTATGGATTAATAATCCCAATGCATTTATCTCTAAAAGGGTTTTCTCGCTTTTTCTAAAGAAGTTGAAAAAAATTTCGGAAGACACTAACCTGCTTCATGTGTTCATCATGAGTGATGATTATTTAGATCTTCATTACCAAGCAGAAGACATTTCTAATACGATTTTAGTCTACGAAACGTATCAGCAATTACCACATTTCCATGTTTTGGCTGATTCTATAGGTAATTATTATCCAAACGATTTTTCCTATTCTTCAGAAAATTTAATTACATCATTGTATCGAATTTTCCCATACATTGGATGGGATTCTTCATCAGGAGAAGTGTACTTAAAGAGTAAAGATATGATATTATTAAAAGTGGTTGCTCAACTTTTACCTTGTCATATGAAGATAAAATGTACGGATTTAGGTGAAAAATTGACATCTCTAGAATTAAAATTTTTGTTGAGCTAACTTAAAATACGAAAATTTCAATATGGAGACGTCCGTTTGAGGTTTTTGTACTCTCAAGAAATCAGTAACGGTAAAACCCAATGAGAGTCAATAGCAACAGTAGAATTGTTTTTGTACTCTCAAGAAATCAGTAACGGTAAAACTATAGTACCTTTCGGCTAAAAGTACCCTGTGTTTTTGTACTCTCAAGAAATCAGTAACGGTAAAACAGGGTTTACTTCTTGGTGGATTCCAGAAGTGTTTTTGTACTCTCAAGAAATCAGTAACGGTAAAACTGTCCTTTTCATTCCATCACCTGCCTGCCAGTTTTTGTACTCTCAAGAAATCAGTAACGGTAAAACCAATTGTTTTATACTACTAATTTACCACCTGTTTTTGTACTCTCAAGAAATCAGTAACGGTAAAACTGATTGAACCTATAATATTAAAAATCGCACGTTTTTGTACTCTCAAGAAATCAGTAACGGTAAAACATAGATGGCAGGTGCCAAGCTATGCAACAGGTTTTTGTACTCTCAAGAAATCAGTAACGGTAAAACCGTTGCAAATTTTATCGGCGCTGGGGTGGAGTTTTTGTACTCTCAAGAAATCAGTAACGGTAAAACCAAAGAAGCATTGTCCACATTCTTTACCATGTTTTTGTACTCTCAAGAAATCAGTAACGGTAAAACATAACCCATTCGAAAGGATTTGATCATCATGTTTTTGTACTCTCAAGAAATCAGTAACGGTAAAACCTGCTTTTTCAAGAGTGATGATTTGACCTTGTTTTTGTACTCTCAAGAAATCAGTAACGGTAAAACGCTGTCGCTTATTGACCTATTGCCGGTTCTGTTTTTGTACTCTCAAGAAATCAGTAACGGTAAAACTGTTAATCATGTTTTGACTCAAGTTGAGTCGTTTTTGTACTCTCAAGAAATCAGTAACGGTAAAACTGTTAATCATGTTTTGACTCAAGTTGAGTCGTTTTTGTACTCTCAAGAAATCAGTAACGGTAAAACTCCATTGCTGGCTTCCGCATAAGCTATTAAGTTTTTGTACTCTCAAGAAATCAGTAACGTTGAAATTCTGAATCATTTGCATTTATTGACTATAATATTTTATACTCTTGAAAACTTTTTTAGATCATAAAGTCAAGTCTTTGTGATGTCTAGCTGACAAAATTACCGCACAATAAACTGACTTTTTGCATTTTTCTAAATTAAAATTTTGACTTAGTACAGTCATATTTTCTAAAGTTTACGAGCATACCTCAATATTAAAAGTAAACAAAAAAGCAGAGAATTAAAAATCTACACAAATTTTTTACACCGGATTTTCAGAAAACCGATTTGCTTTCAATACGGTTTTACTAAAGTGGAGATATCAAAAACGGAGAAAAACACAATGAAAAATTTCGCAGGTTAGCAGTTGGACTAGTATGTGCAACAACATTAAGTGACATTTTGACAAGCTATAGCTCGGAAGAAAATACGAATCAGGCAGCAGTTTTCTCTCATCGGTCACTTTTTTGTTCTTTACGATAAGTGTTTTCTAGGCTTGCGATCCGTTGTTCGATGACGACCGCATTTTCTTTGGCTTTAGCTAAAGAGGTCAGCAGCCGATCACAGACTGCAATAATGTCTTCATCTGGATGGGGTGTATCCAACACTTTTTCGATGGAGGCATTTTTTTGCTGCTCCAGAGTCAGTAACAACCGCAAAATGGCTTCTAAAGAATAATTCGCGGAACGCAGTGTCCGAATCACCTTGAGCCGCCGCAGATCCTCGCTCGTATAAATACGATACCCATTCACAGAACGTTTTATCTGCAGCAGACCGTTGAGTTCCCAGTTGCGCAAAGCATCCACGGTGACACCCAAAGATTCGGCGGCCTGACTGCGGGTGAGTGACAAGGTTTGTGCAGCTGTATCCCCTGATAATAAGTCTTCGACAATCGCAATGGCTTCATAGGCCCGCGCGACCTCCAAATCAGCTAGCGCCTGATAGTGCTGAATGCCCTCTTTGGCACCTGCAAAATCGTAAGTGGCTAGCTTTTTGATCATTTCAGCCATCTCTCTTCTCAATCCAGATTGCAGCACCTCGATTTGAAAAGCAATCCGTGCCAGCTGGATCAATTCAACATGATAATCGGTAAAAAGGCGATACCCATTCGCAGCTCGTTCTGGTTTAGGGATCAATGCCCACTCCTCATATTTTCGGATCGTGTTGGGATGAAGGCTGACCATTTTGGCCACCTCTGATGTGTAATACGGCATATTCTTACTCCTTTAATAAGCTATCTTTCACTTTAGCAAATTTTTTTCTGTACTGCTACCCTACATTACCCACCTCTTTTTTCGCTAAATGGAATCTTCAATCACGGATTGGAGGGAAAGAGATGAACGAAAAAACACGACTATCATTGTCCATCGTCATGAAAAATTTGGTGAAACGATTTGATACAAAAACGTCGCAGGAAAAACCACAACGACCGCTGTCCGCTTTTGAAATAGGAATAAATGCTGCCGGAAATGTAAGAGGCTGTGACGTAACGGTCATAGTCTCTTAAAAACGCAAAATCGGTATGACTGAAGCAGCTCTTACGGAAATAGACGCTTTTATCACAGTCTTTTTACGTGCATCAATCATCTTTCAGATAACGCCATAAGGTCGTTCGGCTGATCCCTAATTGCTCAGCCGTTTTTGTCTGATTGCCGTTGTTTTGCTCTAACACATTCAAAATAATTTGCTTGCTGTAATCAAACAGCGTAGGCTGCTCTGCCGTATGCTGCAAAGTCATCGGTGTTTGATTGATAGTTGAAAAAGATTGAATCATTCGTTCTTTTTTCAGCAATTCACTGACTTGATGTTCCGTAATATAGTGAGTCGCGGCATGGATGACCAATTCTTTGATGGCCGCTTGCAGCTGATTCAAATTTCCTGGCCAATCAAACGCTAGAAAGTCTTTGATGGCAGTTGGATCAAATCCCATGATTTCTTTGTTGCATTCGATGTTCATTTTGTTCAACAGCAAGGTGGTGATCACACTTAGCTCGTTTTTACGCTCTTTAAGTGAGGGGGCATAAATACTCGCACAATTTAATTCTGTTAGTAATCGGTCGTAAATCAGCTTGTCGGCAGCATGATTTGTATCGTACGTAAAAATCACGTGATTTCTTTGCAGCAGCCGGGTGTTTTTGATTATAGTAATCAGCCGGTCGATGTCCTGTAATGAAAGCTGTTCAACGTGCTCAAATAAAATCGTGTTGTTAATGTCTACCAAAGGGCCGTTGCCGGGATTGACTAAAAACTTCCATAATTTGTCATTGATCAGCTTGGAGTCGATTGAAATCAAATAATTTGTGTGCGTTTTTTGCACCAAATAGGCCTGATAGGCAATGCTGGATTTGGCTGTTCCCGTTTCGCCAAAGACAATCATTGCTTGGTAATACTGTGCCAGTTTCTGCAGCTCTTGTTTAGTAGATGCTTGAATAAATTTTGAAAATAACAGCTTTGTAGTAAACGCCTCTTCTACCTCCGCCTTTTTTTGATAAAGAACGCCTAGGCGGCTGCCGACGATTGGGGGTGTGGAAGCATTGATGGTGCAGTTGAAATAGTGTCGTTCATCGACTATCAAGCGATTGAGCTCAATACTGTAAGCTTTCCCCCGAATCGTCGTATAGTAATGGCTTTCCTCTTCCGTCCTCTTTTTTGTCTGTAAAAAGGAGAGGATAGCTTGTTCCAAAGGGGAAGAAAGTGTTGAAAACTGAATCTGAAAATGCTCGTCAAGGATCAACCGATCTGGTCTTTGATGACTCATGCTTTGTGCCAAAACATGGTACTCATGCTTCGCCTGCTTCAAATATTTTGCGATCGTCAGCGCCTCTTGAAAGGCATGTTTGATACTTTCAAATCCTGAAGTGATCAAAATAGTATTCAGTGACCGAGTCAACGCTAAACGGTTCGTGATGGCATCACAAAGAATCATTTCGTAGTGCTCCTCAGCAAGAGCGTCCAGTGTCTTGCCTGCATCGACCGTATCCGTCAACGTAATGATTTTGATCTTATAACCTAAAATGTCACAAAGTAGATGAGCCATCTCGGTGATGCTGGAATAGCCAACAACCGCAAAGTTATCCGTATAGTTCTCAGCCAATCGAATAGCGCCCAGGATGTCATAAATGGAGATCGAGACGTCGATCACGGGAATTGCGACAACTTCACGGATCAGATCTGCTGTTCCTCCTCGAGAGATGATCACATCGTATCCCTGATTGAAATGTTCGATCGCCAATCGCTGTCCTTCCTCAAGATCGGCAGTATAGATATCTGTCTGAATATCCGCAAATTGTTCGCTGACAACATGCATGGAATGATTTAATTCCTCATAAGGAGCAATACCTAATACACTAATTTTTTTGACCATGTAACCCCTCCGTGTGTTTCATATAGTAACAATAGTAATACGATAATGGTGATAAATACAGGTAAATTTCAAAAACGTTTCATAATTAAACGTTTTTTTGTCTTTTTTCCTATCTTAGCACGTTCAAAGAGCATAAAATGAAACCATGAAATCCAAGGTGGTGAACGAATGTTAAAATTATTAGTCATTGCAGATGACTTTACAGGAGCTCTTGATACGGGGGTTCAATTTTCCAATCAAGGAATCCATACATTGGTTTCAACAGAAACGGATTTGACTCAGGTTGAGTTAGAGGAAACGGTGGAAGTGTTGGTTATCAACACAGAAAGCCGGTATGTAAGCTTTGAGGAAGCATACGAGCAAATGGTTAGAATTATTGTAAGCGCTCAACGCGAGAAGATCCCTTACATTTACAAAAAGGTCGATTCGGCTTTGCGAGGCAATATCAGTGCGGAGGTCAAAGCAGTTTTAGATGCGAGCCAAGCAAAGAGCATTCCTTTTTTGCCGGCCTATCCTGAAATGAAACGTGTCCTGATTGACGGGGATCTTTATATTGATCAACAGCTGGTTGCGGAAAGTGTTTTTGCCGAGGACCCCTTTGAACCCGTGACTGAGAGCAATCTGATTCGTCGATTGGAACAAGAGGCGGGAATTAAAGCCAAACTAGTAAAAGGGTCCGAACTTCCGCATAATAAACAAGGTGTCTTAGTGTTCGATGCGCAAACGGATCGTGATTTAGAGAATCAGCTGACAGCATTGCACGATGAGAATCTGCTATCAGTGACGATCGGTTGTGCAGGGTTTGCCAAAATGGTAGCCAAGCAGCTTTTTCCAAGAACTGCAGTTGGCAACTATACATTAAAGAAACCGCTAGTCGTCGTTTGCGGGAGCGTCAACCCTATCACCAAAAAGCAGATCGAACATGCAGATAAAAAGGCATATCCCAGAATTTCACTGACACCGCAGCAGCTGCTGCAGCCGGGTTATTGGGCTAAGCCAGAGGGAAAACAGGAAATCCAGCGTTATTTGAAGCTGATGCAGGGACATTCTTTATTGGTCTTTGAAACCTTGAGCGAGCAGACGATGTCAGGCATTAAAACTTACAGCGTTGAACAAAGCCTGCCAGTCTCTGATTATCGGTTTCGTATCGGGAAATCTCTAGGAGAGCTTACCCAGGCGTTATGGACCAGTCACTCGGAGAACACTTTTCTTTTTACCGGTGGAGATACTTTGTTTCAATCGATGCAGGTATTAGGGGTCAAGACTATACGCCCACTGGCTGAACTGAATGCCGGGATCGTGTTATCCACTATCGAATGGAACCAAAAAGCACGGCAAGTCATTACGAAATCAGGCGGGTTTGGAAATGAAGAATTGTTTGAAGAAATCAGTCGTCTGAACGAAACCATAGGAGGAGAAATATGCTGACCGAATATCAGTTAAGAATGCCAAAACACATCATCGCGGGAGAACATGCACTTGAAAAATTAGCAGAAATTATCAATAGCGATGTGAAAAAGATCGTTTTGTTTACAGACAAAGGAATTTTAGCAACTGGCTTAGTAGACTTGCCAAAAACGATCATTGAAAAAGCCGGAATCGACTACACGATTATTTCCGACATCCCAGCAGAACCAAGCTATCACGAAGCACAGTCGATGGTAGATCTATTTAAAAAGGAGCAAGCCGACTTTATCATTGCTATCGGCGGCGGCAGCGTCATGGATGTCGCCAAGCTGTCTTCCATTTTGGCAACAGACGAGTATCAGGTAAAAGATTTGCTGGAAAATCCTTTGTTGGCGAAGAAGCAGGTCAACAGCCTGATGATCCCAACGACGGCCGGGACTGGTGCTGAAGCGACACCAAACAGTATCGTTGGAGTCCCAGAAAAAGATTTAAAAATCGGAATTGTTAATCCAGAGATGATCGCAGACTATGTGATCCTGGACAGTCGAATGATCAAAAATCTGCCTAAGCCGATTGCTGCTGCGACTGGTGTGGATGCACTGTGTCACGCAATCGAGTGTTTTACGTCAACAAAAGCCAATCCGATCAGCAACACCTTTGCGCTGGAAGCACTGGATTTGATCATGAACAACATCATTGAAGCTTGCACCGATCCGCAGGCATTGAAGGCGAAAAGTGACATGCTGCTAGGCTCCTTTTATGCTGGTGTAGCAATCACTGCATCAGGAACCACTGCTGTTCACGCCTTATCCTATCCATTAGGCGGGAAATACCACATTGCTCATGGCGTATCCAATGCGATGCTTTTGACACCCGTTATGAAATTCAACGAACCAGCGATCAAAGAGTTATTAGCCGCCGCATATGATCGGGTAATTAAGGGAGGCAACCAAAGCTTGTCTATTGCCGAAAAATCTGCGCATATGATCAATCAACTGGAAAAAATCGTCACGGTATTGGAGATCCCGACTAGCCTGAAGACCTTTAATGTACCCTCAGAGGACTTAGATGGTTTGGTCGCCGCAGGCATGGAGGTCACCCGTCTATTAGTCAACAATAAACGAGAGGTCACGCCAGAGGATGCTAAAAAGATCTATTTAGAAATTTTATAAAAATACAATGGGGAATCAATCGTTCCTCTTCAATAAGACACACCAAAAAGGAGCAAGTAAATGGTAAAAATCAATGGCATCATCAGTCCGATTCTGACACCGATGAAAGAAGACGAAAGCGTCAATTATGAGGAACTGCGGGTTCAGATCAATCGGATCCTCGCTGGCGGAGTCCATGGGATCTTTGTTTTCGGTACGAATGGCGAAGGGTATATTCTTTCGGAAGAAGAAAAAGTTGAAATCATGAAAGTGGCGGTTGACGAAGTCAATGGACGTGTTCCCGTGTATGCTTCAACGGGTCTGATTGGTACGGCGGATACGATTCGCTTGTCAAAAAAAGCCCAAGAGATCGGTGTCGATGTTTTATCGATCATTACCCCTTCTTTTGCGGCTGCTTCCCAAGAGGAACTCTACACTCATTTTAAAACCGTGGCTGAGAGTGTCGATATGCCAATCGTTTTATACAATATTCCGGCACGGACCGGCAATTCATTGGCACCGGCAACAGTCGGCAGATTAAGCAAAATCAGCAACATCGTCGGCGTCAAAGACAGCAGCGGCAATTTTGACAATATCCTGCAATACATCGAACAAACACGGGATCGCGAGGATTTCGCTGTCCTGTCTGGCAATGATTCATTGATCTTATGGACGCTGTTTGCAGGTGGACAGGGCGGAATCGCTGGATGTTCGAATATCTATCCTTATGTGATGGCGCAAATCTATGAACAATATCAACAAGGAAATACACAAGAAGCGCGCAGTTATCAAGATTCGATCCGCTCTTTCCGAGATTGTTTCAAATATGGCAATCCAAATACGATCGTGAAGCATACCGTTGGCTTATTGGGCTACCCTGTGGGCAACTGTCGCGCACCTTTTAATCAGGTATCGGATCAGGCAACAGAAGCATTGAAAAAGGTCATCGCACAAAATCAGGAAAAGGGCATGAAGTAGTTTTTGAAAAGCAAAGCAGCGACAAAAGGCTTTCGCAAAAGGAGAGGTAAGACAATGAAAAAAATCATCGGTATCACCATGGGGGATCCTGCAGGAATTGGACCGGAGATTTCGATCAAAGCGTTTAACAAACCGGCATTGTATGAAAGAAGTCGTCCCGTCTTGGTTGGAGACAAAAGTGTACTGACCTATTACTTAGACCAGCATCCCGAACTGGATCTTGACATTCATGTTGTCGAAAAACCAAGTGAGGGCAAGTTTACATTCGGCACCATTGATTTGATCGACTTAGGGGTAGTGCAGCTTGCTGAACTGCCGATCGGGGAAGTTTCGCAGATCGGCGGGAATGCCGCCTTTCAATATGTAAAAAAGGTGATTGAGTTGGCGATGGAAAAAGAGATCGATGCCACTGTCACAAATCCATTGAACAAAGAAGCGATGAATGCAGCAGGACATCATTATGCAGGACACACTGAGATCTACGCGGATCTAACGGGAACTGAGAAGTATACGATGATGTTGGCAGATGGCAATCTTCGGGTGGTGCATGTCTCGACGCATGTTTCGTTAAGAGAGGCTTGCGACCGGGCGACCAAAGCGCGTGTGTTGGATGTTATTCGGATCGCAGATAAAGCATGCAAGAATCTAGGGATCAAGGAGCCGCGGATTGCTGTTGCAGGGTTGAATCCTCACTGTGGTGAGAATGGCTTGTTCGGCCAAGAGGAGATTCATGAGATCAATCCAGCCGTGGAGGCCGCGCAAGCGGAAGGGATTCAGGCTTTCGGCAGTTTGCCGGCGGATACTGTTTTTTCTAAGGCAAATGGCGGAATGTACGATATCGTTGTTGCGATGTATCATGACCAGGGACACATTCCGTTAAAGCTGCTGGGATTTGTTTATGACCAAGCTACTCAATCATGGGAAGCAGTCAAAGGAGTCAATATCACACTGAACCTGCCAATCATTCGAACATCCGTGGACCACGGGACAGCCTTTGATCAAGCAGGCAAATGGACGGCTAGCGAGCTAAGTCTAGAGAATGCCATCGATTATGCCATTCGCTTAGCTGAAAATTCATAAGCACCAAAAGGAGATAGTATGATTATTGATACATTTGACCGGCTGGAGCAGTATGAAAAACTGCTCCCCAAATTACCCAACGCACTTGCAGCAATGGCGCAGATCGAAGAGCCTCTGCTTGGCCAACGCTATTTATTTGATGGCGGGTTTCTCTTCTTCCAGGAAGGGGAAACTAAACCCAGCCAGACAGCACAGTTTGAGGCACATCGGAAATACGTAGACGTACAACTGGTGTTGTCCGGTAATGAATATCTGGCGTGGAGTAAGCTTGAGGATCTAACAGAGAGCACGGCTTATGACCAGGAAAAGGATGTTCAAAAATTCTCAGGTGCCGAGCAGCACGTGTTGAAAATGACAAAAGGATCGGCTTATATCTGTTTTCCATGGGATGGACACAAAGCCGTTTTCCATATTGAACGACCGCTAAATTTTCGCAAAGCAGTCATCAAGCTGGATTTTGACGGCAATTGAAAAGGGAATCAGGCGACTGATTCTTTAAAGTAAACTGTATCCGCTAACATATGGTCAAATTTTTCAATTTTGAAAAATCAATATAAACAATAGGAGGATGTTAACATGGCAACAAAATTACCAAGTGTCAGACAATCAGAACCGAATGGTATCGTGTACCGAGATGAATTTATGAATGTGGATTTTGCGTTGATCCCAACTGGCGGGAACAATACTGCCCATGCTCCCGCATTGATCGAAACAAACGATGGAGGTCTATTATGCGCCTGGTTTGCCGGCAGTTTTGAAGGCAGCGGCGATATTTCGGTCGTCGTATCAAAACTGGATCCAGACAAACAAGTGTGGTCGGTACCAGAGACCGTTTCAAAGGGTGTCGACCGCAGTGAACAAAATCCTGCTTTTTTCCGGGCGCCAGACGGACAGATCTGGTTGATCTATACTTCTCAGGTCAGCCGTCAAGAAGGAAAAGACAACATGCAGTTCACTTCGATCATTATGGTCCAAAAATCAGAGGACGAAGGACAAACCTGGCAAGAGCCTGAGGTTTTGTTTGCAAACGAGGGAACCTTCTCAAGACAAGCGATCCAAATTTTGAGCAATGGACGTTGGCTGTTCAGCACTTGGCTATGCGAAGATTCACCAGAAGGATTAACCAATGATCCGACAGAATTCCAACTTTCTGACGATGAAGGACAAACCTGGAAGGCTGTTCGCATGCCTGAAAGCAATGGTCGAGTGCATGCTAATGTGATTGAGGTAGAAGAGGGCCACTTGGTAGCCTTTATGCGCAGCCGATTTGCAGATCATGTCTACACCAGCGAATCTCATGATTATGGGGATTCTTGGACAGTTCCTGAAGCAAATGTCCTGCCGAATAATAATGCGAGTGTCAGTGCGATCAAGCTGCAGTCTGGAGAGATTGCTTTGGCTTACAATGTGAATGCGGCTAACAATGCTGAATTTGGCAAGGTTGCTTGGCCGGGTCTGCGAAATCCTGTCGCGGTTTCTGTTTCTGAAGATTTCGGAAAAACGTGGCCGTTGGGCAGAGTATTTGAACCAGCAGAAGGATACATTGGTTTGGAAAATAAATCAAACAATTCACAGCATGAATATCCGACGCTTTATCAAGATAGTAAAGGCATGCTGCATTTGGTTTATGCGTATAAAAATCGACTATGTGTCAAATATGTTCGTTTTACTGTCGAAGAATTGTTTGGAGAAAAACGTGAAGCAGAAAGCTTGTACAATCCGACTTCCGGTGAGGGTGTCGATTAACCAAACAGACTGATTCGAAAAGAAAATTAAAGTTGTTCTTGGAGGGGTTGTTTCTGCTATTTATACGAAATTGGAAAATGAACGCAACGATTCATTGGGGGATGAAGAATTGCCTAGGCCGTATTCGATTTTGGCCTCAAATCAGAAACCTTTTTCAGCAGAAACGACCCACCAAAAAATTTGTTACGAAAGAGGAGAAGGAAAAATGACAATGCAAATGATTCTTGCCTTGGGTATTTTAGTCTTGATGATTGTGATGATCATGTCAGACAAATTTGCTTTTGGCGCACCACCGATTATGGCCTGTCTTTTATTAGTCGTTACAGGATTATCTACTGTGCAGGAGGCTTTTGCCGGATTTATTAATTCAAGCGTTATTATGGTGGCCGGATTTATGGTTGTGATGGCGGGACTGATGAAGACCAGCTTGATTGGCAAGGTCCAGTCGACGATGGTTGCACTGGTCAATCGCGGCGGGTATAAAAGCTACGTTCTTTTGTTGATCGTCGTGATGCTGGGCGCGAGTCTAACGGGAACTGGATCAACTGGGTATTATGTACTTATTTTATCGTTAGTTTCCATGATTCCTTATAATAAAAAGTTGCCAAACTCAAAATTAATGATGCCTTTAGGCTTCGCCACGAACCATCCGTTGGTCCCTTTCAATGTTGCTTTATGTTACGGAGTGACGGTCAGCGTATTAGAGACGGCAGGCCATACTGCGGAGCTTTCGATGCCGCGCTTTGCGATCGTAAACTTTATCTTAGCGATGGGCTTTCTGATTTGGAGCTTACTAGCTTATCGCTTGCTGCCGGATCACGCGGTCGACACTGATTCAGGAGATGAAGCAGTGGTGGAAGAAAGTGCCAAAGCTGAAATGCCGAAGTGGAAGGAAAACCTGACGATCTTCTTGTTTGCTATTAGTGTTGTAGGGATGATGCTGATGAGCACATTAGGAGAAGCAGCTTATGTTATTCCAGGAGTTGCCGGAGCCATTCTGTTGATCATCAATGTGCTTGATTTCAAGGAGGTCCGCGACAACATGGGTGCACCAGTTATCTTGATGATGGCCGGGGTAATCGGAGTTGCAGATGCATTGGCTAATTCTGGTTTTACGGTCTTGATCGGAGATGCAGTCGCTGATGCTTTGGGGACCAACATTCCTCCGTTTTTGCTGATTTTCGTTTTTGCGCTGTTGACGAGCACTTGTGCGACTTTCACCGGTTCCAATATGGGCTCAGTATACATCTTTGCTCCGATTGCAATCGCTACTTGTCTAAGCTTAGGTCTAAATCCAGTCGCAGCGGCTACAGCAGTAGTTATTTCCGGTTGGAACGGCGGATACATGCCTGTTGATGGGCTGCCGGCGATGATTTTAGGCATGGGTAAATACAAGCTGCCGGAATTTTGGAAGTATTCCGTTCCAATGTACTTGATTCGTATTTTCGCTCTTTGTGTCGGAGCAGTTATTATGTTTCCGCTGAGCTAAATTCTTATATTGCCACATGAGGGAGTAACTGGCAGCGTAAGCTGCGACAGCATCACCAATCCTGAAAGAAATTTCTGGTGCTGTCTTAAACGGTGAGACTTGTGTATGTTTAACAAACATATACAGGTCTCTTTTTTATAAAAATAGGAGGTACGTATGACAGAACAACAAAAAAATCTTGCATTTTATGCCTTGAATACAGAAGATGTTTTAGCTGAAGTGGCATCTGCACCGATGGGACTCAGTGCTAAGGAAGCGCAAATAAGATTGGATCAATTTGGTAAAAATGAATTGGCGGAGGGCAAGAAAAAGAGTCTGTTGGTCAAGTTTGCCGAACAGTTCAAGGATTTTATGATTTTGGTTTTACTGGCCGCAGCGATTATTTCAGCGATCGTATCGCATGAGGTGGTCGATTCGATCATCATTTTGCTAGTCGTAGTGATCAATGCGATCATGGGTGTGTTTCAGGAGTCTAAAGCGGAGCAGGCCATCGAAGCGCTGAAGCAAATGTCTACCCCTAACGCCAACGTTTTGCGAGATGGGCATACGCTGTCTATCAAGAGCGATGAATTGGTTCCAGGAGATATCGTTTTGCTTGAGGCGGGGGATGTCGTTCCAGCAGATCTAAGATTATTGGAGGCCGCTTCTCTAAAGATTGAAGAGGCAGCCTTGACAGGAGAATCCGTTCCCGTCGAAAAGCTGCTGACTGTTTTGCCGGCCGGCGATGTTGGGATCGGGGATCGTGTGAACATGGCCTTTTCCAACAGCAACGTTACTTATGGGCGAGGAAAAGGAGTCGTTGTCAACACAGGGATGAGTACCGAAGTGGGGAAAATCGCCGATATGTTGGCACAAGCCGACGAAACGGAGACGCCCTTAAAGAATAATTTGAATGAACTGGGCAAATTTTTAACGATCGCGATCATCGTCATCGCAGTTATCATGTTTGTCGTTGGAACAGTAATCAACGGAACTTCATTTGTCGACATGTTGTTGACCTCGATCTCTTTAGCGGTGGCAGCAATTCCTGAAGGGCTTCCAGCGATCGTTACGATCATTCTGGCTCTAGGCACACAAGTCATGGCTAAACGCAATTCAGTCATTCGCAAGCTGCCGGCAGTCGAAACACTAGGAAGTACTGACATTATTGCTTCGGACAAAACCGGCACCTTGACGTTGAATCAAATGACAGTTGAAAAGTTATATTACGATTTTCATCAGGTGTCGGCGAACGCGCCGATTGATTTAACGAACAAGGCGTTGCTGATCATGAATTATGCCAATGACACAAAAGTTGCCCAGGACGGCAGTTTGATTGGAGACCCTACGGAAACGGCCCTAGTCCAGTTTGGTTTAGACCATCAACTGGATTTGCAGAAATGTCTGGAGCAAGAGCGTCGGGTAGGAGAATTGCCGTTTGATTCGGAGCGGAAATTAATGAGTACCGTTCACGAACTGGCTAACGGCAAATACTTTGTTGCCGTCAAGGGAGCGCCGGATGTTTTGATTGAGCGAACCACTCGCGTCTTGTCTCAAGGCCAGGAACTCCCTATGACTCCGCAGCAAAGAAAGGAAATCCTGTTCAACAATACGGACATGGCTAAGCAAGCCCTGCGAGTGTTGGCCATGGGCTACAAATACCTGGATGAACTCCCAGCGGAACTCACGTCGGAGGAACTGGAGAACGACTTGATTTTTGCTGGCTTGGTGGGCATGATCGATCCTGAACGAAAAGAAGCTGCAGAAGCGGTACGTCTAGCAAAATCTGCAGGTGTTCGACCGATCATGATCACCGGTGATCACAAAGATACTGCGGAAGCCATTGCCGTTCGCTTGGGCATTATTCGAGCTGGAAACAATCAAGCTGTGTTGACTGGCGCCGAATTGAATGAAATGACGGATAAAGAATTTGCCGAACAGGTTTACGATTATTCTGTCTATGCACGGGTTTCGCCAGAGCACAAGGTTCGAATCGTTAAAGCATGGCAAAAAGAGGGCAAAGTGGTGGCCATGACCGGCGATGGCGTAAACGATGCGCCATCCTTAAAACAGGCGGACATTGGTATCGGAATGGGGATCACTGGCACCGAGGTCTCTAAAGGCGCCTCTGATATGGTATTAGCAGACGATAATTTTGCCACGATCGTAGTTGCCGTAGAGGAAGGAAGAAAAGTCTTTTCCAATATCCAAAAGACGGTTCAATACTTGTTAGCAGCCAATTTAGGCGAGGTATTAACGCTGTTCATTGCCACCTTGTTTGCTTGGGATACGTTGCTGCCGATCCATCTATTGTGGATCAATCTGGTCACTGACACCTTTCCGGCGATCGCCTTAGGAATGGAGCCAGCAGAAAAGGACTTGATGAGTCATAAACCACGAGGCCGTAATTCTAATCTTTTCTCTGGCGGGGTGTTTAGCAGTATCGTATACCAAGGCATTTTGGAAGGCGGGATTACCTTATTCGTTTACTGGTTTGCGTTGCAGTATCCTGCACACACGGCGATGAATATGCCAGGGCTTTCGACACAGGCACTTTATACGTTGCAGCACGCGGATGCTTTAACGATGTGTTTTGCGACACTTGGTTTTATGCAGCTGTTTCATGCTTTTAATGTCAAATCGGTCAAACAATCTATTTTTAAGGTCGGACCATTTCGCAATAAAGCCTTTAACTGGGCAATTCTATTGTCTTTTGCGTTGATGGGGGTCATTATTATCGTTCCTGGATTGAATGACATTTTCCGTGTGGCAACGTTGAATGTTAGTCAATGGGCAACCGTTGCGGCAGCTTCATTCTCGATCATTCCGATCGTAGAAGTCGTTAAATTGATTCAACGCAAGGCGGAGACTAGCCAAGAAAAAGAGCAGCACCTTTCTGTAGAAAACTAACAGTAAAGTGGACACTGGAGCCGTTGATCCAAGGCTTCAGTGTCTTTTTCTGGCAAAAAACGCACTGTTTTTATAATAATTTTTGTTATTTAAACCGAAAAAAAAGAAGTTGAATAGAATCGATTGCAAGAAGAAGGATGGGACGGGATTGTTGGCTTGTGAAACGAGGTAAATTGCTGAAAGTTCACTTGACAGAAAAAGCCAGCTATTTTATTTTGGAAGCGCAAACAATTGGAGAAAGGAGAGCTAAAGGTGTCCAACCCATTATTCAATCAACATCAATTATTCCATTTGAAGCGACAGACGATCGAAAAACGCCTAACAGCCTACTTTAATGAAACGCGAGACAAGAAGATGACGATTAAATATCTTGTCGCCTTGCAGATTCGTGATCAATTAAGCGAAGACGATTTTTCGTTTGTTCTGAAGGAGCTAGTGCGTCATCTGCTGCTTGAGACAAAGTCCACTCGAGCATTGCGCCGCTATTATATGTATTTTCAAACCTATTTCTCCGCTGAGGAATGGCAAAAAGTCACCCTTCATTTGTTTCCGCTGAAACAATTTGTTTTGGAAAAAGTTCATGCCGTTCGTCTGTTTTTGGTCAAATGTCATCCCCATGTGTTTTCGCTTCCGTGAGTGGGCAGCAGCAAACTGACAAAAAGAAAGGAAAATGATCATATGCTACATCTCGCAGCAACTTTTGAAACTAGTCAAGGCAAGAAACACCGCTGGCGCATGAAGGATCCGGATCGAAACAAACCAGCCGAAGAGATTCGTGAAGCGCTCGAATTACTGACAACCTTAAACTTGTTCGAGAAAGACGGTGTCGATTTATTTAATAAGGTAGTCGAGGCCAAATTTGTAGAAACCATCGAAACCCCGATCTTTGATACCAATCAAGACAGTGTCTTTTTTTGGGAAGCTGGGGTTATGTCCTTGATGGATGAAACGCAGGAAACACCAGTTGCTGAGAATGAGAATACTGAATCAGCTCCACCTGTGCATGAAAATCCAGAGAAGATCCATCTAGAAAGAGTGCCTTTTGAACGTAGAATCACTGAATCCGATGAGCCACTATTACCCGATCAGGAGCAAGACAACAAGTTTACAACGAAGTCAAAATCTTCTTTAATGCGTAGAAGTCGAAGGTGCCTGCTGGAGCGTTTAGGAAAACGAGAAGAGCTGGAAATACTTGAACTTAGACAGACTAAATCCAGCATTGTTGACAGGCTTACTCAATCAAAAAAACGTACTAGCTCTCCTTTTGCTGGGATGCTGCAGGTCACATCTTGCCAAGCTGCACCATCGTATTTTTGATAATGCTTGAACACGAAGGGAAGGCCCTTCGCTGTTTTGATCGTATCAGAATCCATCATTTGAAAATGAAGGTGCGGTTCGGTGGAATTGCCAGAGTGTCCGACTCGACCTAGAAAACAGGCCTGCTGAATGTGGTCGCCTTCATTGACTACGATAGAATCCTTTTGAAGATGGCAAAAAGCGGCAAAAATAGTGCGGTTCCTTTTGATCAAAATGAAATTGCCGGCAATTGCTTCAAACCCATCTCGCTGTGGATCAAAAAAAGGGAGTGGCGGATTGCTTTTAGCTGATCATGTGCAAAAGAGGCGTATTCGCCGTCGGGCGTATGGTTTTTAACCATCACCACCTGGCCGTCAAAAGGGGCATAAACTGGCTGTCCGTAGCAATAGTAGTGGCTTAATCCGATTCCGCGAAAAAAATAGTTTCGTGCTTTTTCATCATGTGAAGCATCCCGGGGATCTTTTTGAATAAAATCAAAGGCATAGCGCAAGCCAAACTGGTTTGTTCCATGGCTGGGAACACGAGTAGCAGGACTGGTTTCAGTGAACCACTCTCCGCGAAGAGGCGCATGGATCACGAGGGGGAATGTCTTCATTTTAGTTGCTCCTTCGTTGGTGGGACACTGTAAAAGAGTATCCGAAGATCCTGAATAAAGCGGTTCAGTTTTTCCTCTGTCTTTGAAAAGTCTGTAGGAGGGGCAGCAGTCTTCAATTCTGACACCAGCTCATCTGCAAAACCGGACATGCTCCATTCAATGAGAGCCAAACTACGTGTAACGGGTAGATCAGAACGAAAATTGGACGTATCAATGTTTTGAAACAGCTTAGTGATACAAAGACCAGCGTCGGTTTCCTTTTTGGTATGAATTTGTTGGTTGATTCGGTCTGACCGAGTGTCAGCTGCCGCCGAGTAAAATTCCAATAGCCAGGGGTCCTTTTTTAGGATGTTCATTTGCAATGCAATGGAGTGACGAAGACGTTCGAACAAATCCGTTTCCTCTTCATCGATCTGCTTAGTGTAGCCATTTGTGATTGTTTCCTCACAGTAGGACCAGACAGTCAAAAACAACTCTTCTTTGCTTTTGATATAGTGAAACATCAGCGCTTTAGACATTCCAGCTTGTTTCGCGATGCGGTTCGTGGAGGCCTGATCGTATCCATAGACAGCAAATTCTTTTAAAGCGGCTTGAATGATTGTACGCATTTTTAGATCCTCTTTCTTCATTTTTCCACTCCTTTACCTAATAGGTCAAAAAGAATATACCACGGCTTACCTAATAGGTCAACTCGTTTTTCTGTCATCTTGAAATAAACGTTTTCTGTTAAAATGTAACAATTTTCCTGTTCGAAAACGTTCCCCACCATCGAAACAGTCGAAAAATCCAGCTTTTTGAAATATTTTTTGTATATATGTGAAAAACTTCTTTTTATTCTTAAAAAATTTGGTAAAATTAAGAGTGAATTAATTTATTATTCTTGACTATTTAATTTTTTTGAATCTTTTATAACAACTTTTTTTTTGGGGGATCTCTAGATGATTGAGTTGTTTCTCATCACGACAGAAATGTTACTGGCCAATCTGTTTTTATGGGATCGGTGCGCCAAAAGACGCTATTCTGTAGTTACGACAGTTGCAGTGTATATTCTTTTCCGAGTGCTGCTAGGAGGTTGGGCCTGGCTGATTGATTCAGTGTATCACGATGGACCTTTGACGATATTGGCGGGATTTCTCTATATTGTTCCGATCTTTTTTCTGTATGATACCCGACTTTTAAAGCTGATCAATATCTTTTTCTTTTTATGGATTTATTCCTTCTCGTTGTACAGCATCAGTTATTTTGCTAGTCTATTCTTTCCAATCGATTACACGATGCGGGCATTTCTCCTGGTTCAAACAGGGTTGTATGCAGTTAGTTTTCATTATTATTATCGCTACATGATCCCGAAGTATGCATATATGATCGATTATATTTCAGAGAGTGATGAGTTGTGGTTTACTTTATTGAGTATGCTGTGGTTTTTAGTGTTATTTCTGATTTATACAGTTTTTACGACCGCTTGGTACTTGCTTTCGCGAATCATCGTTATCATGTTGTTTTTGATTGTTGTGACCATTTCTAGTCGACTGATCTATAATCTCGTATTAGCTAAAATCCAGATGTATCAATTAGAAGTTCGCCTGTCGCATCAAATCGGTCAATACAATGAAGCTAAAAATCATCTATTGGAGATTCGCAAGCTTTCGCATGACATCAACAAATACAATGCGGTCATTCAATACGCTATCAAAGAAAAAAATTACGAGTATTTGGAAGAATTTTCAAGTGCCGCATTTGAAAATCTGTACCCGCAAAACGAGTTGCCGGATACCGGGAATGAGACGCTGGATGCGTTGTTGTATGATTTGTCGCACCAGTGTGAACAAAAAGACATTCGTTTGGAGATGACCTTAGACTCCAGTGTTTACCGAGGGATTCGAGTTGAGGCGTTGGATCTGACAACCGTCTTAGGCAATCTTTTCGAAAATGCGATTGAAGCCTGTGAATTGATCGAAGAACCGGAGCAGCGCTGGATCACTGTCAACGTGAAGCGAAGTTCGACTATGGTGCATATGACGATTGCTAATGCTTCAAACCATCGAAAGAAAAACAATCGGCATGGGTTCAAGCAGCTGCTGCCAGAACAATTGGGCCTAGCGAATGTGGAACGCACTGTTAAAAAGCTCGGAGGTGTGATGAACCGGGAAAAACAAGAGAACAGCTATGTTGTGACGCTGGCGATCGCCAATCGAAATCAAGAATAGTTTGCTGAGGAGAAAAAGATGGATACACTATTTATTTGTGATGATGATCAACCGGCTGTTAAGTACTATCGAGAGATTCTTAAAGAAATCTCTTTGGAGGAGAAGCTTCCTTTCGTCCTCAAAACCTTTTCTTCTGGAGAAGAAATGCTGACTGCCTACGATCAGCAAGCACCTTTGTTGATTTTACTAGATATTGAAATGTCAGGAATCGACGGAATCGAGACAGCCAGACGAATGAGAGTGGAAAAACAGTATCAGGGGGCACTTTTATTTTTGACCAATCACGATAAAGTGGTGATGGACAGCCTTGATCTAGGCGTTGAACGCTGCTTGAAAAAATCGCTGCCTGTCGAAACGGTCAAACAGGAATTGCGCACGATGGTGAAGCAAGCCCTCCAACAAAGAATCGAAATAACGTTTGACTCGCTGGAACGGGGTAGTCAGTCGATTTTGTTGAATAAGCTTCTGACGATTTCTGCGGTTGGTTTTGGAAAAAGAAAGCTGTTGGTATTAAAAACAACAGATGGAGAGCAGCGGATTCAAGGGAGTCTTGAGAGATTTGAAGAAGAACTGGAAACGCTGGATTTTTGCCGGGTCAATAAGCACACCTTGGTATATCTAAAAAATGTGCAGGCGATTCAAGACGACGCATTGTTGCTGATAGATGGTACTAAAGTCAAAATGAACCGCCAAAACAAAAGAATAGTGACCGAAAAAATCCTAGCTGCAGGGGAATGAAGCCGAGGCAGACCTAAATGTTTCTTGACTAGGGCAAAAATAGCCACCCGAAATCTTTTAAAAGGTTTGGGTGGCTATTCTTTTCTAAAAAAATGAATGGTGGCTTTGGCAGTTATGCCATACCTCTAATCTTAGTATGTTTAGGCGAGGGGGATTACATATACGTGTCTCGAAAACGATCGACAGCAACTCTCGTGCGGTACACGATTTCAGCATAGTCAGGGTTGCGGCTGATGTCGAAATAATAAAGCAGATCGATCGTAACAAATTGAGCCAAAATAGAGTTCGTCGCAGCACTGCGTAACTCAGTTTCCATCGGGCGAGAGGTTTGCAGATGCACGTCTGCCAATTTGGATAAGCGATTTTGTCCGAATTGTGTGATTGCGATCACAGGAATATTGAGTTCCTTAGCTGTTTCAGCTAACGCAACCAGCTCAGGGGTTTTACCTGAATTTGAGATCAACAGCAGCAGACTTTTTTTCGGATTTGATACCAGCTGAGGCAGAAGCAAATTGTAGTCGGTTTCCCGAACAACCTTTTTGCCTAAACGCGTCCATTTGTGGGCAAAGTCTTCTACAGCCAAGCGAGAGGCACCGACCCCATGCACGAAGCAGTGTTCATGGATATCCAGCAAGTCACAGGCCTCAGCAAACGGCGCCTCGGTGAACAATTCAGTCGTTTCGCAGATAGTGAATTGTGCGTTGTTGGATAACTTTGTTTTCAACACCTCAAAGGACTCACTAGGGTACACATCACTGTATCCAGTGATCTCGGCTTCTTGTTTGGTTTCGGCAGATAGGCTGATTTTAAACTCCGTCAGTGTATTAAAGCCCATCTTTTTGGAAAAGCGAACGACGGTGGGGGCACTAGAGCCCGATGCTACAGCGATGTCATGAGCAGTCATGCTAGGGATCTTTTCAACATTCTTGCAAATGTAGGCGTAGATCTTTTTTTCAGCAGCTGACATGTCATGCTTCATGCTGTCCAGATGAGAAAGAACACCCATAAAGCAACCTCTTTTCATTTTCTTCTCATTATAGCACGCTTTATTTGGTAGACCAATTTTTTTATTGAAAAAAAAGAGGCCAAAAGACCTCATTTCTTACTTAAAATGAAAATAGACGATTTCAGGCGGGACGCGGAAACGAATAGGGGGGCCAGTGGTACCGATGCCTGTGTTGACAAAAAGAACTGTATTGCTGTTCAAGCGGTATGGGCCTACTTGATAGAGCTCTGAGCCGCGATGCTTGACCGTGAAAAAAGGCAAGCGAATCTGTCCGCCGTGACTATGCCCGGAAAGAACCAAATCATAGCGAGGCAGCGACCGAACCAATTCGACCTGATCGGGTTCATGAACCATCAGGATCGAATATTCTGCTTGTAAAGGTGTCAATGAGTAATCAGGATCTCCTTTGCGTTGATCTTCAATTCCTGTCAGACTAAATCGCCCCACAGATTGGCTGGTATTCTCCAGTAAAGTGAAGCCGCCCTTTTGCAGAATTTCTCGTACGCTGCTGCATCCGTTGGAACGGTAGTCATGATTACCTAATACAGCGAATTTCCCTTGTTTTGCTTCTAACCGTTTTAATTGCTGGATGATCGGCTGCAGATCTCTTTTTTTCCAGTAGCGAAAATCTTCCACCAAGTCTCCAGTAAACAGCAGGATATCTGGCTGCTGCTGATTTATCGCAGCAATGACCTGTTCAAAAGCTTCAGCGGAATAAAATCGCGAAAAGTGAATATCACTGATTTGGGCGATCGTTTGCCTCCCTGATTTTCCGAGTGTCATTGCCACAGTGTTGTCTTTTTCAAGCTGATAATGAGTTTCGGTTAAGTGATAGGTCTGTTTGCGCCAAAGATTGAACAAAGCGATCACGAGAAGAATGCCGAATAATCCGATCAACATGACATCCCTTCTTTCTGCTTCACAGTATAACGAAAAAGCTCAAGGAGCGACAAGCCGCAGTCCTTGAGCTTAAGGGAGTTTTATATTCTTTCGATGACTGTTTCTCGTTGGATCAGCCGATGCGGAACCACCAACTGAACCCCATTGCAAGACTGTTCATCAATCTGCTCCATTAGTTTTTGCGTGCCCAGCCTTCCCAGATCAGAGATGTCGATATCGACACTTGTCAAGTAGGGGTGGACTAGTGTTGCAAAAATCGAGTTGTTGAAGCTGACCACCGACAAATCCTCAGGCACTTGGTACCCATGGAGGTTGGCCAGTTGTATGATGCGTAACGCGAAAATGTCATCGATCGCGACGATCGCAGTAGCATTGGCTTTTTTTACTACTTCCGGGAATAATTCGTAATCTTCTGGATTTAAGAGGGTTACTGGCTGATGGGTCGGATGACCGGCCAGCATCAAGGCTTCCTGATAGCCAAAATACCGCTCAAAAAACAATACTTCCTGATTCACATTTGAAGCGAACAAAATATGGGTATGTCCTTTTTCGATCAGAAACTCGGTGGCTTGTTTGCCCAACAGCTGATTGTCATTGTCGACATAAACGATCTCGGTCTCCTTTTCTGCTGGCCGGCCGATTAATGTAAATGGGACACGATGTGTCGACAAGTATTCAGAGATCGGATCGCCTTTTTCCGAGTAGGTCAGAACAAAGCCGTCCACTTGTTTTTGCCGATGCATTCTAATCACATTCGCTAAAAGCTCTTCCATGCTTTTGGCGGAAGCGACGGCCGTCGTCACTTGGTATTCGTGCGCGGTTTCGTTGATCGCATTGATCAATTCCAAATACAGCGGATTCCCGATTCGTTCTTTTGAATCCAGCGGCGGCAAGATGACGCCCAGTGAGTTGGCTCGTTGTTTTCCTAAATTGCGTGCAGTGATGTTCGGGACGTACCCCATTTGGTCCATCATTTTGCGGATTCTTTTTTTAGTCTCCGGCGAAATGCTGGGATGATCATTGATCACTCGGGAGACCGTAGATGGGGAGACGCCTGCCTTTTTGGCGACATCCTTAACTGTGATCGTCATATGAGGCGCTCCTTTCTAACGCGTTTATTGTCGGAAAATCTCCCAACAGTTTTTCAAGTACGCGTGGGTTAATTCCTTCGTGGAGGAGACGATGGGGATGTCTGTACCCAATTGTTCCTGCGTACCCACGCCAATTGCCAAGGCGCCGCTGGCCTTGATCGCTTGGATGCCCGCTTGAGCATCCTCGATGCCGATGCATTCTTTCGGGGACACGCCAACGATCTCTGCAGCTTTGATAAAAATATCTGGGGCAGGTTTGCCCGCTCCGACACTCGCAGGATCCGCGATACCGTCAAAATAATCGGTCAACGCCATTCGCTCCAGCAAAAAAGGTCCGTTTTTGCTGGCCGAGGCTAAGCAGATCTTGATCTGGTCTGCTCGAAGTGCCTTCAACAAGTCTAAAATACCAGAATAGACATCTTTTGGCGAGACCTTTTGGATCATTTCCACGTAATATTCGTTTTTTCGGGCAGCAAGGGCAGCGAACTGCTCGTCAGAAAAATCACTCAAACGATTGCCATGAGTCAGCAGCAGTGTCAAAGAATCCTCGCGACTAACGCCTTTTAGCTGTTCATTAAAGGTGCGATCCATGACGATCCCGATCTCTTCTCCTAATTTTTTCCACGCTTGATAATGATACTCGGCAGTATCTGTAATGACTCCATCCAGATCGAAAAGTACCGCTTTAAACATAGATTTCCTCCTTTATTTTTACTGAACAGAAAGTCGAAGCTCGTCTTTTAGCTGGACTGTTTCACCGTACACGAACAATTCCAATGCGTCACCAGCTTTCAAGGTGAAGACAACATTTGTTTCATCGACTGTGATCGCCAGCAAACGTCCGCGATAATTGATGTGGAAGGCATAGCTCTTCCATGCTTTTGGCAGAAACGGTGCAAAGCTTAATTGTTCGTTGAAGGTCTTCATTTGGGCAAAGCCTTGAACGATCGCCAACCAGCTTCCAGTCATAGAGGTGATGTGCAGTCCATCTTCTGTATCATTGTTATAGTTATCCAAATCGAGCCGTGCGGTGCGTTGATACATCTCAACAGATTTCTCTTCCTTGCCTAGTTCGGCGGCCAAAACAGAATGAATCGAAGCAGACAAGGAGGACTCATGGACAGTCATTGGTTCATAGAAATCAAAATTCCGCAGCTTTTCTTCTGTAGTAAATTGATCGTTGAAATAATAAATGCCCTGCAAAACATCCGCTTGCTTAATAAAACACGAGCGCAGGATCTTATCCCAAGACCAGTGTTGATTCAATGGTCGTTCTTCTGCTTTTAACTCACTGACTGGTTTCAATTCTTTGTCCAAGAAAGTATCATGCTGAACAAAAACACCTAATTCTTCATCTTTTGGATAGTACATGTGGTCGATGATATCCTGCCAATGGGCTTGTTCTTCTCGACTGATCGAAACGGTGGTTTCTTCTTGGTAGTTCAGGTAGTTGTCCAACGTATAACGCAGCACCCAGGCAGCGATGGTGTTCGTGTACCAGTTGTTGTTGATATTGTTTTCATACTCGTTTGGCCCGGTAACGCCATGAATCATATAGCATTGGTTGCGTTTGGAGTAATGCACGCGGTCTGCCCAAAAACGAGCGATTTCAGTCAAGACTTCCAGCCCTTCTTTTTTCAAATAGGCTGTATCTCCAGTGTAATTGACATAATTGTAGATCGCATACGCAATGGAGCCGTTTCGATGAATCTCCTCAAATGTGATCTCCCATTCATTATGACACTCGATCCCGGTGAAGGTGACCATGGGATACAAAGCGCCCTTCAAGCCTTGTTTTTCCGCATTGACGTGTGCTTCTGGCAGTTGATTGTGGCGGTATTTCAATAAATTTTTAGTCACCTCAGGCTCAGCAATCGCCAAGTACATCGGAACCGCATAGGCTTCGGTATCCCAATATGTTGCTCCGCCGTATTTTTCACCGGTAAATCCTTTTGGACCGATGTTCAATCGTTCGTCTTCGCCATAATAGGTCGAAAACAATTGAAAAAGATTGAAGCGAATGCCTTGCTGCGCCTCATCGTCGCCAGTGATACTTACGTCGGCCAGTTCCCATCGCTTTGCCCAGGCGGCATTTTGCTCCTGCAGCAACTCTTGATAAGAGCAATCATAGTTGGCAAACAAGTCAGTGACTTTTTCTCGCTGCTGCGCTTCAGGGATGTCACGACTGGTGACGATAACCACGCGTTTCTCCAGTTCAGCGGATTGTCCTGTTTCTAATTGCCAAGTAAATTCTTCAGAAACCTCTAACTCTCCATCGTGCTGCAAGCTGCTGCTGGTTTCACCGAAGTGTCTCATCCCAGCGGTTACTGAAAAGCGTTCGATACCAAAGGCGTTCGGCACCGTTTGCGTCGTTAAAAAGCTGAGGTCATCTTTGTGCCCGCGTTCCTTTTCGACCCAAAACATTTCTTCATAATTGCTGTCCTCATTACGAACGTCGTTGTCTAACTTGGAAATGATCTTAATCGTAGCTGTGCCGTCCAAGCACTCGGCAGTCAAATGGATCAATGCCAATTCTTGCTTGACGATGCTTAAAAAGCGTTCAAACGTAAAACGAACTTTTGCATCACCCAGTACGACGGTAAATGAACGGGTTAGTACCCCATTTTGCATATTCAATTCCAATGAGAAATCAAGGGTAGCTTGTTTCGCCAGATCAACTTCTACATCATTGATAAAAAGCTTCATTTGTAAGAAATCAATTGCATTGATGACTTTTCCAAAATAATCAGGATAGCCATTTTTCCACCAGCCCACCCGTGTTTTGTCTGGGTACCAGATGCCTGCAAGGTAAGTACCTTGATGATGATCACCGCTATAGGTTTCCTCAAAATTGCCGCGCATCCCCATATAGCCGTTTCCGATACTGGTCAAGGATTCCTGGAGCCGTCGATTTTGTTTATCTAATGCGGATGTACGGATTTTCCAAGGGTCAATGTCAAATAATCGTTGAACTTGTTTCATGATGTGCCTCCTTATGCTTTCTTTTCTTAATGATAAACGCAATCGGTTGCGTAAGTCAAGTGAAAGCGTAATTCTTGACATAAAAGAATAAAGTGTTGGATAATAAAAATGTACTGAAAGAGTTTACAAAAGATAAAATGTGGTTTATAATTCATTTCAGCGCAATCGGTTGCGTAAAGTGAGGCACTCGTGAAAACATCAGTAATGGTTGCAGGAGAAAACGCAGCAGTCCGATTTGGCAGTCATTTTTGAAGTTTTTTCTATTAAAAGAAGGAGAGATACTATGAAAAGCATCAAAGGGATTTTTAGTTTTGAATTTTGGCAGAAGTTTGGGAAGGCTTTGATGGTCGTGATTGCCGTCATGCCGGCCGCAGGACTGATGATCAGTATCGGGAAATCAATTCCGATGATCAATGATCAGTTGACTTGGCTGGTCACGACAGGTGGTGTGATCGAAAATATCGGTTGGGCTGTTATCGGGAATTTGCATTTATTGTTTGCGTTGGCAATCGGCGGAAGCTGGGCGAAAGAACGTGCTGGCGGTGCCTTTGCGGCAGGCCTATCTTTTATTTTAATTAATCGAATCACCGGTGCGGTTTTTGGTGTCACTAGTGAGATGTTGGCCGATCCAGAAGCGATGGTTCAAACATTGTTTGGCCAGCCGATCGCAGTCGACGGATACTTTACCAGTGTGTTAGAAGCCCCAGCATTGAACATGGGGGTTTTTGTCGGATTGATTGCAGGATTTGTCGGAGCGACAGCTTATAACAAATACTACAATTTTAGAAAATTGCCTGATGTATTGACCTTTTTCAATGGAAAACGCTTTGTACCTTTCGTAGTGATTCTCCGTTCTGTTATTGTTTCTATCGTATTAGCACTTGTATGGCCGATCATTCAAACCGGAATCAATGACTTTGGGAAATGGATCGCTGAATCACAAGACACTGCCCCAATTTTGGCACCGTTCTTGTTTGGAACGTTAGAACGTTTGCTGCTGCCATTCGGATTGCACCATATGTTGACGATTCCGATCAACTATACTGCATTAGGCGGGACCTACGATATTTTGACTGGTGCACAGGCAGGACAACAAGTTTTTGGACAAGACCCGTTGTGGTTGGCTTGGGTGACCGATCTTGTAAACCTGCGCGGTACCGACACAGGTCAATATACACAAGTACTGGAACAATTTACGCCAGCGCGGTTCAAAGTTGGACAAATGATCGGTTCATCTGGGATTTTGATGGGCTTGACCGTAGCGATGTATCGCAATGTAGACCGTGATAAATTAAAACAGTACAAATCAATGTATATTTCTGCAGCAGTCGCGGTCTTTTTGACAGGCGTGACGGAGCCTCTAGAGTATATGTTTATGTTCGTCGCTGCGCCATTGTACGGAGTATATGCCATTATTCAAGGAGCAGCCTTTGCAATGGCAGATATCATCAATTTGCGAGTCCATTCCTTCGGGAACATCGAGCTGCTGACTCGATTGCCGATGGGGCTCCAGGCAGGGATCGGGAGAGATTTCTTGAATTTTGTGATCGTTAGTATCGCCTTCGGACTATTTACTTACTTCGTGGCCAACTTTATGATCAAGAAGTTCAATTATGCGACACCAGGTCGGAACGGTAATTATGAAAACGATGGAGCGGAAACCAACGAAACGACTTCTGGAGCAACTGCGGCAGCTGATTCACAAATTGTGAAGATCATTAATTTGTTGGGTGGTCCAAACAATATTACTGATGTAGATGCATGTATGACGCGTTTGCGGGTTTCGGTCAATGACCGAGAGAAGGTAGGTAGTGAGGCGGACTGGAAAAAAGCGGGTGCCATGGGCTTGTTAGTCAAAGATAATGGAGTTCAAGCAGTGTATGGTCCGAAAGCAGATATTCTGAAGTCTGATATTCAAGATCTGCTGGACTCTGGAGCAGAGATTCCAACGACCACTTCAATCGAACAAACGGATAAGACGGAAGAACAAGTACCCGTGACCTTCAACGGTATTCAACATACACTGGTTGCACCTGCTTCTGGAGAACTGATTCCGATCGATAAAGTCGAAGATGAAGTATTTTCACAAAAAATGATGGGTGAAGGTTTTGCGGTAATTCCGGAAACTGGTGAAATCGTCAGTCCGATCGCTGGAACCGTTTCATCTGTCTTCCCAACGAAACACGCGGTTGGTTTAGTCACCGAAGATGGTGTTGAAGTATTGCTGCATATGGGTATCGACACTGTTGATTTAGACGGCGGTCCTTTTGACATCACTGTTTCTGAAGGAACAACTGTCAAAGCAGGCGACTCGATCGCGGTCGTTGATCTTGCGAAAATTCAAGCGGCTGGTAAAAAAACGACAATGATCGTTGTCTTCACAAATGGAGACAAGATTCAAACGTATCATTTTGACAAAACCGGAACCGTCGCCAAAGGGCAAACCATCGGCAGCATCGATAGTTAAAAAGGAGCGATTCCTATCAACGTATTGACTTTAAATACCCATAGTTGGATGGAAGAAGATGTTTGCTTCCAAGTCAAAGAATTAGCAAAAAGGATTTTAGACAACGATTATGCGCTGATCGCACTTCAGGAAGTCAATCAGCGCATGGATAGTCGACCTGCTGAGGTGGATGCCTTTTTCCAGCCAACCCTTTCGCAGGCCCCGATTCATGATGACAATTTTCTATATTTATTGATTGAAGAATTGAAAAGAGCTAAACAAGAGTATTACTGGAGCTGGAGTTACAATCATATCGGGTATGACAAATACCATGAGGGAGTAGGGCTGTTATCGAAGGAGCCGATCCGAGCGAAAGAAGTCTTAGTCTCTAACGTGAATGATCCGGTAGATCACCATACGCGGAAAATATTAATCGGGGAGACAAGCTGTAGTGGACGACCTGTAACCGCGGTCAGCGCTCATTTGTCTTGGTGGGAAACCGCAACTTCTGGATTCAGCTACGAATGGCAGATGCTTGAAACAGCATTAAGTCAATCCCGATCACCTTTACTGGTCATGGGGGATTTCAATAACTCCGATGAGGCGATTGGAGAGGGTTATTCAATGATCCTTTCCAGCCCGCTTCGGCTGTTTGACAGTTATGAAGAAGCTGAAAGCAAATTCGGACGTTTTACAGTTCAACATGAAATTGATGGGTGGAGCGAGAACCACACGGGATTGAGGATCGATTATATTTTTTACCAACGCCCTTTTCAAGCAACAGCTCATTCTGTAGTATTTGACGAAAAAAACAGTTCCGTGATCAGCGACCATTTTGGTGTAGAAGCTCAGTTTGATTGATCCGCCGCTGCGCGGATCTTTTTTATGGAGTTTCGCATGTGTCGATGAACACTTATTCAAATGACTTGCATATTTTTCTCAGTATGGTATTATTCAAAACGTTGCTGTAAGAGGCAACACCATCTTCATCTGAATTTTTTTAAAATAGTAGTTGACTCGGTGGGAAATAAGCGGTATTATATCGAAGTTGTCAATTGTTGGAAGCAATTTTTTGAAAATTTCTGAAACAAATTGTTGACATTATTCCGGCAAGCTGATATAATATAAAAGTTGCTGAAACAAAGCAATATTATGTAGACCTTTGAAAACTGAACGAATAAAACAAACCAAATGTGTAGGGCGCTTCTATAGTATAGAAGCAAACAATACAGCAAGCAACTATGCTAGCGAATCAATTTTTAAATTGAGCTGAACAGTCTAAGACTGTTTCAAACACTTTATATGAGAGTTTGATCCTGGCTCAGGACGAACGCTGGCGGCGTGCCTAATACATGCAAGTCGAACGCTTTTTCTTTCACCGGAGCTTGCTCCACCGAAAGAAAAGGAGTGGCGAACGGGTGAGTAACACGTGGGTAACCTGCCCTCAAGCGGGGGATAACACTTGGAAACAGGTGCTAATACCGCATAATA
>NZ_BJCC01000026.1 GCF_004309355.1 Enterococcus florum | reverse complement strand
AGGAGTGGATTTCTCCACTCCAAAAAAAGTCTAACTTTTTGGGGTCACTACAAACCGGTCACTGCTTTTTTTAGTCGAGCTGATGAACCTCGATTTCACGTTGAATGTACTGAGTAAAACTTGTCGGTTTTCGACCGAGCAGCCAAGACAATACATTCGAATTGCCGGCGATCCCGTAATCTCCATACGTTTTAGCTAACGCTTTGAAGGTTTCAACAAAATAGCTGTCGTATTTAGCAGTCTCAAAATAATTGATGATCTGATCGACGGGAATTTGTTGGCAGGTGGCTGACCGTCCGGTGATTTGATTAAAGGTTTCTACCATGTCCATCGGGGAAAGAAAGTCAGTGCCGACCAATTCATAGGTAGCATTTTCATGTCCGGATTCTGTTAAGACCGTCGCCGCAACTTCTGCAACATCCCTCACATCGACATAGCTAAGCTTGGTGGTTTTTGTATAAAAGCATTGATACGCATTCGTCTCCCAAACCATTGGTACTGAAAAATTGTGCATGTAATGCATCGGCTGCAAGATGGTATAGTTCAATCCTGCAGACAACCCTTTATAAACTAAATGCGTCTCGGCATGTAGTTTTTGCGTATGCTGCGGCAGAGTATCCATGTTGGGGTGGGTGACAGTCGTTATGACAAATTGCTCAATGCCAAGATTCGCTGCTTCGTCAATAAACTTTTGTGCGATTTTTGCCTCGTCATACACGAACATCGGTGGAATATACAAAACCTGCGTACATCCGTTCAATGCTTTTCGTACGTCCTCAATGGAACGTGCATCGCCTATCATGGTTTCTGCAGCTTCCAACTTGGCTACAGCTGGACTAATGTCAAAGGCCCGCACACTTAAGCCTCTTTCAACTAAGTAGTGAACGATTTGACGGCCGACATTTCCGGCGGCGGCTGTTACTAAAATCATTTGATTTCCTCCTTAATGCTTGTCTTTATTTGTAATCTTATACTCAGTATATACAGTTTTTCATCAAAGACAAATCAAAGAAATTTTTGATGAAAAAGCAAGTTGTTCCATATTTTTGCTTGCCATGAGACGCGTTTCATCCGCTATACTTGAGGGAGTAAGAACAGATAAGGAGGTTGGTGAAAATGCAGGCATACGTGGAAGTCTATGATAATATGGGAACAGATTATTATTATGCAGAGTTGACCGTACAACGCCAGAAGGTCATCCTTGCTCGTCATCAAGGATTGTACAAGGTGAAGGAAAAGGAATTGGATTTTTCCAACATTCATGACCTTTCGGTAGAGCAAGGGGATAAACAACGTCAAATCAAATTTTTCTGTGGAGAAGAACATTTTACTTTTTTTGACGAAGGCAACGGCATTGTCAGCTACTTATATGGGGCGTTTTTGACAGCATGACCAAGGAGGAAAAAGATGGCAAATATTCGAGATATAGCAAAAAGAACGGGGTATTCGGTATCCATGGTTTCTCGGGTCATCAATCAACATCCCTATGTGGATGAAACTAAGCGTCAAGAGATATTGGCCGTAATGAAGGAACTGAATTATGTTCCAAACCATACTGCACAAAACCTCAGCTATGGCAAAACCAAAAATATTGGCGTGATCGTTCCTTTTGTCAATCATCCTTACTATGAACGGATAGTCAAAGGCGTTACTCAGGCTGCCTTCCCTGAACAATACAAAGTAACGTTATTGCCAACGAATTATGACCCGGCGGCTGAGAGAAGTTACTTGGATGAGTTGGCCGCGAAGAGCTTCGATGGTGTCATCATTGCTTCAAAGGCTAATTCAGTGGAAGTCATCCAAGAATATCTGCCGTACGGAAAAATCGTACTCTGCGAGGATGTCACGATCGAAGGATTGAGTACCGTGTTTGTCGACCGCAAGGGCTCATTTGCAGAAGCACTGCATTACATGAAAGACCAAGGGGTGAAAAGGATTGGGGTCACGCTGGGGCGATCAGGAACTAAGAGCAATAATTCAAAGATAGCCTTGGATTTCTGTGAAGCGCTGTTTCCAGATTTTGATCCTCGATTCGTGAAGATCGGTTGTCAGGACGGTGAAGATGGCTTAAAAGCCGCTGCTTTCTTCCAAGGGCATAAAGTGGATGGGATCTTCAGCAATGGTGATGAAGTAGCTGCAGGATTGATCGAAGGTTATAAGGAGCAACAGCCGCCTTTAATAGTCGGACAGGAAAACTTGTTTATCAGCCGAGTGATGGGCTTTCCGACGATCGACCATCAATTGCCGCTTTGTGGAAAAAGGGCTTTTGAGATCTTGTTGGCAGATGAAATCCAGCGCATCAAAATCCCTTATCGATTTATTCAAAATCAAAAATAAGCTTAGCCTTAGTATGATACTGTCGTATTCGAAGTCAGTATCAATACGAGGCTAGGCTTTTTCATACTAAAATCAGTTGCGCATAGGCACTGATCATGCGTTCATAATCGCGGGAGATTCCTTTATTGGCGATCACGATGTCTACTTCTGACCAAGGAGCTACCTGAACTAAGGATGTAATTTCGAATTTACTGTTGTCCAGCAAAACGATTTTTTTGGTGGATTTGCGCAACATGAGCCGTTTTGCTTCAGCATCGATCAGAGAAGAGGTGCAAAAGCCTTTCCGATTCTTTACACCGCTGGAGCCGAAAAAGCAAAGATCAAATTGAACGTCAGGGTACATTTCTCTACCTGTATCATTGCGAAACGCCATATCTCCAGCTGAGTATTGACCACCAAAGCAATGGATCGAGTGATGACTGGCGGCTAGATGAAAAATAGCCGCCAAGGAACCTGTAAACAACTGACGAGAGTCCAGAACGCCGATTTTTTTTGCCAATAATGCGATCGTACTGCCTTGATCTAGTCCAATGACTAACTCCTTTTTGTCAATCAGCTCGAGGGCTTTCGTGGTGATCCGCTCTTTTTCCGCGGAATGAACGATCCGCAGTGAGACCGGGGCAAGTTCCTTCTCCTTGATCAAAACCGCTTTGCCATGTTCTTTGCGCAGAATCCCCTCCTGCTCCAAATAGGCTAAATCTTTACGGATCGTCTCATCTGATACGTGAAAGTGGTTTACCAGCTCCCAAACTTTGACGACTTCTTGCTGGTAAAGCCATTCAGTGATTTCTTTTCGCCGTTGTGCAATCTCGGCAGCCTTCACCATACACGCCTCCTTTTTCTGCTAAGATAGCATTTGATTCCAAAAAAAACAAGAATAAACTTGGGAAAAATGATGGAAATCCATATTTTAGTTCACAAATCAATAAAATTCATGGATTTATTTCTTGTGACTTTTTATACTTAAAGGGAATTAACAAAGGAGTGCACATTATGACTACAACCAATCTTCAGAAAAAAAAACTTAAACAAGAACAGCCGTCCAATCGTTCGCGGATTCAAAAAATGAAAGACAACTTGTTCAAAGAAAAGCGCCAGATATCTTTAGAACGCGCGTTGTTGTACACCGAAAGTTACCAAAAGACAGAGGGCGAACCTACGATCATTCGGCGGGCAAAAGCAGTGGCTCACATTTTAGACCACGTAGAGATCAGTATCCGCGAAGAAGAGCTGCTTGTGGGAAATCGCACAGTTCGTCCTCGTTCAGGGATCGTTTCCCCAGAGATGGATCCTTATTGGATTTTGCAAGAAATCGATACGATTGCAACTAGACCGCAGGATCAGTTTGTTTTCACCGAAGCAGATAAAAAGATTTATCGCGACACCCTTTATCCCTATTGGGAAGGACGCTCAATGAAAGATTTTATCAACCAGCAGTTGACTGAAGAAGTCCAAACAGCCCTAAAGGACGAAGTCTTCAAGCTGAATCAAACCGATAAGGGACAAGGCCATATCATTATGGACTTTCCATCGATTCTTCAAAGAGGCCTCGGGGCGTATCTCCGTCTTTTAGAGCAAAATATTCAGGAACAACCAGAAAACCACTTCTTCCAAGCTGGATATCTCATTTTTTCCGGCATGCAGAATCATTTTTTGCGCTATGCCGAATTGGCAGAAGCCATGGCGGTACAGGAGAAGCGTTCAGCGCGCCAAAAGGAATTGCAAAACATTGCGGCCATGTGTCGAAAACTCAGCAGCGAAAAACCAGACTCTTTTTACGAAGCGCTGCAGCTTCTTTGGATGACCAGCATCGTCGGACAATATGAGTCAAATGCTTCCTCCTTGTCTTTAGGGCGGATGGACAATTATTTGTTCCCTTTTTATCAACGTTCGTTAGCAGATGGGGTCAGTCAAGATTTTCTATCTGAGGTGTTGGGTGATTTTTATGTGAAGACAAATGATGTGGTTTTGCTGCGAAGTGAGAGCAGTGCGAAATGCTTTGCCGGTTTTCCAACAGGTTATACAGTTGTTTTGGGCGGGTTGAATGAATTGGGGCATTCCGCGGTGAATGAGTTGTCGTATGTCATGCTGAGCCTTTATCATGAGATTCTTTTGCCTCAGCCAAATCTTTCCGTACGAATGAATGAACTAATCCCGCGGCGCTTTTTACTGAAGACCTGTGAGACGATCCGTCTGGGTACAGGAATCCCTCAGTTATTCAATGACGAAGTTTGTATTCCTGCCTTTTTAAGTAAAGGTGTGTCATTGGACGATGCTAGAGAATACGCGACCGTCGGATGTGTTGAAACCTCGATTCCTGGAAAGACCTATGGACTTCATGACATTGCATTGTTTAATCTGCTTCGGATCATGGAAATCAGCATGTATCGATTGAGAGATAACGAAAATGTCACTTACGAAAAACTGATGCAGGAGATCAAACACAAGATCGACTATTATGTGGCACTCGTGGTCGAGGGTTCAAACATCGTGGACCTGGGACATCGCCACTATGCACCAACCCCTTTTCTCTCTGTATTGATTGACGATTGTATCAAAAATGGCAAAGATGTGACAGAAGGTGGAGCTCGGTATAATTTTTCTGGTGTTCAAGGCATTGGGGAAGCCAACTTGAGCGATTCCATGTATGTCATCAAAAAGATGGTGTTTGAGAATCAAGAGCTTTCCTTCGCGGAACTGGTCGATGCCATGGAAGCCGATTTCGAGGGAGATTATCAGGAGCTTCAGCGCCACGTTATTCAGGACTTTGAAAAGTTCGGTAACGATGACGATGAGATCGATCATATCGCAGCTTTGTTGTTTAGACATTATGCCAAGGAATTGGAAAAATACACCAATGTTCGCGGTGGACAATTTATCGCGGGTGCGTATACAGTATCTGCCCATATCCCGTTGGGGGAGGCAGTGGGAGCCACCCCAGATGGACGCAAAGCCAAGGAACAGCTGGCAGATGGGGGATTGTCGCCGATGGTTGGCAGAGATCATTTAGGACCAACAGCAGTTCTAAAATCAGTCAGCAAATTGGACAATTATTTGACGGTAAACGGCAGTTTGTTGAATCTAAAATTTCAACCCAACACATTGAAGGGGCAGCAGGGCTTGAATAAATTCGCTGATTTTCTCATGGCTTTTACGAAATTGAAGATTCAGCATGTTCAATTCAATGTACAGTCTAAGGAAACTCTGCTGGATGCGCAAAAACATCCTGAAAAATATTCCGGCTTGTTGGTGCGGGTCGCTGGATACAGTGCCTTTTTCGTAGATCTCAACAGACAGATCCAGGATGATATCATCGCTCGTGTCGAGCATGTGCTGTAGAAGTGAGGCAACCGTATGAAAAAAGGCTTGGTTTTTAATATTCAACGTTATTCAGTTCACGATGGCGGCGGCATTCGCACGATCATCTTCTTAAAGGGCTGTCCGCTGCGTTGTCCCTGGTGTTCAAATCCAGAATCGCGAAAAAGCGTTGCTCCATCTACATGGAGGAAGCATGGAAAAAAAGAGACTATTGGATGCTGGCGATCCACGGGAGAGCTGGTAGACGAGGTAATGAAGGATGAAATTTTCTTCCGTACTTCTGGTGGCGGGGTTACTCTTTCTGGTGGTGAGGTTTTAATGCAGGCCGATTTCGCTGCCGATCTATTAAAAGAGTTTCATGAGCTGGGTGTTCACACTGCAATCGAGACGACGGGCTGTTTTCCGGTCGAAGAGCTGCAAAAGATCACTCCTTTTTTAAACCAGGTCCTGTTTGATTTGAAAATCATGGATCCTAAGAGCAGTAAACAAGTACTTGGATTGAGTGTTTCGCTAGTCAAAGAAAATTTTGCGTTTCTTCTGGCACAGGATCATCTTGATGTGATTCCGCGGGTTCCTTTGATTCCGGGCTATACGACCTCAGAGGAGAACCTGCAAGCATTGATCGAATATTTGCAAGAAAAAGAAATAAAAATGGTCCATTTGCTGCCGTTCCATCAATATGGCAGCAGCAAGTATGACTATCTTGGCTGGGAATATACGATGCAGGAAGCTGTTCCGTTAACTTCACTAGCAGTGGAGCAGATCAGGCAACGTTTTTTAGCACAAGGGATTTCGGCGAATATTGATGGGTTAGAGTAGCAAGAAGCTGTCAGAGATGACAGCTTTTTGTTGTTTTTTCGCAAAGTCAATTGCTTTCGGATTTTGAATCGGTTATAGTATGAAGCGAACATTTGCCACACTTTGAGAAGACAGCAAGTGAATGGCTTTGAAATTTGTTAGGAGAGTATCAACGTGAAACCATCAATCTATGGATTAAGAAAAGAAGTGTTAATAGACTGGCTGCTGGAACATGGCGAAAAAAAATTCCGTGCCAATCAAATCTGGGAATGGCTGTACCAAAAAAGAGTGACCGGATTTCAACAAATGAGCAATTTGTCGAAGGCAACAATTGCTCTATTGGAAGAACATTTTTGTATCAACCCGTTAAAACAAATGATCGTACAGGAGGCCAGTGATGGAACAGTGAAATACTTGTTCGAGCTTCCAGATAAAAATATGATTGAAACCGTACTGATGCGGCAAGAATATGGCTCATCGGTTTGTGTAACTACTCAAGTCGGCTGTAACATTGGGTGTACATTCTGTGCTTCAGGACTTTTGAAAAAGCAGCGGGATTTGACCGCAGGGGAGATCGTTGCTCAAATCATGCTGGTACAACACTATTTCGATCAGCGTGTAGAAGAGGAACGAGTCTCTCATGTTGTAGTCATGGGCATTGGAGAACCGTTTGATAATTACGCCAATGTCATGGATTTTATTAATGTGATCAATGATGCCAAAGGCTTGGCGATCGGGGCAAGACATATTACGGTCTCCACCAGCGGATTGGTTCCCAAAATCAAACAGTTCGCTGAAAATGGCCTGCAGGTGAATCTGGCGATCTCTTTGCATGCACCTAACAATGAGGTCCGATCATCGATCATGCGAATCAATCGCAGCTTTCCGATCGAAAAATTGATGGAGGCTGTCGATTACTATTTGGACAATACCAACCGCAGGATCACTTTTGAGTACATCATGCTCTCTGGGATCAATGATCGTCCAGAACATGCCAAGCAGCTAGCGGAGCTGTTAAAGAATAAGAAAAAATTGACCTATGTCAATTTGATTCCTTACAATCCGGTCAGCGAGCATGACCAGTATTCTCGCAGCCCTAAAGAGGATGTTTTGCGTTTTTATGATGTATTGAAAAAAAATGGCATCAACTGCGTAATCCGCAAAGAACATGGGACTGATATCGATGCAGCTTGTGGTCAATTGCGCAGCAAACAAATGAAAAAAAGCAGCTAGTCTGATCCCCTTGCCAAAACAGCAAGGGGATTTTTAGAGAAACGGAAAGAACAAAAGCAGCCTAGAAAAACCAGAGTCCTCGATCACTTCTTCTTTCTCTACGGTTACCCAGTGATACAAGCTATACAATCCCACTATACCAGCAGTAATAAAAAGGATCCTTTCGCGAACATCAAGTCCCCAAAAAAGGAAAGCGGAGAGTCTTTGTCCGTATCACAATCGTTTCCTGAGAATATTGATTTTTTCTTGGTGTTCCTTTAATTTGTCACCAACACTCGTGGTTTTCAGCTCTTCTTTATTCTCAAGGACAAATCTCAAAAAATACTGCGTGAAGCGATGAATTTTTGATACAATTTAGAAAAAGAAACTCAAGGAGAAAAAGATGAGCAATCAAAAGGACATAGCAGTGATTTTAAGTCATCGTCAAGATCAGGGATGGGATTATTGGACTACAGAGGATCGTCGCTTAGGAAAAGGAGCACCTTATTCCTGTTTGGAATCCGCTAATTATTTACTGGAATTGGGAATGCATCCACAAGAACCTGTTTTGCAAAAAGTGGCTGAGCTGCTGTGGGAATCTTGGAAAGAGCCGGGAAATTTTAAACTTTATCCGAAAGGGCCTGTTTTTCCTTGCCAAACGATTCCGGCAGCCACCTTGTTGATTCGATTAGGCTTTCTTGAGGATGAACGGATGCAAAAGACCCTGCACCATCTGCTGGAAACTCGTTATGCTGATGGCGGATGGTGGTGTAAAAAGTTTTATTTTGGAAAGGGTCCAGAAACAGAGCATTCCAATCCGCTGCCGACATTGAATGCGTTGGAATTGTTCCGACATGCCGGCTATGCGGAGGATTCGCGGTTCAACTCGGCGATCGATTTTTTGCTTGGCCATTGGGAGACGAAAGCTCCGATCGGTCCTTGTCATTATGGAATCGGGACATTATTCATGCAAGTGGAATACCCATTTCGAGGATATAACTTATTTTATTTCGTTTATGTCTTATCTTTTTATGAACATGCGCGGAAAGATCCGCGGTTCAAGGAAGCGTTTCAGGCATTGCGAGAGCGAACAGATGAGGATCAGTTGGTCGTACAACGACTCGTTCGTTTAAAAGATCTGGAGTTTTGCCAAAAGGGCAAGGTCAGTAAATTAGGAACCAAACGTTATCAAGATATTCTGAATAATTTAGCTGAATCATAATCCTTCTGCGTATCTTTTAAGAAATGGAGGGGGGATGACTATGCGATTACAGGAAATACGCTGAGAATATGGACTGACCCAGAATACCATTTACGGATGGCTGAAAGAATGCGGAGCGATCAAAAAAACGGAGACTGGCTGCATCGTCGGAGAGACACCATTTAAAGGGATAGAGACTTTGAACAAGCAAAGAGTCGCCGAAAAGGAAAAATTTCAGTGGCCACACAGGTAGCTGTCGAGAACTAAAAAATTCCCAAACTGGTCAAGCGAGTTCGTCAATCCAGACTGCCCAAACTATACGTACCTGTCAAAACAGGAGTCGAAAAGGAACAGGGGTATCTGCTGGTAAAGGAACAACTGGAGCGGTTTGATCAGCAAGTAGAAATACTGGAAAACCAACTGCTGATTCTTAGCAAACAAATGAATCATTCGACCTAAAGTCTCGGATCCCTGAGGCTCTTTTTATATACTGTTTTTGCAAAACGATAACCCTCCACTAAACCACCAGCCTAGGGTTCATCGGCTATACTGATTGTCTGATTTGAAAAACGAAGGGGATGATCGTGTGAACGATGAAAAAGGCTTTTTAACAGATCTGCTCAAAAAAATCGAGCAAAGGATCTTTCAATTGGAATCGTCGATCGATACCAATGAACTGCAGCACCGGGCGCTTCAAAAGCATACCGTCGATTACAAAGCAGAGTTGGATAAGTATGAGGTGTACAATTTCCATCAAACGATGAAGTTGATCGATAAACGCAGTCTTTTGGAATCAGGAATCCTCACAAAGCTGCACTATCAAAAAAACACTCCTTATTTTGCAAAAATCGGCTTTTTTTACGAAGGTGATTCAGAGGCCGTTCCATTTTATATTGGTCGATACGGCTTTGCAGACGAAAGCGGTGAGCAGGTGGTTTATGATTGGCGCGCCTCAGTGTCTTCACTTTATTATGAGTATGGGTTAGGTGAGGCCGCCTACGAATCTTTCGGCAGAACATTTACTGGCAACATTTTTGAAAAAAAACAGTTTGAGATCAAAAATGGAAGCATTCAACTGCTCGTAGATACCGAGGAGACCGTCAACGATCAGTTTTTACTGCAAGAGCTTAGCAAAACGACCACAAATGAAATGAAGAACATTATTCAAACGATCCAAAAAGAGCAGAATCAGGTTATTCGAGAGACAAAAACCAAAAATCTGATCATTCAAGGTGTTGCCGGGTCAGGGAAAACCTCGATCGCACTTCATCGAATGGCGTATCTGCTGTATCAAAAACGAGAAACACTATCGGCAGAAAATATGTTGATCCTTTCTCCAAGCCGTCTGTTCAGCAGCTATATCTCCTCCGTTTTGCCGGAGTTAGGAGAAGAAGAATTGCAGCAGACCGACATTACAGCAATAGGCAGCGGGTTCATAGACGAAAAAATCAAAGTCAGTGATCGGCAAGCGGAGTTAAGTGAACTGATCGAACACCCAGACAGCGAGGAAAGTCAAAAAATTGCCTATAAATCATCCGCAGTCTATTTCCAGCGAATCAAAGAGTATCTGCATCAATTAAGACAAACGGTCTTGACGCAGGCGGAGATTTCAAACGAATCTGACAATGAAACGATCCCACTATTCAAGCAATTGGCAGAACATGCGGAACAAACCAAAACGGGATCAAAAAAAGCAGGCCTGGAGCAATTAAAAAAACGGTTGAAGATCAAGGATAGTTTAACCAGCTATTTGGACTTTCTGCAGGAGCTTCCAGCGCAATACCGTGGAGCCAGTCGAAACAATTATTTGGAAAACAGTGATCTGTTCCCTTATTTGATGTTCAAGCTGCAGCTGGAAGGCATTACACCAAACAAAACGATCCAACATTTCGTGATCGATGAAATGCAGGACTATTCCGTGCTGCAATTTTATGTGTTGCATCGACTTTTTCCGTG
This sequence comes from Enterococcus florum, assembly GCF_004309355.1. Lineage (GTDB taxonomy): Bacteria > Bacillota > Bacilli > Lactobacillales > Enterococcaceae > Enterococcus_A > Enterococcus_A florum. Next base: position 15,025 of record NZ_BJCC01000026.1, on the reverse strand, counting down.
CGATAAAACCATTTGCGGAGACTATCATCAGGCTATTTTTACTTCAGAAAAAAACTTTCTAGTGGAGCTGAAGCAGATTTTACCCCATCACAAATTGATCGAGTTTAACAAAAGCTACCGCTCAACCGTGGAGATCATAGAATTTGCCAAGCAGTTTGTTGAAGGGCAGGAACTAGAAGCTGTCGAACGTCATGGCAAGGCCGTAAGAGTGAGTACAGGAACATCGGTAAACGAACAAAAAAACTGCTTAAAGGAATGCATTAAGGGGTTTCGAAATAGTTCTTTTAACTCTTGCGGGATTATTTGTCAGACAAAACAAGAACTAGAACAGTTGGCTGTACTGCTGCAGGAAGAGCCGTTTTCAATCGTAGATGAAATGACAACCGTTACAGCAGAGCCTCTTATTTTAACTACGATTCAGTTTGCCAAGGGACTGGAGTTTGACCAAGTGATCTTGCCAGACATTCACGTCAGCCAGCTGAACCAGTTCAGCGAGCGATTGTATACCAGCTGCACGAGGGCACTGCATCAGTTAGATCTGTTTGTAAGAAATTAAAAAGCTTGATTCTCTGAGGTGTTTCCCATCCTCAGAGAATCAAGCTATTTCTTTTCACCGATTTCGTCTTTTAACCGATATATTTTTGAAGGCCGTCCGATTCCGACAGGCCGTTCACCGATCTCATCGAAATATTGCAGCATGGCCTTTTTGAAATTCGAATGATCGACTGTTTTAAAATCGACTCCTAAGAATTTGGCAAACACTTTTCGAGCTTCTGTAATGGTAAACTCTTCACCTAAGACCTGCAGGATCAATGGTTCGTGATCCATTTTGTTGACCACACGGTTGAAGGCTTTGCGAATGATTTCATTATGGTCAAAAGCCAAGGTGTCTCTGCCAATCGATCGTCCTGTTTCCAATTCGATCTCAATCGAGATATCATCACTGGTCAATAAAATGGTTTCTCCCTGTCTTTCGAGATTAAACCAGCGTGCATCTTGTGTATCATCGCCTGCAGTAGGCGGGACTTGTCCGATAAAAGCAATATAGCTGACGGTAATCACCCATCCACGGGGGTCCCGTTCGGGTGAGCTGAAGGTATGCAGCTGTTCGACATTTTTTCGACCGATCGTCAATCCGGTCTCTTCTTTGGTTTCACGGCGAACACTATCGTTGGTGGACTCATTTCGTTCAACGAATCCGCCGGGGAGTGCCCAAGAATCGCGATAAGGATTGCTGCGACGCTGGATCAGGAGGATTTTTAATTGATCCTCTTCTTTGTTATACCCCATCAGCACGATGTCCACAGTCACAGAGGGTTTATCATATTGCGGATGATCTTGTTCTTTATACCAAGCTAAAAATTCAGCTTCCGAAGCTTCATGCTCAAAATAGTCTTTTTCAGCTTCCTTCGAAGGGAATGAGTTCAAATAGATCCACCTCTTTCTTATAAAAGTACACTATACTTTATTTTAGCATGAATAAAATAAAAGGGGAACTCCAATCGGAGTTCCCCTCAAAAGATTATTCAGATTCTTCTGTACTTGCTTGCGACGCTTCTGTCGATTGCTCTGTCGAGGCTTCTGTTGATTTTTCGGTTGATGCTTCGGATTCTTTGTCAGAAGATTGATTCGTGGATTCTTCTGTCGTGTTCAAGAAATCAGCTAAGATATTTTCGAAACTATCATCCTTGATTTTCACGTTGGCTTTTTTCAGTTCTTCACCGATGACTTTTGAAGTGAAGGTTTGATCTGCCAATTTCATATCCTGAGCGATCTGTTTCACTTCTTTGTCAAATTTCTTCATGTCGTTGCCTTTAGGCGTATTCTTTTCCATTTTTACCAAATAGTAGTTGGTTTGGTAAGAAGAAGAGTCCATAGCGGAAATGACATCAGAAGTTTGATCATTTTTCAGTTTAAAAGCAGCTTCTTTGACTTCTGCAGGTACTTCAGTGGATTGCGAGTCAAATTTGATTTTGCCGCCGTCTTCTTTTGTTGTTGAATCTTGTGATTTTTCTTTTGCTAGTTTGGCGAAATCTCCGCCTTCATCTAATTGTTTCTTCAAATCTTTGGCTTCTTCTTCGCTGCTGGCCAGAATAACACGAGCTGTCACCTCTGGGTGGAAAGAATCCCAAGCTGATTTCAAATCATCGTCTGTCAGCTTCACATGCGATTTCAATCCTTCTTGGAAGGCCAGGGATTGCTTCAAATAATCCTTGTACGATTTCTTGGTATAGCCTGCTGCTTGTAGCTGGCTTTCAAAGCTGTCGCCTAGTTGCTTTTCTTGTTTCTTGTATTCTGAATCGACCTGTTTATCGGTTACTTTATCACCGTAGGCATTTTCAAATACATCATAAATGATCATATTACGAACCAAGCTTTGGTTGGTTTGTTCTTTCTTTGCTTCATTGTAGAAATCTTCAACGGTCAGCTTTCCGCCTTTCATCGTTGCGATCTCGTCATTTGAACCACTTGAGCAAGCGCCTAACACGATCACGCTTAGTAAACCGGCAGTTGCTAAAACAATTTTCTTTTTCATCCTAAGTTACACTCCTATTAATCAAAAATTTGCGTATTAATGCTCCTCAATCACTATACCACACCTAAAAATGTAAAAGGAAGACTTTTAAAGATAGTTTCGACAAAAATTCACAATATGGACACAATGAAAGCGTATGAACCTTAGAAGTCCATACGCTTGTTTCTACCTAGTCTGTTTGTTTGTCTTCTGGAAGATTTTGTTGGATGACTTCCAGTTGTTCCTGAATTTGCTGAATTCGAGGCTCTGCTTGAAAACGAAAGTCTTCAATGTCATTTTCGATCCCAGATTTGAAAACTGGAACAACAGTATCAAAGGTCGTCTTCAAATCGGCCAATGAATCACGAAAATCACCCAAGCTGTCGTTTAAGTCGTCAGTTAATTCAACGATGTCTCGAACATCATTGACAATCAGTTCTCGTGTGTCTTCGCCTTTTCGGGGAGCGAAAAGCAGACCAGCGGCAGCACCGACTCCGGCACCAAACAATAGTCCTTTAAAAAAGCCCATTTAGTTCACCTGCTCCTTGATAGCATCTGCGAAGCCTTGTAGTTCTTCTTGTGAGTATTTATTCGTGTGGTCTCCAAAATGGATGGAAAAATCATCTTCCTTTGAATAACGCGGGATTAAATGAATATGTGAATGAAATACCGATTGATAGGCCAATTCTTTGTTGTTATTCATGATATTCAAGCCTTGCATTTCCGGAAAGGCTTTTTCGATCGCCCGAGCGATCTTAGGGATGCGAGCAAAAACCTCTGATGCTAAGTCGTCATCATACTCAAAAATGTCTGCTACATGTTGCTTAGGAACGACTAATGTGTGGCCTTTTGTAACTTGAGAAATATCTAAAAAGGCATAGATTTTATCGTCCTCGTAAACTTTGTAGCTGGGAATCTCTTGATTGATAATTTTGCAAAAAATACAATTTTCCATCGCACTCATCCTTTCATCTTTTGCTTAGTTTCACTTTACCATAACTTTTCACGGCTGTGCGTAAAAATGAAACCAGTTTTTAAAAATCTCACTCGAACATCTGCTATAATATAGGACAAGTATGAGAGGATCTGTAAAAATACAAGGTAAAAAAGAGTAAGGAGTAGACGATATGAGTTTATCCATCCAACATGTAACAGGCGGTTATGGACACCTGCCTGTTTTAAAAGATATTAGTTTTGATGTCAACAATGGAGAGATCGTAGGACTGATTGGATTGAATGGAGCCGGCAAATCTACAACCATCAAGAATATTATTGGTTTGTTGACACCAGTCAAAGGAAAAATAGAAATTGATCAGGCAACATTAGAAAGCGATACGGAAAGTTATCGAAAAAAAATCGGCTATATTCCAGAGACCCCTTCTTTGTATGAAGAACTAACGCTGCGGGAGCATATCGAGGTCACGGCGATGGCCTATGATATTCCGAAAGATGTAGCTTTTCAACGTGCGGAGGCTTTGTTAAAAACGTTTCGCTTAACCAATCGCATGGACTGGTTTCCAGTTAATTTTTCAAAAGGAATGAAGCAGAAGGTCATGGTTTTATGTGCATTTTTGGTACAGCCCAGCTTATATATTATCGATGAACCTTTTCTTGGATTGGACCCGCTGGCTATCAATGCGCTATTAGAGCTGATGGTTGAGATGAAAAATCAAGGGGCCGCCATTTTGATGTCTACCCACATCTTGGCAACTGCCGAAAAATATTGTGACCGGTTCGTGGTTTTGCACAATGGAGAGGTGCGAGCACAAGGAAGATTGGAAGAGCTCCAAAAAGAGTTTCACCTGCCAGGCTCTTCGCTGGATGAGATCTATATTGCGTTGACAAAGGAGTCTGAGGCAAATGTCTGATTTCTTTGATTTGCGGCTGCGAAAGCATCAAAAACGTATGATGAAATACATGCGCTACGTTTTGAACGACCATTTTGTCTTGGTGTGCTTGTTCCTTGTCGGAGGGCTGGGATTTTATTATTCAAATGTATTGCAGACCCTGCCTGAGAATTTTCGCTGGGGACTGCCGATCGTTCTACTTTTATGGTGGCTGGTTTTACCGGCGGGTACGCTGGTAACTTTGTTAGAACCTGCGGATACGGCGTTTATTTTACCGAAGGAAGGTCAAATGAAGGGCTATTTGAAAAAGGCCTTAAATTATTCACTGCTCTTTCCTTTTGTTCTGTTGATTCTAGTAATTGGAGCAGCGATGCCGCTGATCGTAGTGGTCTCGGAATACTCTTTCAGCAGTATGATTTGGTTTGTGGTTATGCTATGGGGATTAAAATATAGTCAGCTTTTGATCCTGCGTTTTTCTTGCTATCAGCAGACAGAAAAGCGGGCGATACAGCTGAAAAGTCTCTGGTATATTGCAAGTTTATTGGTGATCGCGTTCAGTTTGTATCTTTTTCCAATAGTAGGAGCCGGAATTGCGTTGGCTTTAGTGGCCTTGTTCCATCGTCTCTCAGCAAATAAAAAGGGACTGTTGGATTGGGAAAAAATGGTTCGAAGAGAACGCAGCCGCTTGTATCGAATCTATCAGTTTATTAATCTATTCACCGATGTACCTGAAATCGAATCAAAGGTGAAGCGTCGAAAATATTTAGATCAGCTGCTGAAACAAATTTCCTTCAAACAAGAAAATACCTATTTGTATTTGTTTGTCAGACGAGCGTTGCGGGGAACCGAATATAGTGGCTTGTATCTGCGATTGCTCGCAATCGGAGGGATCTTGATCGCAACCTTGCAGGATGTTCGGTTTGCCATTGGGATTTCAGTCTTGTTAATCTATTTGATTGGTTTTCAATTGATCCCATTGTATGGACAATTTGATTATATCAGCTTTGTCCAATTGTATCCGGTCAGTAAAAAAACAAAACAGCAATCATTGCAAAAACTGCTGATTGCTTTGCTGTTGGCTGCAGCATGTGTGTTTACACTTGTTTCTTTGACTCAACTGCCTGTTACTCAAAGTTTGTTTCTATTGGTTATCTTGCTTGTTGAAGTTGCCCTGTTTATTGGGTTCTATTTACCAAATCGTATAAAAAAATGGAGGGATAAAGGATGAAAATACTTTGGAATGATCAAATCGTAGAAGAATCAGAAGTGAAAATCGATACGGAAGATCGAGGATATCAGTTTGGCGATGGACTCTATGAAGTGATTCGTATCTACGACGGGGTGTTTTATATGGAGAACGAACACCTGGATCGCTTGTGGCGTTGTGCGGAGAAGGTTCGTTTGCAACTGCCCTTTGAACGAGCAGAATTTAGCCAACGCTTGCACCGTTTTGCCGAAGAAGTCGGTATAAAAAATGGACGGTTGTACTTTCAAATCACCCGCGGTGTTGCGAAACCGCGTCTGCACAATTATCCAGATCCAAACATCGTTCAGCCTGTACTGACCGGAGATATTCAAAAGGTGGATCGACCAACCAAGCAGCAAGAAAACGGCGTTCGTTGCGGAACGGTGGCAGACAAACGCTGGCTGCATTGTGATATCAAGTCCATCAGTTTGTTAGGAAATATCATGGCTCTGAATGAAGCCCAAGAAAAAGGGTACGATGATGCTGTGTTAGTTCGTGACGGGATTGTTACAGAAACTTCTGCCTCTAATTTTTGGATGGTGAAAGATCGTACACTTTATACTCATCCAGATGGTGAATTAATCTTGCCAGGCATTGCGAAAATCAAGGTCCGAGAGCTGGCTGACCAGCTGGGGCTGGCCATCGCAGAAGAACCGTTTGCAGTTGACTTTTTAATGACCGCAGACGAATGCTTCAAGACGAGTTCAGTTGCTGAAGTAATGCCGATCGTCGAGATCGACGGACAAAAAATCGGCAATGGAACTCCCGGCGAGGTGACAAAATCACTGCTAAATGCCTATATTCAGGATGTAGAAGAAACTGTAACGAAAATGTAATCAAAAAAAACCAATAAGAACATACATGCCCTTGACTAAGTCTGTTTCCGTAGCTAGAATAATAGATACTGTGAAAAACTTGAGGAGGCCCTTGGAATGGATTTTCAAATAGACAGCGAATGGCATTTGCGTCCGATCAAGGGCGATACTGGAAAAACCTATATCGGTTACCGTGATGAGGATCGTGTCTTTATCAAAAGGAACACCTCTCCTCTATTAGCTGCTCTATCAAGGGAAGGCATTGCCCCAAAGCTGGTTTGGATCAAGCGAACTGGAAATGGCGATACCCTTACAGCTCAAGAATGGCTGGATGGTCGGATTCTTGAACCCGATGAAATCATGCAAAGGAATGATGTCATCGATGTTTTGTATCACTTGCACCATTCCGATTCGTTGAAAGGGATGCTGAAAAAAGTTGGAGGACGTCAGGTTTCTCCACAGCAGATGCTAGCTGATTTTGAGGCAAAGCTGCCTGCTGCTCTGCAAAAAAATACATTCATTCAGCTAGTTCATACGTATTTAAAAAAAAATATTCCTAGTTTTCCAAAGAAAAATTATACAGTCGTGCATGGCGACGTCAATCATCGTAATTGGCTGGTGTGTCGCAACTATCTTTATCTAGTCGATTGGGATTCTGTGATGTTTGCCGATCCTGCATTGGATATCGGCACAATTTTAGCCAGCTACGTACCGCTCTCAAGCTGGAGCAAATGGTTGGTCCGCTATGGTATGCGGCCGACAGATACGAACATGGAACGTGTTTATTGGTATGCATTAATGAGTCTGTTGTTGGAAATCTCACGTTTTTACCAACGAAAAGAATTGCAGCGGATGAATCAGATGATATTACAATTGAAAAGAGTATTTGCAGGAAGCTGAACGATTCGTTCAGCTTTTTTAAAAGTAAAAGAAGGATTAAAGGAGGAATTTTGATGCGCGTAAGAAAGCGTCCAGGAGCTGAAGAATTAGTAGCTGCACATCCTGAATATGTCGTGCAGGATCCGGAGGCTTGGAAAGGACGATGGCATCAACGGTTTGGCAATGACCATCCGATCCATATTGAGATCGGAATGGGAAAAGGCCAATTTATTACAGGAATGGCAGCTGCACATCCTGAGATCAATTATATTGGTGTCGAGATGCAAATAAGCGTAGTATCGATCGCATTAGACAAATTGATCGAGTGTCCATTGGCAAATCTTCAACTGCTGCATGTGGATGGGTCCGAGTTGACCAACTATTTTTCCGATAGTGAAATCGATCAAATTTATTTGAACTTTTCTGATCCATGGCCTAAAAAAAGACATGAAAAACGACGATTGACTTCCCATTCCTTTCTGGAAGTCGATGAAACGATTTTGCGACCTTCTGGAGAAATTCATTTTAAAACAGACAATCAGGGATTGTTTGAATACTCGTTGAGCAGCTTCTCAAAGTATGGCATGATTCTAGAACAAGTCTGGCTTGACCTGCATCACAGCGGATATGAAGGAAATATCATGACTGAATATGAGGAAAAGTTTTCAAAAAAGGGACAGCCAATCTATCGCGTGGAGGCTCGATTCTCTGACAAAACCAAAAAATAAGCCGAATTTTTTTCGCGCTTATTTTTTTTTGCGTATTTTTTATTGAGGTGATAAGAATGGGGATCAAAACGCTCTCAACAGAGCTGATTCAATTCGGCGTTTCACATAGTATGCAGGATTTTTACTTGCTGCCTAAAAAGACCCACTACGAGTTCAGTTTTCGCAGCGGACCGTTCTTTTACGGACGCTCCTGTGTTTCTGAAAGTGTGGGGAGTCAGCTGATTAGTCGTTTCAAGTATTTAGGTCAAATGGACGTCAGTGAAAAACGAAAAGCTCAGTTAGGTGCAATTTCTTATCCTTTGGCCAAGGAAATTCAACGGTTGCGTCTTTCGACGGTTGGTGACTATCAACAGCGTGAAAGTTTAGTGATTCGTTTTTTGCATATCTTTGGATCGAGTCAAGAGGTTTTCTGGCTGCCTAATCAGCTTGAGGTTGTTCGGCGTTATTGTCGAAACAAAGGCTTGTACCTATTTTGTGGTCCCGTTGGCTCAGGAAAAACGACGTTGATGTATAAACTGGCTAAAGAATGTACAGGTCAGGTTATTACGATTGAGGATCCTGTTGAGATCGAGGAGCCGAATTTTTTGCAGTTGCAGATCAATGAAAAAATCAGTCAGACCTACGATGAGTTGATTAAACTGTCTTTGCGACATCATCCAGATGTGCTGATTATCGGTGAGATACGTGACAAAATCACTATGCAAGGAGCGATCCGTGCGGCATTGACGGGACACTGTGTTTTCGCAACTCTTCACGCCTCAAGTTTGGAGAATGCGCAGTCGCGTATTCTCGAGTTAGGAGGTGAAAAAAGCTTATTGGAGGATTGCTTAAGAGGAATTATTTATCAAGAAATGCTGACAATCGAAAAGAAAGCGGGATTGTTGATGAGTTATCGCTTTTTTGAGGAAAACTGCAGCTTTACTTGGGAGGAAGGGATGAAAGCATTGGATGATCAAAAAGACTAAAAGGCAGATTTCCAACAAACAACGTGTCAATTTATGTCAATTGCTTGGAAATCTGATTGAAAATGGCTTCAGTCTTAACCAAGCCTTCGATTTTTTTCAGGCTGCTGACTTTTTAAACGCAGACTTGATCGTTCTGGCAGAGCAGAAGCTGCAAGAGGGAAGACCGATCGTAGAGTGCTTTGAAGCTTTTGGTTTTTCCGAAGATCAGTTGCTGCAGATCGAGCTAGGAGAGGCCCACGGGAACTTAGCACTGACGTTTCAAGGAATCTCACAGCAAATGGTCCTGATGCAAAAGCAGCGGGAAAACTTTGTAAAGGCAGTGTCTTATCCAGCGTTGTTGGTGTTATTTCTTGGATTGATCTTGTTGGGCATGCGGTACTTTCTACTGCCGCAGCTGCTTGCAAGCGGTATGATCGACTCGCAGAATCTGTCAGTCTGGATGATTCAGCATGTTCCGATCATCATCCTTTTTAGCACGTTCTTTTTTAGTGGACTTGTGCTGCTTTGGAAGCAAACAGGAAAACGTCAAAACTATTTGGATCGGTACATTTTTCTCAGTAGAGTTCCACTCGTTGGCCGTTTGCTGAAAGAATACTACTCTGCTTATTTTGCTTTGGAATGGGGAAAATTATTTGATCAAGGGCTGGAGTTGCAACAGATCATTGCTTGTTTGCTGGCCACAGAAAAGAATTCTCTAATGAAAGAATTGGCAGCTTCCTTACAGCAAAAACTAGTCCAAGGAAGAGAACTCGCGGATCAACTGAAAATGTATCCATTCTTGACTGAGGAGTTTAGCCAGATCGTTTTGCGAGGAGAAGTTCAAGGCAACTTAGGCAAAGAACTGCTGGTATACAGCCAGTTGATGTGGCAGCGGTTCTTTGCTCGATTGGAGTGGCTGTGTTCTTGGTTGCAGCCAGTTATTTTTTTGTTCGTCGCACTGTTGATTATCAGCATTTATATTGCAATGCTGTTGCCGTTATCAAGCGGAATGGAGGAAATATGGTGAAGAAAAAGAAATTACAAGGATTTACACTTTTGGAAATGATGGTCGTGCTCTTTGTCATCAGCATTTTACTGCTGCTTTTTGTGCCGAATATCATGACACAAAAGCAATCGGCAGACAAGAAGGCAGAGGCATCGATCGTCAAAGTCGTTGAGACCCAGATGGAGGTTTATGAACTTGATCACGGAGAACGTCCGGATCTAGATGTATTAGTTACGGAGAAGTATATTACCAAAGATCAAAAAGATCGCTATGAAGCAGCGCAAAAACCGTAGTCGAGGGTTCACTTTGATTGAAGCCTTGCTGGTATTGCTTGTTGTTTCTACCTTTATTCTGCTGCCCACCTTGGCAATGTCAAGCTGGCAGCAAACATTGGAAAAACGTTTTTTCTATTACCAGTTGGATAAATCGATCCTGCATCTTCAACAATTGGCGATTGCCAATCAGACATCGACGAGGATCGATCTTTACCCGGATAAACAAGTGATCGTCTTTTTCACCAATCGTGAGGTTTTGCCGTGGAGAGAGATGAAGCTGCCTAAACCCGTCGTTTTGACTGGGGAACATTCAATCCGTTTCAAAGCAAAAACGGGCAATGTCTCCAGCACTCAACCAGGAACCGGAATCCCCAATATTCGGTTCAAGGAGGGACAGACGACTGTACTTTATCAATTTCAGTTAGGAAGTGGACGATTTGAAAAGAAATGAAGGGTATATTTTATTGGAGAGTTTAATCTGTCTCGTGCTTTTGACAAGTATTGTTTTCGGTTATGCGAAGACAAGTATTTTGCTGCAAAGACAAACAAGAGCGCAGCTTTCTAGGATCGAACAAGCACGAGTGCTGTACATCGAGACGCGAAGATTCCGACTCCATCATCAGATCGATCCGGCAAAACGGGTTGAGATTTCTTTATCAGATGCCGTCTATGCCAAAAATGACAGGGGCCTTCTAATTGAGAAAAAGTAGCGGATTCACCTTGCTAGAATGCTTAGTTGCACTATTGATGCTGAGTGGCATTTTATTGGTACTGAATGGACTGATTAAGCATGTTCATCGGACAGAGCTTCTTGTTAGCCGTTATCATGATCGGGAATGGGAGGTCGGATGCATTCAGTTGGAAAATGAACTTGAAGGACTGACTTTGATAAAAATAGAACCACATCGAATCGTGTTGGAAAACGAAAAGAAGGAAGAAATCAAGATTGAACGATCAAATTCAACGGTAAAAAAGAATTATAATTCAGGGTATCAACCATTATTTACCAAAGTTAAATCGTTTAATTGCAAAGAAAAATTAGGGAGTGTCGAGTTTTGGCTGACTTTTTATGACGGAACAACAAAAATTGGAAACTGGATCATCGAATAATCATGGCGGGGTTCTGTTGTCTGTTTTGCTGCTCGTATTTATTTTCTCGTTTCTTCTGTTAAATCTTTTATTCACCTATCAGCAAGCGGCTGATTTTGCACGAAGGACGGAACAGCTGTATCAGGCAAAAATCGCCAAGGAATTATTTTTGGCCGAGGGTGTACCAGTAGAGACGACAGGTGAATGGCAGTTCAATTTAGGGATAGTAGAATATAAGAAAAACGATTCAACGATTGTGATAAACGTAACGATTGATAGACAACGGTACACATTCACTGAAAATCAAGGTGAATAAACATTGGATAAAATGGGTTTCGAGTGAGTATATAGCAAAGAGATGACAGATCATAAGCGCTATATTGAACTTGAAGCTCCATTTTTTGTACGGAAATTAGCACATATTAAGAAGCTGATTCGTTTAAAGTAGAAATAACTCGCTGACTTTGTGAAAATGTTGGCATACATAAGATCCTATAAAAGAAAAAAATCCATGATTAAAAAAAGAAAGCGATTGATATTTTTCGTTTAGTTCGCTAAAATAGAACAGGTATTATAGGTGTTATACTGATAGGCGAGGTGCAATATGGATTCAGAAAAAATCGAAAAAGCTTTTTCAATGATGGAAGAAGCGATTCAACACTTGCAACAAGCATTAGATACTCCTTTTTTTGACGCCTATATCGAAACTGCTGAAAATTTTGTAGATGGACAACGGGTTCGCGTGATCGATGGGCAACCAACAAAGGAAGTTGCCAAAAAATTGGAATCCCTCTACCAGGAGATAGCAGCGTTGGCCTTGGAAAAGGAAGAATGGCGCAAACTGACTCAATTACTTTTGTTAAAAGGTTCCAAGAACGAATCAATACAGCCAAATCATCAACTGACGCCAGACAGTTTAGGTTTTTTATTTGTGTTTTTGATCGAACAGCTGCGTGCCGAAAAGCAAAAGCCGATTCGTGTGTTGGATATAGCAGTTGGGATGGGCAATCTTTTGATGACGGTAGTACTCAATCTGCAGGCTGCCAACTATCAAGTACAAGGATCCGGCGTTGATATCGATGATACGTTGTTGGCGATCGCAGCATCAAACGGTGCTTTGATGGATCAACCACTAGAACTATTTCATCAAGACAGTTTGCAGGATCTGTTAGTCGATCCTGTCGATATTGCGATGGGGGATTTGCCGGTCGGCTATTATCCAAATGATGAGAAAGCCAAACGATTTAAGACTCATTCAGAAACCAATCATAGTTATGCCCATCATTTATTGATGGAACAAGCCATGAAATACGTGAAAAAAAGCGGGTTTGGTATCTTTTTGGTTCCCAGCAACTTTTTGGAAACGGATCAAGGACCATTGTTGCGAAGATGGCTGGGTCAAGATGTTTATTTGCAGGGTGTGATCCAATTGCCGGATGAATTGTTTAAATCAGAGCATTCTCGGAAAAGCATTCTGATTTTGCAAAATACTGGGGAAACTGCGCAGCAGGCAGAAAAAGTACTACTGGTAAAACTGGCGACGTTAAAAGAACCAACGAAAGTTACTGAATTCTTTAAAAAATTCGAAGACTGGAAGTCTTCTAATTTATAATCAAACACATCCAAAGGAGAGTAAAAATGTCAAAAACAATTGCAATCAATGCTGGTAGCTCAAGTTTAAAATGGCAGCTGTATCAAATGCCTGAAGAAACAGTCATCGCGAAAGGGATCGTTGAAAGAATCGGCTTGAATGATTCAATCTTTACGATCAAACATGGTGAAGGTGAAAAATTTGAACAGATCCTGGATATCAAAGACCATCAGATCGCTGTCCAAATGTTATTGGATCAGTTAATCGAATTAAAAATTATCGGCTCTTTCGACGAAATCACTGGTGTTGGCCATCGGGTTGTTGCAGGAGGAGAATACTTTAAAGATTCTATCGTGATCACTGATGATGTTTTAGCTAAAATTGAAGAATTGAGTGAGTTTGCTCCGCTGCACAACCCTGCAAATGCGATGGGAATCAAAGCGTTTAAGCAAATTTTGCCGGATATCGTGAGTGTCGCTGTTTTTGACACCTCTTTCCATACGACGATGCCGAAGGTAAATTACATGTACAGCATTCCAAAAGAATATTATGAAAAATATTCTGCACGTAAATACGGAGCCCATGGTACTAGTCATCGTTATGTATCGCAACGAGCTGCAGAACTCCTTGAAAAACCAATCGAAGAGACGAAGATCATTACAGCTCATATTGGCAATGGGGGATCCGTCACTGCAGTTGAAGGTGGAAAGTCTGTTGATACGTCCATGGGGTTCACTCCATTAGCTGGTGTGACGATGGGGACACGTTCAGGAGATATTGACCCCTCTTTACTTCCATTTTTGATGGAAAAGGAAGGAATCACCAGTATCAAAGACATGATCGATATTTTGAATAAAAAATCTGGAGTTTTAGGATTAACTGGCATTTCAAGCGATATGCGTGATATTGAAGATGCTGCAGCGGAAGGCAACGAAGATGCAATCTTAGCATTAGAGATCTATGCAGATCGCATTCGCAAATACATCGCGCAATACATCTCTGTTATGAATGGAGTGGATGCGATCGTTTTCACTGCTGGAGTAGGAGAAAATGGGGACATTGTTCGACGGATGGTCCTTGAAAAAATGACTTGGTTCGGAATCGAGATCGATGACGCTGTCAATCAAAAGATCCACGGGAAAGAAGCTGTCATTTCGACGGATGCTTCAAAAGTGAAAGTTTACGTTATTCCGACAGACGAAGAATTAATGATCACACGTGACGTTGAACGTCTAACCAAATAAAACAATATGCAGGGCGCTGACCTAAATTGGGTTATGCGCCCCTTTTTATGAGAAGAACACAGGCGACTGACTGTTGTAAAGCTCATTAAAAGAAGGAGGGGGAGTACATGGATACAGCACTGGTTCTAAAGAAACGTTATCGTGAAGGGCTGGCATCTTCGTTTTTGGATGCGAAACATCTGCTTGAAACTTCAACGATCGTTCAGACTCTTTTATCAGAGACTTACCGGACAGATACCTTTACTGGACTGCGAAAGCTGGAGTATCTTTTGATAGAATTATCGGAGATCCCTTTTACGTATCATCTTGAACCGACAAAGAAAATGCTGTCCGATTTAGTGCATTTCACCAAACAAGAAGAGGGATTTTCATTGACTGGAACAATCGACGGAGTATTGGCATGTCATCATGCAATGATCACACTCATTATGATACGTTTTGGTGAGGAGAAATGGGCTAAGCATGGTATCGATTGGATTTTAAGGTACCAAATCACTTCACGTGACGAACCTTGTCATTGGAAGGGAACAGCGTTATTTGAACGATTTGGTGGTTGCATTGGAAGAACTCCTTGTTACGATGGATTAGTTAAGGCTATGACTGCTTTATCTGAATACCAAAGCATCTATGGAAAAACGGAGGAAATCTCTGGAAAGTTGGGCCAAGGTATCGAGTCGATTTTAGATCATCGTGTTTTTTGTCATCGAAATTCGACGGAACCGATCCATTCGGATATGACCAAATTATTCTACCCGTATCCTTATCGAACCAATTTGATCGAAACTCTAAAGCTGAGCCAATTTCATAATTCGCTTTTATAGAAAAGCCGACACTCATCCAATTTCA
>NZ_BJCC01000025.1 GCF_004309355.1 Enterococcus florum | reverse complement strand
ACCCCTATCTAGGATTTAATTATTTCCTTGTCCTAGATAGGGGTAGCATAGCACATTACTGTCATAGCCTCTTTACTCGCTTCTAGTTCAAGACAGCCATGGCTAAGGCCTTTTGAACTTGCGTGATGTTGCGGTCTTTTCTGAATTGCAGTGTTTCTGCAGGCTCGATTGCACTGGACACCCAGATTTTCAGCTCAGCATCCAAATCGAAATGACCCGAGGTTTCTACACTGAATCTAGAGATGCTTTTGTAAGGATAGCTCTTGTATTCTACTTTTTTACCGGTTACGCCTTGTTTGTCTACAATGATTAAGCGGTAGTCGGTAAAGACGATCAGATCGCGCACTAGCTTGAAAGCAAGATCTACGTTCTCCTGTGGCATCAGCACATCTGCTAGTTTATCACTCACTTTTTCGGATTTCGCTTCGGTAGCATTTCCCATTAACCCATCAAATAGTCCCATTATTTTTCCTTCTTTCTTTAAGTGTTTAGGCACAAAGCCTCGTAAAACGGATTGATTTCAGCAATTTTCTGCTCCAGATTGATACCTAGATCCTGCATTAGTTGTCGTCCGGTGTGACCGAACTGGTGCAGAATTTTGAAGCTTGTGGATTGGGCTGCTTCATAGGAAGCATTGAATTCTGCCTGCATCGTTTGAATCAGCCGTAGTTTTAAAGCCACTTCGGAAATCCCAAATTTTTTGGAGATATCGGCGGGTTTTTCTCCTTGCTTCAATACGTGGATAAAAACGGGATCTGGCAATAAAATTGCAGCGGCTCCGACATTTGCCTGTAATTCTACGAGAGAAGCCGGATCATAGGTTGCGAGCGTGTGTGTCGTATCATAAAAATACGGTGTTTTTTGGTTAAAGTGGTACAAGTAATGGATCAATTCGTGGGAAATCGTGAAATTGATCCGATGGTGATTCATGGTGCTGTTGTAAGTGATCGTCGTTTCCATTTCATCACTGACGATCATACCAGAGATCGCCTGGCGTGCTTTTCCTTCAAAAGGAAAGCCGCGAATTTTTACCTTTTCTCCCATAATACAGTTCCAAATCTCTTTGTGATCGTAATTTTCGACATTCATCTCCAGACCAAGCATTGTAGCAGAAAGGTATTCATTAATTTTAATAGAAAAACGGTGGTATTCTTCTCGTTCGCTTGCCATTTACTCAGTCCTTTTCGCGACGTTCTCGTTCGATTTCTTGTAACCGCCAATTTAAAAAGCGTTCCATTTCTTTTTCAATGTCGGCAGCATCTTCCTCAGAAAGAGCGGCTGTGTCTGAACGAAGTAGAATCTGCTGGGCGATCGAGCGATTGGTTGTGTTAGCCTCGTAAGTCGACAGCGGAGAGCGTCCCAACAAATAATCAACAGAAACGTCAAAAAAATCGGCAACTTTTTCAATTTTGTCGATCCCCGGAGTGTTTTTACGCCAACGATTGATGACACCATTGCCAAAACCGAGAGTCTCTTCCAACAGACGAATGGAAATTTTTTTTTCTGCAGCCAATGTTTTAATTTTTTCGTAGATTTCCATTTGGAACAACCTTTCCGATAGTTGTATACAAATATTCTATCATTTTAGTTGAATTTGTAGAATTTTTGTATATAATTGAATTAGATCCTTCACTGATTCCCAAATTTCAGTGAAGAGCCAAGCATCTTTACAAGGTTATTGTAGAATATTTGTCTATATATGTAAAGAAAAATTGAATTAGGAGTGATCGACATTGGAAAAATGGAAGCGCAATTACTTAAAAGGAATTTTAGCTGACTATCCTCACATGGAGGAATACATCAAGGAATATGAGGCCAAACTGCTTTATTCACGAGCAAAAAATGATGGAACGGAAGAGATTTTACTAACGATCTCCGACGACCGTCGATTGCGCAGTTTGGAAAAAAACTATTTGACCATCAAGGAGTGCTTGGAGCACAGTACGCCGGAGGTCAGAAAAATCATCCAACTCCTTTACCTGTCGCCGCGTACCAAGACAGACCTAAATTTGACCGCAGATCGTGTGTTTCTCAGTACCAGACAGGTCACCCGATTACGCAATCAATTTTTTGAAGAGCTGGCTGAAAAATTAGGGATTTGATGTCTTTTTTTTGGCTCCAAAAAGAACTTATGTTCGTATAGAATTAAGGTAGTTAGTCGAAAGGAGCTGCACAAATGGATAAACTATTCACGATCGAAACCTTGACCTTCAGTGTTCTTGGTGGGATCCTCTTGCAGTTGTTAGGTGGAATGGACACGATTTTACATGGTCTGATTTTTTTAACGGTATTTGACTATTTTACTGGATTGGCGAAAGCCTGGAAAAGGAAAGAAATCAACAGCCGGATCGGATCGCACGGGTTGATCAAAAAGGCGATGATCTACCTGGTGATCGCTCTTTCAGTAGAAACTGAAAAGGTATTAGGCAATATGGTACCGCTTAGAGAGACTATTATCATGTTCTATCTGGCAAATGAAGGGATCTCCTTGTTAGAAAATATTTCGGAGTTTATTCCACTCCCCGACCATTTTCGCGAAGTTTTTCAGCAAATGCGAAAAAAATGAGCCTGTCTGTTTTATTTACAGCTTCACCAAATTATGCGAATGTCTGGAGACGATATCTGCTTCATCTAAAAAGATGGGAGGGAGTTTGTGACAGATGCAGAAAAAAATGATTGGCTGGTTTGAAGCAAGATCTGGCGAAGTGACTTACTCATTGGTCCAGTGTTTAGGGCTAGCTAGTTATGATCGCAGTTCGGCAGTTTATCTTGCGTTGATCTCTGCTGGCTTCTTATCAAAGGAAACCACGATTAGTAATACAGATAGCTTGTATCGACTAGAGAAACGATTGCTCGAATCGCTGTCGTGAAGTTCAGTGAGATGCTGTGATTTGTTTGTATCAAGAATCAAAAAAAGGCGCCAGCAGTGGTGCGAATGATCACACAGGTGTTTTTGTCAACAAACGTCAGGTCATCCACTGCACGTATCTGCTGAATGACATCGGCATCACCAATGCGGAGGGCTGGACGAGCGATCCGCCAACCTACTTTTCCGCATGAAAATAAGGAAAGCAAGCAACACCGCCAGAGGCAGAAAAGAAGAAGACAGCTGTTGGAAAAGACGAACTCTCCATACGGAAGGGTTTGATGCCTATTTTGTTTCAGGCAATCGAAGAATGTACATTCCAAATGAAAAAGTTTTAGAGGATTGTCGGGAGCGGATAAAAAAATACAATGGTATCAAAGAGGAACACTGCTGTGACAATGACCATTTTGGTCTGCTGATGATCGAGGCCGGTACAGAACTGGTCAAATTCGTTTATCAGATAAATAAAAAAGCTAGCCGGTCTGCTAGCTTTTTCAATTACGCTGGATACGCCACTTTTTGAACTACTTTCTCCCCGATGATATACTGATCGATCTCATTTAAGAAGTTGATTAGGTGATCGGTTTGATTGTGTTTGTCGACAGCGGCTTGATCACGCCAGTTTTCGATGATCATAAATCGGTTTTTGGTGTCTAAGCTTTCTAAACAATCGTAGAACAGTGCGCCTTCGTCTTGACGAGATTTATTCACCAGATTCTCGACAAAGACTAAAAAATCCTCCCGTTTTTCAGGGGCAACAGTTAATAAAACATTGATAATGATCATGAATATCCTCCTTAATGATTCTTTTGATGACAGACGGCTTCAACATTGTATCCGTCTGGGTCAATGACAAAAGCAGCGTAATAGTTTTCATGGTAATGCGGCCTCAGACCGGGAGCTCCATTGTCCGTTCCGCCTGCAGCGATCGCTGCTTGGTAAAAGGCATCGACGGCGGCATGGTCATCTGCGCGAAAGGCAAAATGGGTCTTGGCTGGCTGACTTTTTACGATCCAAAGGTCACCTGCGGAGCTGCTGAAGCAAACGCCGTGTTCCATCTCGATTTTTACGCTGTATCCTAAAGGAGCCAGCACTTGTTGATAAAAGGCTTTGCTTTTTACTAAATCAGTTACACCAATGCTTAAATGATCGATCATTTTCATTCCTGCTTTCTTGATATAGTTTGACATTTAACGGCTATTCTTGAGAGGCATCGGTCGTTTCATAGGGCACTAGAACGATTTCTTTGGCTTCCTCACTATTTTCTGGCGTCAGGACTAGATAGTCGGCTTTTTTGGTGACGACATAGTGATCATTTAATTCCAGCACTTCGTTTTGCAGATGAATGACATTGTCAGTCATCTCATACTGAACGGCAAAGAACTGCGACCCAGTTTCTGGAAGAGTCTCTTGACCGCGTTCTTCTGAAGGAGGCGCAACTTGTTCTATCGAAGGAGACTCAGGAGACAGTGTCATGATCGTGTCATCAAAGGAGGCGATAAATCGCTTGTCGCTGCTTTTGTCCTGCTGGGCCAATACCCAATGATTGGCTTTTAAGTCTTGTGCGGAAATGCTTGAGGAGCAGGCAGTTAGAAAGAAAAGCAAGATCAGCAACAGTACACAGCGAAACCCCTTACACATTTAAAAGAACCTCCTTTATTTTATGTTTAAATTCTATCAAAAAAAGCGAGGTTTTTTTAAAAAATTATAATGACAAACATGTCAATTTTATTACAAAAAAATGAGGAAATTTATTGTTTCCAAGTACGTAGTATACAGATGCTACTAGTTTGTTTTGCAAGTTCAATGGATTTGAGCGTGAGCGACAGGAAGTGAATCTCCTGTTTTTGCAAATAATTTATTAAAAACAAGATATTGGTAAATCATTATTTTTCTTCTTTGAACAACTGAGTTAAAAATTCTTCCTCGGTCAATTTGACGGTCTGTCCTTCTAACGAATAAAATTCAGGTTTGCAGTTATAAAAAATTTCGTTGGTCAAGATACCTTCCAGCTGTTCAAATAACCCGATCGGAAAATAATATTCCTTGTCGTTTAAACTGCAGTAGAATAAGCTGGATCCACAGGTTTTGCAAAATCCGCGTTCGGCCCATTCCGAAGAAGCATACCGTTGGATCGATGTCTGTCCAGAAAGTTGAAATTGGTCCGAAGTCAAACCAGATGTAGACAAAAAAGGGCTTCCAAAAAATCTCTGACACATGTGACAATGACAAACAGTGATATCATAAGAGACATCAGGAATTGATAATGTAACTTCGCCGCATAGACAGTGGCCTTGCTTCATGATTGATCCCCCTTTGATAAATAGTGAGAACGGACAAGATAAGTCAACGAACAGATGGCTTCAGCAGTGTTCGTTCTTTTAGTTTACAAACTCTGTGGACATCTTTCAAGTGCGTAATGATTCGTTGAGGGGGAATTACGAATGTCTGATTTCCATAGATTTTTTGAATGAAATTTCGTATTCTTAAAGCAAAAGGTGACAAAAGTGGTTGTGATTTGACAACAGCTAAAAGCCTAATTTGATCGATTATCTGGCAGATGCAGGAATTTTAGCCAACTTTTATAAGGTCCGCGTGAATGAGTCAAAACCTAAAAAATCGATTAAATAATAAGAGCAGACCTCTGATGGAGCTGTTTCTTTTTTTCGGAAATGTAAGAAAAGTGGACAGATTGACTTGACCTTTACGCTACGTAAAAGAGTATGATAAGGATATCAGGAGGTGCCGGGATGTACACGATAAAACAATTGGCAGAGCTATCGGGTGTCACAACGCGTACGCTCAGGTATTACGACCAAATCGGGTTGTTGGAACCGTCGACATTTAGTGCGGTGGGGTACCGTCTGTATCGGCAACCAGAAGTTGAGCGGCTGCAGCAGATTCTTTTGTATCGTTCGATGGATCTGCCGTTAAAAGAAATCAAACAAATTTTGGATCAGCCTGATTTTGATCTAGAACAGACCTTGCTGGAGCAATATCAGAGGTTGGTAAGCAAACGCCAAACGATCGACGACCTATTAGTGACGATCCAACAAACCTTGGCTCACCATAAAGGAGAAATCACAATGAGCAATCAAGAAAAATTTGAAGCCTTCAAACGACAGGCGATGGCCGAGAATGAGCAGCAATACGGCAAAGTGCTGCGAGAAACATACGATCTTCAGACGATCGATGCGTCTAATCAGAAATGGGCGTCTCTCACGGAGATGGAGTATCAGACGATGCAGGAGGCTGAAGAAGAGTTATTGGAAAGTCTGCGAGTATACCTAGCTCAGCCTGAACTTTTGAGTAAGGAGGCTCAAGCAGTTTTCCAAGCACATCAAGCTTGGTTAAAGTATAGTTTAGAAACGTTGACACCTGAAATGCATCGAGGACTAGGCGAAATGTACGTTGCGGATGAGCGCTTTACCAGCTATTATGATGAACGAGCAGGAGTCGGAGCGGCCAAGGCGTTGCGCGCAATTATTTTTCACTATGCAGAATAGTCGAAGAAAGAACACTTTCTTGCTATAGTAAATGCAAGAGGTGAGGGGAATGAGAGGAGAACCAGTCAAAGATGTTGATGTGTACATTGCTCAAGCGGTTCCTTTTGCACAACCTATTTTGCGCGAGCTGCGCAGACTGATAAAAGAGGCCAAACCGCAGGCTGAAGAGACCATCAAATGGAGTTTGCCGTTTTATTTGTTTGAAGATAAAAAGGCTAGTATTGCCGCTTATAAGGCGCATGTGAGCTTTAGTGTTTCTGAAAATCTACCCGAACAATTGCGTCAAAAAGCAGAGCGATCAGGGTATGAAACCGGCCAAAAACGAATCAACATCGGGTTTAATCAGCCAGTGCCTGTGAACTTGCTGCAGGAGATTTTGTTTACGATTTGAAAAAGTCAGGGAATCGGATTTTCCGATCCCTTATTTTTTTGCTCTTGTCCGAAGTCGCCACAACGAACAAGCAAGTTCTTCTTTACAAGGATGCTGATTTTCCATTAGTGCTTCTAAAAAAGGTTCACTTTGAGGGAAAGCAGAAAAACAAATGATCAATTTCCATTGAATCAACGCATGGTCTTCATACTGCTGCCAGAGTACTTTTAAGCGAGCGTAAGCTACGTCGTTCGCCAAAGCAGGGTTCGTGAAAACCAGTGCGCCAATTGCATCGATCAGCTCGCTAAGGCAGGCGTTTTCACATGTATTCAAAGACTCTAGCAGTACAGGCAGAATGGCTGGATCCATAGTACCTAGCGTGCGAGCAATTAGATCTCTAGGTAAAGGGTATGACTTTTTTTGGACAGGCTTTTTGGTTGGTTTCCGATGTTGATTGGTGCCGACATGTCCTAATTCATTGACTAAAAGACGTGCTGTCTCGATCGATCCTGAAGCAAGCTTCTGGCAAATTTCCAGTCGTGTATAGAGTGCTTTTTCTCTCTTTAATCTTTGCAGCAACTCGTAGGTGGTTGTTGGCGATAACGGCAGAAGTCGGGTAGCCACGCTTCGTTCACTTGGATCAGAGGAAGAAAGCAACTGTAAAAGCTCGGCCTTAGTATCAGTGACGTGAACAGCAACATCGTTGTCATTGATGAAGCCGCGGGCTTTTAATTGTTGAACTGAACTTTTCAAAACAAGATTCGCCTCCTTGTACAAAGTGTAACATATTCAGCCGCTCATATTTAAGAAACTCAAATAGCTTGTTATAAAAATTTGTGCTTTTTTTCACAAAATTATTGATTCGAGATTTTATCTATGCTAAAGTAGTGAAAAGGAAAGGTGATGGACATGAGGAAAATAGTAGCAAACCCAATAGAATTACGAGATGCGATTCGTTGTGAAAAGTCGGAGATTGCTTTGACATCAAGCTTTGCTCAGGTGATGCGTCCTTTTGCGGAACTGCATCAAAATGAATGGATTTACCAAGCGCCTAAAACGATTGATGAGGTCTCTTCACAGATCGAAGTACCTTTATCTATGACATTGGCAATGGATGAAAAAACATTGAATACCTTGTTTAACAGATATGAAGTGGCCTTAAATGTGGACGATGAACAAGGAATTGAATTAGCTTACGTATGGGCCTAATTTTTTTTGCTGTTTTTGTGAATTAATTATCAAAGATAAGTTTTCTGAGTTGTGATCGCAAAAACCCAAAAAGTTGTTTGCAGGAAAAAACGGTTTATTTATTAGAAATGATTAGAATTTATTCTTAAAAAATAGAGAAAAAAGATTAAAAATCTGTTAGAATAGGTGCTGTAAGGAAGATACTCTCACTCTTTCTTACCGAGCTTATCATGATAAGCTAATCTTTCCCCTAAAGCACTCTAGCCCCTAGAGTGCTTTTTCAGTTGAATAAAGATTCAAAAACAGCGAGTAATTTTACAAAATTTTTTACATTCGGTATTTTTACCAAATCCCCTCTGAGCCGTTACAGGTAACGATTAGCAAAAAGAAATGACGGCTTTTGCATGCTTCGTTTGGATACAAAATCGACAGATAGGCCGATTTTTTTCTTTTTTTACGCAAACTAGCTACAATAAAGGCAAGGGGGAGATCAAATGCCTTGGAATATGAACGACTATCCAAATTCAATGAAAAACTTAGACAGTGTCACACGTAAAAAGGCGATCGACATTGGCAACGCCTTATTGACCGATGGGTACCCAGATGAACGGGCGATCCCAATCGCTATCAGTCAGGCAGAGAAATGGGCGGAGGAATCCTCACCAGAGGAACGTAGATCCGAAAAATATGGCAAAGCACCACGAAAATCGGATACCCACGAGAAAAATCCCAATGCCAAGAAATTGATGGACGCGGCCGTATCCGTCACCTATCAAGACAATCAATGGATCATTATTTCTGCGGGAGCCAAACGAGCGAGTGACCGATTTGACAAAAAGACCGAAGCCATCGAGCGTGGACAGGAAATTGCTAAAAATAAGGGCAGTAAACTTAAAATCTTTAAGCGAGATGGAACTTTGCAAGAGACCCGCAACTATGAGTAACGATCTCGTTCAGGCAGATGGACGAATAAAAACCTTCATGGACAGTTTTGATTAACTGTCCATGAAGGTTTTTTGCGGTCGAAATAGCTAGTTGTAAAGCTTATTGCTGTATTGCTGGTTTAATTGATCAAACTCCATCATGATTTTGGTTTTGCCTAAAACGGCATATTTCTGCACGATGAACTGTTGACGTGTATTGGTGTATCCAGCAACCGCCAGCTGTGCACCGACCTCAGCCTCAGCTAGAAAGCTCAAACTGTGTTTAGCAATCAGACAATGGCGGTCATTCAGTCGAAAATAGACCAAGGGCTGTTCACTAAGTTTGACTAATTTGATTTGCTGAATGGTTCCTTTGAGTGTTTCCATCACTGTCACCTCTTGTGTGGATTCCGGTAAAAACCAACTCGTCATTGACCCGCTTGAATTGAAAATAAATGTCTTTGTTCCTTCCAGTTCGCTTAGCGGATACTTTAAAATAATCGCGACCTTCGTCATCCATTTTTTGTACGATCTCTGACAAAAACAAAGGCAGGGCTGCAGGCTCTTGAACAAGGGAAAAATAAGTTTTGTAAAAAAACTCGAACGTATCAGAACTAATCATAGACATAGTCATCACCTCAAGTCTATTATGCGAACATTCGTTCTGTTTTGTAAAGCGAACACTTCTTTAAATTAAAAAAAAAGAAACTTTTCAGCTTCGCGACGCTTCATTCGATGGAATTTTACGTATTTTCAGGTGAAGTGAGGCGATCGCTTTTTAGTATCCAGCGAAGCAAGCGATTTTTTAACGTTCCATCGGATTCTGGCAGTATATTCCTGATGGCATAAGATTGATTTCGGATCAACAGACGATCAAAAAAACGCTTACGTATTTGTAGGCGTTCGTGATTCTAGGTAGTCGGCAGATTTTGCGAGGGCTTTGCATTTTTATGTAGGCGGTATCCGTTTGGTAATCAAATGTGCGAACACAGATCGCTTCGTTTACTGTGTTTTTTCGAATAAACAGTTGATCCAATATTCCTTGTTGATTTTTTCGACATAAATATCGACCTCGTGAGGGCAGGCTTGGCAATCAGGCACATTTTTGGTGATGCCTCGGACGACGTAAAAGCGCTGCGGAGAATCGATCTCAATGGTTTCTGAAACGACGGGAATCGTTGACAGCTCAGTCACGAAAGTATTTCGATTGATAATGTCATGAATACAGATTTTATACATGATCCTGCTCCTTTGTTCCATGGTGTATAGTTTGATTATAGCATAATGAGAATCTGAAAAAGCATTAAAAGGCTACTTTTTAAAAGAAAGAAAATCTAGCGAATATGTTATAATATAGAAAAAGGAGGGGTTCCAATGAGGGCAGATTATCAATCGATTTTAGTGGCAATCGACGGCTCAAAGCAATCTGAAAAGGCATTTGAGGAAGCGATAGCAATTGCTGTGATCAATCGTGCCGACCTGACGATTGCTTGGATTATCAACGAAGCGGATCTCAGCAACAGTGCGTTTTCTTATTCTAAGATTTTGAATGAGGAAAAGGAACTAGTGGAAAAAGAAATGTTGAAAAAAATTCATGACGCACAGCAGGCAGGTATCGAACAGGTAGAATCAGTGATCGAGTTAGGCAGTCCAAAAGAGTATTTGACAAAAGTGATCCCTGAAAACAAAAAAATTGATCTGATCATCATGGGGCCAACTGGGAAAGGAACCATTCAGCGGGCTTCTGTCGGTTCGACCACTTCTTATGTAGTGAATAATGCAGATTGCAGTGTGCTGGTGGTTCGATAAGTAGAGAGGAGGCCGCAGCAATGAGCGCCTACCAACATCTTTTAGTTCCAATCGACGGCTCAGTCAATGCTGAGCGCGCTTTCGAGCAGGCGTTGGCGATCGCC
The DNA here is from genome assembly GCF_004309355.1 of Enterococcus florum. Classification (GTDB taxonomy): domain Bacteria; phylum Bacillota; class Bacilli; order Lactobacillales; family Enterococcaceae; genus Enterococcus_A; species Enterococcus_A florum. The sequence continues at coordinate 95,259 of NZ_BJCC01000025.1, read as the reverse complement.
AAAAGAAACCGTGGGAAGATCGATCTACTGGCAGTGATCGATACTCGCAGTTTTCAGGGTATCGCGAATTTAGATGCTGTGGAGGGGCTGCAAAAATCTTTGGAGCAGACGAGTGCGATGCTGGAGAAATTGGAAAGCAGACAGCAGAAGATCTCAGTAACCTCTCAAGTATTGTCAGGAAACCCTAAACAAGAGATCGTCAAATTTGCCGAAAAGACAGCTTGTGAGTTGATCGTGATGGGGGCGACAGGCTTAAATGCGTTTGAGCAGCGTTTCGTCGGATCGACGACGGCCTATGTTGTAGACAAAGGCCCTTGTACCGTGATGATCGTAAAATAGCCATGTCTAAAGTCCACAAGTTTAGTTTGTGGACTTTTTCATGATTTAGGGAGCTAGTACTATCACAAATAAAATGGTTGATTCTGTATGATAAAATATTCGCAAAAAAAACTGAGTCGTTAAACTCAGTTTTTTTCAGTCAATGTCATGACGAGATCCGAGCCTGTATCATAGACATAGATCCTACTCGGAAAGTCGACCTTTTCGTAATCGGCTATATAAGGTGCAGTCACGCTGTCAGAAAAGTAGGGGTCCATTTGAGAATGAACGACACTCAGCGTCTTGTTTGGATTTTTAAAAAAATTGAACCGTTGCGGGGAGGTCAATGGCAATCCTTTGTGATGGCGCATGAACACCATATGCCACAATTCGTTTTGCATCTGCTCTGGGAGTTCTTGTGTTTCGATCTCGCTATGACGTGGTTTACTTGCTTCAAACATCCGTGTCAGTCCTTTCTATCCTTATCTTAACAGTTTTTTTGAAAAATAAAACGACAATTTGGTTACAATTATTTTGAAAATTGAAGACTGTCAAAAATGTCTTTTTTTGCCTTGCGTGGTAAGCTGTAAGAGAGGAGGGATAAAAAATGACGTACGCGATTTTTTTTAATCCCAATGCCGGTGATGGAGAGGCAGAAAAGACAGCTCAAAAATTAAAAGCAAAACTAACCGACAACGGGATTTCAGCAGAATTCTTGACGGCACCTGATGAGAAACAGGCTCTGGAGAAAATCAAAAAGGGGATCGATCAATATGATTCTCTGATCGCTATTGGTGGAGATGGCACTTTGAACATAGCGGCGACGGCTTTTGTTCAAAAGGGAAAAACGATTCCTTTTGGAGTAATACCAGGCGGAACGGTCAACAATTTTGCCAAGCGGTATCAAATTCCGCAGGACGAAGAAGAGGCAATGAATGTGATTATCGCCGGAAATACCACAAAAGTAGGCATAGGAGCCTGCAAAGAGCGATCGAAGGCGATTGTCAGCTCCTTCGCTTTTGGAACATTTGCGGATATCTCCAATGAGGTTCGTCAAAATGAGAAACAAAAATTTGGCCGGATCGTTTATGTGTTCAAAGCCATCAAGCAGCTGGGAAAAAATCGATCCTACAAGGTACATGTAAAAACGGAGGATTTTGAGGAAACCATCAAAGTCTGGTTTGCATTAATCACAACAACGAAATCCATCGGCGGTTTCAATTATGCCCAATCGAGTCCTCGCGCTTTTCACATGAGCATTTTGCACAATATTCGATTGTACAAGCTGTTTGGACTCTTGTATTTTGTTTTTACTGGCAAACTGAGAAGCTCGGATAGTTTGACTTATTTGGAACCTGTTCATATTCAACTTGAACCACGAGAGGATGCGAAGGTCGTCGTGCGAATCGATGGTGACAAAGGACCCGAATTGCCGATCGATCTGGAATGGCTGGACGATTTTATCCCTCTGTATGTGGATGAAGCGAAAGAAAAAGCTGCAAGGAGGGAAAAGAATGGATAAAGAAATTGAAAAATTATTAGACTCAGCGGAAACCTTTGTCGCTACTACAATCGATGGAAGAGGCTTTCCTCATCCGATCGCGCTTTCCAGGCCTTTGGAACGCAACGGCTTTCACTACCTGAAGTTCTATATCAATGGAGAAGGCAGAACAGCGAACAACATACGGGAGAATCGAATGGGAAGTCTGTTTTGCTTCGACTTAGATACCCATGAGAGTTTGGCGTTGAAAGGCTATTTTTTGCTTGAGGAGCTGGAGGAATATCAAAAATTGGCAGGCCAATTGAATGCGTATCAAAAAGAGCTGAATCATCAGGAACCAGTGATCGCTCAGTTTCAAACCTTAACAGTCAAGCACTATAAAAATCTAAAAACAGAATTCATTGAACCAAACTAAGCATGACAGGCATCCCTCAGACGGTTGCCTGTTTTTTGTTGAAAATAACACTTGATCCTCTATAAACGAAGATTTCGTCGAAAAACGCAAATCGCTAAAAACCCGTTGACAAAACAAAAGCAGCTATGCTAAATTAGTTTTCGTGCACCAAAACGTAAGCATTACGTTTTGTTAAAATAAAGCGTAAAGGAGCGCAAAAATGAAAAAGATGTTAACTTGGGTAGGATTGTTGCTGATCGCTGGTGTCTTGTCGGCTTGTGGAACGGAAAAAGCGGCAGAGAAAAATGAGGAGCTGACCGTTGTCGCAAGCTTCTATCCGATGTATGATTTCACGAAAAACATTGTTGGGGAAGAAGGTACGGTGGAGCTTTTAGTCCCGGCAGGTACCGATTCACATGATTTTGAGCCTTCCGCTAGAGACATCAATAAGATCCAAGAGGCGGATGCCTTTGTATACAACGATGAAAATATGGAGATGTGGGTTTCTGACGTGGCTGATTCATTGAAACAAGAAAATGTGACGATGATTAAGGCGACGAAGGATCTATTGCTGCTTCCAGCAAGCGACGAACACGAGCATGACCATGGAGAGGAAGGCCATCACCACGAGCTAGATCCGCATGTCTGGCTGGCACCTAGTTTGGCTATGAAAGAAGTAGAAGCGATCCGTGATCAATTAAGTGAGGTTTATCCTGAGCATGCCGCAATATTTTCTAAAAATGCACAGTCTTATTTGGAAAAGCTGGCGGCATTGGATCAACAATACACAGAGGCTTTGTCGCAGGCGAAACAAAAAAGCTTTGTGACGCAGCATGCAGCATTTAGCTACTTGGCCTTGGAATATGGCTTGAATCAGGTACCGATTTCAGGAGTCAGTGCGGAGGAAGAACCGTCCCCTGCGCGGCTAGCGGAACTCAAGCATTTTGTAGAAACGAATGGCATTGAGTATATCTATTTTGAACAGAACGCCAAAAGCACAGTTGCTGACACGTTGGCTGACGAAGCAAACATTAAAACAGCTATCTTAAATCCGTTGGAAGGCCTGACAGAAAAGCAAATGAAGGCTGGAGAAGACTATCTGTCGATCATGGAGAATAACTTGAAAGAATTGCGCAAAACGACGGATACAGAGAATCCTAATGAAAAAAATTTAACTCCAGAAAAGGAGAAAAGCGTCTATAATGGCTATTTTAAGGACGAAGAGGTCCAGAAACGTCCTTTGAGTGATTGGGCCGGACAGTGGCAATCAGTCTATCCCTATCTGCAGGATGGAACCTTTGATCAAGTGATGAGCTACAAAGCGAAAAAGGACCCTTCAAAAACGGTGGAGGAATACAAACAGTATTATGAAACCGGCTATCAAACTGACGTGCAGGAAATCGAGATCAAGGGCAGCACGATCACTTTTGTCTTCGAAGACGGCACGGAAAAATCCGCGGAATATCAAGCAACAGGGTATGAAATTCTAAAATATTCGGCGGGTAATCGAGGCGTACGCTTCCTATTTGAGGCCAAAGAAGATACTGGCGCTTTCAAGTATATTCAATTCAGCGATCACGGTATCCACCCAGCAAAATCAGGCCATTTCCATCTTTATTATGGGAATCACAGTCAAGCGGAGCTATTAAAGGAAATGGGTCACTGGCCGACTTATTATCCTAAAAAACTATCCGGCAAAACGATTGCTCAAGAAATGCTGGCTCACTAACCTTCACAAAAGCACTTCTATCCGCTAGAATAAAAGAAATAACAGTGAAGAGGGAATTCGATGCAAAAAAAAGTGACGATCAATCAAGTGGCCGAACAAGCGGGAGTATCAAAAACTACGATTTCGCGCTTTTTAAATGGTCGCTATGGCAATATGTCACAGGAGACCAAAGAAAAAATCGCTAAGGTGATCAAGGAATTGAATTATCGTCCTAGTCGCCAGGCCCAAGCGTTAAAATCCAAACGAAGCTATTTGATCGGTGTAGTGGTCGCTGACATTTCGAATATGTATTCTTCCTTGCTATTAAAGGGAATCGGAGAAATTTTGGGCAAGCAGGGGTACCAGATGATCATCATGGATGCAGCCAACTCGATAGAGCAGGAACGCGAACTGCTGGAAAAATTGCTGGATCAAGGTGTGGAAGGGATCATTTTACAGCCTTCCTCACGTGGTGCGGAACATTATGACTTTTTGAGAGAGCATCAAATCCCACTTTTGCTGGTGGACCGCCAAACTGAACCGGTGCAATGGCCGGCGGTGATCACAGACAATGTTTCCTCAGTCAAACGAATCATGGAAGAGGTCTTGGCGAAAAAATACAAGCGGGTCATCGTGCTCAGCGAACCGATCGAAGACGTCACAACACGGGAAATCCGTTATCAAACGGTTGCTGAACACGGAAAAGCTGCCGGTGTGGCGGTAACATTACACGAGACCACTTTAGACGAACATTTTAAAGTACAAATCATGGCCTTTTTATCAAGTAAAGAAAAAACGATCTTTTTTGCTTCAAACGGTCGTGTGCTGATGGCACTTTTAACGGCGTTGATCGAAGAAAAAATTGCTATCCCAGAACGGGTCGGCGTTACTGGATTTGACGATTGGCGAATGACAGCATTAATAGGGCCGGGAATCACTAGTATTGAACAACCTTCACGAACTATTGGGCGAGTGGCTGCGGATAAAATTCTAAACGCGCTGCAAATGGGTGGGAATCCGGTGGAAGAAACCATCGTGCCTTCTGATTTGCAATGGCGCCATTCGATTTGACCTGTTATTTATTAAGAAAACATTAAGAAAAGAAAAGCGATTACGGAACTCGATTTCCAAACTCGCTTTTCTTTTTGTTGTATAAGACCTGTTGTCGAAATGGAAGCGTTTGACTTTTTTCGGAAACCGGTTTACTATGCATATATGGAAACCGGTAAACCAAATGACAAGGGAGTGCATTTTTGATGAAGAAACAACTCGTTTTGAATTTTTTAGTTTTCGCAGAGAAAGTCGAACAAGGGATTTTGCAAGCGGATTTATTGAAGGAAGCTAGTGAATTAGGCTTCAGCAAAGTGGAGATCCGTAGAGAATACTTCCAAGATATAGCAAAGGAGATTCCTGAAATTAAAAAGGTGGCTAAAGAGCTGCAGTTGGAATTGTTTTACAGTGTGCCCGATGAAGTCTTTGTTGTTGGAAAACTAAATCCTCGATTACTTACTTATTTAGACGAAGCTGAGGACATGGGGGTTCAACATATCAAATGGAACATCGGCGATTTCAACGGTGAGCTGCCTGTTGCGGAGCTGCATCAATTGACCGCCCGCGGGATTGAGATCAATATCGAAAACGATCAAACAAACGTTTCCGGTACAATAGTTGCAATTAAAACGTTTATGGAAGCAATCCGTCGAAAGCAGATTGACATTGGCTATGTGTATGATCTGGGCAATTGGCGTTTTGTTGGCGAAGATGAATTGAACGCTGCCGAAGCATTAAAAGAATATGTCCATTACATTCACGTGAAAGATGTGGCATACGCAAAGAATCAGCCTCAGGTAGCTGAGTTGGATCAAGGAGTAATCAACTGGCGAAAAGTGCTGGCTATTTTACCGCAGGATGTTCCAGTGGCGATCGAATACCCCACGTCATCAGCCACAGAGATTCTGGCCGCTAAAAAGCGTTTGGAGGAGGAGTAGTCATGGAAGAATCGCAAACAAAAATCGACCCGGAGAGCTTTGCTTATCATTTTATGGATACTATTAAAAGACCAAAGACCAGCACAGATAACATGGAAGCAGCGGCCAAAGAAGCCCTAGCCGCGTATCTGACCGCCTACTATTTGGCCCAGCGCTTTAATCATCTGGAAACGGACTTTTTCGTTGACGATCACACAAAACCGGTCTCAACCTATCAAAAAATCTTAAGTCAGTTGAACCAATATTAAGGAGGAACGATCGTGAGCAGTGCAATTATCGGAGGTTTATTAGCGATCACATTTATTCTCTTCGTGGCTTATGCCATGAAGGGAGGCAATTTGACGGTTGGATTTTTTGTGATGGCTGTCCTATGGACGATCATCGGCCGGGTTCCTTTCCAACAGGCGATTCAGGAGATTTTTACGGAGCCGGTGTTGAATTATGGCAAAACAGCCGCCTACATTATTTTTGGATCTTGGTTTGGCCGTGTGCTGGTGGATACAGGAATCGCCGGCAGCATCAGCCGACGCACAGAAAAGGTTGGTAAAAAACAACCTGTGTTGGCGACCCTGTTGATCGCGATTGTCATCGCCCTGATCTTTACTAGTTCCTATGGGGTCGGCTCGGCTATTGCTGTTGGAGTCATTCTTTTTCCAATCATGTTTTCCATTGGTGTACCGAAAACTATCGCCGTATCTGTGTTTACCATGTCGATTGGTGCTGCGATGTATGTCAATAATGTGTTGTTCGTCCAATTTCAAGTCTTTTTTCCAAAGGTCGAATGGGGAGCACATTATCAACGTTTCGGATTTGTTGCCATGCTAGTTCAAATGGGAATCGTTTTTCTATTCATTTTGTTCAACGCCAAAAAAATCCGCAACGGCAGGCCAGAGATCGTGGAAAGTGATTCTGACGTCGCGGTGACTGAAGTGCCGATTTGGACCTATGTTCTGCCGGTTTTGCCGGTGGCTTTAAGTATTTTTGCGAAATGGGATGCCGTCCCTGCGTTGCTGCTGTCCACGATCATTGCTTTTGCTGCCACCGGTAATATGAAAAGTTATACCCGCTTTGTAACTTTAATGAATGAAACCGCGAAGCACGCCATCAGCGATATCGCTGGTTTATTGATCATGCTGTTTGTTTTGACCATGTTTCAATCGGCAGCAGTACAAGCGATGTCCGGCTTCACAGGGATCTTCCAACAGATCATTCCGGAAAACAAACTGATTCTCATTGGGATCATTGCAGTGATCGCTCCGTTGTCTTATTTCCGGGGACCTTTGATGCTGTAATGGCGCTGGAGCTGCGACAGCCGCGATTTTGGTTGGTACCGGCATGTTTGACCAATATTTCTTGTACGGGTTGCTGGTGGTGCCCTCCATGATGGGTGTATCCGCTTGTATCACGCAATCATGGAATCTATGGTCTGTGCAATATGCCAAACTGGAAACGAAGACCTTCTTGTTAACAGGTCTGCCATGGGCATGGATCGCGACTGTGTTTAACTTAATTGCAGCATATATATTATTATAGAAGAAAAGAGGAATGACAAATGAGTGAATTTTTAACCATTGGGGAACCGATCGCTTTGTTTGGATCAAAGGATGTAGACAAAAGTCTGAAGGATGCTGTTCATTTTCAAAAGTTTTTAGCTGGCGCAGAAGTAAACGTAGCGGTGGGGGTATCCCGTTTGGGTCATCGTGCTGAGTATATTACCCGTCTGGGAAAAGACCCGTTTGGTGATTTTATTATCGACCAGTTGGCTGAAAATCATATCGGCACGGACTACATCGATGAAACAAGCGAGTATTGGACTGCTTTTCAATTGAAAGACCGCGTTAGCCAAGGGGATCCAAGTATTTTCTATTTTCGCAAAGGCTCAGCAGCTGCGCATTTTGACAAGAAAATGTTGGATAAGATCGATTTCTCTGAGGTCAAAATGGCCCACCTATCCGGCATCTTCCCAGCAATCTCAAAGCAGGCGCTGGAGGCTTTTCGTTATTTGGTTCAACTGTTGGAGGAGAACCGAATTCGCACGACCTTTGATCCAAATCTGCGCCCACAGCTTTGGGCATCAACTGAAGAAATGGTGACGACGATCAATCAGCTGGCTTCACAAGCCGAGATCATTTTACCTGGGATCAACGAAGGCGAGATCTTGATGGGCAGTCGTGATCCTGAAGCGATCGCAGACTTTTACTTGGCTAATGGAGAAGCCACTCAAACGGTTATCGTGAAGCTGGGCACAGCTGGCGCTTATGTGAAGCAAAAGGATGGTCACACCTTCACTGTTCCAGGTTTCAAGGTAGAGAAAGTCGTCGATACAGTGGGGGCTGGGGATGGTTTTGCGGCCGGATTAGTCACAGCATTGATGGAAGAGAAGCCATTGGAAGAGGCTGTACTTCGTGCTAACGCAGTAGGTGCATTAGCTGTTCAATCTCCTGGAGACAATGATGGCTACCCAACACCAGAACAATTGGCTGCTTTTTTGAAAAAACATAGCTAAGGAAGTGGAAAAATGAACTTACAAACCGCGATTGATCGCGTATCGTTAGAAGAGGCTGTGGCTTTAGCCGCTGCCTTAGACGGAAAAACGGACATATTGGAAATGGGTACATCGTTGGTCAAAGATTACGGGAATTTGGCAATCGAAAAGATTCGTGAGGTGCTGACTACGTCTACCCTGTTAGTCGACAGCAAAACCATAGATGAAGGGGCGTATGAATTTCAGCAAGCTTACCGATTTGGGGCAGACATCGTTACTGCCATGGGAGCCGCCTCTTATGATACATTGGCCGCCTGCTATGCGGTTAGCCAAGCTCAAGACAAAACCATGATGATCGATTTACTGGAAGTGAATGAAGAAAAAATGCATCAGATCGCAGATTTTGAACAGGCCATCTATGCCCTTCATCATTCGGTCGATCGCAAAGACAAACAGGATACGGTTGCCAGTGTTGCCGAATTTCACCAGAAATTTCCCCAAATCAAGCGTTTAGCGATTGCTGGTGGTATCGATTTGACTCAGGCACAAGCGTTAGCAAAACAGGGGCTGATCGAAATAGTGATCGTAGGCTCAAAAATCACCAAGGCTGCAGAGCCCATTCAAGCAGCAACTCAATTTATGGAGGGAATCCAATCATGAATACAATTGATGCCATTATGACCGAGATCAATCAAGTCATGAAACTGATAGATGAGAAGCAATTGGAAGAGGCTATGCCGCTTTTCCAAAAAAATAAACGAATTTTTGTGATCGGAGCAGGCCGCAGTGGCTTTCAGGCTAAAGGCTTTGCTATGCGGCTGATGCACATCGGTTACACAGATTACGTCATGGGGGAGACTATTACTCCTTCGATTCAAAAAGGGGATACTTGGGTAGCGATTTCTGGTTCAGGAACGACCAAAAGTATTGTGGCGGATACAGAGGCTGCCAAGAAAATCGGATTGGATATCGTGGTGTTGACTAGTGATCCAGAATCTCCTTTAGCCAAAATGGCAGATCAAGTGATCATAGTGCCGGGAGCAACCAAAACCGGAGCGGGGGTTCAATCTATTCAGCTATTGTCTACATTGTTTGACCAAACCGTACACATCACGTTAGATACACTGACTCTGAAGCTGGCGAAACGAGACGATACTTCAAATGAAGCCGCCTTGCATGCGCATGTAAATGTTGAATAGAAAATCCCCTTGCCACAAACACTGCCTGTGGCAAGGGGATTTCTTTTTACAAATACATATGCATTGGATAAGTCATGTAACGTAATCCATCGACTTTTTCAGCTGTAACGAAGCCGGCTGGGGCATTGATCACAGATGGAATCCGATTGACGATGGTGGCGCAGGTGTGGCGTACCGTATCTGGTTTATCCAATGAGAAGACCATGTCAGGATCTCCTGTGATTTCCCAATCGCACATGTCGCCATCTGTTTCACGGTATACTTTTCCGATACATTCTACTTCTAATTCGACGCCTTGATGTGTCATGATCGTGGTTACTGCCGACATACCGATCGCCTCTCCAGCAGAAATGGTTCGTCCTAATGTTTCAGAATAAACCTCTTCATTCAAAGTAAAAGGAACACTCTTTTGCGAAATGCTTTGTACCGTCCAGTTCATTTTCGAACAGATCGCCTCTCCAGCATTCCACATGTAAGATGGCAGGCTTTCGGCTTGAGCGATCTCTTTGTCAAAACGGTCCAAATCATAGCCAGCGCCGTGCGCTTGCGCCAAAGCCAAGCCATAATCTTCAACATTGTAGCTGACCGCTCCTTTGACCTTTTTGATTTTATTCATTCCCGCCATCATCAAGCATGGCATGTTGACCCAGTAAATGTCCTGCATCCCGGTTCCCATGATGGTCACATCGTGTTCTTTGGCCAACTTATCTAGGCGGTTGGTTTCTGCCGGTGATGTGTTCCATGGATAGATCGCTTCTTCACAAGTAGTCAAGATATTGATATTGTTTTTCAAGCAAAGTTCGTAGAATTCGGTCATTTCCGGCATGTAGCTGAAGATGGTCACTAAAGCCACATCTGCATCACATTGGTTAAAAACTTGTTGTGCATCGTCTGAAATTTTCACACCGGTCGCAAATCCTAGTTCCGCAAATTCACCAATGTCCTTGCCGACAACATCAGGATTCGTGTCAATTGCCCCAACGATTTCTGCGCCGTGTTCGTAAAGGTAATTAATGATGACCTTGGCCATTTTTCCGCACCCGTACTGAATCACTTTGATCTTTTGCAAACGCATAAAAACCCCTCCTAAATATATTGTGTGTTGTTTCACAATAATAGTATAATATCTATAGCAACTATAGAGTCAAGGGAGAGTTTTGAAAATGTTTTCGAGAATGAAAATCGGGGATTTTGCGAAATACAATGATCTCTCGGTTCAAACATTGCGCTACTACGAGCAGATCGATCTGCTGCATCCGGCGTACATCAATAAAAACAGTAAATACCGCTACTATCACATCAATCAGTCCGCCGCCGTCGATAATATTCAGTTTCTCAAACAATTCAACTTTTCATTGGATGAAATCAAACATATTATGAATGACACGGAGGGCTTGGCTGAACTAAGCCATACGGTAGAAAAGAAAAAAACGGAGCTGCTGTATCAGCAAGAGCGGTTGAAGCAGCAACTGGAAGATATCGAGTCCTTTCAGGCAGGTGCGTTGATTTTTCAAGAGAAGCAGCATCAAACGGAGGTCGAGATTGCGGAATTTCCGGAGCGGCCGATCCTGACCTATACGATCGATAAAAATATCTACGAGATGTCTGATGAAGAATACGAATTTTATCTGCGGGAGTTCAAGACTCATGTCAGTCAGTTGACAATCCCTGTTGGCCGCTTCAATCGTGTTGGTTCGATCATGCCGATGAAGCAGTTTTTGGCTGAACAGTTTATTTCAAAGGAGCTGTTCATCTTTACACCGCACCAATTGAAACCGCGAAAAACGTTGAAGGGCGGGCTATATGCTACCTTTTATTGTCATTCCTTTCGAGAGGAACTGCCGGCACTAAGCAAATTTGAAATGGCGCTGCGACAGAAAAACTATCAAGTGACTGGCGACTATGTCTGCGAAGTCGTTTATGAAAAAAATAAAACCGATGCCATGAATCGAACGATGTTTATTCGAATGCAGATTCCAGTGAGGAAACGTCCCGAGAATTTGTGGAAATAAAAGAAGGCCCAACTGGACCTTCTTTTTTAAATTGTCGAAGGATTCCGCCGGGCAAAGTCGTAAAAGCGAAATTTGTCAACCTGATGCCGGCTTTCAGTATATTGGAACTGTTGCGCATCAGCGGTGTAGACGCGGCTTTTCACAGAAACAATGTTGATATCGTGCTGATTGAGATCCAATAATGATCGGTCTTCCTCTGTGAGGCTATCGATCGTGATTTCTTTTTCCGCAAACGAAATTGTCAGATGCAGGTCATTCTCTAAGTAACGATAGATCGAATCTTTAGCGATCTCGGTGTCGATCTCCGGAACTAATTGTTCCAACAACAGATCTTTATCCAGAATCACCTTTTTACCGTCGATCTGCCGGGTGCGAATCAGTGCCCAACAGGATTGTCCAGTCTCAAACCCTGTTAGTCGTGCCAGTTCATCATCGATCATCAATTTAGTCAAACTGACAATACCCGTGGTGCTGTCGTAGCCATACGATTTCTGCAACTCTTTGAAGCTGGTCAAGCCAGAAACAGGAAATCTTAGCTGTTCGCGTTTTAGAACCAGTGAGCCTTTGCCTTGGATTTTCTGGATGTAACCGTTGGCCATCAATAAGGATAAGGCTTTACGAACCGTGTCGCGGGAAACATTATAGGTTTTGCGCAGCTGACTTTCACTAGGTAAGTAGGTTCCCGGCTCGTAGACCTTTTTCAAAATGCCGCGTTCGATCGTTTGGTAAATGATTTCATAGGTTTTCATCGTGTTCCTCCTAACTTGTACGGATAAGTAATTAAAGTATAAAATGAATTATTGGAAAAGTAAATGCTTTCTTCGATACTTTTATGAGTAAAAACTTATTTAACTGAATAATCAGTGAGTACTTGTTTTTTATTTTGCCTACATGTCTGATAGAACAAGGCAGATTTGACGGCTATGTGAGAGACTTGACTGGGTAAATATTAGAAAACACTCATAATTAAGAAAAGAGCAAAAAGTGTAAGCGATTTACTTATTTTTTATTTTCTCTTATAGTAAAAGTGTAAGGAAACTTATCCATACAAGTTAAAAAGGAGGAGAACAAATGGGCAAGTACGAAAAAGATGCCAAAGACCTGCTGCAGTTCATCGGTGGGAAAGAAAATATTTCTGCCGTAACACATTGTGCGACACGTATGCGTTTTGTTTTGAACGATCCTAAGAAGGCAGACGAGGAAAAAATCGGCGATATTCCTACTGTTAAAGGAATGTTCACCAATGCCGGACAATTTCAGGTGATCATTGGGAACGATGTCCCGGTTTTTTACAACGAATTTGTGCAAGTTTCTGGAATTGAAGGGGTTTCCAAGGAAGCGGCCAAATCTGCGGCCAAACAAAATCAACATCCGGTTCAACGAGTCATTACTGTTTTAGCTGAGATTTTTACGCCATTATTGCCTGCAATTATCGTTGGTGGTTTGATTTTAGGGTTTCGGAATATTTTAGAAGCAGTGCCAATGGGCTGGCTTGATGGTCAGACCATTACAGAGGCTTCGCAATTTTGGAATGCGGTCAACAGCTTCTTATGGCTGCCGGGAGAAGCGATTTTCCACTTCCTGCCAGTCGGGATCACGTGGAGTATCGCTCGTAAAATGGGGGCCACCGAGATCTTGGGGATCGTGTTAGGGATCACACTGGTTTCTCCGCAGCTGCTGAATGCTTACGCAGTCAACGGCACTTCGGCCGCAGAGATCGCAGCGGATTGGTCGTGGAACTTTGGTTTCTTTACAGTAGATAAGATTGGCTATCAAGCACAGGTAATACCAGCGATGCTGGCTGGCTTCTTGCTGGTTTATCTAGAACGTTTCTTCCGAAAACACATCCCAGAGGCCGTTTCGATGATTTTCGTGCCGTTCTTCTCCTTGCTGCCAACGATTTTGGCGGCGCACATTATTTTAGGACCGATTGGATGGCGAATCGGAACATTGATCTCAAGTGTTGTGAATGCGGGACTGACTTCTAGCTTCAGCTGGTTGTTCGGTGGCATTTTCGGAGCGCTTTATTCGCCGCTAGTCATTACAGGGCTGCATCATACGACCTTGGCCATCGACAGTCAGTTGATCGCAGATTTTGGATCGACCAACTTGTGGCCGATGATCTGTTTATCCAATATTGCACAGGGTGCGGCAGTAGCAGCAGTGGTCTATTTGCACCGCGGCAACAAAAAAGAAGAACAGGTTTCGGTTCCATCTGTTATTTCTGCCTGGTTGGGGGTGACTGAGCCGGCAATGTTTGGGATCAACTTAAAGTATACTTATCCATTTATTGCCGCGATGATCGGAAGCGGGATCGCAGGATTGTTCGTGACATTATTCAAAGTGCGTGCTTTGTCGATCGGGGTTGGCGGGCTGCCAGGTATTCTAGCCATTCGTCCAGAGGATTATTTGATGTTTGCGATCGGTATGCTGATTGCCATTGTTGTCCCATTCGTTTTGACCATGTTCTTCCGCCGTGCGGGAATTTTTAACAAATTAGACCGCGTAGGTGAACAAATGACACCTGAATTAAGCGACTATGATACACCAAGAGAAAAGCAAGTATTGGATATGTTTTCTCCATTGAAAGGGACGGTCCATCCATTAAAAGAAGCCAAAGATCCGGTGTTTGCTGAAGGGATGATGGGACAAGGAGTAGTAATCGACCCAGCCGAGGGGAAACTGTACGCTCCCTTCGATGGACAAGTCAGCTTACTGTTTCCAACTAAGCATGCCATTGGGCTGGTCAGCAACAGCGGGACAGAGGTCCTGATTCATATTGGCATCGACACTGTTCAGTTAGATGGGAAATATTTTGAGGCCAAAGTCGCACAGGGGGATAACGTCACTAAAGGTTAATTGTTGATGGAATTTGATTTGGCTGCTATTCAAGCCGCCGGGTATGAAACACAAACCCCTGTGATCGTTACCAACCCAACAGATTTTCAAGTGGATCCGCTTATGGATTCAAACGCTGTCATGGAGGACCAAGCCATCATGAGGGTCACTCAATTTTAAAGCAGCAATTGCGTAGGAGGAAGGACATGTCGTTTAAGGATAAAGTAATTTATCAAATCTATCCCAAATCTTTTTTGGACACCAATCAGGATGGGATCGGGGATCTGGCAGGAGTCATTCAAAAGATTCCGTATTTAAGCCAGCTAGGCGTGGATATGATCTGGCTGAGTCCGATCTATCCTAGTCCCCAAAAAGACAACGGGTACGATATCGCAGATTATTGTGCCATCAATCCAACGTTTGGAACGATGGAGGAATTTGATCAACTGATAGAAAAAGCGCATGCGCACGGCATCGATGTGATGCTGGACATGGTGTTGAACCATGTTTCGATAGAGCATGAGTGGTTTCAAAGGGCATTAGCTGGCGAGCAAAAGTATCAGGATTATTTCATCATAAGAGAAGCCGACCAGCGAACCGATTGGCAGTCGAAATTCGGCGGAGAGGCCTGGGAGCCTTTTGGTAATAGTGGAAAGTATTATCTGCATCTGTACGACAAAACGCAAGCTGATCTAAACTGGCGCAACCCGGAAGTGCGGGAAGAGTTGTTTAATGTAGTCCGGTTTTGGATGGAAAAGGGCGTCAAGGGCTTCCGTTTTGATGTCATCAACGTGATCGGAAAAGATGAAGTGTTGAAAGATAATCAAGTGGACGAGGGGAAACCAGAATACACAGATCGACCGGTCAATCATCAATATCTTCAAATGATGAATCAAGCGACTTATGGCAAGGATCCTGAGATCATCACGGTCGGTGAAATGAGCTCGACCACAATTGAAAATTGTATTTTGTATACCCAGCCGAAACGCAATGAGTTGAGTATGACCTTCAACTTCCATCATTTAAAGGTGGATTATCAAGAAGGGCAAAAATGGACCAACGGCCCCTTTGATTTTGAAAAACTGAAGGAATTGTTCCACACGTGGGGAACACAAATGAGTCAAAATGGCGGGTGGAACGCTTGGTTCTGGAATAACCATGATCAGCCGAGAGCACTAAACCGGTTCGTAGATGTGGAAAACTATCGTGTTGAAGGAGCGAAGATGTTGGCTGCGGCCATACATTTGAATCGCGGAACGCCATATATTTACATGGGCGAAGAAATTGGTATGCTTGATCCTGACTTTGATACAATGGAAGAGTATGTCGATGTGGAGAGCTTAAACGCATATCAAAAGCTGCTTGCTCAAGGCCATAGCGAAACAAAAGCCTTTGAGATCGTCAAAAGCAAATCGCGAGATAACGCTCGGATACCGATGCAATGGGATGCTGGGAAACACGCGGGATTCTCGACGGTGAAGCCATGGCTGTCTGTAGGCAAGCATTTAAAGGGAATCAATGTAGCAGAGGAAATTACGGAAGGATCGATCTTTGCTTATTATCAAAAATTGATCCAGCTGCGGAAGACGCATCCGATCATTGCAGAAGGCAGTTACACTGCTTACGCACCGCATCATCCCGAGGTTTATGCCTATCTGCGAGAATATCAGGATCAGAAATTGCTGGTGATCAATAATTTCTTCGCCAAAGAAACCGAGATCCCGATTCCAGCAGAATTTTTGGCAGGTGAACGGTTGATCGACAATTATGGTCAGACTGAACTGCAGGAAACCTTGTTCTTAAAACCTTATCAAAGTATGGCGATTTTAGTTTAACTCATTGAAAGACCTCGAAGCAGAGAAGGAATTATCTGCTCCGAGGTCTTTTTTTGCATCAATGACTAAAAAAGCACCGAGCACACAGTCACGTGCTCGATGCTGCTATTTAGAGTTCTTCCTGCTCTGCATATTGAAAGTTTTTCGTATCGTATTTGAAATTGTATTTGTTTCCTAAAATATATTTGGCAATATGGCGTGTGCGATCGCTGGAGCGTTCCAAGTTCGAGCTGATGTCAATGAAGACAACACTGTCACCTGCACGGCCTTCGCCAGTATTCATCAGGCGAATGTATTTTGCACGCAGCAATTCTACCAATTCGTTGACTTCGTTTTCTCGATCTAAGATCCTTTGGGCCAGTTCTGCATCGTCATCTTCCAACACGCTCAAGGCATCACGAATATTTTTATGAACTTTGTCAAACAGCAGCTCTAAATCCTCATCATAAACAATGTAGCTTTTTCTAGAGCTGTTTTTGCCATGACGTTTATCTTTTTGACGTTGCTTTTCTTCCCGCTCGATCGATTCTTCGATATAGCGAACGATGTTGACACAATGGTCGCCCATCCGTTCAAAATCCTTGGTGAATTCCATCAGCATGGCTTGTTCCTGGCTTTCTAGTTCGGAAAGCTCGGTAGTGGAAATCTTAACCAAAAATTCGGTCAATTCGATATCTGACTGATTAATTGCTTCTTCGTATTGCAAGACATCCTCACGCCATTCCTCTTTGTTGTCGAGGTAATACTTTTTGGCAGACTCTAAGGACGACAGGACATAACGCCCCATTTGAATGACTTCAGAATTCGCTTGTTCCACAGCCATCACAGGAGAGGTGTGAATAAAATTTTCATTAAATGAGATCGGACGAATATTGAGTGTCTTCTCTGTTCCCGGAATGATCTTTTTGACCAGAATCTCAATTTGCGGAATAAACCAAAATTGGATCAGCAGATTGGACACATTGAACAATCCGTGAGCAAACGCGATCTGCATCGCTGGATTTAGATCCAGTCCGTTGGAGATCATCAGGACGACCCGAGTAAAAGGGGTCAATAAGAGTGTAAAAATAATTGCACCGACTAAGTTGAAGATCACGTGCGAGGCCGCGGTCCGTTTGGCTGCGATGCTGGCTCCCAAGGATGCAATGATCGCCGTGATGGTGGTTCCAATGTTGTCGCCAAATAAGATTGGCAAGGCCGCATTCAGACCAAGACTTCCTTGCATATACAATTGCTGTAAAATCCCGATTGTGGCACTGGAGCTTTGCAAAACCATCGTTAACAAGGTTCCGATGCCAACACCTAAAACAGGATGGTGAGATACGCTGATCATTAAATCGTTGAATTGCGGCAATTCCCGCAACGGATCCATACTGTTGCCCATTAATTTCAACCCAAAGAAAAGCGCGCCAAAACCGAACAAGATTTGGCCTGTGTATTGCAGCGATTTTCGTTTTGTGAAAAAGAGCAGCAAGGCACCGATCCCGATGATCAGCAATGAATATTTACTTAAATTGAATCCGATGATAAACGCGGTAACAGTCGTCCCGACATTTGCGCCCATGATGACACCGATCGCTTGTTTTAGCGTCATGAAGCCAGCACTGACCAGACCAACGGCCAATACAGTCGTTCCAGAACTGCTTTGAATCAAACCGGTTACGATAATTCCTGCTAATACGGCACGCAAGGGAGTCGAAGTAAATCGGTTTAAAATTTCTCTTAATCGGTTCCCCGCCGCTTTTTGAAGCCCATCCCCTAAATACTTGATCCCAAATAAAAAGATTCCTAGACCGCCCATAAAGGTAAATAGCATCTCTTGATAAGACATGTAACATCCTCCATTTGTCATTCTAAAAGCCACCACACCTAACATAATCAAAAAAGCTCGTACTGTAAACAACTTTTTCCAAAAAAAAACGATTTTTTTTGTTTGGCAGCTGTTTTGACGAATTTTTCTGTTATTTTCTTTCTTTTTCTTGAATAAGCAGATGATTTGCTTGCCATCGTGAATGATTTATACTGAGAAGCGGAAAAAGATTCTTCGGGGTAAAAAATCCGAAAAGGGAGTGTCATGAAATGAAAGTTGCTTTTCATGTGGATGAGTTAGGAAAGCTAAGCGAAGCAAGACACAATATCCATAACCTATTGAAGGTCGACCCCAATGCGACGATCGTCCTTTTGATCAATGGAGAAGCCATCCAAGGCTATTTGCTGCCGAATCAAATGAGCTTTATCGAGAATAATCCGACTGTTGAGTTTCATGCTTGCAACAGTGCGATGAAGGTATACCGGGTCGAAAAAAGCGACTTACATGAAGCAGTAGAAGTCGTCCCAGCCGGAGTAATGGACTTGATCCGTTTGCAGCACGATGGGTTTGCATATATCAAACCTTAAGAGGCTTTAACATACCTGTCATCGTCTCTTTAAAAACCGTATAATCGGTGTGACTGAAGCAGCTCTTTCGGAAATAAGCCGAATACTCGCAAAAATAGGGGAAACTATTTTCGGATGAACTGGCTCATTTCTCGGAGCTAAACTTTTGTACCAGCCTCTAATCTTAGTATGGTTTTAAGTCTTTTTTTCATTCCATTTCTTAGGACTCCAAATATTGCCTTCCAGTGCAACCTGTAGGCTTTCGTTATCGTCCTCTAGTTGCTCAATGTACCGAAGCGTTTCTTCGATAACGAATTGATTTTCCGGGTTCTTTACAGTTTGCAGCTGTTCTTCCAGCCAAGTATTTCGCATGATTCTCACCTCAAGGAAAGTCTAGCATAGATGCATGGTTGCCGGGGGTTTTACGCTTGTTCAGCTGCGAGCATTATCTTTGGTATGCATTGTTAGAGATGCTATATTTTATATAGAAGGAAAATGAGGAGGAAACAACATGGTAAATAAAGATCAATTGAAAGGCAAAGCCACTGAAGTTAAAGGAAAATTAACCGATGATAATACAGACGAGTTGAAGGGCAAAGTCCAACAAGGATTCGGCGATGCGAAAGAAAAGGCCGAAAAAAAAGCAGATGCTGCTGCGGGCAAGCTCAACAAGAAAATTGATGAGCATAAAGAATAATTATCTCCTGAGACGGTTGGACTAAGACCACTGCCTCAGGATTTTTTTGTGAGCAACCCGTGCAGGCCTTTGAACAAAGATTGGTTTTGCTTCATTTTCATGCTATCCTTAATAAAATAAGTGTTCAGCAAGCAAATAGTTTAGGGGTGAAGCAATGCAAGAATTTAATTATTGTAAAGGTTCCCGGGCTGTCCAAACACACCGGATATTTCCCTTCGATCTGAATCCATTTGGTTTTTTATTTGGAGGGAAGCTGATGACGCTGATCGACGATACTGCCTCGATCTCAGTATCGCGGCATTGTCGTCGCGGTGCAGTCACAGCTTCGTTAGACAATTTGAATTTTTTGGAGCCCCTGCACGCAAATCACTCTGTGTGTGTCGAGTCCTTTGTTTCCGGCGCTCACCACAAATCGATGGAAGTGTTCGTGAAGGTGATTGGAGAAAATTTGACCACAGGAGAACGGTATTTGGCCGCAACTTGCTTTACAACGTTCGTTGCAGTTTCTTCTGATGCGGAAGAATTTACGGTTCCTCGGGTCGTGCCAGAAACAGAAGAGGAAAAAATGGTTTGTGCAGGCTATAAAAAACGTCGGGCCCACCGCTTGCATGAGCGTGACGATTACAAAGAGTTTGCGGCGGAATTATCATTAGAGCTGCCTTGGGCGGACGAGAAATAGAGAAAAGAGGCGATGACAGGTATGCTATGCTACCAAGGTGTGCTATGTCACAGCCTCTTTTTTGCCGCAGTCAAACTAAAACATGTAATTCTTTTCTTGGTTGATCAGCTGAAGACAACCGAACAACAAGCAGCCAATCGCGACAAATAGTAAACCAATTAGACAAATAATGGCTGTTCCTGTTGCAAAAGGAGCGTCATATAGGGAAAGAAAAGGTTGAATGATCCAGTCTTTGGCAAACGAAGAGATGTCAGCTTGCTGCAAATGCTGCAACGTATTGATTATTTCCTGGTCATGCATTTCATTTCCTAGAGAATAGGTAAGGATTCCTCGGCTCTGATTGCCGATCGCAATTCGTCCAATCGCATAGTTGCCTAAGCTTAAATAACCGATCGGCAGATTTCCCATGGCGACCAGGCCAATACAGCAATTGCCCAGAGCCAACGTTCCAATCGTCAAATTGCCCGCAGCAATGATCCCAGCAACCACCGAGCCAAAAGCGAGAATACCTAGTGAAAGTACACCGAGCGACAAAAATCCGACACTGACCAAGCCTAGGGAAATCCCTCCTGCAGCGAAGAGCCCCATGCTGATGATGCCCCGTGCATGAGGAATCTCCCTTATCAAAGTGAAAATTCCTTTTCCCTGTGCCCGTCTGCGCAGCACGATTCTAAAATTGGGAATGATGATGTGGATCAACGGCAGCATCCCTATCATCAGAGAACTTTTGTATTCGTAATAGGTTTTTGGTTCTCGCTTGTTCAATAAGTCATCGACCGACATTTGCAGCAGACGAGCGATATTTTTCAAGGTATCGATGTCTGGCTGCCCGTTGCCGCGCTCCCATTTGGAGACGGTTTTATCTGAAACATAGAGCATACTGGCTAATTGTTTCTGGGTCAATGCATGTTTTGTACGATAATTTCTTAATTGTTTTCCTAAAAAATTTGACATGATCTTTCCTTTCTAAATTGTTCATTGAGCGCCTCGTGTTGGTGGACGACGCCACGATTGCTACAAAACAAGCATAGCAAATTCTGCAGAAAAGAACAGAGGTTTTCGTGAAAAAACCGGTTCTACGTTGCGTAGAATGTTGGTTCTATAGGCTTTTCGTGGTATTCTTAAAAAAAGAATGCTAAGGAGTGATGATGTGAGAATCATTGTTGTAGGAGGAAATGGCACGATCGGAAAAGCTGTAGTCGATGTTTTGAAAGCTGAAAATCATGAGGTGATCACTGCTGGCAGGACAAGCGGAGATCTGTCAGTCGATATGACCTCGCCAGAAAGTATCGAAGCCATGTTTCAAAAACTAGGTGCTGTGGACGCAATCGTCTCGACGGCAGGGGCTGCCAAAAAAGTCAATGTAGAAAAAATGACACCAAAGGATCTTCATTTGGCAGTGGAAAGCAAATTGCTGGGTCAGATCAACTTGGCTCTAATCGGACAAAACTACTTGCGACGCGGAGGCAGTATCACCCTGACGACCGGAATTATGAAGGATGATCCAATTGCCAACGGCGCATCTTCGGCGATGGCCAATGGTGGGGTAGCTGCTTTCGTGAAAGCTGCTGCGGTTGATTTTACCCGTGGGATCCGCATCAATTGTGTCAGTCCCAATGTTTTGGAAGAATCGTATGATCGTTTGAAAGATTCCTTCAAAGGGTTTGTGCCCGTGCCCGCAAGCCGAGTGGCAGCCGCTTTCTTAAAAAGTGTTGCAGGGTGTCAAACAGGTCAGGAATACCAAGTCTATCATTAAAAGAAGCAGCGAGGCCAGACGAAGTAGTTCAGTCAGGCCTCGTTTTTCTATTGCTTTGGGTTAAATATACATCTGCATATTGCCAGGACAAAGTTGATGCAGATGCTCAGTGCTTTTCTTAAAATCGCCGATAAATACTTGGGTGGATAGATTTTCTGGGTATCCATGTTGATTTGATTGATCGACCGACTGCTCGTTTTTTCTTCAAGGCATCGCCAATGCTCGCGCATGGTAAAACAGGCGGAGCACCGTTTCTCATCTTCTCCCTCAATTCGCTTTTGTTGAAGAAATAAGGTCTGGTTTATTGGCCAGCAGCCTGATTTAAATCCTCAATGAACCTCTTTGGAATCAACATATACCGCCGCTGTTGTTTGGATCCCTTTATGAAGTATCCAATCGGAGTTGCCCTTTTGATCTCCATTTTTCGATCCATTTACTCACTTCTTAAAAGATATTGAACAGAAGAGATCAGCTTAAGAGGAACTAAATTGTCGAAGGTAGAAAGAAAAAATCGGAAAATAAATAATTACTGTCAAAAACATCGGTTCAAATTCCACAGAATTTTATTTTAATTTTGAAAATATAAAAATGAGATAGAAGTTATAGCTTGATAGAATAAGGTTCATTGTGTAATTAAACTTAAAAAAAACATTTTCAAAATGAGAGAAGGAACATCTTAAATATGATAAATGAACACAACCATTTATTTTGAAGAATCCATCTTTTAAGAGTCTTCTTTTTTAATAAAAAAATCCGTTAAAAAAAGGTTTTTTCTTGAAAATACATTTGGAAATAAGGGTTATTCTTTCTATTGATTTTTGCGATAATCGTTATTGTTAATTCTTTAGAAACGTTGATAGAGTAATGTTTCTATTATATAATTTCTTTGTATTATGTAATATTACTTTTCATAATTTTTTTTAAAGCATATGCAATTTTTTTCATTTTCATTTTTTAATGGACAGTTCGACGTGACTACACTGATCAGTTCGTTCTCTTTATTTGAATATGAAAAAAATGCAGGTTTACGCTTGATTAATTAAGGGGGGAAGATTATCGATATCAAAAAGGGAGGACGTAGGGAAAGCCTAAGAAGAACAAAAAAGGAGAAATAGGATGGAAAAGAAAAGATCGAAAAAGTGGCTCATTGGGTTACTGGTTTTGTTCGGAGCGACTCAATTTGCCAATGCCGGTTATGCCCAGAACACAGCGGTAAAAACGGCGAATGCCCTAGAAGGCAGTTTAAAAGCAAACATGCCTGCGCTGGATCCGGCACTTGAACCGAGAGAGGTTCCTCAGATCTCATCGGTAAAATTTGTTGATACGGTTACTTTGTATTTAGCAGGAGCGGCGTTAGATGATCAAGGTGCTGTCTGGATGTGGGGCTTTAATTCTCATGGGGTACAAGGCATGGGGCTTAAGGAAATGGAAAACGGTCGTCATCGCTACCAAGGCGGAATGAAACGAGTGCCTTATTTTGTCGACAATAACATCAAAATCAAAAAAATCTGGGGTGGTTATCATACCATGTATGCTTTGGCAGAAGATGGTTCTCTGTATGCATGGGGCAAAGGAAATGAAGGACAGATGGGGAACGGGAGGAACGTTCCTGAAAACAAAACACCGCAGAAAGTTAGTTTCCCTGACAACGAAAAGATTTTAGAGCTTTATCCAGGAACAGAAGCATCTCACTGTGTTTACGCAACAACCGAAAGCGGTAATATCTATGCTTGGGGTTATCGCGATGGAGGGAGAATTCCATTTTTAAGTTCTCCTAGCTATGTCAAACAGCCTACGAGGATTCAAGAGCTGAGCGATTTGTACAAAAATGACAAGTTTGTCTCTATGTCTATGGGGAATTCACATGGACTAATCGCGACAGAGTCAGGTAAAATGTATACCTTTGGGAGCAACACTTACGGAGAAAGAGCGACTGGCGGCATCGGCGGTTCGCATAAATTAGCAGAGAATAAGTTCTTTACGGACAATAAGCTAAAAGTGGTTGAGGTTGATGCGGATTTAGATAACGGCTTTGCGTTAACTGAAAACGGCGACATTTATCAATTCGGACAATTGTATTTTGAAACAGTTGGCGGACGTCAATACCGTACACCGCAAAAAGTACAGATCGATACAACTTCTGCTTCTTACAAGCCATTCTTTACCTCTGTGACAGCTGGTAAATTTGCTAGCTACGGGTTGGATCAGTATGGTCGTGTTTGGAGTTGGGGTAAGAACAATTACTATCAATTTGGAACAGATGGTCCATTGTACGGAACAGAACCAACCACTCGTCCTTACTACTATAATGATCCTTCTAAAGGAAAATTGGATAAAGTGATGAGTAAAGCGACTCAAATTCCAAAAACATTTGGGGATGGGGATACACAATACAATCACACAGTTCCTAAAGCACCAGTCTTCTCGAAGGCTCGAAATTCAGGACGGATTGATTTCCAAATTCTTGGCTATCAAAATCAAGGTATGTGGTCAGACATTGATGACGCGACGTATAAGAAACATCCAACGATCTACGACAAGAAATACTACAAGACGGTTGGAACAAAAGGATCTGTCAGCAATCTGGCACCAACTTTGAGCTCAATGAAGAAAGCGCATGAGAAAGTGTACATGGTTGATGCGGAAGGTCGTCGTTTGGTCTATGTTATTCGCAAAGACGGCACCAATACGATCAGCGGTAATTTCTATGTAGCTAAAGACAACTATAATGGTTCATGGTTCGTCAGCAACAAATATTCAACTGCTCTTCCAGCTAACGTAACAGAAGAAACTAGTGTTCCAGCAGTTAAGGACGAAGAACGTGCTTGGATCGAGTTAGCTACCGGCGGAGAACCAAATGATTTTACTGGCAAACAAACAGGTGAAGTTCCAGCAATCACAAAAATGGACACTTATCAATCAGCAACGCATTTCCTAGATGCTTCTGGAAACTTGTACAAGACAAGCTTAGATGGCTCTGGATCAGTCGGTTGGGGCTGGGATTATGATCCTGTCTATGACTGGTATGGCGGAACAGGTATTTATGGCCATGGAGGCGCAACTTCTAGTCATGGAACAGATGGATTGTTCGACTACTATAACTATGAAATCAGCTTTATGCGCGGTGCACCACAGCCGATCTCAGGAGCAGTCAAAGTCGAAGCACCAAAAGAAAAACACTATCAATCACAAAATGCTTCTGAAAAGGTAAAAATTGAAGTTGGATTGGGTAAAGCTGCGGAAAGCTCTGATCTAAATCTGAAGATCGAGCCAGAATTGAAAGAAGTCAAATACCTAGTGTTGCCATATGATGTAAACGATGCGAACATGAAAGTCGCTTCACCAACAGAAGAACAGTTCAACGACAGCTATAATCGTGCAGCTGAATTGGGTTACACAGCTGTGGATCTTGCAGACGCGAATGGTTGGAAAGGCATGAAACAAGAAGCTGGAAAACCGGAAGTGAAATTAACAGATGAAAGCTTAACTGTTTCAGAGAACTGTGTGGTATGGGTATTGGTTCAAACACAATCTTATTCTGCAACGCCAACGATCATTGAAACTGTGAAGTTTGACAACTTCTATAAGGACACTACTATTCAACACCAAGGGGTAGAGCACGAGGATCCAGCTAGTGTTCTTTACGCACCGACAACGGACAAAGTTGAAAAAGTAACAAACGATGGAATTGACAAATTGGTAGGCTTCCCAGTCGACAAAAATGGCAAAATCATCGGTACAAAAGAAGATCAGCCGACCTTTGGTTACGATGAAGTAAAAGTATCTCGTTACAATGATGACGAATGGAAAGCGGACTTCAGTTCAAAAGAGACTCAACAAGAATTAATCAAACGTCATCGCCAGGAGCTGATTGCAAAAACGAAGAAAGATTGCATTGATTCCGGCAAACCATGGACGAAAGAAAAAAGAGAAGTTCTTGTAGCTTGGATCAATACGTGGATCAAGAAATGGGTCAAAAATGAATGGACACCAAAATTTGAAGGCGCGTGGAGATGGATGGCTCCTCAGGCAGAAAGCAAGGTTTACACGCTAAATGGTGTAGATGCTGCGAATGGAGACGATCTGACAGTCGATAAAGGCGAACTTGCTGTTTGTGACAGCTATCTTCATACCTTCCATTACGAAAAAGATCCAGAAGCCTACGCTAAAGTCAATTATGTAGGTGTTGATATGTTAGGTCGGAAAATCGATTCATTCAAGATGGCTCCGGAAGAAGTTTTAAGAGACGTCAATTACAAACGGATTCCACCAGAATTAGTCGATCAGATCGGGTATGTCGTTTATGGCTACCAAAACGTGAAGGGAGCACCTCCAACTTCGTTCCCAATCGATGTAAATGAGTTCACCAGCATTGGGGCGAATCGGGAGTTAGAATTCAAGGTTGATAAAGACGATGCGGAAGTAACGAACAATGTCATTTATGCATTGACTCCTCGTCGCTAACACTTAAGAGACGAAGTATTGAAAATCAGACCATTGATTTTCGATGCTTCGTCTTTTCAAAAAAAAAATAATCAACGACGACCTCCATGAATAGAGGCGCCGTTGATTATTTTTTTTGGTTGTCGTCGTTAGGATGGTGAACCACAATGAACTTAACCACGTTGTTGGTTTCATTATCCCAATTGTGGTCGATGGTCGAAAAATAATGAGCGGAGTCCCCCGGGTACAGCTGATAGCTTGTGCCGTCGATCATCAAGGACAGGATCCCTTCCAGGATGTAGACAAATTCTTCTCCGTGATGAGGATAGGAAGCTGGAAACTCACGTTTTTCATGAGGCATGATCTCGATTAGCTTTGGTGCCATTTGTTTGTCTTCAGGTGCCGGACTAAGCTGTTTGTAAACCATGTTGTTCAAAATGCGCAGAACAGGCTGATCATACCCGCGAATGATCGGCTCACTTTCCACCTCATCTTCAAAAAAATAATTGATTTTAACATCAAAGATATCCGCAATCGTTGAGAGGTGTTCGACAGCAATGGTCGTAATCCCGCGCTCAAACTGAGACAAAAAGCCAGTTGAAAGGTCAGTTGCTTCTGATAGCTGTTTCAGGGTTAAGCCGCGTTCGGTACGCAAGGCTTTTACTTTTTCACCGATCTTCATATAGTACCTCCATTCATGTTTTTTTATCAGTCATCAGACATAAATAGCGCCTCGAAAAAAAGGCATATTACTTGGATAGCGCTGCTTTCTTATAGTATATCGTAAAATCTTTTTATTGCCTATACTGTCATTTTGATGAATTTTATTAATGGAATGAATAAAAAAATTCATTTAAATGAAGAAATCGCTTGCAAGTTTTTCCGATTGTGATTATAATTACAAGTGAGTAAGGAGGGAATGACGGTGAAGAAAAAGCCTACGATTTTCAATATCCAAAAATTTTCGACCCACGATGGTCCAGGTATTCGGACGACCATTTTTTTCAAAGGGTGTCCGATTAGATGTGAATGGTGTCACAATCCTGAAAGCCAAGTATTTGCGCCTGAGACTATGTTGAACAAATATGGGAAAGAAGAGGTAATCGGGAAGGAGTACTCGCTTCGTGAGCTGGTCAAAAAAATCCAAGCAGATCAGATTTTTTATGATCAATCAGGTGGAGGCGTCACCTTTTCAGGCGGCGAGGTCATGGCTCAGAATATCGAGTACGTGGTAAAGTTAGCCAAAGAATGTCACCGATTGGGCATTTCTGTTGCAATCGATACCTGCGGAGTAGCACCTACCGAAAATTATACGAAGGTTTTACCGTATGTTGATTTGTTTTTGTATGACTTAAAGTTCATTGATTCACAACTTCATTATCAGCTGACAGGAGCTGGAAATGAATTGGTGCTTGCCAATTTAAAGTATCTGTCTGATCAAAAAGCGGAAATCGATTTGCGGTTGATCTTGTTGGGGGAAGTCAATACAGATGAGGCGACTGCGGAAAAAATCTTAGGATGGTTGGACGAACAAAAAATTCATGTGAGTGAAATCTCATTGCTGCCTTACCATGATTTTGGCCGAGACAAATACAAACGATTGAACCGAGAATGCACACAAAATTTTGTCAAACCTACCGATGAACAGGTCGAGAGCGTCCAAAAAGTCTATGAATCTGCCGGATATCAAGTAACCATCGGCGGTTAAAATATGCAATCTTAAATAGGAGGATCAAAAAATGGCGGAATTAACGGTAGAACCAAAAAGAAGAGGAAGCACAGAACGAATCAAAAAGTTGAGGGAAATTAGTGAAAAGGGCTGTGAACCACGAATTTCCATGGAACGAGCAGTTTTATTAACAGAAGCGTATAAAAAGTGGGAAGGCAAAGTTTCTGCACCGGTTTTACGCGGATTAGCCTTTAAGCACATTATGGAAAACCGTACGAACTACATTGAAAAAGGTGGCTTGATCCTTGGCGAAAAGGGGCATGCACCTTGGGCTGCCCCAACATTTCCGGAATTATGCTGTCATACGTTAGACGATTTTGAAAACATGAACAATCGAGAAAAAGTGTTTTTCAAGGTTTCTGACGAAGATCGTCGGATCCAAGAAGAGGTGATCATTCCTTATTGGCATGATCGGGCAATGATGACACGCATGAACAAACTTCTCCCAGAAGAATGGCATTTACTATTTGATGCTGGATTGTACACGGAGTTTTTGATGCAGCGAGGGCCTGGACATACGGTGGCTGATGGCAAGATGTATCAAAAAGGGTTTGCAGATTTCAAGGCAGATATCCAACGAGAAATCGATAACCTGGATTACAACAATGACATGGAAGCTTTAAACAAACGTGAAGAATTAGAGGGAATGAAACTCGTCTGTGAAGCGATGATCATTTTCGGAAAACGCTATGCGCAGCAGTGTCGGGCCTTAGCAGAAGCGGAAACAGATCCACAATGGAAGCAAGAATTATTAGAGTTGGCTGAAGTTTGTGACGTGGTTCCAGAACATGCACCTCGGACTTTCCGTCAGGCAATTCAAATGTACTGGTTCGTGCATATTGGCATAACCGTTGAAATGAACAACTGGGATGCTTACTCACCAGGAAAATTGGATCAACATTTGGAACCTTTTTACGAAAAAGATATAGAAGAAGGACGTTTGACAAGAGAAGAAGCTCGGGAATTGCTGGAAAATCTGTGGATTCAATTCAACAATCAGCCGGCACCTCCGAAGGTTGGCATTACCTTGAAGGAAAGTGGCACCTATACGGATTTTTGTAATTTAAATACAGGTGCGTTGCGACCTGATGGAACTAGCGGTGTGAGCGATGTCAGCTACTTGATTTTAGAAGTAATGGATGAGATGAAGCTGTTGCAGCCAAGCTCAAACGTTCAAATCTCCAAAAAATCTCCGGAAAACTTTTTGCGAAAAGCTTTAAAAGTTTCTCGTAAAGGCTGGGGACAGCCGGCACTTTATAATTCAGAAGCAATCCTAAATGAATTGGCTTATTTGGGTAAATCCGTGGATGATGCACGAGAAAGCGGAATTTGTTCTGGCTGTGTCGAAGTGGGAGTCGCCGGAAAAGAAGCGTATGTATTGACTGGCTACTTGAACATTCCAAAGGTGTTCGAATTAGCAATGCATCAGGGATATGATCACTTCACAGGCAAACAAGTCGGGATTGATGTGGGTGATTTTCGTGAAATGACAACTTATGAAGAGGTATTCGAGGCTTTTTACGAAGAATTAAAATATGTGGTGGACGTGAAGGTTGCCGGAAATAATATGATCGAACGGATGTACATGGAATTTATGCCTGTCCCTTTGCTTTCTGTCATGTCAGATGACTGTATCAAAGTCGGAAAAGATTACAATGCTGGCGGCGCTCGCTATAACACTAGCTACATCCAATGTGTGGGGATTGCCACCATTACAGACTCACTAGCAGCAATGAAACACAATGTCTTCGAGCAAAAGACCATGACGATGGCTGAATTGCTTCAAGCTTGTAATGATGACTTTGCTGGCCATGAGGATATTTATGACATGGTTTACAACGAGACACCGAAATATGGAAATGATGATGATTATGCGGATGTACTGCTGAAGGACGTTTCGGAAACGCTGCAGGATGTCATTGCAGGACGACCAACTCCAAAAGGCTCAAAAACAGTAGTAGAATTCTTGCCAACGACTTGTCATGTGTATTTTGGGCAGGTCATGGAAGCTTCGCCAAACGGTCGCCATAAAGGTATTCCGTTGCCAGACGGTATCTCACCTGAAAAAGGTGCAGACCGCAATGGACCTACTGCAGTGATCAAGTCTGCTTCTAAAATTGACCAGACAAAAACAGGCGGTGCTTTATTAAATCAGAAATTTACCCCAAGTGTGGTAGCTGGTGAGCAGGGAATCACCAACATGTCTTCACTTGTGCGGAGTTATTTCGCAATGGATGGGCATCATATTCAATTCAATGTGGTCAATCGAGAAGTACTTCTGAAAGCACAGAAACATCCTAAAGAATACGAAAATCTGATTGTTCGTGTGGCTGGATACAGCGACTATTTCAACAACTTAGAAAAAGCGTTGCAAGATGAGATCATCGCTCGAACAGAGCAAGCGTTCGGTTAAAAAATGAGGGAATGAAAGAGCGGCTGGCCCGCTCTTTCTAAATAAATGATTCTTGGAAGGAGTTTACTGTATGAAACAAGTTTTACTATTTGTGATGATCGCATTCATCGGGCTGCATGGGAGTGTCTTTGGGAGAGATCTATTCAAGCATCGGAAAAATCTCGGCAAAGAAAGCATGCCTGTTTCGATTGGGATCGGTTTTATTACGGACTTTTTTGACACATTAGGGATCGGGGCATTTGCTCCAACAACGTTGTTGGTCAAGGTAACCAAGCAGCTAGACGATGACCGCAAATTACCAGGGACGTTGAATGTCAGTCATGCGATGTCGTGTCTGTTGGAAGCACTTATTTTTATTACCGTAGTAAATGTAGAACCCTTAACCTTGTTCTTGCTTGTTGCTTCAGCAACAGCTGGCTCATGGCTTGGATCGAAATTCGTTACTGGATTACCAGAAAAAAAGGTTCAATTCGTAATGGGTTGTGCCTTGATTGTGACAGCAGTCCTGATGGCGTTGAAACAATCTGGAATGATCAATATTTTGGGAGAAGGCAATGTCGCTACCGGTTTGACTGGAATCAAATTGATGATCGGGATCGTTGGAAACTTCGCATTAGGTGCATTGATGACGATGGGTGTTGGTTTATACGCACCGTGCATGGCGATGGTCTATATGTTAGGTTTAAGTCCATTAGTCGCTTTTCCGATCATGTCTGCCTCTTGTGCGGCATTAATGCCGGTTGCGAGTATCAACTTCATTAAAACAGGCGAATATGCGCGCAAGCTCAGCTTTGGGATCACCATTGGCGGTATTATCGGCGTGATCATTGCAGCAAAATTTGTTACCGGGTTAGACATCACAGTGTTGACATGGATCGTGATCGTGGTCATTATCTATACAGGCTTCACATATCTGCAAAAAAGCCACAGAGCAGTTGCGGCTCAAGAAGTGTAGCAAAAAGGAGAAAAGAATATATGTTCAAAAATGTCAATGCTGAAACAAAGGCAAACATCTACTTTGATGGAAAAGTGACCAGCAGAACGCTTTATCTGGCAGACGGTCAACGAGTGACTTTAGGCTTCATGCTGCCCGGAGAATACACGTTTGGTACAAATGAAATGGAGCGGATGGTTGTAACTCAAGGAACGATGACGGTCTTGTTGCCCAATCAAAAGGAGTGGCTAACCATTTCTGCTTCTGAAGAATTTATTGTTCCGGCAAACAGTGAATTTCAAGTCAAAGTAGCAACTTATGCAGACTATACCTGCAGCTATCTTTCTGAAGAATAGGCAAATTTTTAACGAGTAAATACGACTTAGAAAAATCGGGAATGGATTTGTTGTCCTCATCGGGCAGCACCATTGTCGATTTTTCTTTATTTACTCGAATCACTGCACTAATTTTCGGTCTTTTTTGTGCCTTTTAAGGGAACCTTGTTTTTTGAATCTTTTTTTTGACTTTTGGAGTAGTCATATTCATTTCACCCTGCGTGTTGTTTAGAATGCACTGCATCGTAAATCAATCACTTAGAAAAATTAAGGGATTTTGGTTAATAACGTGAGCTTCTTGTATATGTTTTTGAAGCGTTCAATTCTGAGGGTTTAAGACAGTTGCTGCGATTGGCCGATGAATCTTGCTGTGTAACCACGAGGGTTTTAAACAGTGCAACGTTTTTGTACCCAAGAATCTTTTCGTTACGAAAGGAAGGGGACATGACGTCGCTTTTCGAATTTTGTCGAAACAATTAAGACTTCGATAGTCGCCATTTCTGAGTAAAGTCATTCGCTTTTTTTCGATTTGCAGCGAAGACTCCTTTAATTCCACCTAATCAACCTTATTATTCTCCTTTGCCTCAATCGGTATTTTTCTAAATGACAACCAAGGCTAATGACTGCTCCGATGGGGATATCAGAAAAATCTAGATTCTAACTGACTGATCGTCGCTATTTTGAAAGGGTCATTCTTAGTTTTTTGGGCGTAACCCTCTTCAGTAACGTCCGTTTATCTATCGGGCATTATAGGTACTTCCTGTGTTCGTCATAACTCAAAAACAAACCATTTGTTTTTATTTGTTTTTACATATTGACAAAATGAAAATTTATAATAATATATAAGTGTAAATAAAAATAAAAGGAGTAAAATGAAAATGATTGAATTGAAAAAACTAGCAAATATGATTGACCACACGTTGCTGCGGGCAGACGCCAAAGAAGAAGAATTGAAACAGCTTTGCAAAGAGGCTGATCAATACGGATTTAAGATGGTAGCGATCAATTCCTATCCAGTTTATATGTGTCGCACATATTTAGGTGAAAGTCCTGTTCATGTGGGTGCGGCAATTGGATTTCCCTTAGGTCAAACAACGATTGAAACAAAGGTTTTTGAAGTGAAGGATGCGATTAAAAATGGAGCTGATGAGATCGACTATGTTATCAATGTAGGAAAATTAAAGGATGGCGACATTGATTATATTCGAAAAGAAATGAAAGCGATCGTGGATGCTTCTAAAGAAGGAAACATTCTTAGCAAAGTTATTTTGGAAACTTGTTATCTAACCGAGGAAGAGAAAGTTCAAGTCTGTGAGATCGCCAAAGAAATCAGACCGGATTTTGTGAAGACGTCGACTGGCTTTGGTACAGGCGGAGCGACAATCGAAGACGTTAAGTTAATGAAAGCGGTCGTAGGTGAGCAGGTGAAGGTCAAAGCAGCTGGTGGTATTCGTGATTTGACTACAGCGTTGGCAATGGTCGAAGCTGGAGCAGAGCGTTTAGGAACAAGTTCAGGTATTAAAATTGTTGAAGAGTACAAAAAGAAATAGGAGATGAACGATGACTGAAATTCGCGGTATTCTTAAAAAAGAGTTCGTTACATTACAATTGTCCGCAACATCGAAGACAACCGCAATAAGCGAACTAGCGAACACCTTTGTCAAAGAAGGTGTTGTGACAAATGAGAACGCTTACCTATCCGCGGTCATGACTAGGGAGAAAGAAAGTACTACCGGCATTGGTTTCGGGGTAGCTATCCCGCACGGGAAAAGTGCGGGTGTTGTTGAGCCAGCATTGGCTTTTGGTCGAAGCCAAACGGGAATTGAGTATGATTCCATGGACGGCAAGCCTGTTCATTTCCTTTTTTTGATCGCTGTCCCTGAACATTCAAATGATGAGCACCTGCGTATTTTGAGTAAATTATCGAGAAAACTAATGCATGAAGATGTCCGAAAGCAATTGATGGACGCCGCTACCGTCGAACACATCTATCAAATTTTTGAATAGTAAAGGGGTTACTAACGATGAAAATTGTAGGGATTACATCCTGTTCTACAGGAATCGCTCATACCTATATGGCCGCAGAAAATTTAGAGATCGCTGCCAAAAAAAGCGGGATCGAGATAAAAGTCGAAACACAGGGATCAATTGGGGCTGAAAATGTACTGACCAGTGAAGAGATTGCAGCTGCTGATGCTGTGATTATTGCGGCCAGTACCTCGGTTAACAAAGATCGATTTAATGGCAAACGTTTATTGGAGGTCGATGTTACCGAAGCGATTGATCACCCTGATGATTTGTTTGATCGTGCACCAACTGCTGCGATCTATTCAACAAACGCTGAAACAACCACTGAAGTGAAGGCCGAGAAAAGTGGTATTTACAGTCATCTTATGACCGGAGTTTCTTACATGATCCCATTTGTTGTAGCTGGAGGGATCTGTATTGCGTTGGCCTTTGCATTTGGCGGTATCAATGCAGAAGGACAAATCGCCGCTTCAATCAATGAGCTGGGCGGTATTGCCATGGGATTGATGTGGCCGATCTTGGGCGGATATGTCGCCTTTTCGATTGCTGATCGTCCGGGACTGGTTCCAGGGATGGTGGCTGGAATGGTAGCGTCTTCCATGAACGCCGGTTTTCTAGGCGCGCTATTGGGTGGTTTTTTAGCAGGATATACGATTTTAACTCTAAAAAAGGTGTTGAAGCTGCCGCCTGCTTTTGCTGGTTTGCTGCCGGTTTTGATTTTGCCAGTCGTTTCGGTCTTGTTTGTTGGAATGGTGATGAAGTTTATTGTAGGGATTCCGATCACTGCTTTGAACGAAGGAATCACGAATTGGCTGAATGGGTTATCCGGCATGAACTCAGTCCTGTTGGGATTGATTTTGGGTGGAATGATGGCGATCGACTTAGCCGGTCCTATTGGAAAAGCCGCCTACTTCTTCGGGGTGGCTTCTTTGACCAATTTGGGAGCTGGTGAAACTAGTACAGTTATGGCGGCAGTGATGATTTCCGGAATGGTTCCTCCGTTGGCGATGGCGTTGTCCTCAACGATTTTAGGAAAAGGACTTTACAGCAAGGAAGAGCGTGAAGCTGGAAAATCTGCTTGGGTATTAGGACTGTCATTTATATCTGAAGGCGCAATTCCCTTCGCGGCGGCGGACCCATTGCGAGTGTTGGCTTCTGTGACTGTCGGTTCTGCGATTACTGGCGCCTTGTCAATGATTTTCAATTGCGGAATCGCTGTTCCTCATGGTGGTTTCTTCGTCTTTTTGATTCCTGGAGCGGTAGAAAACGTGCTATTTTATATTTTATCTTTGATAATTGGAACAGCAATCAGTGGATTTCTGGTGACGACAGTCAAAGTACTATCGCAAAAAAAGCAGGCGACTAAGGAGTAATGGTGAACATGACAAATAGGATAAATGTCTGTCTGATCGGGACAGGCAGAGCAGGAATGATTCATGGCAGAAATTTTTCGCGAAGCATCGATCAAGGCAAATTGATTGCTTTGTGTGATCCTTCAAAAGAAAACTTGACCCAAGCACAAGCTGAACTCAATTGCGACTATCTTTACACCGATTATCGAGACGTTATGAAAAATCCTGAAATCGATGCAGTGATTATCGTGACTCCCACAATTTACCATAAAGAAATTGCTTTGGCTGCTGCTGCCTCCAAAAAACATATTCTTTGTGAGAAACCTTTAGCAATGAATGAAGAAGAGTGTGTGGAAATTATTACCGCCGCTGAAGAGCATCAGATTAAATTGCAGGTCGGTTTCATGCGACGCTTCGATGCCAGCTTTCAGGAGGCCAAATTAGCGATTGAGGCTGGAGCGATTGGAGAAGTTGTACTCGTAAAATCTCTCACACATGGGCCAAGCAATCCAAAACCGTGGATGTTCGATATTCATCAAAGCAATGGGCCGATCGGTGAAGTGAATAGTCATGATCTCGATACACTCAGATGGTTAACGGGGAGTGAAGTAAAAAGTATTTATGCAATTGGCGGGAACTATCGGTCCCCAGAAGTCAGGGACGAATTTCCAGATTACTATGATACAGTAGCCATGACGATCCATTTTTCCGATGGAAAACTAGGCATGGTCGATGGAGCACAGTATGTTCAATATGGTTATGATGCTAGAACGGAAGTCTTGGGCACCAAAGGCAGTATCCTGATAGGTGATCAAAGCAAGCATAAGATCACGATCGCAACCAGTGACGGAAAGCTCACAAAACCGGCGATGCACAGCTGGACCTATCTTTTTAAGGATGCCTATGTGGCAGAGGATCAAGCGTTCATCGACTGTATTTTATCGGACACTTCTCCGTTATGTACAGGAGAAGATGGTTTAATGGCCGTAAAATTAGTCAAGGCAGGGTTAACGTCCTTATTGGAAAATCGAATTGTAGAGGTGGATAACTAAATGAAAGCAGTACAATTGTCCGGGAAAGAAAAAATCACGATCAATGAGGTTCCGCTTCCTAAAATCTCAGAGAAGGAGGTCTTGATAAAAGTTCGAGCGGCGTCCATTTGCGGGACTGATGTACGTATGTATAAAAATGGCTATCCAACGGCAACAGAGCAGCAGCCTTTGACTCTAGGCCATGAAATCGCGGGAGATATTGTAGAGGTCGGCTCGGAAGTCGCGTTCTACAACCCCGGGATGCGCGTAGCAGTGGCTCCAAATATGGGGTGCGGAATTTGTGACGCGTGCGTCAGCGGCAGTACGCATTTGTGTGAGAATTACGAAGCGTTCGGTATTAATTTGCCTGGTGGGTTTGCAGAATATCTGCTAGTGCCGGAAAAAGCAGTCAGACAAGGGAACATTTCCCTGATCCCTGATGAATTGTCGTATGAAGAGGCGGCTTTGATTGAGCCCTTCAGCTGTGTATACAATGGTCAAGAAATTGCTCAGAATTATGCCGGAGATACAGTGTTGATTATTGGTTCTGGTCCCATTGGTCTAATGCATGCGTTATTGGCTAAAGCCAGAGGAGCAGGAAAAATAATGATGAATGATCTCTCCAGAGAACGCCTGATGGAGGCGAAAAGCCGAATTCCGGATTTAGTTATCCTTGATTCAGAGCAGCTAAAAGAGCGTGTGTTTGAAGAAACTTCTGGAAAAGGAGTGGATCTATGCATCATCGCAGCGCCAGCTCCTCAAGCACAGGAAGCAAGCTTTGACTATATGGCGGTGAATGGCAGATGCCTATTTTTCGGCGGTCTGCCGAAGGAAAAAGAACAGGTTCGCTTGAATACGAATGTCTTGCACTATAAACAATTGCGGGTGTATGGCTGTACTCGTGCCAGCCTCATGGGGTATCGGACTTGTGCGCAATTGGTAGCCAGCGGAAGAATACCGCTCAAGGAGCTGATTACACAGACTTATCGTATTGATCAGTTTGAAGCAGCTCTAAAGAATGCAAAAAATGCAGTGGGATTAAAAAACGTGATCATTTTTGACTAAAATGAGCTTCAGCTCATGTTTTTCATTTACCCTCAATTGCTTTCGTTTTAGGAATGCTTTATAATGAAATAAAAATAACAAGGTGATTATATGGAAGAACAGTTGTACGCAGAAGAGAGGAAGCAAACAATCGTAACGCTAGTTAACGAGAAAAGCCGCATGCAGGTTTCTGAGCTGGCGGATATCTTCAAGGTAACAGGCTCAACGATTCGAAATGATTTGCGGGAACTTGAAGAAGATGGGCTGATCACAAGAACTCATGGAGGCGTGATCAAACGAGAGTTTCAACGAAGCGTTGAGGTAAATCCCCGAAGCAGAGAGTTTACTGAAGAAAAATATAAAATTGCCAAAAGGGCAGTCGGATTGATTGAAGAAAATGATATTTTAGCGATTGATACCGGTACCTCCTGCAGGGCTTTCGCAGAGCAATTGATTCACAGTGGAATTCAAAAGTTGACGATCTTGACTTATGATTTGGAAATCGGGCTGCTGCTTAGCGAGAAAACCAATTATCAAGTTCAGGTCTTAGGAGGGATGATTCGCAACGGCTATCCCTATGTCTCAGGTAATTCAGTTGCATTGAATTTGAATAATTTTTCTGTGGATAAGGTCATTTTAGGGACCACTTCCTTTGATAAGGACTATGGGTATTCTACGCCCAACTACGAAACTGCTCAAATGAAAAGATGTTTAATGAGTATTGGGCGTGTGGAAATCGTGCTTTGTGAATCTTCTAAAATTGGTCAACGCAGCTTTTGCCAATTTGCGGGTCCTAGTGATTGCGACTATTTGATTACAGATGCAGGTCTTAGAAAAGATCAGGAACAGGAAATCCAGCAGTTGGATGTCATTCACATAAAAGCATAAAAATTGTCGCGCTTTTTGTAAATGTGGTTGCAAAATCCAGCTTTTTCTTAACTGAAGGAAAAATCTTTTTAGAACTTCTTGACCGTAAAATCGGAAAGCTTTACGATGAACGTGGATAGTTATTCGCTCGACTAGGCTAAACCTGTTGAGAAGCAAAACACTGTATAGTGTGCTTCCGGCAGGTTTTTTTATTGGAGATGGAGGATGGAAATGAAGAAACTTATTTTTTTAGATGTTGACGGGACATTGTGCAACGATGCCGGCGTTATACCTGAAAGTGCTAAAAACGCAATCGAAGCTGCGAGTCGTAAAGGACATCAGTTCTTTTTATGTACAGGACGTTCAAAGGCAGAGATTACCGAAGAAGTTCTGTCTTTGCCAATTCGGGGGATCATTGGGGCAGGCGGGGGATACTGCGAGGTAGATGGAAAAGTAATTTTGCATAAGGTGTTTGATCCAGAAGAGTTGAAGCAGCTGATCGCTTTTCTTGAAGAGAATCGGATTGACTATTATTTAGAATCAAATCAGGGCTTGTTTGCCAGCAAAAATTTGAAAAAGTGTCTTCATGAATTGACTCTTAAAGGACTGGAGGCAGATAGTCTAGAAGGACAAGTGCGTTTGGGGAGGATTCAATGGTTTTTGGATCTATTGATTGAAGACCCGAGTCGGATTGATTATAGTGATGTCAATAAGGTGTCGTTTATTAATCAAACCATTCCTTATGATCGAATTCATCAACGATACCATGGCGCGTTTCAAATGATGAGAAGTACGGTCCCGGCGTTTGGTCCCAACAGTGGTGAAATTGGGATGAAAGGTATCCATAAGAAGTCAGCGATCCAATTTTTACTTGATTACTTAGAGTGGGATCAAGCAGACACGATCGCTTTTGGTGATGGTCCCAATGATTTAGAGATGTTTGAAGCTGTTCAGATCGGAATTGCCATGGGAAATGCTTGTGAAGCTCTAAAAGCTGCAGCGAAGGAAGTCACGCTAAAGCATGATGAAGGTGGTATTGCAGCTTCGTTGGAAGAGCATGGATTGGCATAACGTTCAACGGAGGGGTGAGTGCTTTAGCTTTATTAATCAAAGTTGAAACGATTGATTTTCAAGACTTATGACGTTTAAAATAACGTTTTTTTAATCAGTAATTCTGCTTTGTCTTATCGTATGCCAAAGCAGAGTGTTCATTTTGAGATTCAACTAAAAAGGTGAAGAAAAGTAAAATGGTTACACGATCGAATGCTTTTTCAACTAGTGAAATTATGGTTAATCAAAAGAAGAAAGAAAATCACTTTCGATCACAATTATTTTATACAAAAAAATAAAATAATTTTTTTGAGTAATGAATGGTCAATTCCATCTCCTGAAACCTATATTTTAATAAGAATATAGTTATACATGTGTAAAGAAAGTATAATTATAAAGAGACTTTAACGATGAACATCACAATGTTTATCGTTATTTTTATTTCGTAAGAAGAAAAGTTGGGCTGAATCATTCTTTACGTTTCGACCAGATTAAAAATATAATGAGGGTGTAAAGAAGATGTTTTTCTAAATTCGGCGCTGAATCGTGAAAACCTTTACATCTATAGGAGGGATGGTTGTGAGTAATTCCCAGTTGTTGGCATTTGATCGAGAATTAGTCAAGCTTGATGAGTATTATCAAGATCAGGAGGAGTTGTTTAGTAAAATTTCAGCCTGGCTGCAAGAAAAAGAATTGGTCCATGAACATTATTATGAGGCGTTAAAAAAACGTGAAGTCGAATTTCCTACCGGGTTGCATACAAAGCTCTACGACGTAGCAATTCCTCATGCGGATCCGATTCATGTAAAAAAACCCTTCATTGCGTTTGTACGACCAGCAAATGAAATTATCTTCAAAGAAATGGCGACGAAGCAAGCGGAAGTGCGGCCCAAGATCATTTTATTTTTAGGGTTGATGAAAAGCGAGGAACAGTTATCTGTTTTGCAAAAATTAATGAAGCTGTTTTCTTCAGAGGCATTTATGAGCGGGTGTCTTCAATCGGATGAAGATGAAAAAGTATTTGAATTATTGGAAAGTGCATTTTAATCAAAAGGAGGAGTTTCAAAATGAGAACAATCAATGTGCTGTCTGTTTGCGGATCTGGATCAGTAACGAGCTCAATGATCGCAGGAAATGTCCGTGATATGTTGGATGATGAAGGCTATCAAGCACAAACAGTGGAGTGCAATCCAAACGGGGTGGATGAGTTGTTGACCAACCGTGAATTTGACATTATCGTGCATACCAGTCCGCTAAAAAGAGAATATGATTTGCCGACGATCAATGCGATCGGACTTTTGACCGGGACGGATGAAGAGGGCTTTGAAGAGGAACTAATGGAAGCTGTAAAAGGACTGGAGCTTTAAACGCCGTAGGAAGGAGATAACTAAATATGGATAACTTTTTAAATTTATTATCTGATATTATGAACGCTTTTGGGTCAGCTGTCGTGGTTCCGATCGTCCTTTTCGTTATCTGTCTCTTGATGAAGGTAAAGCCAAAGAAAGCTTTTCAATCCGCCTTGAACTGTGGGATTGGGCTGATTGGGTTTAACTTATTAATTGGTGCGTATACTCCGATTTTAGCACCAGTAATTGAACGTATGGTTGAAACGACTGGTATTAACATGAATATCATTGATACGGGCTGGCAGCCGACTGCGGGAATTATTTATTCGGCCAAAATTAGCTTGGTATTCTTGGCACTAGGCTTGGTGATGCAGACATTCCTGTTTGCTATTCGTTTTACCAACATCTTCCAGCCATCTGATCTGTGGAACAACTATTCTTACATGATCTGGGGCGCGATGCTTCAATTGGTCACAGGAAATACTTGGTTGGCCATTCTATTGATGGTGCTAACTAACTTGTATTGCTTAATGCTCTCAGAAATTACCGAAAAACGGTGGTCAAAATACTATGGTATTCCTGGAGCAACCTTGGCTATTGCTCATGATTCGGCACCTGTACCGTTAACCTTAGCGATGAACTGGCTATTGGATAAATTAGGTGCGAACAAGATTAAGTTAAATCCCCAAACTATTGAAAAACGTTTAGGTTTGTTTGGAGAAGCAACCACGCTTGGTTTGCTGTTGGGGCTGATTTTGGGAATCTTAGGTAACTTGACGCGTTTAAATACGTTGGAAGGGTGGGGCGAGGCAGTTCAACTGGCCGTTGCCACAGCAGCTATTATGGCGATCTTTCCTAAAATTGCGGCAATTTTCAGTTCAGCCTTTTCCAGTATTACTTCTGCTTCCAAGAAAAATGCGAAGAAATCAACTAAAGGCGGTCAAAGAGAATGGTACATTGCGATTAACGATGCAGCTGGTTATGGTGAACCGGCAACCTTGCTGTCAGGTATGATTTTGATCCCGATTATTTTGATCTTAGCGGTTGTCTTACCAGGAAATCAAGCCTTGCCAATGATCGATTTGATTGGAATTCCTTATTTGATTCAAGCAATCGTGGCTATGACCAACGGCAATATTTTCAAGACAGTGATTATCGGGGCGGTGTATTTGTGCGGCGGCCTGTATATGGTAACCGCAGTTGCGCCGATTTTTAATGACTTGGCAGTGAGTGTTGGCTATGAGATTCCTTCTGGAGCGATGATGATTTTTAGTATTATTCTCCTGGCGAATTGGGTCAATGGCTTGCTTTTCCTAATTTTCTTAAATGGAAGTCCGTTGCTGATTGGCCTTTCGATTATTGTCTATGTTGGCTGTTACTTATTTGTACGCACGAAGCGTGACAGCATTCATGAATATTTAGAAAAACAAGCATTAGGTGAAGACTATGTTCCAGAACCAGTTGCTGGGGAAGTATCAACGGAATAAATGGGAATGATTGGCTTGATAAATAGAAGAAAACTAAGGGAGTGATAGGAATGGATCGTCGAATTTTTGATCTTTTGAATGAAATTGTTTCTAATCAGGAGATTGATTTGTCGGAGCTGGCTAAAAAATACTCCCTGAACAAGACACAAATTGACTATTCTTTGAAAAAAGCCAATCAATACCTGTTAGAAAACCAAATTGAACCATTAAGAAAAGAAAATCACGTTTTAACTGGTCGGCTGACTATGGAGCAGTTAAATCTGATCATTGAAAAAGAAAATGATACTGGCTGGCTTTCTGATATGGAACGAAAAACCTTGATTGAGTTTATGCTGATGCTGCATGAGGACACTTCTTTAGCTCATTTTTCGATTGATTTGAAGGCCAGTAAAAATACCATTTTAAGTGACTTAAAAGAGGTCAAAAGGAATTTTGAAGAGCAGAGCATTCAACTGCATTATAACCGTAGAAAGGGCTACTATCTCGAAGGCAATGAAATTACGATTCGCCGCATGCTGCTAAAACGGATTCGTGAGACCGACCGTATCAAACAGATGGTGGAAACGAACGGCTTTTTAGAAATGCGGAGTTCTAAATTTTATCAGGATTTTTTCAAACAGATTGAAGAGGGCATGAGTATTCGCCTATCTGATGAAATGATTTACCGGTTGCCGTTTATTATTGAAGCATTACTGAAACGGGCAGAAAACCAGCATCAATTGGAAGAAGCCGATCTGATCGACTTGGCAGTGCTGAAGCAAGAGGACTCTTTTCAGATTTTACGAGAAATATTCGAGAGGAATCTGCCATTGGAAAAAGTCAATGAAGCGGATGTCAGTTTTCTGATCATTCAAATCCTAGGTGCCAGTTTGGTTCTCAGCCAAGTGAAGCCGGAAACCTATGAAAAAGATCCTTACTATCATCTAATCTGCAAGATGGTCTGGCGGTTTGAAAATAGTATGGCGATAAAATTTAACCAAAAAGAAGAAATTTATTTAAAGTTTTACCAGCATATCATCCCGGCGATCTATCGTATCAAATACGATATTCCATTGGCCAACGATCTCTCCACTCGGGTGAGGCAGGAATACAGCTACATTCATTCCATCGTGCGCAAGGTGATCGATCCGATTGAGCAAGAATTGCAAACCAGCTTCCCAGAAAATGAGCTGGCCTATTTAACCATGCTGTTTGTCGGATTGATTTTTTCACAAAACGCGCACATTGAAAACAAACCTAAAGCAGTGGTTTTATGCGAAAACGGGCTAACGGAATCATTACTTCTGACCAATGTGCTACGAGAAATTTTTCCCGAGTTTGTGTTTATCGGATACATGTCTAAACGGGATTTTGTCAAAAATGAAGTACCAGCAGACGTAATTTTTTCTACGGTTTACTTTGACACTGAGCAGTTTCTCTTTGTAGTTGATCCAGTGATTAACGATGAGAAAAAGCTTTGGCTGCGAAAAAATGTGCTGAAGAAAATTCGTTTTTATGGACCGAAACAAGAACTGATGAAAAAGGAACAAATCAATCAATTCATTGAAAGTATTGAACCCTTCGTTACAATCAAAGACAAAAAAGGGCTGGAAGCTTTTCTGGATATTACTTTACAGCCCTTTTCTCTTCAATTATCAACATTATCGTATTACAACAAACCATCCTTGGTACAACTGTTGCCGATTGAGCACATTCAGTTGAGCAATGATTCGCTTTCATTAGAAGAAGCGATTCTGCTGTGCAGTCAGCCGCTAATAAAAAATAAAATAGTGGAGCTTTCTTATGCAGAGCGAATCATTGCCAATTACCCAAAAGGAGAATCGTACTTCTCTATCGCTCCTAAGGTGGCGTTGCCGCACACAACCGGTATAGGAGATGTGCACAGTGTTGGGATGAGCTTGCTGAAGCTGGCTGAGCCGATCTATTTTCCAAATGAAAAACGCTGGGTTTCACTATTGATGGTGGTGGCACCGTTGAATAATGATATGCATATCAATGCAGTTACGCAATTTCATAAAATTGTTTTGGATGATCAGAATGTTGAGAGGCTGTTGAATTGTCGAAAGCCAAAAGAAATAAGTGAACTTATTCATCAAAAAGTAGCAGAACTTGAAAATGCGAGAAAATAATCTCAGAAATGGGGAGAAACAATGAAATTTGAAACATTGAAAATGTCAGAAGGCTTGAATAACGAGTTTGTCATCGCCACCTACTATATGAAATCTGAAAAGGAACCTGATCTTTATGATTGGGTGAAGCTAGTTGCAGCCGACCAAAGTGCTGGGACCTGGACACATGTGGAGGGAGAAACACCAGAGGTAATTGCACTGTATGGGGCAAAAGTAATTGGTGTTTATCCAATGTCTGATGGCATTTCATGTATTGCTCGAGTAGCTTTTCCAATTGCTAATTTCCCAGCTTACATGGCAATGGTGATCAGTACGGTTGCTGGAAATGTCTTGGCACAGGATGGTATTCGCTTAGTGGATATCGAGTTTCCAGAAGCGATGCTGGAACAATTTACCGGCCCATTGTTGGGAGTCAGCGGCATTCGGGAACTGTTGGGAATCCAAGAACGTCCGTTGGTTGGTGCCATTTTGAAGCCATGTATTGGTGTTCCGCCGGAAGCTAGTGCTGCCGGTGCGGCGAAAGCGGCTCTTGGCGGAGCAGATGTAATTAAGGATGACGAACTATTAAGTGATCCAGCCTACTCTCCAATGATTGACCGAGTGAAAACGGTGATGGCGCATTTGAAAGAAGTTGGCAAAGATAAATCTACTTTATACGCAGTCAATATTACTGGACAAAATGTAGTGGATCGTGCGAAAGCAGCCATTGATGCTGGCGCTAATTCC
This sequence comes from Enterococcus florum, assembly GCF_004309355.1. GTDB lineage: Bacteria > Bacillota > Bacilli > Lactobacillales > Enterococcaceae > Enterococcus_A > Enterococcus_A florum. The sequence goes on along the minus strand of NZ_BJCC01000025.1, from coordinate 50,556 downwards.
ATTATGGTCAACTATAATGCACTAGGTTGGGCAGCAACCGAGGATTTGGTTCGCTTCTTGAAGCAAGAAAACATCAAGATTCCAATTTTTGGCCATTGTGCAGGCGCAGGTGCCTACTATCGTTCGGCTAACAACGGAATGTCGGCAGCCTTAAGCTGTGGGAAATTGCCACGTTTAATTGGAATGGATATGCCATTAGTTTACCCAGATACTGGACGCTTTGGAACCACTACGGATGAGTTAGTTGAAACTCATAGTGCCTTATCCACTCCAATGAAGTCAATTGAACCAGCCTTCACGACTGTAGCAGGCGGCGTTCATCCAGGAAGTATTGAATACTTGATGAATCTCTTAGGCAATGAAACCATTTTAATGGCTGGGGGCGGTATTTACGGGCATCCAGAAGGAGCAGTTTCCGGTGCGAAGGCTTTACTGCAAGCAATTGAAGCAGTAATGAATGAAATTCCGGTTGTTGAAGCGGCGAAAAATCATGAAGAATTGGATCAAGCATTGAAGTTCTGGTCCTAATTACTGGTTCAAAAAATTAGGCAGAACGGTCAACAGAACATCAGATTCATTTTTCATTAAGAAAAATGATTACCTTAACAGGAAGGCGGGAGGGATTTCATTGGAGAAGACTCTTTCAAAAGAAACTTTGTTAAAACTTTATCGAACAATGGTACGCATTCGTGCATTTGAAAATGAAGCGATTGAATTAGCCAAGGCGAATATTACTCGAGCGGCGGTTCATACGTATAACGGAGAAGAAGCGATCGCTGTAGGGGTTTGTGCCCACTTAAGCGACAAAGATTACATTACGTCGACTCACCGTGGACATGGTCACTGTATTGCTAAAGGTGCTGATTTGAGAAGAATGTTTGCTGAACTAATGGGTCGAGAAACTGGCTATTGTAAAGGCAAGGGCGGCTCGATGCACATTGCCGACTTAGCTACGGGTAATTTAGGAGCTAACGGCATTGTCGGTGGTGGCATTCCAATGGCAATGGGAGCAGCTTTAGGCTTGCAGGTGGCTCATGAACCGCATTTGTCTGTTGCCTTCTTTGGTGATGGGGCTTCAAATGAGGGTTCCTTCCATGAATCCTTGAACATGGCTTCAATTTGGAAGCTGCCGGTGGTATTTATCTGCGAAAACAATAAGTATGGGATTTCTACTTCGACAGAAAAATCCATGAATATTAAGCATATCTCGGATCGTGCTAAGGGTTATGGCATCAAAGGGCTTACCATTGATGGAAATGACCTAGTCAAAGTGTACGAAACCTTTGCAGAAGTTAAAGAATATGTTTTAACTGGCAACGGTCCCGTTTTATTGGAGATGGATACTTATCGTATGTCAGGTCACTACTTTGGGGATAATGAAAATTACCGTGAGCGCTCAGAGGTGGAAAAATGGCGGGAAAAGGATCCGATCTTCCGCTGTGAACAGCTGCTGATAAATCACTATGATGTAACGGAAGAAGAATTGAGGACAATTGAAAAAGAGGAAAACCAAAAAGTATTAGCTGCTTCGGAACAGGCCAAGCAAGATCCAGAGCCGTCAGTTGAAGATATGACGGATGATTTGTACGATCCAACCTTTGCAGATATTGAGTGGAACGTATTTTCTAAAGGATAGGAAGGGGAAAATTATGCGGAAACTTTCAATGCGTCAGGCAGTTAACGAAGCGCTGCATATTGCTTTTAACAGTGACGAAAATGTCTTTACCATCGGCGAAGATATCGCTGTCTATGGTGGTCAGCTACGCTGCAGTTATGACTTATTAGAGAATTTTGGCGGAGAACGGGTACGAGATACCCCGATTTCTGAAATTGCGATTGTTGGTGCGGGGATCGGATCAGCGATGATCGGGCGGCGTCCAATTGTTGAATTGTCTTATATGGATTTTATCGGAGTGTGTTTTGATCAAATCCTGAATCAGGCTGCGAAGATGCGCTACATGTATGGCGGTCGGGTGAGTATTCCTTTAGTCATTCGGACACAATGCGGCGCCGGACTAGGAAATGGTGCGCAGCACTCGCAATCTTTGGAAAATATTTTGTCTCATGTACCAGGAATTCGGGTAGTAATGCCCTCCAATGCTTACGATGCTAAAGGCTTGCTGCTGCGGGCGATTCGTGACAACAATCCGGTGGTATTTGTAGAGCATAAAGCTTTATACAAACGAAAATGTGAGGTGCCAGAAGAGCCCTACGAAGTCAGCTATGAGAGCGAAGTGAAGCAAGCCGGAGAAGACATCACGATTATCTCTTATTCAGCCATGGTAGATGTCGCGTTAAAAGCGGCTAAGGAATTAAAAGAAGAGGGGATCAGCGCCGAAGTGATCGATGTGAAGAGTATCGAACCGCTGGATATGGCACCGATTTTAACCTCGATTGAAAAGACCGGGCATGCTTTAATCGTTCACGAAGCCGTCAAAAAATCCGGCTTTGGCGGAGAAATTGCTGCTCAAATTCAAGAGTTTGCTTTCGATCATCTGAAAAAACCGGTTTTACGAGTAACCGCGCCAGATGTGCCAGTGCCGTTTGCTAGAAATTTGGAAATGGCTTATGTACCGGATGAAAATCAAGTCATCGCAGCAGTCAAAAAAACATTGAGCTAGGGAGAGGATTATCATAAAACTACTAATTACGACGTATATAGATGAAAAAAATATTGAACGCTTAAAAACCTTATTTTCAGAAATCAAGTTTGCCGGCATGACGGAATTAGGTCGGATTTTGACAGAAGATGAGTTAGCAAATGCAATAGAGGACTGCGATGCGATTATCATCGAATTTGATCCTTTAACGAAAAAGGTATTGGATCGGGCGAAGAAGTTGAAAGTCATTGCTTCGGTTCGTGGGGGCGCGCATGCCAATGTTGACGTGGATGCAGTAACCAAACGTGGTATTCCAATTTTCAATGTACCTGGGCGAAATCAAGATACGGTCGCTGATTTCACGATTGGGATGATGATTGCTGTCAGCCGTGGCATTGCAAAAGGGAATCTGTTAATCAAAAATCGGGTAATTACCGATGATAAAACGTATGTTGAAAATGGTTTTTGTGTCACTGATGTCAATTGGGTCGGCTCTACACCAGAAAAATTTGCGTACTTGCAATACAAAGGTCCTACTTTAGCGGGAAAAACAATCGGCTTAGTTGGTTTTGGAGCGATCGGTCGAGAAACTGCGAAACGGGCATTGGCCTTTGATATGAAGGTTTTGGCTTATGATCCCTTTGTTAAGCAGGAAGATATTTCAGTGGAGGTTCAATTGGTAGAGCTGGAGGAATTAATGGCTGCCTCCGATTTTGTTTCAATCCATTTGCCAGTGAACGATGGGACTCGTGGGATTGTTTCAGCAGACATGTTGAGCAAAATGAAAGTAACTGCGTATCTAATCAACACGGCACGAGCTGCTGTAATGGATTATGATAAATTGATTGATATGCTGCAAAAAGAGGAGCTTGCTGGAGCGGCGTTGGATGTGTATCCGGTAGAACCATTACCAAATAATCATCCACTATTAGAATTAGACAATGTGGTATTGACCCCCCATATCGGCGGCTGCAGCATGGACCCTTATGACCGCTCGTATGATAAATTATTCACAGAGTTGAAGCTATTTTTAGCTGGTGGTATGCCGGAAAAGGTATATAACCCAGAATTTGCCAATTATTAGTGAGGTGCAGAGGATGAGAAAAGAAGTAATTATGCCGAAAATCGGCTTGGACATGGACGAAGGAACCATTATTACCTGGTATAAAAAAGTAGGGGATGCGGTGAAGAAAGGCGAAGTTTTACTAGAAATCGAAACAGATAAAGCCACGACTGATGTGGAAGCAGCAGTGGATGGGGTATTAGCCGAAATTGTCGAAGAGGAAGATGCCACCGTTGATATCGGCGAAACCATCGCATGGATTGAAGTCGATGAGTAGTGAAGGAAAAAAGCTAGCCGGAATCAAAAAGGCAATGGCTAAACAAATGATCCGCAGCTGGACCGATGTGCCACAGTTTCAGCTAAGCACAACGGTTCGCTGTGACAATTTAATCGCTTATCGCAAAAGTTTGCCGGAAAAGGTTTCGTTCACTGCAATTATAGCCAAAGCAGTTGCGGTGACCTTGCAAGAATTTCCTGAGATGAACCAACGGTTTGTGGATGGTCTAGTAGAGTCGGTGGATGCGGTGAATCTAGGGATCGCCAGTGACACTAAGCGTGGTCTGCTAGTTCCGGTCATCCCTCAGGCAGAGGCGAAGTCCCTAGCCGAGATGCAGCAGGCCTTGAATGAAATCAAAGAAAAAAGTAGGCTAGGGAAGTTCTCAATGGAAGAACTGACGGGTGGAACCTTCACCATCAGTAACCTAGGCATGTTCAACGTTGAAACGTTTTCTTCTATTGTAAATACACCGGAATTAGGAATCCTGGCTGTCGGAAAAATCGTCAAGAAACCCTATGTGGACGAAAATGACCAAATTATCGCAGCTTCAATCCTTCAACCAGTGTTGACTCTGGATCATCGGGTTGCTGACGGTGCTAGCGGGGCAAAATTTTTAACACGTATGGCTGAGGTGTTGGAAAACCCTGAAGAACAGCTGCCTAAAAAATAGAGAAAATCATACGAAGGAGGAGGAATTCACTTGGAAACAACCATCGCAATTATTGGCGGCGGTCCTGGAGGATATGTTGCAGCGATACGTGCAGCGCAATTAGGCGGTAAAGTGGTATTGATTGAGAAAGAAATGTTGGGCGGTACGTGCTTGAATATCGGCTGCATTCCTACTAAAGCTTTACTCCAATCAGCAGAAGCACTAGAACAGGTACAACAAGCCAAAAAATTTGGTATTTCAGCTACTGTTGAAGGATTTGACTGGTCGACAGTAATGAAACGCAAAGATCGAGTCGTCAAGCAGTTAGTCAAAGGGGTCCAAAGTCTGATGAAAACTAATCAGATCGAAGTCTTGCAGGGAACTGCAGCATTTTTGGATGATCAAACGATTGAAGTGACTGGCGCAGACGACGAGAGGATCAATTTACAGCCGGATCGGGTGATTATTGCGACTGGTTCTAAGCCTTTCATTCCGCCAATTAAAGGGTTGAACAATTATACTGACTGGTTGGATTCCAGCAAAGCTCTCAGTTTAGAAAGTTTGCCAGCTTCCATGTTAATTATTGGTGGTGGAGTGATCGGCATTGAGTTTGCTTCGATCTTTAATCACTTTGGTGTCGCTGTGACGATCGTGGAAGAACAGCCGGAAATCTTGCCAGCAATGGATCAAGAACTGGCGGGATTATTACGGAAGAAGCTGACTAAGTCGGGAATTAAGTTCCGATTGGGTGTTCGAGTTGAAGCGGTCGCTTCTCATACAAAGGGAGTTGAACTTTCCTTGGGTAATGAAAAGCTTACCGGTGAAAAGCTGTTGATCGCCGTCGGGCGCAAAAGCTATATTGAAGGGTTAGGTCTAGAAAAAACTTCTATTAAAATGGAAGGACAGCAAGTGTTAATCAATGAACGTACACAAACTACCGTGGATCATATTTATGCAATTGGCGATTGTACCGGACAGGTTATGTTGGCGCATTACGCTTCAGCACAAGGTGAAATTGCTGCAGAGAATGCTTTAGGTGCCAAGGAAATCTTTAAAGGGGATGTTGTTCCTGGGTGTGTCTATTCTGATCCGGAATTTGCTGGTGTCGGTTTAACAGAACAAAAGGCAACAGAAAAAGGGATCGACTTTCGCTTAGGCAAGTTCCCTTTAAAGGCCAGCGGAAAAGCCCTGGCTATGGACAAAGCTTATGGCTTTGCGAAAGTTTTAGTGGAGGAGGAAACGGATAAAATTATCGGGGTCCATCTGCTTTGTGAACGCGCAACGGACTTAATTACAGAAGCGGCAGTAATCATGCAGCTAGGGGGAACTACCCGAGAAATCTTGTCGACCATTCATCCACACCCAACTTTAAGTGAAGTGATCTGCGAGGCTACAATGGCTGCGGATAAACGGGCGATTCATATCCCAAATGAAGGATAAGCTTTAAAAGAAGGAAGTAAATCCGCTGTGCGGATCTGCTTCCTTTTTGTATTCAAAATCTTACTTAGGATCGTCAACTTTTGTTTCATACTAAAGCCTGTCAAGCGTTTTTCACTGGAAATCATCTCGTCTACTTTATAATGAGAGACGAGGTGATTCCATGAAGAAAAAAATACCCTATTTGGTGATCGTATTTGCAGCGCTCCTTTTAGTGTTGCCCAATCTCATCACACGCCAAATGGTAATGGGATCGGATTCTGTCTTTCATTTTAATCGCTTTTATGATACAGCGATGCAGATTAAGACTGGAAATTTTCAATACTTTATCTCACTGTTCGGTTTTCAGCAGTCCGGTCGGATCGTGAATCCATTTTACGGACCATTATGGGCTTACTTGAATGGTGGGCTGGTTTTATTGGCTGGAACATGGTTTCGTTATCAAGTATTGTCGAATTTCCTGTTGTATGTGTTGTCGGGAACTTCTTTGTTTCTACTATTGAAAAAGGCGCACGTCAGTTTACCGATCCGTTTGCCGCTATCGTTGTTTTTTATGACGACGTTTTCGATTCAATATTGGATCGAACGGCAAGGATTTACGAGCTGGGGGACAGCGGTATTGCCATTGTGTTTGATTCCAGTAATCGATATGGTGGAGAAAAAGCAGATTCCAATTCTTAAATTGGCCTTATCCATGGCTTTGATGGCGCAGATTCATTTGTTTACTAGTTTGCTTTTGGCAGTGATCTATGCCGGCTATTTTGTCTACAGTTTTGTGAAATGCCATGAAAAGGGCCGAATGCTGAAGCATTTGTTTGCAGCAATTGGCTTGTTCATACTGTTGACTGCCAATCTGTGGACCGCCTTATTCTATTTGTATCGCGGCAATACTATTTTGAGTCCTTTTATCAATCGAGATATGTCTTCTTTTGCGGTGGATACAGGCAGTGATTATTGGCTATTTTATCCTTATCCTTTGTTGATTTTGATGGGGATCGCAGCAGTGATTTTTATCGTGCGGCGTAAAGAAATGTCGGTCTTGACAGGGATTACAGGCTTATTGGCACTGCTGTTTCTATTTTTATCTAGTGATCTGCTGCCGTGGAATACGATGGTTTCCGATGAACTGCCTTTTGTCAGCTTGATTCAATTTCCTTTTCGTTTTTTTGCCCCGTTTACCGTACTGTTTCTCTTTTTCAGCGGGAAAACGCTGCAGGCAGTTAAATGGGATACACGAAATTTTCTGCTGTTGTTTTCAGCATTTGCACTGCTCGGCATGGGACAGGTTTTGTTCACCACCACCGAGACGCTCGCCCGCTGGCAGACGGAGAATTATGCTGGCAACAGCCAGATCCATACGTATGTTGATTCAAATACAAAGGCGGTCAAAGACTCTTTTTTTAATTCTGACATGCAAAAGAGCTTAACGCTTGTTCAAAAAGGCACACCTGACTATTTGCCGATCTACCAAGCGACCTCCGCAAACAATTATCGGCTTTATCGAGACGAGATCGTTGAAAGGAACCCAAACTTTCAAAAAGAGGTTCGCAATGACCAGCTAACAGTAAAGTGGAAAGCACCTGTCAATGGTCCACTGGCTCTGCCGATCATTTTATATCAAGGATCACGCTTAGAAGCAAAAGGTCGACCGATCAGCTATACGTTGTCTGAAATTGGCACCCCCACGATTCAAGCGACGGAGGATATACAAGAAATTACTTTATCGTTTAAAGCACCTTTTTATGTAGACTTAGGAATCTGGGTAACATTATTGAGCTGGATTGGCAGTTTAAGCGTCTTGGTTTGGATAAGGACACATAAAAACAGTTAAAAAAGAGCTCGTACTTTTTCATGTACGAGCTCTTTTTGACTTTACAATCCTTGCTTTTCCTGCAAAAATCGGTCGACCTTCTCTTTTTCAGGGACCGCAGTTTGCCCACCCAGCTTCTCGACTGAAAGCGCGGCCGCAGCAGAAGCCGACACTATAATTTTTTCGATCGAATCGTCTTGGTGCAGCCCATAAGCGAAGGCCCCATGAAAGATATCTCCTGCTCCCGTTGTATCGACCGGTTTGGTCGGGAAGGCAGGAATGTGGACGATTTTGCCTGCTTGCTTATAGACACTGCCTTGTTCGCCCAACGTAATGACGATTTGCTTGGAATTAAGTTTTTCCAAGGCATCAAAAGTGGCTTCCAAGGTCGAAACCTCTTGCAGGTCAATTACGATCTGGGTGTATTGATAAGCAAAATCTTGCGAACAAACCAAGAAATCCACTTGCTGGAACAACTCAGTCAGCTCAGGTTTGAAGCTGCCGGCATCCATGATTGAGCAAGCTTTCGGAAATCGACGTAAAGCTTCTAACGAAATAGCTTGTTCGTGGCCATCGAGCAGGATCACCTTTGGAGACTCGGGCCAAACAGGATGAAAATCGGTTTCCTTCAAAGGCGCATTCAAAATCGTCCGATTTCCGTTTTTCTTGTTGACCATGATACAGCTGATGCTGGTCTTCTGCTGCTCTTCGTACCGGATTCCTGTTGTATCGACTCCTGCAGACTGCAGAGTTTGGACAATTTCCTTGCCGAATAGATCATCTCCGATTCGAGCAATCAATGAGGTGTGAATCCCCCAAAGACCGCACAGGTACGCGGCATTAGCGGCTGGCGCACCCATGCATTCATGGCGATCAAAAATACGGTATTTTTGATTTTCTACAATGGTGCTGTCTGTGGGAAAAGTCAGGTCGTACACCGCCTGTCCAATACATAAAATACTCATGATTTTCCTCCTAATTTTTATAAGCCGATATACTCGATAATTGTGCGGGTGATGATCAATAAGGGAACTCGTGAATAGACCTGCAGGCCGCTGGCACTCATGACCTTTTCCGTGTGGCCGATAATAGTCACATCTGAATACTTCTCTAAATCAGTTGGGGATTTACAACAGCAGGAAACGACCTTTGCACCAATCCGCTGTGCGCTTTTAGCGGATTCTGCCAGTTCAGGGGTCGAATTTCTTAAAGACAAAATAATGATCATGTCTTCTTTGGTTACAATCTCGTGCGTTTTATCCATCCACTTCACATCTTTCACTATGATCGCATTATAACCTAAGAGCTGCAGGTACATCTGGAACTCTTCGGCAATCAGCCCAGTAAATCCACGAGCATATATAAAAATTCGCTGTGCCCTTTTAATGTATTCGATGGTTTGAAAAATAGCAGTGGAACTAATGGCATCAATGGTTTGAGTGCATTCACGAAAGGATTTTGCCAGGATGTTGTTCACAACATAGGGGGCATCGTAAGTATCTCGCGATTGCTGTTGCTGAGAGATTTTGTAACGCAATTCGCCAATACCGGAGAATCCGCATTTTTGAATGGTACGTGAAATGGTGGCGGAGGAGGTAAAGGTCTTCTCTGCCATTTTTGTGATCGACAATTCGGGAATTTTTGCTTCGTTTTTATTGATGAAATCAATCACTTTGCGTTCAGAATCAGATAGCGCTTCGTAATTTTCTCTTTTCAATTGAATAATCATGGGAGCCCTCCTCATAAAGTATCTTGCAGAACAAATAGAATAGTGAAGTCGAACTCAAGTATATTTTCTCATAGTTTACCATGAATGGATTTTCAAAAAAAACTTGTTTCGGCTTTTTTTTTGGAAAGGTTTTCCTCATCACTATATAGTAATTGCTCTTTTTACAGGCTATCATAAAAGTACATCAAATATACGTATATTATGATATTTATTTTTTTGGCTGGGCCCGTCAAAGAAATTGGCAATCCGAGGAGGAAATTTTGATGTATGTAACTTTGAAAGAAGTACTGACAGAAGCAGACAGATTGAATATGGCGATTGGAGCTTTCAACACCCATAATTTAGAAATGCTGCCAGCAATCATTCAAGCGGCTGAACAGCAACACACGCCGGTAATTGTGCAAACCAGCTGCGGCACCGCAAATTATGTCGGACATAAAAATTTGGTTGCTGTTTGCCAATCGATGGCAAAGGAATATGGGGTAGAAGTGGTCTTGCACTTGGACCATGCCAAAGATTTTGGTGAGATTCGAAAAGCGATTCTGGCGGGCTATAGTTCGGTCATGTTTGATGGTTCTTCGCTGCCTTTTAAAGAAAATATTTTAGGAACCCAACAAGTGGTGAAATTCGCCAAAGAGTATGGTGTCAGTGTTGAAGCAGAGCTGGGAACTGTAGGTGGGACAGAAGATGGGATCGTGGTTTCTCAGGATCAAGTCTTTTATACCGATCCTGAAGATGCGGTACGATTTGTCGCGGAAACAGGAATCGATGCTTTAGCTGTGGCAATTGGAACCAATCACGGGCAGTACAAATCCAAAACGGATATCAGCTTTGATCAATTAGAAAAAATCCGAGCGGCTGTGTCTATTCCCTTGGTGATTCACGGAGGAACAGGTGTCAAAGATGATGATGTAAAACGAGTCATTGATTTAGGGATCCGTAAATTCAATGTTGGAACGGAATTGTTGGTAGGCTGGAATAAAAAAGCGAGAGAATGCTACGAAGCCTCTAAAGAAAATGTTTCGAATCGTGAGAACGTAGTCCCTTGTTTGGAAGTGATCCGGACGACGGTAGAAAGAAAAATTCATTTATTCAAAAATTTGGACGATTGAAGGAATAGACTATGAAAGCAGGATATTATGTTGGGGACTACACCTACGAGGTAAGAGAAGTTCCTGAACGCTCACCGGAAAAAGATGAAGTGAAGATTCGCGTCGCTTGGTGTGGGCTTTGTGGCACTGATGTCCATAAGTTCCAAGGTCAGAATGGCGCCAGTGTGGTAGTTCCGCCAATTATTTTAGGGCATGAGTGCTCAGGGATTGTTACGGAGGTTGGACCGGAATGTGAGTATTTTCGTCCAGGAGATCGTGTTGCTTGCGATCCAAGCTACGGCTGCGGAAAATGCAGCTGGTGTCAACAAGGGCTGCCGAATTTTTGCAAGGTGCGACACGGAGTAGCTAAGGGGTTCTCCGAATATGTCTATCCTCCTGAACAAAATGTTTATCCAATTGCGGATGGCTTGGATTTGAAAACAGCCGCCTTTACAGAGCCGTTGTCATGTGCCATTCATGGGTTGGACTTGATTCAGATCGAAAGCGGAAAAACAGTTGCCATGTATGGTATGGGTGCCATTGGTTCATTGATGCTGCAGCTAATTCGACTTTCCGGTGCAGGAAAAATCATCGTCGTAGAACGAGAAGCGGAAAAACGGCAGTTGGCTTTGGAATTAGGGGCAGATCTCGCAGTGACAGACCAAGAAATCGAAACGATCGGACAGCAGGAAAATCTTGATTATGTGGTGGAGTGTATTGGATTAACCAGTACTATGGAACAAGCAATTGCGATAGCTGGGAAAAATAGCAAAGTGCTGCTTTTCGGTCTAGGGGATCCGCAGCAGCCCATTCAGTTTAATCAGTTCGAAGCTTATACGAAGGAGTTAAGCATTTATACTTCCTATTTAAATCCCCATACTTCCGCTCGAGCAGTCAAACTGTTGGAAAGTGGTCAGATAAATACCGAAAAAATAATCAGTGCGGAATTAAGCTTGGAAGCGATCGGGGAAGAACTGCAACAGTTGACTTTTTCAAAAAAAGGCAAAGTGATGGTGTATCTGTCAGGCGAAAATTGATAAAAAAAGGATTATAAGTCCTAAGCATCAACCTCATTTTTCGAAGGAAAAATGAATACTTTAATACGAATTAGGATGTCAGTTCTGCTTTTCCCAGTGTCAAAAAAAGATTGCAGAAAAAGAAATGCAGAGAATTCAGAAGAGAAGAGTTTAGCAGAATGATATACGTGATGAGCATCAACCTCATTTTTCAAGGAAAAATGAATACTTTAATACGAATTAGGATGTCAGTTCTGCTTTTCCCAGTGTCAAAAAAAGATTGCAGAAAAAGAAATGCAGAGAATTCAGAAGAGAAGAGTTTAGCAGAATGATATACGTGATGAGCATCGACCTCATTTTTCCTTGGAAAAATGAGTACTTTAATACGAATTAGGAGGAAAAAATATGGTAGTCTCGGCAATATTAGTAGCATTATTAGCTACGATGGGGCAATGGTGGTTTTTTGGTCCGGTCACTAAATGTTTGGTCTATCCGTTAACAACCGGTTTTTTAGTCGGTATCTTTATGGGCGATCCCATGACAGGAATGCTGGCAGGAGCGAATATCCAATTGATTTATCTTGGTTGGATTTCGGCAGGAGGAACGATGCCGAGCAATACGATCGTAGCTGGTATTTTCGGGACAGCGATGACGATTTTATCTGATTCTGATCCTACCATGGCGGTGACCTTTGCGATTCCGTTCAGCATGTTGGGGCTGTTGCTGAATCAAGTGTATATGACCGTTAACGCTGCATGGATTCACCAAGCAGACAAGCTTTTAGAGAGCGGGAACATCCGCGGGGTGCGGTTAATGAATTTTGTTCCCTCCTTCTGTATGGCTTTCCTGCTTTATGGAATTCCCGCCTTCTTGCTGGTAAGCTCTGGCAGCAGCTGGGCACAACAATTAATCAATGCAGTTCCTGAAACTGTTATCAGTGCCTTAGAAGTCGTGGGTGGAATCATGCCTGCATTAGGAATTGCCATGCTGCTGAATTATTTGGGCAAACGTCACTTGATTCCTTGGTTTTTCGGCGGTTTCTTCCTGACTGTCTATTCTGGCTTAGGATTGACTGCGGTATCGATTTTCTCGGCAATTATTGCGTTAGTCATGTATTTGAATGATAACAAAAAGGAAAAATCGGAGAAGAAAAAAGTCAAACGTTTATCTGTCAACAAAGAAGTGCAAACAGTCGAAGTCAATAATCAATCTGCTCCTGCAGAACCTGTCGTGGACTATAAGAAAAAACTGTCCAAAAATACTTTGGTTAAAACATGGTTGTGGACCACAAGTACAGAGGCTTGCTACAATTACGAGCGTTTGCAGGCCTTAGGAGCAGCCAACTTGATGATCACGCCAATCCGGGAGCTTTATGATACGAATGAGGAGCGAGTAAGAGAGCTGAAGAAATATATGGTTTTCTACAACTCCGAAGTATTTACGATCGGCCCAATCATCAACGGGATCGCTTGTTCTATGGAAGAAGCGCGGGCGAATGGTGAGGATGTGCAGGACAAAGATATTAATGCTGTACGTACAGGACTAATGGGACCAGTAGCTGGAATTGGCGACACGGTCATGCAAGGGATTTTATTTCCGATCATTTTCGGAATCGGCTGTTCCATGGCGTTAGATGGCAGCTATTTAGGTCCAATATTGTCTTTCATCGTATTTGAAGCATTGATTTTTGGATGCGGTTACTTTATGTTTATGACAGGGTATAAACAAGGGAAAACTTCATTGCTGAAAATCTTGAAGAATGGAACGATTGATCGTATTATCAATTCTTTCAGTATCGTAGGTCTAATGGTTGTCGGGTCAATGGCTGCTAGTCGAGTCGCAGTTAATACGCCTTTGGCTGTGACTGTCGGTGAAGGAGTAACGAAAATCCAAGATGTCCTGGACTCATTGGCACCTGGCTTGATTCCGTTAGGGATTACTCTATTGGTGTGGTGGATGCTGAAGAAAAAAATCAATACCGTTTGGATCATTATTGCTATTTTCGTAGTGGGAATTCTAGGGTATTACTTAGGTATTTTAGGCTACGCAGCATAAGTTGAGGTGGAATAAATGAGCAATATCGTATTAATCAGTCATGGGGATTTTTGTGTTGGTTTATTAAGTAGTTTGAAAATGATCGCTGGAGATACATTTGGCATCAAAGCAGTGCCTCTGGTTCCCGGTGAATCACCAGAAAGTTACCGTGAAAAGCTGGCCGGAGTTTTAGCTGAAATGGATACAGCGCAGGGCTACGTCATTTTATCTGATATATCTGGAGGAACCCCTTTTCAAAGTGCCGCTTATTTGGCAAAAGATTTCCAAATCGGTCTGATCTCAGGGATGAACATGCCGATGCTGTTGACGTTGGCGTTAGGAAATACCGAAGAAAAAACACTAGAAGAACTGATTGAAAAAGCCACTCTGGAGAGTTCGTTAGGTGTAGAAGGCAAAGTAGTCAAACGAGGGGAGCGAAAGAAACGTGCAAAACTTAGTGTTAACAAGGATTGATGATCGCTTGATCCATGGACAGGTGATGACAGCGTGGATCAAAAACAAAGGTGCCGATCAAGTGGTGATCGTAGACGATGGTACTGCAAACGATGAATACATGATTGAGGTTTTAGAAATGGCGATTCCTGAAGAAATTGCAATTGGCATCTTTACGAAAGAAGAAGGGGTACAGTTCTTTAGCCAAGGCCTTGAAGCTCCAACGATCTTATTAGTGAAGGGTCCTGATGTCTTGAATTATTTGGTCGATCATGGGATTGAAATCACGGAAGTAGATGTTGGAGGTATGGGGACACGGAAGGACCGCAGTGTTTTGTATAAAAATATTTCCACCAGTGTCGATGAGAATCAACAGTTTAAGCAGTTGATTGCCAAAAATGTCAATGTCTTTATTCAAGTGATGCCGCAGGATAAACCTGCGGATGTTGCTAAATTTTTGGACTAGGAGCGCGGAAAAATGAAGGGTAAAGTAATCGTGATCACCGGTGGTGCCAGCGGTATGGGCGCGGCCATGGCAAAAGAATTCACTGCACTTGGGGCAAAAGTAGCTGTTTATGATCTTGATGACCAGAAAGGCAATGCGCTAGTCGAGGAAGTCGGATCGTCGAATCTCCGATATTACAAAGTTGATGTGACAAATAAACAGGCGATCGAAGAGGCAACTGAAAAAGTGGAGCAGCAATTTGGTGCGTTGACTTCGTGGGTTAATTCAGCCGGAGTTTCTGAAATGGCCCCCTTCTTGGAAAGCAGCGAAGCATTATGGGATCTAACAATGAATGTTAACTTGAAGGCGACCTTCTTGTGTTGCCAAACAGCAATTACGCGAATGTTGAAACATGGCGGCGGCCAAATCTTGAATATGTCTTCATTGTCAGGCAAAAAGGCTAGTTCATGGCAGACGGTCTATTGTGCTAGCAAATTTGGGGTACAAGGATTGACACAATCGATCGCTAAAGAATTTGCGGATCAACACATCCGAGTCAACTCCATCTGCCCAGGCATCGTCTACACAGAAATGTGGGAGAAGCTGAAGCACCAATATGCTAAAAAGCGTGATCTTGACCCTGAAGAAGTCATGGACTATTTCAAGAGCAATATACCCATGCATCGATTGGTGGATCTGCAAGACGTGATTCATGCGGCGGTCTTTTTACTAACGGACCAGTCTAGTTACTTGACTGGACAATCGATCAATTTAGTTGGTGGAGAATGGATGGACTAAGAGGATAGGAGGAGCAGCATGACAACGTTGGATTTCAACAGCAGGGAGCAATTGTACTACCAGCTATACGATCTGTTGTTTCAAGGAATCAGCAACGGGACCTATAAAGTGGGGGAGTTGATTCCATCAGAAAGTGAATTGATGAAACGCTATCAGGTAAGTCGTGCTACTGCCAGAAAAGCGATGGAAATGCTGGCGAATGACGGCTTTGTTAAAAAGAAACGAGGGTTAGGGACAGTCGTGGTTTCGACTCGTCCCAATCACTCGCCGCAACGGGTCGTCAATTACTCTCGTAAAAATGAACCCACCAGTGTGATTTCTCAAAAGAAGATCATCCACTTTAACACAATAAAAGCGCCAAAAGAAATTGCACAAGTTTTAAATCTTGAGCCTGAGACAGACCTGATTTGTCTCAAACGTGTACGTTATGGTGGAAAAGAACCCTTCTATTTGGAAATTAACTATTTTGAAAAGGACTATGTTCCTAAAATTCTTACACGTGACTTTTCGAAAGAATCTCTGCGCGTCTTTTTGAATAAAACCTATGATATTCAATGGGCTTATGCCAGGCAAGAAATCTATGCCATTACAGCAAATGAGGAGTTTAGCCAATTGCTGCAGGTGGAAACGGGAAGTCCGCTGCTGCATATCAAGCGGGTTTCTTATGATGTGAAGGATTGTCCGCGAGAATATGTTGATACGTATTATCTGGCAGATAAATACCATTTGGAAATCGAATTGACCATTTAAAGGAAGGATCCACATGAACAAGACCTTGATTTTACTAGCCGGGTACCCTGGAACTGGAAAAACCTATCTGGCCAATGGCATTATGGAACGTTTTCCTGAGTTTTGTCTACTTTCTCCAGATGAAATCAAAGAAAAAAATTGGGATTTGTATGGTTTTAACAGCTTGAAAGAAAAAGAACGCTTGATCCAACAAAGCTGGCAGGAATATTACGAGACGTTGGAAGATTGTTTTAAGCGGCAGATAGGAGTTATTTCAGATTATCCTTTCAGCGACAAGCAGAGGGCGACTCTCCATCGATTGTCTAAAATCTATTCTTACCAAGTCATCACTGTTCGACTGATTGCTGATTTGGATGTTTTATTCCAACGACAGCAGCAGCGTGATTTAGACGAGACACGTCATTTAGGACACATTGTGAAGTGTTATCAAAAGAATCAAGTACTTCGGCATGACGAGGCAGACAATTTGTTGACCTATGACGAATTTAAAAAGCGTTGTACAACAAGAGGGTATGAATCCTTTGCTTTAGGTATTCTTTTCGAACTGGATGTAACAGATTTTAATGATGCGAATTATGAAAAGCTGTACGGTGCGTTGGAAAAAATAATGAACGGCTGATAAGCAAAAGCTTCAGATATGTGTGATAACATTATCTGAAGCTTTTTATTTATTCTTCTCTCACCCGAACTGGTCGGGCTTCAATATACCCACGATATCCTTGTGGTTCAAGCTGAACGCGCGGTGCGTCCTCAGGCGCCCACACACAGGAAAACTGGCTTGGATCATAGTGGTCGATTTGTTGAATCAGGTCATTGATAGCTACATCAAATTGTTCTTCTGGATATGGATTGCCTTGAAATATCAGCATCGTGTTCGCTGGGATTGTGAAGCAGTCAAAGCCGTCAGGAAGGATTCCAGTATAATTTTCTGGTACTTCCACACCTTGAGCATAAATAGAAGTCTCTCTTTTTTGAAAGGAGGCCGGCAGCCACATACCCACAGGTTCATAAAGGGCCTCTTTGATACTTGCCAAGATCCCCCAAACATCACAGCCGATTTCTTTTGCATAGTCTAAGTAATTGTCCGCCTTGTTTCCTCGCAGCAACAGCATTTTTCGGGCGGGAAAATGCATCAAATGGACATGGAAGGATTGTGACAAAGGGCTGATCTCCGCTGGTCTATCCATCATTAAATAATAGCTTTCGACAGGATAGGGGTGAAACAAAGGGATCGGCGGTGTTTGCTGCTGATAGGCTTTGGGTCGAATCCCAAACTGCTTTTGAAAAGCTCGGGTGAAGCCTTCATGGGAGTCAAAGACAAATTCTAACGCAACATCCACTACTTTGCGTTTTTCATCTCGGAGCACTAAAGCCGCTTGTGACAAACGCAGCTTGCGAATGTATTCGAAGGGTGAACTACCAGTGTATTCTTTGAATAGTTTGGCGCAGTGCCAGGGAGAGTATCCGGCTTGTTCGGCTAACAGGTGCAGAGTAAGATCGTCCTCTAAATGTGTTTCTATATAGGTTTGCATACGTGTAACAGCTGCAGCATGGTCTAAATGTGCCATCGGGGCCCTCTTTTCTGTCGTGATGAGTTTCGCAAGGAAGGTCAAGTTTTTTTTAATCGATCTTCTATACTTATGGTATCAAGAATAAGGAGTGAAGAAAAGTGGAAAAAATCAAAGAATCGATCGTCCGTCATATGAAGGTATTGTGTGAAGAAATTGGTGCGCGAGCAACTGGATCAAAAGCCAATACACAGGCTGTTCAGTATGCTGCAGAGACGCTCGAACGATTGGGGTACGAGGTGACACTTCAAGAATTTCCTTGTATCGATTGGCAGAATCGAGGAGCACAGCTGAAAATCGATGGGCAAGCTTTAGAGGTGGAGGTCGCAGAGTATGCCGCTCCTTGCGAAGACTCTGGTGAGTTAGTTTTTGCGGAAACGCTTGAACAATTGCGTAACCTTAATGCGACGAACAAGCTTTGCGTCATCTACGGAGAGCTCTGCAAAGAACCACTTATGCCAAAAAGCATGACCTTTTGGAATCCGGAAGAGCACCAAGCAATTATTCGTGAACTGGAAGAACAAAAACCGTCTGCGGTAATCACGGTAAGCTTTCTCTCGGAAGTAGCCGTACCCATTATCCAAGATGGTGACTTTGATATTCCCTGTGCAACTGTAAAAGGAAAATATTTGCCGACACTGCTTCAAGGAAAACAGGCAGAGTTGACGCTGGATACTGAGCGCAGACAGACGACAGCCGCCAACGTCATTGCCACCTTCGGCCAGGGAAAAAAGGTATCGTTTTCAGCTCATATCGATACAAAACCAACGACACCCGGCGCGTTGGATAATGCCAGCGGAACAGCTGCTTTACTGGTATTAGCTGAACGGTTAGCAAAAACAGAGGAGACATTTCAAAAGGAGATCGTTCTCTTTAATGGAGAAGACTACTATTCAATGCCAGGAGAAATGACCTTCATGAATCAGTCTTTGACTGTGCCTGAGGAGTACTTGTGGGCCGTCAATGTAGATGGTATTGGGATGAAGGACAGCAAAACATCTTACTCCTTTTATGCTTGCTCTGAGTTGTTCGAGCAGCGTTTCGAACGATTTGCGGTTGATAATGACGAGTTCGAAAAAACCGAGCCTTGGCCAATGGGGGATCATATGCTTTTTGCCGGAGCTGGCATCCCAGCAATTGCTCTCACCTCTTCGAAAATCACCACGCTAATGGAAATGGTGATGCATACACCAAAGGATAATCTTTCCATTGTCGATTATGAACGTATTGCTGAAACAGTTTGTTTCTTGGACCAGGCTGTCGAAACCTTCACGGAAGAGTAAAAAAGTACAATTATTGAAAAAAAGAAGCAATTTCTAATTTTTAGGGATTGCTTTTCATTTTTTGAAAAAGATGGATACAATCGTTGTGAGACCAACCATGAATGAACAACTCTTACTTCGACTGTTGAAAAAAAGCCCTAAATCTGGATATTTTTTTGCTATACTGTACAAAAAAAGTGGAGGACAAAAAATGGGACTGTTGCGGTTTATCAAAGAGTCGATCAAAGAAGGATACGATGAAGCAAAAGCAGAACATGAACAAGGAGCAGCGACATACCAAGAACTAAAAGCGGCACCGATCACATTGGAGAAAAAGGCCTTAGCCTTGGCCTGTCCTATGAGAGAGGTACTGTTGAGTTCCGATATGGGCGGGTTTTCGCCGCATTTGTACAAATTAGGAATGCTGGATTCGAAGCAAAAAAAGGAAGCTCGGGATTTGCTGGCAAGGGATTTTGATATTTATGGAAAAGAAGAGATTGAACACAACCAGCTGATTCAAGCACGACAAAAGCTGTTTGCCGAATGGGAAAAGGATGATCAGGAGGTCGATACTGCAACGTTGCTGACACTGGCGAACGTCCACCTTTATATCTTGACGACTGCGATTGATGCTGACTACATCACATTTGATCAAGTCCAAACGGACATCTCTACCTTAGTAGATACCCTCACCCAAAAACTTCATGTCGACTCTTGGCAGACCTATGCAGCGCTGTTTAAACAAGGAGAAGAACAACTGGCTATCAACAATCGATTAGGTCGGAAATTGATTCATTCCCGCATTCGCTGGCTGCTGGAGGATGAGGAAAGTCCATGGGTCAATCTAAACTGGGCAGACCAGTAGCAGGAGTAGACGAATCGATTGAATCTATTAAGGAATTTGCTCAAACCTTAATATTTCAACGGCGATTCTGACAGATCGTTCATGTTTAGTTGCTTTTGGAATCTGAACGTGTTATGGTAGTATGGTAATGTTTTGATATGTGAAATTTGTTTATCTATAAAAGTTGATACGCACTTCTCTTTACACGTCATTTTCTATTACAAAATAAACACACACGATGTGTAATTTGGAGGTACGTTATGAATAACGGTACAGTAAAATGGTTTAATGCAGACAAAGGTTTTGGATTTATCACAGGTGAAGATGGAAATGATGTATTCGCACATTTCTCAGCTATCCAAGGTGACGGCTTCAAAACATTAGACGAAGGTCAATCAGTGACTTTTGATGTTGAAGAAGGTCAACGCGGCCCTCAAGCAACAAACATTGTTAAAGCATAATTTTGATTAATCGAGAAGATCTGATGCAGGTCTTCTCTTTTTTTAGATTCGAATCAAAACCGCTGGGAGGAAAAAGAATGAATAGTAAAACGTTTGGCTATAAGTTGACTGTCCCTCTTTTTGCAAGTGAGAAATTTGCCGTAGGTTCCAAAGTGGCCTTTCCTTATGAGAACAGCCATCACGAGGGAACGATCGAAACCATGATGAACAACTCGGCAGTGGTGAAAATCTCACAAAGTCCCTCTAAGGCGTTGATCGACTATAAAACAGTGATCAGCTATAAAAAATTGACATGTGTTGAATAAAACGAGGAGTTTGTATGCTTTTGCATGCAAGCTTTTTTTATTGACCAGCCCCTTTTTTGACATTCACCGGAAAAACATGATATGATGCTTGGCGAAAGAGGGAGACCTAGATGATTTACGATTATTATTTACGATTTACTAGAAAAGCAGCTCTTAACTTATGGATACGATGAAGCATTGTTAAGAGCATACAATCAGAAAATTCTTCATCGAAAAAGCCGACAGGTGGTCGTTTATTTGAGCTGCCCGGCCTTTTTCGATCACGAATGAATTATTGTGTAGCGACAGACGATGCAGATTGTCTGTCGCTTTTTTATAATCAAATGAACCAAGAAAGAAGGAAACAACATGTTAAAACTAGTCGATATTACTCAGCAATTCGGGGATAAAATACTCTATGAAAAGATCAACGCACAGATCAATCTTGGCGAGCACGTTGGATTGATCGGGAGAAACGGTGCTGGAAAAAGTACTTTGATTAAGATTATTACTGGTGAGATTTTGCCGGATGATGGACAGGTCGTTTTGTCGCCTAAAATTCATTTGGGCTATTTAGATCAGTATGTGAACGTCGATGAAACACTGACGATCCAAGAATTTCTGCAATCAGCTTATGCGGAAGAGTTTGAAAAGGAAAAACGGATCGGCAAGCTTTATGAAGAATATGCAGAAAGCTTAGACGATAGACTGCTGGATCGTGCAGGAAAATTGCAAAATGAACTGGACCAAGGTGAATTTTATCAAATGGAGACCTTGATCGATGAATTGGCCAATGGACTGGGCATCTCTGTTCTGGGAATGGCCAATCGACTAAAAAATTTAAGTGGCGGGCAACGATCAAAAGTTCTTTTAGCGAAATTATTGTTGGAAAAACCTGAAATCCTGATTTTAGATGAGCCGACCAATCATTTAGATGACGAGCATGTTCAATGGTTGACTCAATTTTTGAAGGACTTTTCAGGCACCTTTTTAGTTGTTTCTCATGATCGAGCATTCTTGGACCAGGTAACGACCCACATTTTGGATATTGAGTTCGGTCAATTGACCAAATATACCGGAAACCTGCAAAAGGCGCTCAAACAAAAGGAATTGCGTTCACAAACTTACATGCGTCAATATGAGGCGCAGCAGGAGCATATCAAAAAAACCGAGGCCTACATTCGCAAATACAAAGCAGGATCTCGTTCAACGATGGCGAAAAGCCGTGAGAAGCAATTGGCAAAAATCGATCGGCTGACTCCCCCGAGCGACGCACCAAAACCCAACATTGTTTTTCCATATACAGCAATCGTTGCGGCGATTGCCTTAGAAACGGATCAATTGCAGGTAGGGTATCAAAAACCGCTGCTGCAGCCGTTAAATTTGACGATCCGCTACGGGGAAAAGGTGGCTTTGCGCGGCTTCAACGGGATCGGTAAATCGACGTTGATTAAAACCTTGATCGAGGAAATTCCTGCGCTAGCAGGCAGTTTTCACTTTCCAAATTACACGAAAATCAATTACTTTTCTCAGGAACTGGCTTGGGAAAATCCTTTGGAAACGCCTTTTCAATATTTAAGCAATCAGTTTCCCAAAAGCAATAACAAGGAGCTGCGCCGCCAGCTGTCTCGTGCAGGGTTAAGCAGTCAGTTGACGCAGCAAAGCTTGAAAACACTGAGTGGGGGCGAGCAGACAAAAGTAAAAATCGCACAGATGACAATGATCAACAGTAATTTTTTGATTTTGGATGAACCAACTAATCATATCGATCAAGACACGAAGCAAAGCCTGCAGGATGCTTTGAGCAAATTTCTAGGAACGGTCGTAGTCGTTTCCCACGAAAATACGTTCTATGAGGAGTTCATCGATCGGATCATTGACCTGGGGTAATCGGCAATCGAATAATTATGCAAATTCAATCAATAATTATAAAATATTGCTACCCAATCAGACTTCTTCGCGTTATAATGCTAAGCATAAGTAAGGGAGTGACGTGAATGAAAATAGACCCATTTAAAGTCGAATTATGGATGAATGAACACGAGGAAAAAGCCATCTACAACACAGGAGAAACGTGTGTTGATTCGATCAGTATTGATCAATTATTTGAAATCGCCCAAATCAACAAGGCAGAAAAAGTAGCTGAGTTGATGCAAAAGCGCTTGACTTATGGGCATATCTTTGGAAATCCGGCATTCAAAGAAGGAATTTGTTCGTTGTATCAAAAGCTGTCACCGCAGAATGTGCTGACGACGCACGGGGCGATCGGGGCTAATCATTTGGCTCTTTATTCACTAGTAGAATCTGAAGATGAAGTCGTGGCCGTTTTGCCTACGTATCAGCAGCTGTATTCGATACCTAAATCTTTTCGAGCAGCCGTCAAAAGTTTGACTCTGACCCCAGAGAATCAATTTTTACCAGACCTTGATCAATTGAAACAGCTCGTCACAGAGCAAACAAAGTTGATCGTCATCAATAATCCAAACAATCCGGCAGGCTCATTGATGGATCGGGATATGCTTTTAGCGATCATTGAGATTGCTAAATCGGTAGATGCGTACATTTTGTCCGATGAAACTTACCGCGGATTGACTCAAGAGGATGTTGACAGCCCTTCGATTGCAGATCTGTATGAAAAAGGCATCAGTGTCAGCAGTATGTCGAAGGTCTTTTCACTGGCCGGTCTGCGCTTGGGCTGGATTGCCTCTCAAAATGCAGAAATCATGGAACAATGTGCCTTGCATCGTGACCACAACACGATCAGCTGTGGATTGTTGGACGAGGAATTTGCGGCGATCGCATTAGCCAATCAGGAAAAGATTTTGGCTCGGAATAAAAGGATCGTTCGTGAGAATTTGCAGATTTTAGATGCGTGGGTCGAAAAAGAACCGCATATCAGCTATGTTAAACCGCAGGCTGGAACGGTGACGCTGCTTTATTATGATTTTGAGATGTCAAGTCGTGAGCTGTGCATTGAGTTGATCGACAACCATGGCATTCTTTTCACACCAGGCGATTGCTTTGAGTTTGAACACTGCGTTCGAATCGGCTATGCTTGCGATACGGAAGAATTAAAAGCCGGTCTGGCAAAATTTTCTGAGTATTTGGCACAAATCTAAGAAAAAACGTCTTATTCAGACTTCTGAATGGGACTTTTTTTGTTTGCATTCGGTTTTCTACCCCCTCTTTTTTTTCTAGCATTTCCGTTTATCATAGTGACTCAATTAGGAATGCAGAATACGGCTTTAAAATAAGTTGCTTTTCTTTTAAGAAATAGTCGAAATCTCTGATCAGTCCTAGAAAGAAACTTGATTTCCAAGTCATTTTTTGTTCTTGCAGTCTACTCTTCGTAAACTTAAAAGCAGTCAAATCCTAAGAAAGAATGGAAAAGTGAAAGGAACAAAGTCGGCTATCGATCGGCCTCCTTTTAACTAGAAACGAGGTATAATCACTGAGGTGCTGGACGTGAATGATCCGTAAGAGATTATCACAAAGCCAATCTCTTACAAAGAATGGCAGAAGCTCAACTGGCTGGGCAAAACCGTATGAAAAAATCGAGGAATGCATTTGGGTCGGCTTTGAGGCAATCGACAAAACAAGTCTTATCCGGTTGGATTTGAAAAATGGAAGGGTCGCGGCGATTGGATATGAATAGTGCGTTTGCCATGAATTCTGTCAATGATATCCAGTACACTGAACTTGGAAAAGAGAGAGTGACAATCTGTGAGATTTTTCACTTTAATATAGAAATAAGCTTGGGAACGAGATTGTCAAGCTTATTTATGGATTCGGTTTGTTAGAAAGCCGGGTCAAAACGATGACCGAGGCAATCACAGCAACGAAACCCATTAATTGAATCTTTCCGAAGGTATGATGGAAAAGCAAAATACTTAAAATGGTTGCCAATATCGGCTCAAAGGCAGTTAAGACACTGGCCAGTGAGGCTTCGATAAAGCGTAGGCTCGAAAGGTAAAATAGAAATGCCAAGGCCGTTCCAAAAAAGACGATGGCAGCAACCAGACAGGCAGAGAAAAAGTCGCCATCAAAGTTTGGCCGCCACACAGGGTGGATCAGTTGAAACACCAGGCCAGCAATCAGCATGCCTAAACCGACGATCGGAACTTCTCCATAGCTCACCAAAAGTTTTCGAGGCTGCAGCGTGTAAAAGGCAAGAGTGATTGCAGAGGCGATCCCCATCAGAAAACCTAGTCCAGAGATTTCCAGCTTTTGCAGATTACCTTGTGTAACGATAAAAAAAATTCCGCTAAAGGTTAAAATTAATAAAAAAAATTCTGCCAAATTGGCGCTCTTTTCCTTTTGACTCACCAAATAAAGAAAGATAAAAATGGGTCCGGTAAATTGTAGGATCGTTGCGATGGCTGCTCCACTGTATTGAATGGCTTTAAAATAGGTATATTGCACACCTAGCATCCCAACGATCGAAAATAAAAGCAGTGAGACAACATCACTTGAACGAACTAAGCGGGAAAGCTTCTCCTTTTCGGAAACTACTGTCAATAAGGTCAGTAAAATGCCTGAGATCAGTAACCGCGTACTCACCAGCCACTCAGGCGATACTAAATAACGAGTGAACAGCATCTCGCTCATGATCCCTGAGATCGCCCACATACTAGCAGCAAATATCGCAAAAAAAACACCTTTGATTTTCATAAGATTCCTGCACTTTCTTTTTCTTCATTTTATCATTATACTGTAAAGAAACTAGCAGATTCTATCACAATGAGCCATCATTTTATTAAATTTGCTTTTTTTGGAGGGGAGACCATGATCAACATCGGAGCGGATCAGCAAGAGTCGATTCAGTATAGCATCGAACATTTGCCAGTTGCCTTGCATTTTCAACGATTTGAAAAGACTCGTGGCGATGAATTGCCTCTGCACTGGCACCCCGAGTGGCAGGTCACTTGGATCAGTGACGGCGAACTGTGTTTTTTGATCAATGAGGAGGAGCTTATTCTGGACACCAATCATCTGTTGATCCTTCCTGCCAAGGTGTTCCACCAAGCCAAACCGATCACAAACCGGGTAAGGGCGATTTGTTTTAACTTCTTGTTGGATTTTTTAACAGAAGAGATCGTATCGGCGTACTTGCTTTCAGTGGAGTTTGCATCTCTAACACTCAAGGTCAGTGAAGAGCAGCGCCATCTTTTGCAACAATTTCAACGAACGGAAACCATCAACCCTCTCTTTGTTTTGTCCTTTATTACTCAGGTGTTGGGAAGGGTTTCGGTGAGCGACCAGCAATCGCCAAGTCATCGAGAAGATCAAGATCTGTCTCTGTTTTCAGAAATGCTGCAGTTTTTACAAGCAAACTATGCACATACAATGACTGTAGCGGATCTTGCGGCTTCTGGGCACATCAGCAAAAGCAAATGCACAACTCTATTTAAGCGCTACACGACACTTTCTCCCATCGCTTACCTCAATGAGTACCGATTACAGGAGGCCAGACGCATGCTTCAGGAACGAAATCTGTCCATTACTGAAGTTAGTCATCGTGTCGGCTTCAACCAGCTCAGCTATTTCGTCAGCTGTTTCAAACGGAAATACGAGAAAACACCGCTGCAGTATCAAAAAAGTTATTTGCATTAAATGATGTAAGAACTTTCCATCATTGCAGCGCTCCTGTTTTTTTAAAGCGTCACTTTTTTCAATCGCGCAACCAAAACGAACAGAAATAGTTAACAACAGTTGGTTTTTATGCACGAAAAGAGTGTATATAATGGAGGAAAGGGTGGGAAGAATATGAATAATCTGAAAAGCAACATTTCGGCAAATCTATGTTATTTACGGACGGCTAATCGTCTGACACAAGAAGAATTAGCAGAAAAAATCCAAGTCACGCGCCAAGCGGTGGCCAAGTGGGAAAATGGCGATTCATTGCCGGATATTATCAAATGCGCGGCCTTAGCAGAACTGTTTGAGGTTTCGTTGAACGATCTCGTCTCCTACGATCCGATTGCGAATGGGGTGCCGATCGCTCCAAAGGGCAAGCATTTCTTTGGGACAGTTACCATCAATGATCGTGGTCAGATCGTCTTGCCCAAAAAAGCGCGGGACACGATGAATTTTAAAGCTGGTGATACATTAGTGATCTTAGGCGACAGCAATCCTATGACAGGTGGAATTGCGCTGCTCAGCAGTGAGATGTTCTTTCGTATAACAGGCAGAGACGGCAGCTATTTTTTTAAAGGAGATCAAAAATGAATCTATTAGAGGTCGAAGGCGTTAGCAAGCATTATCCGAACTTTACATTAAAGCATCTGTCCTTTTCGCTGCCGCAAGGCCAAATCATGGGGTTGATTGGAAAAAATGGAGCAGGGAAAAGCACTACCTTAAAATCCTTGGTCAATCTGATCCATGCCGATGAAGGAAGAATCGAGATGTTTGGACAGGATTTTTTAACTAACGAGGAAAGCTGCAAACAAAAATTGGGAATTGTGTTAGGCGGGATCGATTTTTATCAGCAAAAAAAATTGTCAGTCATTACGGCGGTCACGAAATGTTTTTATCCTGAGTGGGATGACGCAGCTTACGAAAAGTATATGAAGACCTTCTCGATTGACCCGCAAAAAAAGGTAAAGGATTTATCAACAGGGATGAAGGTGAAATATATGCTGGCTTTAGCCCTGTCTCATCGTGCAAAACTGCTGATTTTGGATGAGCCCACCAGCGGTCTGGACCCGGTATCAAGAGAGGATCTGTTAGTGCTGTTTCGTCAATTGGTGGACAGCGGGGAACGCAGCATTTTGTTTTCAACGCATATCACGACGGATTTGGAAAAATGTGCAGACAGTATCACCTATATAAAGGATGGGAAAATGGTCAAGAGTGCGGCTAAGACAGAATTTATTCAGTCTTTCAAGCATTTAAGAAAGCCTGGAGAAGGTGCATTGTCACTAGAGGAAATCATGGTTAGGATGGAGAGGACGCAGTATGATCTTTAATTTGTTGTATAAAGAATTGCGGTTGGCTGCGCACCCCAATCTATTTATTTTTGCATTAATGGGCGTATTGGTGCTGGTTCCGGGTTATCCGTATGGGATCGTTTTCCTGTTCAGCGGACTGGGTATTTATATTAGTTTCATGTATGGGCGAGAAACCCAGGATATTTATTACACGACACTGCTTCCAGTTCGAAAACGCGAGACTGTCAAAGCCAAATGCTGGTTGATTGTTTTGGCTCAAATGGGACAGATCGGAATCTCCCTTCCCTTTGCGGTACTCCGAAACACGCTGATAAGTCAAAGGAATCCTGTGGGGATCGAGCCCAATGTTGCGTTTTATGGCATGGGTCTGTTGATTTTCGGGGTGTTCAATTTGATTTTCTTGCCTACTTTTTTTAAAACGGCCTACAAGGCGGGGAAAGCCTTCGTGTTGGCTATGATTCCAACAACCCTGATCGTGATCACTGTAGAGATTTTGGTTCATTTTCCGGCATTTCATTGGGTGGATTCAATTGCCGCTGCTGATTTGATCCGACAACTGCCGATTTTGGCGATTGGAGGAATATTTTATAGCTTTGCGACCGTCGCGGCTTATCGTATATCGGTCAAACGCTTTGAAAAAGTTGATTTGTAAGAATTAGATCAGAAGGAAACTTCTGGTCTTATTTAGTATAACAAGCTTTTCTCAATGGAATCGGTCATTGAGAGAAGCTTTTTTGTTGTTTCAAAAGTGTTTCTTTTTTAGAAACACTTGCCTTTCAACGTTTCATTGATACATTTGCGGCATCAGTTATAGACGAGCAAGGAGAAGAGCGGTATGTTTAAATCAGCCAAAGGAAACGCTTACAAAAGAAAGAAGGGATAATACAAATGAAGAAAAAATTGCGCTTTTTTGATATTTTGGCTTTGGCCTTTTCTTCCGTATTTTCACTGGAGCTGATCTCGTCACAGGCCAAGCTGGGACCATCGCTGATTTTTAATTTTGTGTTCATTGGTCTGACCTATTTTCTCTGCCATGGATTGATCTGTGCAGAGCTGGGGGCTGCTTATCCGGATCAGGGGGGCATTTATGTTTGGGTAAAAAAAGCTTATGGCGATCGTTGGGCAGCGCGAACCACCTGGTGGTATTGGCTGAATGTCGCGGGGTTTATTCCAGCCACAGCAGTCGTGATGGTCTCGATTTTGAAGGAAATGTTTTTGCCTGATCTGTCAGTGTGGGGTATCGTGATCATCTGTATCTTGTGCGTCTGGTTTATTGTTTTATTCAACTGCATTGATCTGCAGAAGGCAAAGTGGCTCCCGATCATCAGCTCCATCAGTAAAATCACAGTCACATTGGTATTATTCATTGGCAGCTTGTACTTTATTTTTAAAAATGGGGCAGTCAACAATTTTAGCGGGCGGGATTTGATCCCTGAATTGAACATGAGCTTTGTTGTTTTGATTCCTGTTTATGTTTACAGTGTTACAGGCTTTGATTTAATTAGCTGTTCGGCGGGTGAGATGGAAAATCCCAGTAAAAATGTTCCAAAAACGGTTTTCCTAAGCGGCTTTTTCACGATCTTTTTCTATATTTTATCAGCCACAGCCATATTAATCGTTTTGCCAGCCGGTAGTATCAGTGAAACATCAGGGTTGTTTGATACGATTGTTGCGATGTTCGGCAGCAAGTTTTTAGTGAATCTGATCGGCATGGTGACCTTTGTTGGCTTTCTCGGCTATGTTTTTGGGTGGGCGCTGGGAGGCAATAAGGTTGCTTTAGAAGCAGGAGAAAGTGGCGAGTTGCCAAAGATTTTTGCGAAGACCAATCAGGTTTATGCCCCTGTTGGATCAGCGGTTTTATTAGGGATCGTATCAACAGGATTACTGATCTTCTACGGCATTACCGCCAGTACAAGCGAGAATTTGTTTTGGACACTATTGGCTTTTACCTCGATCATTTTCTTTTTACCGTATCTTGTGATGAGCTTCACCTTCTTGAAGCTGCGGAAGATCGATCCAGAAACGGAGCGGCCGTTCAAAGTACCTTTTGGAAAACCGGCAGCGTATCTGGTAACGATTGTTCATTTTGCCTTTTTATTGTTCGGCAGTATTTCATTTTTACTGCCGCCTGAAGGGGAAAATCCGACACTGTATGTCGGCAGTTTAGTGATCGGGCTATTATTGTCGATCGGATGCGGAGAAGTGCTGATCCACCAAGCGATCAAACAGCAAAAAGTATCGGCTATCGATGCATAAAAATAAAGGAGTGTAAGTAAAATGGCAAGAAGACTTGATTCAACACCAAAAAAAGATGGCTTTCGGATGCCGGGAGAGTTTGAACCGCAAAAGCAAATATGGATGATCTGGCCCGAAAGACCAGATAATTGGCAGCATGGAGGCAAAGATGCCCAAAAAGCCTTTGTAGAGGTTGCTCAGGCAATTCGCAAATTTGTACCTGTGACAATGTGCGTATCTGCTGGACAATTCGAACATTGCCGCAACAGTCTATCCGACGATATTCGTGTGGTTGAGGTCACAACAGATGATGCCTGGATGCGGGACTGTGGACCAACTTTTGTCGTCAATGACCAAGGAGATGTTCGGGCAGTAGATTGGGATTTCAATGCGTGGGGCGGGCTGGTCGACGGCTTGTATTTCCCTTGGCATTATGACCAAAAAGTAGCGCAAAAGGTTTGTGAGATCGAGTATGTGGATACCTACCATACCCCAGAATTTGTCCTAGAGGGCGGATCGATTCATGTAGATGGCGAAGGGACTGTTATGGTGACCGAAATGTGTTTGCTCTCTGAAGGACGCAACCCGCATCTGAATCGTGAAGAAATCGAAGATATGCTGAAGGAATATTTAAATGTCGAAAAAGTGATTTGGGTGAAGGATGGAATTGACCCAGATGAAACCAATGGACATATTGACGATGTTGCTTGCTTCGTTCGACCTGGAGAAGTGGCGTGTATCTACACGGAAGACCAAGACCATCCATTCTACGATGTTGCCAAAGAAACGTATGACTTCTTGAGCAGCCAAACAGACGCAAAGGGCCGAAAACTAATTGTTCACAAATTATGTACGACGATTGATCCGGTCACATATGGCGCAGAATACGAAGTGGACAGTATCGCAGGCAGTATTCCAAGACACGCAGATGATATCTGCATTACTTCCTATATGAACTTCCTGATTACCAACGGTGCGATCATTGCTCCACAATATGGTGATAAAAATGATGCATTGGCTTTAGAGCAGCTGCAAGAAATGTTCCCTGATCGAGAAATCGTAGGTGTACAAACAAGACAAATCGTTTACGGTGGCGGAAACATCCACTGCATTACCCAACAACAGCCAAAAGGATAGGAGAAAACAGCATGAAGCATTTTATCGATACCAATGATTTTTCAAAAAAGGAATTGCTTGACATCATCAACCTGTCTTTATTGATTAAGGACTGCGTCAAAAAAGGGTATTATCCGCCACTTATGCGGCGCAAAACTTTAGGCATGATTTTTCAGCAAAGCTCAACTCGCACTCGGGTCTCCTTTGAAACCGCCATGGAACAGCTGGGCGGCCATGCTCAGTATCTCGGTCCGGGAATGATCCAACTTGGAGGACACGAGACCATCGAAGACACTGGAAAGGTGATCTCACGGTTGGTGGATGTTGTGATGGCACGCGTGATCGAACATCAAACAGTGGTAGATCTAGCCAACAGCTCGACGGTGCCAGTTATCAATGCTATGAGCGATTATAACCATCCGACCCAAGAAATCGGGGACCTTTGTACAATCGTAGAAAACATGCCAGCGGGCAAACAGTTGGAGGACATCAAAGTAACGTTCGTCGGTGATGCCACACAGGTGTGTGCGTCATTAGGATATATCACGACCAAATTGGGCATGCACTTTGTTCATTTTGGTCCAGAAGGGTACCAGTTAAGGGAAAAACACAAGCAAATCATGGAGAAAAATGTGCAGGAAAACGGCGGCAGCTGGTTAGTGACCGATGATCCGGAAAAAGCCTTGCCAGTCACAGATTTTGTTTACACCGATGTTTGGTATGGATTGTACGAAAGTGAATTATCTCCAGAAGAAAGACATCAAGTTTTCATGCCAAAATATCAAGTGAATCGAGAGTTGTTAGAGCAATGCAGCCTTGGTGTGAAGTTTTTACACTGTTTACCGGCGACCAGAGGAGAAGAAGTGACGGATGAAGTGTTGGATTCAGCAATCTCGCTGGCCTTTGATGAGGCAGAAAATCGATTGACTGCCATGAGAGGTCTCTTGGTCTATTTAACGAAGTATCAGCAGGACGGCAGCGAGTACGAACAATTAGCAGCCAAAGAGAAATTGGAGACCTTTTTGGAAACTTTAGAGTAGGTGGGAAGACATATGGCAAAAATCGTTGTAGCACTAGGCGGCAATGCATTGGGAAATTCGGCGAACGAACAGCTTTCCCGCGCGCAGCTAGCCGCTAAATCGATCGCTGATTTGATCGAACAGGGGCATAAAGTCGTGATTGCTCACGGCAATGGTCCACAAGTGGGACAAATTCGTTTAGCTTTTGAAAAAGCAGCCGAAGCTGGGAAAGAAATCATGCCTTTCGCTGAATGCATCGCAATGAGCCAAGGGTACATCGGCTATCATTTGCAGCAGGCGATCGATGAAGAGCTGGTCAGCCGCAACATCAATGAAACACCCGTTATTACGATGCTGACGCAGGTCGTGGTCGATGGTGATGACCCGGCATTTAAACACCCGACCAAACCAATCGGCGGTTACTATACCGAAGAAGCAGCTAAAAAATTGATGGATCAAACAGGCGAAATCTACCACGAGGATTCTGGCAGAGGCTGGCGGCGAGTGGTTCCTTCTCCTAGACCGATCGATATTTACGAAAAAATCAGTTTGCAGACCTTGGTAGATGCTGGGCAAGTTGTAATCGCCTGCGGTGGCGGAGGCATCCCGGTCGTTTATCACGGGACACGCTATGAGGGAGTGGATGCCGTGATCGACAAAGATTTTGCAGCCTCCAAAATGGCCAGCCTAATTGATGCAGATATGTTCATTATTCTGACTGCGGTGGATCATGTATATATCAATTTCGGCAAAGAAAGCCAAACGGCCCTGAAAAAAGTTTCTTTAGACGAAATGGAGCAGCACATGGCGGATAATCAATTTCCGGCAGGCAGTATGCTGCCGAAGGTTCAGGCAGCATGTGAATTCGTTAGCAGCGGCAAACAAAAAACTGCCATCATTGCCGATCTAGAGCAGGTGGCTCAGGCAATCACAGCAGAAGCTGGAACGATTATTCATTCGTGATCGAACGTTTGATGCGCTGATAAAGCAGCAGCTCAATGATGGCGATCATCGAGATCCGTGACGTCATATCGAGACTATCGTATACGATCTCATCGGTAAAAATGTAAAAATCGATGTCGCACAAATTTTGAACAACATTAGTCACTGCGCGGGTAAAGGTGACGACCGTTGCCTGCGAGTGTTGTTTGACCCCTTCGATCATTTCGATGATTTTTGGACTGTCGCCTGTATAAGCAAAGGCAAACAGAATATCGTTGTCGCTGATAGTATTGAGAGTATTGCGAATCGCAGCTTGATCAGACACTAAAATGGATCGAAAGCCTTGGGCAGTAAAAAGCCAATGCACATAATGCAAGGCCTGCAGATCTAATTCTTCGCCGATCAAATAAATGACTGGATCATTTTCCAGCAGTTGATCAAATTGCTCCATACGTTCCAAATTGGCTACCCGGACAGATTCGCTGATATTTTTTAAGTACTCTTCCTTGTAGTCTTTCTGCTTGATCGAATGGGGGATCGTTTGCAGCGTCTCAGGAGTTGCAGATAAGCTGTCGATAAAATCGCTGTACCCGTTGAAACCGAGTTTTTTGGTAAAGCGAAAGATCGTGGCCGAAGAGACATAACATTTTTTCGCCAATTGACGAATACTGTATTCTTTCACAGCGTCATAATGATTCAAGACATATTGAAAAATGCGTTTCTCAGATTCATTCAATTTCGGCAAATGCTGATTAGCAGAAGTATAAAAATTCTTTGTCAAAGGGTCACCCGCTTTCTTCCCTTTTATTATAGCGTAGATGTTTTGGCGAAGAAACAGAGGATTCAATAAACTGGAGGATTGTAGACATGAAATTATCTCACAACAAAAATTACCCAACGAAGCATTTTTTAGACAATTATGATTTGTCCCAAAGTGAAATTCGCGACATTTTGTCCACCATCGTTCAATTGAAAGAAGCAGCGTATCAAAATGCTGTTCCGCAATTGTTGAAAGGTGCCACTTTGGCGATGATTTTCGAAGAACCATCAACTCGGACGAGGGTATCCTTTGAGACAGCGATGGCGGAATTAGGCGGCCATGCGTTATATTTGAAGCCGGGTGAGATCCACTTTGGTTCTCATGAAGCCATCAAAGACACTGCTCAAGTGCTTTCGAGTATGTGTGATGGTATCATGTTGAGGACCGAAGACCATGAGCTGGTATTAAAACTAGCTGAAAATGCATCTGTCCCTGTTTTCAATGCCATGACGTATTACATCCATCCAACACAAGGCTTGGCAGATGTCTTAACTATGATGGAACATCTGCCACCAGGAAAAGCACTGGAGGACATCAATATTGTTTTTGTTGGAGATTCTGGCGAAAATGGCATCATGGCAATGGAACATGCGCATTTATCAGCTTCTTTAGGACTGAACTACACGATCGCTTCACCGAAAAAATATTCGATCAGTCAAGCAGAAATCGATAAGGTAGAAGCCAAAATGGCACAGACCGGTGGCACTTTGACCGTTACTGAAAATGTGGAAGAAGCTGTCAAAAATGCAGATTTCATTATTCCTGATGTTTGGTATTATTATGGATACGAGGATGAAAAAGAAGAACGAACAGCGGCCTTCTATCCACGGTATCAATTGAACATGGAAATGCTGGAAATGGCGCCGGATCATTGCAAGGCAATGCACTGTTTGCCTGCCAACCGTGAAGTAGAAATCACCAGCGAGGTACTTGATCATCCGACACGGTCGGTGGTTTTCCAAGAGGCAGAGAATCGGCTTCATGTGCAGCGCGGCCTCCTAGCTTGGTATTTATATCCACGATTAAAACGTGCGGATGATCAAACGAAAGCCTACTATGAAGGTAAAATGCGGGCATTCCTTGATCAAAAGCTGAACTAGAAAGGACGTTGAAAGACGATGGAAAATGTGAAAAAGTTAGGTTTTATCGACATCGTTTCCTTATCCTTTGCGGCGGTATTCTCATTGGAGCTGATTGCCTCACAAGCTTCAATGGGGCCCTCGCTGATCTTTTGTTTTATTGTTTTAGGCTTGACCTTTTTCCTCTCGCATGGCTTGATTTGTGCGGAGCTGGGGTCGACTTATCCTGATCAAGGCGGGATCTATGTTTGGATCAAACGAGCGTACGGCGATCGATGGGCGGCTCGAACAACGTGGTGGTATTGGGTGAATGTTGCTGGATTTATTCCTTCCACGCTAGTGGTAATGGGTTCGGTGCTGCAAATGCTGTTCTTTCCTGATTTATCGGTTTGGGGCATGGTGATTTTCTGTATTATTTGTACATGGTTCGTAGTGGCATTTAACTGTATTGATCTACAAGACGCCAAATGGCTGACAATGCTGAGTACTATTTGCAAGCTATTGGCTTGTCTAGCTTTGATCATAGGCGCAGTTATTGTCTTGACCACTACTGGCTCGCAAACCAGCTTTACGATGGACACGATCATCCCTACCTTTGACTTGAGCTTCTTTTCGTTGGTCCCGGTTTACGTGTATGCCTTGACCGGCTATGACTTGATCAGCTGTTCGGCAGGGGAGATGGAAAATCCAAGTAAAAATGTACCAAAAGCAGTATTCTCCAGCGGGATTTGTACGATCGTTCTTTATATTATTGCTGCAATGGCTATTCTGGTAATTTTGCCAGTCGACCAGATCGATCCAGATTCGGGCCTGTTTACTGCATTCGGCACTGTTTTTGGACGAGGCGTAGTGACTATTGTAGGAGTGATTTCATTTATTGCCTTTTTAGGGTACATTTTCAGCTGGGCTTTAGGGGGAAACAAAGCGGCTTTGGAGGCAGGCTTGGAAGGGGAGCTGCCTAAAATTTTTGCGAAAACTAACAAGGTCCATGCACCGATTGGATCGGCTATCCTTTTAGGCTTGTCCTCTACTGCGCTATTGATCTTTTATGGGTTCATCTCATCAAGTAATGCCAATCTGTTTTGGACGCTGCTTTCATTTACGTCAATTATTTTCTTTTTGCCGTACCTCATCTTGTCCTTCGCATTTATTACTTTGCGAAAGAAAGATCCAGAGATCGAACGGCCGTTTCGAATTCCTGGCGGTGACGGGATCGGAAAATTGGTATCCGGTGTACAATTTATCTTCTTTGCTTTCAGTACAATTTTCTTCTTTTTACCGCCAGAAGGGGAAGACCCCGTTTCCTACGTGCTCTTCTTGGTTGTGGGTGTTGGATTGGCTGTCGGGGTCGGCGAGTGGCTGATCGACAAGTCAATTAAAGAGCGAACCCTGCGAGAAGCAGAAGCAGAATAAATCGAAATGAAGCGAACTCGTTCGGGTAACGAGTTCGCTTTTTAATCTTTGGGAGCTTTTTTGTTGCATAAACGGCATTGCGCCTTTTTATTTCTCGTGTATACCAGATGAAGATCAGTAGAAAAAGCCAGTGATCAGCACAAAGTCAATGTGATGATGAAAGAATTTTCTGATCCGCGTTATGGTGTAAATGTGATGAAAGTCGAAGTACCGGTCAATAGGACTTATGTGGAAGGTTATGCAGCGGGTGATGTCATATTCACTAAAGAGCAAGCTGCCTCGTATTTCAAAGAACAGGCTGAAGACACCGAGTTGCCTTTTCCTTTTTTGAGTGCAGGAGTCATGGCAGAATTGTCCCAAGAAACCTTGCGTTTTGCCAACGGAGCTGGGTCAACATTTAACGGCGTACTATACGAAAGAGCAGCTTGGGCGGAGGGCGTAGAAAGCTGCGTCAAAAAAGGCAAAGAGGCAGCTGTGGAATGTATACACAGGGGTAAAAAATATCGAGGAACGAAATGCTGTTTTAAAGGAGGATGCATCATCGGTAAAGATGCAATTTAAAAAGGCGAGAAAAATTTCAAAAAAATCTTACATGCTTTTCTTTTTTCAGGTATACTAAACTTCGAATAAAAAATAGACATAAAACGCAGTGAGGATGTACACCAGAGAGTGCAGGTGGAGGTTGTAACGAGTTTTTTACGACCTCTGCTTTTTTTGTGTCTGCGTAATAGGAGGAAAAGAAATGCCAACGAATAAAAGAGAAAGCTTAATCTACACAATTATGATGTGTTTTTTAATGGTGCTATGGATGAGTATGT
Source organism: Enterococcus florum (assembly GCF_004309355.1). GTDB lineage: Bacteria > Bacillota > Bacilli > Lactobacillales > Enterococcaceae > Enterococcus_A > Enterococcus_A florum. The sequence continues at coordinate 13,593 of NZ_BJCC01000025.1, read as the reverse complement.
ACAATGTTGCTTTGCTGCAGGGCGGTTTTTCCATTGAAGTAGTGAGACAAAGCTGGCTGGGCCTGCCTTTAGTATACGTGGTTGCGATGTGTTTAGATTGGTTCATCGTATCAAAATATGCCAAGGGAGTTGCCTTCCGTTACTTGATCAAGCCTGCCAGCAGTCCAACGATGAAGCGAGTGATGGTCTCCTCATGTATGGTACTGCCAATGGTCTTTTTCATGTCTTTGTACGGCGGGCTGGAGGCCTGTTTTCATAGTGGAGAATGGACCCGTCTGCCAATAATTTGGGCTTTGAATGTTCCAAAGAATTTGATCATGGCACTGCCTTTTCAATTATTGATCGCTGGTCCGATCGTTCAAAAACTATTTCGCAAAGGATTCCCAGAAGGAAAGGTGTTGGCTTAGCGGAATTGAAATTCTGAGCCACCTACGATGAAAGAACCCAGAAGAAAAAGCAGTCTTAACGCTAGAATCAGTGGTTGTTGGTGCTTACGCTTTAGACTGTTGCATTCAGGAAATACATTCAATCTACTGCTGGGACAAATCGTGTTTCAGAAAAAAAACGTTTTGGCTGGGGTATAATAGAGTACGTTTTGGAGCAATTGAAAACAGTAGAATGGACTAGGATTCAAGCGCGTAGTTTGAACTAGATCACACACTATCCAGGTGCGATCCCAAAAGACTGGCGGATTATCTTGGCAAACAAAACGCCACAGTCAGTAGTCAAACTATTGAATAAAATTGACAAAGCTTTTTGATTATAAAAAAATAAAAACTCTCATTTACATTTCATTTTTATTGAGGTATACTAAGTGCAACTTATCAGTTGGAGGGTTTTACCATGACTCATTTAAATAAACAACAACTGAATAATCGTTATTACGTTAGCTATTATTAGATACGTTTGTATTCATCAGGATACAAACGACCAGGTTTGTATCTATGATGGCTAGCAGGTTTTGATGCGTCACCAGCCACGTAGAGAATTCGAGTGGCTGACTGACTAGAAATCGTATCCTTTTCGACTTTCCTTCACCCACTTGGATTATCTGAGTGGGTGATTTTTAATTTGAAGGGAAGAAAAACAGATGAAAAAGAAAATGGTATTGGGAATTGGCTTACTTAGTTTGTTGGTGTTTGGAGCGTGCGGAAAGGATGGTTCCGCCGAAGAAGACGAGGTCAAAACAGTTGGAGCGTTGCAATTTGTCCAGCATGAATCCTTGGACGACTCTTACTCTGGATTTGTCAAAGGTTTGGAAGAGGAAGGATTTGTAGACGGGGAAAATCTGAAGATCGATTACCAAAACGCCCAAGGCAGTCAAGATAATTTAAAGAGCATCAGTGAAAAATTAGTCAAGGAAAAGCCGGACCTTTTATTAGGAGTAACTACCGTCGCTGGACAATCGCTGTTGACAGCGACGCAGGATATTCCTATTGTGGTGACTTGCGTGACTGATCTAAAGGACGCAAAATTGGTTGATAGCTACGAAAAACCTGGTGGAAATGTGACTGGAACGACTAACATGTCGCCAGTTGCCAAGCAAATCAAATTGCTTTTATCGATCGTGCCAAATGCAAAAAAAGTTGGGATCATGTACAATTCCGGAGAAATCAATTCCAAGATCCAGGCAGATATTGCAGAGAAAGAATTAAAAAAAGCAGGGATCGAACCCGTGATCCGAACGGTGACCAGCACTAACGACGTTCAGCAGGTTTCACAAACAGTAGCGGAAGAAGTCGATGGCATTTACCTGCCAACGGACAATACTTTTGCCAGTGCCAAAACGATCGTGGGCGATGTGATGAAAGAAAAAAAGGTGCCATTGGTTGCTGGAGCAATCAATGATGTGAAAGAAGCCGGGGTAGCAACCATCGGGATCAATTACGAAGAATTAGGCGTTCAAACTGGTAAAATGGCCGCTAAAATTTTACGCGGAGAGGCAACCCCAGCAGAAATGCCTGTTGAAGATTCAAAAAATCTTGAGTTTTACGTTAACGAGGACATGTGCGAAGCCCTTGGAATTGATCCTAGCAGCATCAAAAATCCAGAAGAATAGCTAGGTAAACTGCCTTCGATAGAGGGCAGTCTTTTTGTGTATGCTCAATAATCGCAACGGTACTGTTTAAAGAAGAGATTGGAATCCGTCAGATGGTAAAATCTGTGATTTTATAAGCAGAAGCACCTTTAATTTTTCTAAGTTTTTACCAACATTCTGCAAAACATCCTGAATAAAAGCGTATTTTTTGAGCTTTGATTTTATCCATGTTAGGGTAAAAATGTACCAAAAATAAGGAGGAACTGGACCAATGGCAAAACATGAATTTCCTAAAGTCGAAACTCGCCTCTATATTAATGGCAAATGGGTAGACGGCTCAGAAGGCAAAGCACCCGTTACAAATCCTGCAACAGGGGAAACCTTGGCGGAGATCCACTTAGGTGGAGAAAAAGAAACGCAGGAAGCGATTGATGCTGCAAAAGCAGCCTTTCCGAAATGGTCGACTATGGCCCCTTCCGAACGCGCAAAAGTAATGAATAAAATGGCTGATTTAGTCGAAGAGGACGCGGAACGTTTGGCGACCATCATGACGATGGAACAAGGCAAACCCTTAAGCCAGGCAAAAGGCGAAATTCAAACCAACGTAGAAAACCTGCGCTGGAATGCTGCTGAAGGACAACGCATCATCGGTGACATTATTCCTTCACCAGATACGAATCAATGGCAAGTCCGCAAACAGCCAGTCGGAGTTGTTGGAGCGATCACACCATGGAACTTCCCATCGAACATGATTGTTCGAAAAATTTCTCCTGCAATTGCAGCTGGTTGTACAGTCATTTTGAAGCCAGCAGAGGAAACACCATTCTCGGCGTTGGCTTTGATGGAGCTATTTGATAAAGCAGGATTGCCGGAGGGTGTTGTAAACATCGTTTTAGGTGAAGCTTCAACCATCGGAAAAATGCTTTCAGAATCAGATGATGTGCGTAAAATTACCTTTACTGGGTCAACTGAAGTTGGTCAAACGTTAAATGAACAAGCGGCACCAACCTTGAAAAAGGTCTCGATGGAACTTGGCGGACACGCACCGTTTATTATTTTTCCAGACGCAGATTTAGAAGCAGCAGTCGACACCTTGATTGAAACCAAATTTGCGAACAATGGGCAGGTTTGCACTTCGCCTAACCGGATCTTTATCCACAAAGATATCAAGGAGAAAGCGACAGATATGATCGTTCAGCGCATGGAGGAAGTCACAGTCGGTGATGGCCTCGATGATCCAACAACAGGTCCTTTGATCAACCAAGAGGGCGTGGAAAAGGTCGAAGAGCAAATGAAGGATGCAACTGAAAAGGGAGCAAAAATTCTTTTCGGCGGCAGCAAAATGACTGATGGCGATTTTGCGAACGGCAATTTCTTTGAACCAACTGTTCTGGATGGTGTCACAAAAGACATGGACATTTTCTATGAAGAAACATTTGGGCCGGTCATTCCACTGATCACTTTTGAAGATGAAGAACAAGTGATCAAGGATGCCAACGATACAGTCTTTGGATTGGCGTCGTACTTTTTTGCGACGAATATCCACACGATCGACAATGTTAGCAACAAACTAGAATACGGCATGGTCGGAGTCAACGACACAGGGATCTCAAATTCGGCGACCCCATTTGGCGGCGTGAAGCATTCTGGTTTTGGTCGTGAGAACGGAACCTATGGTGTAGAAGAATATATCGAAGTCAAATTCGTGACGATCCGCACAGCAAAATAAAGTATCGGCCAGGTCTTACTCTTGTAATAAGGGTGAGGCCTTTTTTTGTTTGCGGATAAAATCTCTAGAGAAGAGTGAACGTGTTTCAACTTTTCCCTGGAGAGGATACTCGAATAATGGCTTTAAAGACAGAGTATGAGAGGTATTTTAAGTGTATAAAAAATCTACCATATTTGTAACAAAATTTCTTAAATTAGAAAAATGTAATAAATAGTTGAAATTTTATTTCGAAAAAGTTATAATGTGTTTGTAATTGAAAGGGGTTGCAATTCAATGGATGGGATTTCCGTGTTTTTGAATCAGGATATGAGCCCAGAACAAGAAGAGTACATTCGCCAGGCACATCGATCTGGATTTACAGGAATTTTTTCTTCCTTACACATTCCAGAAGACGATGCGTCAAAGTACAAAGAGCGTTTACGTACACTTGGAACGCTAGCGAAAGAACGATCGATGAAGCTGATGATCGATATTTCGACAAACGCCTTGGAAAAGGCTGGATTTTCACTGGAAGAAGTGGAAGAATTGAACACTCTGGGAGTTACTGGTCTGCGAATGGATGACGGTATTTCGAATCAGACGATTGCAGAACTGACACATCAAATTGAAATCGGTTTAAATGCCAGTACTATCACTGCCGATGATTTACAGGAGTTGCAGGAGCTGGGGGCTGATTTTTCTAAAATTGAAGCGTGGCACAATTATTATCCGCGACCAGAAACCGGCTTGGATGCTGAATGGTTCGCTGCAAAAAATCAATGGCTGAAGCAGTATTTTCGTGTGACGGCTTTTATTTCAGGAGACGGGGAACGAAGAGGCCCCTTAAAGCGAGGGCTGCCGACCTTGGAGCAGCATCGAGATGTACATCCTTTGTTTGCCAGCTGGGAATTAAAAAATCAGGGCTATTGTGACGATTGTTATATTGGTGATCCGCGAATCCGTGCTTGCACAATGCAGCAATGGCAGCAGTTTTCTTTGGAAAAGAAAGTAATTTTGGCGGTTCACAAAGTGAGCGACCGCTGTCGTTCGATGATTCTGCGACCGCATCAAAATCGGCAAGATGAAGCCCGTGATGTCATCCGCAGTGCAGATGCTCGATTCCGAGCCATCGAGGCAATCCTTCCTGAAAATACAGTCACACGTCAGGTTGGTGCTGTCACAGTAGACAATCAAAAATATCAGCGTTACATGGGAGAGATCCAAATCGCTAAAAGGACTCTGCCAGCAGACGAAAAGGTCAATGTCGCAGCAGAGGTTTGTCAAGAGGATCTGCCGTTGTTGAACTTGATCACTGCCGGTGTTTCATTTGAATTAGTAGAAAAGAAAGAAACGAATAGTTTAGGAGTAAACAAATGATCAATTTAGGAAATTTAATTACAGAAAAACGCAATCAAGCAACAATGAATTTAGATGAATTATCAATTTCTGAAGCACTTCAGCTGATGAATCAGGAAGATCAAAAGGTCGCTAAGATCGTTGAGCAAAAACTATCCACGATTGAACCAGTTGTCAAAGCCACGATTGAAGCGTTTAACCAAGGCGGACGATTGATTTATCTTGGTGCAGGAACCAGCGGACGTTTAGGTGTGCTGGACGCAGCCGAATGTGTACCGACCTTTGGTGTATCTAGTGACATGGTGATCGGATTGATCGCTGGCGGTGAGCAAGCCATGACAGTCGCTGTTGAAGGGGCTGAGGATTCTCAAGAATTGGGTAGACAAGATTTGATTGATTTACAGTTATCAAATAAAGATATGGTGATCGGGATCGCAGCCAGCGGTCGAACGCCTTATGTGATCGGTGCTCTAACGTATGCACAAGAAGTGGGCGCTTCTACAGCGTCATTGTCCTGCAATGGCAATGCCGCGATCAGCAAGCATGCGAAATACCCGATCGAAATCGAAGTAGGACCGGAGTTCCTGACTGGTTCCACTCGTCTGAAATCAGGAACAGCACAAAAACTAGTATTAAACATGATCTCGACACTTTCGATGATCGGGATTGGAAAAGTGTACAAAAATTTGATGGTGGATGTCAAAGCCACGAATGAAAAATTGGTGGAGCGCAGCAAGCGAATCATTATGGAAGCCACAGAGTGCACCTACGAAGCAGCCACTCAGGCGTTTGAAGCTTCTGGGAAAAATGTCAAACTGTCGATCGTGATGATATTGACGGGATGCAGCAAAGAAGAAGCACAGGAAAAACTGGTACAGGGCAAAGGATTTATCAAGAATACATTATAGGAGATGGAAAAGATGGCAGAAGACAGAATTAAACGAATCGCTAGGGAAATCTACGAAAATGTTGGCGGAATGGGCAATGTCAACAAGATCGTTCACTGTATGACGAGAGTCAGAATGGAGATCAAGGACTACGACCAGGTTGATCTGGAGAAGCTAAAGGCTGTTGAAGGTGTAATGGGTGTGGTGGAAGATGATACTTTACAAGTGGTCGTTGGCCCTGGAACAGTCAATAAGGTTGCCAATGAGATGGTTGAAACTGCTGGCGTCAAACTAGGTGAAGAGTTTCCAGCTGTTGCTGCAGCAGAATTAAGCGGCAAAGCCAAAGTAGAGCAGCGAGCGGCAGAGGTCAAAGCGCAGCAAAAGGCCAAAACCAATAACAATACTCCGTTTAAGCGGGCATTAAAATCGATTTCTAATATTTTTGTTCCATTGATTCCAGCCTTTGTCGGCGCGGGGATCATCGGCGGGATCGCCTCAGTATTAGGAAACATGATCATTGGTGGTCAGCTTTCTGGCGATTGGATGCAGTATGTGACGGTCATGAACATCATCAAAAATGGTGTGTTCAGCTATTTGGTGATTTATGTTGGGATCAATGCAGCTACTGAGTTCGGTGCATCACCTGCTCTGGGTGGGGTTATCGGCGGTGTTACGACGCTGAGCGGGATGAACGTTGAGGAACCATTAAAAAACTTGTTCACCGGCGGAGATCTGGCTGCAGGGCAAGGGGGAATCATCGGCGTTATCATTGCTGTTTGGCTGCTGGCTTTATTGGAAAAACGTCTCCACAAAATTATTCCTGAAGCAGTTGATATCATTGTGACCCCAACAATCGCATTGCTGGTGATTGGATTAGTCACTATCTTCATTCTAATGCCTTTTGCGGGAGCAGTTTCCAATGGGTTGGTCGGAGCTATCAATACGATTTTAAACGTGGGCGGTGCCTTTGCTGGTTTTGCTTTAGGTGCATTGTTCTTACCAATGGTAATGTTCGGCTTGCATCAAATTTTGACGCCTATCCATTTAGAAATGATCGATCAGTCTGGGATGACGTTGCTGTTGCCGATCTTGGCTATGGCAGGTGCTGGACAGGTTGGCGCTGCGTTGGCACTTTGGATTAAGTGCCGTAAAAATCATCAATTGACAGAAATGATCAAGGGTGCATTGCCGGTAGGAATCTTAGGAATTGGCGAGCCTCTGATCTATGGGGTGACATTGCCATTAGGACGTCCTTTCGTGACAGCATGTATCGGCGGTGGTGTCGGTGGTGCTGTGATTGGCTTGATCGGCGGCGTTGGTGCAACGACGATCGGACCAAGTGGGGTTGCCTTGATCCCATTGATCGCTGACGGCAGATGGTGGGGGTACCTGGCAGGGTTGCTCGCTGGCTATGCAGGCGGCTTTATTGCAACTTACCTGTTTGGTGTTCCGCAACGAGCAATCGATGGCGAAATTGCGTAATCCTTTTTAAAAACTCCGATTCGAAGCAATCGGAGTTTTTCTTTTTTCTCTATCTAAATCTCATTGCTTCCTGTAAACTATGTACGAAGAGCAATGGACAAAGGAGTTGACTTGGGTGAACGATGATATTTTATTTTTGATTCGAGACAAACTGCCTGTCTTGAGTAAATCCGAACGAAAGCTGGCAGAATATATTTTGGCCAAGCCAGAAAAAGTGATTCGCTTTACGGCGAGTCAATTGGCCCATGAAGCGGCCTCTAGTCCTGCGACGATTATCCGCTTCACTCGATCGATCGGGTTGAATGGCTTCACCGAATTGAAGCTGCAATTGTCTTCGGATATGGGGCAGCGCCAAGCAGAAGTATACACTGACATTGACAAAGGAGACAATCCCAGCACAATTAAGACCAAACTCAAAGCTCGAATCGACTACGTGCTAAACAAAAATGTAGCCTGCTTGTCAGAAGAAAATGTAGAAAAATGCGTGGAACTCGTCGAGGATGCTCGCACAATCTATATGTATGGTGTTGGAGCCTCTAGTTTAGTAGCACAAGATATGTACCAGAAATTTTCTCGATTGGGGAAGGTCGTGGTGTTTGATCAAGACTACCATCACATGGCTGGAATGATGTCCTCTGTTGGTCAAGGGTCCCTGTTTGTCGGAGTCTCAAATTCCGGCGAAACGCGGGAAACGATACGCTTGGCGCAATTGGCAACGGAGCGGGGAATGAAGGTGATTGGGCTGACCTCGTTTGAGGATTCCAAACTGGCGAAGATTGCTACCTATAGTCTTATCAGCGACCATGAAGGCGAAAATCCATTGCGAGCGGCAGCCACTGTTTCGTTGATGGCCCAATTATTTGTGGTGGATGTGTTTTTCCTATCGTATGCGGCCAAGCATTACGATCAGACGATCGAGCTGTTAAAGAATACGAAGGAAGCTGTAAAAAAAGTGAAAATCGATCATTAAAGGAGAGAACAGTTGGATCAGCTGTTCTTTTTTTGTTGATGAATCAGAGAAACAACTGACGTTTCAACCTCTGGACCTTAGTCCAATCACCATGAAAAGCATTGAAATTGGCTGCTTTTCACCGTAAATTAGGGTCATAGATACGTATCGAAAAAAATTAGGAGGTACCAAATGAAAGAAAAAGTGACAGAATCCATGCAGAAGTTTTCGCGTGCGGTGATCACACCAGTGAAATTTATGGCCGTTATGGGATTGTTTTTAGCTGTGGCAGTGATTTTGCAATTGAATTTTATGCCTTCATTTTTACAAACACTGGGCACATTGATCAAAACGATGATGGACAGTATGTTGAATAACTTATCCTTGATTTTTTGTGTCGGGATCGCTTCTTCACTGGCAGATAAGAAAAAGGTTGAAGCTGGGTTGCTCGCTTTGATCGCTTTCTTGATCTTTTTAGCAGCAAACAATGCCTGGTTGACAATGAATGAAATGATTGCTGAAGCAGGGGAAATGGGCCTATTCGGCACAGGACAAGGAGTTGTCTTGGGTTTTCAGGTTGTTGATATGAACGTCTTCTTAGGAATGATCATCGGCTGCTTGATTGGTTATCTGCATAACCGATTCTCAAATGTTGAACTTCACGATATTTTGAGTATTTATGGCGGTTCTAGGCTGACCTTTATGATTTCAATTCCGATTATTTTGATTTTAGCAGTTGTGTTGTGTTATATCTGGCCAGTGATTAACGGTGGGATTACATCTTTATCCAATGTAATTCTGACAACAGGGCTGTTGGGAGTATTTATTTATGCTTTTGGAAATCGTTTTTTGATTCCGACAGGCCTGCATCATCTGTTGTGGATGCCCTTTTGTTTCACTGCGTTAGGTGGTACTGCAGAGATCAACGGAACTGTTTACAGCGGGGCGGCAAATATTTTTTATGCGGAAATGGCAAATGCAGGTTCGATTGCGCAATTGGATCCCTCCTTGCGTTTTGCGACATTTGGCTTTGCGAAAATCTTTGGTTCAGTCGCTATTGCGTTGGCAATGATTTATTGTGCAGATAAAACGCGTAAGGAAGAAGTGAAGGGGATGCTTTTGCCGTCCATGTTTGTCGGGACAATTGCTGGAATTACTGAGCCTTTGGATTTTACTTTTTTATTTGTATCCCCTCTTCTTTGGCTAGTGCACAGTTTGATCACCGCGATTTCTGAAACGTTATTATGGGCATTAGGAGCCCGAACATACATGCTTTATGGATTGATTGATACGGTGGTGTCTAATTCAGTCTTTTCTCCATCGGTAACCCGATTTTATCTTGTGATCATTGTAGGCATAGTGATGGGGGTTCTCTGGTTTTTCACATTCGTCTTTTTGATCAAGAAGTTTAATATCAAAACGCCAGGGCGAGAAACCATTCAAACAGCTGCAGCAGATGTTCAAATTTTAGGAACAGGAACGGATGAACAACGAGTGATCGAAGGACTGGGAGGGCCGGAAAATATTGAATTGGTAACAAACTGTTTTACTCGGTTGCGGGTGACGGTAAAAAATCCGGAACAGGTCGATAAACGGGTATTGGAAAGCCTTCAGCAATCTAAAGGTGTTGTAACGAATGGAAACAACATTCAAGTTATTATCGGTATGGGAGTTCAGCCCTTTAAGGAAAGGGTTTGTGAAATATTAGGGATACAAGAATAGGAGAGCGAAAAAATGAGTTTACAAGCACAGTCCGTTGTGATTGCCGGTGGCGGCAGCACATATACAGCCGGCATCGTGATGATGCTGATTAAAAATCAGGAAAAATTTCCTTTGCGAAGGTTGACCTTCTATGATACGAATCAAGCACGTCAAGACTTGGTAGCAAAAGCTTGCGAAGTGATCATTAAGGAGCGAGCACCGCATATTGCATTTTCTGCGACAACGGATCCTAAACAGGCATTCAGTGATGTTGATTTTGTGATGGCCCATATTCGAGTGGGTGGAATGAAAATGCGAGAGCAGGATGAAAAGATTCCTTTGAAGTATGGCGTTGTGGGACAGGAAACCTGCGGGCCTGGGGGAATGGCCTATGGGATGCGCTCCATTCCTGCGGTCATTCAATTGATTGATTACATGGAGCAATATTCTCCTGAAGCTTGGATGTTGAACTATTCCAATCCTGCTGCCATTGTTGCAGAAGCAACGCGACGATTGCGTCCTGATGCGAAAATCATTAACATTTGCGATATGCCGGTAGCAATCAAGAAGTCGATGGCCGATATTTTAGGCTTGGAAAGTGAAAACGAAATTGTGGACCGTTACTACGGGTTGAATCATTTTGGCTGGTGGACAGAAATGACAGACCGAAAAGGCAATGATTTAATGCCGAAATTAAAAGAACATGTTAAAAACTACGGCTATGCAGCTGTGGAGGAAGAAGGCAATCCGTTGTTGGGGGAAGCCAGTTGGCTAGATACTTTTCAAAAGGCGAAAGATGTTTACGCCGTGGATCCGGAAACCCTCCCGAATACTTATTTGAAATATTACCTTTATCCTGATTATGTGGTTGCTCATGCTGATCAGACTCGAACAAGAGCCAATGAGGTCATGGAAAATCGTGAGAAGCATATATTTGAGGAATGTCAACGAGTGTTTGAAAAGCAAACTGCTGTTGACACATCGATTGAGGCAGGAGAGCATGCAGAATTCATTGTTCAGTTGGCAGGTGCATTGGCCTACAACACCTATGAACGGATGCTGCTGATTGTTGAGAATAAAGGAGCCATTTTGAATGTTGATTCAGAAGCGATGGTTGAAGTGCCCTGTATCGTCAGCAAACGCGGCTATGAACCGCTGTGTATGGGAGCCATTCCTGAATTTCAAAAAGGGATGATCGAACAACAGGTTTCAGTTGAAAAACTGGTGGTACAAGCCTATATGGAACAGTCCTATCAAAAATTATGGCAAGCGCTCACCTTATCAAAAACCGTACCGAGTGCTGCGGTCGCAAAACAGATCTTAGATGAAATGATCGAAGTCAATCAGGAGTGGTGGCCTCGTTTGCATTAATCGATTGAAGCAAGATGACTGTTCATCTTGCTTCAATTTGCTTTTTTCTTATACAATAGAGAAAATGATCTGAAGGAGAAAAAAGCATGCATTTTGCAGATATCGTTAATCAAAACTATTCTGAATTGAATGAAACCGATTTATCCATGAGCAGTTACATTATAGACCATACCAAAGAGCTTGTTTCTATGAGTACACAAGATTTTGCGAAGGAATGCTTGTCATCAAAATCCTCAGTCATTCGGTTTGCACAAAAATTGGGTTTTACTGGCTTCGGAGAGCTGCGCAATTTTATCAAATGGCAGGATGACGAAGAAACGCTAGATCAAAACATGGACTTTCAACGACAAATTTATTTGGATGTCCAAAAAACCCTTTCATACATGGAAGAGGCCAACTGGCAGGATATCTATCAAAAAATTGAAACATGCAACAATATTTATGTTCTTTCAACAGGTGTCACTCAGCAAAGTCAGGCAGCCGAATTCCAACGCTTGTTTTTATTGATCGGCAAACAGGCACAGATGATTCCAGCCTCGGCACAGTCCAACGAATTTCGACGGATCGTGGAGCGATTATCTGACAAGGATATAATCTTTGTCCTGTCCTTATCAGGAGAAAATACTCATTTGGAAAATGTGCTGAATGTCCTTTCTGTTCGACGTTCAGTGATTGTATCAGTGACCAGCTTGCAAAACAACTGGTTGTCCGGCAGAGCGGATTATAACCTGTATGCTTCGAGCAGCCGGAGCCCATTGCCCAAGGATTGGTGGCTGCAAACGGCTTCGTCCTTTTTCATCCTGATTGAAACATTTGCTTTCGGATATGTGGATTATTTGAGGAAAAAGTAACAGATAGTATGGTATAATATAACGCGATAGCTGTTAATGGTAAACAATGGTAAACAGCTGGTATTGATTATTCATAAGGAGTGTACAGCATGTTCAAAAATTTATTTAACAAGAAAAAATCAACAGATATTTATCAGGCTGTCAAAGGAGAAGTCATTCCATTGAGCGAAGTGGCGGATCAGGTATTTTCTCAGGAGATGATGGGGCGTGGTTTTGCGATTCGACCTGCTGAGGGCGTGATTGAAACACCGATTGAAGGCGTGATTGACAGCGTTTTTCCGACCAAGCATGCCGTTACGATCAAAAATGCAAATGATGTAGCAATCCTCGTGCATATTGGGATCGACACGGTGGAACTAAACGGAGAAGGTCTGGATATTTTAGTCAAGGAAGGAGAAAAAGTAACGAAGGGAACACAGATCGCACAAGTCGACTTTGAGGCCATCAAAACAAATGGAAAAGGCACAGACGTTATTTTTGTTTTCCCGGAATTGGCTGCAGAAAAAACCATTACCATCATCACAGATGAACCTGGGATCGTTGCCAGAATTGATTGATTTTTTTAAAAACCCTGACAGAGGTAGTCAGGGTTTTTATGTTACACTGAACAAGAAAACGAGGTGGATCAGATGGAAAACTCAAAACGACTTCTAGATAAAAAGCAAGAGCCCAGCCTAGAACAAATTCAGGACTTTCTTGGCACAGCGGGCTGGCAGCTGCTGTTACAGTTGGAGCAACTGCTGAAGGAACGTTACGACCTGACTCGAACATTGCGTTTTCCTTTTGGCAATCAATATGGCTGGTCCTTTCGCTATGCGCATAAAAAAACACTTTTATTTTATGTTTTCTTTGAAAGGGATGGATTTTGCTGTACAGTTTCGATCAACGACAAAGGAGCGGATGCAGTAGAGGCGCTGCTTGGAACGTGTCACCCGAAGTTTCAAAAATTATGGGCGGACCGTTATCCGTGCGGGGAGCGAGGAGGATGGCTGGATATTTCTCCTGAAACGGAGCAAGAACTGCAGGAAATCATCCAGATCATTCAGATCAAGGTTAAACCAAAGAAAATCTATAAAAATAACGCTATGTAATATAATAGAAAAACGGCTAAAGACGATCGTTGGTGCGCACCCCGTCAATAGGACAATGAAATAATATAAAAATTTTGTGGACTACTCATCCGATTAGATGGGTAGTTTTTTTGATGTGTCTGGTGATTTACGCAGCTTTGTAGTAGTGATTGTGAAATT
>NZ_BJCC01000024.1 GCF_004309355.1 Enterococcus florum | reverse complement strand
TGGATGAGTGTCGGCTTTTCTATAAAAGCGAATTATGAAATTGGCTCAATTATGCATTTTATCATCAAAATTAAAATTTGTATATGGTTTTGTTGCTGTTATACACATCTTATCTTAATCAAAAACCCATTAAATATTTATCGTTAATTACTCGCCTATAACGCAGAAAAATCTTCACATGATTGAGTTAACTCTTTTATTCTTAAAACCTTATACGGCTTAATAGATAGTTAGATGATCCCGACATCTGACAATACGATAACATGTAACGAGATAAAACTCCTGTGCTCACAAAAATAAACCCACCTATCACCTCTTGAAAAGTTATGATAAGTGGATTTGCTTGACGTCTAGCATACGCTTATTATTATAGCTCCCGGACGTCCAATGCATTTTCTTTTTAGAGCAGCTCTTCTGCCATCGTTAACAACGTATTGTTTAGAAAACATGATTGATATTATCTGAAACTGCCCTATGTGGACAAAAATCCAAAAAAAATAAAGGCTCTGTATCGTCCTCCAAAAATTAGATTTTTGGTCTAACTTTTAAGGGTCGGTACAGAGTGTTTTCTCTCGTTTATTATTTCACAATTGATGAATCACTTTTGCTTCATTGTTCTCATAGGCGATCCATTGTTTGCGATCCTGTAAATAGAAATAGATATTTTTACGTTCTGCTCTCTCTTGGCGAGACATGACCAGTTCATAAACGATGTTACTGGAGAGCCAGTCAGTGTAATAAATTCGAACGCTCTCAGTCGTTTCGATTTTTTTTCCGCAACAAAAAATTGAGTAATTGGTAAAACGGTTTAAATCTTCAGCCAAACACTCGGTAATGTACCGATTCACGATCGTCATCAGCAGCTCCCCCTTTCATTTCTTTGTAGTAATTATCAATAATCATACCATGTTTTGTTAGCGCTTTCCATAACTAAGATCGCTCTTTTTACATCGTGTAAAGAAAATGAATTATTTCCTGAAGAAAGCTTAAGACTTGGTGGCTTTTTTTATCGTTGCTTGTTTGATACACTTAAACAAAATGAGGCAAAGAAGGTGAAGCGCATGGGAAAAAAATCAAGTGTCCTCTTTTTTTCTTTAACTGGAGCTGCTCTTTTGGTCGGGCTCTATTTTCTACTGGTACGAACTAATTTGCATCATACGATTTTAGACGTGGTTTATGGCACATTTATTCGGAGAAATGCCATGAATGAATCTGGAGGAACGTATTACTCGGAAACGTATATCGATTGGCCAAATGTAAAACTCTTCTTGATTTTATTCGCTGTGGGTGTGGGTTTTGTAGTTTCGATAGTCAGCTACCTGATCTATCGCAGTCGTTTAAAAAAGAATACTCAAATGCTGGCAGGAAGCATTGCTCAATTTTTCGCGGACCCTGCAGGTATGGGTACTGGGGAGTTGATCATCGACAATGAGTTGTTAAAGATCAAGACAAACATTGAACACAACGAAGAATTATTGAAACGCGAAACACAGCGGACCAAGGACTTGATTACCTACCTGGCTCATGACTTGAAGACACCTTTGGCTTCGGTGATCGGCTACCTTAATTTGATGATCGATTCTCAGGACTTAACTCAAGCACAAATGAATCATTTTCTATCAATTACCTTAGACAAATCGTTGCGGCTGGAAAATCTGATCAATGACTTTTTTGATATTACTCGCTTTAACTTGCAGGATATTCAGCTTTACAAGTCTGAACTAGATTTTGTGCTGCTGCTGAGGCAGTTGACCGATGAGTTTTATCCATTGTTAAAAGAAAAGAAATTACGTTTGGAATACCACGGGCCAGATTCCTTAAAGCTGACGGCTGACAATCAGCAGCTGGCAAGGGTATTAAATAATCTGCTAAAAAATGCGATTTCCTACGGCACAACAGACTCTATCATCCAGCTTCAGCTGGAAGTAGAAGCCAACAGCCTCGTTTTCAGTATTTCTAACCAAGGAGCCACCATCCCGCAGAAGCAGATCGACATGATTTTCGAAAAATTCTATCGCCTGGATCAATCTCGCTCTACGAAGACTGGTGGTGCCGGTCTCGGTTTGGCGATTGCTAAGGAAATAATTTTGGCACATCAGGGAACGATTGCAGCCGTCAGTGAAGCGGGGATCACCACCTTTCACTTCACTTTGCCGCTACATGAAGAAAACGCGTAGATTTTTTTACTGCGCGTTTTTATACTACAAACTCTCTTCATACAGCTTTCGGCTCTCAATCAAATGAAACTGCTCCGATTCACTATCCCCTTTGCTGCCGGTTAAAATCAACAAATAGTCTTCCCCATTGATTACTGCTAAACTAGCTAAACATAAGCCTGCCTTTTTGGTATAGCCGGTTTTTCCACCGATGATTCGTCCGTTTGAAAGCTCCAGCGATTCGCCACGACTAATTAAGCTGCTGGTAAAATGATTGCCTTCTGGATGAAGATTAGTCGGCTGTCCTTGGTAAGTTAAACGAGTGAATACTTCGTAAAAGATTGGGTTATTCAAGGCATAGTCTAAAAGAATTGCCAGATCCCCAGCCGTGGAATAATGATCGTTGGCATCTAAGCCAACTGAATTCGAAAAATGTGTCTGGGTCATTCCTAGTTCTGCCGCTTTTTGATTCATGATAACTACAAAGGCTTCTTCACTTTCACTTAATGACAGCACCGCCGTCAATGTCGCATCCGCCCCCGATGGCAGCAAAATGCCATAAAGCAATTCGCGATAACTAATTTCCTCCCCCGGCTGCAGTCCTGCCACCGCCAGGTTGTTCTTCTGCAGCTCAAAAAAAATGGACTCGGGTACAACAGTTAGCTGGTCTAGATTTTCTGCTTTCTCAATCACACAAAGTGCAGTCATGATTTTCGTCAAGGATGCGATAGCGACTTTTTTCTGCGGATTCTTTTGATTAATCACTGATCCGTCGCGTTTTTTCAATAGGTAACTGTGGGCAGAAATTCCTCGAATGTTGACATACTCTTTTGAGTGAGAGAGGCCGATCGTAGTAAGAAACCAGTAGGCCAATCCACCCGCTAAGATCATCACCACCACCAACAAGCCCAGCAATA
This sequence comes from Enterococcus florum, assembly GCF_004309355.1. Lineage (GTDB taxonomy): Bacteria > Bacillota > Bacilli > Lactobacillales > Enterococcaceae > Enterococcus_A > Enterococcus_A florum. Next base: position 109,491 of record NZ_BJCC01000024.1, on the reverse strand, counting down.
GTTTATTTCCCCTTTTATTCATAGTAAATGCCTCCTTATAGATTGATTTAACCATCTACAAGCAGGCACTGTTTTAATATTCACTTAGTTTCATCTTAAGATATCTTCAGATTTTGTAGCCGACCCCCCACACCGTTTGGATGTATTGATGCTTTTCACCGGTGTCTAGCATTTTTTCCCGCAGATGCCGGATATGAACCATGATCGTGTTATTGGAATTGGTAAAGTATTTTTCGCCCCAGACTTCTTTAAACAATTCTTCGGAGCTGACTACCTGATCTTTTCGTTCCATTAACAGCTTCAGAATGGAAAATTCCAGCGGAGTTAAAAACAATTCCTCTTCGTTCAAAAAAACGTTGCGCTTTTCAATATCCAGTTCTAGTCCTTTGACCACCAGCACCTGTCGTTTGATGCCGCTGTACTGAGTCGCTCGCCGCAGCTGGGCTTTGACTCGAGCTACCAGCTCTAATGGTCGAAAAGGTTTGGTGATGTAATCATCCGCCCCAATCGTTAAGCCGGTAATTTTATCGATCTCTTCACCTTTGGCTGTTAGCATGATCACCGGATAGGTATATTTTTCACGAATCGTTTTGCACAATTCAAAGCCGCTGATGTCTGGCAGCATCACGTCTAAAATCGCCAGCGCATATTCTGTCTCAGCGATTTTGGCCAGAGCTGTTTGCCCATTTTCGCAAGTATCCACTTCGTAATTTTCATTGTTCAAATAAAAAGCGACAAGTTCAGAGATTTCCTGCTCATCTTCTACCATCAAAATTTTCACTGGGGATCACACTCCTCCCTTAAAGTATAGCAAATTCCTTTTACTTGAGGTACCAACATTCGGCTTGCTAAAAAAATTCAATTGTCTTCCTTCGGTTCCATGCCAACAAAAAACTGCTGTACCACGAATTGGTACAGCAGTTTGCTTCTATAAACTTATAACGGCAGCTTACGGCCGATTCCTTCTTGTAGAGCTTTAGAGAAAATTGCTTGCCCCATCACCACATCGCTGACGGAGATCCCTACATTGCTGCAGACGATTAAATCGTCTTTGCTAGTCCGTCCCGGATGGATCCCAGCCAAGATTTCACCAGTCTCACAAGTCACTGGCGCCAGACCCTCTGGGAAATACCCCATATCTGCAAATAACTCGTGCTCTTCCTTGCTGTCCAAGATATATTTGTCCGCCATTTGACAAATTTCCGGATCCCAGAAGGTGTTCAAATCGCACGGTAAAATCGTTTGGCCTTTGCTAACCCATTCCTTTTTCACGACCTTCAAAGTATCCTTCAAAATGACAGTTGCTGAACTCATTACTTCAGACTGTTTCACCAGCTCTTCAGGACTATTCACTTTGACAATCGGAATCTTCACTTCGTCTTTGACTTCTTCAATCAGCTGATCCATTGTTTCGCTGCGAACATCGTAAATGTAGATTTTTTCTAGATTTTTTAGGGTTTTAACGATATATCTGACGTGGGCCACCCCCTGAATCCCACAGCCGAACATACCAAAAGTCGTTGCATCTGGATGCAGCGCGTTGGCAGCCAAGGCCGTTACCGCAGGCGTACGCATGGCAGTCAGCCAAGCGGAATCCATCACTGTGATGGGCACACCGGTCATAATATCATTCAAGATCAACAGTCCCGTTGTTTGTGGCAGATTAAATTCTTTCGGATTGCGCGGATAACATTCGATCCATTTTACGCCGCAAGCTAAATTGTCGGGTACATACGCCGGCATGGCATGATAAAACACATCAGAGTAAGGATGGATTCCAATTTTTGCAGGCATTTCGTAGGCTTTATTTCCGTGGGCGATCAGAGCTTGTTGAACTAATTCCAATGTTTCGTCGATAGTCGGCCCCGCTGCTTTACATTCCTCTTGGGTTAGCCAAAGGAGTTCTTTACCTAAATCCAGTTTCGTTTTTAAATATTCGTGCTGTTCTTGAAACGATTTCAGCTGTTCTTCCGATGCTTCATAAGACATGTAAGTTCCTCCAGATTTTTCTTCTATTTACATTCGAATAGAATGAATGCATTCGTTTTTTCATGAGTATAATTAGAAAAACGTGATAAATTCACTATAATTCTAGTGTAAGGTTGGTGTTGGTCTACTGTCAATAAAAGATTTTACTGACTACTGTTTCGCTTGTTTATTTGATCAGCACTACAAGCTGTATTCTTCCATCATCAGTAGAAACAACTTTCCATTCCGAGAGGTCATTATGAACAAACAACAACACATCAGCGAAAGCCCTGATTATTGCATTCAGGCATACGCAACACCACAAGCAGATTGTTAGAAATGTCACTCAAGGTAAGAACGAGCCCTTACTTTTTTGCTTCGTACCATGAAAAATCATCAAAAACGAGCTGTATCGTCGCAAGATTGGAATCGGTGTGCGCTTATTAAGGAATACATCCATTCGTTAGCGGAGGTTTTGAAGAAAGAACAAGATCCTTTCATAAAAACAGCCTGCTCCAATGAGAAGGCTGTTCACAAATCATCTATTATGAAGATACCATACTTGATCTTTTACAAAGAAATCGTCGCTTCAGAATCTGCAATCTTCTTCACCAAAAACATCTCCATCGGTTGCTGATAGCCTGGAGCCGTCAGCAGCAAGGAACCTGCTTCACAAAATCCGAGCTTTCGATAAAAATGTTGAGCTTCTTCTGTGACTAACGTGGATGTCATCAAAAGACCGTAGCCTAGCACCCTCATCTCTTCTTCCCAAAAAGACATTAACTGCTTGCCATAGCCTTTTTTCTGAGCGCTTTCTTCTACGTATAACATAGTGCAAAACGGCAAGTTGTCCCAAAAGAGATTATAACGTAACAGACCAACAGGCTTACCTGCGTCTTCAATAATATAGCCCATTCGATCGCGACATTTCTTGTCAAACTCTGCTTTCGAGAGATGTTGATCCAGACTGAACCAAAATTTTTCATCTGCGGATTGCACGTAACGAATAACTGTCATTTGATTTGCTGCTCCTCTCTACATTCATGCAGGGTACCAATTGATGTCTGCCTTTTTGGCCTGACTGAACAATTGACGATAGCCTAGCCGATAGTGTTGGCCATCCTTAATAAAATGCGTTCCACATTGCCGGAATTCAAAGGCAACTTGCTGGTCAATACACTCTTCACGCAAAGCCAAGATCCATTCAAACTCGAGCGGTCGAGCAGTTTTATGATACTCCCCTCCAGCCACTACTAACTCAACGTCCTCTAAATAACCGTTTAATGAGATCGGCCCCAACATCGGTTGACAAGCAATTGTTTTGTGTTTAATCGGTAACGATTGTAAAAACGACAATCGCTGGTCTGCGAACTGCTGATTTTCAACTGATACTCCGATAGTGACATTTTCGTAGCCGCTCCCCCAATCCTTAGGGATGACCCCGTAAAAACGCTCGATTCGCTTCGTCAAAAAAAGAAAGTTGAGATCTGATCGCTCACGCATCATCCTCCAACAGTCATCACGCCATTCATCTGCATCTTCCACAAAGAAATCACTAGAGAAACACACAAAAACCTGTTGACCACTAGCCATTTTGTAGCTTTTTTTAGTTTGTTTTACAGGGGCATCAAATTGGGCGGTTTTTTCGATCACATGGGTATCGCGATCTCTTTTTTTTCCGCCTTCATGAATAAAACAATACCGGCAGCCATCACTAACACGGTGACAGCCTTTCCATGGATTCCAAATCGCCATTTATCTTTGCTCCTTTGCTAATGCTGACAAATCTGCCGGGTGGTATTCGTTGGATCCCGGCTGCTGCTTTTTATTCTTCCAGCACGTGATTGCTTCTTTTAACGAGCGATCTCGATTGTCCGCGAAAAATGCTCGAATGTAACGATTGTATTCAAATTGCTTGCCGATCTCTCTTGGCTTTTTCGTTTGCGCCAAACGTTTATAGGCTTCGACAGCCTCCTGATAGGTTTTGCCCGTATTGGTTTTTAGCCATTTCTGAAACGGCACGTTGAAAGTGAAGCGGGAGCCAAGATGCTGTCGAAAAAAAACACGATGACGTTCCGAACATATGAAATTATCCTCAATAGTATCGGTCAGTTTAATGATCCCGACTACTGCGCTTGAACGAGCAAAAGTGGGTTTATCTTTTCGACTTCTTCTCTCACCAGTCGTTAAAAAATGGCTGATTCGTTTTGTCAAATCCTCTTTACTGCCAGATGATTGCAACCCCTCCTGACGACAAAAATCAGTCAGTTCCTGTTTTAAATAATAGTAGTTTTCAAAATCTTTCCCCGGCAATTCCTTTGAAAGTATTGGTCGCATGATTTCCTCCTTGACTCTTTTTTTCATTATAACACACAAAAGAGAACGTATGTTCAACAGTGTGACGTAATTCCATCAATAGCCTTAAACAAATTAGGCCTAAAGTCTGATGTTTCTGTTTACTATGCAATGTATAGTATACGGTATAGAGAGGTGATACAGATGGACAGCCAATTAAAAAAAGGCTTGATCGAATACTGTGTACTGGCTTCTCTCGTCTCGCAGGATTCATACGGGTATGAGATCGTCAAGCAGATCAATCACCAGATCTCGATCACAGAATCGACATTGTACCCTATCTTGAAACGTTTGGAGACAAGTGAACGCGTCACGACCTATTCCAAAATTCATCAGGGACGAGTAAGAAAGTATTATCAATTAACAGAAAAAGGATTTCAAAGCATTGAAAAGTTTTTAGCTGATTGGCAGCAAGTTGAAAATGTTCAACAATTTATCCAGAGGAGTGTAGAAAATGAAGCGTGTTGAGTTTATCAAAGAATTAAGCAATTATTTAGCAAATGAGGTGCGGCCAAGCGAAGTGCATCGTCTGATTGAGTATTACGATGAAATGATCTTAGATTTGATGGAAGATGGCTATTCTGAAGAGGAAGCCGTTAGCAGAATGGGGGATCCCCAAGCGCTGGCTTATGAAGCTGCAGGTATTCCTTCAGAAATCAAGGTTCCACGCAGATTTAGTCCTTTAGTGATTATTTTGCTGATTCTAGGATTTCCATTGTGGGGCAGCTTGGCATTTGCCGGTTTCATGATTTTGTTGAGCTTTTATATCGTTATCTGGTGTATTCCTTTTACTGGTGCTTGCTTAGCCGGAGGATTCTTGTTTGGCGGTCTGGTAGCGACTTTGACAAGTCCTTTAGCGATGATGACCAGCTTGTTTTACGGCATCACTCAGCTAGGTGTTGGAATGCTGATCTTTGGTCTAGGCTTGCTGGCATTGTGGGCAACTTATAAATGCAGTGCTGGATTCATCAACATGCACCGTTGGTTGACACGCAAGATTCGTCAATCCATCTTCCAAAGAAAGGTCGTGAACGTATGAAAACTACATCAAAGCATTTATTGCCAAGAGTAGGCAGCTGTCTCGTTCTAGGAGGGTTTTTAGTCACCTTATTCGGCTTTGCTCTCTCTGGGTTTTCGCCAGAAAGATACATGTACCACGAACGCAACTGGTATGATGTCGTTGATTTTTATACTGAGTAGACCAAAAAGGCTGTGACATCGCTGTCACAGCCTTTTTATCTGGCCTTGTCAAAATACCGATGGAAAAAAATATAACTGGAAACAGCCGAAGTAATCGGTAAAATCACTACTGCTGCCATTCCAGTCAGGATACTGATCAGCAATTCTCCTACGAAGGCCTTCGAATTGACCACCTCCAAAAAGGAATAATTCAAGTCCTGAATCCAAATGATCAGAGCTAAGCTTGAGCCCATAAACGCAAACAACAATGTATTGATGGTAGAACTCAAGATTTCATGCACGACATGCATGCTAGAGGAAATCAATCCCTCCAGAGATATCTTTTCTGTCCGGCGAAAAATTTCATAGGTGGAGCTGCTGACAGCCATACTGCTGTCGATTACCGCGCCAGAAAAGCTCATCAAGATGATCGCTGTATTCAAGGCCGAAAATGGCACAGCTGCTGAAAAATCCATCATTTGCAGCTCATCCAGCTCCTCAAGGGCAAAGCCGTGTACTTTGAAGACCTGAATAGTCGGCATGGTCACTATTGTGAAAAGAATCAAAAAAAGGACGACACACAAAAAGGCTGCTTTTGTTTTCGGATTGACGTCATTGATATAAAACAAGGTTACTGCTGTAACTGCTAAGAAAATCGAAAAAGTTGCAAGGTAAACGGACACACCTCGGCTTAAGAGAAACAGTAGCGCAACAAACAAGAAAAAATTCGCAAAGGTTCCTGTGATCATATACAACGAATTCTTTCGAAAGATCAGAACCATTAGTCCAATCAAGATCATGGTTAGAATCAGCAATGCATTCATGATAAGTCCTCTCTCTTCTTCAACTTTTCTGCAAAAATAAAAGCCCCCAAAGCAATCGGTACAGACAATACGATAGCAAAGCCGCCGCACAAGGCCCTGACAATTTCTAAAGACAGATGCAAACTAAAATTGTCAGTAAAATTCCACCCATTGGCATGATAGAAAATAAACGAAGGGATCGCCCCGCTTAGATAAGCAAACAGCAATACATTGATCATTGATGAAGCAGTATCCTGGGCGATCTCCTGTCCTGAGTGAATCAGATTTTTTACAGAAAGCTGTTGATTTTGGGTACGGATCTCATCAAGGCTGGAGATAATCGTAACGATGTTGTCCATGCTGGCACCGATCGCCCCGATCAGCAAGCCAGAAAGAAAAACCGATCGGTAAGGACGAGTCAAAAATTGCATTTCTTCATAACGGATTCCTTGATCATTCAGACCATTTAGAACGATCAAACAAATCAAAAAAGCCGCGAACACACTGAGTAAGGTTCCAACGATTTTGCGCAAATCCAACTTCTTGATGCCATAGGATGTGCCCATGGCAATCAGTACCGCTAAAACCGTATAAATCGACAATAAAAATGGCAGAGGCAGATTGCGATTTTTTTGGTTGATCCATAGGAAAAGTACAAGCAGCAAACTGTTAAACCCCAGACCGATCAATGCTTGTATGCCCTTTTTTCCACTGATCAGTACTACGATCCAGACAAATAACCCCAGCAAAATAAAGACATAGCCATCCCGTTTTACGGATAAAATCTGCCATCCGTTCCCTTGTTCTTGCAAGATCAGCTGGTCTCCTTTTTGATAGGCAGGTGCAGTACTCTCGTTTTTATAATAAGTTTGGTGGATCGTCACAGCTCCTGTACCATTAAGTAATTTCCCCTTAATAATTTGCTGCTGACTCTCCTGATCGATCGTGGTTTCTTCTACGCGCATTACTGTATCTGAATAAAACACACTGCTTCTTGACTGGATCAGCAGACCAATCAAAAAAATGCCTGCAAAAGCGATAAGAAAACCTAGTTGCTTCTTCCTCATAAAAACCTCCAAAATAGATTGATTCTATTTTACCACGTCCTCTCCTATTACAGGTTTTCTTGGTCGGGATTAAAAAAAATATAAAGGTTTAACCGAAAAAATTGGGTCTCTTTTAAGACACAAAAAAGGATCAAAAAACAGTATAGTTTCTTGACCCTTTTTGTGTTGATTATCGAATTGAAAAAATAACTATTAGTATGATTGCTGAAACTGTCTGAACGGCTCCAACAGAAAGACCATAGATCAAAAATCTAGGTCCTTCTTTCAAAAATTTACGGAAATCCAACCGCAAACCGATCGCTGCCAACGCCGTCGTTTCGAACCATGTACTGACAAAATGGGAAGTCGTGTCGAATACCTGTGGCAACTGAACGAAGCTGTTCAAGATACAGGCGATTAAAAAACCAAGTACGTACCAAGGAATGGGCATTTTTTTCCTTTGCGCAGTCGGTGTCGAAGCAGGCTTTCCTGCCTTTCGTTCGAAAATGAACACCACCACTACCAGCATCATGATGCGCATGATTTTAAACAACATCGCATACTGCACTGTCTTCGGATTAATCAGGCTTGCTCCAGCAACTACTTGGCCGACCGATTGCAGCGTTCCGCCGATCAACGCACTGGTTGCAAATAGGCCTTCACCAAAAATTGCCGCCCCTAAAAACGGCAGCGTCAGCATCATCAACGTTCCCAAAAGATTGACCAATGTGATAATTTGACCCTTCTCTTCCTCCTTTGCACCAATCGCCGGAGCAATCGCACCAATCGCTGATGACCCGCAGACCGCATTGCCGCCTGCCATCATCAGGGCCATTTTTTCATTGAATCCTAAACGTTGCCCGATCCAATAGGCAAATACGATCGTACTCGTCATCATCGACAAAACGTATCCGATCCCTTTTCCGCCAATCTCACTGATCGTTTGAAACGTCACTGTAAAGCCCAGCAGCACGACCGAATATTCCAACAAACGGCTCTCCGCAAATTTCGTTCCAGCCGCCAATTCAGCTTGTCTAAAAAAAATGTTGCCTAACAGGATACCCAACAAAATCGCGATCGTCGCTCCGCCGATACTAGGAAAAATCAATGCCAAAGCCTTACTGACTGCTGCCACTGTTGCGGATAAGATCAACCCAGGCAGAATGGGATTTTTGTGATGAACCATTGTTCTTGCCCCTTTCAATTACAGTCTTTATTATACATAATTATAACTATTTATATAAATGATTGTTACAATAGTTACTACGTAAATAATCGAATAAAGAAGCGATTCGTCAACGCCTGTCAGATGAGGAAAGTAAGAAAATTCCTTATCATAGTTGTTGAGTCGCTTATCGGACATCGCACGTTTCAATGTAAAAATCTGGCGCTGTGTAAAAGAATAAACTGGCTCCGATCGCAAAACTTCTCAACTCGACTGTTTGTCGCTGTGGGCCAAAAACTGCAAATAGATCATTGATCAAGCAGGAAATATAACACTTGTAAAGAACTTTCTCAGCAAAATTTGCTGAAGCTTTTCAGTTTTAAAAAAAACATAAACAGCCCTGCTCAGTTGAGCAGGGCTAACGTATTTTGCTTAATATTTTTATTTACTATCTTTCTTACGTCGCACCCATACAATTACAATCACGATCACCAGGATACACACTCCAGCGATCATTAATAAAGTGTTTCGCTGGCTTCCTGTGTTCGGCAGGTTTTTCTTCAAGGTCGTTGGATTGTCCGTATTCGCAGTCGTCCCCGCAGACTTCGCCTGCCATTTTGCTACTAAGTGCATGTCTTGATCTAAGATCCCTTTGCGGAAGTCCCATTTCTCGTCGCCAAGATACCAGCCAAGAAAATCATAGCCCTCACGCGTTGGATCATCCGGTTTAGTCAGCACTTGCCCTACTGTCAGTTGCTTTGTCGGTGCATTTCCGGTTCCGCCATTCAGATCAAAAGTGATCGTATGAATTTTTTTCCAGTGTGCAGTCAGCATCATATCGTTCGCTGGCATCCCTACACGCATATCCCATTTGACATCTCCATTGTACCAGCCGTCAAAAACGTAGCCTTCACGTGTTGGATCAGCAACTTTGATCAGTTCGTTTTCTTTTAGGACTTGTGGTGCATAAGAATCCTCTTTGCCGCCGTTGACATTAAAGGTTAAAACATACCCTACTCGTCTCCAATAAGAATAAATTTCAGTATCTTTGTCAAATGCATCGGTTAATTTAATTGACGTTTTAAACTCTTTATCCCAATAATCGCCGTCAAACTCAAAGCCTAGGATCTGGCTCGACGGTCGAATAATTGGGACATCTTTGTACTCCGTACCTTTGTCTACAGTAATAGGTTCATCGGATGTTGACCAGGTGCCGTCTGTGCCTTTTGTGACACTAACTATCTTTATCTGCTCTACCCATTTAGCATATAGTGTGAGATCCCCTAAGACTGGTTGAGTAACATCATACTTCATTGACAGCCCAGAGTCAGTATACCACCCGTCAAAACGGTGGTTTTTTCTTGTTGGATCAGGTTGATCAGCGATCGTCTTATTTACTAAGACATTCTTACTTTTTTCACCTTCTCCACCATTCAATTCAAAATCGATCTTAAACTCATGATCCTTATCGACCCACCTAGCAATTAAGTCCGTATTTCCCATAATCTTTGTAGCTGGATCAAACTTCACCCCAGCTGCTGTATACCAACCAATGAAAATCCTATTGTCCTTCGTCGGGTCTTCTGGCATTTTTACCGTGGTGCCCTCTTCTACATCGACTGGCATAATATGTTCGTTTCCGCCATCCGTATCAAACGTAACCTGATAGATTGTTACAGCAGGTGTTTCAATAGGTGTTTCCAGCGGTTCGGTGGCTCCCGTCGTTTCTTCTGCCAAAGCGAAGGTGGCTGCAGAGCACAAGGGGAATAGCAGCAAACCAAGCAGCGCTAAGGTCTTAATCATACCCTTTTTCATTTTTCTTTATCCCTCCTTCATTATAAAGCGTATCATGAAGCGGGGATTCTTTGCAATCTTTTCTATAAGATTTGAGAGTCTGGCGTACGCAAAAAAAGCACCATTCATTTCCTTAAACTTTAATCCTTTTTTCTTGTCTTGTGTTCACCAGAATGGCAGTGCTAAAATATAAGAAAAATCGAAAGAAGGCGAAGGCATGTCCGCGATCTTAACTGACCACGATTATAGCTACCGTAATTTGCCGGAAGCTAATTTTCACGACATTCAATTTGAACGAGTCGATTTTTCCCATGCCAATCTGACTAAGGCTGATTTTTCAAATTGCTTGTGTATCGAGTGCGATTTTTCTTATGCCGTATTGAAAGAGGCTTCTTTTTCCAGTGCGGATCTTCGCGGCTGCAATCTACAAGGAGCAGATATTTCCGGGGCAGATATGTATTTTTCAATGCTGGAAGGCGCGAACTTAACTGACCTCGTATATGATGATAATACGAAATATTTCAAGCTGTATTGCCCAGAAGAAGGACCGTTCTTGGGCTATAAAAAATGCTTTGGCTTTCGAATCGTTCAATTGCTGATCCCTGCAGATGCAAGAAGAACATCTGCCACCAATAATACGTGCCGGTGTGACAAAGCAAAAGTTTTAACGATCAAGGATATGTATACGAATGAAGACTATGATGAAGCAATTGCTTATGCAGACGGCAGTTTTGTCTATCGCCGCGGTGAATGGGTCGAAGCAAAAAACTTCAATCCAGATCGCTGGGTGGACTCCACCGGCGGCATCAACTTTTTCATGACTCGTGAAGAAGCAGAAAGCTATTTGTAAAATCAAAAGAAAACTATTACACTATTTCTGAGCATAAAAACACAAGGCGGTTGGTAGTCCGCCGCATGAAAATGTCAGTAACCTTCCCTCCCGGGTCGTCCATTGCTTAGTTTACAAATGGGAGGTGTCATCATGAAGTTAACGATTTACTTCGATGGCAGTTTTTGGTGCGGATTGATCGAGTTCAGCACTGCTGAAAGCTACCAAGCGATTCGCCATGTTTTTGGACCAGAGCCAAAAGACGCGGACGTGTTTGCATTTGTGTATCACGTATTGCCGCAATTGCTTGCTGCTGCGACTACTTGTCAACCGGCAGAGGAACAGCCGCAAAAGCGGATCAATCCAAAACGGATGCAGCGAATGATCAATCGAGAAAAGAACCAGCCGGTGGTCTCGACCAAAGCGCAGCAGGCGATCAGCGAAATGCGCAAAACGGTGAAGTTGCAGAGAAAATCTCGCAACAAGCAACACAAGCTGCAGCGCGAAAAGGAACGCTTCGAAATGCGCCAAGAAAAAAGGCGTCAAAAACACCGAGGTCATTGACCTCGGTGGACTGTAAAACCACCAGACCGGTGGTTTTTTTATTTTAGAAGTTGGAGCAATCAACGAGTTGCTCTAAACTCTCCTATTCGTTGTAAGACAAGACAGTCCGTTGATTGATCGCTTGCTGCAAACGGCAATTATGGCCATGCATTTCTTTAAAGCGGTCGATTTGTTGCGCGGAGACTTCGACCGTTCGTTTTAGCACATACCATTCCACATTTTCAGTCAATGGCGGTGTTGTTAAGGAACCTAAATAGTGGTAATAGCTTTTATTTTCCGGTAAAAGCAGATTGAAATCCAATGACCCGCAATCAGTCTCCGTATCAAAATGATCTAAAACTTCTTCGAAAGCGGCATTTTCTGTTCCAATCTCATAAAAGACTCCAATCACTGCAATTTGTTGATTGATTCCGTGGAACAGAAAATGTCCTTCCATTGGAAATTTTTTTCCATCTATGGAGTGTTCCGAATCCGTGTGAAAATGCATTTGAATCAATTGGAATGGCCGGTTGTTCAATGTAGCTTGCCCCTGACACAGCAATTGAAGATTCTGCCCATTGTTAAAAAAGCTGGCATTTTCCTGATGGATCGTTACATCCAATTTAGTCAGTTGTCGATCGGTGGATGGTTCCACACTGGCCGTTTGAATGTCGATGGGTGATTGACGCAGGCCGATTTCTGATCCCCATTGCTGTTGCTGACAATAGTCGATTGTAAATTTTGCCTTCAAAGTGCCACTCCGCTCAATAAATTTTTACAATCATATCATGGATGCCTCAGCTTGAATACTCTTTTGCTTCAATTTTTCCCAGCCATTTGAATAAATCACAAAAGACTTGTTCCTTCTGACGTTCATTCAATACTTCATGTCGAGCGTTTTCATAAAGTCGCACTTCAATCTGCTTGATCCCGGCATTTCGGTAACTTTTTGCCGCTTTTAGTACCCCTTTTCCATACTCGCCAACCGGGTCCTCCATACCGGAAAGAAATAACAGTGGCAGTTCCGATGGAATTTCTCTGATCTTTTCCTTGTCCTGCGAGTCAATAATATAGGAAAACAGTTCTTGGTATCCATTTACCGTAAAAAGAAAACCGCAAAATTGATCCGCCAAGTACGCATCGACCTCATGCGGTAAGCTGACCAGCCAATCCTTATCCGTACGCGGATGCTTGATTTTTCGATTATTTCCGCCAAAGGCCAAACGATCGATCAGTTTGCTTTTATGATAGTCCCCTTTGACAGATCCGATTAGGCTAGCTGCTGTCTTTCCTGCACGTGTCAGCCAATTTGGCTGTTGCCCGGTACCGACGATCACAGCTCCGTCGATCGCTCGGCTATGGGTATACAAATAATTGCGCAGCACAAAAGACCCCATGCTATGTCCCAGAACTACTATTGGCAGTTCTGGATACCGGCCTTTTACGTATTTGGTCACTTGATAGAGATCTTGTACCAACCCTTTTTCCACTGACGAGGAATGAAAATAACCGTGGTGATCTGCTCTCGCCGATTTTCCATGACCCAAATGATCATGTCCAACTACTAAGATCCCTCGCAGATTCATCCATTCCGCCAAAGGCGCATAACGTAAAATATGTTCAGCCATGCCATGACTCAGCTGCAAGATCCATTTCGGATCGTCGCAGGTCCAGAGATACCCTTGCAAGCGAGTCTTACCATCCGTTGATAAAAGTTGAAAACTCTCTTTCATAGTCTCACCTGTTTCCATTTACATCCTTGGACGGAGGTAAATGATTTTCCTTATGATACACTAAGACCAAAGGAGAGGACAACTATGTCTTGTTTAGGAAACATTATCTGGTTTATCTTTGGCGGGTTGGTCGGAGGATTGCTTTGGTGTCTTGCTGGTATACTGTGGTGTATTACCATCATCGGGATTCCAATTGGCTTGCAGTGCTTTAAGTTTGCCAGCCTCAGCTTTGCGCCCTTTGGCAAAGAGATCGTATATCGCCCAAGCGGGATCAACCTGATCGTCAACATCATTTGGATCATCGTATCAGGAATTCCATTGGCTCTTGGTCACTTGGTCAGTGCCTTCTTTTTGTGCATCACCATTGTCGGCATCCCTTTTGCCATTCAATCACTAAAAATGGCCCAGCTGGCGTTGATGCCGTTTGGAGCAGAGATTGTGTATAGATACTAAAAAGAAGATTCCCAGGTCTTCCCAGGACTGTAGCCAAAAGACATCCCAAACTCAACGTACGAGTTTGGGATGTCTTTTTAACTGATTTCTTTTTTTGTTAACCTAAAAATAAGTAAGTCACGCCCCAAACCACCAAAATCATGTTCAATATCATCTGCAGTGCCACTAATTGACGTGAAGGGATTCTCTTTCGTCGTCTCATTGAGAACAAGTAGGCGTTGTATCCTACCGTTATCAGTACAAAAATCAACAGCAAAGTGATTGTCATTAGATTCACATCCTTTTCAATTTATTATACTCTTTCGACATTCCCTCAACAAGATTACCCTTTTTTTTATCACATTTTCTTCTCATCGTTTAGCAATCTATGATACAATACTCTGAAAAAAGGAGGCTGCTATGGTATACGTAAGTGAAATGCGCACCACGGTGCCAGAAGAATTTGGTTCTGACTTAGAAGCAAAAACCTATGAAACACTGGAAAAATTAGAGATCCCTTTTTATCAAGTTGCCACTGGAGAAGCGACTACTATGGAAGATTGTATCGATATTGACAACCGTTTAGGCTGTGAGGTCGTAAAAACGATTTTCTTGTGTAACCAGAAAAAAACAAAGTTCTATCTTTATATCACGCCAGCAGATTTCAAATTTGTAACCAAGGAATTTGGTAAAAAATTGGAGATTCCGCGGGTCTCTTTCGCCTCAGCAGATTTACTGAAGGAACGTTTAGGAGTGATTCCTGGAGCAGCAACAATTTTTGGCTTGCTGCTGGATCCGGAGCACGAGATTCAGCTAGTATTTGATCGCTCGGTCTCTGAACGTGAATGGTACGGCTGTAGTTCAGGTTCTGTAACGAACTACATGAAAATCAAAACAAAGGATTTGTTTGACAAGTATTTGCCTTACACTGGACACGAAGTTACATTGATTGATTAAACAAAAAAAGCCGAAAATCTCGTAAAAGATTTTCGGCTTTTTTCGCTTATTGGTGCATCATCAGCAAGGTAACCGCAGGCAGTAGATTGTTCAAAGCATGAGCCAAAATAGACATTTCCAAACGTCCTGTTTTGTAGTAAATCAACGCGAAAACGGCGCCCATTCCTACATAGGTTGCTGCGCTTAATAAATCTGTCGGACCATGAACAAGGCCAAACAAGGCGGCTGACAAAAGCAAGGCCAAAACTGGTTGATTGCGGAAAAAGAATTTAAAAAGAAATCCACGAAAAACAATTTCCTCCATGATCGGTGCCATAACTGTCAATGCCAAGAAAAATAAAATCGGTGATGCAGTACCTGAAATCGTTTGAATCCCTTGATCATTCGCGGTGGGCGGCATATGTATAACCAACACGAGAAATGCGACGTACAATCTGACAATCACAAAACCGGCAACTGCAAATCCGATCGATTTTCCAATTGTCATGGTTTTACCTATGCTGGAAAACCCATTTTTTGTCCACAATTTTGCTTTGTTCGCAAGATAGATAAAGACACTTAGCATGATCGCAAAACCGATTAATCCTACGATCACCCCCGTTGTTTCACCTAGTAGTCCCACTAAAACCACCACAGTGATCGGCATAATTGCCCCGATTAGTAGCACAATGAAAGCAAGAATTCGAGTGACCAAACGCATCGAATGTTTTGCTGCTGTGTGATCCATGTTTATCCCTCATTTCTTTTTTCTATCTTATCGAATAAAAGCAGACTTTTGATAATTTTGTCCTGAATGGTCATTTTTTTATCCTAAACGGCCCAGTAACTCTAAAAAAGATAGATCCCTAGTAAAGTAAGAATGGCCCCGCCAATTGCAAAACCGATCACCAATAACCCTTTAATCAGGAAATCTTTGCGTCGATTTTTTTCGATCGTGGCTTGATCGATCTCTTTGTTTTCCATGAATGCCAGAATCTCTGAATAGGTTTTGATCTTGCTGTTCTTTTTCAGCTTTTCGAGCTTGAATGCCGCATAAAACATCACTAAAAAAGAAACCAAAGAAAAAATATACCCGGCACTACTGGAAGCTGCACCGAAGGACACCGTCGCGATTACTAAGGAAACAATCATCACGATCGACCATTTGTTCATTTCTTTTCTTTCTACTTCCTGTTTCATCATTTCCACGTCTCCTTTCACTAAATCATCTAAAGAAACGCCAAAAAGAACACTTAACAAGAGTAAGTTTTGAACGTCTGGGTAACTGCGCCCAGTCTCCCAGTTGGAAATCGTTTGGCGGGAAACATAAATTTTTTCCGCCAATTCCTCTTGTGACCATTTTTCTCGGTCACGAAAATGTTTGATTTGTTTGTTAAGATTCATTTTGTTCGCTCCTTTGTGACTTTAGATTATCGAAAATGATGGTTCTTGACGACCAAAACTCTTTATCATTGCCCCTTTTTGCTTGTCAAAAGTTTTTATCAACCTTGATAGACCAAGGTTCTTTGGTAGTCATTCAGAAAAAAAAGAAAGCACTCAATCATTATAAATGACTAAACGCTTTCCCTCCAATCATGATAAAGCCAAAATCGGCCGCTGCACAAAAATCAACCAGCAACAAAGCAACTATTTTTTCTCTTCAGCTTCCGCAGCTGTTTCAAATCTAAAGCACTCAAGTGTACGTCGGTCTTTCTATGTTGGATTAAGTACCGTGGCCGTTTTGAACAAAAGAAGCGAAAAACACCCATTTGCCATTAGGTTTAAGACTAATTGTCTACTAAAGCAGTTGTGCTGATTATTCTTTTGCAAATGACGCACCATTTTAACATTTAGAGACACTAATAGAGGTCAAACAAATGGATAATTCGTTCGATATCTGGATAACTCCGTCCATTTTTCCAATTTGAGATCGCTTGGCGGGTTGCTCCTAATACTTCTGCACTCTCATCTTGTGTCATCTGAAGTCGATTGCACTGTCTGTCCCCCTAGTCTCTTTCTTTTCTCGTATTATCTATCAAAAAACGAACCAAAGGATGTCTAAATCGCCGTACATTCTCGTTCATCAAACCAAAAAACACGATTAAGCTGAACATTAATCGTGTCATGTGCTATTTGGCAAAATAACCGTACCAGCGTTTAGGATTTGACTGACTGACATGCGAGCCGACAAATTCCTGCTCTGTGCCTTTTTTGAACGAACGGCCATCTTCACGAGTCTCTATTCCCTCTTCAAATAAGGCATCATAACTGTCATAAGCCACTTTTTCAATGGTTTCAAGACCCTTCTCTTGTAAAAGATCTGACAAGTAGCTGCGTTCATCTTCACCATCCACAGCAAAGGGAACCTCGATATATTCAGTATTGGTAGTGTCTGCTACAGGAGCTGGCTCTTTTCTGTCCCAAAAGAAGTGAAAAGCTCCTCCAGCTAGCACAATCACCAGCAAACCCAGCAATAATTTTTTCATCATCTTCCTCGATTCTATACTCCTTATTATAAATAGGGTACCACAAATTTGGAGTTGGGAAAATCTGTTCTAAAAATATTGGTATAAAAATTGCTGAAAGAGAGATATCTTTTTAAAGACTTTTTAAAAACACTAAAAAGTTTTTGTTAAGCGTGTCTTTTCTCAAGAACCCTTGTTAAATCAAACGAGAGTCTTTTAAATGTTTTTTGATCAAAAAAGCAGCGGCTCTTCGACTACTGCTCTTTCGTGATTGACGTAATTGTTTGCTTCAATCGATCATATGAAACTTTAAAGCTTGCAACATCCTTCTCACTAGTTGGAACGTTAAATGTATACTCTGTTGCTCCATCTGTTGGCGTATTAGAATGGAAGAACTCAGACAAATAGGCATGGTGCAAATCTCCTCTTGCAGCCGAGAATAACTCAAAAAAGCCGTCTTTTACTTTGATTGGAATTTCTTTTTCCAGTGCTTGAAACTCGATTTGATTAGGATCCAATCCAGCCTTCTTCATTTCCTGATACAACCGTGTATCTGAAGAGTTATCAGCCATGTCCGTCCAAGTGGTTTCAAAATCGGCCGATTTGTCCAAGTACGTATCCCCTGTAGTGATCGTCAACGCGTTTGGATCTGCTGCATCACCAGCAGCAATGGTCTTGAGTGCTTTGGAATCATAGCTTAGATCGACTTGATAGTCTTGCCGTGAGCCATCGGTTTTCGTAAATGTCCATAACTGTCGCTGTGTTGTAACGGTTGTCTCTCCTTGAAGTTTTTGACCAAATCCAAGCAAACTGATCTGAACAAATTCCGCTTCTTCCGAGCTGATGACTGGGTAGATCTTTCGATAAAGAGAAAATACACCCTTTTCGTCCCCAGTGTCGCCAAAAACCATTTGTAAGGAATGATCTAAATCTTGCGATGTGGCCAAGCTTTCAGCATCTTGCAGTTCCCGATTTAGTTTTTCAACGATAGCCATTTGATCGCTCAGCAGGTTTTGATCGTTGACTTCCTTTAATGCCAAAGATGGCAGTTTAGGTAATACTTCCTCCTGTTGTCCTTGATCATCGCTGGCAAAAACGCTAAAGGGAATCGTAAACTGCGGAAAATTCCCCGTCAGCACGATCGCAAACATCCCCACAAACAATACGCCTAAAATGCCCCAAAAAAGCAACCATTTTTTTGTTATACTCATGTGTCACCTCGTTTTATAGTCCCTTTCATTGTGGCGACTAAAGTTTTTTTCGTCAAGGCTTGAAAATGAATTATTAGCGAATTTTACTTATTTTTTCTAAATTTTGCCTGAAAAATTTTAAATAGCATGGTCAAGCCTTGTGTTATCTATTACACTAGAGAAAACTAATTTTTGAGGGATAAGCATGCCAAGAAAAGAACGAAGACAAAAACGTGAACCAGCTTCCGCCAAACCGAAACGAGCGAAAAAAATGAAACGAGCCACTAAAATCTCCCTTGCAGTGCTCTCACTCATGTTCTTTGCAGCAGTCGCTGGAGGAATCTTCTTTTTTCAACGTTATGGCCGTGTAGTAACGGCAGCGATCGATGCCGGAGAGAACCACGCAAAGACCATTGAAGAAAGTGATTTTAAACAATTTCGACCCACCACGATTCTGGATATCAATGAGCAGCCTCTCAAAGAGCTCAAAACACAGGAGCGTGACTATTTGAGCTACGATGATATGGACCCATTGGTTTCAGAAGCGCTGATCTCCATTGAAGACAAGCGTTTTTATGAGCATCATGGAGTAGATACCCAAGGACTGCTGACGGTCGGTTTAAATGCATTGCTCGGGCGCGGTGTTCGCGGAGCTTCTACGATTACCCAACAGCTTGTTAAGAATATCTACCTGACACCAGAAGTCTCGATTTCTCGAAAAGTCGAAGAAATGGTGATGGCTCAGTCGTTAGAGAAGAAATTCACTAAGCATCAGATTTTAGAATATTATTTGAACAATGTCTATTTCGGGTATGGTGCTTATGGCATCAATGCGGCCTCTCGCGTTTATTTTGGCAAATCGATCAACGATACAAGTTTGCTAGAAAAAGCTTCTTTGATCGGGATCACCAATAATCCGGAAATCTTCGACCCAGTGAAAAACAAAAAAAATACGCTAAAACGGGCTAAATTGATTCTAAAGGAAATGCTTCAACAGGGCTACATTTCCGAAGCCGATTATGACAAAGCACTTCAAGACGATATCGAGGCCAGTGTACACTCAGACGCGCTCAACAATGATCTGGGTGACAATGAAATCGCCTTGGCGGTGGATTCTGCGACCAAAATTTTAATGCGTCAGCAGGATTTTCGCTTCCAGTATCAATTTGACAGCAAAGAAGAAGAAGAACGTTACAATCAGGAGTACCAAGATGCCTACAATAAGGTCTACCAACGCATCTTGTCTGGTGGCTATGAGATCCACACCAATATCAATCAGGACTTGCACAACCAGCTGCAGGAGATCGTTTCTCGCGTGATGGAAGGCTGGTCCGAACGGGATCCTGAAAAAAATATCTTTACTAAACAAGGAGCTGTTACGGTGATCGACAATGCAACCGGCAATGTCGTCGCGAGTATCGGGGGGCGCGGTGAAGAAGGCAATACCTATAATCGGGCCTTTCTTTCTTATCGTCAACCAGGCTCTGCCATCAAGCCGTTAGTCTCCTTTGCACCCGCCTACGAACGTGGCTTGCTGGAAACCAGTCGGGTATCTGACGATCGGCCGAACAACAACTACCCGAACAACATTTATAATGGATCAAAAGGCAACATGACATTGCGGGATGCATTAGCTGTTTCTTCTAATGTCGTCGCTTATAAATTAGCGATGGAAAACAGTCAAGAGCTGCAGGAGCCTGTCTATCAGTCTCTGGCTCAAATGCAGTTCACCGGACTAGATGTTGCCGATGACAATCCGATCATCGCTGTTGGCGGAATGACTTATGGTGCGACCACTCAAGAAATGGCTTCTGGGATTGCCACCTTAGTCAATCAAGGCAATTATCGAATGCCGACGAATATCGAAAGTATCACTCGTAAGGACAAAAATGAACAGATTTTTACGTCAAATGACGTCCCACAACGAAAAGTTTACAGTGACGATGCTGCTTATTTAACACTCGATACGATGAAGGCTGTCCATCAAGAACGAGATGGGACAGCGAACGATATCGAACTTGCGCACAACAAAAACTGGGCAGTCAAGACTGGGACAACAGACGAAGCAAAAGATTTATGGACAGTGGGCGCCACGCCTCATTACACTGTAGCAGTATGGATCGGAGACGATACCCCGCAGCCGCAGGACAATACCAGTGTAGGAAAAGCCACCAGACAGATCTTTAAAGAAACGATGGATCTATTGAACCAAGGCAAAGAAGACGTTGATTTTCAAATGCCGACATCGGTTTCCAAGCAAAATGGACAGTTGATCTCTCGGTCCAGTCAAGCCAAGCAAGTTTTAGCCGCACGTCAAAACGCCTTGACAGCAGCGACTCAGTCTCTAGATATCTTGGCAAAAGAAAAGACCAATGAACTCGTAGCAGCCAAATTGAACAATCCAACAGTAGCCGAAGCAGCTTCATTCAGCAACGAGCTACTGTCCGATCGTATCCAAACCTTGAGCCAATTTGAACTGATCGTGACTGATACAGAAGATAACTGGGAAACTTTTGACAACTATGCACAGCAAGTAGTTTCATTGATCAAAACGGTTGAACCAGCCGGCGGACCATTGACCCGGCAATATTCCAGCGTTTACCAAAACAAACAAACCGAATATGAACAGGAGAAGGACTCCTTAAATGAAGATGTGGAAAATGCCGATGAAGCGATCAAGTCTGCACAAGAAGAGAGCAAAGAATTAGACAAACGCATCGAAGAACTGGAACGACAATTGCGCGGCAGTACAACTAGCAGCAGTTCGAATAATTCTACGAGAACTGCCCGACCTTAAAACCAGCCACCAAAGCTGCCTTGCCTGACTTTGGTGGTTTTTTTATTGAATCAGCGTTCCTTTTTCTTCGCTCTATCGTGGAAACCAACTCGAAATACGATCCAAAAGAAAAAAGCATTTCCAAGATCGTGAAATCCTTGAAAATGCTCGCTGTTTACTCACTAGATGACTCTTCGCTGGTAGACTCTGTTGTGCTGCTTGAAGAGGAACTTGAATCAACAGAATCTTCACTCTCACTCGATCGGCTGCCGCTTTGTTCACGACTGCGGCTGATTCGGGCATACGATTCATAAGTGAGTCGTTTCTGATTGATCTCGGTCTTCAGTTTGCTCAATTCCTTGCTTTTTGCTTCCAAAACTTTAGCTTTTTCTTTGCGGTATTTTTCTGCTTCTGCTTCAATTTTCTGCTCATCTTGCGCAATGCTGGAAGCAAATTGAGCATTTGCATTGTTTAGCTCCGTTTTCACTGAATCCAATTTGGTCAGCAAACTTTCCTTGTAATCACCATCCGGCAGCAAAGCAACCGTTTGAACGCCGGTTAGATAATCAGATAAGCTCACAGCCCGCTGATCGGCCAAATCACCGATGGTTTTCTCCGCCTCGTCAAATTGTACCGATTGTTCTTTGGCGATGGACAAGATCATTTGAATATCCTGTCCCCAGCTTTTGTCTTTGGCTGGACTCTCACCGATCTGCTGCTCTAAATCAGGAATTGTTTGTTGTGAATCTGGGGCCTTAAGCACGGGTTTGGCAGACAATGCCATCCCATTCAATACTTCTGTCTCAAAGAGCTCGTTCACCTGTGATTGGATCTGGAAATCCTTTTTGGCTTGATCAATTGCTGTTGTCATTTGACTTTCATCTGCCTCACTGCTGTTGCTGACCTGAGTCAATAGAGAATCGAATGCCTCTTCTGAAAGATCTGATTTAAAATAGCCGCTCTCTTGATCACTATATAATTTTTTTAATTTCTGGCTGAACGCCTTGTTGACTTCGATCTTGGTCTCGATCTTACGGTCTTGATACACTCGATACCCTGCAAAGGACAACGCCCCTGTGACAAGAACACCGATTACGACCCAAATGATCGTTTTTCTGCTCAAGCTTCCTCCTCCAATCCATTTATTCTCGAATAGTATAACAAATTTTCCTTCAAAAAAAATGCAAAATCATAAAAACTAAACCAACTCTTAGAAAAATGAACGCCCTTTCCACTCAAAAAAGACAAGCGTCTGCTTGTCTTTTTTGAGCGTTCCTATTTAAATTGCCGCACAAAACGTTCCATTCGTTTGATAGCTTCTTTTAGCTCTTCAATAGAATAAGCATAGGATAAACGCAAGTACCCTTCTCCACTGGCACCAAAGGCCGATCCTGGTACCACCGCCAGCTTTTCTTGCTCTAGCAGTCGCAAAGCAAAGTCTTCACTGCTTAAACCAAACTGACTGATTTGAGGGAATAAATAAAAGGCACCCTTTGCTCGATAACAGGGCAAACCGATCCGTGTCAGTTCATGGTGCAGAAAATTCCGTCGTTCCTCATACGAGATCCGCATCGTTTCTACAGTGTCTTTCCAATCCTTTAACCCTTCTAATGCTGCATATTGACTGGCTGTTGGTGCCGTCATGATCGTATATTGATGGATTTTTAACATTTGTTCGATAAACAGCTCAGGACCAGAAACATATCCTAAACGCCATCCGGTCATAGCAAATGCTTTGGAGAAGCCATTGATTACGATCGTTCGTTCTCTCATCTCAGGGAGAGAAGCAATGCTGATGAAGGCCTCATCATACACAAGCTCAGCATAAATTTCATCTGAAATCACTAAAAGATCATGCCGTTTCACTACATCTGCAATCTTGATCAGCGCATCGCGGTCCATCACTGCTCCAGTTGGATTGCTAGGATAGGATAAGATCAAAATTTTGCTCTTTTCCGTGATCGCTGCCTCCAATTGATCCGGTGTAAGTTGAAACTCATTTTCTGCCTGCAAATCGATTGTAACCGGTGTACCGTCGACCATTCGAGTGATCGGTTCATAGCACACGAATGCCGGCTGAGGAATGATCACCTCATCGCCGGGCTCAATAAACACACGCATCGCCAAATCGATCGCCTCACTGCCGCCAACAGTCACAATGATCTCCGTCTTAGGATCGTAGCGAACCTTGACCCGTTCAGCCAAATAATCAGAAATTTTCTCTCTTAACTGTAGTAATCCAGCGTTCGCTGTATAAAAGGTCCGGCCTTCTCGCAAAGAGCGGATGCCTTCCTCTGTCATGTGGCGCGGGGTATCAAAGTCCGGCTCACCTACCCCCAACGAGATCGCATCCGGCTGTTCGGAAACAATGTCGAAAAATTTTCGGATGCCTGATGGCTGGACCTCCTTGATTTTTTTTGCTAAAAAATCCCTCATGGTGACACCATGATCCGCGGATCAGTATTGTCTTCTTCCAAGTCAATACCCCATTGTTTGTATTTGTCTAATAAAAAGTGCGTGCGTGTTCCTGTCACTTCAGGAATCGGTGCCAGATTCGCTGAAATAAATTTGGAAATTTCTTTGATGTTTCGTCCTTGAACCAGTACGATGAAATCGAAACCACCGCTGATGAAGAACAGAGATTGGACCTCTGGAAATTTACGGATGGCATCACCAACATTTTTATATCCATCTTCTCCTTGCGGCAGCGTACTGATCTCTACTAAGGCTTCGATCCAATCATCTTCAATTCGATCCCAGTCCACCAAACCACGATAACCGGCGATCACCTTCGCATCTTCCAAACGTTTGATTTCCGCAGCCACAATGGTTTCTTCTTCCCCTAACATGATTGCATATTCTTTTGTCGATAACCGACAGTCTCGTTCAATCATTTTCAACAATTGACGCTGTTTTGCTTTTTCCATCTTCATCCCCCGTTGCTCTAGTACTTTTTTCGAAATTTTCTTACTATTTTATCATTGTTGCTACAAAAAGGAAACAAGTGTCCCATTCGCCTAATACTATCCGACGATCCATAAATAGGCCAGCATCGGAACATAAATCACTGTTTGCTCTAAAATCAATAGAATACCGGCAACTCTAAACCCCGAAGGCAGCAGATTCCTATTAACCTGCCGCAATAAATGAATGCCCGAAATAATTCCAAGCAATGGAATCGGAAAAGCAAAAGAAATGACCAGGATGATCATAGCTGTGATACGCTGTTTGTCCTCATATGAATAACGGAACATTCTTAAACCCTCCTAAAACTGTTACTCCTATTATAACATGCCAAGGAAACAGCGAAAAAAGCTTTCTAAATATGAAATCTAGAAAGCTTTTCCCCTACCTTAAAATGTCGATTAAATCTTTTTTCGCAGCTTCGGATGCCGGCATAACCGAGAAAATCAGCCCAATGCCGCTGGATACACCGACCGCCAGAACAACCGTAAACAAGTCAATCGAGATCGGCAGCTTCATGATTGATCCGAAGATGTATGCTAAAATCATCCCGAAGATATACCCAATGATTCCACCTACTAAGGTCAATGTCATCCCCTCAAGTAGAAATTGGGTGCGAATCGCTCCCCGGGTGGCCCCTAAAGCACGGCGAATCCCGATTTCTTTGGTCCGCTCTGAAACCGAGATGTACATCATGTTCATTACACCGACGCCGGCGATGAACAAGGAGATGCCTGCGACAGAACTAATAAACAGAGTGATCGTACTCAACATTTGGCTCACGCCATCACTTAACAACGCCATATCTGAAGCTCCATATTCACCAGAATCGCGCATCGTTCCGCGCTCCTGCAGCTGTTTGATGGCTTTATCTGTGATTTCATTTGGTTTCGATCCATTTCGTAAGGACAATTTCACCGCACTGGTGTCTTCATCATTGCCAAAGAAATGAATATAGGTTTTGCGTGGAATCTGAACGGCAGCCTCTCCCATCGAAAACATAGTATCTCCTTCAACCCCAGCGTAAACGCCGACGATTGTAAAGGTGTAGCCATCCATTTCTAATCCGCGGCCAACTGCTGCCTTAGGCGTATCGAACAAATCCTTCGCCAGATTCTCGTCAATGGTTACGATTTGCTGCAGCGTCAGGTTGTCATAGTCAGTCAAACCACGGCCATGAACCGCTTCTTTGCCATCATCAGTCACGGCATCGATCTGCATTTGCTTCGTTTTATTTCGAACAGGCAGTGTCTTGTAGATATAGGAAAGATCAGACTTGGGATGTTCTACGGATTCAACACCATCAATGGTTTCAATTAAGTGAAAATCGGTGTCTGGAATCATTTCAAGATTGGAAAAATACAATGCCTGATCATCTGGCGTGAACTGAATCGTGACTTCCAGTTTATCGGAATCATTCGCACTGAGGCTCTTGATCATTTCACGTTCATACGCACGACCAATCGACAAAATCGCGATCACGGCTGCAATTCCGATAATGATCCCGAACATCGTCAAGAAACTGCGTTTTTTGTTTTTAAAAATCGAACCTAAAGAAGAACGCCAGTTTACATAAAGTTTCATTCGCTGATCACCGCCTTGTCCTCGATGATCGCTCCGTCTCGGATCGATACTAACCGTGTACAATAAGGCACGACTTCCGGGTCATGGGTAACCATGAAGATCGTTGCTCCTTCTTCACGGTTCAGCTCTTTAAACAGATTCATGATTTCAGCCGAAGTATGTGTGTCCAGAGCCCCAGTCGGCTCATCAGCAATCAAAAACTTTGGCTGATTGATTAATGCTCGAGCGATTGCTACCCGCTGCTGCTGTCCACCGGACAATTGTTTAGGATGCTTCTCTGCTTTATCAGCTAAACCAACCTTTTCCAATGCCTGCATGACCCTTTTTTTTGTTTGATTAAATCCGAGTCCACTATACAGCAACGGCAGCTCGACATTCTCATAGACGGTATTGTTTTCGATCAGACTGAAATTTTGAAATACGAATCCAACCACTTGATTTCGAACTTTTGACAGTCGATCATCTGACGAAGTCACAAGATTTTCACCTTCAAACAGATATTCGCCCTCGAACTTTGTATCGATAAATCCCAGTGTGTTGATCAACGTAGATTTCCCTGAACCTGAAGGACCCATGACTGCAATCATTTCGCCAGCTTCGGCTTTCAAATTGATATCCTTCAAAACATGGAGAGTCTCTTCTTCCGATCGATAGTATTTATTGACATTTTTCAATTCGATCATTTAGTTCACCGCCAATTCCTGACCATCTTTAAGGTTTTTATCAGGATTGGCAACGATGCGGTCTTTTTCTTTCACACCATCTGTTACGACCAGATAACCGTCACGCTCTTCTGTCGTAACTTCGGTTTTATGGATTTTCCCGTTTCGATGAACAAACACATATCGTTTATCCTCTTCTTTGACGACACTGTTTTTCGGCAAACGAATTTCGTCTAATGGCAAGGTAATCTGCACATTGTAGCCATACTGCAATACCTTCTCCGGCTTGACCGTGAAGTGATAATTCGATACGGAAGCTGCTGTTGCGCCCCCAGTCATGCCTTGTGCAGATGCTACGGCAGGTGATTCAGGCAATTGATCGATCTGAGTGATGGTTCCTGAGATTTCTTCTTCTGAAGTAACCGGTTTGATAGTCACCTGCTGGTTCGCCGCCAAACGGTCATAATCGTATTCAGTGACCGTTCCTTGGATCGTCACATCAGAACTGATGATCTGAACAATCGGGACCGAATTATCGGTCCGTCCCTTCTCATTGACATAAGCGATTCCCGCAGTCGTGCTGGTGACTGTCTTAGTGGCTCGGGCGCGCATCGTTTCCAACGATTGATTGCCTGCACGTAAATCGACCTGAGCACTTTCCAGCATTTGCTGAGCTTGGACGACTCCGTCTTGAGCGGCATCCAACTCTGCTTGGTATTGCGTGATTTCTTGCTTATATTCTTGCTTCTTCATAGCGGCTTCTTCACTACTGTGTTCATTGGTGTTGTTGTAATTGTATTCAGAATCATTCAAACTGGTCTGGGCTTTGTCGCGCTTAGCTGCTGCTAAATTTAAATTTTCTTGCGCATTGGCGACAGCCAAATTCAACTTCTCTAAGCTAGTACTTTGTTCATTCGCCTGATCCGTCATTTCCTCATTCGTATAGGTCATCAATACCGTATTGATATCCACTTGCTGACCAGTGGTAACATCGATCGTATTGAGCTTGCCCATCGTAGGATCATTGGAATATTCTCGCACTTCAGAAGCATCGACCACTCCTTTGAAAGTTAAGGGCTCCGATTTTTTCAAGACAGTCGTTTGGTAGTCGCTCTCCGCTTCTTTGCTGGTAGTACGGGTCTGAGAATAAACAAAGACCCCGATCAATAGAAGCAATCCTAAAATACCAGCAATGATGCTCATCCGTATCTTCTGTTTTCGGGTAACATTTGCAAAAGGTTTTTTCATTCTAGCTTACTCCTCAGGTTCCGCTTTAAAGAGGTGGACGATGACTAAGATTGCAGGAATGGCAATTATAAATTGGAAAACTGTTCCAATGATCATAGTGATTTTCGAAATATCGATTCCTTCCATCACTGACCCTTTAGGTGTCGTAATAAATGCGATGATAAGACTGATGATTGTCCATGCCAGATACCCATAATAAGGAATTTTGGTAGGAACCTTGTTCTCTTTTAACGCACTGTTTGCCTTAAAATAGCAGATAAGTAAAATAATCGAGACAATCAATCCAACAATGGTGTTCACCTTTTGGAATGGGCCGGTAATTTGTTCGTAAAGCTCCAGCCCGTAACTGCCCATTGCTTCGTACGGAGCTTTATCCGGCACTTTAAATAAGCTAGGCAAATTAATCACTCCAAAAATAACTGATATCAACCCTAATACCAACAAGACCATATTCCAAGTTTTCGCTTTTCTTAAATGCTTTTCCACTTGTTCCATTTTTTACACTCCCTTTTTGAAAATAAAGATTTTTTATCAAGGACACTCTTCCTTTGAATTTTTAAATGCATTTTATACCCGTTTTTATTTTAAAAAAAATCCTTTTTTGTTTTTTAAGGACAAACGGGAACGAGTTTCCTTGAGCACTTAACATATTCTACCACAACAAAAAAAGAGAGTTTATCTTTTTTCAAAATTTCCTTTTTCTGTTATCCATCAAAATGAGAAAAATTTAACACCTTTTTGCGTTTTCCTGACACAAAACCATCAATTCATAGTACAATATTAAGGAGAACGCGTTTGCCCATGGGCAAACAATTGGGGGAATAAAATGGAAACAGTAGTTGAACTTTTTATCGAAAAACAAAAGAAACGCTTAGCCGACGGGAAAATCCGCCAAGAAGAGTATGAAGCTTTTTTGGATGGCGTCAACGATGCGTTGTCTTTTTTAGAGATGCATTATGTGAACGGCTCTGAAACAGTGGAAAAAAATGATAAAAAACCAACCACTTTTAACGAGATCGAAGAAAAATATTCCAAATTCCGCGAAGTTGCGATGTATAAAAATAGCTTCCTGCGTGTCTCTGATATTGCCAAACATACTGGAAACATGACACCTGACCTAGAAAAAATTACCCGTACGATCCAAGAAGAATTATAAAAAGTTGCTAAACAGGCACTGCTGGAAAATTTCTAGCAGTGCCTGTTTTTTGGATGATTGCGTCCATTGGTTCACGAGACTTTGATAGTCAGCAGTTTCTGCTTGATTCGCTCCATGTCATCTTCGTTCGGATAGATTCGCCGCCAATCGATTGAAACACGTCAACTCTTGAAGCCATTTCCGCGAACAATTGGATATCCTTTTTATATCGACCAATAAAATACGGCAGCTATCCAACCGCATTTTATTGGTCGATTACTCTACACGACATCGATTGATCAACACCTCATTATAAAAAGCTTGTCCGACTTCTTTCAACACTTGCTTTTTCCCCACCGTCTTTGCCAGCCACGTCGGGATCGGTTCGGCGATCTCTCCATAGATCTCGATCATTGTCTGAATGAAGCGATCACTATCAAGTTTTTCAACCGCTCTTCCCAGTCTTTTGACAGGCTCCAACAAAGCATCTTCTTGATTCTTCGCTCGATAAGCTTCTGCAACCTTCTTGCCTTCTTTGGCAGCAAGAACAAACAAGGATTTTTCATCAGCGATTTTTTGCAAGCGTTCCTGAATGTATTGGTCATATTTTTGTTGCCAGGATAACAGATCCGCATAGACGACTTCAATTTTTTTGCGGCCTACAATCGCTAAAGCACTATAAAAGTTGATTGGCAATTTTTCTACTCGACGATTGCGCTTGATCCAAGTAGCCAGTGTGGACTGAGGAATCCCTGCCAGTTTTCCAAATTGCTCAACTGTGATCCCAAGGTCTCTTCGAATGTACATTTTGATTGGGTGTTCGATTTCTGACGGTTTAAATTTCATAAATTTCACCTATTTCTTTTGCGATATTTTTATTATGACACTTCGAATTTTTTTCGGCAATTCACAATATTTCCTAACTTTTTTTAATTTATATTCAATGTTTTTAAAACCGACATAACGCTGTTAAATCAGTATTTTCCACAAAAAATTGATTATTTTATTATTATTGAAAAGATTTATTTTCTTTTATTTGTTAATTTCATTAAAGGAGGGTTGTATGATGCGTAGAATGTTGCTGAACGATTCAGAAAAAAAGAAAATGTCTGTGATTGATCTTCTGCTGACCTTAGAAGAAGGCGTCTATACTATTCACTTCATTAGTCAGTCTGTAGGGTACTCGTTCAAAACAGTTCATAGTTTGTTGTTGGATATGGATCGAGAATTTTATGAACTCTTCGATTACGAACTATTAATAGGAAAACAAAAAATCAACTGGCAACCAATAGCGTATCGTCATCCCTTATATCAGCGCTTTTTGTTTCAAAAATCTCTGTCCTATCAATTTGCCATCTTTCTGCTGACTCAGCCAAAAGCCGATCTGGCCACGTTCAGCAAACAACTATTTATTAGCCATTCTTCTGTGCGTCGCGGGTTACGCCCGCTTGTCAACCTGCTCCTGCAAAACGGGATCAAAATAAATCTATCTAAGGCCTCTCTCGAAGGCGAAGAACGTACGATTCGTCGTTTCCTATTTGCTCTGATTTGGGCTGGCTCTCGTGGCGAAGACCTAAAAAAATTGTTGATTTCTTTTGGTCATGAGGAAATTCTGCTGCTGCAGCTGTCTTCCTCCGAAATCGTTATTAACGAGGAAGAAACGTTGTGTCATCTATTGATAGCCCGCTTGCGTATCCTTGCTGGGCATACGATCGAAGCTTGTCCATTGTTGGAAAACATGCCAGTCAGCAAACAGGATGCTCCCTTGCATGCCTACTTTTCGAATTGGTTTGCTGAGGGAGAAGATTACACGAACGAAATCAAATTCTTTTTTTGGCTGCTGATGTGCACCTCATGCTGTTTAACCACCAAAGATGTTCGTCTGCCTTATTTGATTAGTTATCAAAACAATCTTTTGGAGCAGGAGAACCCGCTCTTTTTACTGTGCCAAGAATTCATCAGCAACTTTTATAGTCAAAACACAGGTGTTCGCTTGACGACGGACGAACGAGAACTGATCCGAACGAACTCCTTTTTGACTCTGCTGAATTTCGGATTCCATCAACGTACTGTTCCCGACTCCAGTGAATTAATCGATGTAAAATGGAAGGATCAAGTTTTCCCGACGTCTTTGATCGAATTTTTACAAACCTTTTTAACGAACGTCTCTCGGCGAAAAAATTTCTTTTGGGTCGGACGTTGTATGAATAATCTAGTGCTGCATCTGGCAGTATTGTTGGAGCCTTATTGGATACGTCCTGTTAAATTACTCGTGGGTATTCTCTCAAATCCAGATCCGATCTTGTCGCTGCAGGTCAAAAAACTGTTCGATCAATTGCCTTTTGTGGAATATCAGGCAGCCAGCCTGGATGATGAGGTGGACCTATTATTAAGCGATCGTTGTGTCAATGTAGCCGTGGATTGCTTTCCCCTAACGTCTGAGATCTATCAATTGGCCAATCAGCAGCAGCTGTTGTCACTGATCCTGCAATTGCAATTAGAAAAAGCAGCGAATGGTGGTCTTTAACCCACCGTTCGCTGCTTTTCATTCAATTGATTCATCACTTTTGAATAAGGAATGACTTTCTCGATAGTCGCACACGGAGCTTCAAGCTGTTTTTGCATCCAATAAACATCGTGCCATTGCCCGAATTTGTACCCGATGGCTTTAAAATTTCCGACCATCGTATAGCCAAAGCTTTCGTGAAAAGCAACGCTTTTCTGATTGCCGCCAGTGATACAAGCAGTTAAAACTAAAATATGCTGTTTTGCCAGCTCCTGCTCCAGTGCCCGATACAGTTTCGTACCGATTCCCAAACCTTGAGCGCGATCAGCTAAATAGATAGTGACTTCAACACTCCAGTCGTAGGCTTCTCGTTCTTTGTACGCATGAGCATAGGCATAGCCTAAAAGCGCACCCTCCTGATTTTCAGCTACCAAATAAGGATGCGTCTGCAGGGTCGTCTCAATTCGCTGACGGAATTCTTCAACTGTTGGGACTTGGTACTCAAAAGTTACTGCGGTTTTTTCTACAAAAGGCTTGTAGATCGCCAATAGTTTGCTTGCATCTGCTGGTTTTGCCACCCGCAGCTTGATTTGATTTGTCATTCGCCCAGCTCCTTTTTCATGATCAAGTCAGTTTGCTCATCATCACCCATCAAAAAGGAATGCGTGCTCACCTGACGAAAGCCTTGTTTTTGATAAAAGGCCAAGGCACGCGTATTTTTTTCCCAAACGCCCAGCCAGATTGCCTCTCTGCCCTTTTCTCTCGCGACTTCCTCTGCTTTTTTCATCAAAGCCTGTCCCAGTCCTTGCCCATTTAGAGCATGATCTACATAGATTCGTTCGATCTCCAGTGCATTGTCGGCAATGGTTTCTGTTTGGGCCTCGTTGATGTTGACCTTTAAATAGCCTGCCAGCACTTGATCCGAGTAAATAAAGAAGAAACTGGAGTTTGGGTTTTGCAGCTCATTTTGCAATTTTTCCAGCTGATAGGCTTCAGTCAGATAGGCTGTCATATTTTCCGGAGTATTCTGGGCACTGAAGGTTTCAGTGAAAATACGGATACTTAACGCTTGTAAAATTTCCGCTTCGTCTAATTGAATAGGAACGATTGATATTGCCATCAAAAACACTCCTTTGCTTTTTTGACTATCTTACAAAAAGAAAAAACGATAAGCAAGCCCGCTTATCGTTTTTCTTTTTAATTCTCCTTGACTACATAAATATCGCTCTCTTTGGTCTCGCGGAACATCAAGAAGCATAAAAAAGAGACCAGTAAGACGATACCGCTGATAAATAAAACAGGTACAAACACCGAAACTGTTGTATTTTTAAACAGTACTCCCATCAATAATTGGCCTAATGGCACGGCGCACTGTGCTACAGCAATGATCGTAGCCATCACTTTTCCCAAATTGTGTTTCGGTGTGATTTTCTGCAAAAGAGAGATCAAATAGATCGAGATCGCACTCAGCATGATTCCTACGATGATCTCAGTTACCACGACTGCCAGGTACCCGATCGTTCCTCCAGCCAAGCTCATTACAACATTCATTCCAATTAATGCGATGCCCGAAGCAGTAAAGATCAAGTAAAAATTATTGAATCGAATTTTTTTAGTCAAAGGACCTGCAAAAACAGCCCCGACGATACTGGCCAAGCTGAATACGGCCATTCCGATTCCATACAAGGTATCATTGACCTGAAGGCCCATCCGCAAAATGATCGGCAGTCCCACAATAAAGAAGGGCGTCAATAAAAAGTTGATCAACGCAGCGATCACGATGGCTTTCAGCATCACCTGATTGTTTTTGACCTCTCGAAAACCATCTTTCAAATCAGCCGTCAGCATAGAAGCCAGACTACCAGTCTGAGTCCTTTTGGTAAACGGAATCTTCAAAAAACTCTCAATGATCGCGGCAATCACGAAGAAGAGAATACTGCTGGCTACCAAAACCTTTGCTCCGATGAGCCCATAAAAAATACCGCCAATGATCGGTGCGACCACGTTTGACAGTTGCAGGATGCCATTTGACAAGCCGTTCATCTTTTCCAGCTCATGCTCTTCTACCAATAATGGAATACTCGCTCCTACAACGGGTGTATCGAAGCTGCCTACGATCGACAATACGAAGATCAATAAAGCGATCCCTAAAATCGACTCTGAAGTGCCGATTACTAAAAATAGGAGCAAAGCGATCACCGCATTGGCGACATCCATCAAAACCATCAGCCGCTTGCGATCAAACCGATCCGCGATCGCACCGCCGATCGGCGCAAATAATACCGGAATACTTGAAATCGCCAGCACGGTCGCAAAGACATCGGCCCGCCCAGTCGCATCCAATACAAATAATGACAGTGCAAAACGTAAAATCGATCCGCCAAACACAGAAATAAACTGCCCCAACATCAAATAAAGAATATTCAACCTGTTTCCCTTCACACTCACTCCAACTCTCTTCATTTATTTACAAGTTCAGTGTATGTGATATTCCCCACGAGCTCATCCGCCTTAGGACCCATTGTCGAATGATACTTTAGGAGCAGTTGAATACGTTCATTTTGTAAATTTCTTCCGTCATTTCAGAAGCACCTCTTCTTATTTGTTCCAAAGTTCTTCTTCTGCAATCACCTTATGGTCGCTGTTTTGAACGGTGTATTTGCGACTTGGACGATCTGGATAAGATGTATTGCCATCATAAAAAATCAGGTCCGTTGTTGTGTCATTTTTAACGAATTCGTTATAGCTTCCTCCGGCTCCGCTGATATTGCTCCAATGCAGCACGATACGATTGCCGTTATGTTCTACTAGATTCCAGCATTTTCGATCGTAGTTTTCCCACAGGATATGCTGACTGATTTCATTTGCGGTGTTCCGATAAGTTGCTTCATAAAATTGGATCGCTTCCTCCATCGAGGTCCATTTCGTTTGGGGCTTGGCCGAAAGCTCAGGAATTTGTCCTTCAAATAGTTGTTGAAAACCAGCTGCTAAATCTTGGTTGTCTGTCGCTTTAAAATGAAACGCGCCATCTGGCATCTCTTGGTTTTGCATTGACATCAGCACAACTGGCTGCTGTTGATAAATCGCAAAAAAATACACGTGCTTTCCTGCATAAGGTGCAGACTCCGCATCAGAATAACTCGCAACGATCGAGTAGTCCGCAGAGGATGTCCCATTTTGAGACCATTCAGCAGAGACGATGGTATCATTCACCGCCATCGGCTGATTTTTGTTAGGACCTAAAATACCATCAG
The DNA here is from genome assembly GCF_004309355.1 of Enterococcus florum. Lineage (GTDB taxonomy): Bacteria > Bacillota > Bacilli > Lactobacillales > Enterococcaceae > Enterococcus_A > Enterococcus_A florum. The sequence goes on along the minus strand of NZ_BJCC01000024.1, from coordinate 74,924 downwards.
GCAGCTTCAATCCATAAAAATCAACACTGTTTCCTGGTTGATACGCTTGATAGGATTGTCCCATGCTCTCACCCCAATTCTCCATAAACTGTTGAAGAGCTGTTGCTTTGTTCGTATCCCAGACAGCAGTTGGCTGATCCGAGCTGCTTTCAGCGGTCGTTTGAGAGGATTGTATCGTGCTTGAACTTTTTTCTGAGCTTTCTTTTTTCTCTGTGGTTTGGTTCTTTGTTTCGAGTGTTCTGGTCTGACTATCGGTCGTCTTGTTATTGCTGCACCCGGCAGTTCCTAAAAAAATGAAGAGCAGACCTGCTCCTATCATCCAACGTTTCATTTTCTATTCCTCCTGATCGTTAACGTATCAGAGCTAAGCTTATCAAAAAATCTGGGTCACATATAGGGTGCTATTTAAAGCGGGTAATCCCTTTGCTATTCCGATGAGCCTATATAAAAATTGTACACAGCAATCGGTTAGCCAGGTACAGTCATCTTTTATTTCAATAGTTGCTGAACCATTTTCGGGCTTAAAAATGTCTGTTCCGCTAATCCGGTCGTCTGCAGACGTTTCATCATCACACCGAGATTTTCACCTATTCAATAATGTGTTTGTCCAGATCATACAGTCGGACTATCTTTTGTCCCTACGGTATTGTCTTGTCATCTCCTAGATCAAAGCCTGGTTCGTAATCTTAACACCTTAATTGCCGTAAATATGAAAGAAGCCGAATCGATGATCTCTCCTTGCAGCAGGTATACTCAAGCGTTGTTCAAGCAAACCAGTACTGGCGCTTTTGGCAAATCGCCGCCTATAGAAGTGACCAGCGAAGAAATTTTGCATGATGCTCAATTGTTGATTGCCTTGAGGGTGGCTCCACCAACATCTCGCTGACACTTTTGAAAAGGACATGAACTTATACGATGAAGTTCATGTCTTTTTCTTCTATTAATTTTCCACTTCGCGCAGTCGTTCAACGATTGATTTTTTGAAGCGATCTTAAAGCACAGAAAGGGTAATTTCCCATATGTTGTGTACTAGAACAGTAATTATATGAAGGAGATTCCCAATAGTTATCAAGTAATACCCAATGCTTTTAACATTGATTTCTTATCACCATTTGATCGTGACAAACGCCATGCATAAATTTTCTTGCTAATATGAAAGAGTAAAAAAGACAAGAAACCAAACTGATTTCCTGTCTTATCTTTCTATTTTGCATCCAGCGTCGATGCCTGAAGCACCAGTTCCTCTACTACGAGAGCGATGCCGTCCTGATTGTTGGAGTCGGTCACACGGTCTGCTGTCTGCTTCAATTCCCCAACCGCATTGTCCATCGCTACACCAATCCCTGCATATTCCACCATAGTAATGTCATTATGCCCATCACCGAATGCCAGCATGTTTGCACGTTCGATTCCTAACGGCACCAACACCGTTTCCAGCGCTTTCGCCTTATTGATGCCTTTCGCTGTAAATTCAAAATAAAAATCAGCGGTGAAGACACAGTGGAGATCGTCTTTGAAGGGTGCCATCATTTCTTGATGCATCTCCCTTAAATACTCAGGATCACCTGCCGTCAAAATTTTACTGACTGGAAAGTCAAGAAAATCGGCAAGATCTTTTTTTTCGCAGAGCAAATAATTGCCCGCTCGTGATTCATATTCGATGATATTCAATGGTTCTCCGCGATAAGTCACCCAGCAGTCAAATACATCGTTGACATACATGTATTCCTCTTTATCGATCATGATTTTGACATCAAACTGCTTCAGGTGCTCTAAAACTGCTTTGCCCTCTTCGATTGTTAGAGACTGATTGTACAGCTCCTTTTGATTTTCACAGTCTATGATTCTAGCCCCATTGTAGGAGACCAGCAAGCCATGATGCTTTTCCATCTCTAGTTCTTTGGCATAGGCCATCATTCCTGATGTTGGACGTCCTGACGCCAAAACGACTTTGACTCCTTTTTGTTGAGCACGAATCAAGCTTTCCTTGGTACGAGGACTGATCTGCTGTTGATCACTTAATAAGGTCCCATCCATATCTAAAATAATTGCTTTGATCGGCATATCTCCACCCCTTTTTTCCATCATAGCATGAAATTGTGGGAAGTAACCTGAGATTTTGAGAATTTCAAACACCGTTTATCCTTCGTGCATAAAACCAGCCCACTTTTGTAAATATTGATTCTTTTTTCGCATGTATTATTTGATAAAAAGGTATGCTATACTTTTAACAATTGAATAGACACGAGGGGTGCTTGATAAGCTGAGATAATACCCATTGAACCTGAAACAGTTAGGACTGACGCAGGGAAAGTGTGACCATGATGAAAGGATAGTTGTTATTTCCCCGGCTGCTTTTTTTGTGGTCGTTTTTTTTTATTAGCTGAGCGTCCCTTTTGTCTCATTTCGAGGAGAAGAGGGGTTTTTTGATGGAAAACCCATTCAGAAGGAGGAAAAAAGATGTTTACAGAGATGGCACGCAAAGAGGCTGCAGCGTACTGGGATGGAAGTTTTGAACATCCCTTTGTGCGTTCATTGGCTGAAGGTAACTTGTCTGCAGAGGTATTTCGCTATTACCTCTTGCAGGATCGGTATTATTTAGAGCATTTCAGCAAGCTTTACGGCTTGATCGCGGATCAGACGAATGATCCGGCAGTCAAGAAACAGTTGTTGGAGAATGCACAGAATTTGATGCTGGGAGAGGTCGCGATTCGGACTGATTTTTTTAACGAGTTGAAGATCACAGAAGAAGAGATCGTCAACACCCCAATCGCTCCCACGGCCTATCACTATGTTTCGCACATGTACCGACAATTGATTGATGGCACGCCGAACACTGCTTTTGCGGGTATGCTGCCGTGTGCCTGGTTGTATCAGGAGATTGGCACACGGCTAATCGAGAGTGGATCTCCGAGCCCTTTGTATCAGCGCTGGATCGAGACTTATTCTGGTGAGGAATCGGCGCAAGCGATCTGCAAAGAACGGGCGTTGCTGGATCGTTTATATGAAGAGAGCGCCGAGGGTGAACAGAAGCAAATGCTGGAGGCTTTCGTAATCAGCAGTAAAATGGAGTATGCTTTTTGGGAGATGGCGACACAACTTGAAAAATGGTAAATCAACACCCCCTAGCAAAACGAATGCTAGGGGGATTGCTTAGTTTTCTGGATGTAAAATTTTGTGCGTTTTTTTCAGAACTTCGTCGGTATACTCCGTCAAGCCTTGATAAACACCTTCATTCAATTGTTTGTAGATTTGCACGTTTTCTGGGACCGGAGTGAAGACATCTTTGACCTTGACCATTTTTTCAGCAGCTTCTTCATAAGTTGAATAGATGCCTAACCCAACAGCTGCGTTGATCGCGGCTCCGACACTGGCACTGCCGTTGACGACATTGCGCTTGATCGGCAGGTTGAAGACATCGGCGAAGATTTGCATTAGCAAATCGCTGTTTGATCCGCCGCCAGTAACGATGACCTCGTTGATTGATTTGCCTAATTCATCTGTCATGTTGGTCACATTGTTCTTCATCGTATAGGCGATACCTTCCAATATCGATCGATACATGTACCGGTAATCGTGATGAGCATTGAAGCCGATCATTACCCCTCGTTTAAACGGTTCCCATGGATTAGCTAGCCAGTCCAGCTTGGTCATCAAGCCGTCACTTCCTGCCGGAATATTGGCTGCCTGCTCGTTCAAGTATTCTTCTTCGCTGATGCCTTGGTAGTTGGAACGGATACTAATTTTTTCGCCTAACAGTTCTTTAAACCAAGAGACCGTCCACATGCCGCGGCGAATCCCATAGCCTTCATAAATGTACCGATGCGGCATGGAGGACATAATCCCCCAATAGCTGACTGCATCGCTTGGCGGCATCTCTTTGCCCATCATCATACTGCAAATATAGGTTCCTAAAGAAATAACGGCACTGGTGTCTTGAATCAGCCCCGCTCCCAGCGCTTCAACAGCTTTATCACTGGTGGTTGCAAAGACGGGCAGGCCTTCCGGCAAACCGGTTTTTTCACTGGCTTCCTTTGTGATGCTTCCTAATTGATCTCCCGGTTTGACTGCTTCGAACAGCATCTCTTTTGGAAGATTGTATTGCCTTAATACTTCCGCGTCTGTCGACCATTCCCAAGTTTGATAATCCACCGGCCATTGCCCAAAGTGGTTCCCAATGTTGTCCTTGAATTCGCCAGTCAATCGATGTGTAATATAACCGCTGGTCGACGTCACATATTGGACATCTGGGTTTTCATGTACATAAGGTGTGGCTGTTCGTTTGTCCATCCAGCTGATCACTGGCTGGGCTAAGGTCCCGTCTTTTTTCAACAGTACACGGCAGCAGCGAATAAAACCTAATCCAATGCCGACGATGTTTTCTTTGCGTATCCCAAACGCATCCATCGCCTTGTTCGATGCCGCACAAAGCGCATCCCACAGATCATCTCCCGGATGCTCAACGACCACGTCTTCCCCCAAGTGCATCGGCCGCAAACTTTCTTTCCCCTCGCCAACAATGTTGCCTTCTAGATCAAAAATCACGATTTTCGCACTTTGACTGCCGCCGTCGATCCCGACAATATATTTCTTCTCCATACGTCTCCTCATTTCTCATGGTAGTCATTACGTGTTGCTGTAGAGAAGACTGAGACTGTCTTCTCCCTTTCTTCGTGTTCGTCAAGATTAACGTACGAGGAAGCCGCCGTCGACTGCCAGGATATGTCCATTGACAAAGTGTGATGCTTCCGAAGCAAGAAAAGCGGTCGCTCCCATCAAATCGGCTACATCGCCCCAACGTCCTTCAGGAGTATGGTCCACGATCCATTTGCTGCGTTCCGGGTCTTCGATCGAAGCTTTGGCCGCATGCGTCTTAAAGTAACCCGGTGCGATTCCGTTGACTTGGATGTTGTACTGGGCCAATTCGTCACAGTACGCTTTCGTCAAACCAGCCAATCCATGCTTAGATGCTGCATAAGCAGGTGCCCATTGGCCGCCTAAGAAGGAGAACATTGAACAGATATTAATGATTTTTCCACTCTTTTGCGGGATCATTACTTTGGCTGCTTCATGGCTCATATCAAAGGCTGCAGTCAAGTTGATGTTGATCGTTGGGTCCCATTTGTCGCGGCCGTAGCTGACAACATCGTCGCAAGGACAGATACCGGCGCAGTTGACCAAAATATCGACTGAACCAAATTCAGCAACACATTTTTCGATAACTTCTTGGCAAACACCGTCTTTGGTAATGTCTGCTTCCATGTATGCGGTTTTCGCCCCACGTGCTTGTAAGACTGCATTAAAGTCGGGATCGTCAGGCATGATCGATGGCATAAAGATGTTTGCGCCTGCTTCAGCCAAAGCCAAAGAAAAGGCTTGTCCCAACCCTGTATTTCCGCCAGTGACGATGGCATTTTTGCCTTTGATGTGGAACATGTCCATATTAAATTCGTTGATTTCCATTGCTTTACCTTCTTTTTATTTATTTCGAAGCCAACTTTCGCTTCGATGTTATCCTTAAACCCATTTTTTGGTACAATCGTTCCCCTTTGACTGCTATTGATTTAACCGTGCCGTCAGCTTATGGACGAATTCAGCCGCATCTCCTACCACCACTAAATTGGCTAAGTAGTTTAACGGCGCTTTTTGATCGGTATTGACAGAGATCAGGTCTTTGACATTTTTCAAACCCTCCACATGCTGAATCGATCCGTAAATCCCTAATGCCAGATATAAGTCCGGACTGACCGTTTTCCCCGATTGTCCGACTTGAATCTCCCGAGGTGCCCGCTGCTGTTCGACGACAGCTTTGGAAGCAGCCAGGGAGCCATCCATTTTATCAGCCAGTTCCTGCAGACTTGCCATTTCTGCTGAATACCCCGCACCTGCCGAGATTAAAACATCAGCCTCACGAATATCTATAGCTGTTTTATTTTCTGAACTATCTAGAATTTCAATTGTTGACGCTTTCAAATTCTCAAGTGTGAACGGAATCATTTCTGGTTCCTTGGTCAGTGTTTGTGCATGAAAGACCTTCGGATGAACGCTGGCCATGATCGGTTCTGAGTCGCATATAATGTTCGCCAGAATATTGCCAGAAAATGCTGGTCGAATCAGTTGTCTGCCCTTACGATCCACCTCGATACCGGTGATATCTGCGACTAAACCCGCTTTTAGCCGCATTGCTGCTCGTGGAGCCACCATCCGGCCGAAATCAGTGGCTAGAAGGATCAGACTGTCAAATTGATAATTCCGGTAAACACGCTCAATGATGTCGGTCACTACCCGGCTGTCCTTAACTTGAAGGGCTGGATCATCGACACAAATCAGATAATCCAGTCCCTTCAACGCTTTGTCAGGCAGGTTGATCCCCAGACCATACACCACAGATTCCTCTTCTCCCGCTAAGCGGTCGGCTGCTTCGATCAGATCCAATGAATAATCCATAAACTCAGAATCAATTAAAATCAATGTCTTGAACATGCGATATACCCCTTTTCCTGCAAGAAGCGAACAACTTCCTCGATGCCTTGTTCGTCCACTTGAACCACTTTGCTTTCTTGCTTCTCCCGTTTGGCTACGCGGGTTTTGCGAACCTTGGTGGGTGACCCTTTGCGGCCGACTTCCTCTTCTGACAGGTTTAAGGTTTCGTTTGTTACTAGAGTGAAATGTGTATCGACGTTTTTATCAATATTTTCATATCTAACGAAACCTAAACGCAGATTCATCTGACTGGTCAGGCCTAGTACACAGGGGTTTTGAAGCTTCACGCGCAGTGTTTTCTCTTCATGGACGGCTTCCACGATTGAATGGTCTTTCGTCATCGCTTCGATGCTTCGAATGTTGGAAAACTGATCGATTTCCAAACATTCAGCAACTTGAGGACCCACGTGCCCGGTCCCACCATCCAACGTGTGAGTACCGGTTAACAGGATGTCAAAGTCTTTTGATCGCAAATATTCGGAGAGAATCACACTGGTTGCCAACGAATCACTGCCAGCAAATTGACGATCGCTGATCAACGTAGCATGATCCGCCCCTAAGCGAACCAGGTTTTTCAGTTCTTCCGCTGTCGAAGCTGGTCCCATCGACACCACTTCAACGTAAATCGATGTCTCTTGCTTCTTCTGATTTAGTGCCCAAGCAACCGCATTTCGGTCATCGGGATTTAAAATCATGCGTGATTTTTCTCGATTGATTTTGTCTGTTTCGTAGTCATATTCAAATTGCTCCGTATCAGGAACATATTTGATTAAACAAATGATCCGCATTGCCAACCCTTCCTAACTATTTGCCAAATTCACAGGAGTATCTTTCCCCACACTCTTATGAAGGATACTGCTATTTTTGGTACTTGTAGCCTTCTTGAACTGGATAGATGTTGCCATAGCTCATGATCCCCTTTGGATCGAAGGCCTTTTTCAACGTTTCCAGCATATAATAAGCTGATTCATGTTCTTGCTTCGTCCACTCGTTTCGGTATTTGCCGATTCCGTGGTGGTGGCACATGGAGCCGTCTAGCTTCAAAGTTTCTTCTACGATAATCGCTTGGATCGGATGATGGTAGATGCGCATTTCATCCTCCGGCTCGCAGTTGATCGTGTAGTTATAGACAAAGTACATGTTGGTCCCGTTGATGTAGCTGTGAGAAGAGTGTCCTCCCAGCATGGTCAGATCGTTCGCCCGCGGGAACTCATTTCGGATGCGGTCGATCACGTTGTTGTAGATCTTAGGGATAGTTTCCCAATCAGCAGAGATCTCTGTCGTATAGCCATCGTGTTTATCATTATCGATCATGCCTTGAACTTCATCATCGATCGTTTGCTGCGTCCAGTTCAATTGGTTGAACCAATTAGCAATCAGCTGGCTGTCGACTTGTTTGTACACGCCGTCTTTGAATTTTTCTACCGCTTCTTCGATCCCAGCGCCCGTTGCTTCAACGATGCCTTTAGGTCCTTCTGCCATGAAGATCAAGACACATTTATCTTCGTAAAAATGATAGAAATGCTGACGTGCATCCTCTGGTGAATAAGTCCGTGCCACCGATGGACGATACCCGTTGGCCATGACTTCGCGCAGTACTTTGATCCCGGTTTCCACATCGTTGACTAAGTAGCCAAAGAATTTGTTGTTTTCGGGATAGTACTTGAAAATCTTCACGGTCACTTCAGTGATGTAGCATAGCGTGCCTTCATTTCCGATCACGATATGACGGATGTCTGGTCCACCTGCGCGGCGAGAAACATTTTTAATGCGAGAAACATGACCATTGGGAAAAACGCACTCAAGCCCGACCACCATGTCTTCGATTCCGCCATACAAGGTCGAGAACTGACCGATCGAACGTGTAGAAACCAGCCCACCATATTGAGCTACCGGTTTGGACTGAGGGGAATGCCCTGTCGTATAGCCGATTTTTCTCAATTCATCCTCTAAAGCCTGTAAAGGAACACCGGCTTGAACCGTTGCCTGCATGTTGTAAGGATCGATATTAAGAATCTTGTTCATACGTGATCCATCAATCACTAGAGCCAAATCTTTCCAATTTTCCAAGCCGCCTTCAGTCGCTGTTTTCCCGCTTCGTGGGATCACGTTGATATCATTTTCATTGGCATACATCAGCAATGCTTTAACCTCATTGACAGTCTCTGGATAAACAACGGCTGTCGGAAGCGGATTATCTAAAACCCCTTTTGCCTTTGCGTATTTTCTGTAACGGTCTGATGCGGCATCGTACAATGTGTCGTGATCGACAACGACCTGTTGCTCAGAAACGATCTGTTTGATGTCGTTTACGATCGCTTCTTTTACTAACGTGTCAGAATTCATTCCATCTGCTCCATTCCTATTTTTTTAAGAAAGCGTTTTTTCTTACGAGCTTTAGTATAGAGAAAATTTCCGTCCGCGTCATTAAAATTTGATTAAATTTTCCAATTAATTTCAATTAAACGATAATATATGGAAAACTTTCCAATATTCTTGCTTTTTTCACAGTCGATATGGTACTCTTAACAAGCAATCAATGATGAGGTGGATGCTATGAGAATACAGCTAGAACGCTTAAATGACCTAGAGATCCAGATCCACAAAACGTTAAGCGAAGAAAGCAAGACCCGCTCCAATATGACGATCACTGAGGCCGCTGCACTGACCGGTGTCTCTACGTCAAAAATTTCCAAATTTGTCAAAAAGCTCGGTTTTTTGGGCTATAAGGAGTATTTTCGCTTCCTAACGGGGAAAGAGCTGGTTAAACGAAGAAAACTGACGACAGAATTTGCCCGGGTGCAGGAGTTCATGGAAAATTTCGATTATTCTTCTGTGGAATACCTCGCCGATCTCATTCGACAGTATGAGAAAATCATTCTGTTCGGCTATGGACCGACCAATATTTGCATGGAATATTTCGAATACAAGCTGAATTTCACGTTGGACAAAAATGTGATTCGAGCACCGCAGCCGAATCTGATTCCCAATCTGCTAACGGACAATTCGCTACTGCTGGTCTTCTCAGTGGCGGGTAAATTTGCCAGCTTCGATGCTCTATTTGAAGAAGCCAAACGCAAACAGGCCAAATCACTGCTGATCATCGAAGAACTCAACACTGAGCTGTCGATCGAATCCAGTGAAATCATTTATTTGACCAAATCCAAACAAGAAAGCGACCTGCAATCCCATGAAAAAACCCGAACGATCCTCCTAATGTTCATCGAGGAAGTCGTCCGAGAACTAAGCAAAAAGCAAGAGGAACACTGACCGCACATTTGGTCAATGTTCCTCTTTTTTAGTCATTGGCTTGAGCCAGTCTGCTGGCCAAGTCGATCAGCAGCTCAAACAGCCAGACGATCAATGTACATAATAAAGCCCCTGTCACCAGAATCGAAGTTCCGCCAACAGTATTGATGCCTCTGAGGATCACATCGCCTAATCCGCCTGCCCCGACAAAGGAACCGATCGTAGTCGTCCCAACAGCCAGCACCAGTGCGTTCTTGACTCCAGCTAAAATAACCGGAAGCGCTAACGGAATTTTGACCATGAAAAGAATCTGCCATTTGTCCATCCCAAGCCCTTTGGCACTGTCGATATAAATCGGCTCGACCGTGCTTAAGCCGACATAAGTATTTTTGATGATCGGCAGAATCGAATACATGATCACCGTCAAAATCACTGTTTTGGTTCCTAGTCCAAACAGAATCAGCACGATGATCAGCATCGCCATCGAAGGCACGGTTTGGATGATATTGACCACGCCGATCACATAATCCACAGCTTTAGGATATAAATCTAATAAAGTCCCGATGGGAAAACCAATCAAAATACACAGCAACACACTAATCAAAGAGGTCGACAAATGTGTTTGAATCTGCTCCAGCAGATAGGAGGCATTTTGTGTGATGTATTGCCCAAATTGTACAAAAAATTCCGTCATCTACTTGTCCTCCCGAAAATAATTGTGTTTTTCTAAAAATTGCTGCGCCACGATCTTCGGCTCGATCCGTTCACCATCAGACTGGTAATTCATACGCTGCATGGTTTCTGTGTCGATCTTACCATTCAATCTGCTAAGGATCGCTTGAATGTCCGGGTATCTTTTCAGCACATCATTATCTACCACCATGCTGCAGGTATACGGTGGAAAGAACACTCGGTCATCCTCCAGCATGACGAGATCGTAGGCACTGATTCGGCCATCTGTCGAATAGCCTAAGATCACATCGAACTCTCCGGCATAAACCGCATCATACAATAGCCCGATCTGCATAGGGAAAACACGTTTGAAGTCCATCCCGTACATTTTGGAAAAAGCTTGGTAGCCATCATTTTCACGTTCGTACCAGCCTTGATCCGTTCCAAGTGTAAAATCACCGGCGTACGTTTGCAGGTCGCTGACTTTTTCCAGCTGGTATTTTTCAGCCGTTTCTCTGGTCACCATAAATGTAAACTGATTGGCAAAGCCGTAGCTTGGAAACCAAGTTTGTTGATAGCGTTCTTGAAATTCCTTTTGGACTGTGGACAGGGCCTTTTCAGGCTCCTTGATGATCGGCAAGCCTAACGTGGTGACTAAATCAGTTCCAGTATAGCGGACTGAAGCGATGCTTAACTCCTTGCGTTCCATTGCAACTTGATTGACCTGAGCCGACACAAGATTGTTGAGGAATTTCACATCATGATCCGTCTCCGCTTTTAACAGCTCCACGATCATATTGCCGATGATTTGACTTTCTGAAGTCACTCCGCCGGAAACCGTGATCGTTTCCTCGGTTTGATTGGAAAAGCCGCGGATAGCCAGAAAGAGCGACAACAAAATCAGTCCAGCACTGAGTGCGATTTTTTTTATCATATCTTCACCCTCTCACACGTTTGTCCATTGCTTGCTCCAGTTTCTTGAGCAAAAAATCAATGATCAGAGCCAGCAATGTTACCGGAATCGTTCCCATTAATAGAAGGTCCGTCCGATAAAGTGTCAATCCTTGGAAAATGAAATCCCCCAGTCCGCCGCCACCGATGTAGGCAGCCAAGGTCGTCCACGAGATCACATAAACACACGAAATTCGAATCCCAGCCATGATCACGCTCAAAGCCAGAGGCAGTTCCACTTGAATCAAGCTTTGAATTGAAGACATGCCCATACCCTTCGCGACGTCCGCGTAAAGTACATCCACATTGGTCAATCCAGCATATGTGTTTCTTAAAATCGGCAGTAGTGAATAAAGAAACAATGCAGCGATCGCAGGTGCCTTGCCGATTCCAAAAACAGGAATCATCAGCGACAGCAGCGCCAATGACGGAACGGTTTGCAAAAATCCAACAATCCGCATCACAACATCTGATACTTTCCTTCCTCTTGATAAAAGTGCTCCCAACGGAATTGCAACTATAATTCCTAGTGCCACAGACAAGGCGGAAATATAAAGATGTTCCCACGTCTTTAGCAATAGTTGACCACCGTAGTTCGTTAAAAAGTCCATCATCTGTTTCACCTATCCCATCTGCTCGTAGATCATCTCGGCTATTGATTCTCTCGTGACCTGTCCGACCAATTGATTTTGCGCATCAATCACTGGCAGTATGTTTTGCTGTGTTTGCAAAAAGCGATAGACCAGTTCGTTAACTGTCTCTTCTACAGTAATGTTGTCAATTATCGGCTGCATCTGCTGCTGAACAGTCCCAGTTGCTAAAGTAGTTTGTGAAATAGCTGACCGCTGAAGCATCCCTAAAAGAAGGTGGTGCTGGTCAACAACCCATAAGTGATCAACTTGCTTTGCGTCCATTTGTTCCAATGCCTCGATCAACGTCTGTTCCGGTCCAATATCGGATGTATCCGTTTGCATAATATCGCGAACAGCAAGAGATGCATCATGGAAACTTTTCCACTTGGTATTTTTACCTATTAAGGTTTCTACAAATTCGTTGACAGGGTGCTGGACAATATGTTCTGGTGTATCGCATTGGATGATTTCTCCCTTGTCCATGATTACGATTCGATCTGACAGCTTCAACGCTTCATCCATATCATGAGTCACAAACACGATGGTTTTGTTCATATCAGCTTGTAATTTTTTGATCAGCTCCTGCAACGATTCTCGGGTAATCGGGTCCAATGCACCAAAAGGTTCATCCATTAAAAGAATCGCCTGGTCCGCTGCCAATGCTCGAATCACGCCAATTCGCTGCTGCTGACCGCCAGAAAGATTTTTCGGTCGCAGGTTTAAATAGTCTAAAGGCAATTCAATTTTTTGAATCAATTCCTCTGCAATACCAGCCTTTTGCGCCTCCGTCCACTTTAGTAGTTTTGGCACAATCAAAATATTTTCGCGAATGGTCATGTGCGGAAACAACCCGATGTTCTGGATCACATAGCCGATCTTGCGTCTTAATTCCACTTCATCATAGGTCTGCACGTCTTCTCCATCGATCAAAACCTTTCCCTGCGTCGGCTCATTCATCCGATTGATCATGCGCATCAGTGTTGTTTTTCCGCTTCCGCTGGTGCCGATCACACAGACAAATTCACCCTGATTGATCTCAAGATCTATCTGTTTCAACGCAAAATTATCACCGTATTTCTTGTCTACCTGCTCAAATTTTATCATATCTCATTTTCCTTTAATAAAAATATTTTGGGTAAAATTTTCTGTATCATCCTCAGAATATAGCCATTCACAATCTTTTTCAACCCCATTAAATTAAAATAAGATTATAATTTGCTGAATATTTTATTATAATAAAACCGTTGACATAAAAATGGAAAGCCTTTACACTAAACGTGTTACTAGAGACTAGAGAAGTGTAGCGGCAAACTATTGGTGCCGAATTACGGACCGATTTGTCGTAATTTTTTTCGACAAAAAATACATGTTGGAGGGGAAACATTGATGAATAAAGATTTTGTGAAAAAATATGGGACGCTACTTCTCTTAGCCGCCGGAGCAGGAATTATTTTCCAATTGCCTTATATCCGGGAAACCTTTTACGTACCAATCCAGAAAGCCATGAACTTGAGCAACGCCCAAATGGGGATGCTGTCTTCTGGCTATGCCACGATGGCGACCTTTTCCTATTTTGTAGGCGGAATGGTGGCGGACAAGTTTTCTGCCCGCAAGCTGTTGACAATCTCCTTTTTAGCCACTGGTGCTTTAGGGATCTGGTTTTCTACATTCCCGTCTTTTAATACCGCTCGTTTGATCTTCATTTTAATGGGAGTATCGACAATCATCACCTATTGGTCTGCGATGATCAAAGCTACGCGGATGCTGGGAGACTCTTCTGAACAAGGCCGTCTATTCGGGCTGCAGGAAGGTCTGCGGGGAATTTTAAATGCTCTGCTGGTATTTGGGATGACTGCCGTGTATGGACGTTTTGCCAACGATATTCTCGGCACAGCTTGGGCGATTCGGACGTGTGCTATTGTTGTTATTATTATTGGAATTTTAAATTGGTTTATCATTGAAGATACGGCCCGTGAAGACAATGTCGAACCATTGAAAGACGTGATTCTCGGCACCTTCAAGCAACTGGCTTTACCCCGCGTTTGGTTGCTGGTCGCAATTGTATTCTTTGGGTACAGCTTGTACGGTATCTTCGGCTACATCAACACATTGGCGATCAATGTGTATGGATTATCGGTAGCTGGTGGTTCTACTTTAGGAGGAACACGTTATATTATCCAAGCGTTCGGCGGAATCATCGGCGGCTTTTTAGCAGATAAAATCGGTTCTCGTTTGAAGGTGATCATTGGTGGTGCAGCTCTGACTGCTGCTTCTTATGGTTTGTTCCTGGTGTTGCCGCCTAACGCTTCATTATTGCCGATCATTTTGGGAAATTTCGTTGCCGGTATGTTCTTTATTTACCTGTTGCGCAGCCAATATTTTGCAATTATCGATGACGCAGGAATTCCGATGTCAAAAACCGGGCGTGTTTCCGGAATCGTATCTTGTCTTGGGTATACGCCGGATATTTTCATGTACACTATGATCGGCGGCTGGTTGGACAACAATCAGGGGAAAACTGGCTTTAACATGATGTTCATTTACGCGATCGTGATGGCGGTTGGCTGTATCGTATCTTGTATGATCCTTTCAAACGTCATTAAAAAAGGCAAAAACTTGCCTGAATAAATAATCTTTTACGATGGATTGACCAAAAAACCGACCGAGTGCTTGTAATAAGCCCTCGATCGGTTTTTCTCCTATTTTCTTTTACAATTCGGCTACCAATGTTCTCTGATTGGATACGTCGAATTGTTCGTTTCGGTTTTTTTCAAGATTAGGAAAAACCACCATAACCTCGGTCCCCTTTCCTGCCTCTTTTATTGCTTTGAAATCAACGTTCATAATGGACTGTTGCGCAGCCACTTGATCGCCTGCTTTGACCAACAGTTCAAAGCCTTCACCGTTTAGTTCGACGGTATCTGTTCCAATATGGACTAGCAGCTCGATTCCCTGCGGCCCCTTCATCGTGAAGGCATGTTTCGTCGGAAAAATACTATCGATCGTTCCCGCAATCGGAGAAACGATTTCACTGCTATCTGGTCTGACAGCAAAGCCTATCCCCATCATTTCACTGGAGAAGACTTCATCGTCGACCTCCTGTAAGGAAATGACTGTCCCAGAGACGGGTTGGTAAACAGAGGTTTTCTTTTTGAATAATTTATTGAACATACGCTTCCTCCTTTTTTAGTTTAACTGACAAAGTTGCAGAAGCAGCAGTAGTTGCAAAAGTACGGCTGCCAACAACAAGACTAAGAGGCAGATATCCTGCACTGATCGATGCTTTTCTTGATTCGACATGCGATTTCGCAACAGCCAAAGCGGCAAAATCATCATGAGATTCAACGATAATAGCTCCACCAGCAAAAGAACAGTTGCACTAAATACGGTAGATTGGAACTGAACCAATACCAGCAGCTTCAGAAGCGATAAAAATAGGAGCAAGAAAATATACAAAGCAAATACAGAATGCTGCAATAGGGTGACTAATCCCTGCTGCTGAACCTGCAAAAAGAGCCAAAGTCCCGAGGCGATCATGGTCAATGACCAGAAAAAAATCAAAAATCCGGTCAACTGCTTTGTGGAAATGCGTTGAATCATCGATTGGTACATGGTGGTCCCCTTTCATTCTAACCGTTCAAAATATTTCCTAATCAATGTGTCAATGACTAATTTTAAAGAGATAAATGAATAAAAGCTTTCCTGCTGATTAGCGATGCCAGGAAACGGTGTGGCGGCATAAAACAAGTTAAAATCGGCTTGCTCTGCTAAATAGTTTTTTGCAAGATTGGTGATCGATACCAATGGAATGCTGCGCAGCTTCAGCATGTGTATATTCTCTTTGATTTCATCGGTCTCTCCAGTTAAGGAAAGGATGATCACGAGGTCTTTTTGTGTAATCAGCGGCATATTCATGTCGAATTCTCGTTTTGCTGGAAAAGATAATACTCGTTTATTCATATACATCATGGCTTGTGACAGTTCCGACAGCGAGTTTTTCTGAGAAAAACCAGTCCCGTAACAATAAATCGTTTCGGCCTGATACATCTTTTCCACCAGCTCGCTAAAATCCGTTTGCTGCAGCAACCGCTGTGTCTGCTCCAAATCCTTTGTTTGCAAATCCAGTGTACTTTGAGTGGGTTCCTCTGTTTTCACCTTGAGTGACTGTTCTAAATAAAATTTCATTTCTGAAAAACCTTTAAATTTCAGCTTTTTGGTCAAGCGAACAATCGAAGAATTGGAGACGTGGACCTTCTTAGATAATTCACTGACGCCCATCGATATGATCGCTGCTTTATGATTTAAGATGTAAGCCAGAATCTCTTTATCTGTGGTACTTAATTCTGAAGAATAGGCTCGGGCCCTGGTTTCAATGTCCATTAGAAAACACCCTTTTATTTTTATTATACCAAAAGAGGTTTGCTAAATTGCGCCTTTCATCAACAAATCTGCCTGCGCTTTGACCATTGGCACGTCCAATCCAACAATGATCTGAATCGAGTTTCCTTTACGGACCACTCCATGTGCACCCAACTCGCGAAATGCGGCATCCGAGTCAACTTTTTCTCCATCGAGCACCTTCACACGCAGTCGCGTTGCACAATTCGCGATGCTTTCGATATTCTCCTTGCCGCCCAACGCGTCAATAAATCCCTGCGCTTGTTGCTGAAAAGCGTCTCCGCCTGCTTGTGCTTGTTTTTCTTTGTACTCTTTCTTGCTGTAAAACTTCACATCCCCTGAATCGACTTCTCTTCCAGGCGTAGCCAGGTTGAGCTTTAAGATCAATGTTCGGAAGACGATGAAATAAATACCGACGAAAACCAACCCGATGATCACTTGCAAGACATAAGTTTGCCAATGATTTTGGGCCAAAGGAATCCAAGTTTTGGCGGCCTGTTCGATCATGCCGGCTCCCAAATCACCAACGACTCCAAACTTATACATGGCCACAGCCATAGTCGCAGACAAAAAGGCATGAACTGCAAACAAGATCGGTGCCACAAACAGGAAAGTGAACTCTAGCGGTTCGGTGATTCCAGCAACAACGGCTGTCAAGGTAATCGGAATCAAAAGTGTCAATACTTTTTTCTTTTTCTCAGGCATAGCAGTCGCGTAAAAGGCTGCAGCGATTCCTAGTGGTGCAAAGATCTTTCCATTTCCAGTCAATGCGAAGCCACCTTCTGGGAACAATTCGATCATTGGTCGTGTGCTCTGGGCGAACTCATTGACATGTTCCATCCAATACCGTGTGATCCCGCCCTCAACGACTGCAGGACCATAAAGAAACGGAGTAGCCACAAAATGATGCAGCCCGGTCGGAATCAATATTCGCTCTAAAAAGGTGAAGAGCCAAACCCCAAATGCTCCCGAGCTGGTCATCAAGCTTTGCAAAGAAACAATTCCGTTTTGCACTTTAGGCCAAATCAAGCAAGTCGCAAAGGCCAATGCAAACATCACGAAAAAGCCAACGATACACACAAACGAGGACCCTTGAAAAATCCCTAAAAAGTCCGGCAATTTCTTTTCAAAATAGCGATTGTGGACCCAAACCACCACTGCCGCAACCAAGATTGCTCCTAAGACACCAGTATCTAACGTTTTAATACCTGCGATCAGCTTCAATCCACTTTGTCCACCAGGCTCGGCTGCAAAATCAACTCCGAAAAACGGCCCAAATAATTCAATAAACGAGCTGACAAAATAACTGAATGTAATGTATAACACGAATGATGACAATGCTGCTCTGCCTGAAGCTTTTTTCGCTAATCCTAAAGGCAGACCGATCGCAAATAAGATCTCCATCTGCGTGAAGACAGTCCACGCCCCATTTTGAAAAATAGTCCAGATACTGGTCCATAATGTTCCCTCATTGGCAATGCCGCCAACAATGGTTGGATTGGTGAACACGATACTGAGTGCCACCATAATCCCAGAAAATGTGAACAACAGGACCGGGGTAAAAATAGCTCCACCAAATTTTTGAAACTTTTCCATCATAGCTTTTTTCCTCCTTTGAATGCCTTTACAATTTGATCAAAGATAGAAGATGCCCCTCAACACCTTCTATCCAGCCGGTCTAGTTCAACGTTGGCCAAAATTCCTTATTCACTTCATAAAGATCATCCAATAATTGTTTGGCGACCTTGGCATTTGGCACGATTCTGGACAAGGTCAATGCTTGCCACAGCTTTTGATACGAGCCTTCGATCCAAGCCTCGACCACCAACTTTTCAACGGAAACCTGCTGTTCGATCAGTCCTTTTTGGAATTGTGGAATCTCACCCATGACTAAGGGCTCTGGCCCATTGACCCCAACGATACAAGGCACCTCCACCATCGCGGTTGGATCGATGTTTTTGACCGCGCCGTTGTTTTCGACGATCAGCAGCATCCGTTCATGGGTATTTAGTTTGATGGCACGAGCTAAATCAACGATATACGACGCATGCTCGTCAATCTCCAAGCCCATGTTTTTCGCAGTCCCGTTGGCTGTGATTTGGTTGCATTCCGAGAAGATTTCTTTCTCACGACCTGCCATCACCTGATTTGCCCTGGTGTACTCAGGGTTAGTGTGGGCCACTTCATCCTGTGGGTAAAGGTAATATTTTAAATAAGTATTCGGCATCGTGTCTGGATCTAACGCGTAAACTTCCTTGGCCTTACTGAAGGTCTGCATCCAGCTCTCGTCTCCGTGCTGTGAACTTTCCATTTCTGCATCGGTCAAATAGCCATGCTCCTTGACGTGCTCGCGAATCTTCGGCATCAAGTCATTGCCTTCCTTGTCGCGGATATCCGTCCACCAGCCAAAATGATTTAGCCCGTAGTAGCGAATGACCATTTCTTTGCGCGACTTCAATCCTGCAGCCTTCGCCATGCGGTCCTCGATCCCGATTGGCATGTCGCAAATATTGATGATCTTGGCGTCTGGTCTTAATCGACGTGTCGCTTCAGCCACAATCGCTGCCGGGTTTGAATAATTCAGCATCCAAGCATCCGGTGAGTATCGTTCCATATAATCAACCAGCTCGATAACGCCGCCAATTGAGCGCATGCCATAAGCAATCCCGCCAGGTCCGCAGGTTTCTTGTCCAACGACCCCGTATTTTAATGGAATTTTTTCATCCTTTTCCCGCATCGCATAAAGACCAACTCGGATGTGGGCCATCACGAAGTCGACATCTGTAAAGGCTTCTTCAGGGTCTGTCGTTGCTAGTACGGAGATGTCTGGATCTTTCTCATGAATAATGATTTCGCAAGCATCTGCGATCTGTTTTTGTCGTTCTTCTAGATTATCATAAAATTTGATCTGACGAATCGGAAATCGATCCAAATTGTCCAGCAGCATTAAGACGATTCCAGGGGTGAAGGTGCTGCCGCCTCCAGCGATCACGATTGACGATTTTTCCATGGTAAAACGCTCCTTCTTATTTCGGTATACCTAGTTATAACAAGCCATGAAAGCACATTCAATAGAAGGAGCAGGTTTAGAAATCCTTTCCTAAAGGTTGGATAGAAGTGTCATCAGCTGGAAAAATTTCCCATTCGAAAAGCAAAAAGATAATTTCTCTTCCTTTTTAAGCTAGTTTAGTTTATTATATCCATATAAACTAAACTAGCTTAAATGAGGTGATCGCATGCTCCAAAAAGAACGACTAGCATTGATTCTGTCGACGTTGGAAGAAAAGAAAGCATTGAGTTTAAAGGAAGTCATCGAGCTAACCCAGTCTTCTCGCGATACGGCTCGCCGAGATATCGTCAAGCTGGCTGAGAATAACTTAATTGAACGAACCTATGGCGGCATTTCTCTGCCCCGTTCCTTTAAACGTTTGGACGACTATCTGAAACGCAGCGAAGAAGGCGCCCACGTGAAACAACAGCTAGCAGCTGCTGCGAGTCGATTGATTGAAGAAGAGGATGTAGTCTTTTTGGATGTTTCCACAACTATCCGCTTCATCCCAACCTATTTACGGCCCTTTTCCCAGCTGTTTTCAGTGACGAACTCGATCGACATTGCAGATCAGCTGCTACGCAATCCTTCTGGGACCGCTCGAATGCTAGGCGGCAATCTGGATGCAGAAAAGCGCTGTGTCTTGGGGACGCGTCCGCTAGCGGAGCTGGAGGATTACAATTTTGATCTGGCCTTTTTAAGTGTGGTGGGAATCGATGAAGCAGGTGTCCACTACGCCTATGAAGACGATATCGACATGAAGAAAAAAATTCGCCAGCAAACGCGTCGACTGGTGCTGGTGGCGGATCAGTCTAAGCTGGGCCGTTCCCACCATTTCAATGTTTTCTCCTTGGAGGAGATCGACAGCTTAGTGACCAACGGAAAACTGCCAGAAACACTCAGCCGAAAACTAGCGGAGGCCCATGTGGACGTGATTTATACAAAGGAGGCATCACATGATTAAAACAATTTTATTTGATGTAGACGGAACCTTGATCGATACTGAATATGTCAGTGTCCAATCCTTGAAGGAAACTTTGAAAGAGGAACGAAACTTAACGTTATCCGACAAAGAGCTAGAATTTTCTTTAGGCATTCCGGGGGCTCGAGCGTTGGAACGTTTTACGGACTCCCCTGAGGAGATCGAACAGTTGCTGGCCAGCTGGATGAAGCGGATGCGAGAGTATACTCATCATGCACGATTGTTTAACGGAATCCTTGAATTGCTGCAAGAGTTGAAACAGCTGGGGTATCGCTTAGGGGTGGTAACTTCAAAATTAAGGAGCGATGCAGTCGTGGAATTTGCCGCATTCGGTTTGAACACTTTTTTTGATGTAATCATCACTGCTGATGATACCCCCCTGCATAAACCCAATCCGGAACCGTTGCTGAAGGCTTTAGAGGAGTTAAATGCAGACAACCAAGCCTCGCTTTATATCGGCGATTCACTTTATGACATGCTATGTGCAGAGAGCAGCGGAGTCGATTTTCTGCTGGCTCGTTGGGGAGCGAAAGAAAAGCCGGAATTCTCACGGGCTGCTTATCAGCTGGAAACCCCGGCAGATTTGCTGCCGTATTTGAAAGGCAGGTAAAGTCTATGGAGGCCATCGAGTGGTTTTTGACCGATTATCTTGGTCGGTCGCCCGAGCTGCTGTTCACGCAAACGACGATTCGTCCACAGGAATACCACCAGTGGAAAGACACCAAGATTCCTATCAATGAATTGCCATTGAAGCTGTTTACTGCACTTTGTTCCTTGTCGCAGTTGAGCTATGAAGAAGTATTAAAACTATTGGTACGATACGAATTATGTCTGCTATAAAAAGACACCCGAGACAATGAATGCTCCCTAAAGAGTAGACAAAAAAACATTCCCAAATCTACTTTGTAGGGAGTTCCTGTATGTTTAAGAAGAGCTTTTATTCTCCAGAAGAAAAATGTCAAGTCATTTCAGAAGTGATGGATGAACGTCGTAGCGTGAACCGTATTGCTAAGAAGTCTTCCCTTCCATGAGCACAATAAAAGATTGATTCGTAAATACAACGAATGCGTTCTCACTAAACGAGTTTAGAAAGCATGCTGCATAAAAACAGGAATCGGGCAATCCGATTCCTGTATAAGAGTATTTTTTTAGCTGTCAGCTTGACAGGTTGCATTTCAGGCTCCCGTTGTCTGGCGTGTTTCAGTTGATGTTACAAACCGGTCAGAGCTACCTTGATCGGAGTCTCGCCGTTGACTATGTCAAAGGCTTTGCGAATGGTCTGCGCTGTCTCCAGAGAGGCGACGATCGCTGTGGCCACATCCTCGCGAGAAATTCTGGCAAATTCAAGCGTCTCGCCAATCTTGACCTTGCCTGTCGGCGAATCGTTGGTCAACCCGCCGGGGCGGATAATCGTGTACTCAAGATCGCTGGCCATAAGCCACTGATCAGCATAAAATTTGGCAACATTGTAATAGGACAATTGATTGATCCATTCAGGAGGATTTTCCGCATGGACCTGCTGGCTGCCGATGGCACTGACCATGACAAAACGATCCACCTGGGCCTGTTCTGCCGCTTTAATCGATTTGATCGCCCCATCCAAATCGATCAGCATAGTTTTGTCCGCCCCTGTCGCCCCGCCTGAACCAGCAGTAAAGACGATCGCATCAGCGTCTTGCGCTGCTTCAGCAATTTTTCCAATTGGACCTTCTAAGTCCACTACTCTAACCTCGATCCCTTGCTGCTCCAAGGCCTCGGCTTGTTCTGATTTTCTGACCATGGCGACGACTTCATGCTGTGAGGATTCGTGCAGCTGCTTCACAACGTGCTTGCCGATTTGTCCATTGGCACCGATTACAAATACTTTCATCGTTTTCCTCTTTTCTGTTTAACCCACCGGGACCAGCCGTACCGTTGCTTCTCTTGCCTGCGAACGGATGACCGGCTCCAAGCGCGGACTGTCGGCATACTTTTTTCTGTATCCTTCATCCACAAGATCGATCGTCTCTGGATCATCGGGAAATTCGAAACGAACATCCTTTTCTACCCCACCGACTGTGATATGTCCACGGCCTTCGCGTTTGGCTGCTTGATACCAGCGGGCTTTGGTACCGCTGTACCCACGTGCGTACAATTCATTTCCTGCCTGCACGATCCATATCCATAAGGATTCGTGAATCATCCCATTCAAATTCGGGATCGATAGATACAGGTCAGGGTCCTTCGCGATTGCTTCTAATTCTGCTTGTGTCCATTGTTCCATGTTGCCTCCCCCTTTCATTCTCCATCTTACCCTTTTATGTCCGCATCAAGTCAACTATTTTGCTTAAAAAAACGATCTCTAAAAGTCTAGAGACCGCATTGTTTCCTATTTTATCACCCCTGCTTCACCTGAACCCGCCGACTAGCGAACTGCTTTTTTACCACGATCCCGACGAGAACGACCAGCAGTAAAATGCTCAACAGTTTAAATGGGGCGAACACATCACTGCTCCCTGAAGCAGCCTGCAGTGTGCTCAAGCCAAAAGGTGCAACAAAATTGCCTAAGTTGCAGCCGATCAAAATGATCGAAGTCGCCGCATTCATTTTTGACGGTGAAGCGTACAGATTTAAGGAATTGTAGATGAATGGGAAAATCAAGCTGCCGGGAACACCGCTGATAAAATACCCAATCAGCAGCAGCGAAAAATTATTTTCAGAGATCGAGATCAAAAAGGTCGCCAGCGCCAGCAGGATTAGTCCAAGATACAAGCATTTCTCCCCCAGCAAACGGTTGAAGAAGCCAAACATCGATCCCGTCACGATCCCAATGATCGGCATCACTGCCAAGAAATTCGAGGCATTGTACTCTGCCCCCTTGATATCAGTCACCATTGTTGGGAACCGTACGCCAATCGCGATGAAGGTCATCACGAGAAACAAGGCAAACAGTGCCAGCACATACACTGAAGGCTTCAAATCCCCCGTGTCTGATTCCGTCGTTTCGGTCTGCTCGGTCTGCTCTGTTTGCGGAGTGATTTCCGGAACAAACAACGTGAACAAGAGCAGGATCGGAAAAGCCAACAGATAGATCCCAAAGGAAAACCGCCAGCCAAGGCTCAACAATGCCCCCGCCGTCAGCGTCAACGCGGCATTCCCGATGTTTTCTGCCGCTCCGCGATATCCCAGCAAGGACGCACGTTCCTGCGGTTCTTCACGATACAGCAGATTGATGATGGAAACAGCTAATGAATTGAACAGTCCAAAACCAGCGCCCAAAATAAAACGACTGATCAAAATCAGAGCATAGTCATTCAAGACTAAAGGAACTGCTCCGCCGATCCCAACTAAGATCAGGCCAAGCTGCACGGTCCGCTTGGTCCCGATCCGATCCGCCAAAAAACTGGAAAGGATCACAAACATGACAACGGCCAATGCCGGCAAGGTCGCCACCAGCTCCCCTTGTGTCGTGGTCATGGAAAGACTGCGGCGCATTTGCGGCAGCGCACCATTGATCGAGGTGGCGCTGGTCAGCAGTAAAGAAATTGCCAAGATTGACAGACGGGTCATCAGACTTTTTCGATTAATCATCGCTTTCTCCTCCTACACTTTCTTCAAATGGATCATTTGGGTCTGGAAATCGCCATAAAAATCGGGCGCATAGACCCCCAGAGTCATCAGTTCATCGCCAAAGTACGTCGTCTTCGTCGCTTGATCCTGATACTGATAATCAGCTTGTAATCCTTGCAGTATGACCTCATGGAAAACCGGTTGTGCGGAAGCCAGAGTTCTTGCCATAAATACCAGTGCCTCTTCTTGTTTCGGATCAACAAACATCCAAGCTGTCAAATTGCCTTCAAACGGGCTGGCCAGACGGAGAAAATTACCAAATTGAATCAACGCACGTACCTCCTGATACCATGCGACCTGTTCTTTGACAATGGCTTTTTCCGCTGCTTCCATCAAGGTCAGATCCAGCTCATATCCGAACACGCCGCTCATGGCAATCTCCCCACGGGTTTTCAGAGAAGTCACTCGACCAGTCTGATGATTCGGCACCGCAGAAACATGAGCTGTCATAGCAGAAATCGGATAGCCCAAGCTGGTCCCATACTGAATCTTTAAGCGTTCCACTGCATCGGTATTGTCGCTAGTCCAAGATTGTGGCATGTAATACAAGAAACCGGCATCAAATCGACCACCGCCGCCGGAACAGCCTTCCCACAAGATTGACGGATAACGATTGGTCAAATGTTCCAATAATTCATACACTCCCAGCATGTAGCGGTGAGTCGTTTCGCCTTGATTTTTTGCGTCTAAAGCGATGGAATAAGCATCCGACATGCTGCGGTTCATATCCCATTTAATATAATCGATCTCCACTTGATCTAACACCTGAATGATCTGTTTCTCAATCGCCTGACGAACCTCTTTGCGTCCCATGTCTAGTAGGTGCTGATCCCGTGAAGAGGATGGACATCGGCCGGGCTCCTGCATCAAGTAATCCGGATGATTTTGGTACAGCTCAGAGTCAATCGAGATCATTTCTGGTTCAAACCACAGGCCGAATTTCAAGCCCTTCTGGTGAACATAGTCCGCGATTCCCTTCAGACCGTCTGCCAACTTGCCTTCAAATTCAAACCAATCTCCCAGTGAAGAATTGTCCGAACTGCGGTGACCGAACCAGCCGTCGTCCAAGACAAACATTTCAATCCCCACTGCCGCCGCTTCATCTACGATCTGCTCGATCTTCTTACTGGTAAAATCGAAATAGGTCGCTTCCCAATTATTTACCAAGATCGGCCGCTCCTTAAATTGATGCTCCCCTCGCGCCACTCGCTCCCGAAGCAGGTGATGGAACGTGTCGCTCATCTGGTTCAAGCCCTGATCCGAATACACCAGTAAGACTTCCGGCGTTTGAAAGCTTTCGCCCGCTTTGACTTCCCAAGAAAAATTATAGTCATTGATTCCTGCGACTATCCGAACCTGATCGATCTGGTCTTTCTCCAGCTCAAACGCATGGTTGCCAGAATAGACCAAGTGAATCCCCAACGCAGGTCCTTCATTTTCATTGGTATCCTGATTGACCAACGCGATAAAGCTGTTCATGTGATGGCTTGAGGTGCCTCGGCGGCTCTCGAACCGCTTGATCCCCGCGCTGATCGTTTCCCGGTTGATCTGACGTTCCCGAATATGCGCACCGGGCAAAGAGATCACCTGATCGAATGTCAGATCGTTGGTCAGATCCAATTGCAAAGAAGCTAATTTTTCGACAGAAAGACATTCAGCTGTTTGATTCAACACTTTGACTGACCGTGTGATCACCGCCCTATCATGATAGATCGTGTAAGACAGCTCTACAAAAATCTCCTGATCACGGTCTTTTAAGATCAATACTAGCGTAGTCGCTTCTTCTTCTGATTGTACATAGGATTGAGGCAGTCCCGCAAGCACTGGTTTGCCTGCTTCGATGCGATAGTCTGCATAACGCAGGTCATGCAAGTTTGATCCGTTTTCCCGACGAAAAATCGATGCGGGGATTCGATAATCCATCGATCCGTGACTGGAATATTCCTGAGGTACTGTGTCCTTGGAGTAGGCTCGCTCTTCATGCCCGGGTACATTTCCGGAGAACCCGCGGTCTCTGCGAGGATATTGCTTATTGCCGCTATAGTGCTTCACCGCTTTACCAAAATACAAATGGCTGAGAATCCCGTCTTCTTCCAATTGGATCATGTAAGAGATTTCTTCATTTCTCAAATGAAACACTTTCGTTGTCTGATCAAATGCTGCGTATGCTTTTTTCATTGCTTTTCCTCCTAATCGCTGAGTGAAGTGTCACCACGATATTCTCTTGATGTTTACCTTATAATGTTTACTAAACATATTTGTCAAGAAAAAAGAGAAAATTTTATTAATTTGAGTAAAAAGCAAGTCCCTTCGTCTACCTCTGTTATAATGGAAAAATCAAGACTAAAGGAGCATGTCACGAGATGATGGAGGAGCAAAGAAAGCAGATGTTGAGCGGTGTCATGTACAATGATCTCACAGAAGAACTGATCCAAGCCCGAGAAAATGCGGTCTTGTTGACCAATGAATACAATCAAAGCTACGGGAAATCTGCAGAAGTCAGAGAAGCAATTTTGAAATGTTTGTTGAAATCTGTTGGCAAAGGCGTTTATTTTGAACCTAATTTCCGTTGTGAATTCGGCAGCAACATTTCGATTGGCAGCCATTTTTACGCCAATTTTGATTGTATCCTTTTAGATGGCGGCGGGATCGACATAGGCAACCATGTCTTATTTGGTCCAAGAGTTGGGATCTACACCTCCAATCATGCGATTGATGCCGTGGAGCGCGCAGCAGGCGGCTGCTATGCCAAGTTCGTAAAAATCGGCGATCATGTCTGGCTGGGGGCGAATGTAACGGTGAACCAAGGCGTGGAGATCGGTGCCAATACAATCATCGGCTCAGGAAGTGTGGTTACGAAAAGCATTCCAGCCAATGTGATTGCAGCAGGGGTTCCATGCAAGGTTCTTCGGGCAATTACTGAGGAGGATAGGACAGGGTATCACCCTTGACGCAAAAATGCGCTCCCTTTTTTTGGGGAACGCATTTTTGGCTCTATTAAACCGATATTTAAATTACTTCTTATACACATCGATATAATGACCAGATGAAATGCTTTGCGATCAAAGCAAGTTTTCAACTAACTGTGGGAACACCCCTTGCAATGAACATTCGTAAACCAATAACACCGCTACATCGCCACGATTGCTGCCATCATAGGGTGTGGCAGCAGATATAGAGGATCGTTCGAACATGTGGTGATCACACTGCCGATTTGAAATGCTGAATTAATCATGCATCCAAGCTCATAATGGATCGCTTTACAAGTGTCTGTTTCGCAATCGTCTTCTACCCAAAATTTTTCCCTCTGGTATATGTTTAAGCGTCAGAGCAACGTAAAAAAAGCTGACGCAACGTTCGAAAAAATCCGGTCAGCCGGTTGGGTTCATTTGTTGACAGCTTAAGGAACAAAGCTTTCCCGCACCACCAATTTAGATGGAAAGGTCATGATCACAGGGTCCTTGCGCTCGCCGTCAATCCGCTCCTTGGCCAAACGCACCGCCGCTTTACCGATCTCGCCTGCACTGATGTGGACCGTGGTCAAGCTGGGGGTCAGAAAATTCGCGATCTCAATGTCGTCAAAGCTGGCGATCACTACTTCTTCACCGATGGCAATCTTGGCAGTTTGCAGCGAACGGTAGACTCCGACAGACAATGGGTCGCTGCCGACCAGAATCGCAGAAGGTACTTCTTCAAGCTCGACCAGCCACTCATCCATCATTCGCTTGCCTTCTAACGGTTCCCAAAGACCTAGTTTGTAGACCGCAGGCAATCCATGCTCGACCATAAAAGCTTTGTATGTCCGCAGCCGTTTCTCGTTTTCGTTCAAAATTTGTTCACCATGCTCATCCATGTCGATATTGAAGCCGCCGATATAACCGATCCTCTGGTGACCCTGCTCGATAAACAGCTGCAGGACTCGTTTCGTCATCCGCTCGAAATCCGCATAGACCATATCGACTTCTTGATTGATGTCTGGATTGTCGATCACCACGATGTTGCCGTTTTGTTGGGCCAAGCGCTTGACGGAGCTTTCATTGACCGTGCCCACGATAATGATCGCCCCCAGCTTGTCAAAATCCCGCCACGCCTTGGGATTATCTTCCAAATTATAGACCCGATTCATCCCTAAATGCAGGCGCTTGGCTTCTGCCTCCATGCCTAAACGCAGCTCGTTAAAATATGGATCGTCCACTTCCCTTTGCTGGCTAGTGGTGGAAATCACGCCGATCGACGGCAGCCGCTTTTTGACATATTTCCGCTTATGGATATCGTAATCCAGCTCCTCGATCGCAGCAAAGATCCGTTCTTTGGTGGCCGGCGAGACCGAAAGTGTCGGATCATTGTTCAGCACACGAGAGACCGTCCCTGGACTGACACTGGCTCTTCTGGCAACATCTCTAATTCCTACCATCACTGTTCTCCTTTAATTGTTTAGTAAACAATACAAGAAAGCTTGCCGCTCGTCAATCATTTTTTACTTAAACCTCCAGCCGCGCCGCTTTTTCAGACGGTCTAACAGCCGCTTTCGCCTGCGCCTCAAACTAGCGATCTTCGGAGCCGTCCCCATGCGCTTTAACTAATCTACATCAGCCCGGCTTCAGACACATCACCGCCAATGCTAGCTGGATGGTACAGGAAACTCTCCTGCTTCCTCTCGCACGATTTCGTTCTACTCTTCTGTTTGATCAAAGATCGGTGTCTCAATCGTCTCGATAAAAATGATGCTTTTAATGTCAAGATCGTCCGTTTCCTTTTTGTCTATATTACGATCACACTTTTTCCACCACTCCGAAAAAATTCTACCTTTTGGGGGTCACTACACACTAAAAAAAGGTGGCCTTCCTACTTTTCTAAATAAACAAAAACAATACACTGGAACAAATCGTGCCAATCAAAAAGGATTTGATACTGCCTTCATTTCCATCCGGTAATTCAAACTTGATAATGTTCATCAGCAAAGCCCCTGTAATAAACGCCTCAATCGAGACCACGATAAAATAAGGCAGTTGAACAACCAGAGACAACACTGCTCCAGCAAAAATACTCAACGAAAGCATGTAACGTCCGATATTGTTGTACAGTTTTCCATGATCATGGCTCAACGTCCAATCATTCATCAGGAAATGCAGTCCAAACGCCACAAAGTAAGTAGCGATATAAAAATGTTCAGAAAAGGTGTTGGCGATGACTAGGTACCCGATCATCAGATTGTAAGCCATATAAAAGGAGATATCTGACCAAAAATAGGCCAGCTCCGCACTGGCGAGATCCTTTTTTTCGACAATGCTGAAGTTGCGTTCATCCAATTTATAAACCACGTGTGATGCCACCAGCCCCAATAATACGATCGCGTAAATACTATGAGTATGACGAACGCCAGAATCCCACCCGAATTGATCGATCAGAACCGATTGGGAATATGCCAATTGTGGCAGTAAATGAATGATGGCATAAGAGACGCCAACCCCTGCCGCAAAGGACATCATAAAATGGATGTTGAGCTTCTCCAACAGAAAATACTTGGAGCTGAGATGAATAAAAATGAAGCCGGCGATCACCAACAGGTTCATCCAGTTGTTTTCCAAAATGGCAATCATTGTCGTTCTCCTTTTTTTGTCACTTTCGTTCACAAAGTCCGTTTCTTTTATTATACCCAGACTGCTCATTCACTTGTCAAAATATCTACTCAACTGAAGGTTGCGCAAAAAACAGAAGCAACGATAGTGCGGCTGTCTCTTGATTCTGCAACCTTCATTTTTTAGTGATTTTAACCTTCTCAAAGCGTTCAAAATCACGACAATTTCCAAACCTCCTGTTTTTGACGATCGGCTCAGCCTGAGATTGAGTCACCTCAAAAAAATTTGACAAAAAGATACTTGTTTTGCATCTAGTTCTGGAAAAGCACTCTTCCTAGTTGCCTCCTCAGAAGGCGGAACCATGGTCTTGTTCAATCCTACACCCACTAAAATCTGTTTGAGAGCGGAAATCTACTCACACTTAGTTGCAGCAATTCGTTCCCCCGACAAATCCCAATCCTCGATTTTAGCAGTCCCACTGGTCCCTTTAAGGAACCAGCGAGGTAATTGAGTGCAATTTTCTACAATGGCTTTTACCCATTTTCAAAGGTCAGAAAGTAATAAAACCCATCATACACTTCATCGCCTAGCCCATAGCTCAACTCAACAGAAACGTTTTGAACAGGGCT
The DNA here is from genome assembly GCF_004309355.1 of Enterococcus florum. GTDB lineage: Bacteria > Bacillota > Bacilli > Lactobacillales > Enterococcaceae > Enterococcus_A > Enterococcus_A florum. The sequence continues at coordinate 44,691 of NZ_BJCC01000024.1, read as the reverse complement.
GTTCATTAGAAACAACAATTAATCGAATTACGGAAGAAGTCATTGCATTGCCTTAGATGACCTATTTGTTGTCTATTTCAAAAAATAGTCCAGTAAGTAAAACGAGCAGAGAAAAGTACTCTATTCGTTTTACTTACTGGACACCAATGAACGCTTAAAAAGACTACTAAAAAAATCTAGATAATAGGCGCGATAAGCTGACTACCGATATGAATCAATTGCTTGATTCTATTTTAATCTGTTTTCTCCCCTTTAAAATCTTTTATCTATCACTCATACCGCAAATACCGATACTCCTTGGTTCGCGAATTTTCATGGGTCACCACTTCAAAATAAAAAGTATGGGCTTTGCCGTCGATCGTGATCGAACCAGGCATCGTGAACTGCGGCACCTTGCGCAGCTCCATCATAAACAGCAGCTCACTTTCAATCATCATCAATGGGATATCAACGTCGATCAGCCGATGATAGTCGTGAAGAAACTGGTCATCAGAAATGGTTTTAAACTCGAAAACAGCTCCTTGTGTATCAAGCATCTCTCTGCACATCCTTTGGCCACAGCTTATTGGCGGCTAAAAAAGTGACATTGCGAATTTGATCCAGCTCAATGTGAAGAATTTCAGCATCCTCCGTTTGCAGATAAATTCTAGTTTCTTTTTGACCAATCACCTTGCCGATCAGATCATCTAAATAACGATGCTCGCTATCCAACACCTCTAGCTGAATCGCGACTCGCAAGTCATTCAGATAAGACTGACTTAAATAGTCGCTGATGGTCTCGAGGTCCTGCTGCTCTTTTTGCGGATTGTGCTTGTAGCGTTCCTGATTGTCCTTAGCCAGCAGTGCTGTATGGTCTGACAAATAAAAACCGATCCATTTCATCATGCCTCGGTCTTTGTATTCCCGTTTCGCTTCCAAAAAAATCTCACGCGCAGATTCATCATCATACATTTCTACGACTCCCCTTCGTTCAAAAGTATTTTAAAACGAACCTAACGTTCTGCCTTTTTCTTACAGACCTTCCATTCCACCTGCATGCCCGCCTACTAATCCGGCTCGATTGATCGCAGTGGCGCCCTCTACCAGCGAATGCGCGCGAACGATAGAACGCAGCGGATACCTTTGACGGATCTGGCTGATCACATCATCAATACGGTCTTCCTTAATGGTATTTTTCGGATCCTCAAACAGATTCAGCTGCAGTCCCTCTGCCGCTTGAAAAGAAGAGAGATTAACCGAAATATTGCGGACTTCAGAGCGGTCCCAAAACTTTTCGAACAAAAACAGCGCATTCTTAGCCAGCTGCTTGCCTTGATTAGTCGGCGTGATCTTAGTTTGGTGATGGAAGCCGCCTTTTCCGGTCCCGTTGTGGGCATAGCCGATGCCTAAGTGCAGTGTGCCGCCCAGAACACCCGCTTTGCGTAAGCGTTGCGCCACCTGCTCGCAGATTTCCGACAATACTGCTTCGATCTCTTCTTTGCGAGCATAATTTTTCGGCAGTACTTGCGAATTGCCGATAGATTTCTCTTTTTGCGGATAATTGTCCTTTTGCGACAGCACCGAACGGTCGATTCCCCACGCATGCATGTAATGCTGCATGCTGATCACCCCATAATAATTTTTCAAAATGTAGGGATTGGCGTGGGCCAGATCTCCCATGGTCTTCATTCCCATGCGGTTGTAGCGTTTTTCCATTCGTCTGCCAATCCCCCAAAAATCGCCTAACTTGATCGGCCAGACCTTCTCCTGCACATCCTCATAGCCCCATTTGGTAAAAAGGTATTGCGAATGCTTCGCTTCCACATCCATCGCCACTTTCGCCAGCAAAGGATTAACCGAAAGTCCAACACTGGTAAAAATATGCACACGCTCACGAATCTCTTTTTGAATTCGTCGAACGACCTCCTCTGCGCTTCTGCCAAATAAATGCCAGCTGCGGGTCAGATCGCCGAACTGCTCATCAATGCTGTACGTATGGATGTCTTCATCGGCCATATACTGACGAAAAATAGTCAAAATCTCCATATGATACTGCATATACAAGGTCATCCGCGGCGGCACGATCAACAAATCTGGGTGATTCGGCACCTCAAATCCCCGACTGACATTGCTGATCCCTAAAACTTTCTTCGCCTTCGGACTCGCGGCTAAGATCAATCCTCCTCCTTCACGGTCGCCGCTCATAACCACCAACAGCGTGTGAATGGGGTTCAGGCCCCGCTCCACACACTCGACACTGGCATAAAAACTTTTTGAATCCATACAAAACACATCCCGAACTGGTTCCCCTTCGTAAAGATTCATTTTCCCCACCTCGCAAACAAACATATGTTCGTATTTATTAAATCATTTTTTATATAGGGTTGTCAATGGAGAGGACAGGTCGACTCATTTTACTTTTATTATTCTCTTTGTTGGAATCTTTCAACCTTTTGTGATTTTTTCCCCTTCAAACCTTGTGGACCGTCAGAAAACCAAGCATGATTATATCAAAAAGGAGCGCATTTCAATGATTAGCAGCAAATGGGAAACCCTCTTAAACAGTGGAGAGATTTATTACGAAGACGACAGCATCGGCAAGGAGCAGGCAATCTATCGCGACCTGCTATTTCGTTTCAACCATACTTTGCCCAGTAAAACTGCAGAAAAACACGCTTTGCTGCAGCAGTTGCTTGGCAGTTTTGGCGAGGATTCTTACATTGAAGGCCCTTTTTCTGCCAACTGGGGGAAAAATACCTATATTGGGAAAAATGTCTATGCGAATTTCAATCTTTCATTGGTGGATGATGCAAGAATCACGATCAAGGACGACGTGATGATTGGACCAAACGTCACCCTTTGTACAGGGACTCACCCGCTGGAACCAGCCCTGCGTAAAAAACGCGCACAGTTCAACAGCCCGATCGTGATCGAAGAAAATGTCTGGATCGGCACTTCCACCATCGTTTTGCCTGGTGTGACCATCGGTAAAAATTCCGTCATTGGTGCAGGGAGTATTGTGACGAAGGATGTGCCTGAGAATGTCTTAGCTTACGGCAGTCCTTGTCGAGTGATAAAATCGATTTAAATAAGAAAACCTCAGGTAAATCTCTCCTGAGGACTTTTTGTCTGGATAAACATTTTTATTGCCGATCACTAATTCTAAATTCGTATCCAAATATATTCTTATATTACTCAGATTACATCTCACCTCCATAATTTTCATAATCGAATGGTGGTGCGCAAACGTCCCATCTCCAGCATCTAGCAATTGGACTAGCTCCTTTGGAATTCTTTCGTTTATCTCACAATCGAGACAAAACTTACTTAATTGGTTTGACCTGTGTTAAACAATTCTTTTTCTTTCATTTACTTCGAATCAAACAAAAAAGAACCATCCAAAGATGATTCATTCTTAATTTCTAACAATATTGATCAACGTTATTATCAAGAGGAAAAACATCAACAAGCTATACAGTCTTTCGATCTTTCTGTCATTTAAGCGCTGATTGATACAAGTTCCTAAATAGCCGCCGAAAATTGCGGTGATCATCAGCACAGGAACGATTGAAAGGTGAAAATCAGCTAATTGTCCAGTCACAGTCACCATTAACAGCTTCGACACTTGTGAAAAGAAAATCGTCGCAATGGAATAAATGACTGCTTGCTTCATCGTATAAGAGAAAAGAATCAACAAGAGGGCAACATTCAGCGGGCCACCGCCAATCCCTAAAAACACTGAGATCGTTCCTAAAAACGAACCCACCATTGTAGAAGCAGCATAATTTCGGATCTGATAATGTTTAAATCGTTGCTTGTTAAAGGTATAGATCAGAATGAACACTAACGTTAGCAGCAGTAAAATCGATTGGATCAGTTTAATGGTCTGATTAGTGAACTGGCTAGCGGCCATGGAAAAGATACTTTCTCCAAGAAAACCGCCAACCACTGAGCCGCCTGAAATCGACAAAAGCCTTTTTACATCAAACTCAAAACCTCTTTTTACTTGCTTATAGATTGAGACGATGCTCATAGTGAAAACTGAAATCGAAGAGTAAAAGCTGATCGCCGCGGCTGTATTTCCACCGATCAAATCAAAGAGCGGTTTGATAATGACGCCGCCCCCCAGTCCGGTGATGGCCCCCGTAGCTGTTGCTACAAAGACGATCACTGCATATACCACGCTGCGCATTACTCAACGACTCCGTATTTTTCGATCACGATTTTGGTAAAATCCTCGTTACTGATGGCCGATTCACTTAACGCATTCACCAGAATATCGACACACTTTTCCTTGGAGAAGGCAGCTGTATCAATACAAAGATCGTAGTACTCCTTTTTCCCCCATATTTCTTGTCCAGCCGCTGCATTCTTGTAAAGGCGACGAGCTTGATCTTCTTGCTTCAACAGCAACAAGCGCTGTTGCTCGCTCAACTCTTCTTGGCTATACTTTTTTTCAAAACCAACCCGTTGGCTCTTGTCCTTCACATCCGAGTTGTAGATCATAATCGCCAGTGTGTCCTCGCTTTTTAAATCCACGCTTCCTCGTTCATGGATAGCACAAGGCCCTTTAGCCAAAGCCTGCTGAACCGCTTGCCGAAAAGCTTGTTCTGTTTGGCGGAACTTCAGATTTTGAGAAACAGCTTGATAATCGTTTTCAGTTACTTTCAGCCATTCTGTTAATTCAGCTGCTTGTTTGGCATTTAAGTCCTCTGGATCAGCCAGCTTAAATAACTCCTGATCATCATAAAAAGCCAGCCCTAATTTTTCCGCCGCCACTAAAGCGATCCAACGTCCCATACTGCAAAATTCACTATCAAAAAACAACTGCTTCACCTTTTATGCCACTCCTTTCCCTCATAAGACTTTCTCCGTTTGTAGCGATGACTTCTTTGTACCAGTAAAACGATTTTTTCCTGCTGCGTTCTTTGGTTCCTTGTCCCTCGTCATCTAAATCTACATAGATAAATCCATAACGTTTCTTCATTTCACCAGTGCTGGCTGCGATCAAATCAATTGGTCCCCAGGCGGTATAGCCCATCACTGGTACGCCGTCCAGCTCGATCGCTTTTTCCATTTCCAGCAAATGTGCCCGTAAATAATCAATTCGATAATCATCCTGAATCGAACCGTCCGCTTCGACAACATCCACGGCACCCAACCCATTTTCTACCACCATTACAGGCAACTGATATCGATCGTATAGAAAATTCAAGGAATAACGCAACCCTTTAGGATCAATGCCCCATCCCCACTCAGATTTTTGAATATGCGGGTTTTTGTAGCCCGTTTCCAAACCATTCAAGCCTTTAAAAATTCCTCTGGTTTTCTTGCCGCAAACATGAGTCAAGTAATAACTGTAGGATATGTAGTCTACTGTTCCGGCGAGCAAACTCTCAGCGTCTCCTTCTTGAATCGGTAGAACAATGTTTTGACGCTCCAACTCCTTCAGCTTGTAGTTCGGATACTTCCCACGACACTGAACATCGACATAAAACAACATCTTCTTTTGAAAATCTTCGTTTCCCTGTATGTCTTCTGGATCACAGCTGTTAGGATACGAAAAGTGTCCGGCGTACATCAGGCCAATTTGATTCTCAGGATCAATCTGATGCCCGATTGCAACGGCTTTGGCACTAGCCAGCAGCTGATGATAAGCTGCGGTCATTTTAGTTTCTTCACTTGCCTCCAGCGAAATACCTCCTGCATTCCAAGGCATCGTTGACATGACATTGATTTCATTAAAGGTAAGCCAGTAATTTACCCGGCCTCGGAAATGTTCAAAGACTGTTTTGGCATAATGGACAAAAAAATCAACGACTTTTCGATTGTTCCAATAGCCATACTTGCTTAAACCTATAGGCGTTTCAAAATGTGACAAGGTGACTAAAGGTTCAATACCGTAGGACAAGCACAAATCAATAACTCGATCATAGAAATCTAAGCCTTTTTGATTTGGCACTCGATCATCCCCATTTGGAAAGATCCGTGACCAAGCAAAGGACAGGCGATAACATTTAAAGCCCATCTCTGCGAACAGCGCAATGTCCTCTTCATAGCGATGGTAGTAATCGATCGCTTGATGAGTAGGATAATATTTCCCCGCTTCAACCGTTGAACTGATTTCTCTTTTTTTCCCATGTTCACTGAGCACCATTAGGTCAGCTGTGCTCAGTCCCTTGCCATCCTCTAAATAGGCCCCCTCAATTTGATTGGCAGCAGTCGCACCGCCCCATAAAAAATGATCTGGAAATCCCATAATTTAAGCTCCTCTTACTCAATAATCAGCAGCTCTTCGCCAACTGTTACTGATCCTGATTTTTCAATAGTAATATTTTGGTAAGCATCCGAATTGGTCACTACCAGCATAGTGACATTATCTAGCTGTTTTTCTGCAATTTTAGCTAAGTCCACCTCTAAAAGCAGTTCACCTTTTTTTACCTTTTGTCCCATTGCCACGTGAGAAGTAAAGCCCTCTCCGTTTAAAGAAACCGTATCGATTCCTACATGAATCAGAATTTCAGCTCCTTGTTCACTTTCAATTCCGATCGCATGATTGCTGTCAAAAACAGCCGAAATCGTGCCGTCAACTGGAGCGTAAATTTTTCCTTCACTAGGGATAATGCCGAAGCCTTTGCCTAAGGCACCACTAGAAAAAACAGGGTCATTGACATCGGTTAACGGAATAACTTTCCCCGCTATCGGTGCCGTTAATTGATCAGGACCTATGTGTTTATCTGCTTTTTGTTCCTTTGAAACTGATTCATCGGACTCTTCAATCCCTAAAATCAGTTCCGCTGCAAAGGCAACTACAAAGGCAATCACACAGCCGATTACCGCATATAGAAAATTGGCGAATCCTCTTTCTCCAAAGAAGCTTGGCAAGGCAAAAAGTCCAGGTGCTACTTGTGCGTATCGACCAACATTCATAATACCTAAAAATAATCCAGCCACTCCGCCACCGATCATCGCTGCAATCAATGGTTTCTTAAAACGTAGATTGATCCCGTACAAAGCCGGTTCGGTGATCCCAGCTATCGCAGAAATCCCTGTTGAGATAGACAGTTGGCGAATCGAGAGATTTTTTGTTTTGAACGCGACCGCCAAAGCAGCGCCTCCTTGTGCAATATTGGATACCATCATCCCTGGACCTGCGACTGTATCATAACCGGTCGTTGCTAACAAATTAATACCGATGGGGATCAACCCATAATGCATCCCGGTCATAACCAGCAACGGTGTAAAGGTCCCCACCAAAGTTGGCACTAACCAACTTGCATATTGTTCAACAAAGTTAATGAAGTTCCCTAAACCTGTGCCCAGCAAGGTACCCAGAGGTCCAATGACGATTAAGGTCACTGGTGCCACAATAATTAAGGTCGTCAACGGCGACATGAACAAGCGAATCGCTTTTGGCATGACGCGATCAGCAATAGGCTCAATATAAGACATAAACCATATCGCTAGGATAATCGGGATAACCGATGAGCCATAATTTGCCAAGGTCACTGGCAGGCCGAATAATTCTAAAGAACTACCAGCTTCTCTGGCACCAGCAATCATAGTCGTAAATGTTGGATGGAGCAGAATGCCTCCGAGTGTTATGGCAATATACTGATTGCAGTTAAACTTTTTGGCGGCGGAACTAGCTAATAAGACCGGTAAGAAGTAAAATGCAGCATCGCCAATAAAGTTCAAAATTTGATAGGTTTGTGATTCGACACTGACCCAGCCCAGCATCGATAAAAGCGCCAGTAACGCCTTCAGCATCCCTGCACCAGTTAATGCAGGTACGATGGGAACAAAAATTCCAGCAATCACATCTAAAACCTTCGAAATGATCCCTTTATTTTCGGCTTTCTCGGAAGAAGAGCCTTCGGAAAACTTTCCCAATCGATTTAAAGCCTGATAAACTTCTTTTACTTCATTGCCAATAATGACTTGGTATTGACCGCCTTTATTGACAACCCCAACCACCCCGATTAAATTTTTTAGTGCTGCTTCGTTCGCCTTGCGATCATCCTTCAAATTAAAACGCAAACGGGTTGCACAGTGTGCCAAACCGTTAACGTTTTCATTTCCCCCAACATTTTTTAAGATGTCCTTTGCCAAACTTTGGTAATCCATAATACCCCTCCTACTTGATGTACTCCCTTTTGGTATCTTCACTATATAACCAGACATCGGTCCGAACAATAAAACCGAAAGCGGTTTATTCACTGTTGCGAAATTGTACCGCATAAATCATTTTTTTGCGCAACAGTGTTGCAGACTACAAAAAGAAACATGCAGGCAAGGCTACATGTTTCTGAATTTGTCCGCAATGATCGGATTGTTTGATTTTCGATACAGTTCATTTTCCAACGAAAAATTCTGCTTATTCTCTCGGTTCGTTTGGTAATTTTCATTGAACATACAGGCATATACCGTATCTAAGATATACGAGATCGACAGCATTGCACTAAAATTACCTAGATTATCAATTAATTTTTCGCGAGTGGAGATATAGATAACACAAGAAATCAAGTCACTTAGTGTGTTCTCACCATAAGAAGTGATCGCAATCGTCGGAATCCTTCGTTCCGCTAATTTTTTGGCGGTCCGTAGAATGCGTTCGGTTTCTCCTGAATAGGAAATAACGATAAAACATGCCTTTGTGGTGGCGTAACAGGCCTGATAAAACATGTTATCAGTTCGTTCTTCAACGATGACTTGTTTCCCGATTTTGATCATCCGGTTTTTAAAGGTCCGTCCTGCTTCCAGAGAGTCTCCAGCAGAGCATATATAAATCGTGTCGCTTTGATGGAGCATTTGGGTAACTTGCTGCAAAATATCATGATTCAGTAGAGATAAGGTATCTACTGCTGTTTCATGATACAGCGCACTCAGTTTACTGGCAATCGTGACATAGCGGTCTCGACTGCTGAAGGGAGCATTCGGATCGATATCCTTAAAATGTGCATTTAAATAATTTTGTTCATCTAAATATGCTTTCTTGAAATCATTAAACCCTTTAAATCCCAGCCGCTGGCAAAAGCGCACAACTGTAGATGGTGCCGTGTAGATCTGCTGGGCAATCATCCGAGCGCTCAGCTCTTCTAGCTGTTCACTATTTTCGAGGAAGAATACCGATAAAGCTTGGTCCATTTCTGAATGCTTTGGCTCTTTCAACTTTTCAGTAATTAACATTACATTAAATCCCTCCCTTTTTCTCCATTATAAGGGATGAGCCTGAAAGCGCATAGAGCTATTTAATAGCAATTGAGGGCTCACAATCCATCAATCCAAATCCTCACCATTGCTGGCAATGACCTTTTTGTACCAGTCAAAGGATTTCTTTTTGCTGCGATTCAAAGTCCCGTTCCCTTGATCGTCACGATCGACATAAATGAACCCGTACCGCTTACTCATTTCACCAGTTCCAGCCGAGACAAGATCGATCGGTCCCCAGGTTGTGTAGCCTAAAAGATCTACACCATCCAAAACGACCGCCTCTTTCATGGCCTGAATATGGGCACGCAGATAGTCGATTCGATAATCATCCATCACGCAGCCTTTCTCATCTGGAACGTCCAAGGCTCCTAATCCATTTTCAACGACAAACAACGGTTTTTGATAGCGATCGTATAGCGTGTTCAGCGTAATTCGAAACCCCAAAGGATCGATTTGCCAGCCCCATTCACTGGCTTTCAAATAAGGATTCTTTAGCGACGCTAGAACATTTCCGTCAGTTAGTTTGCTTATCTCTGGATCAGCACTGGCACAGCGGCTGGCGTAATAAGAGAATGAAATAAAGTCGACAGGATACTTGTTCAACAATTCCATATCCTCCGGCTGAGTCTCTGGAAAAATACCCTTTCGTTCCAATTCTTTTACAGCATAAGCAGGATAATACCCGCGAACGTGAACATCAGTGAAGAAGTAATTGCTGCGATCTTCGATTTTAGCCTGCCAAACATCTTTTGGATCACAGGTCATCGGGTACGTGTCTCCGCCAGCAAGCATACACCCAATTTGATACTCAGGGTTGATTTCATGGGCCAATTTGGTGACCAAAGCACTGGCTACCAATTCATGATGAGCCGCTTGATACTTGATTTTTTCCTGATCGTCTTCGGGTTCGAAATAGACCCCTGCCCCCATAAATGGGGCATGCAAAATCATATTGATCTCGTTAAAGGTCAGCCAGTACTTGACTAACCCGTTGAATCGTTCAAAAAGCACTCGGCTGTACTTCTCAAAGAAGCTGATCATTTGACGATTTTTCCAACCACCATACGTATTGACCAAATGCATTGGGCAATCGAAATGGGAAATAGTGACCAATGGTTCGATACCATATTTGTGGCATTCACTAAATAAATTCTCATAAAATTCCAGCCCCTGTTCATTGGGTTCTTCCTCATCACCTCGCGGAAAAATGCGCGTCCAAGCGATACTCATCCGATAAACCTTGAAGCCCATTTCACCGAATAGACGAATGTCCTCCTTGTAGCGATGATACATGTCGATGCCTTCTTTAGCCGGGTAATAATGGGCCTCATCAAAATCCAGCATTTTCTGTTCGCCAGTCAAGACGGCCCGGCGATCTTTCCCTGTTGGAGCCAAATCAACATTCGCTAATCCACGCCCATCAACATTCCAAGCCCCTTCACATTGATTTGCTGCGGTAGCGCCGCCCCATAAAAACTTTTCAGGAAATCCCATCATTGAACTAACTCCTCTGCTTTAATAATGAATAAGCCTGTTAGAAAAGTGACGATCATTCCCACTGCTACTCCTGCTAAAATCGCATACAGCGCAGACAGACTATTATCTCCAATAAAAGCCGGGAAGCCAAAAACACCCATTGATGCAAAAGCGTAGGCATGTGCTTTAAACAATCCAGCTACACACCCGCCGCAGAAGCTGCCGACCATCGCTGCTATCATTGGTCGTTTATATTTTAAATTGATTCCAAACATTACCGGTTCGCTGACTCCACCAACGATCACCGTGATCGCACTAGAAATTGCTAAAGAGCGGACTTCTTTGTTCTTTGTTTTCACTGCCACAGCCAATGCCGCAGCTCCTTGATTCAGATTGGAAAGTACCATTGTCGGCATGACGATGGAATCATATCCTAAGGTTGCCAACATCTGGAATGAGCCAGGATTCAACGCTAAATGCATGCCAGTCATGATTACAAACGGTAAAATACTCGTCAAAACACCGATTCCCAAAAATCCCGTTGTTTCATACAGCCAAGTCATCACTTTGGCAAAATACTCGCCAACGATCGCTCCAGCCGGACTTAAAACAATCAGGGACAAAGGAATCATCACAATGATCGTCAACAATGGCTGCAAGAAAGTTCGTAAAGCAGCTGGAGTATAGTTTCCGAAGAATTTTTCCACCTTCGACATAATATACACGGTCAAGATTGCTGGGAAAATGGAGCTGGCATAGCTGGCTGGATAGACTGGCAGGCCAAAAAGATTCAATGCTGTGCCATCGGCAATCGCTTGCATGAAGTTAGGATGCAAAAGACTTGCCCCCATCATCATCCCTAAACCCATATTGGCTCCAAATTTTCTAGCTGCTGTTGCTCCAATAAAGACCGGTAGGAAGTAGAATCCGGCATCCGCCACAAAGCTGAAAATCAAATGAGTGGGACTCTCCGTCGATAGTAATCCACTCATTTCTCCTAAGAGAACAACCACCTTCAGCATACCAGCTGTAATCATGACAGGGATTAATGGGGTTAAGCAGCCGATGATGCCATCTAAAATCATACTAGGATGAAATTTTTTCTTTTCGTCTTTCCCTGCGGTCGCTGCCGTTCCTTCTTGGGCTCCCAAACCCGTTCGTTCTGAAATAGCTCGATAAGCATCAGGCACAGTTTGACCAATAATGATCTGCAGCTGGCCATTTGACCACTGAGCCCCGATGACCCCTTTAAGCTGCTCAATTTCTTTTAAATCTACAACACTTTGGTCCTTCAAGTTAAAACGCAATCGAGTCACACAATGCGTGAAAAAGCTCACATTTTCTTTCCCGCCGATCAAATTCATGATCTTATCTGCTAGTTCATCGTATTTTCCCATCTTAAAAACTCCTTTTCTAATTTTTTCGCAAAAATACCCACCACAAAAACATGTTGATCCATGTTTTTTGCGGTGGGTAATGCCGATTTTCTCGTAACAAGCCTCACAAGCACAAAGAGTTATTCAGTTATTCAGCATCTTCTCTGACACAAAGCCGATTTACATGCAGCATCAAATACAATTCTTCTTCTTGACTAAGCGTCCAATCAATACTGTCGGCCAAATAATCGCTGATTTTTCCAACACAAGTATATGTCTTCGGGTACTCTTCAATCATTGATTCAAACATTTTCTTGTTCAAGGTATCAATAGATTGCTTTGCTTCCTTCCGCTTCAGCAAGTACTGAATATGCGAAACAAATCTTGCATAATTGAAGCTGTTTTTGTCGATATACATATTGAAATGTTGACTTATCAAATCTGTGATGTCATGAAGGATTTCCTCACTGTTGACTTGGTCTGCAGACGTCATCAGCTTCTCCTGAGCGTTGACTAGATGCAGCGCAAGATTGGTTGCCTCCGCTTTTGGAAAAAATACATTCAGTCTTTTTTTCATCAGTTGGATTGCTTGCATACCGATTTCGTACTCTGTTTCATACATATGTTGAACCTCATATTGCAGTGGATTGCTGATGTTGATATTCTTTCGGATTCTCTCCACTGCAAAATGAATGTGATCGGCCAAGGTAAAGACGATATTCGGACTCAGCTCCGAATCGATTTTCGCGATTGCCAGATCAACGACCTCAGAAGCTACTTCGAAAATTTCTTCCGGCACAGAGTGAATCAGATTCAAATAATTGTCATCTACTCCGTAATAGGTTCGCCGAATGATGCTCAGATCCTCTAGCTCGTAAGGAATTTCAGGGAAACCAATCCCTTTTCCAAAGGCAATCAACTCATGCTGTTTGCTGTCTCGGCAAATTGCCACATTGTTATTGATTTTTTTAATGACCAACATGAATCAAACACCTCCAGACGTTATCCAAGCTTGATGATAGGAGATTGCGCTTCTTCGAAAGTCGCTGCAGTTTTTAACACTTCGACTGAAAAATCACTGCTGTTTGTGATGACCATAGGTGTGATCAAACTATAGCCTTTCCCCTCAATAAAGGAACGATCAAAAGTTATCAATCGGTCGCCCCTTTTTACCCTTTGCCCAACTGAAACCCTAGCTTCAAACCCTTCTCCATTCAATTCTGTCGTATCAAGTCCAATGTGAATCAAAATTTCCGCCCCATTATCTGCCAGTAGTCCGACTGCATGCAGAGTATTGGCAATTAAAGTAACTTCAGCATCACAGGGAGCTGCAATGGTTTGCCCTGAGAATTCAAAAGCAACTCCTTCTCCCATCATTTTGCTGGCAAAAACTTGATCAGGTACCTGACCCAACTCGACTGCTTCTCCACTAACTGGTGCATACAGCACCATGTCTTGTAAACCAGGTTCTTTTTTCTTTTTCAAAAATGAAAACACTCTATCTACTCCTCCTCTAGCAAACAGGACACAAAAAAATCCCAAAACAAACCCTCTAAAAAACGGACAACGAGTCAGCTTTATAGGTAATGCCTTCGGAAGAAGTAACAATCCTATTCATATTTATAGACAAATAATAGCATCTTGGTTTCTGACTGTCAACAACCGTTTTCATTTTACTCAAAGATAGACAGGTGTGTTGTGATCACCTGTCTACCCTAAAATAGATCTTTTTATACCGTCAATCCTTCGACATATTCTTCAAAATTACTTTTAATAATACTCACCTGCGGACCATAAATGATTTGAAGTCCACTACCTTTTTTGATCACGCCTTTTGCGCCGTGCTGTTTCAGCAGCTCATCATCTACCGCCTCTGGATCATTGACCGTCAGGCGCAGTCGAGTCGCACAAGCATCGATATCAACTAAATTAGTCAACCCGCCAATAGCTGTCAGAATCACGTCAGACAACTCGTCATCAGCTTGGTTTTCGCCACTAGATTTCTTTTGGAAATCGTCTTTCGTATACAACTTGGCTTCTCCATCTTCTCTTCCAGGTGTTGGAATATTAAATGTTTGAATCAAAAACTTGAAAACAAAGAAGTACAATACCGCATAGCCAACGAAAACAGGCAGAATCATGAGCCAATTGGTTTTCGCATTTCCTTGCAGCGGCCCATACAATAAGAAATCGATCAGTCCGCAGGAGAAAGTCGTTCCAATACAAATCTGCAATAAGTGCATAAGGACAAAAGAAAGACCGGCGAAGGCACAATGCAGCAGGAATAAGAACGGTGCAACGAACAGGAACGTAAATTCGATCGGTTCCGTGATTCCGGTTAAGAAAGAGGTTAAAGCAGCTGAGAAAAGCAGGCCTCCAACCAATTTACGGTTTTCAGGTTTCGCCGTTTTATACATCGCATACGCCGCTGCAGGCAAACCAGCCATCATGAACGGATATTTCCCAGTCATGAAACGGCAAGCCTCCACACTAAATCTTGTTGTACTAGCTGAAGCCAATTCGGCGAAATAAATATTTTGTGCACCTGCTACAGTTACACCATCGATGATCGCCGTACCACCCAATCCTGTTTGCCAGAATGGAATATAGAAAACATGGTGCAGCCCGAACGGAATCAGCGCTCGTTCCATGAAACCAAAAATAAATGTTCCAAAATAACCTGATTTCATTACCAGACCGCCCGCGGAGAAAATCGCTGACTGAATTACTGGCCATACAAAGTAAAAAGCGATCCCTACAAAAATATAGACCAACACAGAAATAATCGGAACAAACCGGACACCAGCAAAGAAAGACAAGGCATTAGGCAGCTGCTGTTTGTAGAATCGATTGTGCAGCGCGGCGACACCTAATCCCACAACGATCCCGCCGAATACTCCCATTTCCAACGAAGTAATCCCAACGACACTGGTTAATGCACCATCCAGAATTCCTTCACCGAAACTACCATCTGGCAAAATGCTTCCATCGGCTTTCAGCAAAGCATTGATCGTTGTATGCATCACAAAAAATGAAATCGCAGCCGACAAAGCAGCTACAGCCTTCTCTTGCTTGGCCATCCCGATCGCCACCGAAATCGCAAAGATAATCGGTAAATTGCCAAAAATGACCGTCCCTACTTGAGAAAAAATCGAAAATAATACGTGCAGTGCTGTGCCATTCCCTAAAAGACCTTCGAGATTATAGGCTTCGATCGTTCCCTGGTTGGTCAATGAAGCGCCTATCCCTAGTAATAAACCCGCGATCGGTAAAATGGAAACCGGCAGGAAAAACGAACGCCCAACCTTCTGAATCGTTGCAAAAACAACACTTTCACCTTTATTTTTCATCTGTCATCCTCCCTGTTCTTCAAGCATTATCTGTCTAGATACCTCATCTTTTACCTCTACACCTTGTGCCTCTAGTTCTCGAATCGTAGCTTCAAATTGTGGCAAATACGATTGATGAGCAATCAATAACTCATCTAAAACACGCTTGGCTGTTGCGCCTGAAGGAATTAACGGATTCATAATAAATGATTGCAAAGCTAATCCGTAATTTCCTGTGACTGCAGCCTCACAAATGGCCAATTCCATATTTTTCATCAATTGCAGCCAGCCTTTTTCTGGTGCGTTAAAACACCCAAATGCCTGAGGGATGGCCCCAGTAGAGCCGATATTCGCAGATACTTCAACGACGCAATCCGCCGGCAAATCCGGCACCGCTCCTCGATTAATGGTAGAGACCACTATCTGGGTTTGACTATTGGAGTGAATAGCCGCAATCGTAGCACAGGCTGCATCAGAATAATAGGCGCCTCCACGCTTGGCCAGTTGCTCCGGCTTCACATGTAGCTCAGGATTCTTATATAGTTCGAATAGCTGAGACTCGGTTTCTTTGACCTGTTCTCCCCTTGTTCCAATGGTTTGATACTCTTTTAAGCTGTGAGACAGCATCTCCTCTTGACGATAATAGTAACGGTGGTATCCACAAGGGATCATATTGATATTGTCCAGCTGTTCCTCAAAAAATGGGACGCTGAAAATATTTTTAGGCAATCCAGCATCTTTTTCCATCATTTCCTTAAGTATTCTTCTGGTCACATTGTTTCCTTGCAGATCAAAAACCTTATGCCAATGGAAATGGTTCAATCCAGCAAATTGATAGACCAACTCTTTTTGCTGCTTGTCAATCAATCCAGGCTCCTCCATCGTAGCAATTAATGGAATATTGCATAAGCCAATAACTTTCTCCCATTTGCCATAACGAACAACCGCTTCGGTGACCATCCCACTAGGATTGGTAAAATTGATCAACCATGCGCGAGGACAATATTTTTTCATGTCCTCCACAATATCCAACATCACTGGGATTGTTCTGAAGGCTTTCAAAATTCCACCAGCGCCATTGGTTTCTTGACCCAGCATCCCATAGGATAAAGGAATCCGTTCATCCTTGATGCGCGCATTTAGAAATCCCACACGAAACTGTGTCGTGACAAAATCAGCATTCGTCAGAGCTTCTGCGCGGTCTAACGTAGTGTGGATTTTAACCTCATAAGGGGAGGCATCCCACATTCTTTGGGCCATCTCACCGATAATCTCAAGTTTTTCTTTACCTGCTTGAATATCTGTAAACCAAATTTCTTTGATAGGAAGCTGTTCATACCGTTTGATAAAGCCTTCCATCAATTCTGGTGTATAGCTGCTGCCGCCACCAATCGTTGCAATTTTTACCATTTTGAAAACGCCTCTTTCTTCACTTTAATCAATCGTCAAACGAAATTCCCGAGTAAACTCCTGATTCGCCGCTAACTCTTGGCTCGCTGGTTTCTGTGTCCACTGCTGTGTCGCAGCGATTGGATCAGCAATCCCGCACCAAGGCTGGATACAAACAAAATCTCCTGTGGTAGGATAAGGCGACCAGATACCAACATAGGAAAATCCCTCGTAAGACACAATCAATTGTCGCGGGTCTTTGTCCGAATACAGCCGGATCTGTGTTTCCCCTTCCGTTTGATAGATCAGTGCATCTTTTTTGAACTTTTCATGTGTCAATGCAATGCGATTAGACTCCTCTAAAAGCGGATGCTCTAGATCGGACTGCTTTTCTTTGGTTAAGCGGATCCGCTTCCTGCGCTGGTGCGGAAGCAGTTCAATGGCATAATCCTCAAAGGTCAGATCAGGATTAATTGGTGCACAAAAGCCGGCATGATTCCCGTAAGAAAAATACATTTTCTTATCACCAAGATTTTTCACAGTAAATGCCACAACTAATGTATTGTCGCGCAGGGTATAAGTGACGGTCGTTCGAAACGTAAAAGGATAGTTCTTTTGCGTCTCCTCCGTGCTTTCAAATTGTAAAACTGCTTGATTTTCCGTATGCTCTACCAGCTGAAAATCCTGATCCCGTAAAAATCCATGTTGACCTAAGTGATACTTTTTGTTTTGATAGAAGTAGGTATTCTCTTTCAGTCGACCGACATTAGGAAACAAAAACGGTGCACTGCGCTCCCAGATAGCCGGATCTGCTTGCCAGATGTATTCCTGTTTTGCTGCAACCGACTGCAAACTTTTTAATTCTGCCCCATGCGGTGAAATCCTAACGTTGCACCAAGCATTTGCTAGTTGAATGATCATTGCTCCTCCTTTCTATTTTTTTAGAATCGATTCGTTACAGCAATACTAGCATGTAAATCAAAATAGATGGTTCCAGTTTCTGAAACTGGTTTCAGTAAAATAAACAAAAAGAGGTAACCAATGAATATTGAAGAGATGATCAACGAACAATACCAGTATTTAAGCCCCACCGAACGATCGATCGCAGAATATATCGCAAACCACAAAGACGAGCTGAAAACCTTGTCGATCACCAAACTAGCAGAAAAAACCACCTCTTCGAAGGCATCCATTGTTCGTTTGTCGCAAAAGCTGGGCTTTAAGGGGTTTACTGAACTAAAAAGTTTTTTCATGTGGGGAGACAAAAATATACCAGAAAAACTAACGTATACTTCTAAAGCCAGTATCGTGACTTCCCTGCAACAGACGATCGATTATTTAAATAACACAAAGTGGGATGACATTTATCAATTGATCGATGAAAGTGAAAAAATATACGTGATGTATACAGGTGTGTCACAAAAAAATCAAACTATGGAAATGGAGCGCCTGTTTCTTTTCATTGGAAAGCCTGTCCTTTCCATCCCAGCAGACAAAGAATCCTACGAATTCAAACATTTCTTTAATGTGTTGAAACCAAAGGACTTGATCTTTATCGTTTCCCTGTCTGGCAATAACCAAAATCTAAATGATATTTTGAATCTACTCTCGTTGAAAAGAGTCAAGATCATTTCATTGACCGGCCATTCCGACAATCTTTTATCTCAAAGAGTCGACCATCGTCTTTACGCAGCTAGTTTAAACAATACCAAGCTTTCTGAGTATTCGTTGCAATCTAATTCATTATTTTATGTTGTGATCGAAGCTTTGGTTTTTGGTTATTTAGAACATAAAAATTTGCAATAAGCAAAAGCGGATCGACTTTATTATGATCGATCCGCTTCTTTTCTTATCTTCTATTCTTCCGGATAAGCCAGCAGCAAATCCTCCGACAACTGCTGTCTTTCAGTTTCTGTCAATGGCCGTTCGGTGACCATGACATCAATCGCTGAAAAATCCGCATAACCATAACCCCCTGATCGAGACAGTTTGCTGGTATCCGATAGTAAAACCGTCTTTACAGCTTTTTCCACCATCCGCCGTTTAACACCCAGTTCGCCTTGAAAATGAATCTTAGCCTTCTTTAGAAAAACCATTGCAGCTGACAAAGGCAATGCCCACCGAAATTTGCTTCAGGAGCTCCTCGGTCCACGTACCAATGAAGGATTTCGCAGTGAACCATCAAGCATAAAGATTCTATTTTCTGAAGGTGTTAGGGCTTCAACGATCGGGATGGAGTTGGTAAAAATAATCAAATCCTTTTGACTCAACAGTAATCTAGCTAAATGCAGCGTTGTTGAGCCTGCACCCAAAACGATCAACGCTTTTTCGGAGGATCAGCTACAAGGCATATTCAGCAATCTTGATTTTTTACTTCTTGTTTTCTTCGCGCTTCATCATAGGGCTTGGTCCCAAGAAAAAGTCGTGTTTTTAGTCAAAAGATTTTTTACTTCTAGCATGTTGACATCTTTACGAACCGTTTCCATCGTTGCTTAAAATTGTTTGGCTCGTTCACTGATGGCCATTTCTTCTTTTTTCATGACATAGAACAGCATTTCCTTTTGGCGTGTTTTGCTGTTTTTCTTCACATCATGTCCCTCATTTCAGCTGATTGATTTGTCGATAATGGGACAAAATATCGGCAACAGCATGTTGATTGCAGGATTTTTTACTGATGTAATCACAATGCTGACGCAATTCGGCGATCGCATTGCTGGGGCAAGCGGAAAATCCTGCCAGCTCAACCATCTCAAGGTCGTTGTAGTTATCTCCGATCGCTAATACTTCAGTCAATGAGATTTTTAAATGACCTGCCAAAAGCTTGATTCCCTGTGCTTTGCTGATGTCGCGGCCGCAGTTGATCTCCATATATCGATTGGCCGAATAGCTGATCGTTAAGTCTCCTTCGCAGTAATCCTTTAATATCACGGACAAATCTTTCAGATAGTCAATGTCATCATGTTGGTAAAGCACTTTGCCAACTTTTTCATTCTTTAGATAGGTCAATTGATCCTCTTCAATAACTACATAATCCAATTGCTGCGTGTCGAGATACTTCAATTCGGCAGCAGACGGGTGGAATAAATAAATCAATTCATCCGTTTGAAAATGCAAACACACCCCTTCACGTTGCGCAAACGCAAACAACTGATAGAGTTCTCGATAAGTAAAATAGGAGTGAGCCAATTTTCGATTCTTTTTGTTTTCGATCACGACGCCCCCATTCATAGTAATCGAATAGCAGTTTTCTCGATTGATCGTGCCCAGATTGACCAGCACTTGTTCCATCTGGTTGATCGTTCGTCCACTGGCAGCCACAAAGTGACCACCTTGCGTCATCAATGAATGAATCGCAGCCAAATTTTCCTTCGATACACGTCCCTCCTCATTCAGCAATGTATTGTCTAAATCACATACCACCATTTTGATTGTCATGCAATCCCCCCTCGAGTCTCAACTAACACAAAACCAATTATAACCCAATTTTTTTTGTTTAATGTGTGCCTAATAACATTTTTTTGTTACTTAAACAAAAAACATGAAAGGTCAAAAACATCCATTTCATGCTTTAGGAATTCTGTTTATCATGATTGTCCCGTAAAATTAGTCTTAATCGTTACATCTCCCGCCTGTCCTTGAGCCTTACCACGACTCGAAACTGTCGTTCAGGATGGTTCTCCATATTCACGGATTGAATTCGAGCTTCAAAGATATCGTCATAGCCAAAATAAAGCAACTGACTTAAATGTTCATTTTTCCCACTTGGCACATAGCCCAATTTATATCCTCGGAAGAAAACAGCGACCGCATAAGGATCATGAGGATTATCTGGTTCGGCTGCCAAAGTAACGGATTTTCCTAATGTCAATTTCTCAATTACCTCCAGTCCGTCATGGTAGGCAAAGCCTGCCAAATGGAAATCGACTAAATGCCGACTTCTTTCAAAGGTGTGTCTTTGTGCTGCCATGGTATCCCCTCCTTTTTGTTTGATACCTCTATTTTAACAATACCTATTGGCGGTGACTAGATAAATGAAGTAACTGAATTTCAAAAGATGTACTAAAAATTCTATTTTCTGACTTACCTATCTTTATCTTTGTTCCTTCTAGAGAGTGCGTTTTTCGCGCAGTGAGTCAATCACCTATGAATAAAAGACTGCTGTCTATTTCCCTAACCTGACATCAAGTTTCATGTTTTAGGTGCTATACTGTTAAGGAGAGGTGAAAAAGATGGTAGAATATCGTTTGTTTCGAATGGTTTATTATTTGATGGATAAAGGAAGCACGACAGCACCAGAACTGGCAGAAGAATTTGAGGTGTCCATTCGTACGATTTATCGGGATATCGACATTTTGAGCTCAGTAGGCATCCCCGTCTATACGACACAAGGAAAAGGCGGTGGCATTTTCCTGCCTAGAAATTTCGTATTGAATCGCTCATTGATCTCTGAAGAAGAGCAGCAGCAGATATTGACAGCTTTGCAAAGTTTAACTGGGGTAGATGAAGAACGAAATCGTGCGCTGTTGAAAAAAATGGGCAGCGTCTTTCAAAAGCAAACCACCAACTGGATCGAAATTGATTTTTCAGATTGGCATCCACAACATGAAGAGCTGTTTCAAACACTGAAGTCAGCTATTTTTCAAAAAAAGCGGATGCTTTTTCACTATTTTAGCCGAGAAAAAACAGCGACCGATCGCAAGGTGGAACCGCTCAAATTGGTTTTTAAAGCCAGAGAATGGTATTTACATGCCTATTGCTGTGAAAGACAAGCTTACCGTCTGTTCAAATTAAAACGAATCAGTGATGTTCAAATGACTGAGGAAGTATTTAAGCGAGAAGCACTTGAGAAAGTACTAGCGCCAGAAAAACTCTACACGACAAAGCGGTACTCTGTTAAAATGGCCTTTGCGCCTGAATTGGCTTATCGTGTTTACGAAAATTTTGACAGCGTTGAAAAAAGCCAAGATGGACGCCTGCTGGTCACAGCTGAATATCCAGAGAATGACAGTTTGTATAGCTTTCTTTTATCCTTTGGCGGTCAAGTGGAAGTGTTGGCTCCCGAACACATCCGAAACAAAATCAAAGAAAAAATAGCACAAATGCAAATTATTTATTAAACCTGACACGAGGTTGTAGGTTTCTCCTGCTACAATGAAGTCCACTAAGTGAGGAGGAAAAACAATGAAATTTGATTGGAAGAAACAAGAAACGCATTTATACGGAGCGAAAAAGGACCCGCAGCTCGTGTCAGTCCCTGCGCAAAAATTTATTACCCTTAGCGGCGAAGGAAATCCAAACAATCAGGACTTTTCAGACCGTGTAGGTATTCTGTACTCCGTCGCTTGGAGTATCAAAATGGGCTTTAAGAAATTCTACAACGCCCATCCTGAACTGCAGGCGGACTTCGACTATTCTGAATTTGCGATTTTTCCTTTAGAGGGCATCTGGACGACAAAGAACACGGCAGATACAACAGACAAAGACAGCTTTGAGTATACGATCATGCTGCGCCAGCCGGACTGGATCACACAGGAAATGGTGGATGCTTCTCTTGCCGCTGTGGCTAAAAAAGAGCCAAACGAGCTGCTGCAGAACATCCACTTCGAAACGATCGAGGACGGCAAGTGTGTACAGATCATGCACCTTGGTTCCTTCGATGACGAACCTTCCTCTTTCCAAAAGATGGATCAATACGTTGAAGCCAATGGGCTGACTCGCTACTGCCATAACCACCGGGAGATCTATCTTAACGACGCGCGAAAAACAGCACCGGAAAAACGCCGAACTATTTTGCGCTACCAAGTAGAATAAACGATAAGATGACAACGAGCACTTGGCTTATTGAAAGCCAAGTGCTCGTTGTCATTGGTCTTTGCTTAATTTCTTCAAATAATTTTTCCTTGCTGCGCTTCAAAGTTCCATTGCCGACATCCTCTAGATCAACGTAAATAAAGCCGCAGCATTTGCTCATTTCTCCTGCTGAGGCTGCTAGATCAATGCACCGTCAAGGTGTGTTACCCATTAGATCAACCCCATTCTCAACTGCATCATGCATCGCCGCAATATGTTTTTGCATATAGTCGATCCGGTAATCATCTATGATTTGACCTTGTTGATCAGCATACTCATCGAATAACTGAACCCAAAATAGTCGGCAGTAGTTTGCTTCAGCAGTTTTAAATCCCCTTTGTCATCTTAGCGCTCGGGCGTCTTACTCCTTCAATAATTGCTTTAGGTAAGATGGAGAATAGCCTCTGACTTGTACATCATGGTGAAATAGTCAAACGCTCGTTGTTTTAACTGTGAAGCATACTGATTTTTTTCATCCCGATGACCATCACTAATATGAAAGAACAACCTTGCATTACCTGCCCCCTAAGCAATTTGTTGAATAAATTGTTGGATTCGATCGTCCTTGTTGCGGAAAAACATCTGAGTAGAACCGTCAAATAAAATTTTTCCTTGATCCATAAATAACACG
Source organism: Enterococcus florum (assembly GCF_004309355.1). Classification (GTDB taxonomy): domain Bacteria; phylum Bacillota; class Bacilli; order Lactobacillales; family Enterococcaceae; genus Enterococcus_A; species Enterococcus_A florum. The sequence goes on along the minus strand of NZ_BJCC01000024.1, from coordinate 21,448 downwards.
CGATCAGCTGCTTTGCGGGCAAACTCCAAGTTATGAGTCACCACAATTTGCGAGTTGCCGGCGTCTGCCAGTTGTTGAATCGTCAATAAAACTTCATTAGACAGTTCGGGATCCAAAGCACTGGTAGGTTCGTCATATAAAATAAAAGCTGGTTCCATCGCCAACGCGCGAGCAATTGCCACCCGCTGCTGCTGACCACCGGAAAGCTGAGCCGGATAAGCCGTTTGTTTGTCAGCCAAACCGATTCTAGTCAGGAGCTCCAAAGCTTTCTGCTTGGCTTGTGTCTTGCTTTCGCCCTTTACCTGCATCGGTCCCTCCATAATATTTTGCAGGACCGTAAAATGAGGAAATAAATTATACGACTGGAAAACGATACTGAAATAACGGCGATAATTCTTCTTTTCCTTGAAGCTGGGATTGCTGGGAAAGGTCAAACGAATGTCATTTATGACGATCTGACCGGTCTCCGGCAGTTCCAGCAGATCAATGGAACGCAACAAGGTGCTTTTGCCGGAGCCCGAAGGACCTAAAATGGCGGTAGTTTCTCCATCGCGAAAGATGGCATGGATATTCTTCAATACCGGTTGGCCAGCAAAAGACTTGGTTAAATTTTGAATGGTTAACATGTTTTGCCTCCTATTCATAAAGAGCCATGCGATGTTCCAACACCGACTGCAAATAATTCAACAAGGTACAAAAAACTAAATAGTACACTGCCACTAAACAATACAGTAGCAGTGGCTCATAGGTGCGCGCAGCGATTCGTTGCGCCGTTAGAAACACCTCAACAATCGTAATACTGGCTGCTAGTGAAGTATCCTTGACTAAGCTGACAAAGTTATTGGACAAGGGTGGCAGCGCAATTTTCAAAGCCTGGGGGGCAATGATTCGGGTAAAAATCTGCCGCTGGCTCATCCCTAAGGAAGCCGCCGATTCATATTGTCCAGTCGAAATTGCCAGGATTGCGGAACGAATCGTTTCCGAAGCGTAAGCCCCGGTGTTTAAGGAAAACGCAATGACCGCTGCGCTCCAAGCCTCCAGCTGAATGCCCACCGATGGCAAACCGAAAAATATAATAAACAGCTGCACCAATAACGGCGTCCCGCGGAAAATCCAAACATACAGATAGAACACACTGTTCAGCAGCCGTTTTTTTGAAATTCGGGCCAGGGCTGTAATAACCGCAATCAGTACGCCCAACACAAAAGAAATAATGGTCAGGGGGATCGTTGCCTCCAGGAAGGCCCACAGCAACGGCAGCAGCGAGCTTTGCACAATTTCAATAGATCGTTCCATCAAATCCCTCCTCTGTTATTGGGTGATGTCGCGGTTAAAATATTTCTCGGAAATTTCTGTCAAAGTACCGTCCTCGTGCAGTTCAGCTAAAGCTGCATTAATTTCTTCCACCAAGACGGCATCCTTATGCAGCAACACAGCTGCTGAAACTCCTTCGTCTAGCGTTGCCGCAATTTTTAACGGTGTATCCGGCTGTTGATTCAAATAATCGTAAAAGATCACATCGTCATTCAAGGTGGCATCGGCCCGCTCATTCATTACCAGGTCAAAGGAATTGTTAAAGGTTTCAACACTGACTACCTCGGCACCATACTCTTCTTCTGACATGAGGGCGAAATTGCTAGTGATGGTTTGAGCGACGCCTTTACCGGCTAAATCCGAAAAAGCTTGGATCTCGTTGTTGTCCTCATGTACAATCAGAGCAATGTGAGCCACGCTGTAAGGCTCGCTGAAGTCGTATTTTTCCTGACGCTCCTCCGTGATACTTACTTGATTGAAGATGGCATCGGTGCGATTTGCATCAAAGGCCGCCAGCATCGCATCCCAAGCCGCTTCATGAAATTCCACCTCGTACCCCATTCTTTCAGCGACTGCTTGAGCCACCTCCACATCGTAACCGACCAATTCGTCTTGATCATTGTGATAAGAAAAGGGCCGATACGAACCTTCCGTTCCTACCCGTAAAACCTTGCGCTCCTCACGATTGGAGGAGGCGCTTTGATTATCTGCTCCATTGCTGCAGCCGACTAAAAAGAGGGTCGCCAGCAAGGCAATTGCTGCACTTATTTTTTTCATTTTGATTCCTCCACTTCTTGCATTGATTCTATTCCTTCACCTGCACTTTAAGTCAAGGGATTTTTTTCAACATATTGCAGAAAAATCTTTTTATTTACCGATTATCAGACTCCTCAAATATTTTTCTTCTATATATGAATCTAATTTTGCGCCAAAGCTACGGCCGAATTCGTTTGGGAAAGAAAAACTTTTTTTGCTTTTTCAGCTTGACTTGATCTCAAGGTGAAGGCTTATGCTCAGACTACAACTTTTAAAGGGGCGATCTATTTGAAAAAGAATCAACGTTTATTAATCCTGATTTTGACAATCGGGGTGTTTGGGATTATGAACACGGAAATGGGGATTATTGGTATTTTGCCTTTGATTGCGGAAGAATTCAGTGTCAGCGTGCCAACTGCCAGCTTGCTGGTGAGTGCCTTTGCCTTGATTGTGGCGATTGCGGGTCCTACGATGCCGCTGGTGTTCTCCAAGGTCAATCGTAAAACGGTCATGGTACTGGCTTTAGGTATTTTTACCGTCAGCAACATCGTGTCGGTTTTCGCACCAAACTTTACTATCCTGCTGCTGGCTCGGGTGGTCCCTGCGGCCTTTCATCCCATCTATGTATCAATGGCCTTAACCGTCGCGGGAACCTCAGTCTCAGCTAATGAATCGGCTAAAGCTGTGTCGAGAGTCTTTATCGGTGTTTCTGCTGGCATTGTACTGGGTGTTCCAGTCACCAGCTTTATTGCCACAGAAGTTTCCTTCGCCCTGTCGATGGTATTCTTTGCGGCAGTCAACGGACTAGTTCTGCTGGCAACCTTATTCTTTGTCCCATCGATTCCAGTGACGACCCGCCTGTCTTACGGAAAGCAAATCGGCGTGCTGAAGAGGCCGCAAATGCTGGTTTCAATTCTTACGGTTATTTTGCTAAACGGCGCAATTTTCGGTTTTTACAGCTACTTGTCTGATTTTCTGGAAACCATTACTCAGCTGTCCAGCCGAAGTATTAGCTTGATTTTGCTGGTTTACGGGCTAACTAATATTGTCGGAAATGTGATTGCAGGGAAAGTCTTGACAACCCATGCGAAAAAAACGATTTTCGCTTTACCTTTTGCTTTGATCACCACCTATATCCTGCTGTTTTTCTTAGGCAATATGACGATTGCGGCGACTGTTTTAATCAACGTTCTAGGGATCTTGGCCGGGATTGCAGCCAATGTCAACCAATACTTGATTACGGAATTTGGCTCTGAGGCTCCCGATTTTTCTAATGGATTATTCTTAACGGCAGCCAATCTGGGTACTACTTTCGGACCTTTTATCTGCGGCGTGCTGATCACTGCCTTTGACACACGTTTTACTTTGATTGGGGCGATTGCCTTCTTACTATTATGTATTGGTTCAATCATTCTCAGAAATTCACTGGGAAAAACAATCGAGCAAGCAGTTGCTGTGAAGGAATAATAACTTTCAGTTCTATGCAATAGACCGCAACGAGTCTCGTTACGGTCTATTTTTCAGTTTATTCGATTGTTCCACACATTTTCATAATTAATTGAAACATACGGCTGATCTGTGCAGATTCGGTCTTTGAACCAGGTCAGATACCATTGACGCTCAGGATACTCTTCTTCTGTCCAAAAATATTCAGCAGAAACATATTCATCAATCATTTGATAGCGCATGAACAGGTCTATCTGATCGAACCAGTCTTTCATTAATCCATTCGTTTGAAGATACCCCTTCAAAAAAGCAGTCAGATACATCTCCGCAAATTCAGAACGCTGTGTTTCATGGAGTCGGTCGAACGGATTGGCTGCTGCTTGGGCCATAAAAAACAAGGCACTGGCGATATCGGCAGCATACCAATTAAACTGACAAGCATCAAAATCGATCAGCGTAATCTGATCGCGCTCAACTAAAAAATTGTCAGTATGAATATCGAAATGAACGATGCCATAATTGTCTTTTTCTTTCGGCAGTTCATTCAAGCGATCGAGCAATTGTTCCTCGCTTCGACGGACTTCTTCATCTAAAATAGCAATCGAGCTGCGCCAAGTATTCGGTCCATTCCATTCAAACTCATGACGGATGATATTCTCAGGATAATCGATCGTCAAACGATGCATTTGTCCCATCAACACACCAAGCCTAGAAAAGAGCGTTGCATTAAAATGCGTTGAGTGAGGACCATCGATGGTATTCCCCGGTGCTTTTTCCTGCAAATGCAGCAAGACGCTTCGCTTGTCGGTTTCAACGATCTCATAAAGTCGATAGTGTTTGCTTCGCATTGGTTTGGCGATTCCCCTCATTCGATCGGTTAAGTATTCTGTCCATCGTGTTTCAAAATCAAGATGCTTTTGGTTCTCTCTTGTTCCTTCTATGATTTTCATTATGTAAGACTGCTCATCGGACTGTACCTCAAACACTCTGCTTCCAGAGTTTCCACGAGTTATTTCTTTCACTACTCTGATACCATAAAGTTGTGCTGCCTGTGTCAAAATGTTATTCATGGATGTATTCTCCTTTGCGTTCTGACGAACGTTGTGTATCCGTCATCCTGATTTATAGAACAGGTCTCTCCTTGTTCAGAAAGCTTTACCTGCCGGTGAAAAATCGAAAAATAATTTCTGCATTCTATTCACTTCAACTACAGGCCAGTCTGAATCCTCTCAACAACAATACTGTTTTCTTCATCTACAAGCTTTCCTGAGCATCCTTTCAGCTTGGTGGAAACTTGATCTGAATAGACAAGAGCGGCTTTTGGTAATTCACAGTGATTTCACCACCGATTTGTTCCATTAATCCTTTAGCGATTGTCAACCCAAGACCTGTCGATTTCGCTCCCGTTTCTACAGTATAAAAACGGTCCAACAGCTTTCCGGCTTGAATCTCATTCAGACCGGCAGCTGTGTTCACAAACGTAACGGTTCCTTCCGTCGTGAGGGTGACCATTAAGTCACCATCGCTGTATTTGATCGCATTGTTGATCAAATTAGAAAAAATCCGAACGACCTGAGCTCGATGAAGCTTGCGTATTACTTTTTCTGTCGGCAGCTGAACAGTCGGGGTAATCCTGCGGCCACTCAGCTCTACATAAGCATCAGCTAAGCTTTCCTCCAGCAGTTGATTCAATACGATTGGTTCAATATCGATTTGCTGCTCCGGTGAAAGAACCACGGAATAACGGAAGAATTCTTCCGTTAGCTCTTTTAGCAATTCTGCTCGATTGCTGATCACTGCCAGATAGCGTGCGACGGTTTCCGATTTTTCTTCCTGCTCCAACAAATCCAAATAGCCCAATACAGCCGTCAGTGGTGTACGTAAATCATGGGAAATATTGGTCACTGCTGCGTGGAGTTCCTGATTGCCGGCCAAATAGCGCTGCCGCTGATGGCGCAGCAGGCGCAACTGCACATTCAGTTCCGCCGTCAGCTGACGAACGTGCTTATCACCAGAAGACGTAACCAGCAGCGTATTGGTTTCTTCAGCAAAATGCTCTGTCAGCTCCTGACGGAGTTCTGCTATGCTCTTTTTCAAGAATCCGATTTTTATGACCAACCCTGCAACCACCGCCAGCAAAACCAGACACAGAAGCCAAGACAGCATCTTATTCACCTCGTTTATTTTAAATCTTTGCGTTTGAAGAAAAACAGTCCTACCAAGCTGAAAACCATGATTAACCCGAATGAGTAAAGCATCATCTGAATCGACGAATCGATGTTGTAGGACATCGCCTGCAGAATTTGACCATTAGGATTGACTTCAAATAAGAATTCATAAAGGGTTCGTGTCGTTCCAGTTAATCTCCCTGGCTGTGCTAGCCGCTGATAAATGTACAAGGAAGTGAACAACAAGCCAAACGCTCCTAAAATACAGACAATGGCCGAGACCGACTTACTGTTGGAAAGCATCCCCACCAGATTGAAAATTGCCGCGAAGCTTAAACAAGCCAGCCAGCCCACCACACCTACCAAAATGATTTGCAACAGGTCGTTTTCCAGCGGTTCATACATCACTGCCCCCAGCACCCCGCCGACCAAGACGCCGATCAGAAAAAGAACTGTCACTGCAATGAAGCCAGCCAGCAGATTGGCTAAATAAATGCTACTGCGTTTGTGACCTACCACTAATTTATTTCTTATCGTTCCCTCCTGATAATCGGTTCCATAATACAAACTCAACAAGATGGCGATCAAAATTCCCATGCACTGTAGAAATACGAACAACACCAGATCCATCGGCAACGTGCCCTGACGCCGCAGATTGATGCAGAAAACACTTTCCAGCCCAATCACGGCCAAAACCATCAGCCAGAACGTGCTGTCCAGCCAAAGACGCTGCAGATTCGCGTACAATAATTTACGCATGAGGGCCACCTCCTACCAAGCTGACATAGTAGCTTTCCAAACTTTCATCCCTCTCCTGCAGCGACAGCACCTCAGAATTCACTTCAGCCAGCGACAGCACCAGTTGGGTGACATTTACCTTGGCAAACAAATCCACCTGTGTATCCGACAAAACAGTGTAATCCAAATTCTGCTCCTCCAGCACCTGAATCAGCCCGCCCATATTGGTCACCTCAAGCCGCATACATTTGCGGCAGGCCGCCTCCAATTCGGCCGCGCTCATTTCCTTAACAATCCGTCCACTATCAATAAAGCCATAATGAGTAGCCAGTTTAGACAGCTCATCCAGCATATGACTGGAAATTAGTACGGTGATCTGATTTTCCCGATTAAGTTTCAAAATCAACTCTCGGATTTCGATAATTCCCTGCGGATCCAGTCCATTCACCGGCTCATCCAGCACCAAAAAGTCCGGATCACCCACTAAAGCCAAAGCAATGCCCAGCCGCTGGCGCATACCTAACGAGAAGTTTTTCGCCTTGCGCTTGCCAGTATTTTCCAGCCCTACCAGACGCAGAATATCCTCCAGCCCCTCATAAGACGGCAAGCCTAAAATACGGTATTGCTGCTTCAAATTATTTTTGGCAGTCATGTTTAAATAAATCGATGGCGTCTCCACCACTGCGCCGATTCGGCGACGTGCTCGTGCAATTTCTTGATCACTGCTTTTCTTACCATATAGAGTAAATTCTCCAGCAGTCGGGTATTGCAGCCCGCATATTAAGCGAATCAAGGTGGTTTTTCCCGAACCATTTTTTCCGACAAAACCGTAAATAGCCCCCTTCGGCACCGTCATACTCAACCGATTCAGCGCTTTGAAAGACCCATAACTTTTAGACAGCCCCTTGGTTTCAAGAACATTATTCATGATCATCGTCTCCTTTACTTGTTACAGCTATCCTACCGGTAAAAAGGCTAGAAACCGGTAAAGGAAACCGTAAAGATCCAGTAAAGATTTATTCACTCTTTAATTTAAAGCCGATGCCCCAAACGGCCTCGATGTATTCGCGACCGCTGGCTGTCCTCAGCTTTTTCCTTAAATTACTAATGTGCATCTTTAAAGAAGCTTCGGTGCAGTCTGGGGTATCTACACTGATACGGTCCAGCAAAACCGACTTAGTGAGGACCTGTGAGTCATGTTGCAGCAGCAGTTTCAAAATTGCAAATTCGGTCCGAGTTAGTTTGACGAATTGATCAGCGACGGTCACCTGATGCTGAGCCAAATCAAGCCTAATCTGATCAAAAATTAACACCTCAGTGGTCGTTTTTCCAGCCTGTTGACGAAATTGAACAGTAATTCTTGCCAAAAGCTCCTGGATGCTGAAGGGCTTCATTACATAATCTACTGCCCCATTCAGCAGCAACGCCACCTTATTCTCTATATCCACTTTAGCGCTTAAAACAATCACTGGAATTCCCTTTATTTGTGGCAGGAGGTCTTCCCCATTTAAACCTGGCAGCATCAAATCCAATAACACTAGATCCGGTCGGCTTTGCCTTAATACCAGCAGAGCTTCAGTTCCCGAGTAAGCACGCAACGTACGATACCCTTCTCTCTCAAGCGCTTCTTCTAAAAGATTGCCGATGTGCACATCGTCATCAATGATTAAAATCTGTTTCAAGCGTTTTCCCGCCTTTCTTTGTGAACTGAATCATTAAAATTATATCAGACTTTTCTAGTTATGTTCTCGAGACCTGCAATTATTTCTGTGTTCGTTGATGCAGTAGAGCCAGTTGCTTATTTTATACGTTGTGAATGGTTTTATTGCAAATGAAAATATATTCTTACAGATGTCACTTCTGGCGTTAAAAATGGTGAATGATGCGTTTTTTTGCGGCTTCATTTGTTGATAACTCTCACCTGCGAAGTCTTTGCTGCTTCTGGAAGGTCTTGAATTAAACGTTGTTAGTGAAATTAAGAAAATACTTACTTCGCTGCCTCTTCTGATTTGCCTCCGAGATGAGATTTCATCAGCGTCACCTCGTGGTATACTAAGAAAAAAGGAAGGTGTTCGTATGGCGATTTTTAAAGAAATTGGGCAAGGAATTGGTGCCGTTCGCGGCGGATTGATCAGCGGGGTGACGAATTTTGCGGCAGAATTGATCGACAATGATGCATTACGGCAAGTGGGTCCCGAGGTGTTGAAACGCAATAAAACCGTGGGGAAGTTGGTTGGTCAAACCTTGGATGGCTGCATCGAAGCAGTCGTCGGCACGATCGACTGCCAAGAGGATAAAGTCAATGACGGAATCGATCAGTTGGCAGAGGCCGCCGATCAAACCAAACACAGTGTCTTAAATACGGTGGAATTTGCAACTAAACAAGTGAATCATGCAGTAAAGGGCCTTAGAAATAATGACAGTGACCAAGTGATCGACAGTGCGAAACAGTTGGCGAAGGAAACCGTCATTTCTGTGTTGACGTTTAAAAAGTTTTAGAGTGAGTATCTATGATTCAATGAAAAGGAGCTGTCACAAATACCGTTTTGGTATTTTGTGGCAGCTCTTTAATACTCTTATTCAGAAGTTGTTTCCTTTTTATATAAATTCAACCCAACTTCAGTATCCTTCACCAACGTTTTGGCTGGGGCTTTGAGCAGCAAATAAATCCAATAAAAATCCCCGACACAGGCACCGGCATGGATGGCGGCAATCAGCACAAATGCCCCTCTTGATAATCCGCTGGCTAGGTAAGCTCCAAATAAGCCGAGGGTGATCAATACGAAAGGCGCAAGTGAAATCCAGGCGAATGTTCCTTTGGAGTAAATCGATCCTGGTGCCGTAGCATAGGCTAACCCGTTTTTGAAACCGAACTTGACTTTCTGATTCGGTGCAAAGACTTTAAAAAACAAACCGTGGATCAGCTCATGAAGTACGATCAGGAACAAAAACACCAGAAATTCCAACAAAAAGCCGGCGAGCGAACGATTTCGTTCAGGTCCATCAACAGAAATCGCGTTGGTCAGGGCATTGAAGGCAAAATAAAAGACCAGCATCAAGGGGATTGCAGCAAGGTTCAGACGTAAAGCAGCTTGCTGGTCATTCAATAGATCGATTGATTTAAGAAGTTTCATTCTAGTCTCCTTCCTGTTTGAACCATCGTAACATGTAGAGAAAACGGTGGCGAAGGATTTGTCTACTCTGCTGGAAACAATGAAACCGTTTCTGAGACAAAATGCTCAACCAGCTTCGATGAAAGGGATCCTTTTCATCGAAGATAACACATAAATCAAGCAAAATGTATGATAAAATAGAAAAATCATCTATCGTTAGAAAAAATAAGCTCACCTATTTTGCTAAAAAACTTGTCATTCACACAATAACCCAAGAAAAGAGGACACCCATGAATCAGCAAAAAATCAGACTCATCGAAGCCATCGACCAGCATCAGGAGGAATTGATCGAGCTGCTTGGCAAACTGGTTGCCTTCAATACCGTTTCGCCTCCTGCCCGCAATACCATACCTTTGCAGGAATTTATCAGCCAAGAACTGGAACAAGCAAACTTTGATGTTCATCAGAAACCATTTTACGAAAAGGATCTGCTGGTATATGGCTCACTTAAAGGAGCGAAGCCTGCGGAACGGAACCGCTTAATTTTAAATGGGCACGTGGATGTTGCCACGGTAGAGGATCAAGAGAAGTGGCAGACAGATCCTTTTGAATTGGTGCAACAGGGAGACTGGCTGGTAGGTCGTGGTGTCAGTGATATGAAAGGGGCAGTTGCCTGCTTCTTGTATTTATTCCGGTTGGTTTCCCGTTTGAAGCTCGAGTTTTCAGGCGAGATTTGCTTTCAATCAGTCGTCGGGGAAGAAGCTGGCGAAGCCGGTACGAAGCAATTATTGCAGGAGCATCATGAGGCTGACTTTGCCATCGTGGGTGATACCTCTAATCTAAGCTTTCAAGGCCAAGGCGGTGTCATCACAGGTTGGATCACCTTGGAAAGTCCAAAAACCTATCACGATGGCAATCGAATTTCGATGGTCCATACCGGCGGCGGATTGAAAGCCGCAAGTATGGTCGAAAAGATGGCAGTGATCATTGATGCGCTGCAAAAGCTAGAGCGCTATTGGGGCATTACTAAAACCTGCGAGGGGTTTCCTCCAGGCACCAATACGATCAATCCGGCCTATGTAGAAGGCGGCATCCACCCCGCTTTTGTCGCCAATCAAGCACGGTTGTGGATCACTGTTCATTTTTATCCAAATGAAACGGTTGATGAAGTGATCGCTGAGATCGAAGAACATATTCTCGCGACGGCTAAGGCAGATCCGTGGTTGAAAAACAACCTGCCAGCCTTCAAATGGGGCGGCGATTCCATGCTCGAGGAAAAAGGCGAAGTTTTTCCTCCGCTGTCTTTGGATACAACACATCCGGCAATGAAACTTTTAGCAAAAAATCATGAAGCACAGCTCCAGCAAGCCCCGGTAGTCAATATGTCCACGACTGTAACAGATGGCGGCTGGTTCGATTACTACGGCATACCGGCAGTCATTTACGGACCGGGAGAATTGATCCAAGCCCACAGTACCAATGAAGGGGTTTCCGCCAAGCAGCTGTTGGATTACTGCAAAGTTATCGGTGGCTTTCTATTCGATTGGTGCAGCTAAAGAAAGAACCGACATCACACTTCAATGCCGGTTCTTTTGCTTTATTCAAATTCTTCATATTCATTTGGATCCTGTCCGTCTACCCGTCCGTCTGGTTTGTTCAGCTGATTGATTGCTGCAACTTCTTCTTCGTTCAAATGGAAATCAAACACATTCAGATTGTCTCGTTGATGCGCAGGATTGCCCGAACGAACCACTGGTAAAATACCGCGCTCCAAATGCCAACGCAAAATGATTTGACCTGTAGATTTACTATATTTATCAGCGAGTTCTTTAATCGTTTCTTCCTTCAAAGATTCACTGCCTCGTCCCAGCGGGCTCCAAGCCTCAGTGACGATTCCACGCTTTCGATTTTCTTCCAGCATCCGTTCTTGTACCCAGTAAGGATGGATTTCGATTTGATTGACTGCAGGAGTTACACCTGTTGCATCGATAATTCGATCCAAATGCTCAGATTCGAAATTGGAGACACCGATTGAACGGATCAAACCCATTTTCTGTGCTGTAACCAAAGCTTTCCATGCTTCCACATAATGATCCCGTTTTGGCAACGGCCAGTGGATCAGATACAGGTCAAAATAATCCAATCCCATGCGACACAATGATTCTTGGATCATCATCAAGGCATCATCATAATGGTGATACTTTCCAGGCAATTTTGATGTTACAAAAAGCTCAGCCCGAGGAACACCTGAACGACGAATCGCTTCACCTACGACGCCTTCGTTGTCGTAGTTGGTCGAAGAATCGATCAACCGATAGCCGCTTTGAATCGCTGCGATCATTTGATTCATCCCATGATTTCCACGAATCCCTACCGTGCCAAATCCTAGTGCCGGTAAATAATGCCCATCATTCAAAACTAATTTTGGTGCTGTCATACTCGAATTCCTCCTTGATATACGAATTGGCAAGGTCTCAAATAGCGTGCACTTATTCGGACGATCTGCCGTCTCTTTTACTGTATCACGGTTGGAGGGATTCGTTAAGTTTGTTGTTTTGGAAGAAGTTTTCAGTTTTTGCCTTAACCAGTTTAGTTAAGAAACTATGACCGGATTTACCGCTTGATTATTGACCGCCTTGATAAGCGACAACTCACATTTTGGTTTCTGATCATAAGTCAACAGAACGGTGATTTCTTGCTCAACACCTGCCAGCTGAGTATAGCAATAGCCGTGCAACACACTGGATTGGTAGATCGTTTCCACGACTCGTCGGTATTCCTCTTCATATTCCCTTCATCGGCTGAAGAAGTATAACCCCAGCCATCCTCTGTCTGACCGTCATCTCCCAACCATCATTTTCCACTGAAGCTTTTCGAGTGTTGATGTGGAATTTGAAGGTTTGAATATGTTTTTAATCGACTTGCTCCAGCCAAACCGTCTGCCAGAGCCCGTTCAAGAAAGTCTGAAATACAAAGGCCACACGGACGCAAAACTGCTAACGATTTAATTTCGGCTTTTGACATAAAACGAATAACCCACTGCGCTCTTATTTCGTTAAGAGATCAATGGGTTTTTTTATCAAATCCTGCAGAAGCTGCCATCATAATAGTTTGAAATGAATGATCTTATTCTTACAGCATCTCCGTTTCAAAATACTTTAGCTCCATTTTCAACCGGACTCAATGAAGTTAACAAAATACAGCCTGCTTCCGTGTCACTGCCTAAAATGCGCACTTCACTTTTAACATCACCGATGCGGATCGGGTCAAAATTACAGACACAGACAACCTGTTTTCCGATCAATTCTTCTGGAGTATAATTGGCCAATTGGGCAGAGCTGTGCTTCGTGCCCTATTCTCCTAAATCCACCATTACCTTGTATGCGGGCTTTCTTGCTCGCTTATTCAGCGAGGCATTGGTCACTGTACCCACGCGCATCTCCACTTCATCAAAGTGTTCTAATGTAATCACGGTCATTCCCGGCTTTCTTTAAGCCTCTGCTATTTTTTTCTTAATTCCTTCGTAGTCGTTCTCCAAGACCTCATTTCCTGAGACCCATATGACCTTCGCTTGTTTTGCGCGCTCGGCGTAAAGTGCTTTGCCTGTTCTAGGAATAACGACTACGTCTGCTGTTGGCAGCTCCTTTGAAAGATCATCGCTGATAAAGTCAATGGTCCATTCGGGAGCCAGTGCTTCTTTCAATTCTCTTTGAAATTTATAGGGTCGCATCGTTACATTCATCCCAGCAAGAGAGGTGACTGTTTGCTGGTGACTGTTGAGTGACCAAATCCAAATCACTTTTTTGCTCATTTTTTATCATCCCTTTTTCAACTATTATCCTCTTGATAATTTACAAAATCAACAGTAAAAACAATCAAAGCTGTTCATTGGATAAGTCCAGTGGATTCAACAAAAAAACAGTATAGAGTGGAATAATCCAACACCTATACTGCTTTACACAATGACGATCAATTTATTCCTTCCTTTGGTGTCCAGTCCGGCAAACGTTTCTCAGCTGCTTGAAATTTTCCGTTTTCGTAATCTTCGATCTTGCTGTCCAAGCGTCTTAACGTAGCCCCGATTTCTTCATACTTCGCAGCCAGTTGGTCTCTTTCTTCCTGCAACAAGCTTTTGCGTTCTTCCAATGTGGCATCGCCTTGCTGATACAGGCTGGTGTATTCGATCAACGATTCTACAGAGAGTCCGGCACTGCGCATGCATTTGATAAATTCGATCCAGTTTAGATCCTCCTGCTGAAAATCTCTGACACCTCCGTTTTTTCGAGTAACTGGGGGAATCAGCCCTACCCGTTCGTAGTAACGCAGCGTCACTGCAGTCACGTCCATTAATTTTGCGGCTTCTGAAATATTCATATCCTCAACCTCTTTCTAGTTTTACTATACCATGTCTGAATGTCTTTTCATAAATCCTTCTGTCTCTTTATACAGTTGAACGCCTTTTTCCAGACGCCGCAGTCCATCCTCTACTCTTGCACGATTGGTTGCATAATTCAAGCGGATAAAATCTTGAGCATTCTCTCCAAAAATCGAGCCTGCGGTTAAATACAATCCAGTCTGTTTACGAATAAATCGGCACAATTCATCCGCGTCTTCAGTCAGCTGCGAACAATCCAGCCAGGCTAAATAAGTTGCTTGACTCGCCACTAGATGAATTTCCGGAAGTCGGTGATCAAGGAAAAAGCTGATGTATTCACGGTTTTGATACAGGTAGTGATTCAACTCCTCCAGCCAGCTTTCGCCTTTGGTAAACGCGGCAATGGCAGCTTGGATCGCGAAGCTGTTCGGTTCCGCCACTTCGTCAGTGTTGATCCCGCGATTGACTAAACTGCGCAGCCGCTGATTTTTGACGACGATTGCTGCTGTCTGCAGACCAGCAATGTTGAAGGCTTTAGTAGGTGCACAGCACAGAATCACGTTTTCCCGTACTTCGTCAGAAACTGAGTAAAAGGAATTATACCGTATTCCAGGGAATGTCAGATCACAATGAATTTCATCACTAACGATCGTCACCTGGTATTTTAAGCACAAACGACCAATTTTTTCCAATGTATCTGTCTCCCAGATCTTACCGATCGGATTATGAGGATTGCAGAAAACCAGCAGCGAGGTATGTGCATCTGCCAATTTCTTTTCCAGATCTTCAAAGTCGATCGCATAGTGTCCTTCTTGATGCACCAAATCACTGGAGAGAACATTGCGATGGTTATTCACGATCGAGTTGTAGAAAATATTGTACACGGGCGAAAAGATCACTACCTTGTCTCCAACCTTAGTCACCTTGCGAACGATCGACGAAATCGCTGGAACTACTCCGGTGCAAAAGAGGACCCACTCTTCTTCAAGATCCAATCCATGACGACGGTTCCACCACTCCGCTACAGCCTGATAAAAAGCCTGCGGAATACCGTTATACCCAAAAACACCATGTGCGGTCCGTGTCTCAATCGCTTCAATAATTGCAGGAGCTGTCTGAAAATCCATATCCGCCACCCACATCGGCAGCTCCCCCTCAGAAATACCCCACTTGTAAGCGTTCGTGTGAAATCGCTGAGTTTCTTGATCAAAATGTTCCATACTCGTCTCCTCGGTTCGTTTTCTTGGAGTATAGACCTCCACCTTAACGTTAAGTCAAGGAAATCCTTTATCATTCTGCCAAAGCAAACGCCACTTCCACCCCGCGTCGTCCCACCGCCTCAGCAAATCCGTTTGGATCATCGATTTTTGCGATACGGCTGTAAGAAAATGAAGTCGAAAAGCTTTTGTAAAAGAGAACCAAGCAATCCGAGCCATACAACATCAAATCACCATTATTGATTGCTCCTACTCGCTCACTGTTGCTAGGATAGCGCTCAGGCAAATAATAATATTTTTCATTGCCGTTCAATTCATCCATAGATACTGTCATTGGTAACCGTTCCTTGAAGGCCTCTGCAGTCATGTTCTCTGCGAAAGTTGCATAAAATGTTTGCCTTCCGATGGTGATCGTTAATCGATTCATGGATTGATTTTCCTCACTTTCAAAGGGATGCTGATTGGTTTCTGGGATCGTCCTGACATGGGAGCTGTCTGAATTGAGACTTGTTTGAGCGGGCTCACTGAAACCCGAGTTGCAGCCTGTCAGTAGGATCAGCAGGAATATAAGACTAACACTGGGTTTCATTCCTCCATCCTCCCGTCTTTTCTCTACAATACGCCTTCACCCTGAGGTTAAGTCAAGTAGGAATTCTATGTTCTTCCGGACTTCTTTCAATACATCGAAGTTAAATCATTCAACCTGATTTTTCTAGAATAGATAGCCTCTTTCTTTTTCCTGCAGCTAAGCGTATAGTAAAACTACCTATTTCAAGAAAATGGAGGTATTCCAGTGGAAATCCGTATCAAAAAAACAAATGAACTCTCCGTATCAGAACTACTCACGATTTTTCAAGAGCGTGTTGCAGTGTTTGTAGTAGAGCAGCAGTGTCCGTATCAGGAAGTGGATGCAGACGATCGAGACGCTTGGCATGTTTCACTGTGTGAGAATGATCAACTGAAGGCTTATGCACGGGTGATGCTTCGAGAGGATCATGTGACATTCGGCCGAGTGCTGGTGGTCGATAAATTTCGCAGGCAGGGATTGGGAGAACAGCTGGTTCAGGCGGTATTAGCTGATATTCGGCAACGGTTTCCTAAAATGCCGATCAAGATCTCGGCACAATCGTATTTGCAGGATTTTTATAGCCGTTTCGGCTTTAAAGCAACCTCTGAAATTTATCTGGAGGACGGTATTCCCCATCTTGATATGTTGAAAAACGCTTAGCGAGATAATCCCGCCAAGCGTTTAAATCGTTCGTTCATAAAAATCGCAGCGATCGGCTCCTTCTCCGTCCCAGGCCACCAAATCTGTGGTTCCTCGATACACGAAGCCTTTCTTTTCATACAGCGTTTTTGCTGGGATGTTTCGTTCCAATACATCGAGGCGAATCACTTTGACTTTTTGTTCTTTTGCCAGTTCCACTGTGAAATCCAACAGCTGCTGAGCGATTCCCTTTTTGCGAATGGCTGGATCCGTCACCAACGTGTGGATGATCATAATTTCTGGTGTTTTTAGCTGAGGATCTTGCCA
This sequence comes from Enterococcus florum, assembly GCF_004309355.1. Classification (GTDB taxonomy): domain Bacteria; phylum Bacillota; class Bacilli; order Lactobacillales; family Enterococcaceae; genus Enterococcus_A; species Enterococcus_A florum. The sequence goes on along the minus strand of NZ_BJCC01000024.1, from coordinate 4,787 downwards.
TTGGATCAGTGAATATTCTTCATCAAAGATATGATTCAAGATCACAGTACCTGCGACGTACTCCCCTATTGCCGCCAGATAAAATGTTCCTTCCCCGATCGCTTCGAGCGCGCTCTTGATAGATGGGTAAACCCCGGGAATCCAGCTGGTCAGCTCCTGGTCAATGCTGGGGATGACTCGCTGGTAAAATTCTGCGATTCTCTGCTCATCTGCCTTTTGGGCTTGACGGATGATAAGCGGCCTGTCTTCATTCTTTTCCATCCTAATTCTCCTTCGTAAATCTTAATCCGGCGACGATCTTGGGGTCGTCTTTTCGTGTCTCCGCAATGTGATCAATGATGAACTCGGCAAATCGCCGCGAAGCTAGCGACATGGTTTGCCAATTGCGCCAGGCCAGAGTCACGGTTCGTTCCGGATTCTCCTTAATCGGCCGAATCTCGACCTGGTCCTCGTGGCCGGACAAAACCAAACTGTACATCAGCGACACTCCTAAATTTTGCTGGACCATCGCTAAAATGGAATAATCGTCGTAAATTTTGTACTCGACCTTAGGCTGCAGCTGGGCTTGTTCGAAAGCCTTTAATGCAACACTGAACTCCCCTTCGTCCAGCAAAATCAACGGTTCCTTAGCCAAATCAGCCAAACTGACGACCTTCTGTTCAGTCAGCGGATGCTCTTTGGGCAAGATCGCCAGCATTTTGTCAGTGTACAGATCTTTGCCCTCCATTCGCAAATTCTGGTTGTAAGTAAAACCAAAATCAACGACATTGGTCTCGATCCAGTTTGTAATACTGGTGTACTCGCCTTGCAGCAGTTCAAAATTTACTTTCGGATAGCGCTCCTTAAAGCTTTTCATCAAAGGTGGCAAAAAATTTTGGCTGATGCTGGTAAAGGTCCCGATGCGGATCGTGCTTTTTTCTAAACCGTGAACTTCTTTTTGCTTTTGTTTCAGTTCCTCTTCGGCAATCTGAATCGCCTGCAGGTAAGGGAAAAATTGTTCTCCGTCCTTTGTTAAGGTCAGTCCTTCTTTCCTGCGGTTGACCAGAGTGACCGCCAATTCGCTCTCTAATGATTTGACAATTTGGCTGACCGCACTTTGCGAATACCCGATCTCTCGAGCAACCTGTGTGAAGCTGCCAAGCTCTACCACACGGCAAAAAATACCGTATTTTGATAACATGCGTTCACCTCCATTAGTTTTTCTTATGGATCCATCACGATCATTCGTTTTACTTAGTATAGAGGATTGCTATAATAATTTCAAAAAGAGGAGGCGTGAGGCTGTTGGAAAAAGAAAAATGGATCAATGCATCGACCAAAAGCGGTCTTTTTTCAAAAGAAGTATTTGCCCGCGGCATGCGGGATGGAATTCCCATCGGCTTGGGGTATTTCGCAGTTTCCTTTTCCTTGGGGATCGCCGCACGAAAAGCTGGATTGACTCCGTTTCAAGGCTTTTTACAAAGTATTCTGAATAACGCCTCGGCCGGTCAATATGCCGCACTGATGTCAATCTCTGCTCAGGCCAGCTATCTAGAGCTTGCGATTGTCACACTAGTTGCCAATGCTCGCTACATGCTGATGAGCTGTGCCTTGAGTCAGCGGCTTTCTCCGGATACACCCTTCTACCACCGTCTGCTTTTAGGCTATGATGTGGCAGACGAACTGTTTGGCATTACAATCGCACAAGCGGGTTACATTAATCCATTTTATACGTATGGCGCGATTTTGATGGCTGCTCCTTGCTGGGCGGTCGGAACTGCGATTGGGATCACGGCTGGAAATCTTTTGCCTACCAGTATTGTTAACGCCTTAAGTGTCGCGCTTTATGGCATGTTTCTAGCGGTGATCGTTCCACCGATGAGACAAAGCAAAGTCATTCGCGGGTTAGTGGTCATTAGTTTTCTAGCCAGCTTTGCCGTTCAACAGCTGCATATCTTTTCTAGCGGAACGCAAACCATTGTGTTGACAATTATCCTTTCTTTGGCTGCTGCGGTCCTTTTCCCAATCGATCAGGAGGAGGGGTATCATGAAGTCTAACATCTATGTATATATCGCAATCATGTCGCTGGTGACCTACGGCATTCGGGTACTCCCGCTGACTTTGATCCGAAATCCCATTAACAATTCGTTCATTCAATCCTTTTTGTACTACGTTCCTTATGTGACATTGGCAGTGATGACTTTTCCGGCAATCGTAGAAGCTACCCGCTCTCCATTTTCCGGCTTGCTGGCACTAGCTGTTGGAATGACAGCGGCCTGGAACGGCGCAAATTTGTTCAAGGTTTCGACAATCTGCTGTGTAGTGGTATTTTTGGTGGAAAGGTTCCCTTTTTAGATAGTAGTTGAAGCTGTGATACCAATTTGGCTCACGGCTTTTTTCTTTTTTTTGAAGAAAAATGCGTATAACTGCCATTTGTTCTGTTATTCTATTACAATAAAGAAAACCAACCAAAGGAGCACGATGCTATGCCTGAGCCGAATACCGCTAAAATCACCGCACTGATCCAAGAGATCGAAAAAGTGATTTTGGGAAAAAAAGACGTCATCCAATTAACAGTTACGGCCTTACTTGCCGGGGGCCATGTTTTATTTGAAGACATTCCAGGAGTCGGAAAAACTATGCTGGTCAAATCATTGGCAAAAGCGATCCATAGTGACTTTTCCCGTATCCAATTCACACCTGACCTGCTGCCCAGCGATATTTTAGGGGTATCGATTTTTAATGCCCAAGCCAATCAGTTTGAATTTCGTTCTGGCCCGATCTTCACAACGATTTTACTGGCAGATGAGATCAACCGAACCACACCAAGAACCCAAGCCGCCTTGCTGGAGGCAATGTCAGAACGCCATGTCACCATCGACAACCACACGTATGCCCTAAACCCTCATTTTTTTGTCCTTGCGACCCAAAATCCGGTCAGCTACGCAGGAACCTATCCACTTCCGGAAGCTCAGCTGGATCGCTTCTTGTTTCGCTTACATATTGGCTACCCAGATTTTGCGGATGAGCTGGAGCTGCTGACTGGTGAACGAGAGCAGTCGTTGAAGCTGATCCATTCGTTTCTTTCTTTGGAAGAGCTAACTGCATTGAAAAAGCAAGTGGACAAGGTCTATGTAGATGAGGTGGTGGCTCGCTATGCCCTGCAGCTGGTAACGACTTCTCGCCAGCATCCTTCTGTCGAATTAGGTGTCAGCCCTCGCGGCGCGATGGCCTTTCTCCAGGGGGCAAAAGCCTATGCCCTTACGGAAAATCGCTCATTCGTCACCCCGGGAGATCTGCAAAAATTACTGCCGTTCGTTTTTTCTCATCGCTTGATTCTCACAGGCGGTGCGGAGATGTCAGAAGTATTGCATGAGATCATTGATAGTGTCCCTGTTCCAGTGAGGAGATAGACCTATGCGTTTTAGCAAAATTTTTTTTAAAATTTTTATCTTCCTGCTTATTTACGCAGCGGTTTTACTGTATGGGGCAGTCTTTAATACTAATATTGGCTGGACACTGTTTTTTCTGATGAGCTTTCTTCTATTATCCAGCCTCGTCCATTTCTTGACACCTTCAAAAAGAGTCCAAGTGAAAACGACTGAGCGCCTGACAACCAATGTTGGTAAGACAATCAAGCTGCCGGTAACAGTTGTACAGCCGCTGTTTCTGCCCTTCTTTCAGTTTCAGCTGGCGCTTTTGGCAGACTCGGCGCTCCCAGTGTCTACGTTCCTGTTTTTACGCGGAACACGGTCAGCCACCTTCGATTGGCCAGCAAGACAACGTGGAGTTTTTCATTCACTGCCTGTCCAATACAGCAGCAGTGATCTGCTCTTTCGTAAAACCTATAATACCAGCTTGAAAACCAAATTGGTGGTATTGCCAGAATACCAGCGTTTCAACAAAAAAATGACCCTGCAGCAGCTTTCCCAGCGATCGCTTTTCGGGGAATCCACCTTCACGATCAAAAATTACCGGCCTTACCGCAGCGGCGACATTCCAAAAAATATTGATTGGAAGCTCTCCAGCAAGCAGTCGGAGCTAATGTATCGAGAACATGAGACCCAGCGGACCACTACGATGGTTTGGTTATTTTATGGCGCTGCTTCTCCTTTGTTTGAGGAAACTTTGAGCTTGTATTATTCCTTGCAGGATTGGTACAAAGGCGTCGATTTCTTTGAACAATATTTGTTGGGGAGTCAACTTTATGCTCAGCCTACCGAGCAAGCGTTCGCAGAGCTTCAACCCTTTACTGACCCGCCGAAACTGCCGGCTTTCAAGGAAAAACAAATCGTCTTAGTGGTTGTCAAAAAGGATGCCCTCGTACAACAGGAAATCCGACGACTTCAGGAAAATAATCAGGTCAGTGTCTTCGATCATCTGACATTGACTCAATGGCAAAACATGTAAAAGGAAGGTGAACCCCATTCAACGTTTAAAAGAAAAATGGCCGTTTTTGTTATTTAGTTTTATCAGCTTGAGTGTGGTGTTTCCTCAAGCCCTGCATGCTTATGATCTGACAACACCGTCATTGGTCTGGGGAATAATCGCCCTGCTTTGTTTGAGTCTAGGCTTTTTTCAAGCAAATGGACTCAAAGTGATCGTTTGCGTCCTCGGTTACATCCTAGGACTTTATGCCCTGCTTCCCTTGAATCGCCCACTGTCAGTCGATTGGCTTCTGACCCTTTGGCAGCGAATGCTTTTGGAGTACCAGCAATTTTTCAGCGGATTCAACCAGTTCGTATCCGAGATCTGTAGTGACCCCAAAAAGTTAGACTTTTTTTGGAGTGGAGAAATCCACTCCTCT
>NZ_BJCC01000023.1 GCF_004309355.1 Enterococcus florum | reverse complement strand
TTTTCAAAGGTCTACATACTATTGCTTTGTTTCAGCAACTTTTATATCTTATCAACTCGCTTGGAAAAAGTCAACACTTTTTTTCAAGAAAGTTTCAAAAGAATTAAGCTTTCGAAACAACTATGTTAATTTATCATTCTCTTCTCGTTTCGTCAACTCTTTTCCGCAAAAAATGAAAAGTATTGCGCTTTATGCAAAACGCAATACTTTTGGAGTGTTTCTTAATTAAAAATCGGCATTCCTGAAATCTCAAAGGTGCCTAAAATCTCACGCAATCCGTCTGGCGTTTCCCAAACAAAACCTTCCGGTAGACGGGTGACTTTGTTTTCAGCCATTTCAAATACATAAAGCGGAACATTGTTGCCATTTGTTTGTGTGTTCGTCAGCTCTACTAGGCGAATATCATCCACATTAATAAGGACAACGTTTTTCAAAAAGTTTAAAAAGTTCGCCAAAACCGTGTTTTCTGATTTAATCTCTGTTCGAGCAAATTCATTGATGGTTCCTTCTTGATGAACCAAAAATCGTTTTGACCCGTCTTCCAAGTGCAGCATAATCGTTCCTGACACTTCTTTTGTCAAAATGTTTCACCTCTGTGGTCGCAAGTTCCTATTGAATTCCATCATATCATACCATATTTTCTGAAACAAAGAAATTGTATTATGAAAATTGCTATTTAGTTTTCAATTGCTATTTCGCTCAAGTAATCCAGCGACTCTTCTATCCATTTGGGCATCTGCTCCTGAATCGTTTGAAAACCGATGTTTCTGTTTCGATTTGTGAAATACCGTTTCCGGTAGTGCTGCACTGCCGGTGGACGTTCTGCCAATGTTCGCAGCGACAGACTGATTTTTTGGGTGTATTCATCGATATCGATAATTTGTACCCGCACTTTTTTTCCTACTTCTAAAAAGCTGTGGATATTTTTGGTATACCCTGGTTGTACTTCGGAAACGTGCACCAATCCTTGTGTTTGACTGTCCAGCGACACAAAAGCACCATAGGGTTGGATGCCCGTCACAGTTCCTTTAATAATTTGTCCTATTTTGTATCCCATATAGTTTCCTCTTTTCACATGTTTCATTATACTGTATTTAGAATCAAAAAAGAAGTTTGTAAATTAGGAGGGACTTTATGGTTGATTTTAATAAGGTTATCAATCGCAAGGGCACAAATAGTGTGAAATGGGACGAAATTTTAGAAACTTATCAAGAGGATGACTTGCTTCCTTTGTGGGTCGCTGATATGGATTTTAAAGCACCAGCAGCTGTTTTAAAGGCTTTTCACCATTCTGCGGATTTAGGTATTTTTGGTTACCAAGCAACACCGGACTCGCTTTATACAGCAATCATCGAGTGGCATCGCTCACAGCATCAGCTAGAGCTGAACAAAGACGAGATCATTTTTTTCAGCGGTGTATTAGCTGGATTAACTACCGCTCTCCAAGCTTTTACACAGAAGGACGAAGCTGTTTTGATTCATGATCCCGTTTATCCGCCTTTTTCCAGTATTGTTGAAAACAACCAGCGAAAGCTTGTTCGCAGTCCTCTAAAAAAAGTCGGAAACAACTATCAAATGGACCTTGCTGATATGGAGGAAAAGATCAAGCAGCATCAGGTAAAGGTCATGATCCTGTGTAATCCCCACAATCCTGGGGGACGTGTTTGGACCAAAAAGGAATTAGAGGCTCTAGGAAAACTATGCCAGAAGTATCAGGTAATCGTTTTTAGTGACGAGATTCATCAAGATCTGGTTTTTCAACCTAATCGAATGACCAATTTTTTATCTGTTGACAAAGACTTTTCCGCCTTTACGATTCAGTTTACTTCTATGACTAAAACCTTCAATTTAGCTGGAATCAAAAATTCGCTGGTGTTTGTAAAGGACCCCTCGCTGAGAGAAACGCTGCAGCAAAAGCAAGAAGAAAATTTCCAGCAAGAGATAAACACTTTTGGATTACTGGGCATGGAAGCTGCCTACACACATGGCCATGAATGGCTAGAGGAGTTGCTGCAGTACTTAAAGGAGAATATTGATTTTACCTTGAATTTTTTTGCAGATGAATTGCCAAAAGCAAAAATCATGGAACCTGAGGGGACTTACTTGTTATGGATCGATTTTTCCGCCTACGGTTTTTCCGATGAGGAATTGATGGAATTACTGGTTCACAAAGGCAAGGTCCTGTTGAATGCTGGAATAAGTTATGGTCCGGCAGGCAAGCAGCACATGCGTCTAAATGCAGCGTGCCCAAGAGACACTCTGCAAGAAGGGCTGTCGCGAATCGTCCAAGCGTTAAGCTAAGAAAAATCAGCTCCTGAAAAGCAGGGGCTGATTTTTTGATTTTACTTATTCTGTTACTTCGACTGTTTCGATCACAACATCATGAACTGGTCGATCTTGTGCACCTCGTTGGACAGCACCGATGGCATCGACGGTGTCCATTCCTTCAACAACATGGCCAAAAACAGTATGACGGAAATCCAGCCAAGGTGTGCCGCCTTCCTTGTAGGTCTCAATAATTTCTGACGGGAATCCCGCACCTTCCAATTGCGACAACATATTTTCAGGAACATTTTGATTGGTGACGATAAAGAACTGGCTGCCGTTGGTATTCGGTCCTGCATTTGCCATCGATAATGCGCCACGCAGGTTAAACACATTGCGCGAAAATTCGTCTTCAAATTTATCCCCATAAATACTTTCGCCGCCCATGCCTGTTCCGGTAGGGTCACCGCCTTGGATCATAAAATCAGGGATCACCCGGTGAAAAATCACACCGTCATAATAGCCCTTCTTCGCCAACTCAACGAAGTTTTTTACCGTTTTCGGTGCTTCTTCAGGAAACAATTGGACAACGATCTCTCCCATATTGGTTTTGATCGTTGCTTTTGGTCCTTTTTGTTCTGTCAGATTTAATTGTGGAAATTGAGTCACGCTCATATCCTCCTTTAATTTTGCTGGTTCTATCATATCAAACTTTGTCCATTTTTCCACGTAAATTCGATTGATTACTATTTCTTTTTTGTTCACGTTTGAAAGAAGCGAGGAAGTAGCGGACAAACAATGCCTACATATTTTTTCCGCTTTGCCGGACAGCCTCATTTTGGTAGGTTTGCGAAAAGTTTGTTACAATCAATGACAAAGAAAGGAAGAATGCAATGGAATTATTTGATATAACAATCGTAGGAGCGGGCCCTGTCGGAATGTTCGCCGCTTTTTATGCTGGAATGCGCCAAAGAAAAACAAAATTGATTGATAGCCTGCCTCAGCTAGGCGGACAGTTGACGACACTTTATCCTGAAAAACATATTTATGATATTCCTGGCTTTCCAGAAATCAAGGCTGCCGATTTGATCGGAAATCTGGAAAAACAGCTGCAGACATTTACTCATACATATTGCTTGGAAGAAGAAGTGATCGACCTCAAGAAGCACGAAAACTACCTTGAGCTGATCACCAACAAAGGTTCCCATTTTTCAAAAGCAGTCATCCTAGCCTTAGGCAACGGCTCCTTTCAACCGAGACGTTTGCAGGTAGCAAGAAGTGAGGTCTTCGAAAACAAAGGGATCGATTACTACGTGACGGACCTGATGAAGTATGCGGGAAAGAAAGTCGCAATTGCCGGCGGCGGTGATTCAGCGATCGACTGGGCTCTTATGCTGGAGCCGATCGCTGAAAAAGTCTCGATCATCCATCGCCGTAATCAATTCCGGGGACACGAGCACAGCGTAGAAAAGCTAAAATCATCGACGATCGAGATTTTGACTCCTTATGTCGTAACAGGCGTTTCAGGAGAGCAAATGCTGGATACAGTGACTTTGCAAAAAATGAAGTCAGATGAGACAATGGAATTGAATGTGGATCATTTAATCGTTAACTATGGCTTTACTTCTTCATTGGATCATCTGAAAAGTTGGGGGCTGGACTCTACCCGACAGGCAATAGTGGTGAATTCAGACATGAGCACTTCTGTTCCAGGTGTCTATGCTTGCGGCGACATTACCACGTATGATGGAAAAGTCAGATTGATCGCTACCGGCTCTGGCGAAGCCCCGACTGCGGTCAACAACGCCCTGCATTATATTGATCCCGAAACTCGGAGACAACCTGTTCACAGCAGCAGTTTGTTCCCAAAAATTCAAAGATAGCGGAGGTACATCATGGTTTTTGAAACACCAGCTTTAGAAGAAACAGCCCGTGCTTTATTAATCGAGCGCGGCGTGACCGTCAAAGATATTGCAGAGCTTGTTTTCTTTCTGCAAAAGGATTACATCGATGAACTAACGATGGGCGTCTGTATTCACAGCGTTGATCGCGTATTGACGAAACGAGAAGTTCATAACGCGATCATCACGGGTATTCAATTAGACAAACTAGCTGAAAAGAAATTGTTGGATTCTCCATTGCAAGAAATTTTGGAAGAAGATGAGGGACTATACGGCGTCGACGAAATCATGGCTTTATCGATCGTAAATGTGTATGGTTCGATCGGATTTACCAACTACGGGTATATCGATAAGGTCAAGCCCGGTATTCTGGCGAAACTGAACTCTCACGATGGAAAATCAGTGCATACCTTTTTAGATGACCTGGTAGGGGCCATTGCTGCATCTGCGGCAAGTCGCTTGGCCCATGAAGATCCAGAAAAACTAGATGATTTGATGAATTAACCCTGCTCAATCAGACTAGAGGCTGTGACAGTTTTGTCAGTAAGTGCCCAATCACTCAGTATCTACACTCTTTACCCACCTCCGGTTATACTTGAACTATCAAATGAAACGGAGGTGGTTCTTTGAAAGCCGCAAATGAAACCGTGCCCATTTAGATACACGACCAGTCAAAAAAGATACGTGATCAGAAGAAGAACAGCACCGCAAAGTTAGCCCTGCGCATTCGTAGAAAGGATCGCTCTGAACGATTGATTTACAAATGATCTGCTTATACAAAAGAGTGATTGCTGTTGTTGAATCCATCCCCAGCTTGATCAAAATGAACTCAGCTTCTTCCTTTAAGCTTTTATCCAACGCTCTTGAGTACTTCCTTTTTCCATACACTCCCCTCCAAAGTAGGAATTTGCCCCTTCTTCTGCCATACTATTTTAGAAGGCTTTTCAGCACAATTTTTTCATTCTAAATAAACAGACGAACCGCTCAAGACAGTTCGTCTGCTTTTATCTTCAAATTAACTTTCGTCCCTAGATTTAGAAACACCTGAATCGTCGGCCCCAACAAAAAGATCGCAAATAAGGTCCCCCAGCCGACAAAGCTTCCTAGCAGCACACCTGCTAAAACAATCAAAAAATCCAGCAAGACTCGCCCTCTTTGCAGCGACACTTTCAACAAACTGCAGACACAAAACATCATGCCCTCTAAAGGTCCTGAACCTAAGTCTGCTGCTAAATACAAAGCCGTACCAAAGGCCATGATCAGAAAGCCGAAGAAAGAAACAATCAGCTGCCCCTGCAGCCATTCGCTATTCTCAATAGCTGGCTGTACCCAACGAATCGTCTCGCCAACTAACAAGGTGTTAATGACACTACCAATACCCAGCATTTTTCGATTATACAAAAAGCTGATTCCTAAGAATAATAAACTGATAATCTGACTCCAACGTCCAAAGGGAATCGTCGTGTGCTGCATCAACCCACTGATTAAGGTACTCACCGAATCCATCCCTTGACCAGCCGTGACAATCACTTGAATGCCGATGCCCATCAACATCGTACCTATACATACCTGAATAATACGCCCTGTTTTACTCATCAGCTTCAACCATCATTTTCAGTTTCAAAATAAATTCATCGTAATCCTCACTCATACTCAGCTGCTTGGTGTTAATCGGCTCTGAAACAATCTCAATAAACTTTTCAAAAAAGTCATTGAAGGTATTGGCTTCCTCTTTATTTATGGCAATGAATGCGACCAGCTTTACGGAATAATTTGCCCAAACTAGCGGCTCCTGCAGAGTCATCATAGCAACGCCGCTTTTCCTTGCCTCCAGCTCCACCGAGTGAGGCACTGCAATTCCCGAAGGAAAACTGGTGGGCGACATGCGTTCCCGCTTTTCTACTCGTTGAATAAAATATTCGTCTACAAAGCCAGTATCTACCATGCGCTGACACAGCTGCTGGCGGATTTCTTCTGGGCCAAGTTCGGAAGGATCAATTTGATTAAAATACAGCTCTGGCATGATAAAGTTATCAATCCCTTGATACATCCGCTTCTTCTCCCGCTGTGATTTAACGGCCTCCATCCGATTTTCAATTTTCTTAATGTCCTTGGCAGTTAAAAAAGGATGAATAAAGACGGACCCAGCATGATCCGACGCCACCTTGCGATCTGTCGTCAGCAGCAAATCACAGGCCGCCAAATTCTCAGCCTGCCGTTCGGTCACCAGCACTGCCACACTGTCACCGAATTTCTCTTGAATTTGCCCACTCAGCTTCTGACCAATATCATGATAATCATTGACCACCAAGCGAATAACAATCTGATTTTGATGACGCTTCTTAGTCTCTAAAAAGGCACCGATATGCAGGGCAATGAAGGATATCTCATCATCGTTAAACCAGATATCCAGCCGTTCCTGGATCAAAGAAGAAATGTACACTGCCAAATCATAGGTCAAAGGATAGGCCGTTTTGATATCCAGCAGACTGCTGTTTCTTGTAAAGGTTTCATAGTGGGAACGATAATACAGACTTTGAATATGAATCGCCAGCTTGTTGAAAAATTCCTCTTCATGCAGCTCCACCAAATAGGTCTGCTCCACCTCGGACAATACCTCATGCAGCACACTGATAATTTCTTGATCCACAAAGGTTGAGAGCTGCTGATTGTTTTCTTTGGTTAAGGTTTCATTTTGTATCCCAATAAACAGTAAGGACAGCTGCTCTAGCTCCATTTTTGAAAAATGAATATCGTATTGCTGAGCCAAGGAATCACTGATTTCTTCTGCCAACAGAAATTCTGGCTTCTCCTGTAGCTGCGAAATACTTGGACCAGCATTCAAGCTGTGCCCTTGTCGAATCCGTTCAATACTAATAGCGTAATGCAGGACGATATTGTTTAGTGAATACTGATTGATCTGAATCTCATGCGCAGCCAGCGTTTGCTGAATGGTCTGCTGCAGCTCCTCTAAGGAAATATAGCCGATCATTTGCTGAATGCTGTGCTTAAGCTTCTCCTGCAAATCACTTTCGTTGTACAGCAAAGAAATCAGGTAACGCCGTTTAGCCCGTTCTGGCCCGGTTAGCTTGACGAAATCCTGTTCAAAAACAATTTGAATAGCATCATTGGTAATCTCCTTTTTTAACTGCTGAATATCATTCTTCAAGGTAGATTCTGAGACAAACAGCTTTTCAGCCAGCTCAAAACTATCTACTCCTTCAGAAGAATGCTTCAAAAGCTCAAGGAAAATACGGGACTTTCGATCCTCTATACCCTCTTTGGCAATCGCTACCGCTGAATTTAGCTGATAGCCTAAATGACTGGTTAAAATAAGTTCTGGTATTTGCTGATTGATTTTTGCGACACGATTGCGAATGGTTCGGGTTGTACATTGGCAGAATGCAGCCAGCTCCTTGGAGGTCACCCATTGCGGCTGCTTCTTTTCTAAAAATCCGACTAATTCCTTTTCTTTTTCCGTCAGCATCGTCTCACCCCTATTCAAAGAAAAGCTGGCCAAAGGGACCAGCTTTTCAATTTGTTACAGCTGTTCGCCGTTTGTCGCGATTACCTGTTTGTACCAGTCGAAGCTGTCTTTTTTAATTCGTTTACCGCTGCCATTGCCTTCATTGTCCAGATCAACATAGATAAAGCCATAGCGTTTCTCCATTTGAGCGGAAGAACAGCTGATAATATCAATCGGTCCCCACGCACAATAAGCAATTACGTCTACTCCATCATACATCGCTTGCTTCATTTGCGCGATATGTTCAGAAAGATAAGAGATCCGGTAATCGTCGTGGACCTTGCCATCCTCCAGCTTGTCGTACATGCCAAAGCCGTTTTCTGCAATAATGATGGACTTGTGGTAGCGATCCCAGTATTGGGATAAGGAATTATACAATCCCTGCGGATCAACTGCCCAGCCCCATGGATTAGCTTTCAGGTTGGGATTAGGTGTTAAGGACAAGAGATTCATATCATTTTTCTTAGAATCTACCATTTGTGAATAATAATAGGAAAGAGCCAAGTAGTCCATTGGATGAGCCTTCAAGATCTGCTTGTCTTCCTCTGTAATTTCCAAGTGAATATCATTTTCCGCAAAGTAGTTCAACGCATATTGCGGATATTCGCCATGAAACTGAACATCTGTGTAGAAATACTGCATCCGATTGCGGCGCAGCGCCAGATTCACATCGTTTGGATCACAAGAAAACGGATAAGCGGTACAGTCTGCCATCATCGTTCCAATCATCATATCGGGATTAATGCTCTCTGCATATTCCTTCAACAAAGCACAAGCGATAAACTGATGATGCACCGCCTGATAGCTGGCTTCCATATAATTATCCACCGTATCATAAGGAATCGCAGTTGAGTTAAAAGGCTCAAACTGAATCAGATTCACTTGGTTAATGACAATCCAGTATTTTACTTTGTCCTTATAGCGATTCAGCACTACCTTGCCATATTTCACAAACAGGTCGACTACCTTGCGATTGTTCCAGCCGCCGTAGTTTAAGGTAATGCCAACAGGCGTTTCATAATGAAGAATCGTAATAATCGGTTCCATTCCTAAACTAATAATCTTATCAATCAAGCGATCATAGTACGCCAATCCTGCTTCGTTCGGCTCTTCTTCATCACCGGTGGGAAAAATCCGCGTCCAGTCAATGGATGTCCGAAAGTTTTTAAAGCCCATCTCACTTAACAGTTCTAAATCCGTTTCATAGGTATGGTAAAAGTCAATGCCATGGCGTTTAGGATAATAACTTTCTGTATCTGCCATATTCGCCTTCACATCAGCTAACGACATCCCTTTATGCTGCTCTTCAGCAATTTCAGCATTGGTTTTGTCAGGAAAATATTTGTGCAAATCCGCTAGGCTGACACCCTTTCCATCGACTTTATAGGCACCCTCTGCTTGGTTGGCCGCAATTGCGCCGCCCCACAGGAAATTTTCCGGCATTTGATAATTTTTCAAGTTGCTTCCTCCTTATTTTTGACTAAACGCTTCAAACAGCTTCACTAAATGCTCACCAATCAGAATTTCACTTTGGGCAGTCATCAACGTATCCTGCGCATGGCAGAACAATGTTGAGTAGCGAATCTGTTCTCCTGAAGCTTCCAGCTGCAGCGTATCTGTTTGAAGTCCATGAGCAACCACGACCTCCTTGCGGGCGGCTGTTACCTCCACTTTAGCCTTTTCAAAATCCATTGTTTCTAAGCTTTCCAACGCTTGAACCAAATGGTCTCGAGCGTTTCCAGCGTGAACCAGGATATTCATGGATAATTGATTCAATTGATCGTTTTCTTCTACATAAGTTGTCTCTTCCATCTGCGTCCTCCTGCTTTCATTCCTAATCTATTGTGCTGCTGTATTCATTTGAGCTTCTTCCAAGGCTTCTTTTTCTTCTTCTTTCAATAAAGAATTGTCATAGGCTTTAAAGAATGGCAAGAAGATCAGCCAGGTCACTGCAAAGATAACGACACTTACCACAATTGCCCGCCAATCCTGAGTTGCCAAATACGAAGTAATTGGATAAGGCATGTACCATAGCAAGAACGTCTGCGAAGGAATATTTACCAGCCCTAAGGACATCGTTACATAAGCAATAGTCGGCACAATGATACTGTTGATCCACATTGGCACCATCAAGTATGGGTTAAAGGCAATTGGCGCACCAAATACCAGCGGCTCATTAATATTGAAAATTGACGGAACAATAATCGCCTTGCCGATCGCCTTCAGCTGTGCAGAGCGGCTCAGAATCAGCATCATGACTGACAGCGCCAGCGTTGTGCCGATTCCTCCCATTGAAGAAAAAGCATAACAGGTTTCTTGCGTAGCAATATGCATAGCCTGTCCTCCATTCGCGACAGCCTGCGCATTTTCAGCAAGTCCGGCCATATATACCGGATAGATTACCGGCATCATTACCCAGCCAGAGATCCCAAAGGTATACAAGAACACCGGAATGAACACAGACAATACAAAGCCTGGATAAGACTGCACAATTTTCGCTAACGGGCTGAAAACCAGCAGGATAACATCAAAGAAATCCACCTGCATTTGGAAAGTAATCAACCAACCAACGAGTAAGACAAAAGTAATCGGCAGCAAGCTGTTGAACCAGCCCACCACAAAATCTGGAATCGGCGTATCTTCATCAAAGAAGGACTTCTTCACAGCCAAGTTCATTACAAAAGCGACAAACAATCCAGTAACAATCGATAAGAACATCCCCGTAGATCCAAAGCGAGAAAGAATAAAAATAGCTTCGCCGTCCTCGGTAATCGTTGGGAACAGCAGCATCATAAACAGAACCAAGGAAGTAGCACCAGAGATCAACTTTTGTCCGCCATGGCCTTTTTTCTCCATTAAATAGTATGGAATCAAGAAGGCTACCACCAGACCGTACATCCCGAAGGAAAAGTTGCTGATCATAGAGAAGTCCGGCATACCGCTGAAAATATTTCCCAGCAGCGAAACGACAGTAACCAAGGAACCAACAAACACCAGTGGCAATGCAATCATGATTGAATCCTGAATCGCTGAAATCCACGGATTCTTCACTACCTTGTTTACCTTCGGAGCAAAGGATTCCGTCATAAATGTCATAATTTTATCCATTTCATTAATCCTCCATACTTAGAATTAAATCCAACGCCTTCTCACCATTCAACGCACCGTAGACCTTTTGCGGAATGACCGCTGCCTTGACCTGCTTATCTTTCGTCTGCTCTTGAATGTCATTTAACATATAAGACAAATGTGGCCCAATCAGCAAGTAATCGATTTCATTAATCCGATCATCCAATTGTGATTCACTCGCTGCCTTGACTGTCACCCCAACACCGCGTTTCTTCGCTGCCTTTCGAATCGCTGCCGCCATAAACCCGCTGGAAGCTCCTGACCCGCAAATTAACAAAATGTTTTTCATTTTCCTCCACCGCTCTCTTTTCTTGATACTCTTATTATAGGAAGACCCGGTTCCAGTCACAAACTTACTTTTTTCCTAGGGGTAGGAAAAGGGTAGGAAAGGAGCTTTTTAAGTATGCAGCAAACGCCGGTAATTTTTTAAAAAGTAAGTTGCCAAATAACTAAGTGCCTACACACCAAATAACCTAAGCCCTATAATGGACTTAAGTTATTTGGTGTTCTTTGTGTGTGATTTGCTGCACGATACTTGAGTCAAGGATTTCCAAGGCAAAAAGTTCATCTAGCACTTCATCAGACAGGATCTCCAAATTGAGGATGCAATCGAATAGAAATTCGAGATACTTCAGTGGATCCAAGCCATTTGCTTCGGCTGTTCGATAGATACTCAGAATAATCCCCGAAGTCCGTGCACCAATAAAGCTGCAATCATTCGGCTTAAATTTACCAATTTTTCTTTAAAGAGACTTTTGGGTCAGCCTCGTTTTTATCAAAAGAAAATCCCCTATACAGGACACCAAGTTAGGCATCCTGTATAAGGGAGTTGCGAATTAGTCTTTTGCTTTCATCAATTCACTATAATTTTCCATACGTTTTTCCGCATCTTCTACAGTTTGCTGCAGCATTTCCTCTACTTCGACATCGTCGTCTTTAATGTTATGCAGCGCAGAGAAACGTGTTTGACCTTCCAAGAAATCATTCATCTTACTGAAATCAGCTTTCTTGTAATCGATCCGCAATGGGTCTTTGCCTTTTTCCGCTTGACGAGGGTCAAAGCGGTACAACTGCCAGTACCCAGATTCCACAGCTTCGATCGATTCTTGGATCGATTTGCTCATACCGCCGCGGATTCCGTGGTTGATACAAGGGGTGTAGCCGATAATGATCGAAGGACCTGGATAGCTTTCCGCCTCACGAATCGCTTTGATCGTCTGATTGGCATTGGCTTCAATTGAAACTTGTGCCACATACACATCACGATAAGTCATTGCGATCATGCCCAAATCTTTCTTCTTGGTCTTTTTCCCGCCGGCCGCAAACTTCGCGATCGCAGCTGTTGGGGTCGCCTTCGACATTTGTCCGCCGGTGTTGGCATAAACTTCGTTGTCCATAACAAAGATGTTCACATCTTCGCCAGAGGCTAAAAGATGATCGATCCCGCTGAAGCCGATATCGTAAGCCCAACCATCCCCACCAATGATCCATTGACTAGGTTTTGCAAACATATCTTTGTCCGCTAGGATGGATTGCAGCGCTGGGTCGGTCTCTTCTGACAAAACAGCCGCCAATTTCGCTGCACGCTGCTGTGTTCCTTCGCCTTCAAGCATATGATCCAGCCAGTTTTGCATCAAGGATTGTGTGTCCTCAGACCCTAGTCCTTGTGCTAATGCTTCCCGCATTTTATTGGCAACGCGATTGCGTTTGGTTTCATTGGCAATGTGCATGCCCAGACCATATTCTGCATTGTCCTCAAACAATGAATTACTCCAAGCCGGTCCACGGCCATCCGCATTGACTGTAAACGGCGTCGCTGGTGATGAACCGCCCCAAATGGAAGAACAGCCAGTAGTATTGGCGATCATCATGCGATCTCCATACAATTGTGTCAAAAGTTTAATATATGGTGTCTCTCCACAGCCGGCACACGCACCTGAGAATTCAAGCAATGGCTGTTCAAATTGAGACCCTTTGACAGAGAATTTCTTCGCTGGGTTTTCTTTCTGACGCAAAGTCATGGCGAATGCCCAGTTCATCGCTTGTTCTTTTTGTTCCTCGTAAGATTTCATAACTAACGCTTTTTCCTTCGCAGGACACGCTTCCACACAAAGTCCGCAGCCCGTACAATCCTCTAGTGAAACTTGGATTCGATACTTCAAGCCGTCTTTTCCGCGCATATCACGTGTAATGAAGCCTTCCGGTGCTTGTTCCATTTCGGCATCATCTGCCAAGAACGGACGAATCGCCGCATGCGGACAAACAAACGCACACTCGTTACACATTGTACATGCTTCTGGGATCCACTCTGGAACCTCCAATGCGATTCCGCGTTTTTCATAAGCAGAAGTTCCAGACGGCATTACTCCGCCCAGCATGCCATTGTCGATCAAATCTCCAACAGAAAGCTGATTGCCCTCTTGGCGATTGATCGGTTCTAAAATGTTGCGGATGTAAGGTGGTTTGCTTAAATCAGCAGTAGCTGTTGGCCGAACTTCTAAATCAGCCCATTCAGCCGGAATCTCAACCTGCTTCAATGCGGCAAAGGTTGCATCGACCGCCTGGCAATTGCGTTCTACGACGGTTTTTGATTTCTTCCCATAAGCAGCTTCGATCTCACCCTTTAATAACGGCAAGAAGGTTTCACGATCCATAATGTCTGTCAATTCAAAGAATGATGCAGACATTACCGTGTTGATACGATGACCCAAGCCGATTTTTTGAGCAATGGCCATCGCGTTAATGATATAAAACTTGATATTGTGCTCTGCCAGATAACGTTTGAGACGGTTTGGCAGTGCTTGTTTGACTTTTTCTTCATCCCACACTGTATTCAGCAGGAAGGTACCGCCATCTTTTAAGCCGCGCAACAAATCATACTGATGGATATACGCATTGTTGTGACAACCGATAAAGTCTGCGGCTTCAACGTTGTACGTGGATAAGATCGGGTCTTTCCCAAAACGCAAATGAGAGATCGTCACTCCGCCTGATTTCTTCGAGTCATACGAGAAGTAGGCTTGTGCATAACGATCGGTATTGTTTCCAATAATTTTGATCGCTTGCTTGTTGGCCCCGACTGTTCCGTCAGAACCAAGTCCCCAGAATTTCGCTTGGAAAGTCGTTTCTGGCGTCAGATCCAATACCTCTTTTTGAGGCAGTGATGTATGCGTCACATCATCATTGATCCCGATTGTGAAGCGCTGTTTCATATCAGCGACTGGCAGCAGCAGATGATCGTAAACAGCTACGATTTGATCTGGTGTGACATCCTTTGAAGCAATCCCGTAACGTCCGCCGATAACAACTGGACGGTTCGAATGACGGTAAAGCACGCTTTGAACGTCTAACAACAATGGCTCGCCATCTGATCCTGGTTCCTTTGTACGGTCCAAAACTGCTACCTTTTCTACTGTTGCTGGCAGTTTTTCCAACAGATTTTCTGCTGGGAATGGACGATACAAATGCATATCGATAAATCCGACTTTACGTCCTTGTGCATTTAAATAGTCCACCGTTTGCTGGATCGCAGGGGATGCTGATCCCATCGCAACAATGACTTCTGTTGCTTCTGGATGCCCATAATAATTGGTCAAATCATAGTTCGTACCACGCAGCTCATTGATCTTTTGCATGTACTTTTGAACAATTGCCGGCATTTCGTCATAGTAACGATTTACGGTTTCTCGTTGTTGGAAATGGATATCTGGATTTTGCGCTGTTCCAGAAACATTTGGATGATTTGGATTCATCCCTAAAGCTCTAAATTCAGCTAACGCATCCCAGTTCACCATGTTTTTCAAAGCTTCATAATCGATTGTTTCGATTTTTTGAAGTTCATGACTCGTTCTAAACCCATCGAAAAAGTTCATAAAAGGCAGCTTGCCTTCGATACTTGCTAAATGGGCCACTGCAGACAAGTCCATAACCTCTTGTACACTGCCTTCAGCCAACATACAAAAACCTGTTTGACGAGCTGCCATCACATCACTGTGATCTCCAAAAATACTCAACGCGTTAGTGGAAACTGCTCGAGCCGCTACGTGAAAAACGGTCGGCAGCAATTCGCCAGCGATTTTGAACATGTTCGGAATCATTAAAAGCAATCCTTGAGAAGCTGTATAGGTCGTCGTTAAGACACCTGTTTTTAAAGAGCCGTGGACCGTTCCAGCTGCCCCTGCTTCCGATTGCATTTCAACCACTTTTACTGTCTCACCAAAGATATTTTTGCGGCCTTGTTCTGCCCACTCATCAACGACTTCTGCCATCGTTGAACTTGGTGTAATCGGATAGATTCCAGCAACTTCTGTAAACGCATATGAAATATATGCTGCTGCTGTATTCCCATCCATTGTTTTCATTGTTTTCATTCTTAAGACCTCCGCTTAAACCGATTGCTCCTGCATTTTTTTATTTTGAACATATTGGTCAATTTCATTTGCGGCAATTTTACCAGCGCCCATCGCCAAAATAACAGTCGCAGCACCGGTCACGATATCGCCTCCAGCGTAAATGCCGGGAATAGAGGTGGCACATGTTTCTTCATCTGCATCGATATATCCCCATTTATTCAGAGAAAGCTCTGGGAAGGTATCGAGCAATACTTTATTGGCACCTTGACCGATTGCTTCGATCGCAGTGTCTGCATCGATAATAAATTCGCTGCCAGGAATCACGACAGGTCGTCTGCGTCCAGAATCATCCGGCTCGCCTAATTCCATTTGTACACACTTGACTGCCACTAAGCGACCGTTGTCATCACCGATGTATTCCACTGGATTCGTCAACCAATGGTAGTTGATTCCTTCTTCCACCGAATGATGGTATTCCTCTTCTCTTGCCGGCAATTCTGCCAATGAACGTCGGTACACGATCGACACATTTTCTGCACCTAGGCGTTTAGCCGAACGTGCAGCATCCATCGCGACGTTTCCTCCGCCGATCACCACGACATTTTTTGATTCTTGGACAGGTGTATCGTATTTAGGAAATTGATAGCCGTGCATCAAGTTGATTCGAGTCAAATACTCACTGGAGGAATAGACACCATTTAAAGAAGTCCCTTTGATGCCTTGGAAATTCGGGGCACCTGCTCCAACAGACAAGTAGCAAGCATCGAACTGTTCCATGATCTCTTCCATGGTGATCGTCTTTCCTACCACGACGTTGGTTTCAATCGTTACACCTTCTGCTTTAATTCGCTCGATTTCCTTGTTTACAACACGCTTAGGTAATCGAAATTCGGGGATTCCATAAGTTAGAACCCCACCAGGCGAATGCAGCGCTTCATAGATCGTCACTTGATACCCTAGCTTCGCTAAGTCACCAGCTGCAGTCAATCCGGAGGGCCCAGAACCAATCACAGCGACTTTCCCTTTTTCTCCGACAACTTCTTTGTATTCGATCGGCTGTTCCAATGCCCAATCTGCCACTAAACGTTCTAGTTTACCGATCGCTACCGGCTCGAATTTCTTCGAACGTCCTAGTCGGCAAACCATTTCGCATTGCTTTTCTTGTGGGCAAACACGTCCACAAATCGCAGGCAGGTTCGTATAACGCCCTAAAATTTCGTGTGCTTTTGGCATGTCGCCTTCCTCGATAGCTTTGATGAAACCAGGAATATCGATCATGACCGGACAATTGGCGATACACGGTGCATTTTTACATTGCAAACAGCGGCTTGCTTCTGCTTGGCCTTCTTCAAGTGAATAACCCAATGCCACTTCCTCGAAATTATGACAACGAATCTCAGGAGCCTGTTCTTTCATTGGCGTTTTGGTATAACTTCTTTTAGCCTTGGCCATGATGATTCACCTGCTTTTCATAGATTTCGTTGGCACGCAGCTCTTCCGGACGGTATTGCTGCATTCGGCTGATAAACTCATCCCAATCCACTTCTTCTCCGAGAAATTCCGGGCCATCTACGCATGCGAACTTGATATTGTCTGCGATCGTTACACGACAGCCTCCGCACATGCCTGTTCCATCGATCATGATCGGATTTAATGACACATAGATCGGCACCTGATGCTTTTGTGCAGTCATCGTACAAAACTTCATCATGATGCTGGGTCCGATCGCCCAAGCGGTATGGATGCTTTCCTTTGCAAAAACTTCCTCCATTGCTTGAGTGACCAGTCCTTTTTGTCCAACAGATCCATCGTCGGTCATTAAAATCAATTCGTCTGAGTACGCACGACACTCCTCGGTCAAGATCAAAAGCTCTTTGTTTTTCGCTCCAAGAACGGTAATCACACGATTTCCTGCTTCTTTCAAGCCTTTTACGATCGGAAACAGCGCAGCGATCCCCACACCGCCGCCAACTAGCATGACCGTACCATAGTTTTCGATCTCTGTAGGCTTTCCTAGGGGGCCAACAACATCTGCTAGACAGTCTCCCTCCATCACCGTAGCCAGTTGAGCCGTTGATTTCCCAATTACCTGAAAAATCAGACGTACTAAGCCAGTTTCCGGATCAGTATCCACAATCGTCAGTGGAATGCGTTCACCAAATTCATCGATTCGTAAAATCACGAATTGACCCGGCTTTGCCTTGCTGGCAATTCTCGGTGCTTCAACAAAGATCTCGAATTCGATCGGTGCTAGTTCTTTTCGTTTTACTACTTTAAACAAGTTGTCACCCCAAATTTTTTCCTATTTCTCTTATGCTTCTACTAAAGCTTTTACCAATGCTTTCAAGACTTCCTCGTCTTCATCATCCGCTTCATTTTCGATCATTACGGTTTCACCGATCTTTTTCGCTCCTGTTTTGGCAAAAGCTTCATCAAAATCGATTGCTGCCTGACAGAAATAATCCGGATACAATTCACTGTCTCCACTGCCCACTACAGCATATACTTTTCCAGAAAGATCCTGATCAGGTAATTCTTCATAGAAATCTTCAAAATCAAAAGGTCGTTCGCCATCGCCATCAGTATAAGTTGCTAGCACACAAATGTCTGCATCTTCGAAGAAATCTGCATCTGCGTCATCTGCTTCAACACGTTCTACCTCTACTCCAGCTTCTGTCAATGCATCCTCCAAGATTTCTGAGATCCCTTCAGTGTTTCCTGTGTTGCTTGCGTAAACGATTTTTGCTAATGTCATGTCTGTCATCCTTCCTTTTTTATATGATTTATATCAATAAGTTTTACTGATATTGACATTCCTTTTTGAAGCGCTTTATTGAAATAATGAACCATCAATGCTTCTGCTGAACAGTTCCGTCCGTTTTACTAAACACTGGAACAGCTAAAACCATAGATAACAAAAGGTTCTTTCTCATATAATGGCTTATTTGTATCAAAATAATTATAACAAAAATTTGCGCAGATTGTGACAAAACAAGCAATTGATAATGAGAACTGTTCTCAAATAGTTTTTTTAAAATTGTCATGGTATTCTAATGTTCATAAAGGTTGATTTTATCGGAAATATTGCAGGTTCGCATGTTTTTCAAAGAGAGGCTCATTTCTGGAAAAAGCGAGCCATTTTAAAAACAAAGCGTTCTGTGTTATATATCAGATGAACTAAAATTAATAATTGTTATATAACAAAAGTGTTGTTTTTTCCTTTTGTATGATTGTTTTCTTTTCCATTTAGCTGAACGAGACCAATGCATTTTTCACCCGCAAAAGACGGGTGAAAAGTCTCAATTGGACAAAAAAATCCTGCAGCAATTTGCAGGATCATTTGAATCATCCATTTTTCACTAAAACTTTTGCAGGCATTTCCTCGATGCATTCTTGTGGACAAGCCTCTACGCATTCACCGCAATTGATACACAGCTCCGGATCAATCACAGCCACATTGTTTTCCATCGTAATTGCTTTTTGCGGACATGTTTTCACGCAGCGGTTGCAGGAAATACAGCCAACACTGCAGATTTTCCGGACACCACCGCCCTTCTCCTGATTTGAGCAAGCAACGATTGATGTATTTTCCGCTGGCAGCATCTTGATCAGGTTCTTCGGACAAGCGCTGATACATTTCAAACAGCCCACGCATTTATCTGGATCCACCTTGGCAACACCATCAACAACATGGATGGCATCATACTCACAGACCGCTTCGCAATCACCAAATCCCATACAGCCAAAATGACAGGCCTGCGGACCGCCAAAAATTTGATTGGCTCCGTAACAGGTGGAAGTCCCTGCATAATCCATTTTCTTATGGGTTACTTCACAGTTCCCATTGCAGCGGACATAGGCCGCTACCTTTTGCATTTCCCCAACCTCAACACCTAGAATCTCTGACAAAGTCTGACGGGTTTCTGCACCTCCAGGGGTACAGTTGGTTGGTCCTGCATTGCCTTCTGCCATCGCTTTTGCGTACCCGTCGCACCCAGAAAACCCACAGGCTCCGCAGTTGATTCCTGGAAGTGCTTCACGCAGTGTCTCCTCCTTTTCATCACCCGGTTTATGAAAGATGATCGTTGCTAATGAAAGGATGACCCCGGCGATTAATCCCATCCCGCTGACGATGCCGATGGGTATCATGATTTCAGTCATTGTTTACACCTCCTATTGGAATAGCCCTTCTGCCAGACCGGCAAAGCCTAAAAATGATAAGGCCACGATCGCGGCAGCAACCAGCGTGATCGGAAGGCCTTGCAGCGATTTGGGAATGTCATTTCCTTCTAAACGCCCTCGAACACCTGCAAAGATCACCATAGCGACCAAAAAACCGACCCCGGCAGCAAATGCATTCACCATCGATTGTGCGAAAGAATAACTTTTCGAGAAGTTTAAAATCGTCACTCCCAGTACGGCACAATTGGTCGTAATCAAAGGCAGGTAAATCCCAAGTGCATTATACAGAGGTGTCATATACCGTTTCATCACCACTTCCACCAATTGAACAAGTGCCGCGATGGTGAGAATGAAAACGATCGTTTGCAAATAATCTAGGCCTAATGGGATCAATACGCCGCTGTAAATCGGGTAGGTCACTAAAGTTGCCAACACCATGACAAAGGTCACAGCTAACGACATGCCCACCGCTGTATCTAACTTTTTGGAAACACCCAAAAATGGACAAATGCCGAGAAATTGGGACAAAACGAAATTATCCGTTAAAATCCCCGCTACCAATATAGTCACGAAAGTCTGCATCAGCTTTCACCTGCCTTTTCATCACAAACCGTTGTACAGGCTTCCGCAATCGGACAAGCGGAACAATCCACTTCCTTGGAGGTTCGGTCGCCTAATTTGTTTGCCAGCATCACCAGCATGCCAAAAACGAAGAATCCACCAGGCGGCAGCAGCATAATCGTCATTGGCGGAACAAACCCCGCCGTGATCGGAAAGCCTAGCAGCGTTCCACTGCCGATGAGTTCGCGAATCCCTCCCATGCACAGCAGTGCCATGGTAAAGCCAACACCCATTCCCAATCCATCCAAGGCGGAGTGGATCACCGGATGGTTTTTGGCATATGCTTCCGCTCTTCCTAAAATAATACAATTCACGACGATCAGCGGAAGATAAATGCCCAATGTTGCATCAAGTGCAGGTGCCAACGCCTTCACAACCAGCTGAACAACTGTCACAAATCCAGCAATGATCGTAATAAAGGCCGGTATCCTGACCCGATCCGGAATCACTTTTCGCAAAAGAGAGATGACCACGTTTGATCCAAATAAAACCACAGTGGCCGCAATCCCCATTCCTAATCCATTCATCGCAGAAGTTGTGACTGCTAAGGTAGGGCACGTCCCCAACATCAGACGCAGCACTGGGTTCTCCTTGATCAGCCCTCTTGAAAAAATCGCGGCTGCTTTTTCCTTTTCCATTCAATCTCCCCCCTTATTGTTCCGAAGCTACTTGTTCAAAAAGAACCAGCGCTTCTTCCACCGATTTTGCTACTGCGTTAGACGATTTTGTTGCACCGGTCACAGCTTCAACCTGATTGCCGCCAGAAGGATCACTTTTTACGATTTCCGGCTGACCTTCGAGTCCAGAAAATTGCTTCACAAAATCTTTTTTCGTTACATTTTGTCCTAAGCCAGGTGTTTCATTCGAGGCATCCAAAATATCGATCCCGACAACTTTTCCATCTGAAATAGCACTCATCACACTGACATCGCTGCCATAGCCATAAGCCTTTGTGACAAAAAGATATCCCAACGTCTCGCCAGAATTGTCTAACGCTTTGAAGGCTTGGTTGCCGCCAGAAACCTTGACCTCTTGAAAGTCGTCTGCCTTGATCAGCTGACTCATCACGCTTTGCGTCTGATCCCACTCTTGTTTGGCAATACGTTCTCTAAAAACTGCCCGTGTACCCGCCACAGCAAAGGTAACGACCAAACAGATCACAAAAAGGCAAAGCGCATCTGAAAAGATCACTTTTGAGTTTTTCATTTTGCTTTCGCCTCCTCACCAAAGACTTTGGGAATCGTCAAATTCTCAATATGAGGCACTAAAATATTCATCAATAAAATGGCATACGACACTCCCTCCGGCAAAGCCGCAAAGAACCGAATCAGGACCGTGATGATTCCGCACCCGACACCAAAGATGATCTTGCCGTTTCGTGTGACTGGAGAGGTCGTGTAATCGGTCGCCATAAAAAAAGCGCCCAACAAAAGCCCGCCGCCCATCAATTGATAAAGCAAATCGCCGCCGAACAATACAGAAAAAATAGCGACAGTTCCGATAAAGCACACTGGAATAATTGGCGAAATGACTTTTCGAACAATCAGATAAATACCGCCGATCAATAAAGCCAAGGTACAGGTTTCACCCAGACTGCCTGCTCGGACGCCTAAGAACATGTCCACAAGCGACGGGATTTCATTGCCGGTTTGTACGGCCGAGAAATACGTAGCAGAGGAGACAACATCCACATCCAGCATTCGATAATCAAACGGCGGCTGCCAGGTATTCATTTGAGACGCAAAAGACATTAGAAGAACAATCCGGGCAGTGATTGCCGGATTGACGAAATTTTGGCCGACTCCGCCGAAGAACTCTTTTACAACGATGATCGCGATCGCACCACCTAATGCCGCCATCCAAAACGGCAGTGTAACCGGCAAATTCAGAGCTAATAAAATGCCGGTGACAACGGCAGTCAGATTATGGATCGTGTCTGGCCGCTTCAGGATTTTTCTAGTTAAATACTCGCTTAATACACAAGCCGCAACTGTGACTAAAATCAAAACAAGCGAACGAAATCCGAAAATGATTGTAGAGGCAATGACCGCAGGTATCAGTGCAATGATCACATCCAGCATAATGCTGCGGCTGCTGCGGCCGCAATGCAAATGCGGTGAGATTGAAACAGGTAATTTACTCATTTTGCGGCCTCCCTTTCCAATAATTTTGCTTGTTTCATCGACTGCACCAGTCTACGTCCAGCCGGGCAAACATAGGCACAGCACCCGCACTCCATGCAGGCGGATACGTTGAGCTTTTTCAAGGTTTCTAAATCATTATTGCGTGCACAGCGCTCGATCTGAACGGGCAGTAAAGACATCGGACAAGCGGTTACGCAACGTCCGCAGCGGATGCAGGGGGATTCCTCCGGCAACCCTTGCGTTTCAGATATAAGCGTCACGGCATTGGTTTGTTTTGTAATCGGCAAGTCAAGAGAATACTGCGCGATCCCCATCATGGGTCCGCCAAGGATTACTTTGCTGGGCTCCTCGATAAGGCCGCCGCAGAATTTCACGATCTCACTGATCGGTGTTCCGATCGGTGCTAAGACATTCTTAGGAGTCGCGATGTTGCCGTCAACAGTGATTCGTTTTTGAATCAATGGAATCCCCGTTTCAATGTACTCTTGCAAACGAGAGATCGTTGAGATATTCATGATCAGACACCCTACCTCAGACGGCAGTTTGCCTGGCGGAATCTTCCGGCCTGTTGTCGCATACACCAGCATTTTCTCTGCCCCTTGGGGATACAAAGAAGGAATTTCCATCACGTCGATCGTAGGATCAAGATCAGCCAGTTCATTCAACCGGTCCCGTAAAATTTGCAATCCTTTTGGCTTATTGCTCTCAATGCCTACAACGCCATGAGCAATGTTTAACTGTTTCATCACCAGCTGCATTCCAGCAATGATCCGTTCTGGATACTCCAGACTCTCCCGATAATCCGAAGTAATAAAAGGTTCGCATTCCGCACCATTGATCACTAACGTATCGATCGGTGTTTCTTCTTTCACAGCCAGTTTCACGTGCAAAGGAAAACCCGCTCCGCCAATCCCCACGATACCGCTGTCTCTGGCCGCCTTCAACAACTCTTCTTTCGTCTGGACAGAGATGGGGCCCTGTCCCTCGACCCTTGTATTCAGACCATCGTTTTCAATATGGATGGCATCACAGGTTTGCCCGTTCGACATCAGAATCGGCTTGATCCCTTTGACTTTTCCCGATACAGATGCATGTATCGGTGCAGAAACGAAGGCTTCCGAATCACCGATCACCTGACCAACCGATACGACCTCTCGTGACTTGATTGTTGGTTTGCAGGGCCCGCCGATGTGCTGCTGCAGCGGAATAACTACCATTTTCGGCGAATCTATCAAAACGCTTTCATTTTCGGCAGTATTTTTATTGTGGGGAACTTTGACACCTCCTTTGAATTTTGCAATTGCTTTAACCAATGTACTCATTATTAACCCCCCTGTAATTAGAAGAACCACAAGCGTTGATCGCTACATTGTGAATAATCGAACGAATGCTGTTTATAAATTAACTTTCGCGCTTGTGAAAACCTTATCAATAAAACGCTCAAAAAGAGTGAATCATGAACGGTTATTTGTTATTATTATACCCTTTTTCAATCCCTTTTCACAATCGGTTTCAATGAGAATCGTTCTTACTCTCTTTTCATATCTGCAAAAAGCTGGACTGACAGCTTCCTCGTATAGTGAAAGTCGATTTTCAATACGTCGATCATCCAACCAACTATTTTGTCTGCATTGGTAGAAAATCGATCAATTTTTTTTCACAGCTTCAAACACTGCAAAAAGGATGGATTCAACTGACTGTCGAATCCATCCTTGCCGAAATCATTTTAGTTTTCGTAAAGCATATTTGCCGATCAAGACCTGCAAGATAAAAAAGACTTCTAACAACATGAAGAACAATAAAAAACTATGCAGGAAAAACGTTTCCGGCAGCACATTGATGATCGGATCGGTGGCCGGATTAAAGATCCAGGCATCATTGTTGAAAAAGAGGCCATGGAACGCCACAAAAAATCGATCAAATCCCATCGCCATGATTACACCAATGATCAAAGGAACAACGACAGCAATCTGAAACGGCTGGATCAGCGTCCACAATCGCTTCTGCCTAATCAAATGACGCAGATACAAAACACTAGGAATCAAGCTGATCAGCAATACGGCATAATTCACCATAAACAAACGCTTCACTTCAAAGAAATGAAATGCGCCGCTGGCAGATACAGGAAAATCTGGCAAAACCAGTTGGCCGATCCAGGGGCGATTCAAATAGCGCATTAATTGATCAAAATTAGCCAATAATTCTGTTTCTGACAATGTAGTATAGTTCAAGAGTTCTAAATGCTGAATGTCCCATCGATAAAGCCAGCGAGCATTGATTGTTAACGTGATTGCCAATGTCAGCAACGTCAATAGCCAAAAAACGAGTCCTACCCGCTCCCAGTTCTGCCATTTACGCATCGAAAGCCCACTCATCCAAGGAATCAACGACGTAGGTCGCCGGGATCGGCAAATGCGGCAGATCCTCTTTTTGTGTAAATCCGGATAAAACCAGCAAAGAATCAATGTCGTTGTCGATCCCCGCACGAATATCGGTCAAATAATTGTCGCCGACCATCAGCACATCCTTTTTCTCCAATTGAAGTAAAGAGACTGCCTTATCCATGATGATCGCTTCTGGCTTGCCAATGTAAGTGGCGGTTTGATTCGTAGACGTTTCCACCAGCGAGATCAAAGCACCCGCACCAGGCAGCAGACCACGTTCTGTCGGAATGTTTTTATCAGGATTGGTTCCAATAAAGGCAGCACCCTTTTGGATCGCCAAAGTGGCGGTCACAAACATGTCATAGGTGACAGCCGAGTCTAGACCGACGACCACATAATCAGGAGTTTCTTCGTCCCAGACGAAACCTGCTTCTAAAATGGGATTTTTCAACCCTGGTTCCCCGATAATGTAAACCTTGTCGCCTCGATTGGCATCTTTCATAAAATCAATCGTTGCCAGCGTCGCCGTGTAAATGGCAGCCGCTGAAACATGAATATCGAATTCTTTTGCCAATCGATTGGCAACGGTCTCTGGGGTTTTTGTAGTATTGTTCGTCAAAAATAAGAA
Organism: Enterococcus florum; assembly: GCF_004309355.1. GTDB lineage: Bacteria > Bacillota > Bacilli > Lactobacillales > Enterococcaceae > Enterococcus_A > Enterococcus_A florum. Next base: position 3,439 of record NZ_BJCC01000023.1, on the reverse strand, counting down.
TGGAATTCTGCGTGCCTGCAGCTGTTCGACAAAACGACGGCCTGCAGGAATGGGATCTTTTCCACGATAGATCGTTCCATCTAAATCAATCAGGTAGCCTTTGTAAGTCATTCTTCTACTCTTCTCTTTGGCGGATCACAAAGCGTCCGTCTTTTTGTTTGGTTTTTGTTGCCGCCTCTTTTTTCGGCTTGCGGTTTTGGATCACTGGCTTTTTCTTTTGGGTTTCTTTGCGAACCTCTTTTACCGGAGCCTTCTTTTCTTCTATGTGTGCCTGGTTATTCGTTTTGCGGCGTTTTTTCCGCTTTTTACGATTCGGATTGTAGCGCTTGCCGCCGATTCGTTCGATCACAAAATAGGCACAGCCAAAATTACAATATTCATATAGATAGTCCTCTAAAGTATCGATTCGCTGCTCTGGATTGCTTTTGCGATCGTCTGCACGGAAAAAGCCCTTCAAACGCAGTTGATCATAGCCCCAATCGCCGACGATGTAGTCATAGCGAGACAACACATCACTGAAGCGCTCCCCCAGACGTTCTCCGTCGAACCCTTCTCGATAGTCCGCGACGATTTTATATTGACGTTCCCCAATCATAATTGTTGTTTCATCCACTCGAGTGACCGTTTCACCCTTTTTCTTTTCTTCTGGTGTCTCAACGATCTCTTCTAATACCTCAGTCAATTCTTCGGTGACTGTTTTCTCTTCTTTTGTTGTCATGGTTTCACCACCTGTGTGTGTATTATACCCTGTTTTTAATCGATTGGGTAGTGAGCTTTTAGATAGTCGCCTAGGACACTGCGGATAAATTCCGGGAACAAAAACTCATACTTGCCAGCAATTTCGATCGTCGGGAAAAATGGAACAAACATGAAATGATCGACAGTAGCCAAGGTGTATTCTTCCTCTGGATCAATCGGATCGCCTAACCAGCGAACCTGATGGTTGACCGGATCAAAGGTCACGCCGTCATACATCAAATGACCAAAAACCTTTCCGCGAAATCCCATCCCTATGACAGGAAAATTGATCAAATAATGCCGATTCTTCTCCATCTCTAAAATTAGTCGAATCAAGTTTTGACCGGACAGAGTCACTTTGATCAAATGCATGGGATGCGGCAATGCAGTATGCAGCTGATCCTGATTGATGATCCCTTTTGGAATATCCGTCAGAAAAAGTCCAGAATTCAAAATAGCAACATCCGTTCGAGCCTTTTCCTTCACCGCTTTTAATGTATACCGGATCATTGGATGCTCCGCATAGATATCTGCACTTAGGTCAAAGGGCATGTTGGCAACGATTTTCTCTGACAAGAGTTGGTGCCCCTTTTCCAAATACCCGGCGATCTCTGCCTGGTCTTCCGGCAGCTCCAGCATTTTTTCTGTGGCAAACGTATGGGCTGAGGTATGCTGAATGCGGTGTTCGTCGTCCAAAGTTAAATGGACCTCTCCAACATAATAGCCGTACTTCCCAGCAGCTGCTAACTGAACATTTCCGATTTTTTCTCCTTTTTCAAATAGGTGATGGGTATGAGAGCCCAGCACAACATCAATCGCAGGAATTTCTCGAGCAATCAGACGATCTGCACTGATCCCTAAATGACTCATCAGAACCAGCACGTCGACTTTCGGCCGCAGCTTAGCAGCCAATTCAGGCAAAAGATCACTGACTTGGCGAATATCCCAACCATTTGGACTGTAGGTCAAAGGAAACGGTGCAGTAAAAGCCAGCAAACCGATCTTCGTTCCAGCCTTAGTTGTAATAATTTTAGATGCTTGCGCCCAAGCAGGCGGCTGTAAACTTTTCTTGTCGAATAAATTATCCAAGACCACATCGAAATTGGCATGATCATACAAGTTGTTTAAATCGTCTTTTGAGTTTCCAACCCCTTCATTGTTGCCGATCGTTGCCGCATCATAACCAATCTGATTCATCAATTCAACATTTGCTTGACCATTGGTCGCTTCACTCAAGGGATGCCAACGATCGACAAAATCACCAAGATCCACAGTGACAACTTCATGATCAGATTTTGTCTCCTCCAATTGACGGTTTTGTAAAAAACGCCGGATCTTCGGCCAATTCTCTAAATGAGAGTGTAGATCGTTTGTATGTAAAAGGATGATTTTTTCCATAAACTATCTTCTCTTTTCAGCTTTTTTGTTGTTTCTATAGTAACATAGACTCAACGGTTTCACAGAAAGAGAGGTATCACAATCTTGAAAATTGAAACACCGATCGGCCCGCTATGGCTAGATGCAGATGCTGAGGCTCTAACAGCGATCTCATATCACGAAATTCCTGAATCCTCAGATGCAAACAAAGACCTGCTAAAACAAGCCGAGGCTGAGCTGACAGAATTTCTGCAAGGAAATCGGCACCATTTCGACGTTCCTTATGCGTTTAAAAGAGGAACTGCTTTTCAACAAGCGGTCTGGCAGGCTCTCGCAGCGATTCCTTACGGGGAGACGCGCAGTTACCAAGAAATCGCCATAGCGATCGGCCGGCCAAAAGCGGTACGAGCGATTGGTCAGGCAAACCGAAACAATCCTTTGCCGATCCTGATTCCTTGCCATCGCGTGATCGGGAAGAATGGGACTTTGACCGGATATGCTGGATCAAGTGAAACAGGGCTGCGAACCAAAGAAGCATTATTGCATATAGAACACTCCGCTTAAATTCATTTTACGATCCCTTTTTATCGTTCTAGTCAGTCAAACGATAAAAAGGGATCGTTGTTTATAACCGTTTTTCTCATTTTCCTAAAATAAAAAGCAGGATTTGAAGCATTTTTTTTGCTAAAACAGACAATTATGAATAAGCTGTAAGTAAGCATGCATGCTGAACAAATCGAACAAATCTTGGAATCATTGTTTAACTATTATTACTGTTCTCTATGGTTAAACTGACAAACCCTTTGAGTTTGTCCTACTAAAAAAAGAAAGTGAGTTGATAGAAATGATTTGGTCATTAATCGTAGGTGGCGTGATCGGTGCAATCGCCGGAGCCATTACTAATCGAGGTTCATCAATGGGAATCATCGCAAACATCGTCGCAGGTTTGATCGGTTCATGGATCGGACAAGCATTGTTAGGTTCTTGGGGCCCTTCTTTAGCCGGCATGGCAATCGTTCCCTCTATTATCGGTGCTGTTATCCTAGTAGCGATCGTTTCCTTCTTATTTGGCAGAAACCGATAAATCAGTTTACTTGAGAAGGAATGCTTATTCAAAGTGAAAACAGATCAATCGTCAACACTCTAACAGAATTCGATTGAGGAACGATAACAGAGGTGCCAAAATGTAATGATCTGTCTTGCTGATTCGTAACAGCAGCCAACGAAATTCCAAAAGAATACATCCTATGCCAGAGGAATCGTCCTCTGGTCAGACTGTAGACAAAGTCCATTTTATGGATGCTGTCTACAGTTTTTTCTTTTA
>NZ_BJCC01000022.1 GCF_004309355.1 Enterococcus florum | reverse complement strand
TGCGATCTCGACACCGGATTCATCCTCATATTTCGTGATGACTGCTCCTTGGATCGTTGGTGTTGGATCACCGGTCTTTTCGTAAATGTAAGTAACCGTAGTTACCCCTTCGGTGTACAATCCTGTCGCATTGCTTGGAACAGTTTTGAGTGTGTAGCCGGAAATAGTCTTTTGTTCAGTCGTATAGGCAGTACCGAGTTCTCCACTTACAGCGTTGCGTCCTGCAATTTCATTATCAGATCCATCCACGTACTTGGTCACGACACTTCCTTGAATTGTTGGTGTCGGATCGCTTGTTTTTTCATAGGTATAAATGACTGTTATCGTTCCATCCAAATAAAAACCCGTAGCATTTCCTGGTATTCCTTGAATTGAGTATCCTGAAATCGTTTTCGGGATCGTCGTATAAGGTGTCCCCACTACCCCTTCAGATTCTTCACGATTGGAGAGTTCTTTTCCTGTTGTATCGACATATTTTGTCACAACTCTTCCTTGTACAGCAGCTTGTGCTTCCCATTTTGCAAAAAGAGTCATATCTGTTGTGACTAGTTGATCAAAATCCCATGCTTCGGTGAGTTGACTATCTTTGTACCAGCCTTTGAACGTAAAACCTTCCTTCACAGGATCAGCAGGTCTCAGTAATTTTTCGCCTTTCTCAATCGCTTGATCCATAAGTTCACTACCGCCATTGGTCTCAAAGTGAACCGTCACTTGTTCATTTCCTAAAAATTCATGCGCTATTGGACTATAACTGTAAATTGGTTCAATGACCCCATCTTTAGTTTCAGTTTGTGCATCGCGTCCGATAGACCAAAAAGATAATTGTCCGATCTTCTTTTCTTTAGCATGAGCAACCAAATCCTGCATTTGATCTTGTGTGAACGTTGGATGTCCTGCACGCGCTCCAATCAGCGGAGTGGAGCCGATTTTTTGGTAGGCTTGTTCATCAGTCAATGAGATACCTTGATACGTCTGAAAAAAATTTTTTACTTGGTTTTTCGTATTTTCTACTGCATCCTTTGATCCCTGCACATAGTCAGTAACACCTCCGCCGTAACACATGGTCATGATATTGACCAACTCCAACTTTACCCCTTCTTCCAGATAAGTTCTTAGAATACTTTGTCCTGATGCAATCAACCCTTGTGGCATCACAGGCAGAGTCAGCGTTACTTGTACACCCGTCTCATCTTGGATTCGTTTGATGGCTTGAGCGTTCGCCCTATTTTGAGCAACATCCATTCCACCACCTTCTATATCCAAGTCGATACGCGTTAGTGCGTAACCATTAATAATGTCACGATATGTATTCGTCAAGATAGTTACATCTTGAGTCATAGCCCAAAAAGCCGTCTTCGATGCACCCCCAAAAGAAACAGTGAAATCGCCGCCGCGTTCTCTAACTTCTCGAAGACTTCGCTTGATTCCTTGATACTGCGCATGACTGCTGCCTTCTCCTAATGCTGATAGTCCAGCCCATCCCCATTGTATCCGGTCCGATTCCATAGCTGATGCTTGAATAAAGCCAAGATTCAAATAATCAAATCCGGTATCGTTCATGAATGCTGCCAAATTCGGGGCACCATTGTAATGGTACCCAGCTTTAGTTACATAACTGCCCATGTCAAAATAAGGTGCCAAAACCGGACTCGGCCAGTTTTTCCCAACACCCACTCCGTAGTCACTTGCTCGAAAGCTTGGTTTTTGCAAATGATGTTGAATAGTTTGCTTTGTCTGTTCCTGTTGATTACTATCGGCTGCAAAAACTGATATTGGAAACAGAGGTCCCAACAAGAAAAGGGTAAAAAAAACACCTTTCACTGCGGTGCTCACCCTTAAACTCTTTTTCTTCTTTTTCATTTAAAATCTCCCATTTTCCCTATTAGAATACAGTTGCTATCTTTAAGCCATAACAACTGTATTCCTAATTTAACGTTTCAGTAGTGCTTTTAATTGATTTCTTCTAAAAATAAAGAAGATACTTCCTGTCAAGATCAGGCTTGTACCAATACAGATGATTTTGATCGTACCTGTTCCGCCAGTGAATGGTAATGGTGTTTCTTCTCGACTATTCTGAACTTGGATTTTCAATGCTGTCACATTGTTGTAAACAACGGTAAATTCATTGTGATCACTGCCTGTTCCACCGGTGTAATTAACTTGGAATCCAGTAAGCAATGTTTCCACTAACTTGTAGGATTTCCCATTCGTCAATACATCCGTCCAATCGTTGATCTGTTGAGTGTAACTGCTATCTTTATAAAAGACGATTGGTATTTCTGTATTTTTACTGCTAATATCTACTTTTCCATAAGCAGCCACTTGATTCGTTGCTTTGTCCACCAACGTAAATTCAAATGTGGTTGGGTTATTTAAGATACCCGTCCCTTTCACTTCTTTACTGGCTTCGAAAAGATACGTTGGCTTATCTTTGTGGTTGGTTGCGGACAATTCGATTTTGGTTGTATTGTCATAGGCGACGGTAAACTCATTGTGATCCGCTCCGCTCCCATTTTGATACGTTAGCTCGTACCCTTTTGAATCTTTTTCTACTAAACGATATTTTCCATTGTCTTTTAAAACTTTGTACCAATCACCATTGATCCGTGTCGTATACACCGCATCAGAATAAAATTCGATGTCCGTCGCTGTATTTTTTCCAGTGACTTGAACTTTCCCATACGCTACGGCTTTGTTACTATCGGACAAATCTTGGATTTCAAACTCAAATTCTTCCGAACTTGAATCAAAAGGTGCAGTTCCAGTAATTTTCTTTTCAGCGCCAAAATCGAACGCGATTTTGGTATTTTCTGCTGTTAGCAGTACCGCTGCCGTCTCACTACCATCAATAGTAAATTCCCCGGTGCCGTTTTCAAAACTGACTGTTGATTGATACCCTGGAGCAGGAGTGACTTCAACAAACCGATATTCTCCAGTTGGTAAATCCTTGAAAACAACTTTCCCGTCGGCATCCGTTGATCGTTGAACCGGCCCACCATCTAATGGTGTGAAATCTTGGTAGACACCTGCATTATTTTTTCGCTGCAGCTTGAAGACAGCACCTTCGATCAACTCGCCGTTTTCACTGTCTCTTTTCTCCAGTTCGACACTTTGAGGATCCCCTGAATCCGCACCACCACCAATGTGCTGGAATTTGACTTCGATATCTTGTGAAGATTCAGTGCCTTCATCCCATGTAAGATGAGCCGTATTCTTATAGGTGCCAGACTCTAAAACATTCGTATCAATCTCTACATACGGTGTCAGTACACTTTGCTCCGCTAACCCTGCTTTCAAATTACTGATTGCATTTCGTGTGGCTTCCTTAATATCTGTAGGCAGGCCAATTGAAGTCCATCCGGCCTTTCCATAATAGAAATCCCATGTCTGATTGTTTTTCAAAGTCACCCCATCAGATGGAAGATCCAAGAAATTAATGATCACTTTATCGCCATTGTTGCCCGAAGCACGGAAAATTCCGATAGTCGGCACTGTACAACCTTTGATCCGTGCTTGGAAGTCTTCCCACGTTTCACCCGGACTATTGGTTTCATTGGTGAATTGTCCTGTCAGCGTGTTCCAGTCTAATGCCTCCCACGTCAGTTGCCCTGCTGCATTCGCCTTGTAGATCGGGAACAATATGCGAATATCATCAACTTTTTGCTTTCCCTCTAATTCGTCAATAAAAATAACGTTAGATTTTTGTTCAACAGTTGCGATTTCTCCTTCAAAAAGTCGTTTGTAATCCGACTGGTTGATCTGGAAGTCCCAAGTAATTTTATTTTCTCCACTTACTTGCCAACCGTCTTTGAATATGATCCCTTTATCATCTTGTGTATATTCATCTACAGGCTGTCCAGGTCCTACTTCAATAGGTAGGGTTTCCCCATTGATTTTAATATCATTAGAGCCTGTTGTTTCCTTGGAGGCTTTTCCAGAGGCATCAAAATACCCCTCCAAAGTTTGTTTACTGGCACCATAGCTGTTCAATTCGAAAATAAATTTTCCATTTTTCAATGTTAATTCACCAATTTGTTGATTGGATTGATCGTAAATCGGTTTTGGTGTGTTCACATTTGTAAAATTGAAATACCCTGAAGGCAGTTGAATCTCAAACGTATCTCCTGCATGATAGTTTCCCAATACAGAAGTAATTTTCCATTCCACGTGGAAAATAACAGAGTCACCTACGTTAATGGATGGTGCCCCAGGAACCGGCACCCCATTGCTCACCACGGGTGAGTACACCCCATTTTTTCTAACCGAAACATCAAAGCCTCCTACTGTCCCGTTAGTGATTGTCGCTAATGGTCCTATCGAACCGGAAATTGGTGAAGTCAGGTCTGAAACATCTGTTTTGATTCCATATTCATATTCTTCAAATAGAAAAAGCTGACTCTTTGCTGTTTCTGCCAAGCTAAACGCCATAGCAATCTCTACCTGTTCTTTTTCTATTGGTTCCTTCCATTTAAGACGTATTCCCTCTTTTTGGATTGAAACAGCTGCCACTTCATTCTTGCAAGAAAGTTTCCTCGTTACTATTTCTTCTGGAAGCAGCAACGTGAGCCCTGAATCCGCTTCTGATACATCAACGGAAAATTCGGCATGATAGATTTCGTTCGGCATGAGCTCATCGACTTTTTGGCCTGTTTGATCTAGTACGTCTAATGCTGTGACGATCGGTTGCTCTTTTTCAACTTCACTTTTTGCAAGCACATTTTGTGGAATAATATCCGCAAACAATGACAGCGCAAAAAAAAGCGAGATTCCTCTTAATAAAAGTTTTTTCATCCTCGTTCTCCCTTTACTTAATCGATTTGCCCATTTTTACGCTTGTATCTCAGCAACACAAAACCTAGTAGAAAAACCATGAATCCACAAATTTGTATGGTTCGATTGATTCGATCATTGGTTTGCGGCAAGCTTTTTTTACTTGTTGCTTGTGCGCTAGTTGTTTGTTTACTGGAGCCCTGCGTATCAGGCAATCGATCTGGAGAAGACTCTTCCGTTGGTGCTTTAGTCAGTTGATTTTTAGGGTATAAATGAACCGTTTTACCCGCGTAGTTTTCGTCTAAAACCAGTACTGTATGAACACTAGAGACCTGTGACTGTATACTGTCTGTTTCCACGATCAAGTAGACTACTTGCTGCTGATTCTTAACCGAAGGCCCTGAAAATTCCCAAATTCCTTGCTCACCCTCAACTGTTGCAGTAACGCCTTGATCGATTAAGGAAAATTCAGCTGCCTGGTTGATCGACAGCTTTTGCATTTCCGCATAGATGGTTTCTTGATTTTTTCCTGCTTGTAGTGCTTCATAATAAGTATCGGTCACATCATACACAGAAAAAGAAACACCGTTTACCCCTGATGATTCCTTTAACATTTCTGATTGTGGATCCAATTCTTGTCCTTGGTTGTCAATTGTTCCCTTGATCTCCGTACTGAAGCCTCTTTTATGCAATACAATGGAGACTACTTCTTCTTTTGCAGAGACTTCTATTGGACCGAGTCCTTGAAACAAAACGAAAAAACATAGTAGCACTTTTAAATACGTTCGCTTCATCTTTTACTTGTCCTATCTTTTTCTTTATGAAAACATTGTTCATTGTCATTTCTTTATAGTTTCTATCTTTTTTTCTCTTTTTCGTTTTTTTTGATCCAAAAGGCAAAACATAAAAATGCAATCACCGCTGTAACTCCTAAGAGAATGTAAAAGGTCAATCTCCCTGTCTGTTGCCGATTGATCTTCTTGCTTTCCTTGTCCATCTTAGCTGTATAAGGAATGCGGTGTCCGGTGACTAACAACCGGTGTGTATTGACCATGTACGGGGTACAGGTCATGAGCGTCACGATGTCCCGCCCCTCTTCGATCGATAACCACGTCTTATCCGTTGGCTCGACCACGTCGATCTTATCGACTTTGTAGGCCAGCTTTTCATCAACTACATGCAAGATGAATGTGTCTCCAATTTTCAGCTCAGGCAGATCTGTAAAAAACTTTTTGTCAGGCAAGCCACGATGAGCGGAGATCACTGCATGAGTGTTCTTTCCGCCTAAAGGAAACGACGTCCCATTCAATAAGGCGGCACCTTCTTCCAAATACGTCTCACTAATTTGATCATAGATCGGAATGTTGACTTTGATTTTGGGAATCAAAATACTGCCGATAATGTGTTCAGTAAAGCTGTTTCCCTTTTTTGACTGGGTACCCTTTTCTTCAAACGGATCCATCACCGCAATCGCCTTCTGCTTTTTCAACGTTTGATTGTGGATTTTCATGCGCTGTTTCCGCTTTTCTGCTGTTCGCTTGTCTGTTTTTTCCTGGTAATACTCTAGGCGCTGTTGGTTGATGGCATGGTTCAACGAATCACTTACAAAAGGATACATGAGGATCAGCACACCCGCTAAAATCAATCCGGCCATAAAAAGATTGAGGCCGATTTCCAGTTTTTGATTGTTCTTAAATGGTTTTTTCATGCCTGTCCCTCTAATCCTTTTTATCCTTCATTCAAGCGTTCTTGCGCTAATTCTTTTTTTCTTTTCTTTCTCCGACGATACAGCCAATAAAAATAAAGCAAAAACAACAGAAGCAGCAGTACACCTAGTCCAATCAGCAACAGCTTGTGGTGATTGTCGACTTTCTTAATTTCTTCATCCAATTCTGCTGTATAGGGGATGCGGTGTCCTTTGACCAGCAAGCGATGGGAATTCACCATGTAGGGTGTACAGGTCATTAAGGTTACGATGTCCCGGCCTTCTTCGATCGTCAGCCAAGTCAGGTCCGTTGGTTCAATGACGGTTATCGACTCCACTTCATAGGCCAATTTTTTGTCGGCAACATTTAAGATAAAAGGATCTCCAATCGACATATCTGGCAAGTCCGTGAAGAACTTCTTGTCCGGCAGACCGCGATGGGCCGAAATCACTGCGTGCGTATTTTCACCGCCTAGAGGAAAGGAGGTTCCATTCAACAAGGCAGCTCCCTCTTCTAGGAATGGGTCATTGGTTTGATTATAGATCGGAATATTAATGCGGATTTTCGGAATAATAATATTCCCAATGATATAATCAGCAAATGAAGTCACCTTGACAGCTTCCCGGTTTTCTTCTTCGAAAGGATCCATGACAGCGATGTTCTTGGTTTTTTTCAGTTTTTTGTTGAACTCCTCCATCTGCTTTTCCCGATCCTTTTTGACTTTCTTATCCGTTTTGGTCTGATAGTAAGATAATCGCTGCTGATTGACGAACTGATTCAGTTCATCGCTCACCAAAGGATACAGCATCGCCAAAATGCCAAAAAGGATCAGACTTCCCATTAAAAAGCTGATCACTGCCTCGATTTTTTTGTTTTTTGGTTTCTTTTGTCGTTTTTGCTTCTTCGCCATTGTCATCCGCCCCATTACTTATCTGCATTACTTAAAATAAATTTTCGCTGAACCTGATTTATCCTGAATCTTTTTTTCATCTATTAAGATAAAAAAATAAAATAAGGAAGGAGTTGCCCCCTCCCTTATTCGTAAAACTAATTAAGCAGTAATCCGTTTTTTACCAAAGTAAGCAGCACCGATTGCAATTGAGATAATCCCTACTGCCATGATTGCTACGATTCCTTTTCCACCTGTAGATGGCAAGAATCCTTTACGTACGTTTGGTACGACTGTAGGAACAGTTGTTGTTTCAGTATATGTTCCTGGAGTACTAACGCCTGTTTCTCCGCCACAGAACACTTCGAATTCAATGCGGTCATCGATTTTTTCATAGCCAGTTGGAGGAACTGTTTCTTCCAACCAGTAAGTGCCGTTTTCTAACCCAGCAACTTCGAATTTACCGTCTGAATCAGATGTAAATACAGTTGCATCAGCTTCAACAGTTGTCCAAGAAATTTCTTTTGTTGTAGAATCAATTACCAAGTATTTCGCAGTATCTGAATCTGCATCGCGAACAACGAATTGTGCGCCTTCGATTGGGTTCTCAGTGTTTGAATCTTCCTTGATGAAGCGATGTCCGCCTGTACCAACTTCTGGAATTTCTGGACTTTCTATATCATGGAAGTCTGTCTCAACTTTTACCTCATTGATATACGCTGTGTCCATTGCTGCAGTATCATTCAAGTACATTTTGTAATCAAAACGCAATTCCCCATCGGTATTTTCCAAGTAGTTGATCCCTGCTTGAGTCAATTCAACAACAAATCCATCGTCTTCTTTGTCTACGATATTGTAGTGTGTTCCTTCAGTCAATGTTTTGCCTGAAGTCGTCGTCAATGTGTACGCTGCAGTATCATCAAATGTCAATTGAGTAGAATGCTTATCAATCAATTTGAATTTTGTATATGATGGTTTTTCTGATCCATCATCTGGATCAGTATAGGTTGAGTCAATATTCGTTGGAATATCTGAAATGATCCAGTAATCAACTCGCTCACCAACATTATGGTCATATTTCGTAGTGTTTTTGGTAATTTCAATTTCGGTCTCAGAAATCTGGTTCTTCGGATACAAATGAATATCAGTATTTTCTTCATCATTTGAATTTCTTACAGGCAACGCCAAGACCAAGTTGTGTGATTTTTGGCTTACGACTGTGTGTGAAGGTGTACCAGACTCTACGAATACATAAACAGCATCTTTACCGCCAGATGTACCTGGTAGACTTGAAAATAGAGCTTCACCGTCTGTATCTGTTTTTTGTGTATCTACTTTTACAGCTGCTGGAGTTGTTGTTGGCATTGTTCCGGTGGTTCCTTGAACAGCTGCCACTGCTGCTGCCGCTGCTGCCGCATGGTTATTCCCAGTAAAAGTTGCTGCATAGGCTGCGTGGTATGCTGCAGTGACATCGTACACATCGAAGGTCACACCTTCTAACGGATCATTGGCTCCCCATGTAGCTTCCGCGTCCATTTCTTCACCAGTATTTTCGATGTTGCCTGGCATTGTTTCGAATTTCAACTTGTGCAGGGTCACATCAACATCTGTTGCTGCATGTGCATCAAGCCCCCCACCCAACGCTAATCCGGATGTAGCGACCATCGCCACTGCCGCAACGCGGATCATTTTCCATAACTTTTTAAAACTCATTTTCTTTCCTCCTAAGTTTTTTATTTATTGATACCAATCCATGATTGGTTATCACGTGAATAATAGTTGCTGATCGATCAGTGCTTATCTACTCCAGTTCAAAAAAGAAGTCCAAAATCAGCTATTAGAGCAATAATCCCTACTTCCCTCCTCCGCTGTTTTTCATTGAGGGATACCCGTGTTCGGTTACCTCTCGTTATGTGCGCCATTCCTCTCACCTTTGCTGGCTTCTCTGTCAAACAATCATTCATTTTCATATTTTTGCTTACGTGCATGCACTAAGAGTATTCCCGCCAGAAATAGCACCATCCCTCCCATAGCCAACCATTGATTGATTTGATCATTGGTTTGAGGCAGATTTCCTCTGGTCGTCGTAGATGTTTTGGGCGTTGTTCCTTGTGTATTCGGCAAGCCTGGCCGCGTAGGAGTCTCTGACGGTGGCGTACTTTCAAGCGGCGGCTCTGGTTCATCCAATAGAATATTTTTGGGATACAGATGAATGTGCTGTCCTGCCTGGCTGTCATCTAACACCAGCAGGATTGGCAGACTGGATTCAATCTCTGTTTCCTCACTGGCTGTTTCAATAATCAGATAGGCAGTTGGCTCAATCTGCGTCGCTGCCGTAAATGTCCATAGCCCCTCTTCTTGATCCACTGTTGAAGTCGTGCCTTGTGCAACCACGGGGCGTTGCAGTTCTTCCAATTGTTCAACCGTCATCTGCGCCATTTTTTGCTTGATTTCGTTTTCTGTAAGGCCTTGAGCAAGTTCGTTGTTGTATTCTTCTGTCACGTCATACACGGAAAAGGAAACACCGTTCACGCCCTGCGCTCCTTTGAATACAGCATCCTCGGGATCTAGCAGCTGACCCTCGTTGTTGATCTCTGTATTGATGACTCCATCAAAGCCTTTTTTGTGCAAGGTAATGGTTGCTTGGCCAGCAGCGAGGCTGGGAATTAAGGCTGTATTCAACATCATCAAAAGACTGAGTAACGTTAAACCTGCGAGTATCACGATCTTTTTCACAAGCTCTTCCCTCCCATCTTCCGACGAAATTGCAAGTAGCCAACTCCTGCCAATCCGATCAAAATGATGACAACTGCAATTCGGTTCATGATGCCGGCCCATGGACTACCAGTACTTGGTAAATGTCCTTTCCGCTGGTTTTCGATAACTACCTGGCTGTCGCCTACCAGCTTTCCGTCCTTGACTTCAAACCAGTGCTTCTCGTCGGATTGTTCGTAACCAGTCGGAGCTTGCGTTTCTTTTAGGTAATAGCGACCATCGGGAAGCTTCACCAACACGATTTTTCCATCGTTGTTGGTTGTATAAGTTTTCGCTGTTCCGCCTGTCTTATAGACTTCGTTTAGTACTTGATCCGCATCGTTATACAACTGGAAGGAAGCTCCTGGCAAAACATCTCCGGTATTGCTGTCTTTTTTAATGATTTCGATCTCAGACGGTTCGTTTTCCATCGTGATCGAAGGCGTCGTCATTGCAATAATGTCGTTTTTCGACAGGTCGATCTCCTGCTCTGTCTCATCCAATTGGTAGCCTGGCGGTGCTTCGACCTCTTGGAAAAAGTAGGTTCCTTCTAAAAGATTGTCGACCGTGATCTTGCCATCTGGTGTGTCCGTTGTTAAGCGGGTAGCATCTGCTTTGTTCGTGACCCAAGTAATCGTACTGCCTGTTAACTTGTAATACTGCGGGGTTCCACCGCCATCTTTTTTATAGAGGACAAATTTTGCATCCGGCAAGGGTGTCGTCTTGTCTTGGTCTTTCTTAAACAGACGGATCGAACCAACAGCTGGGTTATTCTTCATTGTCAGCTCCAGCACTTGATTGTGCGTGTCCAATGGATCGCCAACGATCTTGTTTTCATCTGGATTATCGCTGAGCATATGACCCGGCGGTGCCTGCGTTTCAATCAGGTAATAGGTGTCCAGCGGCAGTCCAGTGATCTTTAGTTTCCCCTTTTCAGCGGTGGCACCCGTGTCTTCTTCAAAAAGATATTTTTTTTCGTTTTTGTCATACACGTACTTGTAGCACTTGCCTGTCTCAAACTCATAGCCTGCTTCCAGCTCGCTGTCGTCGGAGGCTTTATGCAGGGTGAACTTTGCACCATTGAGCAGCTCCGTCTCAGCCTGGTTCTTTTTAGTCAGGATCAGTGATCCTTCTGAGCGGTAGTTGTCGGCAACAAGCTCAATCAATTGATTAACATCAGGACCCTCTGAATAAGGGGTGATTCGAAAATAGTGCCATTCATCATCATCTATGCCATCATCTGGCTCAAAGGTTACCTTGTTTTGATAGCCGGCATTCGGATTGTTGATTTCCTTGATTCGGTAGTCTCCTTCTCTAATTCCATATAAGGTGATTTTCCCCTCATCATCCGTCTTGACTGTTTCAAAATCGTAATACGAAACCAATCCTTTTGTTTGAACCAGGAACTCGACATTCGCTAAAGCTTTTCCAGTTTCATGGTCTTTCTTTTCTAACGTGACTGTTCCGCGGTTTACAGGACTGACCCCGCCGCCCCAGTCAGGGACAAAAACGTCTACGGAACTTGAGTTTGAAGCTTCTCCTTTGTTTTCCCAAGTGATCGAAGCGTCATTCGAAACTTCTGATTGGTTTATCATCGCTTTGGTGATGACTGAAAAGTGCAGACCATAGACACCCTTTTCTTGTTTGGCAAACAGCTTTGAATACACATCCATCGTCTTATCTGCTTCTGCTTGAGTAATTTTCCCAGCTGCTTTCGCTATGTCTACCATCTGCTGGACTTGGGCCAATGGATCACCAGCCAAGACAAACCCCTTCGTTGGATCATCTGGGGTGCTGTTGGGCACTTCGCCAAAGTTGATGATCAGCTTATTTCCTATCGCATCATATTTTTCAGCATCTGTTACTCCATAACACGGAACATTGGTTTCCGCTTTGATCCGATTTTCAAAGTCGGCATTCGTCTCGTTTACGCCCTGTACCAGTTTTCGAAAATACTCCACGCCATTTGACTCAAAGGGCAGAAACCCTAGATATCCGTCTTCCTTCATGCCTCCAGCGGGATCTGCCGCATGGATGAACATCGTCGGTACGCCCATATGAGAGAATTTAAGTCCTGGATCCAGAACATCCTCGAAAATCACTTTTTCTTTTTTTTCCGGCAATGTGCCATCTTCAAAAGCTTTGTAGTAGCTGTCATAGAACAAATCAAAATCCCAAGTAATCGTTCGATCATTCGCGGATCCATATTTTACAACTGGCGAATCGCCAGGTTCATGAATTCCAGGGATGCCAGGTTTGCTATCTCCTCCTACAACAATGGGGATCGAACCGACTTGGTTTGTCCCGCCCTCCACTGGATGGCCTGATTGATTGAATCGTCCATTGGCATAGAGATACCCGTCATTTAGTGCCATATAACCATTAATTTTTGAATTAAAATCAATTCTGGCGTAGGATTTACCACCCGAAAAACCGGTATTGATCGTACCGATAACCTCTCCGTTAAACATCAGGTATTGATTCTTGATGGTCGTAAAGTCAACTACGTCTGGCAGTTCGAAAATAATATGATCGCCAGCAGTCAGTACATGATTCTTGTCTATATCCAGTTCAAAAGTAAAATTGTAATAAACCTCGTGATAAGTAGTCACTTCTGGCTGAGGTTCGATTTTTACCCCGTTTTCGATAATATAGACATTTTCCGTCCCGCCGCCTTCTTTAGACACCTTGTAATAAATGTTTTCGAGGCGGATATCGAGCAGCTCTGTGATATTCGTCCCGGCCTGTGGACCAATCCCTCGTGCTTTTTTTGGCAATACTCGTTCAAGAGGGGTGACTCCTCCAATTGGTTTGGCAACCTCAGGTGCTGTCTCCTTCTCCACGGCCAACTCGCAGTCAATTTCGTCAAAGAAGGTCAACTTGACTGTTTCTTTCTTGAACAAGTCTTCCTTCAGTTTGAAACGAAAGGGAACAGCCAGTTCTTCCATCTCCAGAATGGTTTTGCTGGGGAAGGTCAGTGTAATCTCTGTTTCAGAGACCGTCACTATACCGTCCGCTCCGATCTTGAAGTCCTTGGCTTCTGGTTCGACCTCTTTTGGCAAAGGGAGTGTGATTTTTTTCTTGCCCTTTTGTTCCAGCACATTCAGCATGATTTTGGCATTTGCAGTTAGTGTTTCTTCTTTTTGAACAGGATTCTCTACAGTGATCACAGCGTCATCCTCGTGTGTGATGTCTAACGCTGTGATTTGGTGCTCTATATTTGATGTTGAAGATGTGCTTGTTGCCGCTGCTGTCGCAAACCCTGTCAGCTGTTGACAGATGATTAACGCAGCGACTAAGCATAACCCTAACTTTTTCACTTTCTTTTCATCTCCCTCTTTCCCCCTATTCTATGTGATGAATCATTGGTGAAATCATCTATCTTTTATTGGTGTGCCTTCCAGCAATGACTCTACATTCAAATATTTATAAAATGAGGGCGTTAACATATAGCCCTTTCCCCATACCGTTTGAATGAGTTCTTCATAAATTCTGGCTTCTCTAAACCGATTCTTGATTCGTTTGATTAGGCTCGACAGCTGAACTTTTTTCGAATTGGTGATCTCACATTCCCAAAGGTTTGAGCAAAGCTCATCACGTGAGTATAATTTTCCTTCTTCCTTCATCAGCAGCTGCAGCATTTTTTTCTCATACGGAGTTAACGGAAAATTCTCTATTGGAATTTTTTCTCTGGATTCTTTACTCCCCACAATGTAGGGATGAAGAGTCATCTTGTAGCTGCTTCGTTCAACGTTGGCTGCTTGCGGATTTGCTTGTTCATTCGTTTGGATAAGCAGTTCTCTCAACCCTTCTACCGTTACTCCTTTTGTAATCCAGCCTCTGACTCCCTGGTCATACCACCGATCTGTTTCTACCCGTTCCGGTCGTCTATCCGCCTTTCGAAAGATCATATGACGTTTTGGCTGGAACTTTTCCAGGAATTGAAGCACTTCACTATCGCTAAGTGTCTCGTCAAAAATCACGACTTGAAAAAAGTCAATCAGAGTCTGTTCTGAAGCCGGTAGACCAAATGGCTGCAGCAAGCTGCTGGAAACGAACACTTCATGATTCAATCGTTGCAGCTGTTCCTGCAATGTTTGTTCAACCAGGATGTTTTTGGTCAACACTAGAATCTGCATCTCCTTGCCACCCCTTTTGTTTTAGTCATCGTTGTTCACTCCATTTCATGTATTCGTCAGTTCTTGCTGTTTATGCTAATTTCCCTTAAATATGGCAAAATAAAAGAGCAAAAACGAGGAATTTCGTTAAAAATCGCCTTGCTGCTGCTGTTTTTCATTAAAACCCAAAATTTTAATAATAAATAAACACACTTACTGGTTTAATCATAGCACCAGCAAGTGTGTTTCCTTTTTATTTGTAATAATTAGACTAGTTTCTTGTTAAATTTAATCTTCAAAAAAAGTAATTTCCAATATAAATCGATTTTCTATCCAAGAATAATCAATTTTCCCTGCATATTTTTGAACAATTTCTAAAATACTTTTCATTCCAAATCCATGCATTTGCTTCTCTTTTTTTCTTGTTCTAAACGATTGATGGGTGCCATCCGTAGTATTCTCGAGTCGGATGGCGAGGCATCCGTGCCGTTGAACCATGCGGAAGGAAATCTGCTTTTCTTCCTGACAGTAATCGCAAGCTTCTAAGGCATTGTCAAAAAGATTGCCGATCAGCGCAATCAAATCCCTTTCCTCCAGGCTCAATACGGGAGGAATCTCAATGGTCACTGAACACGCCACACCCGCCTCTTGTCCTCGTCGATACTTATGCCCCACAATGATATTTACTGCTTCATGGTCTGTGAAATGCTGATTTTGAACCTGATCGATCTCATCCAACATGCCGTCAACGTGCTGGATAATCAGACTTCGAGGCTTCTTTTCCACTTGCCCGCGCAAATGGATCAGCTGGTGCTTCATGTCATGCCGCAGAATTTGGATTTTTTGCTGATAGGCTTCAATTTGATCATAATGATCCTTCATCAATCGATTTTTCTCTTCATCCAAGCGATAGCTATGGATTTTTCGTGAAGTATCCTCGACTATTCGAAAATAAATAAAAAATAGGATCAACACTATGGAAAAAATCCCCACTGAAATAAAATTTTCCCGCAAAACTAACGTGAATCCCAAAAAAATACACAAAACAATGATACTCGTATGGATTGCCATAATCTTTTTTGAGAGATAGCTATGCTTACCTAGCCTTGCTCGCCAGATAAGACAAGTAATGAGCAGCATGATATATGAAGTAATCGCGCCTGAGTCCCATTCTACTAAAACCAGCTGAGTTGTTCGTTCATTGCCCACAAAATACAATACCGCTCCCCACATTAGCGTTTCTGAAATAGTGATGACCGAAAGATAGAAAAACCCCAAAAAGAGTTTTAGATGGATTTTTCCAGCAAAAAAACGCATATTGCTTAAAAAAAAGAGATAGGATATGCTATAGAACAGCACAGCTCGAAATGAACTAGGAGCAAGAATGGTCAATAAATAATTATTAAGCACTCGATAGCAGAAGATAGTAATCAATATGCCAGAAAAAACCCTCTTTTTATTGAACCCTGTCTTTATTGGCAAAAAGCTGACACCCAAAAGATAATGAACCAATCCCGTCGTTATCAAAAAAGCAGGTTTTACCAACAAGATTTCCCCTAAACCCATTTTTATCCCCCCGGTCGATAAAATAGATAACTGCGAAACGCGTGATGAAAGGAGGTCTGATACCTCTTACTGATCGAAAGTGCCACACCACATCGCATCACGATTTCCTTGCTAGTCACATGCTGCAGATAATCCAGGTTTACGAGATACGACTGATGAATCCGGATAAATTGAGTTTCGTCGACCTGCTTCATCACTTCATTCAGTGAACTGTAGAACGAAAAGATTTCCCCATTGGCTTTATGGATATTGATTTTTCTGCCAATGCTTTCAAAATATTCGATCTCCGAGAACAGCACCGTATGGATTTTCTTCCGTACTGTGAATTGAAAGCACTTCTTTCTCTTCAGCAGATAATCATAGGCAGAATCCAGCACTTCCAGCACTTTTTCTTTTTGAAGGGGCTTCACCAAATAATGAAAGGCTCGAACATCAAATGCTTTAACCATCATACTTTCATGGCAGGTCACGAAAATAATCAGGGCTTCGATATCTCTTCTGCGAAAAATAGACGCTAACCGAATACCGTCGATCCCATCCATTTCAATATCCAGTAAATAAATGTGAAATGTTCGTTCGTTTTCTTCCAGGTACTGCAGCAGCTCCTCTCCTGAATAAAAAACGTCGCAATCAAATACTCCGCTTGAACCGATAGATGATTGTTCCACATATTTTTCTAATTCTTGACAAAATAAGCGATCATCATCGCAAATTGCGATATTCATACCCTTTCCCTCCCCAAAGAAAAATCACATTTCCCATTATCAACAAAATTAAAAATCGATAATCTAAGTTTTTTATTATTTATTTAACATTAATTACTAATCAAAAACATAATATCACAATAATTCAACTATTTTGTTATATTTTTTTAACAAATTGAATTATTGCGCCGTATCTACCACTTTTTTTGTTATTCCAATTGTTTTTACAAAGTAATTCTTTATTATTTATAATTATAGAAAGAGAAAAATTGCTTTAATACAAGTAATCTAATTATCAAATTCATTTTTCGTTATTTTTATTTGTAAAATTTTTATTTAAGAATTATGAAAATCTAGTCTCACGAAAGGTTCTTTATCAGTCAATTTTGTATCATTTATGAATTTGACAAGGAATGACCAAATTAGTACAGGAAGACTGTCTCTTTCTAACAGGCCTAATTTGTTCCCTGCGGCTATTTCAATCAGATTCTAAATAACACATATCACTTATTGTTAGTTGGGGGATTTCGAAACTCATCCTTTCTGAGCTTCGTCCATCGAATCGTGCGTCATTGATCGTTTTTTTCGTACTGACCATAAAGGTTGAACCCATTGCATATCAGCCTTCCTAACAGATATTATTACTGATATGCAGCTAGATTATGCCGTTTTCGCATATCATCCTCTTTAACGGTATCATGGTTATGTCTCAGTCTTTTTTTAATTTGATGATTCGTAAAAAACAACACATAGCAACTTATTTTAAAACATCTCGTCCTTTGGTTTTGTTGAGTTTAGCGTGTAAAGCTTATTTTGATGAAATACAATAAATTGCATCTGTCTCTTTTGCACAATTCAGCAAAATAATTGCATCAATTCCCAGATATGAACTACTTGTTCTGTCTTCGCCATGATAAAATAATCAAGAAGAAGAATGAGGAGTTTTTTTAATGATTAATACGCATGAGTTATACGAGAAATTAGAGCTTTCGCCAGTCGTGGCTGCGGTAAAAAATGAAGAGGAATTGAGAGAAGCTTTGACCACAGATGTCGAAGTGGTTTTTGTCCTGCAATCGCATCTAATGCAGCTGCAGGATTTGGCGGAAAAAATCAAGGCGAGCGGTAAAGTCGCGATCCTGCATGTTGATTTAGTCAAAGGGCTGTCTTCTGACGAATCGGCAATCGATTATATCAAGCAATGCACGTCCTTTGACGGAATCATTTCCACTAAGTCGGCGATCGTACGTTATGCCAAGCGGCAACAGCTATTGGTGATCCAACGTTTTTTCCTGCTGGACTCTTCTGCTTTAGAAAATGTAGAGCGGCAGCTGCTGCATACAGAGGCTGATTTGGTAGAGGTGTTGCCGAACGTTTCTCCTAAAATCATCAAGGAACTGGTCAAACAATCTAGAAAACCCTTGATCGTCGGGGGGTTGATCCGCGACAAGGAAGATATCATGGGGGCCTTAGGGGCTGGCGGTCTAGCTGTTTCGACCACAAAAGGAACTGTCTGGTCCGTCTAAGTATTGTTGGCTTGGTTTAAAGGTGTTATAATACAAGTAACTAAATACGTGCTAGAGAAAAAAAGAGTATAGCAGCAAACGTCAACAACCATTGGCGTCTGTTTTCTATACTCTTTTTTTCGCGTGGAGTGTGGGAGGTATTGAAGAAGTAAGGAGGAAAAAAGATGTACGATGTGATCGTTATCGGGTGCGGAATCGTCGGTGCGGCGACCGCCTATGAATTGAGTCGGTATCAATTAAAAACCCTGGTGCTGGAAGCAGAAAATGATGTGAGTCTGGGAGCTACTCGTGCCAACAGTGCGATTCTCCATGCAGGGTTCGATCCAGAACCAGAAAGTTTAATGGCCAAACTAAATGTAGAAGGTGCGCAGCGGGCTAAGGAGTTGTGCCAGAAATTGTCGGTTCACTACAACCAGGTCGGTTCGTTGGTAGTGGCTTTTTCTGAAGAAGACCAAGCGGTGATCGAGGAGCTGTACGATCGCGGCGTCAAAAACGGTGTGCCTGATTTGGCATTGCTGAATAAGGAAGAACTGTTGGCAAAGGAGCCCAACCTCTCTTCAAAAGTAGTCGGTGCTCTGTATGCCCCTAGTGCCGCCATTGTTAACCCATGGGAATTATGCTTGGCATTGTCAGAAACAGCAGTCAAAAATGGTGTTGAGCTGGCGTTGAATCAACAAGTGACCGCCATCAACAAACTAGAAGAAGGCTACGAAATTATTACCAATCAACAGACGTACCAAACAAAATTTGTTTTTAACGCAGCTGGCGTTCACTCTGACGAGATCCACAACTTCGTGGCTGAGCCGAATTTTGAGATCACGCCAGTTCGCGGCGAATACTACCTGTTGGATAAATCAGAAGGCGCTGTGGTCAACCATGTCATCTTCCAATGCCCTTCAAGTGTCGGAAAAGGTGTTTTGATCAGTCCGACTGTTCATGGCAATTTGATCGTTGGACCGAATGCCGAGGCTGTCTCTAAGGAAGATGTCGACAACGGGATTGGTTCAGGCAGTACCTCTTCAGGTCTTAAACAAGTAGCAGAATTGGCCGCGAGATCGGTAGAAAACCTGAATTTAAGACAATCCATCCGTAATTTTTCCGGCATCCGTGCCAACAGTACCGGAAAGGATTTTGTGATCCAAGAAGCAGCCCCAGGCTTTATCGACTTGGCAGGCATCAAATCACCTGGTTTGACTGCTGCTCCAGCGATTGCTGCTTATGGGGTCGACCTATTGGAAAAAACGACGGGACAAGCTTTTTCCTTGAAGGAGTCCTTTATCGATACTCGCGAAAAAATCGTGTTTCAGGAATTAACAATGGAAGAAAAAAATCAAGTGATTAAACAGGATCCAACTTACGGCAGAGTGATTTGCCGCTGTGAAACAGTAACGGAGGGCGAAATTCGAGCAGCCGCTCATTCCCCGATCACCCCTCCTTCTGTCGATGCTGTTAAACGTCGCTGCAATGCTGGCATGGGACGGTGCCAAGGCGGCTTTTGCGGACCTAGAGTCGTCGAGATTTTAGCAGATGAACTGGGCAAATCACCGTTAGAGATTTTGCAGGATCGAGAAGGCAGCTACATTCTGTCTGGAGTGACCAAAGGAGGTGTTGACCATGCGTGAGTTGATCATCATTGGCGGAGGCCCGGCTGGCTTGGCTGCGGCTGTCGCTGCTTATGAAAAAGGCGTTAGGGATATTCTGATCGTGGAAAGAGATCAAAAGCTTGGCGGAATTCTAAACCAGTGCATCCACAACGGATTTGGCCTGCATCGCTTCAAAGAAGAACTGACGGGTCCTGAATATGCGGCCCGCTTCATCGATATGCTGAAGGATACAACGGTCGAAATCTTTTTAGACACGATGGTTTTAGATGTCACCGAAGACAAAGAGGTGCATCTTGTCAACAAGCAAAACGGCTATCAGATCCTCCAAGCAGCATCAATCATTTTTGCAATGGGCTGCCGTGAACGGACTCGAGGCGCGATCGGGATTCCAGGCAGTCGGCCTGCAGGTGTCTTTACCGCGGGTACGGCACAACGCTACGTCAATATGGAAGGCTACATGGTAGGAAAAAGAGTCGTCATTTTGGGTTCAGGCGATATTGGATTGATTATGGCGCGCAGAATGACGCTGGAGGGTGCTGAGGTGTTGGCTTGTGTAGAAGTCATGCCTTACTCAGGCGGACTGACGAGAAACATCGTTCAGTGCTTGGATGACTATGATATTCCATTGTATCTATCCCATACCATTACCGAAGTTTGCGGTAAATCTCGCGTTGAAGCGGTAGTTGTTTCCGAAGTAGATGAAAAACGGCAGCCAATCGCTGGAACCGAACAAACCTTTGAGTGCGATACGGTGCTGCTGTCGGTTGGTCTTGTGCCAGAAAACGAACTGAGCCGCAGTGCCGGCGTTGTCTTGGACAGACAAACCAATGGAGCGATCGTTTATGAAAATATGGAAACCTCGATCCCGGGTATTTTTGCCTGTGGGAATGTTGTCCATGTTCACGATTTGGTCGATTTCGTTTCCGCTGAAAGCACTCGTGCCGGAGAAGCCGCTGCAGAGTATATTTTGCAGCAAAATACCTTGGATCAGGAAGCCTGTTTGTCTGTGAAAAATGGAGAGCACGTGACCTACGTCGTTCCTCAAAAGATTCGCAAAGCAAACATGGGCAAAAAAGTCGAGCTGTTCTTCAGGGTTAATAAAGTCTTTGACGACAGTCTGATCACTATCAAATGTCAAGGCGAAGTCGTGGCCAAACAAAAGAAAAGCTACATCGTGCCCGGAGAGATGGAAAAATTCAAACTGTCTAAGAAAATGATGGACAAGATCAACAGCAATGAAATCGAAGTCTGTGTGGAGGAGGTCGTACAACCATGAAACAATTTATTTGCATCATGTGCCCCAAAGGCTGTCACTTAACCGTCGATGAAGACAATGAGTACCAAGTCAGCGGCTACAGCTGCAGCAAGGGTGTGAAATACGGAAAAGCGGAAGCCACGAACCCTATTCGTGTCGTGACCTCGACCGTTGTCGTGAAGGATGGAGAGTCTCGCCGCTGTTCGGTAAAAACAGCCGATGGGATTCCCAAACACGCGGTAAAAGACGCCATGAAAATCATCGATACCGTCTGTCTGCAGGCACCTGTAGCAATTGGTGATGTGGCTGTTGAAAACCTGCTGGATACAGGAATCGACGTTGTTGTGACCAGTTCTGTTCAAGCAAGCTGACACTTCAAAAAAGCAAGCGCATCCGTGTAAAAAGATGCGCTTGCTTTTTATTTTCCGATCACCAATCTTCTAGTATAGACTGCTTGTCCCGAATGCATCACCGCATCATCGATCGCCGAAACGATACGTGCCTGCCGAGTCACAGGCGGTGTCCATTGAGTATCGACAATGTCGTTCAGACTTTTCTCATCCAGGGTTTCTAAATACTCGCTAGTCAATCGGACACTTGCGGTAAAATAGTTCCAGAGCAATTGTCGATCCTCCACCACGACTTTCGCAGCTTCCTCTGGTGAATGCCGATAATCCTCTGTATCATCAGGCAGATCCAACGCAAATTTTTCAGTCCAGTTTGCACCTGTCCATAGCGGCTCGCTTTCTTTCAATTCCGAAATTTGAAGATCCAATTCACGCGCCGTGTGCCAGATCAGCCAAGTCACTGATTTGATCAACGGTGCCGGCATCGTATTGGCCTCATCAATGGTCATTTGATCCAAGGTTTCCTCAAAGCGTTCCTGTGCCCGTTCCAACATATCGATCGATAACTGAGTGAATTTCATTTAGGGTCCCTCCTCTTTTCAATCAAACCTCTCTTTGTCTCTTACTTTACTACAGCGGCCTTTCAGCGGCAAAGATTCTGGATTGTGAATTGGTCAAATGAAAGACTTACCGCTAAAACAATGGACAGTGCAAAAATGCTACTCTTCTGGTCCGTAATAAACTTCTAAATGCTGTGGCAGCACCTTCAAATGCAGCGGCAGTTCAGGACCTTCATCCCCATCTACACTGGGGTGGAGCGTAACATCGTCTTTGACAGACAATGTGGCTTCAGAGAATGGTTGATACCCAACATACTCCGTCGAATGATCAATCCCTTTTAAAATATCCGGAACGCTTTTAAAGGTATCTGTAATACGATGGTCCTTCAAATAAAGCAGATGAAGCTTGCCATCATCTGGTTTGGCATTTGGTACGACCTGTTCAAAGCCGCCAATGCTTTCGTTTAAATTAAAGACGACTGCACTGCTTTCGATATCCAGATGTTCTCCATCAACCTCTAATGAAAAATGGTAGCTTTCGTTGTGGAGCACTTGTTTAAAAGCTGTCGTAAAATAAGCCAGCTTGCCAAACTTAGACTTTTCCTCTCCATCCACCTCACTGATCGCCTCTGGAATACTGCCCACGGAGACAATATTCATGAAATAGCTGTCATTGATTTTTCCAATATCTAGAGCTTGATGACGTTCAAGCGTCAATTCTTCAATCGCCGTTGCCGGGTCCATTGAAATATTCAGCGAATGAGCCAAATCGTTGACCGTCCCCAAAGGAAAGAAACCAAATTTAGGCCGATACTCTTGCTCTGCAAGGCCGTTCACAGCTTCATTGACTGTGCCGTCTCCTCCCATCACAAATAGACTGTCCACTTTTTCATCTGCCGCTTGACGAGCAAAACGGGTCGCATCCCCATCTTCCTGTGTATGCAGAACTTCAACTTCATCAAACAAGTTATTCAGCTTTTCATGAGCCAACTCTTCATAATTTTTTGCTTCTTCTTCTCCCGAATTAGGATTAATGATTAATAATGCTTTTTTCATTTTTGACGCTCTCCTCTCTTGATTGCTTGTTGATTCAAGTATAGCAGTCTTCAAGGGGGTTCTTACATTGATACGCTCAGTGCATATCGGTAGGCGAATTCAGTTAAACCTGTTATCCTATTCAATTGCTTTATCTCACCTAGATAAGGAAAGGATTTTAAAGGACATGCCAAAAATAAAACGCAAGACCCACGAAGTCGAAAAAGCCATCGAAGAAGATATTGAGATTCAGGGGAATCGATTTCGGCTTTATTTTCAAAATCGTTTTTCACTGATCTCGCTGATCGTTGATTTATTGACCGGTATTTTTTATATCATTGGAAGTATTGCCTCATTAACACCGATTCCCGATGTAATCGGTACTTATTTTTACCTTGCCGGGGCGGTCTTTTTGACGATTCGACCCGTTCTGCGGATACTAAAGAATATTTTTATATATGATGAAATGAAGATTGAGAAAAAAAAGAATAGGTAGAAAAAAGAGACCGACCAAAAAAGCAAAATGAGCTAACTATTTTTAAAGTGAATCGAACAAAAATGAAAATTAACTTGAATAATAATCAAATAGCCGAATGATTGTATTCTATCTCCTTAAATAGAGATGCAATCGTTCGGCTTAATTTTGCTAATTTTTCTTTAGAGAGACTTTTGAGTCAGTCTCTTTCTGTTTGATTCTATTTCGTCAATTCAATGGCCTTGTCCACGATATCATTTGCAGTCAATTGGTAGTACGCCATTAATTTGTCTGGTGAGCCGGACTGGCCAAACTGATCCTGTACACCAATCTTTACGACCTTTTTAGGATAATGCTCAGATAAATACTCAGAAACAGCGCTTCCTAATCCACCGATCACGCTATGCTCCTCCGCAGTGATCAGCCAAGGGGTTTCTTTTGCTGCTTGTAAGACGAGTTGATGGTCTAGAGGCTTGATGGTTGAGAAATTTAAAACGCGAACATGCACGTCTCTTTGAGCCAATATGTCAGCAGCCTTCAATGCTTCCTGAACCAACAATCCTGTTGCGATAATCGTACCATCATTGCCTTCTATTAAGGT
Organism: Enterococcus florum; assembly: GCF_004309355.1. GTDB lineage: Bacteria > Bacillota > Bacilli > Lactobacillales > Enterococcaceae > Enterococcus_A > Enterococcus_A florum. Next base: position 117,612 of record NZ_BJCC01000022.1, on the reverse strand, counting down.
TTCTGCTCGTCCAATCTTAAAGTCGGGCTTTTCTTGGTGCACTCGCTCCACCGCTAAGCGTCCTAAGCGCAGATAGACTGGTCCTTGATGTTTCAAAATCGCTTCAATCGCAGCCTCTGTTTCGAGGTCGTCTGCTGGATTTAAGATAGTCATTCCTGGAATCACCCGCATCAAAGCAATATCTTCGATCGCCTGATGCGAACCGCCGTCCTCTCCTACCGTGATTCCCGAATGAGTAGCGGCTACAGTCACATTTAGTCGTTGATAAGCCACTGCATTGCGAATTTGCTCATAGGCACGTCCAGCTTCAAAAATGGCGAAGCTGCTCGCAAACGGTCTTTTTCCACCCAGAGCCAAGCCTGCTGCCGTACCAATCATATCGGCTTCTGCGATCCCCATATTAAAAAATTTTTCTGGGGCTGTCTTTGCAAAAATATCGGTTTTAGTGGCTGCTGACAAATCAGCGTCGAGGACGACCAAATCTGGATGCGACTTTAAAATGGCCAATGTTTCACCATAGGCCTGTCTCGTGGCCTTTTTCATGCTAAAACGCCTCCCTTAACTCTTCAATTGCCTGGGAAGCTTCCTCCAAGGAAGGGGCTTTCCCATGCCAGCCGACCTGATTCTCCATAAAGCTGACTCCCTTTCCTTTGACCGTCTTGCAAACGATGACGCTAGGCCCTTGGTCAAAAGTCTTAGCCTGATTGACTGCTTGAGTTAGTGAATAAAAATCATGCCCATCGGCAGTCAGTACATTCCAATTGAAGGCGGAAAATTTTTTTCCAATGTCTTCAACATTCATAATCGCCTGATTTGTCCCGTCGATCTGCAGCCGATTATTATCAACGAAGGCAATTACCTGATTCAATCGATAATGTGCCGTGGTCATAGCGGCTTCCCAGACCTGTCCTTCCTGTAATTCACCGTCACCTAATAAAACGAATACTTTCTTTTGAATGCCATCCAATCGTTGCGCCAAAGCTAAACCATTGGCGATCGATAAGCCTTGCCCTAACGATCCGCTGGACGAATCAATCCCTGGTGTTTTGATCCGATCAGGATGTCCTTGCAGGAAGCTGCCAAACTTGCGCAAGTCCAGCAATTCTTCTTTAGGGAAAAATCCCTTATCCGCTAAGACCGCATACAATGCTGGGGCAGCATGTCCCTTTGATAATATGAAATGCTCTCGTTCTTTTTGTTCATAATTCTCTGGTGTGACTGTCATTTCCTGATAGTATAGCAGGGTCAAAATATCAATAGCTGAAAGTGAACCGCCAGGGTGCCCTGAACCAGCCGCTGCTAGCGAACGAAGGATCCATTCTCTAAGTTCTGTTGATTTCTGTTGCAAATTTGTCATGTTTATCGCTTCCGTTCACCTATTTTTTCATTTCTTCTAAAAAGACATTCATCAGCATCCATGATGATTCCGATCCAGGATCTTTATGACCGATGGCACGCTCTCCCAAACGCATCGCCCGTCCCTTTTTTGCAATCAGTGGAATCGTGGATTCCGCTCCTTCTCGCATGATCGCCACCGCTTGTTCCATCACTACGAGAGGCTCCTCTTCTATATGCTCTTCGAGGTAAGCAACACCCGGCAGTAACGCATCCAACATCGTTTTCTCACCAAGCTCCGATTTGCCGCGGAATTGGATTGCGTCTACCCCATTTTTGATCATTCCTACAAATTCGGGAAAATTGATCGTCGTTTTCCCGACAACGTCTTTTCCCATCTTAATGAAAAAGCTGCCGTATAAAGGTCCTGAGGCACCACCGACCTTGCTTAATAAAAGCATTCCAGACTTTTTCAACAATCCTGTGATGTCGTCGGTGTTTTCTAAATTCTCGGCCAATTGTCCAGAAACTGCCCGAAAACCGATGCTTAAATTGATCCCATGATCCCCATCACCAATATCGGAATCCAACTTAGTCCAATAATCACGATTTTCTTCTGCTAATTCTGCCATTTTTGATAAACAATTACCAAAAAACTGTTTATCTAAGGTTCTTTCATTCATCCGGCTCGCCTCTCTCTTATAATTTGTAGTAAGGAGTATCGCATGGAGCATCCAGCAATTCTTTGATCTCTTCATCCAGCTTGACCAACGTGACAGACATCCCAACCATATCCATTGATGTCGCAAAATTGCCTACGTCTGTCCGATGTACCTGAATGCCATTTTCCTTAAGAATCTGGTCTACACGCCGGTAGCAGACATATTGATCCATCACCGGTAAAGCTCCTAAGCCGTTGACCAGTACATATACTTCGTCTCCTGAAGTAATTTTGGAATCCTCTAAAATATAAGTCAGCATTTCATCAATGATTTTATCCGCCTTTTCCACTTTTCGTCGTTCAATTCCAGGCTCACCGTGAATCCCCATCCCGATTTCCATATCACCTTCATCCATTTCAAAGATCGCTTCACCCGTCACAGGCAATGTAGAAGAGGACAAGGCTACTCCCAAAGAGTACGTATTATCATTAGCCTTTTCAGTTACTGCTTTTACTTGATCCAAGTCGTATCCCTTCGCCGCCGCACTTCCAGCAACTTTAAATACTGGTAGATCACCGGCAACACCGCGGCGATCTTTTTTCTCTTTGGCAGAAAACACATCATCCGTCGTTGTCACCGTTTCAACCCGTATGCCGTCTTCCTCCAGCGCCATTTCTGCACCCATATCAAAATTCATTACATCACCTGCGTAATTTCCGTATAGATAGAGACAGCCTTTTCCACTGTCGACAGCCTTTACTGCCTCATAGCATGCATCTGGTGCGGGAGAAGTATTCACATTTCCTACGACCGCTGCATCAGCAAAATCTTTCCCAACATACCCTAGAAACATTGGTTCGTGACCAGAACCACCCCCGACAATTACTCGTACACGAGGTTCTTCACTCATCATTTTGCTGACGACGACCCGATTTTCCATGTCGATCTTTACATAATTTTTATTCGCTGCTTCGTAGCCTTCTAACATTTCCTCTACTACATCATAGCCATCATTGATCAATCGTTTCATTTTTCTACGTCTCCTTTTTTATAAGAATAAAGATAATAAAATTCCGCCCAACAAGCCACCTGATACAGCTGCTGCAATCTTAGGCAATGACTTCTTCACATTGCCACCAACCAATACGGAAGCAACCCATACACCTACACCCGCAGCCAGCCCTTGATCCACCCAAGCGGCTCCCGACTGAGTAATCAACGGCGTCGAGATTCCGTGGTTGATACACCAGACTGTTCCAACGATGAACAACGCAGCCATCCATCCACCGATGGCTCCCCAACTATCAACCATTTTCCCCCAAGCCATTCTGATTACAAAGGGAAACAGAAAACCACCACACAGCGTTGCGATCCCTAAACCTATCGACATATTCATTCCTCCTAGTTTTGTGAATTTCTATTGGTTTTATCTAATCAAATAAACACTGTCGGTTACTCTTCTCCAACTAAACGATCCAATTCCTTTTCGGTCATACCAGGTTCTGGAGCAGCAGCTTCCCGTTGTTTTTCTGCAGAGATACTCTTTTCAAATGCAGCAGCCACGATTCCGCCTAACGCCGCACCAGCGACTACTAAAGCAATCGTTGGCAAAGAAGCGGTCAAGGCCGAAGTTCCTTGCATCAACGTGTCACGCATGATGCCGCAGACTCCAATGGCCAGTCCCATATCGACAAAAGCTGCATCGTCTTCGTTTCCAGTTAAATTTACGTAATGGTTCATAAACCACATTGGTCCAATAATAATTCCGGCCGCCAAATACCCACCAAAAATACCAAAACTACCCAACTCATTCCAAACAGCCATTACAATAGTTCCGGCGATCATGTAGCCTAACATGCTTCTTAAAAACTTCATTCTGTTCTCTCCTCATTTCTATTTTGATATTTTTTACGTCAACTATTTCTATCGACGTTATTATACGGTTGAAGAAAGGATCACAACTGTGCCAGTTCCTGTAAGATCGTTTCCTTTTCCTGACACACTGTTGCCTGGACAGCTGCCGCAAAGGCGCCTTCTACCAGCGGACAGTCCATGATCTCCGCTTTTTCCCTCAGTTCATCTGCTTCGATTAGCTCAAGTGCTGTTTCCGAGCTAAGTATAGCGCTTCCAATATCGCAAAAAATCAAGATATGATCACAGTCTGTCTGTGCTTCGATTGCCTCCATGATCATCACAGCATTTGTGCCCAAACGTCCATCTCCGGTACCACCAGCAGAAATGATCCGCACCGCGTCACTGGTTCCAGTCATTTCTTCGATCATTTCTTTCGTCCCATCAGTGATTTTCTGGCTGTGGGAAACTAAGATAATTCCAAACATCTACTCACTCCTTCATGCTTTTTACAGTTTCAACGATGCTTGCATAACGCTTAGGATCATGACCAAAACGACCGACAAAGACCCCATCCACATTTGGATCTGACACGATCAATTTGACATTCTCCTGAGATACCGATCCGCCATAGATGATCCGGATTTTTTCTGCTGTTTGAGAATCATAAAGTTCATTGATACACTCTCGAATCAAGCGATGGACTTGATGTACATGGACTGCACTTGCTGCACAGGTTTTTCCAACTGCCCAAGCTGGCTCATAAGCCAAAATAACTTTTGCTGCCTCTTGATTAGACAGGTGAAACAAATCTAAAAACAATTGCTTTTTCATCAATGCTTTGACCGCATCATAATCATCGGTCTTCTCCACTTCACCGATACACAATACAGGTGTCACTTCCTGTTCCAATGCCAAACGAACTTTTTGATTGATTAGATCATCCGATTCCGAAAAATAGGTTCTGCGTTCGATATGTCCGATCTCTGCGTAACTGCCCTTCATATCCTTTAAGGATTCAATAGAGAACTCACCAGTATAAGCTCCATTTGAAACAGGTGCAATATTTTGTGAACCTAAACCAATGGTCGACTCTTTTAGAATCATAGCAACTGGATACAAGACACCCATGCCTGGGCACATGAATTGCTCCACCTTTTTCTCTTCCCCCACTTCTTCTACAATCGCGTGAGCGAAGTTTCGTGCAGCATCGATTTGATTCTGATACATTTTTAAACTGATTCCTACGATCGGCTTTCGCATAGTTTCATCCTCCTTTGTTGTCTATAAGCAGATTCCTTACTTTTGAAAAGCTTCCCAGTCCTTCAAAAAGGCTTGAATTCCACTATCCGTTAATGGATGCGACCATAATTTAGGGAATAGCGCTCCGGGAATCGTCGCAATATCAGAGCCGACTCCTGCAACTTCTTCGACGTGCTTCAAACTACGGATACTTGCAGAAATAATCTCCGATTGAAAGCCATAGGTCGTCAATACATTCTTGAGATTGCGAATCAGAGCCAAGCTGTCAGTTGCAATATCATCTAAACGCCCGACAAAGGGGCTGATATAAGTTGCACCAGCTTTGGCAGCCATTAACCCTTGCGCCACCGTAAAAATCAACGTTACGTTTGTCTTGATACCTTCTTTAGACAGTAGATGAACTGCACACAGTCCCTCCTCGGTCATAGGGATTTTGACGACCACATTATCTGCCCAAGCTGCGATCTCCCTTGCTTCTGTTACCATGCTCTCTGTGTCTAGGCCGATGACTTCTGCACTGACAGGACCGTCGATCAATTCGCAAATTTCGGTGATGACTTCTTTGAAATCACGACCCTCTTTTGAAATAATCGTAGGATTTGTTGTCACTCCGTCAACCAGTCCTAGTTCATTGATACGTTTGATTTCTTCTACATTGGCCGTATCTAAAAAAAATTTCATAATAGTTTCTCCTTTTTATTTAGCGAACTCTGCTTCTTTTTCCATGATTTGATCGATCTTACGTGCAGAATTTCCACCTTCAAATGTAACTGACAGGTATTCATCAACGATCTTCTTTGCGACTTCCAAGCCAATAACTTTAGAACCCATTGTTATCACCTGAGCATTGTTGCTCAGTTGTGCCCGTTCAGCAGAATAAGTGTCATGCACTTGTGCAGCACGCACACCAGGAATCTTGTTGGCAGCCATGGCCATTCCAATCCCTGTACCACAGCATAAAATACCTCGTTCAATTTGTTGATCAACAACTCCCTTTGCTACATTGAAAGCAATATCTGGATAATCGACTTCTGCGGTTGAGTAACAACCGTAATCAACAACCTCGATTCCCTTAGCCTCAATATAAGATTTCAGCTGATGTTTCATCTCAAAGGCATTATGATCTGATCCTATACCAATTTTCATTTTTTTCACTCCTCTTTCTTTTTACACTCTCATAATAATCGTTGACTTTCGTTTTGTCAACACAAACTTTCGTTTATTTTCGTTTTTACCATTTAAACAATTCAGACTTACTAATTTATACGGGAAATTCAATATAAAATAAAAGAAGATCTTATCTATAAAAGAAAAGCATGTTAACACAACCGTTTCAAAACGAAAGCAAAGAACAATAAATATTGTTATTTCGAAAGTAATCGTTTATACTTTATGCAAGAACAATACTTAATTCGGAGGAATCATACATGTATACAAATCAGCGCAGAGAAAAAATTCTATCACTACTACAGGAACAAGAATCCGTATCCGTCAATGATTTGACAGATTTACTAGGCGTTTCAAAGGCAACGATCCGATCCGATCTGAATTACCTTGGCAATAACAACATGCTGATTCGAACACATGGCGGGGCGACACGCACGAAAGAAGACGATACGCTAAGGATCGATAAGAATTATGACATCCGAAAACAAAAAAATATCGATAAAAAAGCAGAAATTGCAAAAAAAGCGTTTCATTTCATCAATGATGGCGAGTGTGTCATTTTGGATGCCAGCTCCACCTGTTATGAATTGGCCAAGCTTATTCATCAGTCTGACTTAAAAATTACCGTACTGACAAACGGCCTTCGCACCGCTTCTCTTTTGAAGGAAAACCTTAATTTAACCGTGATCCTGATTGGAGGTGTAGTAAAAGGAACCTCTAATGCGGTGGAAGGTACTTTAGGAATGGAAATCTTGAAAAAGGTAAATATTGATACGTTGTTTACTTCTTCTTATGCAATTTCCGCTACAGAAGGGCTCTCTGATTTCAACCTTTATGAAGTCGAATTGAAGAAAAAAATGGTGGAATTGGCTTCTCAGACGATCGCACTTATCGACAGTAGCAAATTTGAGAAAAAATCAATCGCTACCTTTGCTACGTTGAATCAACTAACTTGGCTTATTACAGATGGTCAATTGATCGAAAGTGTCAAAGATCACTACGATTCAAAAGTATCCTTTCTTAACTAATCATTATGAATGAAAACAAAAACACAGAAATAGACCGATCAGCAATAAGATGGTCGGTCCATTTCTGTATCCCTTTCTACTCACTATTAAAAATTAACTTCTTTTTTATTTAAGCATGCCTTTCTCCACAGCAATCTGGATCGCATCTGATCCATTCGCCAAGTCACTCAAAGTCTCTAATCCACAAGGTGTCAATGCTTTTTCTCCTCAAAGCACATTTAATAGGCTACCTAGGAAATTAGGTGGGAGGGTCCCCGTGCAGCCTATTTTTCAACGTACGTTGAACGGTGTGTCTATTTTAAGTACAGAAGAAAAACATGATGCTATCTCTATTAATGATAGTGAGACAGACAAACAGAGAAATCTTCTTGAATAAAAGAATCTTACAAAATAAAGTAAAAAAATCGATTTTCAGCCAATCACTACCAAGTAACCACGAAAAAACCATGAAAAAGAGTTTCTTTTTTCGCTAACCAAGAACCTCTTTTTTGATTACTTAAGAAACTATTGAATCTTCATATCATATGTATAAAAAATCAACAATTAAAGCCCCTGCATGAAAAAAAGTTATTTCGCCCCATCCTGTCGAAAAATCGAATGTTTAATCAGAAAAAATCCCGCTATTACAGTATTTTAATGCAACTAAACGCAAGGGCTCAACTCAGAGGCTTCTCCTGACAATCTTATAAGCAAGCATCGATTGTGCTAAAATAATGGACGAAATTCAGCTGAGTGAATAGGAGTGAAAACCGTGTTGTTTGGAGAATTTTTGTTGACGAAGCAGCAACAAAAGAAAATTGCTTTCTTTAAGCAAATGGAAGAACTAGCCGCAGGCGACTATTCGGTCCATGCACTTAGTCAGCGATTCCACTACCCTTATCTTTCTTTTTTGAGTCTTTTGGAAGAATTGAACGACACTTTACTAACGTTAAATGAAGAACCGATCTTGGTTGGAAATTCCATCGTGAAATGGGCCAGCAATCCCAGCCGCTTTAATAATTTCATGCTGGAGCAGCTGAAGCAGTCCACTGCCTACCAGTTCTTGTTGACCAGTTTGTTCTATCCGGAAAAATGCTTGGCTGACTTCAGCCGAGAGCATTACATCAGCAAATCGACTGTCTTACGCCGTCTGCAGCCGTTGAGCGGCTATTTCAATTCCTGCGGTATCAAAATCAACGTGTCGGGCATGACGCTTTTAGGCAATGAATCCACGATTCGACTGCTGTACATCGCCATTATCTGGAACGCTTCTTTAGGTGGAGATATTTATCAATATGGGCGTAGTTTTGAAGCGGAACAAGCCTTAGTCGAAGCGTTGGCAGATGAGCTGCCAGGATACACACATCCAAAATTATTCCTGTTGATGTTAGCTGTTTGCCGAGTACGAAATGAGCAAAATAAGCTGTTGGAACCTTCGCCGTTTGACGATCTTTCCTTTTCTCAAACAAGAACCAAACTTGTCAATTATTTGTCGGAATTTTTAGTTTCACCTCAACGAATTTCACATAATCAGGAGTTTATTAATTATTTGATTTATTTCTATCCATATTGCATTGCCTGTCCTTCTCATTTGAACGAACCAATGGAGGAGTATTATCAGGAAAATTTAAACCGTCGTCATCCCTTGTTTGTGGCGATCAATGATTTTTATACTTTTGTTATTGAAGACGTCTTGCCGCCAATGGAAGACCCCCTGAAGAAAACCTTGCAGCACTCGATCACTCGGGTTTTTTTGAATTATTGGATCCAGCAAAAGCAGATTCCTCTCTTTTTTGAGAGTATTCGTCGACACTCATTCGAACAAACGGCTTTGTATCATTCTATTCGTCCCATCGTTCAAAAAGTGATCAAAAAAATCAGTCGTCGCAAAGACTTAAAATGGATGAGTGGAGTCAACCAGTCACTTACGAATATGCTTTGCCTGACACTGATCCCTTTCTTTTCTTGCAGTGAAACTTCCATTCGAGTAGGGTTGATCTCTTCTTCAAATTTTTTTCATTTACAGCATGTGGTCGCTTTTTTAAGAAATATTTGCTTTGTGGAGATCGTTCTCTACCCCAAAGCTGACGAAGAAGTCGATCTTTATATCACAACATTTAAAGAACTGCTGCCGACACAAGACAAACCGTATTTTTTGGTCAGTGTCCTTAACCGCGATTACGAGGCGGATCTGCCGCCGCTGTTGTTTGAGATTCAAGCAAAAAAAGTCCATAAAATGAAACATGGCTGTGACAAAAGCCTCTAGCTCCAAAAATCGAGCGAACTATTTTTAAAATGAATCGAACAAAAAAATTAGAATTAGCTTGAATAATGACTAAATAGCCGAACGATTGTATTCTATCTCCTTAAATAGAGATGCAATCGTTCGGCTTGATTTTGCTAATTTTTCTTTAAAGAGACTTTTGGGTCAGCCTCTTAAAATCTTTCTGTGTCGTCTCTTTTAATTCAGCCTTTCTTTCGCAATGCGTTCACTCGTTTCGTGATGATTATCCCGATCAGCAACACCAGCAACAAGCTGCCTGCGATAACGCCGCTTTGTTTTCTGTTTTGATACCGAATATCCTTGCTGATCTCTGTTTGCATCTTTTCTTCGAAGCTGGTCCGCTCACCACGTACTAATAGACGGTGGCTGTTCACGCCGTAGGGAGTACAGGTCATCAGCGTGACATACTCCTGCCCAGAAACGATCTCCAGCTTTTCCAGCTCTGTCGGTTCAATGACCTGGATGTCATCTACCTCATAAGCCAAGGTTTGCTCATTTACCTCGATATAGAAGTGATCCTTTTTCTGCATTTTAGGCAGATCTGTAAACAGCTTCGCCTCCATCAGTCCTCGATGGGCTGAGATCACGGCATGCGTGTCCTTTCCGCCGACAGGATAAGAGGTGCCTTCTAACAGACTCGCTCCACAGCTTAAAAACAATTCGTTTGTCTGATCGAAAATCGGCAAGGACACATGGATCGCAGGAATCTTCAGAATTCCAATTGTGTGTGTTTCGTAGTAATCTTTTTCAGGCTGTTTCGGCGGTTGTTTTTCTTCTGAAAAGGGATCTGTTCCTGGATTGTTCTCAGCCGCTATCCTTTGATTTTCAGCTTTTCGGCGGGCCTGTTCCTGCGCCATTGATTTTTGATTTTTGGCATTTGATTTTTTCTGATAATGGCTGATGATCTGCTGATCCAGATAGTGATTCAAGGCATCGCCTACGAAGGGATACAGCATGGCAAACGTGCCTAAGATCAAAACAAGCATCATCACGCCATCCAAAACCAGCCTTTTTTTCCCTTCGCGTTTCATGCTTTCCGCCTCCTTTTATTCAAAAGGAGCTGGTCACTAGACCAGCTCTTTTTGATGCTATTCTTTGTTTAGATCGCAGTCTCTATCTAGTCACACGCGTCTTTTTGAAGTAAAGCATTGCTCCTGCGAATCCTGCTAGTCCGACCATCAGCAAGACCGTCGTTCCTACACCCCCGGTCGAAGGCAGGAAGCCGCGCGTTTTATTTTCGACGTCCAAAATGGCTGTGCCGTTATCTGCGGTGAATAGGATATCTCCCAAGAGAGCATAGCCTTCCGGCGCTTTGGTTTCCACTAAGGTATAGTGATCCTTCGCTTTAGAGCCTAGACCGTAGACACCGAATTTTCCGTCCTTGTCCGAAGCCAAGACAGTTGCTTCTGCTTCAGAAGAGACCCATTTCACTTCATAGCCAGATGCATATCCTGTTACCTTGGCCACTCGTTGTCCGTCACCATCCAACAACTGCAGGAAATTCGCTCCGTCTTTGATGACAAACTCCGCCCCCTCCAGCGTTTTACGAGAATTGCTGTCGATCTTTTTGAACAATTTACCGTAAGAGATAATCTCTTCTTTGTCCTTTCGGTCATAGAAGTTGTTGTCGAAGGTGATCTCATTATCGATCAACGTCAAATCAGTGCCGGTCTTAACTCTCATTTTCACCTTGAAGGTCAAAATCTTGCCTGCATGAGCAGTCAGTTCACTTGGTACAAAAGCCAAGGTGAATTGATTCGTTCCGGATGCATAGGTACTCGTTAACGTTTCCTTCTGACCATCAATTTGAATACTATCTTTGAGCTCCTGCTCGGTCGATACCAGTTCTAGACGGCTATCGTAATCATCTACTAATTGATACAGCGTGTATTGCGCAACATCATCTGGAATCGGATGCTTAATCGTGAAGGTCACGATCTGGCCATTTTCCACCTCTTGATCGTCTGCTTCTTTTTCCGGAATCGGCACCTTGTAGTTGTAAGCCTCCGCATTTTCTTGGCCTGTCTTTTTGACTAAGCTTTGATCATAGTAATCGTAGGTAACTGCCATATCTGTTGAAACATGTGCCACGACGACTGGATTGGTCTTGTAGTGGAAAATCTCTGTCGTTCCCTGCTGCTCTGCTGCCGTGGAAACACTGCTGTCTACTTCGTAAAACGCATAATCACCAGGTGCTAATGCCAATCCTGGTACAGAAACAATGCCTGATCCATCCGAGGTCAGCCGTGCAGCATCTGCTTGCTCTGCATCGAACTGATTCGAAGTGGAATTATAATACTTTCCATTTGCAACACTTTTCAAAATGAACGTTGCATCTGGCAAAACAGCTTTTGTGCCATCTGCTTCGATCCCGTATTTAATAAAGCTCAAGGTGTTGGTCTTGACTTCATTTTTGGGGTATACATGAACCTTTTCCCGCAACGATCCATCTGCTTTGTGGGAAGGCAGGCCGATCACAAAAGGAATCGATTTGGATTGAACGACACCGCTAGGAATACCGGTCTCTTTGAACAAATATATGGCATTTTGCCCACCAGAGCTTACAGGCAGTGCTTTTTCCGCAATACCTTCTGCGGCATCCGTGGCTGGGAAAACCGTCCCAGTCATTGACGTGGTGTCTGCAGCCTTTGCAGCAGCGATCCCTGCCGCCTCTTTTTGCGCATGAGTGCCGCTTGCGGCATCATAAGCTGTCCAGTAGGTGCTAGTGACATCATAGGCCGTGAAGGTCGCACCGCCTAAAGGCTCTCCGCCAAAATCCATTTCATCCCCAGTGTTTTGAATCTCATTTGGCATGGTCGTGTACTTGCGTTTATGGATCGTCACCGTTTGTTCCCCTTCAGCAGCATGCGCTGTTTGCAGTGCGCCAATGCTGAAAAGCAGTGGCAGCAATAAACTGAATACTGCAAATACGATGGTCAACTTCTGTTTTCTTACGTTCATCTTTATTCCCCTTTTCTTTTTGATATACCGACAACTTTATATAGAACGATCCCAGCAACTATGATCAAACCAACGACACTCATCGATCGTGCGAAAAATTCGTTCGTTTGCGGCAAAAGCCTCCGCACGGAACTCACGCTATCTTTCCCACCCTCCACAGTTGACAAAGAGCCTAATGTCCCCGGTAATCGATTTCGTGAGATCGTTGTGGATCGACGATTGACAATCTGTAACGTGCCATCCAGCATCCTATGACTGTTTTCAGCAACTACGAAATCGATTGGCAATTGACTTAACAGGTAGCCTTCAGGTGCGGTTATTTCTTCTAAAGCATAGGTTCCGTACCGCAGGCCTTTGATCTCAAACGCGCCTTCTCCATCGGAGGTTAGCTTGACAAGCTGCGCTTCCGTGTTGCTTGCGACCCATTGGTATGCGCCTTCCTTTTTTTGCAAGTACTGGCCTTGATTATTTTTGACTAGAAAGGCAGCTCCTGATAATTTCCTTTCCGAATCATTCATATCGACTTTGACAAAGCGCTTGCCGCCTGTTTTGATTTGACGTTTTCGGATGATTCGATCAAAGTCGGTTTCCAGCTGTGCCGTATTGATTAATGCTTGATCGACTTTCTCCTCTGATTGCAGCGTCATTGTGTAAGTTACCTTCAGTTCCTGTCCACTCAGCGGTATCAGATCGATCAAATTAAAATTCAGCTGAAAATGATGCGCTCCTGCAGTTGAGTGATAGCTTGAGAACACCTTTTTGTTCACTTCGACCTTGATCGATGAAGCATCCAGCAGCAATGCCGAATCGGCTTGATCTGAAAGAATGAACTTGCTGTATGCATTGAGTCCTGAAGGCAGTGTCGTGGTCAACTGATAGGTGATCCGATCCCCTAACTGATAGCTGTCTGACTCATTGACGATTTCTTTTTCAAACGGCGGCTGATTGCGTTCATTTTTGGGATACAGGTGAATCGGCTGATTGATTGGTACTCCTGAATCATTCACCAACGGCAGTACTACGATAAGGTCGTTGGTCATACTCTTGATATCTGCTGGCGCTGCAGTTTCCCGGAACAAGTAGACAGCATCTCGGTTTTGCGACTTTGCCGGCAAAGCGAACCGAGCAATTCCTTCCTCTCCATCGATCGTAGCGGTCGTTGCTTGAGAAGACCTCGTGCGTCCACTCACGTCCATTCCTATCAAACGTTTCTGAACTTCTTCAATTGAGATCGCTGAGCCAGCCACATCAAGGGCTTGATAAAAATCGGCAGTCACGTCATAAACCTCAAAAGTAACATTGTTTAAGCCTTGATATTGCTGAAGCCTTTCTTCTCCTGTATTTTGGGTTTCCTCTGGCATTTGATTAGCAGGAAAAACGATTTTGTGCAGTGTAAACTCAACGGATTCTTCCGCTAGTGCCTGAGCAGAAGTGAAAAAAAAGGGACTGACGACCAAGAAAAACAATAATAATCGGCGCAATCCTTTCATTTAGACCACCTCCCTCTTCACTCTTACCAAATACCACGCTGCCGCTAAAGCACTCAATGTACCAAACAGCACAACGGCCATTCGGCCCTCGCCTCCTGTTTTCGGCAGTGGCGTTTTCGATGTGTTTTCGACGATAAATTGAATTTGATTGTCGCCGCTTTCGGTCAAATCGACCTGCACTCGGTCTGTGGAAAGATCGGTCCCCTCATAGCTGATGGCAACCTCTCCTGTCGCAGAAACGACTACTTTGAACACGCCTTTTAACAAGACATGTGCATCCGGAGCTTTGGTCTCTTTCACAAAATACGTTCGATCGACACCTAGCGAAAAGCCTTTCCCATCCTGCATAAATTTGCCGATTCCAGCGCTTTCTGTTTTAGCCGTTGCCACAACCTTGGCTGTTTCATCTGCTGGATCTTTCTCATAAAGAGCAAATTCAGCACCTGCTAACGGCCGGCCATCCTCTGCCGCTTTTTTAAAAATCGACAGCTCAAACGGCCGAACCTCATTCAAGGCATCTGGAAGGACCACCTCGATCGTTTCTTCATTTATGGTGGTTTGCAATTCCTCAGCCTGTGGGTCTCCTGTTTTTTGGAACGTGATTTTCCCATCGACCGAAAGGGTCAACACACCTAGTTCTCCCAACAGTTGATAGCCTTTGGGTGCCTTCTGCTCCTCTAGCGTATACCTTCCAGGTTTTACATCCTCCAACGTGTGCCGTCCAGGTTCACTCAATTTCTCAGAAAAGGTATGGACGGTCTGGCCGTCTGTGTCCTTTAACACAAAGACAGCACCTGCTAACGGTTTTTTCTGAGCACGGTCTTGCTTATTCAGCACTAGATTGACATTTTTCAGTGTGTTGAACACGGTCTTTTGATCAAGTCCATCAACATTGCCTGCTTCATCGATATGAATCTGAACAGGGTTCATCGGAATAAATCCTTCAGGCACTTGCACTTCTCGCAGCCAATAGCTTCCTGGCTCAATGTCAGTAAAACGGATAATCCCCTCTGAGTTAGAGACAAAATCACCGTAACGCTTGTTTCCGCCTGTCTGTTTGTCGAAAAGGGCAAACCCGGCTTCTGCAAGCGCGACTGTAGTTCCAGTAATCCTTTTGTCCAGCTGAAAATCTACCGTCACAGCTTTCACACGAGTATGCACCCGATTAGAGTTTGCTTCTTTGATCGTTTCGTCGTAATAAATGGCTTTCGTCATGGCCTGGTTTTCCATCAAATCCGGAATACGATCGTCTGTGGTGTTGGTTACTTTTACTCGGATCTGCACCGTAAATGCTTTGCCGCGGTATTCTGGTTTTCCAGACAATGTATTGATGGTATCCATCGCTTCTTGAGCAATTTCTAACGTCAATTTATTGCTGTTGAGGTTGACCTGCTCAAAAGCATTTGGAATTTCATTGCCATCCAAATTGAACAGCTTAACGGCATCGATCGGCCATTGTGTTCCCAGCTCAATCCCTTCAGGCAGTTGATCCTCGATCATAAAGGTCTCCGGAACCATGACCGATCCGGAAACGACATTGATCGTTTCTTGATTGATATAGTAATAATAGTCTTGTCCAGTGGAAACGTACCGGTCTGCCTTTTCTGGGACTCCTGGGGCTAAACTAGCCGGATCTTCCGCGTCATGTCCTGCTGCTCTGTATTCCTCTGGGAGATCCCACGTGCCGATCCCATCTTCATACCGGTCTAAATCATTGTAGAACCGCTCCGCAAATCCGGAATTCTCTCCGGTTGGATTCTCCCAAGTGTCTCCTGCCTGGTATTGCTTGATCGGCTGGACTGTTTTTGTTGGATTCTTATGCTGGATCGCCCGTACGCTGCTGCTGGCAAATGAATTCCAGGCTCGTCCGTAGGTAGATCCGAATTTAAACCGATGCGCGGTGCCTTCCAACGGAAAAGTCACTGCGGCTCGATAAAAGGTCGCTCCGCCAAGATAATCGGTAAAGGTATTTTCAACATTCGAATAATAAACATCTTTGTCGTAATCAAAATTCCCGCTATGTTTCGCTAACGTAGTCCATTCTCCCAACACTCCGGTCTTCCCCTCCAAAGATCCGGCAAATTCATGGGAATTGCGGGTTTGTGTGCCTCCACTCTTGTAAATGACTTGACTGTTGCCATACCCGTTCAACGAAGCAAACGTGAGTGTTCCCGCTGAAGACGAGACCAGATTTACCACTGTGCTCGGATCATCGGCTTCAAAAAATTCAAATTGAATGTCGAACTTGTTAATAAACCCGTAGACTACGCCTGAAAACAAATTGGTCGAAAATTCCATCCACGGTCGATTGGAATACTCGGCTTTCCACCCCACCCAGCTAGGGGAAGGGCCGATAACAATATTGGTCAATGTGATCTTGGCCCCGATGCTCACATACTCCGGTTCCTGCTCTGTACTGCTCAACGTTTCATAGGCACCCACATGATCATAGGTCAATGTGATTTCTTCGTTTTCAGTTTTCCCACTGATTGTTCTGTATTGCAGGATGCTTCCATTTGGATGATTACTGATTTGATTGACGTAGGGATTGCTGTTTCCCCCGCGATCGTAAGCCAACACGACCGATCCAGAGCCATTCACGAATTCTTTGTAGGTCTGTGAAGAAGTTCGTGCAGCATAAGCGAACGTCAAATCATGGAGACTGTTGTTTTCTTTATTGGGTTTATGCACAATATTCGGTTGATACTCACTGCGGCCTTGCTGCGAAGCAACGTCTACCTCGACCTTGTTCGCGATCGTCTTGTCAGACAAAATCAAGTCCTTGCCTTGTGCTTCATTTGCAAATGCCGTCGTCATCATTTCCCTAAGAGGAATTTCTTGTTGCGGATGAGCTGGTTCGGCTTGCAGATGCTCTAATGTGTAAGGTCCTTCCTCTTGGCTGAGTAAAACATCACGATCCAATTTTTCAGAATCAGACTGCTCATCTACTTGCAGAGTGATCAACAGCTGCGGTTTATCTAACGAGGTTTCAATAGTGACGTGTCTTTTCGTTTCATAAGAGAAGTCTTTTTCAATCCACCATTCATGCTCGTGTTCCCAATTCGTTGAGACCATATCAGCCGTCTCTTCCATCTGCAGTTTTAGTTTTGTCGCGGATTCATGCACAGCCTTCCGTTCATAGTAGAGCGTCCAAACAATCTTCCCCTCCTGCTCCTTCGATCGATAGGAAACCTTTACCCGCTCATTATCCAAAATGGTTTCAGCGTCCACCACTGCTTGACTGTCTTCTGGAAATAAAGCTCCAAGCTGCAGCAAACAGGGAATGAGCAAGGCCAGTAGCAAAAATCCGCACGATACTCTCCTTTTCATTTTTCACCTGTCCTTTCTAAAATCCTCTCGAACGTCTAAGCGCCACCTCTTTCTCGAAAAATTTATTTTTTATTATTTGATTGACAATATTTAATGATTATAAAAAAACTAGAACTTGATGTGAAATAATTATAAAAATACTTAAAATACCTTTATATAAATGTTAACAATTAAAATATAGCGAATCAAATACACTATAAATAACTATAGTGCATATCAAAAATTAAATATCTCGTTATTTATACCGTTTCCTTCGGTTATCTATAGACACTTGTATCGATGCCTCCAGTTATCTGGAACGCTTATCTTTATGCCATTTATTCAATCCTTTAAAAATATTTTTTTCAAGTTGACTCATATCAGCAAAGTGTTAGCCAAGAACGCTAAAAAAGCCAAGAACAATACGATTCTTGGCTTTAAACGGACCGATTTTTTTGTACTTTAGACAGAAAGATTCAAATGACGATATGACAGCTGTTGCTATCACGAAACTAAACGACTCTGTGATGTTTGAAATCTCTGCAATGAACGATGAAGAATACTTTCGCCTTCATGCATCCGCTTCTGGGAACAGTGGAAGATGAAGCAAACTAGCAAAAGCCTTCAATGATCGGACTTTCTTTATACACGTTGATCCGTCTAATGAGTGCATCAATCCCTTCTCCACTCATTAACTGAAGGAGTATGGAAACTCTGTCTTCTTATTTTATAGACCTCATTTATTGTTCACTCAAATACAAAAAAACCGATAGGATAATCCAATCGGTTTCTTCTGGAAAAGGGCAGATGCTATTTTGTCTCTTGAGTATCCGATTTTTCTTGTTCCTTCAACTGTCCATCCTTCATGACCAATACACGATCGCAATACTTGACCAGTCGCGTGTCATGGGTCACCATGATTGTCGCCTTCTTCTTTTCCTTCGTCTCTTCAGCCAGAATTTTCACAACTTCATACGCTTTTTCAGAATCCAAGCTGGCGGTTGGTTCATCCGCCAAAATAATCGTTGGATCATGGTATAAAGCCCGCGCGATTGCGACCCGCTGCCGTTCACCCCCGGAAAGCTCTTCCGGGTATTTATTCTGCAGGCTGTCGATCTCCAGCTGTTTAAACAATTTTTCAGCCGTATCGGAATTTTCTTCTTTACTGACCTTATCAACCAATTTTAATTGCTTGCGAACCGTTAGAAACGGCACCAGATTTGAGGCCTGCAGGATGAAGCCGATCTCCTTAAAACGCAATTTCGCACGTTCCTTCTCCTTTTTTTCACTAAAGTCCTCATCATTGATCAGCACTTCTCCTTCAGACGGTGTCTGCAGTCCCCCAGCAATCGTTAAAAATGTACTTTTGCCCGACCCGGATGGTCCAATGATCGCCACGAATTCGCCCTTTTCCACCGAGAAGTTGGTTTCCTTGAGCGCTTCAATCGTTGAATCTCCATCTTTGAATGACTTTTTGACTTGTTTAAATTCAATCGCAGTCATGCGTATTCCTCCTTAAATTTGCGTCCTTGGTTGATTCGCTTAGCCAATGGCTTTTAGCGGATCGATCTTGACAATCGTACGAACAGAGAAGAAGGCACCGACCATTGCAATCAGTATCATCAGCCCGCTGATGCCTGCGAAAAATAACGCATTTACTTGAAACGGTACCGCTTCAGGCAGCACCAAGGCGGTTCCTAGTGTGGCAATCAAACCGATCGCCACTCCCACGGTTGCCAGTAAAAAGGTTTGAGCGATCACGGAGTTGGAGATATATCGGCTGGAAATCCCTTGTGCCTTCATCACACCAAAAATTTCGGCCTTTTGCATCGTCAATACATAGATAAAAATACCAATGACGATCGCTGCGATCACGATCAGAAATCCGATCATGAAGCCAAAGGTCAATACCTGTGCACTGTAGCCCGGCAAAGCATTGATAAAAGAAGAAATACTGGTTTCTTCCAGATCATCCGGAATCGTTTGGACCTCTCCACGAGTGATAATCGCATTGATCCGTGTATTATCCGTCACATTGTCTGATTCAAAACGGATCTCCTGATAGGCTCCGATCGTTGTATAAAGAACCGGGGCTACATTAAATTTCGCATTGTCGGTAAATCCTACGATCTTCAGTTTTTTATCATTTCCTGCCATTTTGATCGTCTCACCTAGCTTGATGTCGTATTGATCCCTTAAGCTGCTGTCTGCTACTGCTTCATCGTCTGACGAGAACATCTCACCGCTAACGATCGCCGGTGCTAAGAATTGGTCACGATCGATCCCAAAAAAGCTGGCATCGATTTTTTCTTCGCCCTCTCCTTGAATGACCCCCGCAGTTTGTGCAAGATAGGCTTTTTCATCTGCCTCCACTTCATCGAAGGTTTTAATCGGGATCATTGACATATTCAAATTGTCATTGGCTTCTTCGGTTAGTAAAATTGTGTCCGCATTCCATTTATCTACAGCCGTTCGATTGTCTTGAGCCAGCCCGTAAGCCAAACCGGTCAAAAAGAAAACGAGGTAGGCGATCAAAAACATGACCCCCATGACCAAGGTATAGCGTAATTTGGAATGTCGTATTTCATTTATCGCTAAAAACATGAGAAATCCTCCACTTATCACTTGATAAAATTAAGGTATCACGATTGGTTGTGAAACGAAAATATAATGCTTGCAGCCCTTGCAAGCAAAAAAGAGCCGAATCTGATCAATCAGACTCGGCTCTTTTTAGTTTACGTTTAATCAACCATTAAATTCCCATAGCTGATCACAGTCTTCTCATTTTGATCTTTGTGATGAGGCGATTCATTGATGCTCACAATTGCTGAATTTACTAACAAAGCTACCACTTTGCCGCTGCAGATCGTTTTGTTGTACTGAAACGAAACTGCCTGTCCTTCGTTAAATGCTTTGCTTTTCTCAGATGCTTCTGATTGTTTCCACCCGTTGTATCCCATTCAATTAGCCCCTTTTCTTGGTTTAACTCACTACTGTAAAAACCGATTGATTGAATAAAAAGAAACGATCCAACTCATTTGGACCGTTTCTGACTGGTTATCGATTAGCTTTTGAAAATATTCGTTGCTTGCAAGCCGCGTTGGCCTTCTTCAATATCAAAAGTCACTGCTTGACCTTCGTCTAATGTTTTGAAGCCGTCACTTTGGATCGCTGAAAAATGTGCGAAGACATCTTGTCCGTTGTCCTGAGTGATAAAACCAAAGCCCTTGTCTGCATTAAACCATTTCACTGTACCTGAATTCATATGTGTATCCTCCTAATGCGTTTCGCACAATTAAATTTGCAATACCTTGTTGCTAAAAAAGAAGAATAACCACACCCATACGAATGAAATGACTCTTTGATTTAACTGACAAATCTACTACAACTTCTACTATACACACATTGAACCCCAATAGATACCTTATCGAGGTTAATTATCCATTCATGGATAAACTTACGTGTTCCTTAATATTTGCTCCTGGTTTTCTAAGGTTTTAAGGAAAATGAACCGCATTTTTACTTGAAGGCAACTCAGCTGCTCCAAAATACAGCAACGAAATCGGTGCGATCGCCTACTACAATCAGCCTGCCTGTGGTTGTACGTAAGCAAAATCAGTTGTTGAAGGAAATTCAGTCGATTAATCAATCACGTAAGCCAGGCTCAGCTTTTAAAAGATTGAATCCCTTTTATACGTTCTATCTAAATAGCCGCTGAAACGATGACAAAATCATCTCTTCAACGGCTGTTGTTTTAGTGGCCTACTTTCGATCCCTCAGTTCCCTCATCAACCATACCGCCAGCAAAACCAGCAGCACACCAAAAAGAGAAACGAAAAATCCCTGATTTATCTCCCCAGTTTTAGGATATGCTTGCTGCTGTACCGCATATCGTGGAACCAATTGCCCCTTCATTTCAGGCAGCTGTTCTAATTCAACGGGTACTTCTGCAACCTCTACTCCTAGCTGACCGTGGATCTGAATAGTCGTATCCATGATATCACCTATTTAGCAAAATTCTTAGTTCCATTTTACAGCATCAAATTTCAGGCTCAATGTGTACGCTAATTGCATTTGAGCCGTCGCTGTCGCATCCCCAGAATAGGTAAAGGTTGCTTGGTTATTTTCCGGTGTGGTTTCAGGCTCCGTTGCGACCATTTGGTTTTTGTTGTTCGCCAAAGTGATCAATTCGGCATTCAGTGGTGTTGCCAGTGAACCATTGGTTACCAAATTAGTCGAAGCCGTTGTTGGCAAATTGCCGGCAGAACCTTTGACGTCTAAGTTTAAATTGAAGTCGCTTGGCAAGGTTGGGTTGCTGCCGTTTTCGGTAAATCCATTCGCGGTCACTGTTACAGGACGTCCGGAATTGTTAACGATTGAATAGGTTGGTGCTTTGATGCTTTTGTCGCTTGCTGTGTTGTAGAAAATCGTCTTGGTAGGTACTGTGACGTTGATCCAGTTTACATCCTCTTCAGGAATGTTGGCTTCTGGGTCGGTATTGTCGGCACCTAACGTTCCATAGACCTCAATATCTGCCGTGGATTGACTATTGACCGGTTGCTGGCTGCCGGTTTCGGTCCCGTCTGCGGCAAAAGCCAATGGTGCTGCGCTCAAGGCGATTCCTGTTGCTAATAACATAACTAGTACTTTTTTCATTCTAGTTTCCTCCTATATAAACAATGACTGTGTAACCTAAAGTTAGTTGACTGAAATAGTGACGCCTGCTGAGACCTCGCCCTGCTTTTTCTTCGTCTGGGCATCATACAGGCTGAAAGTTGCGGTTGCTTGATGGGTTCCTTTGGACAATGACTGGTCCAACTGAACCTGATCGATTTCTTCTCCAGGATGAATCGCTCCTGAGGTGTAAATGATTTCACCGGTTTGATCTTCTTTAATCTCGACATTGACCGGATAGGCATTGCTCTTAGGGTTTTTGATCGGCAAATACCCTTTTTGTGTCTCACTGCTGATGGTGGCATCAGAGGCGATCATCATCGTAAAGTTGCTTTCATCTACCTTTTGTTGAGCAAGGTCAGCCAGCTCTTTATCCGACATCTTCTTGGCATCTTTTCCTTCGGGCAAAAAATCGCCGCTTATCACCGACATCGCCTGCGGTTTTGGTGCGAAAAAGAAATGATACGTGCCGTAGCCGCCGAGAAGCAGCAGCAAAAGGGCTAAAAGCAGCCAGCCTTTTTTGCGTTTCTTTTTTTCTTCCATGGCATAACTCCTTCTAATTTGTGGGAACTCCTGAAATAGTAAAGGAAAAACGATAACTCAGTGTTTGGGGTTCGGTCAAAGGTCCGGAGTAGTCACCAGCTAAATACAAAGCAGCTTGCGCATCCGTATCCCAAAATGGGTGTAACAGTACTGGTGTTAGACTTAGCGGATCCTTCTCAGTCAAGGGACCGAGTGTAACTCGTGTGCCGCTGTCCACTTTTTCGGCGATCAGTGACAAAATGACCTCCTGTTGCTTCGTGTTGAACTGTTCTACCAAAGAAATCGCTGGTGAGCTTTCCGCTTTGCGTGTAATCTCTTTTAGACGAATCTCAGTGGGGAGATTGCCCGCATTGCGCATCGTATACTCTTCCAAATTCTGCTCTTTGCCAAACGGTCCAGATTTCGGACTGTCAAATGCTAACGCCTTATTGGAAAACTGGATCAGAACATAAGGCGGTACTTCAGCGACCGTTTCCTGCCAAAGGCTTTCAAAAGTATACCCGGCAATTCGTTGATCATCTGCCTGAGCGTATACATAGTAATTTCCCGCCAGCAATCTTGTAAATGAATGGTTCGTTTCAGCTCCAACCGGGAGAGAATGATTCGTCAAAACAATATCTGCGACCTCGTTTACACCATTCGTCGTATCCGCGTTTTGAATGCTGTCCTGAGCAGTATCCTCTGCGAGAGCTCCGCTATACAACCGTTTGTTTGCCAGTTTGTAGCGTACGTTGCTGCTTGAAGTGGTTGCAGGTGCAGCCGCAGTTAGTTGTACTTCAAGACTGCTGATGTCCGGACCAGTCACTGGTGCCGCCGTTGGTTGGTCGATCGAGGGCATTGGGGCATAGACAAACGAATACCCATCGTCGATATTTCTCGATGCTACAGAGTAGCTTGCTCCAGAATTCACCTTGGGCACATACGTCTTTTGTCCATCGGCACTTAAGTACGCCAGCTTGTAAAGGGCTGCAGCCGTATCTACACGCTTAAAGATGGGACTCATGGAACTTAGTACTTGCTTAGAGGTGCTTGCCGCATCAAATACAATCGAATCTGGCGCGTTGGCATTGATCGTCGGATTGCTGCCGGAAAAGCTGTTCGCATTCGTCGTAAAATGCCCAATCGAAGCTTCGTCAAAATTCATGGTCAGAGCCGCCGTACATAAGGTTGCCATATTGGACACATAATTCGTGCCTCTAATTTTTTTATAAGAAAACTTGGCTTGCTCTTGAACATTCAGCACAGCACTGTTGTAGAAAAGATAGTCTTTACTGGATTCAATCGCAAGTGAAGCCCGCTTTTCTACTGTGACCGATTGACTGGTACTGTAAAAGACCCCGGTTGCATTTGGCGAATCATTGTAGACAGTCGTGTCGCTGTCTTCGGCAAAGCTCACTGTTCGAAAGCCTTCGATAAATTCACCGCCATTGCTTCTTCCCGAAGAATAGAACTGGTTTTTCCCTTTGAAGGTCAGTGTGTTGCTGCTCCCATTGTTGCCCCAAAAAGGCTGACTGCCGTTTTGAATATGGTAATTGACGTTTTCAACCGTGAAACGGATTCCGTTGCTGCCGGTATATAGAATGCCGTACCAAGAACTATTGGGGTATGTGCTGCTGCCGAATGACAGATTCTTATAGTGAACGTCGATATTGTTCGCTCCCGTACTAAATTGGGGCGTATCATAATTTGAGCCGCTGTATAAAAGAGCATGGCCATCACCATCAATCACGGTAGACTGATTGATCGAGATCCAGTTAGCATTGTATACAATGTCATTTTCTAACTTTATGTACTTCGTTTGCCCTCCAGCCGCTATGTTCAGTACATCCTTTAATTCTTGAAACGTAGTGACCAGATAAGGATTATCAGCGATTCCGCTGCCGACTGCCGCTCGACTATCGGGTTCCTCCTCCACTGCTGCTTCACTTGCACTTTCCGAAACAGGCGGCTCACTAACTTCAGAAGATGAAACCGTCTCTTCCTCTGAAGAATCTGTACTCGTCTCTTCCAATACATAGGAACTAGTTGAAGATTTTTGCGTGGAATATGAGGATGCGGCCACCTCTTTTGCCCAGGCAGGAAGACTAAGAATGTGCAGAGCTAAAAAAATCGCTGCAGCTTTTATTGCTTTTTTTATAACGATCCCTCCTTCGCCCTTAACCAATTTCATAGAATAACGAAATAAACTTCAACGATTGGATAAGATTTTATACTAAATAACAATTATTACAAATAAAATAAAAGTTCATTTAAGATAAAATTAATAATTTTACTCTTTTTTTCATTCTGTAATCACATTTTTGGGTTATCGATTGGTTATTTACATTTATTAAATAGCAAAAATTATTAAAAGGGTTTTCTGCCAATATAACACTCATCGATATCCTCTTTCTTGCCGTGCAAAAAAACGATTGTCCATTTTGGATAATCGGTTTCTATGAAACGTATTTTTATCGAAGGCATGTTAAAAAGGCACACGGATTGACTTCGTGCACCTTTTACTTTACTGTCCTTCCTTTAGCTTTATCGGAACATATCTTTGCATTTGTCGATATCCTAACCCTTTGACGATGTCCTGCTGATATTCGTTTGCCTCATCAAGATAAGGCATATTGAACATGAAACTGCGAGTATTATCGACTTCAAAATTGGTCGTCGCTACCCACTGATCAATTTTGTCATGCACCTTTTGAATACTCTCGTCGTCCTCATCGATACTGACTGCCATCGCGTACAGCCCGCCTGGAAAATCGACAAGCTCAAGCGGATGAACATCGGCTGCCTTCACACCCTCTTTTATAAAAAGCGACTCAAATGTCTAAACTTGTTCCCGCCTGCACCAAAGAAGCCCAATCATTCATCTAGATGACTGGACTCTAGAGGTTCAATAAACGCACGAATACATCAGAGCTTGCTCCTACAAAGGCGCTAAATCCGGTTCCCCATTTTCTAGAATAAAATGAAACGGGCCTTCGTGAGTAAAGGGTCTCCGACCGCCGCGATAGTGATCGTCGGTAAAGGTCATAAAGCTTTTTACATAATGATTGGCAGTATCGATCGTGTAAGAGACACACAGACCCGATTCTTCCACCCAGTCGACCGAAAAAATCCCGCCAGGATATTCCTCGATATGGATCGTCTCAACATCAGTGCTGCCTTTGTCCTCTTCACGAGTGGAGGTCCAGCGCAATTGATCGTTCTCTAAAAAATCAATTCGAAATTCCAGCCCTGAATCAAATTTGATCTCCGCTATTTTACCTTCTAATGGATGTGTTTTCATCGTATTCTCCTTTTTTTGATAATCCCTATTTATCTGATTGGAGCGCTATCGTTCTCCTAAGATGACGAACGTATTACAAATCCCTCAAAAAATCGCTTCATTTACCTGTTCTCCTCACTTCGATAAACCAGCCCCAACCCTTTTAAAAAGTTACGCGCATATTTGTCACCACAAGGTTTAAAATTCCGGTGCCCTTCTTTCCGCAAAATGGCGCCTAGTTCTCCCTTTGAAGGGTAGACTTTCGCTTCAGCAAGAATTGCCAACATGTCATCGCTGGTCAGGAATAAGGCGATTTTTAACTTTTTCAGAAGAACATTGTTGATATAGTTGATCTCTTTATTTTGTGGCGTTGTTTCTTCAACTGGTTTATTCTTTTGTGGTCCACGTTTAAGTATAATAAAGCCATTTAGAAAGGCATTGAGTTCTTGATTATCGATCGGTTTCAAATACACATTGTCTTCCCCACGTGAAGCCGGCTTTACTTTGATCAACATCTCATGCATGTCTTCCTTAGTGATCGTCAGTCCCCCTAGTTCAAAGGACTTCATGAGATCGCTATCCTTAATGTCAATCGCGTATCTTAAACGCAACAGTCTGTCATTGTTGTTCATTTAGAGTCTCCTTGTTTTCGATGATTGCTTGTCCTATTAATAAGAATCTACAATAGATCCTTCGTTTTGTATAGATAATAGATAGAAAAGTATCTTCTATATTATAGACAAAGTATCCCCAAAAAAGCCATGCCCAATACCAATTGAGTACAGCTTTATTTTTACTGCGTGTTAAACTTATCGAGACAGTCTGCGGCAAAGCAATCGTGTTGCCTTCTATTCCACCAGAATGGTACGCCATTCAGACCAGTACATCCTCTAAAATAACCTTGAGAAGCCGTACCTTTATCAGATACGGCTTCTTTGGATATTCTTCTATTTGTTTGATGCATAGCCAAAGGAATAGAACTGAAGATCCTCTTCGTTTGATTTTAACCTATTTCCACGCTGAACCACGTCCACTTTTGTCAAAGCAACCTTTACTCTGGTTTGCTGCGGTTGCACTTCCTTCTGTTCATACTCCAGTACACAACACCTATTAGACTTCCGACTATTGCAAACAATGCAGAAACTTTCAGCATTGAGCTGATTCCATTTCCTCCGGTACTAGGCATTGGTTTTGACACAAAGTTTTTGACATGTATCGTCAACTTGTTTCCCGAATCGGTTATTCCTCCACTGATGGTTACCAGCGAATGAGAATCTGCAGTGAAGCTTCCATCCTGATTGATCGTAAAATGAAATGCGTCCTCCATACCGATACACATGTAAGGGACCTGTGATTCCGTCAGTGTATAATCTCCTGGTTTCAAGCCTGAAAAATCAAAGGACGGTCCATCGTTGAGCTCTTGGCTATAGCTATTCGGTCCACTTAGGGTAAAGGATGCTCCACGTAAAGGATTGCCACGTTCATCGACTTTGTTGACTTCTATCGAGAAATCCTGCAGTTCATTCCTAAGAACATAATTTTCTTGCTCTTCGATCTTAGTTACCAAACCCGTCTTGTCCGCATTTTCTGCCACAACTAATTCCAGCGGTCCGATTGGTTTATGTCCTTTGGGCACATAGGTTTCTTCGATTTCATAGCTTCCTAGCGGCAAATCCTGAAAACTTACTGTTCCATCATCTCCCGGTTCTACATTACTTGCTGCAACGATATTAATTCCTGTTTTCGTTAGTTTGAACTTTGGCTTGTCTGTATCAAAGGGTGTCGTCCCGTCATGAGAGACCTTCTTAAAAGAAGCATCGGTCGTCATCAAAGTATTCGTGATGACGATTCCTCCCGTTGGTACGTTTTCCGAAGTAAAGCTTCCTCCTGAGATATTCTTGGTGTACCCTGGGACACTAGTCAGAGCGTTGACTTTTTCAATCACACGATAAGTATTTTCCGATCCGCCCTCTACGCCAGTAAATGTTCCTTGCCAACTATTTCCTGGATCCAATTGAAGACTGTCTACGTCACGCCATCCACCTGTAACTGTACTGTCCTGTTTTTGCAGCACAGCAGTCAGGGAGGTCGTTCGGAGCTTCCAGTAGTTTGCTTCACCATTTACCGTATCTACCCATTCCTTTTTGACTGGGACATCGAATTGAACATCCTTTTTGCCGTATTTGATTGACGGAACACCAAAATGTAGTTTATCGTTCGATCGTTCAGGTGTAGGTTCCAATGTGGTTGCCTTGTTCGCTGGATACCACTCTCCTGGCACAAATTGCGGATGATCCGTATTCAACTTAACTTTGTAATTGATAATGTATTCTTGATTCCTAGTTAAGTTAATATCCTTCACTTTAATGGTTCGACTGGGATCGTCGTACTCTATAGATGCCCAATTTTCATAAGGAGTGCTACTTGATGTTCTTGTTATTGTAGGGTTCCCTATTAGGGTCACCATATCGCTTAAAGGATCAATCAAGTTCCCCTTTTCAACTGTCCGCGTAATGGATTTATACCATTCCATAACATAGCTAGTGAGATCATCAGAGTCTTCGATGTGTCTAAACATATAGTCAGAATCAGCTGTTCCGGCGGTTCCTGTCTTTCTAGTTGCCATTCTGGCTAAACCACTCAACAATTGGTTTTTACTAAAGCCACCTTGCGCTTCAATCGCCACAGCAAGAGTATGGATCTCCACCCCTTTTTGTTTGACAGCATAAGCAGTCGAATTGGCTAGTGTGATATGACTAGTGATAGCGAACTGATTCGGATATGAACCTCCAGTCGCAGAAGCTTTAGGATCTCCTCCATTCCCTCCTACATTTTGACCACTTTTATAATTTGGCGGAGAACCTTGATCAAATTTTCCGATGATCACTGGATCAGTTTTATTGAGCAAATGTGGCGCAGTGTCATCTGCTTTAGATACAGGGTTCCAGCTTTTTGTCGGTGCACCATCTGTCAAAACGAACATCATTTTTTTTCGATTCGCATGTTCCCCCTGTCCAGCAGTCTCCAGCAAATCACTACCCACTTGAATTGCTTTTTGAGTAAATGTCTGACCTTGTGTCATTATATTTTTATAGGTTTGTGCCAGACTTGTCCACTTTGATGTAGTTGCAGAAACAGATTCTTTATGTACAACATCTGTCCCAAAGATAACGCCACCTACTCGAATATTCGCACCGTCATTCGTCTTCATATTTACAAGTTCATCTATAATTGACTTCATGGCTACATTCGCTTTTCCTTTTCTATCGCCGGGAAGAAAAGGAGCTGTATTCATCGAACTTGAAGCATCTAGAATAAACATGATGTCTACCCCAGGCTCGTAGTTGATATTCCCGCGAACATTCAGCTGAATATCAAATTCTTCTGGGTTAGCGGTTTGCATCGCCATTTTTCGAATCGATAAGTTTTCTTTTTTCAAGGCGTCGTTACTACCATAGTGAAAATAGGAATCTGAAAAATTGGATTGACTGGTATCCCAGCTTTCTACACCATCCCAGCCTGCAACATCGTCTCTCATTCCTTGATGATTCCGAACATTGGTTTGACCTTCCGGTATCCAATGATG
The DNA here is from genome assembly GCF_004309355.1 of Enterococcus florum. GTDB lineage: Bacteria > Bacillota > Bacilli > Lactobacillales > Enterococcaceae > Enterococcus_A > Enterococcus_A florum. The sequence goes on along the minus strand of NZ_BJCC01000022.1, from coordinate 88,221 downwards.
CTCTGGATACGTTCCGTTTTCATCCGTTGTGTATACAGGAAGTCTCTCATTATACATGGATTGATACTGCCTAGAGCTTTGGGTTGTCAACTCTGCGTTCGCAGAATAAACAGATTTTTTCACTGGTTCATTCTTAGGATTCAGCAGAATATACGGGTCACCTTCATTAAGATCCGTTTCTTTAATGACCTTCTCATTATTTTCATTCCGTTCTTCCTCTAACTGAGCATAGAGTTGCAGGTGTGTGACCTCCTGTGGAGTGATAAACGTCAGCTCGCGTTTTTCTGATTCCGAAAACTGTTCTTCTACTAACCACCCCTTTTCATCATCCATACCATCTACCAACTGGTATTCAACTGGCTGTCCTCCCGCATCTAAACATTTGAATTTTGCACGTTGACGTTTGTTTGGCGTATCACTTTCCCTTTCCATCACCAGATGCCAATGATTCACCTCTCCTTGTTCTTCCACTTTATAGGTTAGAGAAAAACCATCCTCGCTGATCAAAGTAATCGCTGTATCCGCGAATGCTCGTATCCCGATTGGCATAAAATGAGAAAAAAACGAGAAAGCAATTACCAAGCTTAGTAGTACTTTTAGTTTCTTCAATTTCTCTCTCCTCTCTTTTCTTATCTGCCTGAGCACCTATAGTGTACACAATTCGGTGAATTTTCGCTTTTTAACAAAAAGTATTTACATCGTTGTTTTTTGGATGGGTAAACGCTAAGAAAATAACGAACGTTTTAATTTTTACGTTATTTTCTCTAATAAAGAAGATTGAATTAAGTTAATGAATATTTTTTTTGTAAATAGCAATTTAAACTTTTTAGTAATGCGTATTTGATTTTGGCAAAACCAATTGCCTGAAAACCTTTATTTATCAAGGTTTCTTTAAGAATCCACGCACTACACAAAAGAATCACCTGAACAATCGCTCAGGTGATCTGCCAAAAAGTGATTCATAAAGCTTGAAATTGAACCGTTTACAAGGTCACTTTATTCCACTCATGTAAATCTTAAATAAAATTGTGAAAAAAGATTATTCTATTTTATTACAGAAATTTTAAGAATCGTTCGTAGAGAGTCACCCTTTAATAACCTTAGAACTAGCAAAAAAAGATGCACTGACACAATTGTATGTCCGTGCATCTTATTCGTTATTGCTTAGATTGCTTGGTCATGTAAGCGACGGTATTTCATCAGCGCTACTGCCATCAAGCCCATACCCACAACTAGGAATGCTACGATCCCCATGCCGCCAGTTGATGGCAAGAAGCCGCCTGAAGAAACGTTTGCTACTTTAGACAATGCGTCTGTTTCCGTATAAGATCCATTATTGATTGAAAAATCGAAATCATCATCCAACAATAGGAAGCCATTTGGTGCTTTCATTTCCACCAATGCGTATTCGCCATATTCTAAACCAACAACTTCAAATGTTCCATCGTTTGCAGATTTGAATTTCGTTGCGCCAGATAATTCGCTCTTATTAGTATATTCTACCCAAGTTGCTTCTTTAGCTGCATTTTGAACCAAGTAATATTTTTTGCCGCCAGCTTCTTTGACAACAGCAAATTCTGCTCCGCCTAAGCCTTGTGTTTCTTTGCCAGCTTCGTGTTTGAAGAATTTACGTCCACCAGTTCGAACACCAGGAGGCGGCGTATCTACACCACGGTTGTCATCTACATTGCCATCATGTGTCATGTTGACTTTCAAATCATTCTTTACTTCAGTATCCACGTCTGTATGCTCAGTCAATGAGATCCCATAAACGATCTCGATTTTTTGACCAGCAAATTGTTTCAAGTAATCAGCAGTCGCTTTAGATGTTGCATATTTCGCAGCATCTGTAAGGTTTGTTTCGCTGTTCAAGTTCGCAGCTAAATCAAATCCAGCAGCATCAGCATATGGTGCAGTTGTTCCATAAGGAGTCAACGTCATGTGTGTATAAAACTCTGTCAATTCAGCGCCTTTGATTTCTTTGCCGTTGATAACAACTTTTGAGATTCCTTCAAATTTCACACCCGTTTTTGATACTCTATCGACCAAGGTGAATTTGTTGTAACGCGTTTGTACTTCGTTTGTATCAGCATCTACTGTCTTCACATCACCAATTTGGCTAGGGAAGTTGAAAGAAGCTTTGTAGTTGATTAATTTGCCGATTTCAAATGTGTAGTTGTCTTCACCTGCTGGAAGAGCTGGCAATTGGTTGCCGTCTTCGTCAACCAAGATTTTTTCTGGTCCAGGTTTGTCTGTTACTTTATTTTTTGGATACAAATGAATGTCTGTTAATTCAGTAGAACCGTCCATTGCTGGCAAGACTAAGATTGTTGGATTCACATCATGTTGGTAGCCTGAAGGAAGTTTTTCTGCAAAGTAGTAAACTTTGTAAGTTCCGTCAGCAGCACGTTTTTCTAGTCCGCTGAACGTCACTTCGCCTTTGTCATCTGTTGTATCCATTGGTGCTGCTTGTGTTGCTTTTGACGGATTGAAGACATACGATTTCATCCAATTTTCTGTCTTTTCCTTCGCTTGCTCATTTGTTTCGTTACCTGTTAAAGCTAAAGTTTTATAGAAATCCTCAGTGATGTCGTAAGGTGTGTATTCAACACCTTCTAAGCCTTGGAAGTGATCAAAAGCACTGTTGATCTTCCCGTCATTTTTGATTGCTTCTGATGGAAACTCATCCATTTTCTTTTTGTGAAGTGTTACGTTCACTTCTTCGGCTGCTTCGGCTGTACTTCCTAAGCCAAAGACCCCTGTTGCCAACGGCACGATGCATGCTGCTGCCGCTAACATTGTCATTAATTTGCGTTTCATTCCTTATTTCCCCCTAAATTAGTTTTTATTAGACCCATCGCCGCAAGTAACAATACTAATCCGCCCAATACGATACCGTTTGTCGCGACATCATTGGTTTGCGGGTACGACTTGCTGGAAGATGGTAATCCCTGAGTTAATTCTGTTGTCTTTTGAACAACCTCCGTGCGTGTTGGCGGTTCCTCTTTCTTTGGTTCTTGAGGAACTTCTTTGTCCGCGTATTTTCCATAAATGAGTAACTGATTACTTTCGTTTTCTGTATCCAGATAATACTGTGGCAAATAAATCACGATCGGCAGCAAGAGCTGGTCGCTGGTTTCGTTTTTGGCAAGGACGAGATAGGCTGCATCCTTTTTGTTTTGGTAGCGTTCAACGGTGAAAACAGCTTTGCCTTCACGATCCACACGAATCGATTCATGCACGACCTGTAATTGTTCTGCTGCTACGAATTCTTGCATTTTTTCTTTCGTGACTTGCTCATCCATCAGAAATCCCATGGCTTCTTTTTCCGTTCGGTCATTGGTATGCCGCCAGTTGCTCAAGTCATAGACTGCAAAGTCGACATTTTCTGTTCCAGGTACAAGTTTTCCTTCTTTTTTTGTATCGATTTGAACTTCTACGGGGTTCTGCTCCACGGCATAGGCAGGCAGTACAAACAATCCGTTGATCACTAAAAGGATCAGACCAAAGTAAGCGGCTATTTTTTTCATTGGACGCCCCTCCGTCTATTTACATACTCGTACACGATCCCCAACAGGCTGCCTAAACCAACAAATATTGCTGAAATTTTCAGCATTGAATTGATCCCGAATCCACCTGTACTCGGCAATGGGTTGCCCATCATGTTTTCGACGACGATCGTGATTTTGTTATGACTAAGTGAACTGGTAACTTCCACATTTGAGTTCGTATCAGAAGTCACACGACCATCTTCGTGAATCTCAAATTTGAAGACATCCTTCAATCCTACAAAACCTTCTGGAGTTCTTGTTTCCTTCAATTCATATTTACCAGGTTTCAACCCTGTAAAATTGAAGGTCGATCCTGTGTCAATCGTCGTTTTGGTGCCATCTGGTTTCTTCAGCTCGAACGCTGCACCTGAAAGCTCCTTGCCGCGCCCATCAACTTTGTTGATCTCTGCGGTGAAATCGTTCAGCTTATTCACAGCTTGGAAATTCGTTTGACCATTGATCTTCGCAGTTAGTGCCGTTCCCGCTGTATTTTCAGCGATCACTAGCTCCAAATCAGACATTTTTTGATATCCTTGCGGCACATAACTCTCTTCGATCTTATACGTACCTATTGGAAGACCTTGGATAGAAACAACGCCGCTGGCATTTGGCACTATATCTGCTGCTGCAAACTTGCCGTCATCGCGTGTCACATTGAATTTCGGCAGATCCGTCCCTGTAAATGGCTGTCCATTTTGAGCGACTTTCGTAAAGGAAGTATCGGTCTTCATCAGTTTATTGGTGATGACGATTCCGCCAGCCGCTAGATTTTCTGAAGTAAAGCTTTCTTGAGAATACGTCGGCTTTTCATAGCCTGAGACTCTATCTTTGCCTTCAATCTTCTCAACCACACGATAGGTATTGGCTTCGCCGCCTTCAATGTCAGTGAAGCTCCCGCTCCAGCCATTGCCAGCATCCAACTCGATCGTTTTAATATCTGTCCATGTAGTTCCATCTTTCTTTTGTAAGACAGCATCGATTTTCTCTGTTCGTAGTGTCCATTGATTGCCAGTATCCGTCCAATTTTTTTGAACCGGAATTTCGAATTTCGAAATGCGTTGTGGTTTTCGTACTGAAGGAACACCGAAGTCTAGTTTGTCACTGGTTCGTTCAGGAGTTGGTTCCAAGATAGTCGGCTTGTTCGCTTGATACCATTTACCTTCTTCCGCTTCCGCTTTCAGCTTCACACGGTATTCGATCTGTAATTCTTGGCCATAGGACAGATAGGTCAACGTATCATTGCCTAATGTGATCGTCCGCTTATCTGTTGTCGCCTTTGCTTTCGGCACTGGATTCAATGGATCTCCCGCTACTTGATTCGTTGTTGGGCCATCAACAAGAGTTACCATGTCCCCTAATGGATCAAGCAGCTTTCCATTATCAACAGTTCGTGTGACAATTTTGTACCAATCCATAACATAACTAGTCACATCTGCTGAATCTTCGATATGCTGGAACAAATAATGGGAATCAGATGTTCCCGAAGTTCCTGCCCTTTGCGTGGACATCCTAGATAATCCACTTAACAATTGTGACTTAGTAAATCCACCTTGATCAGTAATGGCAACAGCAAGAGCATGAATTTCTACCCCTTTTTGTTTAATCGCAAAAGCGGTTGAATTTGCTAAAGTGATATGACTGGTAATCTTATGTCCCGTCGGCAGCACTGCTGCAGCAAAGGGATCACCACCGTTGCCACCTACATTTTGTCCTATATTATAATTAGGTTTATTTCCTTGATTAAAGGTTCCTACAATCACAGGATCAATTTTATTCAAGGAATGTGGCGCATCATCGCCTGCTCTTGACAAAGGGGTCCAACTTTTTGTTGGTGCACCATCTGTCAAAACAAACATCATCTTTTTGCGGTTTGTATTTGCGCCTTGTCCTGCATCCTCTAGCAAATCACTTCCTATTTGAATCGCTTTTTGAGTAAACGTTTGTCCTTGAGTCTGCGTTTTCTCATAGGTTGTTGCCAAGTTCGTCCATTTGGTTGTATCCTCACTAACAGCATGCCTGCTTGCTACGTCCGTTCCGAAAATAACTCCACCAACGCGAAGATTCGCATCTTCATCTGTTTTCAGCTTAACTAACTCTTCAGTCAGCTTTTTCATTGCCGCATTGGCTTTTCCTTTTCTGTTGTTTTTTGGATTGAATGGATCTGTATTCATTGAATTGGAAGCATCCAAAATGAACACAATATCCACACCTGGCTCATAATTGATATTCCCGCGAACATTTAAGCGAATCAAAAACTCATCTTCAACATCTGTTTCCATCGCCATTTTGCGAATCGACAGGTTTTCTTTGTCGGTTCCTCGACTTCCATAATGGAAATATGAGTTTGTTCGATCATCCGCCGAAGTGTCCCAGGTAGTCACACCGTCCCAACCAGCCACATTGTCTCGCATCCCTTGATGGTTGATGACGTTTTTCTGATCTTTCGGCTGCCATGAATGCGTTGGATAAACTCCTGTCGCATCAGTGGTATATTCTGGTTCACGTTCCCCATACAACGGCAAATTTTGTGAATAATTCGCTATCGAAAATGGTATTCCCGTTTCTGACAGTGTCGAAATCTCTCCTGAATAAACTGAACTCGTTGTGACTTGTGTCGGATTAACCAACACATAAGGTTCACCATCATTAAAAATGGTTTCTTCAATGATCGTTTCATCGTTCTCCTCCAGCTCCTCTTCTAATCGAAGGTAAAGCTGCAGTTTTTGTTGCGTTTGAGGTACAGCAAAAGTCCATTCTCGTTTTTCCGATGCTGAGAATTCTTCTTCTACATACCAATCGTTTTCAGTTTTTAGACCATTTGCTTTTTGGTATTCGATTGGATCTCCTTGAGTGTCTGTGCATTTGAACTTTATGCGTTGACGTCCATTTGGCGTATCACTTTTTCTATCCATCTCAAGATGCCAATGATTAAACGCCCCTTTTTCTTCTACTTTGTACGTCAATTTGACATTTTGCTCATTGACCAAAGCAGTTCCAGTTTCCGCGTATGCTCTTGCAGTCGGCAAAAGATGAGATAAAAATGAGAAAGCTATTGCCAGGCTAACTACTTTTATTAGTTTTTTCAATTTCCCTCCTCCTTCTTTTCTTACTTTGCCTGAGCTATTACATTCTAACCGATTTTCATTTTTTATATTTTTTTTCAAAAAAAAACACCCTCGTTCTTTTTTTTCTCACTCTCTTTTAATCCACAAGCATCGCGATACCTAGATACGTTATTTTTTGTTTTTGTTAACTAGAATTTAAGTTGTTGAGTATTTTTTTATTGAAAAAAAAATACTCTTTTTGGTATATAAAGTCTTAAAAAGACTTTATAATCAACCTTTTTTTGTCTATACCACTTGTATCCTTTCTAATTCTTCTTAGATGCCCTTCTTCAAAATAAATGTTTTTAGTTATTTTCTAAATTTACTCTACAAAAACCGTTATTTATTTTGTAATGGAAGCGATAAGGACTTACTTGGTTTATTCTTCAATTTTTTTGTTAACTAGCTATTTTTTCGTCCTATTCATACTTTTTTATGAGAAAAAAATGAAAAAAATATCAAAAAGCATTCATTTTAGAATTTTGCTTATTCATCCTGTACCAATCAAGCAATTCAAAGAAAAATTCAATACTCAAAAATTTTATTTTTTATTCAATAAATAGTGCGCATCCTAATGATTTCAATCAGCTTTTTTTAACATATTGACCTCTCTCTGAAGAAGACAAAGAGCACTCATCGAAAAAAATTTCATGTGTTCATAAAGCTAGTTTATTTATTACCAGTTGATACTATTGGGTTATCCATACTATTAACCGCTTTATCTCAATAAATGAATCCATCGTCTTTCAAAAAATGAACGGAGACGACAATTTTTTTCTTGAAACTAAAAAAAGATACAGCCAGAAAAATTCTTCTGAATGTATCTTGCTGCACCTTTGTTCAATTAGACTTTTTCCTAAATTTCTAAAAATTCTCCTCCATTTTATACACCTGCTCGCATGATGGTCGCTTGATTCTTTTCTTTCATCACCTTTGCTAAGTTCCCGACACCTTCATAACAGCTCCTGTTCCATTGAGCAGTGATTCAAATTCAATGACTGCAAGGAATCAACTACGTTTCAATAGGTCAATAAATACCAAAAAAATCGCTGGAATAATGATATCGGTTATTCCGGCGACTTATTTTTATTCAGTATTGGCTTGTTTCTAGGCGAATCATTGTCGTAATATCGATTCATTTATTCTCTAAAAAATGAGTATCGTCATCTTCGTAAAAAGCCTCCAGTTGTCAAATCAAACCCTTCGAAACAGCGATTCGGACGGCATCCGCTCGATTGACAGCCCCCAGATCACCATAAATGTTTTTGATGTGGGTGCGAACGGTGGTCACTGCGATATGACGCTGCTCTGCAATTTCTTCTGCTGTTAATCCTTTGGCTAAATCTTGCAGGATCTCTTTTCTGCGCGGTGTGAGTTTGACGGTTTGGTTTTCTGCGTCATTTTGTTTACGTAGTGTGCCTACTTTCCGTTCCAGTCCTTTAGCCTTTGTGAAAATCAGGTCCAGCCAAGTATCATCAAATTTTTCTTGCGCATCTTCACGCGCAATTTGGATCAAATACCGCATATCCCCGGCACAGCCAATGAATGGTGTAATTATATTGTTTCCGAAACTCATTTCATACGAGGCTTCAAGATCTCTGATCGCCAGCTCACGATTGCCGATTTTAGAATAAGTAATGGCTCGATATATTTTGACATACATCAGACTCAACCAATGACCTGAATATACCCGATAGACCTCTTCCAAATAATTCAGCAACGCGATCGCTTCCCAAAAATCGTAGGTTTGAATCATATACCTTGCTTGAGTAAACCCATTTCGAACAATTTCCCATTTTGATTTTTCACGGGTAGATTCTTCGATCATCCTGCTAGGGACATCTTTTACACTTTGCAGATACAAAGCGATCCAACCGGTTAATTGTGCATGAAGACCGTTATATTGATAAAGTTCCAGTTCATTAATCAATTTACCAATTTCTTTTAATTGATTTTGCGCTTCCTGCAATTCGCCTTTTACTAATCCAATGCGTAATAAATACTCTCTAGCAAGCAAAATGATTTCCGGGATCTGATCGTTCTTCCCAATATACAGCAGCTCTAAAAATCTTACTTTCGCCTCTTTTATTTTAAATGTATAATAAGCGATCTCTGCGGCGAAAAAGCGGTCAACGTAAATGTTCCTTCCCTTCAACAGAATCGTTATACTTGGATTTACGGCTTCGTACATTTTCTGGGCCTTTATCAGCTGATCATTCACGCCTTTTTCGTAACGTGGCAAGCGCAGCCAAGAAGCTTTTAAGATGATCGGTGCAGGCTCTCCCCAGTAACGGCTGCCATCCGGAAGATACGTACTGGCAATTTTGATATGCTCCAAAGAACTGACTTCGCCTTTCATGCTCATGATTCGAGAAAGCATAAAATGGATTTCTCCCAGTATTTCTTTATCCGAAGTCGCTTTGTCCTCTAGCTTTTCCAAAAGTTCAGTTAAAATTGGTTCAATTCGGTCTGTTTTTCCAAGAAAGAAAAGCAGCGAAACCCGTTGCAACTCTGCTCGCGGATGCTCCTCCAGATATTCTTTTGATAACAATTTCGACTGCTCGAAGAGGAACAACGTTTGATTGTAATCAGTAGTAGGCGTCATCAATTGCCATATTGCTTCTACCGCTTGATCTTGGAGTCCGCTCTTTAGAAGTAATGGCAAGGCCTCTTCTAAATCATTTTGTTTAAAAAGGATGGTCGCAACCAGTTGCATCACTGCTTTTTTTTCTGTGTCTGACAATTTTGCTTGATACCCTCTCAGAAACTCTTTGTAGGTTTCTTGAATATGGATGACCCCTTTTTTATAATCGAAGAAAAACATTGGGTGATTTTCCAACAACTCACGGTCTTCCTCATCTAGTGAATCAAGTAATTTTAACGGGAGCACATCCACTAAGGCTAATTTAATCAATAGCTTTTTCGTTTGTTTAGAATAATTTCGATACAAATAGAAATAGCACAATTGTTGGATTTTTTCTAACGATCCTGTGTAGGTCTCATCGGCCATCGTATGCTGTTCTGCTAGTATCGATAACGGCAGCGGCCAACCATACCATTTTTCAGTAAGTTTTTCAGCTTGTTCTTGCGTGATTGAAAGACGATTCTTTTTAAAAAGGCTCTGGACCTCTTTACTGCTGAGCCTTAACTCTTCTTCGCCAATCAAGTAAAAGGAGACATTACTCTTGATGCATAGCCGGCCAAGCTCTGTTTTCCGACTGCTGATAACGATGAGGGTCAGCTTTTCAAACGATGCTTCTATAAGGTTTTCATACAAAAAGAGAACTTTTTGATCCGTCAATAGACTGTAGTCATCAATCACCAGTACAGCTTCTTCATCATTCATCTCAATAATCTCGATCAATTCGGCGATTTGAGCGGGTTCATCGGGCATGCTTAGCGCGTGCAAGGCTTCTTTTTTTTCGGGCATGATCTCATTTAGCGCTTTCAACAATTGTTTCCAATGAAAAAACAAATGATTATCCATCTTGCGGAGGCGTAACCAAGCATAATTTTTCTTTCTTTCATTAAGAAAGGCTTTTACTTGTTCACTCTTACCATATCCAGGCGCCGCTTCAATCAAAATGACGGCATGATGCATTGCTTGTTTTAGTAATCCTTCGACTCGATGTTTGTGATTTTCTTCCATCTTATCACGCTCTTTTTACTTTTATTTTATCACAGGAACCAATGGGATGAATAACTAGTTAGATTTCTCCAAAATTCCGGCTGGTTTTTCACTCTAAGGAGAGAGCAGGGCTGTCACATTTTAAGCGACCTCCCTGCGACTCAAAAAGGGCTTATTTTTTTTTGCGATTGTATAGATGCCAGCCACCCAGACCACTCATCCCAATTCCCCAACAGATCAAAGCGGCGATGGCAAAGCTGCTGGATCCTCTGCCGCCAGTTGCCGGCATTTCTCCGTTGGCGTGCTTGTTTATGATCCGCCACATGCCTTGGTGTTCGCCTTCTGGAATCTTCTCAAATACTGGCGGCTGTCCATCCTTACCGGGCAGACCAATGATCTGATCATTTTCGAAAAACCCATCTTCTTCACTAAAGGTCAAGCGCCACTGCCCTTGCGGGTGAACATATAAAAATGGCGCTTTGGTTTCGACTAACTGAAAATAGCGTCCTTCTTGAACCGGGATTTCCAAGAAATCCACCCGTCCATCCGCCCTACTCGTTTGCGTGTCAATCAATTGCCATTTACCTGCGGCTAAACTAGCATCATTGACTAGATCAGACTCTTTCGGCGAACCATTGCCTTTCCATACATACAAACTAAATTCTGCGTTCGGTAATCCCACGTTCTCTTCATTTTGTTTGATAAAACTGAAGTCATAACCGACATAACGCCATCCCCCGCTGAACAGAATATCTTTCCCGGCAATCGTCTTCTCATTCTCGTCCCAGCCCAGGAACTCCCACCATTGTCCGTCTTTTGTTCGAACTTTATTGGTCACTTGATCGGCTTGAACCGGTGTGTTATTGGCGAAGCCACCTTTGGAAAGCGGAAGCAGTTTTCTGACTTCTTCCGGCAACTCTTTGCCTGGGAAGCTGACGTTCTTGAATTCGAAATGGGCCAAATAGCGATCTAACTGCGGCTGCTCTACTGTTTCAAGACATTCTGCAGGATCTAGAGGATTCTTGGTACTGATGGCTTCTAACGACTCATTCGTTTCCAAGGTCCCAGTGGTCACAAATTCTTTCCCTTCTTCTACCCGTACCTTGATTTTCAACGTATGGGCTACACCTTGAGCACAATCACGCAAATCCCAAGTAATGTTTCTTTTGTCTGCGCTGACGATCACACTGCCGCCGTCAGGAGAAAGCTCAAAGTCCGCTTGCGTACCAGAAGGCAATTCAAATTCCTTGCCCAACACATCTTCTAGTTTCACGGTCAAGGGTTCAGCGTGGTTGATCACATCTTTTACCACATCCGCCATGATTTTTTCGAATGAGTCCGTATCATCTGCGACGTAGACAGTTTTTTCATCGTGAGAAAGTTTTTTTAGCGCCTCAGGTGTACCATTATTTTCAGCATACATCGCTACAGGATAAACATTTACACCATTCTTACGTAGACTATCCGCTTGACTGATACCATTTCCTCTATTAGGCTCCCCATCACTTAAAAAAATAACCGCTTGTTCTCGTCCCTGCTGTTTATTATTTTCTAATAACTTGATTGCCCCGTTCATTCCCGCATCGTAGTTTGTGTCTTGTGCCCAGCAGGAAGGGCTTTTGATGAGATGGTTCTTTACCTCATCAGAGGTAGTCATAAAGTTTGACGTATAGAGTGGCTCCTCTTTATCTCCAAATGCTACTACTGCCACACGATTATCGTATCCTAGCTGATCGCTTTCTAAAAACATTTTGGAAGCATCATTCACTATATCATCCGTTAGATAGGCTCTAGGATAATTATAGTTCACTCCATTTTTTGTTATTGGTGTGGGTGACAGCATTGAGGCACTATAATCCATTACAAATACAATATCTACGTTTGCAATTCGATCAAAATTGTACCCGTAATCAATTCGAATTTCCGCCTCTGTCCGTTCTTTGTTTGTCCATTTCGCTCCTTTATGAAGCAATGTCTTGTTTCTCGAACTATCAACTTTACTTTCATACGCTTCAGCTTCAGCAGGGAGTGCGATCGGTTCTACTGTTAAATTTGGCAGCACCCCTTTTACTTCAGCAATTTTTTGGTGATGCAATTCTTTGTAACCATTGATTGTATTCATAAACGTTTTTTCACCGAACGTCTTAATTGAATCCGGAATATTGATTACTGTACCGCCCAATCCCTCACAGTCACGGAATGATTGTGTTCCTACCGATTTTAAAGCAGGATCGCTACCAAAATTTAATGAAGTAATGTTTTTACATGCACTGAACGCCTCATCGCCGATCGCTGTTAACGTTTTACAGCTTGAAAAATCCAGTGTGCCTGACAATCCTTCGCAATATGTGAACGCATAAGGACCGATCTCCTCTAATTTCTCACAGTTTTCAAATGAAATACTACTCAATTTTTTGCAGTTACTGAACGCTCGCTCTTCAATTTTTTTCAATGCTTTACAGTTTGAAAAATCCAATGCAACTGCTAGATTTCCGCATTTAGCGAACGCATAAGAGCCAATCGCAACTAACCTCTCACAAGTATCAAATGAAACATAATTCAACTTGGTACATCCCTTAAAGGCACTGGCTCTGATTTCTCTTAAATAGCGACACTTTTCAAAATAGATTTTTTCTAAATTGGTACAGCCTTCAAAGGCTCCTTCAAAAATGTACTCTAAATTGGAATTCCCTGTAAATCTTAGGCTTTTTATTTTTTTATTATTGAGAAATGCGTTCTCATAAATATGGACGACATCGTAATTTTTTCCGTTCAATACTACAGTATCAGGAATCTCAATAGTCGCGTTTTCAGCAATCTGATTCCCATGGACGACACCTGCCCTCCCGTCTGACCAAAGCCGATAGTAAACATTTCCAAGACTAGAAGCGACGCCTTCCCAATCGATCGTAGCGGCTGCCATAGTGGAGTGGCTTTGGCGATTGGAATTAGCAGGCTTTTCTGCAGAGTCATCATTGCTCGTCGCCTGAACTGGTCCTAAATCTTTTTCACTTTTACTTGTTTCTCCTTCTTTCTCAGCTTGTGACGGCTTTATTTCTTCATCCGTGGACTGTGTAGGAGCCGCTTCTTCGGACTCAACAAGAAACTTCGAATTTTCAGGTGCTGACTCTGGTGATTTCTGCTTTTTATTGACAACCGTACTGCTCGTTGTCCCAACAATGCTTTCTTTCGCGAACGCTTGCAACGGATGCGAAAAAAGTGTATATAAAGAAATAACCACTACCATTATTAAAGTACTAATCCTAGTCATACGGGTACAGAATCCCTTTTTCTTTTTCATTTACATCACCCTCTTTTATGTCTTTTTCATACTGTGAGTATAACGAGAAAAAAAAGGGAAATCTTCCTCAAAATGGATGGTAAAAACTATTTCATGACGGAAAAAGCCGCTATTCCTCTTCTATTTTTTTATTTTTTTTCTGCAGTTTGAATAAAATAAATTTTCTAGGTTACCTGAAGGAATTTATCCCAAAAAATAATATTTAATCAATTTATTGGCAAACAAAAAAAGCTTTGACATACCTGTCATAGCCTTTTAAAAAAACGCATAGTTGGTGTGAATGAAGCAGCTCTTTTAGAACTAAGCCGAATACTCGCGAAAATAAGAGAAGCGATTTTCGGATTATTCGGCTTATCCACGGAGCTAGACACTTTCGTCATAGTATGTTTTTAGTGTGTAAGTTCGAAGTGGAGTGAAATACATCATAAATTGATGCCTAGCCACAATTTTGTCCCATTGTAAAAAGGGAATAGATCATTTATTTCTATCTTTCTCTTTGTTTTTTTCACCAATGATTAGACGGTCCTGTAGATTCATTTGTTCAAAATAAGAAACGATTTCAGCTTGTGAAGAATTAAAGACTAAGGTCAAGCGATTATTCTTATTTTTATAAAAGGAGACGAACTGCGCTTGATTTGGTAGTTCTTCGATCTGAATCTTTTTAAACTCATCAAAATCACCTGTTAAAACACCTAACTTAATCAAATGATCTTCGCTGAACCCCTCTTTCATAAAACCAAATGTGAAAATAAGAGTGGCAAAGGCAATCAACTTGATTTGATCAGCTGGATTATTCGACCAAAAGATGATGAGTAACGTAATGGCTAAAACCACTGAAAGACTCTTCTTTATCCAACTGCTTTTAGCAGCTAATGTTATCTTTTTTTGTTCCTTCACTTGTAAAATAATCAAGACCACTAAGAAAATCGCGATTGCTACAGCCTCTGCCATCTTTTTTCACCTTCCTTTACCACTCAGCTATCGTACCGTCATAATTCTTCCATTGAGGGTTCGTCCAAACCAGCCCTTCTTGCGCAATTTCTTCAATCTTTTCTTCATCCATTTCAAGACCTAGTCCCGGTTTATCTGGTAAGTCGACATACCCATCTTTGTATTGGAAAACATCCTTATTTTTCACGAAATCCAACAAGTCAAAGCCCTTATTGTAATGAATTCCTAAGCTTTGTTCCTGAATGAAAACATTTGGTGTACAAGAATCTACTTGTAGTGTTGCCGCTAGTGCGATTGGCCCATAGGGTGCATGAGGAGCAACAGCCACGTCATAAGCTTCTGCCATAGCCGCAATTTTCTTCGTTTCAAGAATGCCTCCGCATAAGGCAACGTCTGGCTGGATGACATCAATCGCCCCTTGATTGAAGATGTTCTTAAATTGCCAGCGAGTATACAAACGTTCGCCAGTTGCCAGCGGTACCGCAACTGCATTTGCCACCTCCTTGAAGTGTTCTTCATTTTCTGGTAAGACTACTTCTTCTAGGAACATCGGATGATAAGGTTCGAGAGCCTTTGCCAGCACTTTGGCCATTGGCTTGTGCACACGACCATGGAAATCGACTCCAATCGACAGTTTGCTGCCAAAATGATCATAAATGGATGCTACTCGTTCAACTACTTCTTCAACCTTTTCATAAGAATCAATATAGTGCAGCTCCGAGGTAGCATTCATCTTGATTGCAGTGAACCCTCGATCAAAACGATCTTGCGCTTGTTCTAATACCTCGTTAGGACGATCGCCCCCAATCCAGGAATAGACTTTAATGTTATCGCGCGCAGCACCGCCTAGTAATTCGTAAACAGGTACGCCAAAGGCCTTTCCTTTGATGTCCCATAAGGCCATCTCAATTCCAGAAACAATCGTTCCATTGATGGGGCCTCCACGGAAAAAGGAACGGTGCATTTCTTGAAATAGGCGCTCAATCTCAAAAGGATTTCTCCCAATCAACCGATTGCCGATTTCATAAGCTCCAGCAACCACTGTTTCCGTCTTAGTACCTGAGATCATTTCGCCCCAGCCATCGATACCTTCATCTGTACTAACCTTAATAAATATCCAGCGAGGCTTTACTTTGTATACTTTAATCTTTGAAATTTTCACGATAGGACTCCCTTTTTAGTTTGTAGCTTCCTTCATAGTTTCCACATTGATTTTCTTAACACCTTCGAAATAATACCAAGCCCCTGCAAAAACCAGCAGTAAGATTGGAATCCCAATCATTGGTTTAAAGGTAAAGGCTAAGAAAACCAAATAACTTTGAATCATTGCGGTTGCCGCAAATGATGAAATCAGCATCGCGTTTGCTCCTAATTCGATTCCGACTGATTTGGCAATCGCAGTTAAAACAGGTGCTGTCGCAGTACCACACCATAGTAGTGAAGCAGTAACAACTAATCCAATCACGATATTCTTCAGTAAGTTCCCTCTAGTTAATGCAACGACCATTGCTACTCGGAAAGGAACCACGGCTAAATCGGCGAATGGCAGCACACGATTTCCTGGCAACACTAACGCCATAGCGATCGTCAATGGAATAATAATCAAAGCGGTCGTAATAACATCTGGATTTCCTACTACAACGGCTGCATCTAATCCGATAAATAGACGACGTCCTTTGAATTTGGCTTGCGACCATTTTTGAGCCGCATCAGATATTGGCATCAGCCCTTCCATAAACAAAGAAGTCATTTTAGGAATCAAAACCAATACAGCAGACATGCTTACTCCTAGCTGGAATATTTGTGTCACATCAAAGCCTGCTAACAATCCAATCACCAGACCAATTGCCAAGCCCATAATCATTGAATCCCCAAAGAAGCCTAAGTATTTTTGTGCATCTTTAATGGTGAAGGTTGACTTGCGGAATAATGGAATGCGATCCAATAACCAGTTTAATGGCCAAGCAATAACCAGCGATGACAAAGCTGAGACAGTCGGTAATGAAACACCCGGAATTCCAAAGAAGCCTTCCACCATCGGTTGTGACCAATCAGAAATTTTGAAGGTAATAATGGCCATCACAACCGAAGCACCGACTCCCAAGAAAACATTTTTGGTTACAAAGTAAACCATTACCCCTACGATTGCCATATGATGATAATTCCAAATATCCACATCCAGTGTATTGGTTCGTTTCAATACGAGTAAGATAATATTGACAATCAGAATTGCAAAGACCAACAGGGCAATAATCGGTGAAGCCCATGTAACAGCAGCTATTGATCCCCAGCCAACATCTAATGCATCTAATTGAACGCCTGTCCGCTCAACCATAGCCTTTGCAGCTGGCCCCACATTGGTCGTCATAAAATCAAGAATCAACTTAATCCCAGCAAAACCGATCCCCAACGTCAAACCTGATTTAAATGCTCTAGTGATTTTTAACCCAAAAATCAAACCGATGACTGTAATAATTACTGGCAGCATAACCGTCGGCCCAGCAGCCATCAGAAAGTTGAAGACACTCATAATTACTTTCATTTTTGTCCCTCCTCGATAGGTAGCCTATTTAACATAGTTCAAAATCTCTTCCATCGTCTGTTCCATTCCCATACCAATCAGGATCGGCATTCCTTTAACTACAGGAACATCTCCTGTCTGACCTTCAAATTCGCCAGTGGTGATTAACAAATCGTAATCTTGAACTTTGCCTGGAACTTCCATTAGTTTTGTTTGAGTAGTATCAACTTGAACTCCTTGATTCGTTAAATATTCTTTTACCTTAGTCGCTACTACTGTTGATGTCGCGATTCCATTTCCACAAGCAATTAAAATTCTTTTCATAATCATTTCCTCCTACTACTATTTTTAAGCCACAACTTTCTCTAAAAGTTGTAATAGTTCTTTATTTGTTTTTGTTTTAACCATCGCTTTCCGCAAAGGTTCATCTTGGATGATTGCCACGATTTTTTGCAGCATTTCTACCTGTCCATGCGGCTCACCAATCGCCATCATGATCACAATCTGAATTGGCAGCTCCGCCTGTTTCTTTTCCATGTTGTGAAATTCAACAGGCTGTTTTAACGTAGCAATCGCCAATGTTGTTTTGTTTACCATTTCGAAGTTCGCATGAGGAATCGCTATCCCCGGTTCTGACGAAGGCAATCCTGTTGGATATTCTTTTTCTCTTTCCTGAATTGCTTGAATGTATTCATGCTTTACATAGCCCTTTTCAAACAGCTTTTCTGCTAAAAAGGATAGTACTTCTTCTTTCGTTTTCGCGATTACTTCTCTAAATACTAATTCTTCATGCAAAAACAATTCCATCAAACACCTACTCCTTCCACACTAGAAATTAATTTCCGCATCGATTTTGCTAACTTCTCACTAGCTAGGTCATCCAAATCCTTCTTATTAAACATTCCTGAACCAAGTCCTAAATAGCTTGCACCATTTGATAGGAAACTTTGAGCATTTTCGATCGAGATTCCGCCAACACCCATTAATGGCAGTTTCCCCAAGGGTGCCTGGACGTCTTTGAAAAAACGTGGGGTTACAACTGAAGCCGGGAATACTTTGACAATATCTGCTCCTCGAGTAAACATTTCATCGATTTCCGAAGGAGTCATCGCTGCTGGCACACTCAACACCTGGTGTTGCTTGGCGTAATCCAGCATTTCTTGGGTAAAGATATGAGGTCCTAATAAAAATTGCGCTCCAGCGTGAATTGCTTCTTTCACATCCTTGATTGAACGAACAGTCCCCGCACCTATATAAATTGAATCCCCATACTTTTCTGTCAGCTGTCGAATCTGCTGTAATGCATCAGGCGTGTTTAATGTCATCTCAACAGCGAAATTTTTTTCAAGACCCTCCATGGCTTTTAAAATGGCATCCGCCTGTTGAAAGGTATAACCACGCATAATAATCGTGAAGCGAGGGTAATCTTTAATCTTCATTCCAAACCTCTCTTATCATGTAAATTGTCGAATTAACTGGTAGATTGATGTTGTCTCTTGTTTCGTTAATAATTCATGTAAAACTTCTTGATTTGTACTAATATCCGCAATTTGATTAATCGCTTTCAAATGTTTGGTCAAATCGAGGAACGATAAAGGAAATATCAGTTGAATCCCTTTGCGATTAGGAAAGTCAATCTTCTTTTGACTTATCAATAAACTGATTCCTTCTCTTTGAATCCCATGCTCTGCCGTAGTATGCGGAATACATGTTTTTTCACCAAAAAAACCGGCATAGTTTGGCTGTTGAATTTGCTGCAGACAGTCAGTTATGAATGCCTCATTGACCACCTGATTATCTATCAAGGGTTTACAGGCCAAAATAATCGCTTCTTCCCAGCTGATTTCTTCATCAATAACGGTGATATAATTCGGCTTTAAGTAGTACGTTAGTGATGGCAGGACTTTGGTATTTTCTAATGGTGAATCTTGTTTTTCCTGCAGAAGGAAATATTGAAGCTCTTCCTTCAATTCTTTCGAGTTGGAGACCTCGGAATATCTCTGGATGATCCCCATCAAGCGATCCACCGACTGATCCACTTCATTGATTCCTAGTTCATTTAATACTCGATACCGCAAGCTGATTTGTTCTTTATAGGTCATGATCGGATCAATGATGAATTGAGGCAATTCTGTTTCCAATGGAATTGTTGTAAAAACAAGATCATAATCTACTTCAAACTGATAAAAATCTCGAACGGAAAATGAGGATAAAAAGTGCAGTTCGGAAAAAAGTTTTTCCAAACTTTCTCTGATTACTTTTGAAACCATCACTCCATTCGTACAAACAACAACAGCTCTCGGTTTTTGTTTTTTAACGACATGTTGATTGCTTAACTGAAAACCGAAATAATAAGAAAGAAGCTCCAATTCATCGTTAGGAAACGCTCGTCTCAACCAATTTTCAGTTGGAACGATCAACTCCTTCATCAAGTCGCTCAAAATAGCGTGGTTGCTATCTTGGATTAAACTATCTAGCGAATACACACCCAAGCTCAAGTTGTACTTGATCCTAAAACATGCGGGACGCAAATGATTGAGAATACGCCGTTCAAAGTTTTCACGATCTTCTATTGTAGTGAATGTCTGCCGTTCAAAATTGGAGACCATTTCTCTAATCAGCTCTTTGAGTTGCCTATCCGAATCAAACTCCTGCGTTGTTTTCTTTTCAAAAATATTTGATATCAAAAACAGCAGCGTTATCCACTCAAGATAGCTTTCAGAAAGCTTCCATTCCGTCTCTTTAATTAGAACATTCAAAAAGCGATATTCAGGGGTATCTCTTACCTCTCCTTCAAAAAAACCATCTACGCCTAATTCACTCTTAACTACTCCTCGAGCTAGAAGCAAGGGTAATACTGTTTTTAAATACTCCAATGATTCATCTGAGTAACTTAAATGCAACAATTGTTCCATATTATGAATAAGATGGATGACTTCTTCTCTGGAGATACGATTGCTTAACTGTTCCAACTGCTCCTCTCGTTTAATGATTGGGTAGCGCTTCACTAAATCAGATAAGAGCTGCATAATTCTATGTTCCGATTTTTCTATATGGTAGCCATTAACACGATCATATTTCAGTGTTAGGTAATACTTTTCTATAAGCTGCTCTGCTTTTTTCAAATCTTCAGTTACAGTTGTCTTACCGATGGATAAATAATCGCTAAGATGATCAATACTCACGTAATTGTTAGTGACAATAAACATGATAATTAACGCAATTCTTTCATTATCTGATGGAATTAGGTTCAGCTGTCTCGCTTGTGTTTGTTGGGTCGAAATCATTTGCAAAACTTCCAGTGGAATATTAAAATCGCCGGTATGGTTACGCTGGATACTTGGCATTTTCTGAGTGATCAATTCAGAATTAAATTGGTTGATAGCATAGTTGATTTGCCTTCGTGTCAATCCAAGCTCTTTCGTTAATTCAGCCATTTTTATCTCCGGCTTCTTTACTAACAAAGTCAGAATATTTCGGATCCGTTCATTCATTTTTTCCCCTCCCGACATGTTTATTATAAGGGAAAACTTAGTCTGTTAGTTCTTGCTTTTCAACCTAATTTTGTCATAGTTCGATAGATGTTTTGTCACAGTCAAAGGTAACTATAAAAATGCTGCTGGCTAAGGTCCTTTTTTATTTCATGATGCAAAACTCACTATGTACTAGTCATTCGACGGCAACAATGTAACAGAAAAAACCGAGTACAAAATCGCTAAATCGATTTTATACTCGGTGATGAGCCAGCTGGAGGTTATACGAATAATGTAAACATTTCAATTTGTGCTTTTCCATCATAACTTTTGTAAAAGGGGCACTTTTCATTTAGCTTCATTGAATAGGCCTATTTTGACAACCCTACTCCCCCGAATATTATTCAAAGATTCCCCTTCTCATCAATCTATTTGGCTACATTATTAAAATTAATTTTTCGCGGTAGACATTGTTGAGATAGGCGAAAAAAAGGGGGTAATAGTTTCTATCATCACTTATTTTCCCTGCCATACGGGATAGTTGAAAATATTAACTACTATATCATGTATGATATACAAGAGTGTTTCTAAGATGATTGGGCTTCACGATAATAATATATACTTATATTTTCATATGTTACTTCTACAGTTTTAAAAAGAGACACTGAAAAATTAAGTCTGACCTTGCGACGAAATATTCTCGTTCACCTTTAAAATCTCTAGCATCGAATAATTCATCCGAAATAACATACTCAGATTGTGTTACTTTCACTAAAAGGCTGAACTTCTAATTTTCCTTGTAGTAAGCAGTATCAGGAATACCTCCTTTTTCTTTAGGAGCGAACAACATTGTTCCGCCGTTGTTCCCCATAATAATCCGATCTCTACTTGAATCCGTACCATCTTCATCCAACCCTTCGGAGGGACTAGTACCTTTTAATGCAAGCATCAAATTCATTCCATTTGGAGCCGGAGCTGGAACAAATGATAAATAAATTACATTGCTTTGCTTCACGGGGTCGTTTAATGTAAAGTGAGTTAATCCTCCCAATCCATCTCCAGATAACGTAACCTCCCCATTGTTAAATGTTAATTGATACCCATTTGAATTAGTCCAAGTCCCATTCATGGATGTATAATCACCACTCAATATAGGAGTCTCCTCTAAACCAGTAGAATTAGTTTGTTTTTCCAAACTACTTGAAGTTTCAGCAAATTCTTTTGAGGAAGTTGAACTCGCAATCACGCTGCTTTTTTCATTACTAGCAATGATTGAGCTAGAACTAGCTTTATCACTGGTCTCCTTTGAAGAACTCGAAGAACTCGATGAATTGGCAGAATCATTTGTAGAACAACCCACCAATCCTATAGAAACAACTGCTATCAGTAGAAATAATTTTCTGTTTTTCATATGTATTCTCCTTCTAATTTAAAATAATAATTCTAGTATTTTGAGTAAGCTTTGCGCACGAACAAGATGACGCATTCTTTTAGTCGCAGTGGATTGGTTTCAAAAAATGAGTCCACTTTATTGACATAGATCCATAGTGTTTACAAAAGGACATTCGTATTTCATTAAACTCACCTATTCTTATTTTCATTCAATTATTTATGCTGCTATACTACGTCTGCTATTCGATCTAAGATTTTTCAGTGATCTGGCATTCCTCATCTCTTGAATCATAAACATAATAGTCGATATCAATCGCCGTTTCTGTTTCTGAACAAAAATCGATTACTTCTTTACTAGGACTTATGCACGGATGGACTTCATCAATGTATATCGAGGGAACGATCTCTAATGAAAATGATAAGTCAAATTCAGCCTTTAAATGTTTCAGTTTTTCTTTTTTAGGTATTAATTCTTTTAGTGTGCTATGCATCTGATTTTCGACCAAAACATCGTACACCTCACACAGCCCAAATTTCCATGCTGCAAAATCAAATTTTTTTCCATTCTTTTTCTCATCGCCGATCCGCCATTGCTCGAATGGCTTCAAATTCAGATATCTCGTGAGATCATCAGGTTCAAAATTCCCTGTAATAATGAAATAAGTATAGCAACTGGTTTTATCTGTCATAAGCTATCCTTTCGATTCATTTTTTCTATTTAACGTGCTATAACATCTATTATACCGCGGAAAATTCAAAAAATATCATTATTTATGATACGGCTCCTATGCGTTCATACAACAATACTCTGTTTTTAAAAACTTGTTTGATCTTGATCACTTTTTGACAGATTCCTTCGTGTTGGAGCGGACAGGAACGACAACGCTTTTTTAGCAACGTGTATTTCAAAGCCCCATAACGGTTACTCATCTCGCCACTGCTTGCACTTACTAACTCGATACGATAAACGTCGCAAATCTCATTTTCACTGTCTAGTGTATCTACTGCACCCAGACTATTTTCTACTATTCATATGAACGCCCCTTCAACTTGATTCGCTACAATGGCCCCATAAAAAATTCGACTTCATTTTCCTCACTCTTTTTTAAATAAAAAGACCCATTCACATCACTAAGTAGACATCTATCATACCTCAGTGTTGTAAATGGGTCTAGCTTACATAGCAATCACTATTCCATATATCAATTAAAAATGTTTAATGTCAAGCTAATTCAGGTCATTCATTGATAGATAAGCATAAACAGCACCATAGCTACCCGCTTCATTTTCTAATTGAGCCTTTTTCAAGGAGAAATGATGTTTAATTTGTGGAAACACATACCTGTCCATGCTCGCTTTTAGTGGTTTCAATAGCTGGTCACCCGCTGCAGACAAACCACCGCCGACAATTACTTGCTCTACATCGATTGTATTCAAAATCCCCGCTAATGCTTGTCCTAGTATATCAATAAACTCCGCTAACACTTCCTGAGCAAGGGGATTTCCCTTTTCAGCTTCTGAAAAGATCCTAGGAGCCGATAGTGAGGCCCAGCTTTCCCCAACTTCTTCTAGTTTTTTTCGCATGCTCAAGGTTAATCCATTCGCAGAAGAAAAGGTTTCAAGACAATTTCTAGCACCACAACCGCATAAACGATTCTCAGTGGAACGGACTGGGATATGTCCAATTTCTCCTCCAGCGGAATGGCACCCGTTTAAGATTTGTCCATTTAAGACAATGCCGCCGCCAACCCCTGTGCCTAATGTCACAAACAAGAGGTTCTCCTTTCCCCGAGCAGCACCTTGCCACATTTCGCCTAGTGCCGCTGCGTTCGCATCGTTTAAAAGTGCCACACCAATCCCCAATTCATTTTCAATCAAATCCTTCAGTGGTAAATCGTACCAATCAAGATTAACCGCCTGAAGAACGACTCTTCCATCTGTAGAGATTGGACCAGGAACTCCGATACCAATCCCATCAATCATATATGCTTCATTATTTAGTACTTGAGTTTGGATTGACTCACAGATTTCTTTCGGAATAAACATACCTTTTTCAGAAATGTTGGTAGGAATCGACCATTTTTTTTCAATTGCACCGTTTTTATCCATTAAAGAAAATTTTATTGAGGTGCCTCCAATGTCGATCCCAATCATATTGTTTACAGTATTCGTCATCATCTCACCCTTTAGACAAAATTACGTAGATAATGGGTGCTCTGCTTGATGGAGCGTTTTACATCAGCATAATCAGTTTCATATGCTCGATCTTCTACCTCAATACAAGTATAGCCATCGTACCCAATATCTGTTAAAGCAGAGACATAGTTTCCCCAATCTACATCGCCTAATCCTGGTAACTTAGGTGACATATATTCTAGAGGGGTTGCCATAATTCCAACTTCTTGTAATTTATTCCAATAAAGTTTGATATCTTTGTAATGAACATGGAAAAGCTTGTCTTTAAATTCATAAATCGGTGCAATATAGTCCATCTGTTGCCATACAAAATGGGATGGATCAAAATTCAACCCGATATAGTCACTATCCAAAATATCAAAAATCTTTCGGAAGAGCGCCGGTGTCGTCATCAAATTCTGTCCTCCCGGCCACTCATCTTCTGTAAAGAGCATCGGGCAGTTTTCGATAGCAATTTTCACTTCATTTTGTTCAGCATAGGCAACAATTGGTTTCCATACTTTTGCCATTTCTTTTAAGTTCTCAGAAACTGTTTTCGATGGCATTCTTCCAATAAAAGTTGTCACAAGATTAATCTTCATTAATCTTGCTGCATCGATAATAGAATAAAGATGGTTAATTACTTGTTCACGTTTGGTCAAATCTTCATCTAATGGATTGGGATAATATGCTAAAGCTGATATTGCAACATTCTTCTCAGAGGCGTAAGTTTTATATTGTTCTGCTTGTTTCTCTGTTAAATTTTCTGTATCAATGTGTGAAACACCTGCATAACGACGCTCTGCTTTTCCTGCAGGCCAGCAAGCAACTTCCACGCAATCCAATCCATTCTCAGCAACAATATCGATCATTTCAAAGAAGTCGCTTTGATCTAAAATAGCTGAAACTAATCCTATTTGCATTTTTTCATTTCCTCCTATTCAAAATCCACTGAACGATGTTCAGCAGCTGAAATCCGAATAGCATCAAGAACCTTCATTAAGCGCAAGATTTCTTCTGGTTTCACCGCTAACTCTTCTTTACCTTCTACATAATCATAATAATGGTCAAAGAACATTTGATGGTTTACATTCACATCGGGCAAGTCTTCCGTAACTAACCGTCCAGCTGGTGGTGGTCCGAATGAACGCGTCGGACCAGCAGCCGTCATGGTGATCTTTCCTGGAACATTGGCTAACAATTCACTGGTCCGAACGATTTTCCCTTTTGGTTCAAAACCATCCACATATGCACTGCCCTTGTCTCCTCCTACAAACCAATGGCGCTCAAACCATTTTTCTTTGTCTTCTAAGAAATACGTTCCTAATTCAATTTGTCCAGTAATACCACTATCAAAATACAGCTGGATGTTGAAATAATCGTCCACATTTTGATTGATGACATTTCTGACATCGGCATAAATTGTTTTAAGTTTTCCAGGAATCATCCAGAGCATCTGATCAATCAAATGTACACCCCAGTCATAAAGCATGCCCCCACCAAATTCAGGGTAAACATGCCAATCATGCATATTCCCATTAAAACCGTATAAACAATTCTTAATAGTATAGATGTCTCCTAATGTCTGACTATCCACGACTTCTTTAATCAAACGATAATCTTTGTCCCAACGTCGTTGATGATGAATCGTAAAACGAACATTTGCTTCTTTCGTTAACACCATCATTTCTTGAAATTCAGGTCCATTCATAGCAGCAGGTTTCTCTAAAATGATGTCTTTCTTAGCATTTGCTGCCTTTTTAACCATTTCCAAATGAATATGATTTGGTACAGCAATAATCACGGTATCAATATCTGAATTTGCCAATAACTCATCGGCCTTTAGATAGGTGTGAATGTCTGCGGGAACATCTCTTAATTGTTCTTTGTTGATATCACAAACACCAACGATTTTGGCATAATCCAATTTTTGAAGCATGTCTCCATGAGTTTGACCCATAAAGCCATAGCCAATGATTCCAAAATTCAACATAGCATTTCCTCATTTCCTTTAAATTGTAACTGCTCGTTCTTTTACACCCACTAATGGTACTGGAATATAGGCCGTTCTAGTAGCAACTGTTAAGGCAACCTGATGCTCCCCTTTCTCTAACCCACCAGGTTTTAGCACACGGACATACAACGGCTCCCCGTATTCCCATTTATAACTGGTTACAGTAGTCGCCTCATCTAATGTAAACCAATCCTTTTGATCAATTGAAATCTGAATAGCTTCAGGTGATTCTTCTTGCCCGTCAACTGCCACTTTAATAAATTCCAACATAGAGAGAGGAATTCCTCGATAATAAGTAATTAGCGTTTGCAATTCGTACCCAATGATTTCTCCGTTTTCCTCGATGTTTTTACAACTATTTTTTTTGAAGACATTATTGTCAAACATTTTACTGCTCCTCCTATCCTTGAATCTCTTTTAGACACTCTTGCAAGTACGCTTGATTTGCCGCCACCTGTTCTTTTTCCTGCATTGGTTTGCCTGGCAAAGTAAACCTGTTTCCTTCGTATTCTGTTGCCACGTAGCCGTCATAATTTTTTTCATGCAAGTACTCTAACAGTCCACGATAATCCATGGAATATTCTGGACCTTCTGGAGTCATTTCAAACATCTTAACGTGGAAGTGTTTAATATACGGCATGTATTCATCTAACACAGTGAATGGATAGTTTTCATACCCATCACAAAGAGGTGCGAACATTTGATCTTCTTTTGTTTTTATGACTTTCTTGAAGTCCTCAGGAAATTCTCCGTTATTTTCTCGGATTACTCGGTGTAAGTCTGTTCCTTGCTCAAACAATTGATCTAGATAGGCAAACATTTCAGGACTAGCGCCATTGTTCACTTCGTAATTCACAACCACCCGTGGGAATTTTTGACAGAAAATACCCGTATCAATGACTAAGCCGATATATGGCGAATTCAGCCGCTTCATTTCCTCGATAAAACTCAATGTTTCTGGTTCATCAAACGCCATTCCTGCATGAACTTCCAAAGCAATCGTGACATCATATTTTTCACAGTAAGGCAATAACGGCTCACAAACCCAGTAAGGGACCATTGATACAAGTCGAATCAATTTCATTCCCAAACGGTTCGCTTGTTTGATTTCTTCAATCAGCAATTCAATACATTCTTTTTGAGTCAAATTACGATTATGATACAAATTGGTGTTCAAGAAAACATCAGCAATCACAGGTTTGATCCTTGTTTCTTCAAGCAGCTTGTGCCAGTGTGCTACATCTTCGTTTGAAGGATGAGGCGCATTTTTAATCATTTGATCTGGTAAGATTTCCACACCTTCCACGTGATGCTCTTTTAAAAACTTCATCAAATCATCTAATGACATCCGATGATTTAAATATTCATCTTGTAAGCTGTATAAACTTACAGCAGTTTTAATTCTAGACATTCCTATTCCTCCTACTTTTTGTACTAAACACTTATTCACTATTCTTTTTGAAAATAGTGGACGAACATTATGACAAGTAATGTTCGTCCAAACAATTTATTACAATTCGACAACTTTACCTGTTTCAGCAGATTTATAAATTGCTTCTAAGATTTGGGTTACAACGATTGCTTGTTCAGGTTTTACCAGAGGTTCTGTGTCATTAATGATGGCCTCTACCCATTGTTTCGCTTCTGCATCTTTTTGCTCTAGACTAGCGCCTTCAAAACCAAAAACACCACCGGCATCTGAAGGTTCCGTTTGTTCCAATTGATTATGATCTGCTTTATTAAACACAACATATCCTTGGTCTAAAAAAGCTTTACCAAACATTTCTGCCCCACCATCTGTACCGCATAAAGTCACTTGTGCTTCTTTCGGGTTGATCATGTTTAACGCCCAAGCTGCTTCAAGGAAAATCGTTGCACCATTTTCCATTTTGATTAAACCAAACGCTGAATCTTCCGTTTCAAAGGATTCCGGTTCCCAAGGTCCGAACATATTCGCCATCGGATTGTCCTTCAATTTCTGATACGTCGAGCCTAAGACCGTTTTTGGTTTGTAGTTATTCATGTACCAAAGGGTCAAATCCAATGCGTGGGTACCAATGTCGATCAATGGTCCGCCGCCTTGTTTTTCTTTGTCTGGGAATACGCCCCAAGTTGGCACGCCCTTTCTCCGAACCGCATGGGCTTTCGCAAAGTAAATTTCACCTAACTCTCCTTTGCTGCAAGCATCGTAAGTTGCTAATGAATCCGCTCGAAAGCGATTTTGATAGCCAATCGTTAATTTTTTGCCTGTTCTTTCTGCGGCATCCAGCATTTTCTTCGCTTCTTCGTAATTGATCGCCATTGGTTTTTCACACATCACATGCTTGCCGCTTTCTAACGCATCAACCGTAATAAATGAATGAGAAATATTCGGTGTCAATACATGAATCACGTCGATCTCTTCCTGTTTCACCACATCTTTGTAATCCGCGGTCACTAAAGCATTTGAAACACCATACTCTGCCGCCGCCTTTTCAGCACGTTCAATGATGGTGTCGCAAAAAGCCACCAATTCTACCTGATCAGCCAATTTTGCTAACGCTGGTAAATGCTTTTGATTGGCGATTCCGCCACACCCGATAATCCCAAATTTTAATTTTGTCATGTTGTTTTCCTCCTTATGCGTTCTGCTGAACGGCTATCCATTTAAAAGCCAGCCCTTAGCATTTATTCGACTGGCTAAATAGATATCGCTTACAAAATCTAGTTTATAGAATCATTGAGTTTTGTACTTCTCAAAAGTTACAAGAAAAAGCCAAACTTCTTTGCACTTTCTCATTCTTTGGTTTTTCTCGTACAAATTTATATCATACATTTATGCTCAATCGTTGTTGCTCTCACGCTTTTTATCTAATTGTGTACGAATATCATCCGTGTCCTTGTCACTTAAGTTCCATAAGAGACAAGCCAAGGCCGATACAAAGAACAGGATTGCTGGTATCAGATTTACCACAAGATTGATGCCATTTTTAGTTGCCAGTGATTGCTCCATATTCGCCTGATAACCAAAGGAATGCAGCAACATAATCCCTACTGAAGCCCCAATAGCGTTTCCAATTTTTGTCGCGAGTCCATAAGTGGCATAAGCGGTACCATCGGTCCGAACGCCTGATTTCAATTCTTGATAATCGACTGAGTCTGCTACTAAAGATAGTGAAATTGGAAAGCCCATATTGAATAGCCCAAAGATCACGTGACCGGCGATAATCATCGGCAGGTTATCAAAGTCTGCAAAATAAACCACCAGCAAACCAATCCCTTGAAGAATCAAGGAAACCATCAACACGTTGCGTTTTCCAAATCGTTTCACTAACGGGACAATCGCTAATGAGCAAAGTGCACCGCCAATGGAAGGAATCGTCATGAGTAACGCAATCAACGTAAATGCCCCTAGGCAATAAATGACATAGAACGTGGTTACGGCGATTCTGCCCATGAAGGCCGTCATTTGCAAGATCATAATCAGAAAAACAATCATTAAATATTTGTTTCCAATGACATTTTTTATCGTGGTACGAAACGGTACTTTGTGTTCATTTTTCATCGGCTGAACAACTTCTCGAGAAGTCGCAAATACCGCAAAGAACAAAGGAATGGAAATCACTGCATAAATCAAGGCGGTCATAAAATAGCCGCGTCCCGTCGCTACCTGCGAACCATCCGAGAATGCTAGCATGATAAAGGAAGACATGGAGTTAACAATGATCATCCCCACATTCATTCCCACAGAGCGCCAAGCATTCAGTTGATTTCGCTCATTGGCATCCTCACTCATGACTGCTGCTAATGCACCATAAGGAATATTCACCAATGTGTAAATCATTCCGGCGATAATATAAATAACCGCTGCCCAGACAATACCTGCGGTTCCATTGCCAAATGGGCCAGTAAAGGTCAAAACTGAAAAGAGTGCTAAAAACGGTGAACCAAAAGCAATATAGGGACGAAAACGGCCTAATTTACTTCTTGTCCGTTCTGCGATCATTCCCATCATCGGGTCATTGATCCCATCCCACAAACGAGCAACCAACATAATCATGGAAACTGCCACAGGAGCCAAACCGACAATATCTGTATAAAAAACAGTTAAATAAGTGCCGACAAACGTCCAAACAAATTGACTCGCCAAGTCTCCCAAACCATACGCAATCATCGAAAATTTCGTTAATCCTTTTTTCTCCATCTTCATTCCATTCTCAAAGACCTCTTTTTCCATGTGAACCTCCTAGAATCGTTGTATTTGCAAACGTTTACAATGACTAGTTTAAGCTGTCACGGGAAACAATACTCGGCGTTTGTCATTGATTCTATTGATACTTTCACAGGAAGATCGACAAAATTCCCACAAAAAAACAAGATTGTATTACACAATCTTGTTAACGAGAGACCTTTTGGATCTCAATCAATTGAATATCTTGGGGGGAAAGTTCCATTTCGATCTTTAACTGATGGTTTCGAGAATGGCCTTCTCTGATTTCAAGCTGCGGTTCACAGCGATGCTTTAGATAAGCGATCACTTCATCGTCCAGCCGATCCGAACTGCTGACTTGATTGATTTCCTCCAATATATTGCCTGCCGCCGCCCCGATACGATAATACTTAATACGATAGCGGCTTTCCTCGTCCTTCAAGTCCTTCAGTAATACCTGCTTTTTCTGGACAGTCCCGGAGGCAAACAGCGCTGCCGCGTTCCTTCTCGTAAATGCGCTGCTATAGTCATAATAATAAGTAGAATTAAGGTGACTATAGGAGTAGCACAGGATCTGGATTTTATTTGGATCATCCTTCGTGATCAATAGATCCTCTGATTGAAATACTAGCTGATCACTTAAGCGCTTAAGGAAGCGATAGGCATAATACCCGATCTTAGGAATCCCACTTTTAGAAATCAACCCAGAGCCGCCAAAAATTTCCTTATTGGCAGTATCGAAGGTGGTCACCGACAGATCCGTTAGCTGCCAATAACCAATCAAATCACAATAAGGCATAGCCGAGAGGGCATTTTTTAAAATGTAGCTGCCCTTGAAAGCCGTATCGTTGATAATATCACGACTTAAGATGGTTACATTGAATTCCGTAATAAATGTTTTGCCCTGGTAATTCATTTCTGCTAAAAGTTCTTTGAAGCCTTTGATTCGGTGAAGCAGATACTCCGAGTTTGGTGAAATCGGCTCATGATGTTGCTTTTTCTGATTCATCTGCTGCTTCACCGCATCCATAGGATAAATCGACAGGCTTAAAAAATCTGGTGCCCCTTTACTCGTGATCCATTGGGTAAGAAAATCACTTAAATCTCGGGTTTCGATGTCCAAACTTAACCCACAGCCGCCTATTTGGATTTCCGGAACAATTTGCTTCACCGCTTTTTGAATTTTTGTAAAGACCTCAATGTACGTTTTTTCTTTCGCCAGATTCATTTGGAGTCCATTGTCATCGATGCGCATCAATTCCTCACAGCCGATCGTCTTCAAGACTAATGGATTTGGCTTCCAAATCTCAATCAGCCAAGAGGAAACCTCTTCTAACCCAAAGACATCTACACAATGATGGAAAAATACTTGGAACCGTTGGATTAAATCCGATAATTCATAAGATTTTCGGATAAAGGGATGACTTTTGACGATCTGCGTATGGGATTCATGGATCAGCTTCCCTTTAAAGCCGAGTTCTAAAAAAGGTTTGATTCCCGCCTTCAGTATGATCCGAATGATCTCATCGACTGTCGAAAAATCATAAGCTTCTCCTACCTGTTCGAGGATTTCTTCGCTTAGCAGTCCCCAGATTCTGCCATAATAGAAGGGATTATTTTTCTGCAAAAAATGAATTTGTTCCGCAAAGGACGCATGGGTCAAATCACCCGCATACCCGAGATTGATCATATTTTTCTGAAAATTTTGATGGCTAGATTCCTGCATGGAAACTTGAATCGTCTCATCATCGATTTTGCTATCCTTTTCTTTAAAATAGCTCTCTAGGCTTTGAATATCCGCTTTTTCAAGTCGGTTTTTCTTCGAATCGATTTTAGACTCCGCCTTTATTTCCTTGCGAAACTCACTAGGCGTCAATCCTTGATACTTTTTAAACAGACGATTAAAAGAGTTAATATTCGAGAAGCCTGCTGAAAAAGCAATATCGGTAATCGATTTTTCCGTCTCTAGCAAGTCTTTGCGAACTTTCTCCAAGCGCTTACGAATCAAATATTCATTCATCGGCATCCCGATCTCGTTAGAAAAGCTGCGTGATAAATACTGATCGGAAACATACAGCTTATGGGCTATGTCCACTAAACGGATGTCCTTATCAAAATTATTATCAATGTAAAATTTCAGTTCGTAGACCTTTTGCTTCATGCTCCGTTCTTCTTCTATCGTCGATGGTTTGGTATACTCCTTCTCCAACAGCTGCAGGATATGAAAATACTCTTCAAAGACCGCTGAAATTGTCTGTTTCTCCTGCAAAATATACAGCTTTAGTAGCCTTTCAATGGATTGAACGACTTGATCATCCGTTCTCTTCGTATCCGTCACTGAATTTCCTTCAAAAACGTAATCTGTCTGCACTTCAAAATCATACTTCAAAACAATTTCAAAGGTTCGCGCATTCTTAGTATAGACGGTATGAACTAACGATTTTGATAAAATGTAAAAATCATTTTTCTGCAACGAAACGATAGTGTCTTCTTTTTCAATCGTCACTTCTCCAGCTAATACATAGATTAGATGGATATTCGAATCAAAATGCTGCATTACTCGGTTCCCCGTTAATAAATTTATTTCTATGTTATCCCATGGTTCGATTAGACGCATAATGACTTCTCACCTCTTTAAACTAGTATAAAAAAGCATAAATGAATGTCTTTTTCTTCGCAGCAAAATAATATATATTATACACACGATTCAGTGAAATATGAACTAAATCTATATAGTCGATTGCTCGAGCAATCTCTTTAGAACAAACAAATCAACATATTTGTTCTATTTATTGAGCAAATATGTTGATCTGTTTGTTCTTGAGACCGTAAATCCTCGTTTTTCATAAAATTGATAGGTAGATCCTGTATCGGGGTATAGATAAATAAACTTTCCTTTCTTGTGTTTTTCAAGCAATTGCTTCCAAGTCTGAACTTTTAAAAAGTGTGGTATAGATTTCATTTAAAGAATAATCAGGTGATGTAAACATTGGCAGAATAAAAGAACTCATTTTGACAGGACGTTCATTTTTACTCATCGTGCGATCAGAGACTTCAGAAAACCGATCATCATTTTCTTTTGTAAAGAGTGGGGGACCTATTTCAGATAAAATGTTTTTATCTTGTTCACTGGTCTTAAGTACTTCTAACTCTGAATTATAAGATGCACCTAACAGCCAATTATAAACAATTCTGGCAGCTATCTGTAGGTAATCTTACTGAACATTCGCTTGTATCACCTTCTCATTGATCAATTGAAAACAACGTTGCTGCATTTCCTTTAGTACCTGTTCATTCACTCCCCTCGTGATATAGCGATTTTCTTGTGTATTGAACATTGTTTGATCCTCCTTTAGACACAAAAATAGCCCAATCATCTATATAAATGATTGGACTTCAAAGAAATAATATATACTTGCAAATTGAGTTAATACTAGAAACAAATCTTTTTTCCCTTATGGATTTTTCCATTACTTCTACAATTGCCGCTACACAAAGGCTATCACATTAACTTATATCTCTAAAAATCTCACTAAATCTTTACTCCACAATGAGAAATCATGAAACCCGGCTTGTAGATAAAAGGTTATTGGGGCGTTGGAATCAAGCGCTTTAATTTGGTCAATCACTTTTACTGTTTGTTCGCAGAGTGGATCTTCTTTACCACAGGAAAATTGAATAGCTGGAATTTCTTTTCGCTGATTTAGAAGTTTTTTGTATTGAAAAAGGCAATCATTTTCACTTCCCTGATCACCTTTTGAAAAAACTTTTTGGTAGTGCACTTCTTTGCGCTCTTTTTTGTAAAAAACAAAAGCGGGAGAAAAGGCTCCTATTCGACTATATAATTCTGAGTATCGTAACCCCAGTAAAACTGCCCCATAACCTCCCATTGAGAAACCTGCTATTTGAACATTTTTTCGCTCAAAATTCAATTGATACAGTGACTTTATTACTTCATAGAATTCTTTTCCGATCGCTTCTCCATAGTTTTCGCCATCAGCATGATCTGTATAGAAGCTGTTTTCTCCAGCAGGGCAGAAAAAGGCAACATTATACTTTTCAGAGTACTCAATTAACGGCACGTTTAGAGCCCATGTGCGTTCATCTGATCCAATTCCGTGTAGCAAGAAAACCACTCGAACCTCTCTAGGAATCTTCTCTGGTAGTATAGCAACATACGATTTACTTCGTTGTAAAACTGTTGAATAATAAGAACCTTGAATGTACATTGTCTCACCTCTTTTTCTAGAATAGAAGAAAAGACCATGATAATTATCACGGTCATCTCACTCGATTATTTTCCAGCAAGTCCTAGCCCACCAAGAACTACTGAAACAAGTAAAATTCCAATTAATAATTTTGTTGTTGATACTTTCTTATTTCTAATCAACCAAACAACTAGCCAAACGAAACCAAGAGACAACAATCCTGGCAGGATTTGATCTAAAATCTCTTGCAGATTTAGTTTTTGACCAGCCATTTTCAAAACTACTGATAGTTTGAAAGGAACATTCATAAAAGTCATGGCGCCAATCATCATTAATCCTAGCATGCTACAACCCTTCGTAATGGATCGCAATAACCCACTTTCTTGAGCTTCTTGAATATAGCTTGCACCTAGTTTATACCCAACGATACCGCCATAATATCGAATAAAATAAAACGGGATATGGTAAATCAGAAGAAAGAGAATCGGACCCAATAAGTTGCCCTCTTGTGCGAGACTCATTGCAACACCCGCAGCGATTACGCGTAATGTGCCTACGAAAAAGGAATCTCCAAGTCCAGCAAGTGGCCCCATCAAACCAACTTTGATTCCGTTTACAGACTCATTAATGTTTTCTTGTGGATTTCTAGCATTTTCTTTTTCCATCGAAAGAACAATCCCCTGGATAAAAGGAATGAAGGCATAATTCGTATTGAAATACATCATATTACGAGCTACAGCGTTATAATAGTCCTCATCATTGTTATAAATTTTTCTAAGTAACGGCATCATCGCCCAGCCAAATCCCGGCCCTTCCAATCGAACATAGGTCATTTCAGACATTCCTGTCATTTGTCTCCAAAACATGCGATTTAAATCTTTCTTTTCTTCCTTTGCTAAATCGAATCTCATCATGATAAGAAGTCCTCCATTTCGTCATTTAGATTTGAGCTATTTGTAGCACCCACAACCATTCGCTGCTTCTTTAGTTCATTTAATTCTTTGGTCTTCTTGAAATCTGTAAGAATGAAATAGATTGCAATTGCGCCACCTAAAACAGCTATTCCCATCGTATTCATTCCCAAGTAGGCCGCTAAAACAAAGCCAATAAAGAAGAATGGTAAAATCTCCTTGTCCCACATAGAGCTGATCAAAATTCCCATCCCTAAGGCTGGCAACAACTGAGCCATTACATTCAACATTTGATTAACTTGCTCAGGCAAATTACTCATAAAGCTCTCAACTGGACCAACACCCAGTTGTAATACAATTACAGTCATAACAAAATAGACTGCTGGATAGAAAAACATCGCAAAAAAGTGTGCAAGATTGAATTGCTTTTCATTATGATTAGCGATCGCTCGGTCTTCGAAATCAACAACGAAGTTAAAAATTAAACAAACAACATTGAATAGTAGTACTGCCAACAACCCGACTGGGACAGACAAAGCAACGCCTGTAGTAACACCCTTACCAGTCAAAATACCAAAAGCCGTTCCAAAAACCGCAGCCGCTGTAATATCAGAAGGAACCGAACCTCCAATGGTAAACGTTCCCATAAAAACGGCCTCGATTGCAGCACCAATAATAATCCCTTGGGTTAAATCACCCAAAACCAATCCCACAAGTGGACCAATCCAAATGGGACGTGGCATAATATTCAGAAAACCCCAATCCAACCATTTGACAAGAGCCATAATCAAACCAACTAAAACCGATTGCATCATTTTCTTTTCCTCCTTTAAAGCACTGTCTTCATATCCGTGATCGGCTGATCAGGAACTAATTGATATTCGGTTGTTACGCCTAATTTGATGATCTCTCTTAAATATTCTTTATCCTTCTCCCCCAAAAAGACATTATCATTCAATTTAATCCGCTCATCACCATCTTTACTAGCTTTTCCATAATTTCCAAGATTAACCTTTTTGATCTCACTGGCATTTTCAACAACGAATAATGCATCCTTAGGTGAATTAACGATGACTAGAATACTCAAATCATTCATTCTTGGATCTCGCAGTAGAACTTTGGCTTTCTCTTCATCAAGAATAATGACCTTGATAGAATCTGGAGCTGCCATTTTTAAAGTCGAAGATAAAATTGGATCAGTCGCCGCCTTTTCGTTTACAACGATAATTCGATCTACTCCTAGCTGTTTACTCCAAATCATTGCGACTTGACCATGGATCAAACGTTCATCGATACGTACCATTTTAATCATTGTGTTTCACTCCTTACTTGTTTTCTTGTTCACTTTATTAAATGCAAATACTATGCCAACTTTATTTTTCAAAAATCCTATCAAATCAATACTCAGTCTAAAAAGAAGTGTCGGAGCCTGTTCCGACACTTCTTTCGAATGGGATCATCCCATCATTTGCTTCACCAATTGATAAACCATAGCATATTCGGTTTTTGGAATACGAAGATTGTATTTCTTACATATTTTATCGAATGCAACATCAGAAAACTCGCAGAAATTCTTGAATTCATTTGTATCTTTGACGATAAAATCTGTATTCTCATCGTCGCCACCTGTCAGAATTCGTTCAATCATCAAAGACATATGCAAAAAGAGATTAATCCGCACAAAATTTGGAAAACTAATTTGATAATAATTTTCGTATGAAGTAATTACTTCGCCAACCTCATTGATGATTCGTTCTGGATTCAAAAAGTTTAAACGCTCTGATGCACCTTCAATTGTAAATAATTTCAAGATATCATTTCCACACTGTTTAATCGCCGATTGATCCATATAATCTTGAAGACTCATTAATGATTGTGTATCTTTGACAATTTCCTCGACTGAAATTATCGGTTGTATACTGTCCTCTATTTTAGGTGTAGTAATAACTGCAATGGTATTTTTGAAAAATATCTCATCCAGATTTTGACATTTCTCGGCTAATTTCTGATAATCAAGAGTCAACACGTCAACCTCGTCAGAAAGATATTTTATAAAAATATCCTTGATTTTATCCGCAATCCCTTGACCAGATAAACAAGCAATCAAAACATTGGGTTTTTGTGAAACTCCCTCAAAATATTGACGATCCACTTTGAAGTGTTCTAAATCTAATTGCTCTAATTGACGCGTTGTTGCACCCTGATGCAGCTTCATTCCTACTTCGATACCTAAAGCAGTAGACACGTTGTTCATAACAATCAAATCCCCACTCACATTTCCTTTGATACTGCTGTAAATTTTTTCTAGAGATCCCATATCTACTAATATAACTAAGCCTTGACTAGTATCGACTTTTTTCGTGTAATTGACGATTTCATTGATAATCTCCTGGGTACTAACTAATGAAGGCATTCCAAAATAATCAAAAATATACTCACCAATCATTTCATTAGCTGTCGCAGCAAGCGTCTTTGCATTATTTTTCCCGTGCATAACAATTATTGCATTTATTTTGGAAACGATTGGAAATTCACTTGATAAATAGGCTGCCAATAAACTCCTGAACTGATTAAATAATGGGTGCCCATGATACATTTCCAATAATGAATCTGTCACTACAAAATACTTGCGAAAACTAGAGCGGTCCGTCTCTTCAATGGCAATATTCCTTTCAAAGATAAATCCCTGACCATTAAAAAAATAAATTATTTTAGTAAGACGTTTTCGTTGGGCCTCTGAAGGTAGAAAACCATATTGTCTTAATTTTCTATCAATTAATTTTTCAATATCACGATATCCAAATAATGTAAAAAAATCATTCATTTGTTTTTCTAACTGGTTATCTGCTTCAGTCAAATAGTTTTCCATCAAAAAGAAAAGATTCTTCGTTCTATTAACTAATTGACTGAATTTTTGAATTTCTTTCATTTCTTCTCTTAAATGATTGAGAGAATCACATTGCACAGCCAACGGCTGGGGTTCGTCATTTGGAATAAAACTGACAGAATCACATTCTCTGACAACCGCTTTATGATAAGGAATAACGATGATTTCAGCCGACTGTCTTGGTAATTCATCTGCGACTAAAACTTTAATCTGGTTTTTCAGTTGTCCAATATTTCCTTCGAATTTGATTTTCGATAGTTCTTTAATCAAAGTCTGAGAAACACTCACCTGCTTATTCACTTTGTTTGCTTCTTGTTGAAAAAATAGTTGGATTAGACGTAAACGCTCATTTAAAGGACGTGATGAAAATTGCGGCAATATGACTTCGTAAGGAATTCTTCTACGAAAAGTCGTCAATAACGTCGATTCCGTATTTTCTGTTGTAGCCATAATTAAACGGACGCGAGTCTTACGCCATTTCTCGTTCTCACCTAGACGTCGAAATTGACCCGAATCGATCAATAGAAATAGTTTCTCCTGATTTTCCGCAGTAAGATTATGCACTTCATCTAGAAAAAGATATCCTCCATCGGCTTCATCGAGCAGGCCTTTTTTCTCCTGATTCGCCCCAGTGAAGGCCCCAGATACATAGCCAAATAAAACGGATGAAAGTAATTCAGGGTTGTTTCCATAGTCCGCACAATTCAGAACCACGAAGGGAGCATCTGGTTCAATCTGGGCCTTTTCTTTCGCATACTCATAGATCAGTCGTGCAATAAAGCTTTTTCCTGTCCCGCTAGCACCATTCAAAATCAACGGCAGCCCATTAGGATACATAACTGTTGATTTGAACTGCTGAACCATTGGACGTAAAGAACCATCGTAGCCAATTAAGCTTTCAAAGGAATCTATCTCCTGAGAAAATGTTTCAAAAACAAAAGTCGTTGGCTTACTTTTTATCTTTCTTAAATGTCCTTCTTCTGCCAAACGATTTAAGTAATGACTTACAGTATTTCTACTAAGTCCTTTATTTTCTGCAATCAGTGATGCTGTTACAGGTTCGTTTACAAAATTCTCTTGAATATAAGATAATAACTCTTCCTGAACTGACATTCTTCATCACCTCTCCGTTTACGTGAAACCTTATCGTTTAATTTCTCCGCTTGTATCTAAAAAGTCCTGTACTTCTTTTTCTGAGAATAAATTGCAGTCGCCGGAAACAGTATGCTTCAGTGTCGATGCTGCTGCAGCAAAATCGATCGTCTTTTGGGGATCATCATACTTGATTAATCCATGTAGAATCCCAGCCGTAAACGCATCTCCTCCACCAACTCGATCAACGATATGATTAATATCATACATTTTCGACTGATATAAATTACCATTCTGATAGAGATTTCCCTGTAATTGATTATGTTGAGCATCAAAAACTTTGCGTTTAGTTGAATAAAACACTTTGATATTCGGATAGCTTTCAGCTATGGCTTGATAATAATAATCTAAGCCTGCATCTTTTTTTTCAGAGATTTTAAAGAAATTCAGCGCATCTAATTTTGCAGCGGAACAATAATCAATATAGTGAGCAATCTTACGAATAAACGCACCACATTCGTCAACCGACCAAAGCTTTCCTCGATAATTAATGTCTAAACTAACTTTTACATCGTATTCTCTTGCCTTTTTTATTAATTGTACCATCAAGTTTTGCCATTTCGTACTTAATGCAGGAGTTATCCCGGAAATGTGTATTATGTTAACACCTTCAAATAACTCAATGCTATCCCATTCCAACTCCTGCATTTCTGAAAAACTTGAGTGTGCGCGATCATAGATGACATTGGTTCCTCGAAGGCCTGCTCCTTTTTCCAAGTAATAAGTTCCAAGTCGTTCACCACCAAATAATAAGCTAGAGGTATCAACACCGTATTTATTCAAGTGTTTCTTTACTGCATACCCCAATGGATTATCAGGAACTTTTGATGCAAAACCTACCTGATGACCAAAATTTGCCAATGATATCGCCACATTTGCTTCTCCTCCACCGTAATGAGATGCAAATTCAGTACTTTCATCTAGTCTTGCGTTATCAATGGTGGATAATCGAAGCATAATTTCCCCAAAAGCCAATATTTTCTCCATTATCAGGCACCTTCTTTTATACGTTTAAATTCTTTCACATAGCTTTCAGCCATTTTGATTACCTCTTTATAGTTCCCTGTATCTGCTGGCTTCAATAAATTCCCACCTACACCAACCGTAACCACTCCCGCTTTAAACCATTCCTCCATATTATTCAAACTAACGCCGCCTGTCGGCATGATATTTACTTGAGGCATAGGTGCTTTAAAGGCAGAAATAATTTCTGGGCCGTATGCTGAGCCTGGAAAAAGTTTAACGATATCTACTCCAGACTTCATCGCTTCCTTGATTTCTGTGATCGTCATACAGCCTGGAAGATAGGGTACCTGATATAGGTTACAGATTTCTGCGGTTGCTTGATCAAATGTTGGGCTGACAATAAACTCAGCACCAGCCATGATTGCTAAACGGGCCGTTACCGCATCAAGTACCGTTCCAGCACCAATGATTACCTCATCATCCCTAATTTCAGCTTTCACTTCTGCAATGACTTGATCAGCCTGCGGTAGAGTCCATGTGACTTCCAGTCCTTTAATCCCACCTTTAAGCAAAGCATCGCAGGATTTTTTTCCTTGTTCGGCCGAATTTCCACGTATAACAGCAATCACACCAGCATTTTCTATTTTTTTTAAGCTATCCATTTTTTTCATTTTTTCGCCTCGTTTGTATGATTTTCTAAATAATTAAAATAATTGAAATCAGCAAACGAGCGATGGCGATCAAAATCCTGTGCACATATTCCTACCATCGCACCTGTAAATGCCAGTTTTCCGTTTGCCTTGATATAGTCATCACTTAGATGATCTGCTTCTAGTATCTCGCCAATTGGCTGTATTTCGCCATTTCCGATTCCGTAAAAGAATTGGGCTTGGTCTCGATCGACCTTAACCGCTAGTCGAATGGGCTTATCTGATGGAATAGCGATTCGCTCGGAGCGGTAAATGAATTGGTGGACTCTAGCGGTCTCTACTTGGATAACTTTTGACTGTAGCCTCTCATCATATGAAACCTGCAGATAGTGCCAATTATCAGTGTCATAAAATAGAACCAAACCAGCCATTTGTTGAAAATTCTCTGGTTCGAATTCCATTTCGGTTTCCACTTTGAAGCAAAAATGCTGCCATCGTCGAGCAATCAATGTCTGACGGTGCAGGCTGGTAATACTTTGTTCACCATACAAGCGCAAATAACCGGGACGCTCTGACAGAGAAATCTTTTGGCTCATTTCCGAAAGTGGTTGTCTTAATGTTTTAAAGTAATCTGGAAGTTCTGGGTCTGTGAAATCACATTGCGTACTAAAATCAAGCTGCTGGTCACTGTTTTGAGCAATACTAGGAACTTCAACCGCCAAATCTGGAAACATTGTTCCATTACTGAGCCGTGGCCAATCATCAATCCAGTCAATTTTCTGTAGTGCCGTCTCACGACCCAAGGTACAGTTCCCACGTTTAGTAAGCGGACGAGAGCAAATATGCACGATGTACCATTCCTCTGACGAAACTTCGACAAACGATGCATGGCCGCTTTTTTGTAACGGATTTTCAGGTACTGGCTTGGTGGTCAAAAAAGGATGATAGGGTGAAAGCTCATAGGGTCCCATAATAGTTTTTGATCGGCAAACTGTCGCGGCGTGACTGTAGCCTGTTCCACCTGCTGCGCACAATAAATAATACCAGCCATCTTTTTTTAGCAGCTGCGGTCCTTCACATACTCCTAAATCGGTCCCCGTGTAAAAGTACTCGCGTTCACCGATCAATTGCATGCTTTCAATATCGAACTCCTGAATGACTAAACCAGTAAAATTTGGCTGCTCCAAACGGTGGTCAAACAGCATACTCATAATGTAATGACGACCGTCATCATCATGGAAAAAGGCTGGATCAAAGCCACTAGCTGTCACGAAGGTCGGCGTTCCCCAATCACCTGTGATTGTTTCAGAAGAAAAAACATAGTTCAACGTATCCTTAAAAGCATTTCCTGTCTTTACATCTGTAATCAACAGCCAAAAGCGTCCCTCTGTATAGCTCAGATGCGGCGCCCAAATGCTGCCTGAATTATAGTTTCCAATTAATGATGCCTGAAGGCTATTCTGAAGGGGATTGGCGATCAATTGCCAATTTACCAAATCCCTTGAATGATAGATTTCTACTCCAGGCATCCACTCAAATGTTGAGGTTGCCAAATAATAATCGGTTCCAACTTTTACCACACTCGCATCGGGATGAAATCCGCGTAAAATTGGATTAACTAGCTTATTCATAACAAATTGTCTCCCTTCCATGCAGCTCATATCCATAAACCTCTAATTCTGTGAGTGCTGGAAATGGTGAGCCATCTTGGTGTTTCATTAGTTTCTTTAACGTTACAGTACTCGTTCTTTTTGATTCAAAGGAAAAA
This sequence comes from Enterococcus florum, assembly GCF_004309355.1. Classification (GTDB taxonomy): domain Bacteria; phylum Bacillota; class Bacilli; order Lactobacillales; family Enterococcaceae; genus Enterococcus_A; species Enterococcus_A florum. The sequence goes on along the minus strand of NZ_BJCC01000022.1, from coordinate 45,380 downwards.
TATTGGCGATCAAGAGCATTCGTCGTTTTTAATTCTAGCTGCTCTCCATCGGAAAATTCTAAAGTGACTGCTTCCCAATAACTATCATGTGGATAATCCCCCCGCAAAACGAGCGCGAGCTTATCCGTAACTATTTCACGTCCAAAATCAATAGTTATCTGAGCATCCGCTTGTTGATTGATTCCCCATGATTGGTACGGAAATGAACCATGGCTTTCATTTGCAATCATGCCATCGATAGCATTACGGGCAAAAAAGGTTGAATCATTGCGCGTTTCTACATTGGCAAATGCATGGGGATAGGCACCTGAATCGTTCTTTTGATCATGAGCATTCAAGGCCAAATTACGATAATTTTCTACCTCATAGCCTTTCGGCAAGAACGCTCGAATATAATGTCTCTCTCCAGCAAATAGTTTTGGGGAGTATGCCCTTTTTAATTCAGCATCCGTAATAATAGGAAATTCCCATTGATTGGTGGTTAAGTAGATTAAACTTGCCGGTAGGGCTTCGTCTACCTGTACCCAAACAAAGCACTCGGTTTCACTGGACTCTAAGATAATTTTTTCTCCGGCTGCGTATTCTCGCGTTTTATAAGCAAGGTACGTTTCTTCTTCGTGGGATCGCTCTCCAACAATAGCTCCTGCAAAATCAACCAATTTCAATGTCAGCATACTCACTGTCCTCCAATTTTTCGATCTTCCATTTTGTCGTGTAAAAATCATTTACTGGTTGGTCAATCATTAAACCAATCTTCATCAATTCTTGACCGCTATGTATCTCTTTGTTAACCAGGTAACGAGCGGTTGCCTCCAGGCCCTTCAGCTTTAATCTCTTAGGAACGGTATTGGGTCTAGCTAAAATAGTTATATGCGTGACGATCAACTCACCGGTTTGCTCATTTTCCTTTTGCCAAGCAAACTCATTTGCTGGATCATAGACTGCTAAGCGGGTGTGCTTACCAAATTGCAAGGTTGCTCGTTCTTTTTTATATTCTTGAATCTGTTTTTTTACTTGTTGTCTTTCAGAAACTGTCAGCTTCAAAATATCCAGTTCGTAACCATAATTTCCCTGTTGTGCTACGAGTGCTCTTGTTTTGAGTGGAGTACTTCTACCGACCTGATGATTAGGCACTGCGGACACATGACAGCCCATCGTTACAGGAGGATAAACAAGTGCCGTTCCTTCTTGAATTGCCAGTCGAGCGATCGCATCCGTGTCATCACTAATCCATGTTTGCGGCATGTAATACAGCATTCCAGCATCGCAACGTCCTCCACCGCCTGCGCAGCTTTCAAAGAGAATTTTCGGATTATGAGAAGTGATTGCCGCTAATATGCGATACAGTCCCAAAATATAGCGATGGGAAAATTCTGCTTGTTGATCGGATGCAAGATTGGCTGAATAACTGTCGGTTACATTGCGATTCATGTCCCATTTGACATAATCAATTTGATTTTCGGCAAACAGTTGATTCAGCGTTTGGATCAAGTAGTCCTGAACTTCTCTTCGCGTAAGATCTAACATATACTGATTTCGAACCATCTGCGGGGTACGATTGGGTACCTGAACGAGCCAATCTGGATGCTTTTCATACAGCTGACTAGATAAGGAAATCATTTCCGGCTCTACCCATATCCCAAATTTCAATCCACGCTGATGGACCTCATCTACTAAAGAGGAAAGACTTCCGCCTAACTTTTCTTCATTTTCAAACCAGTCCCCCAGAGAGGTCGTATCATCATTTCTCTTCCCAAACCAGCCGTCATCTAACACAAACAATTCAATCCCTAGATCACAGGCCTGATCAACCATTTCAATAATTTTTGTGCGGGTAAAATCAAAATAGGTGGCTTCCCAATTGTTGAGTAAAATTGGGCGTTCTTTTGTACGGTGCGGACTCTGAATCAGACATTCTTGGAAAAAACGATGGAAACGATGGCTCATTTCAGTTAATCCAGCCTCAGTCGTTAAAAAAACTGCTTCTGGTGTCTGAAAGGCTTCTCCACAGTTTAATTTCCAGCCGAACTCAAAGGGATTGATTCCAAGCTGCAATCGGCAATTTTGATGCATGTCTACTTCTACTTTTCCAGAGAAATTCCCACTGTAGATCAAATTGGCGGCAATCACTTGTCCCGAATCTTCGGTGGTCTCAGGATCCATCAGCGCTATAAAGGGATTTTGACCATGACCACTGGCGCCTCGCTTACTATCAATGCCTTGGAATCCTTGACGAATTGGCTGCCTAGATAACTGATTTTCTCTGCCCCATGCGCCGCCTAGTGTCAGTAAATCGAATTTATCCGTGAGAAAATCGATGCTTAGCGACATCAAAAAATGAAGAAATATCGGTTCCTTCAAATGATTGGTATATTTCACTGATTGGGTAAATACATCCTGCTTCACGAAAGCGGTAATTTGAAGCAGCAGCTCATTTTTCGTTAATTCATCTTGCAAAAAAATCCTCAAGACCTGCTGCTCTTTGTGCTGAGCGAAGGGCAATCCCTCAAGCGGCTCCTTCTCAATTGAAAATTCATGATGATGATAGCGAAAATCTGCTAAACGGGAGCCATCTGGATAGCTTTCCTGATGGGCAGATGTTCGCATATCGGGATTCCCAAAAGCAGGATATACTAGCGGAATTTGTTCTAGTTTAAAATCTTTTATCCCATCTGTATCAGCTAAATAGCTGGCTCTTTTGATTTCAGTAATGACGTAGGCTAAATCTGTGTCAGGCAAGCGTTCGCCAAAATAGGCTAATGCTAAATGACCACTTTCTAATACGACAAAACTAATCTGAGTACACTCTGTGGCTAGAGTGATGGTTTTCAATCCTTGTATATTCATTTATTTCCTCATCCTTTGCGGAAAAAGACTTAAGACCCCCCTTAAGTCTTCATTTTTTACCAAATTAGAAAATCTTTATCCAATAGACGCAAAATGGCCTCAACAAAATAATAGTCCGCATAAATAATCGGCACCTCGGTCCATTTTTCTTCATGGTAACTACCTGTTGAAAAATCAATCAGTCCATCTTTTTCCGTATCCCAAATGGCATATTTTTCTTCTGTTGCTTGCAGGATATTTATTGCGGCATCAATATACAACGCTTTTTCGTACTCATCCACATGCTTAGCGATCTCCAAAAGGCCACAGGCAGCACACATTCCCGCTGACGTATCAATCATCACCGGTTCTTGTGGTGCTCTAAAGTCAACTACTGGAATCCAATCTGTTTTCGCGACTTCAGAAATGAAATAATGGGCCACTTTTTTTGCAGTTTCCAGATAGTCTGTTTTCCCTGTGTGAAGATAACTTAATGCAAAACCGTAAATTGCCCAGGCTTGTCCGCGCGACCAAGAAGATCCTGAGGCATAGCCCTGACCGGCTGGCGTCTCGATTAGTTCGCCGTTTGTTGGATCGAAAACACCGATATGATTGACTGACCCGTCCGGTCTTACAATCTGATTCATCACCTTATCCGCATGATCTTCAGCGATATAACGAAAACGCGGATCACCGATCTCCTTTTCTGCCCAATAAAGCATTGGAATGTTCAACATTGAATCAATGATGACCCAACCAGCACGATCCCGATTCCAAGAACGGATATATTTTCCTCTAGGATTGTAACGCCCTGCTAATAGATGAGCCGCATGAAGTCCCCGTTCTTTTGAACGTTCATTTCCTGTTAGACGAAAATTTGCCACGGCGGTATGCAGCCACATAAAACCCACATCGTGATGCAGACCTGTATAAATCTCAAAGGCCTTATCTAAAGCTACTTCATTTAGTTCAGCAGTTTTTTTATAAAGTTCTTTTTCGGTGGCATGATACATTTGCCACATCATGCCTGACCAAAAACCGTTGGTCCACCAAACAGGATCAGATGTCCCTAGGTCTTCTTCATAAAGTCCCGTTTCTACACTAGGAATATAAGGAATTTTCCCTCCTAGGCGCTTTGCTTCGACCGTTAATTTTTCATCGATTTTTTTTAAAATCTTCTTTGCCCATTGTGTCGTTTCTGCATTAATCATATCCATTGCTCCTTTTTGATTATGTATTCTTGATTATTGGTTAAAATTTGAAAATCAGCTGTCGTTTCAAAAAATTGCAGCTTGGGAAGTGCTGCTTTTTTAGGCCCACCAGCTACGAGTGCCGCAAATGTGACCTTTCCTTTTGATCGTTCTATTTTCAAAACAGGAATACCATTTTTTTCTGATGAGTAAATATTGGTGTTAGGACCCTGACTGACAATATCCGCTTGACGATTACCCTTTATATCCTTGATTAAGCTAAAGCCAAAGCGATTTTCTAAACAACTGCTGGTCGAAGTGAAGGTTGGTTGATTATATTTGGGATTCCAATCAACTAATGGGAATCCTCCTTCGAAAACTTCAACAGGATACGGTGTATCAATCATATGAATTCTCACATGCGAATGACCATCCATCGGAACAAGATAGCTTTGTACCTTAAGCTCCTCCCAAACTGTCCAACTGCTCCAGCTATAGGTAGGAAAAATTTTTGAAGCAAAAATTCGCTGGCGTGTTTGGTATTGATTGTGCCCTTTCAGAGAAAAGGCTAGCGTAGAATCAACCGCAAATGACTCAATGTTTTGATTGTCGCGGGTCAAGTTGAAGCCAAAATAAGATGAATACGCAAATTTCGTATATTTTTCACTTTGATGATACAGTTTCTGATTGCTGCAATACTGCAAATTACTCAAAGCGATAGTTTGCTCCTTATTTTGAGTAATATGAAAGCCGGCGTGTGCTTGGACACTATGCGCTTGGATCGGCAGAGCCGCTTCATCAAGCGTCCAAAATGGTGCGTCATCTGGCAATTCTAATAAAACAAATGCTTTAAACGCCCACATCGGAGAAGCTGGTGCATTATAATCTTCCGATAACATCAACTGATTGTAGGCGTAGCCAATCGACAGATTCTTTTCCTTTGGCAACTGAATCGGACACTTTTGCCAAAATCGTAAATTCCGGCCAATTATCCCTTTAATTTCAGCTAAACTTAGATTCGACTTTTGATACACCCCGCTAACGACCAACACACTCCAAAAGCTGATATGTGCAAAGCGATACGTTAAGCTTCGGCCATATGGCAGCGAACGTCCGACAGGATCAAACCAATGCTTAAACTCATTGGCAAACAGAACTGCACGCTCAACATACACCTGTCCCTGCCCATCCCTGGAAAAACGGCTGTAAAGCAAGCCGTAAAAATGAAAGGCAAAGGCAACGTAATAATCTCGCTGCTGATTCTTTCCGTCTGAATACCAGCCATCACCTAAATAAAACGACTCGATTCCCGCTTTTGCAAAAGCGAGGCGTTCCTCCGAATATGGTAAGCCCTGCTCCTTCAACGCACCATTGATCAGAATTAAAAAGAAATACCAATTCCCTGCCGGAAACTCAATCTGATTCAACTGATTCAGCCATTGAATCAAATAGGCCTGTCCAGCTTGACTAAACAATCGTAAAAAAGCTTCACCGAATTGACCGATGGCGTAACCCAGTACACCTGCTTCTACCGCAATTTGACGATTTGCAGTAGAGATAGTCGGCAGCTGCTTGTTTTCGACACATTCCTGAAATTTCATGATAGCGTCGAAGCTTTTAAGCTCCTTAAGTGAACCGCTACATGCTGGCAATATTCCCCAAAGCGGTCGCAGAATACTTTCTAACTGACGAATTTCAATTAAATAGGCGCTGCCGCTTTGAGCAAGGTATTCATCATCCTCAGGCAGCAAATCCAACAGGTAATCAAGGACTGCTTTTCTACTAAAAGTCATGTTAGAAAAAATCCTCTGTATTTTCTTGACAAGCAGGCTCGAGTGTCAAAATTTTCATGCCTTCTCTGACTGCGGTGATGATCTGTTGGATTGCTTCTGATGATGTCGTTTGTCCTACGATAATTTCCATCGCTAAAGGCAAGTTCGTTCCTGTAACTAACACAACATTTCTTTTGGTAGTTAAGCGCATCGCGGAATTACACACGCTCCCTCCTGCGATATCACCTAGAATTACAGCCTCTGTATCATCGGTGATGAAGGCTTCGATTCGTTGAATGAGCTCATCAGGATGTCCACCAGGCATCAGTCCAAAAGAATACAAATTTTCCTGCGGTCCTATAATCATTTCCAGTGCTTTTTTTAATCCATGGGCAAATTCATTATGAGATATTAGAAAAAATTTCTTTTTCAAATTCGTCACTCCTTTGATAGTCTGTTCATTTATAATTAAGCAATTGGTGTGCCAACAATCTGTCGAAAACAAAAACTCCGAGCAGTTTTTACATAAACTGCTCGGAATAGATTGCTTATATTTTTAACCTGCAATACCTAAAATAGTAAATACTACAGCTAAAACAAAGATCGCAACTAATGCACGTACAGGACGATTATGTTTGCGCAAATAGGCAAAGCAAATCATGGTGATCGCTAACGGTAATAGTCCTGGCATAATCGAATCAAAAACATTTTGTAAATTGAAGGTTGTTCCCGATAATTTCGCCTCAAAGGTAGTTTTGAATGTGACAAATTGTGCCGTCATCGCTCCGGTCATAATTAAACCTAAGACTGCCGCACCTTTTGTAATGGCGGCGAAAGTACCTGACCGCATGGCCTCCGAAATGAAGGTACCGCCTGCTTTATAGCCAACCACCGTTGTAAACCAGCGAATCAACATATTTGGTACATTGACGATTAACAGAAATAAAATCGGCCCTAAGATATTTCCCTGCTCACTAAGACCTAAGGCGACTCCAGTTGCAATTACGCGTAAAACTGAGAGATAAATAGCATCACCGATCCCAGCTAGAGGTCCCATCAATGCAGTTTTTAATGCGGGAATCGCTGATGTATCAAAAAATTCTCCACGATCGACCAGCTCTTTATTTTCTTCTTCCATCGAAAGCGTCAGTGCTGAAATAAAGCCATTCATTGCCGGGGCCGTATTAAAGAAATCAAGGTGTCGACCCATCGCATCGTAAAATTCCTCTGTATCTTTTCCATATACTTTTTGTAAGAAAGGCGCCATCAACCACCCATAGGTAATTCCCTGCTGTTTTGTATAACTAGTACAAAACATTAGATACTGATTTCGCCAAAACATTTTTGATACGATTTTTCGCTCATCTTTATTTAGTTTCAACATTTCATTTTTAGTCATCGAAAAAGCCCTCACTTTCATCGTCAGCATCAACAACCGCATTATTCATAGCAGCTTTTACGTCTCTTTTATTGGCTTTTAATTCAGACATCACAACCAGAGCCGCAATAATAAATCCGACAAAGGCAATCTGAACTAAAGACAAAATACTGCTGGACTCTGTCGTAATAATGCCATCTTTTACTTCTGTGGCTTTTTGATAAAAGAAAAATGCGCCTAAAGCAAAGCCTAAGAAATAGTACGGTGCTAAAGACTTTTGCCATAACATTTTTAACAATAATGCCAGACCAATTGCTGGAAGCATCGTTGCCGCAACTGTCATAGAAGTTTGTACCCATGCAGGCAGCCACTCTACAAAAGCTTTCACCGCATCTGCACCAACTAAAATTACGATAAAGCCTAATAAGAAATAACAGAGCTCAAATCCCCAGAATTGAAGATGCCACAGCCGATTGAAGGCTTTATAATTGTGCTCACGGATATGTTTTTCAAAACGAGGCACCAGCGAAGTAACCACCATCTTCATTGAAGAATATAGCAAGGTCCCTAGCATAGAGATTGGAACGGCCAACGCAATAGCCACATTCAAATCAGAACCTACGATCATCGCAAAGGCAGCACCGAAGATCGATCCCAAAGTAATATCTGAAGGCATCACGCCGCCAAGACTAACATTTCCTAAAAAAATTAATTCTAATTGAGCACCCATAATGATTCCTTCGGTCGGATGTCCTAATAAAAGTCCTAATAAGGCCACAATAAAGATTGGACGAGACAGCTGCGTCGAACCCCACCAATCCACAAATTTAGCTAGAGCAACAACAAACCCAACAATTAAAGCATTTGCTAACATGTTTTTATCCCCCTATTAACGATTTCAGTGATTGAGGCGCATCGTCTGGTAACGGCTGGTAATTAAAATCATAGCCAAGAGCAAATACCTGCTTCACTACTTCCTTATCTTCTGGTGACAAATAAACGGTCTCGGTGATCTTTTCCTTATCTGACAATGAACCGCCAATCCGTCCGTAATTTGCCATATTTAACACTGGCTTTTGGTTTAACTTAGGCAACAGCGCCAACACATATTTTGGTTCATTTGTTACCACTAGGATATTCAACTTTTCTGAACGAGGATCGTTCAGAATACTTACAGCTTTTTCTAACGAGAGCACCGCAACCTTCACTCCTGCCGGTCCTGCCATCTTCAAGGCGCTGATCTGAATTTCATTTTTTGCGATAGAATCACTTACAACCACGATGCGGTTCACACTTAATTGCTTCGACCACTTCACTGCGACCTGTCCATGAACTAGACGGTCATCAATTCGAATCATAGAAATCATTTTTTATTCCTCCATTTCTTGTTTTTCATTTCACTTTATTATTAGCAAGTCCCATGCCAAATTTAGTCGAGCTTCCTGATTATTTCCAATTCTAACTGCTTTTTTTCGTTTAATTAAGCGTTTTCCTTATGTAACAAGGCTTTAAGCGAAAAGGCCTTGCATTTATTATTTGCCGTTCATTGCCGTTCCTGCAGCTTTTTGACGCATTTATATTCACAGTTCTTCTGTCGATAGAGAAGAAAATTTGTGTCGGCACAGAGATACTCTTTCTATTAAAAAACTGAACTCAAGAGTCTACTTTGAGTTCAGTTCAGTAAGAAAGGCTTCGCGAACTCGTTCAGCTCTTGAGTAATAAGACCAAAATATTTCTAAATTGCCCCTCAAATTTCGAAATATTTTTGCTTATTGCCGAAAAAGCTAGTTCGTGAAGCCAGACATGAATCTACCTGCTATAAAGCGACTTATTCATGCTAAAATCTCATACTTTTCTTATAGCTTATAAATAGCGCAGCAGCGCCTTTGCTACCCCTGCCTGGTCATTGGTTACTGTTACCTGATCCGCTACCGCTTTCACATGCTCTTGCGCATTTCCCATCGCAATCCCTCTGCCGCTTATTTGCAACAGCTCTATGTCATTTTCTTGGTCACCGATTGCAAGGGTCTCGCTTAACGGGATTCCTAATTTTTCGCATAGAAATTGCAGGGCGGTTCCTTTATTGACTCCTTGAGGAACGTATTCAATATAATGTGTATCCGAAAAAATAGTAGGCAGTCCCGCATTTTCCAGACGTTGCTTTAAGCTCAACAGCTTTTTCCGATTTCGATTCGTAAACGCTAGTTTCAAATAGTGATTACTGGAATCATCAATTTTTTCTTGCATTTCGTTCGCTGTGAAGCATCTCAGGTCAGCACGCTTCATCAGAAATTCTTGGACAAGCTCTTCTGGATCATCCATTACAACTCGATCACTGCCCAATTGATTGCTGGCGATAAAGGTGATCTTTTCCTCTTGTGCCAGGGCAAAAGCTTTTTTCACGTCTGATTGTTCTAGCTGAAAGCTGCGAAGCATTTTTACCCCTGCACTCGTTTTTTGCGCGATAAATGTGCCATTCAGGGCGAGGATAAAGCCCTCTAATTCCATTTGCTCCAGTATATCCACGGCTGAAACAACACTTCTCCCCGTCGCAAGAACCAGCTGAATGCCTTGTGCTTGTGCCTGCCTTAACGCTTGGGTATTTACCTCTAGTAACTGATGCTGGCTATTTAATAATGTTCCATCTAAATCAATTGCGGCTAATTTCATTTGATACCTCCTGCGTAAAACTTTTAACAATCAAAAATTATGTCATACAAATAATTCAACTCATATTCACTGATCTCAATATTGTAGGCAGATTCTAAAATCTCTAACGATTCTGACAGGATCATCAATTTGCGGTTCTGCGGACGTATCTCACCGCTATAATGTGTCACCTCTTGATTACGAATCAAACGCTCCACTAGGCCAGCAATATGAACATACAAAATAGCCTTTTTGCTATTGGTCAGGGTAAATTTTGCGTGCCGTTCAAAACGGTCGATCACTTCATCGATATAAGCGATGACACGTTTAACATCCAAAATCGTTACTGCCGAAATCAAGCGTTCAATGGACAGATTACGTACCAAATTATTATTGATCGTCTTTCTGATTTCCTCGTCTTTAATTTCAGCAAAAATTTTATCGATAATTTCCTGTCCATTACCCGAAATCAAATCTTCTAAAGCAACATAGGGAATTCCAGGTACACCTGGATCAGCTGTGCCGACAATTCCTTGGACTTCATATAGTTTGAATAAGGAATTCTCTTGTCCGTATTTTTTTAAATAGTGATAATCCACAGCCTCCACCTGAAAGCCTGTTTCCTTTGGAATACTTGACTGTAAAAATTCTTTTAACTGCTGTGCAGCACCTAGTCCCGTCTGGCAAACAGTAACGATCATCAGCTCTTTTTCCTTTAATGGATAGGTCATTTTATAGTCAAACGGCATGTTAGTAGAGATTTTTTCAGCGATTATTTCCAGATCTGTCTTTTTCTTTAGCATTTCTCCCACAAATAACGCTTGCTGCGTCGTCACATTATTCATAATCAATAATGGCCCAGATAATTGCTCCAAGCTGTCTGCCAAAAACATCAGCGAACCCATATCCACTAATATGACCAGCCCTTTTGAACAATCATTACTTTTAATATAATGATTCATATACTCCTTCACCTTTTCCAAAGAAACATTAAAGGGCATATCAAAGGCATCAAACAGGTGCTCATCCATAAAACGATTGACCACATCCGCGATACTGCTGGCGGTAGAAAAACCGTGTGCTAAAATAACTCCACGAATTTCTGGTTTTTTGACCTCTAAGTCTAGTCCTTTTAAATAGAAGGTCAGCAGGACTTTTTCAGAATCCGTTAGCGTTACATCTAATTTTGATTCGACTAATTCTAGCAGTGCGTTTAAAAGCTTGGATTCCATCAAAAGATTGATGGAAATAAATTCTTTGATCTCCTCTAGCTGCTTCTGGCTCAACTTGGGCACATCTAAAATGAAGCTACTTCTTTTATACAAATAGCTGGTTAACGCAACAATTGAATTGCCTCGCATTTTGATAAAAAAACTGGATTCTAGGAAATTCACTAATTCCTTTACCGTATTTCTAAGCAGCTTCAGCGTATTTTTTTCTTCATTGTCCTCATAGACCAGCATTTCAACAACCGTCGTCGCTTCTCTTGATAATTGTTGAACCAAGTAGTCCTCCGTCACTTCTTCTGCTTGATATTGTTGAAACAGCTTCTCAAATACCTTGAATATGCCATTAATCATGAGACTTTCAATCGTATCGGTATGAATAAAATCGGTAATCTTGCTATCCGGAGAAATTAACAGATCGCTATCCTCAATATTGTCGATTTCCTTTAAGGATAAGAAGCGAGACATCAAACTTTCTTCCAGAGACTCTGCACTGATCATTACTTGCGCTTGATTCGTTTGGCGGCCATAAGCGCCAGCACAAATGATCTTGATCAAATTTTTAAGTTCTCCAACATTGTCTCGATAATTCAAAGACATCAGACGATTCAAGACCCAAGGTGTCACGACAATCTCTTTGTTAAATTTGATACTCTCCTGAATCAAAAAGGTATAGATGTACTCTGAGATTTCTTGATTTGTTCGCTCCTGCAGTGAAGGAATATTGATGGTGATCGGAATTCTTCGGACAAAGGTTCGTAAAAAATTATCTTGAATATCCTCCGTCGTGGCAAAAATCAATCGTACCTTGGATTTACGGAGCTTATTGTTTTCTCCCATGCGAGAAAACGTTTGGTTATCAATAAAGGTGAACAGCTTTTCCTGACTTTCAGGCGATAGACGATGACACTCATCTAAAAATAGAACACCTTGATCTGCGGATTCCAGCAAACCGATCTGATTCTCTTCCGCACCTGTAAATGCTCCTTTTTTATAACCAAATAGAATACTGCTCAATAATTCTTCGTTATGATAATATTGCGCACAGTTCAATTCTAAATACGGTGCATCCTGCTCCACCAAACCTTGTTCGACACAAAATTCATAGGTTTTTTGCGCTAGCAGGCTTTTCCCAACTCCAGTATCGCCATGAAACATGATGGGCAGTCCGGTTCCTGGGTAGTATACAGAAGCCTTGATTTGGTCGATCACCATTTGTAGGCTAGAATGTGCGCCAATTACAGAGGAAAAAACTTCGCTATTTTTATTATCATTACTGCGTTTTTCCTCCAACAACTGTGTAAAACTATCATAGACAGTCAAATTAGGTTCAAAAAAACGTTGTTCAAAAACTGCTTTATGATAAAACAAGGCTGGACGGCTTTTCACTTTGATCGCTAAGCCTTCTTTGACAAACTCATTCAAATACTGGCTGGTCGTATTGCGTTGAATACCAACTATTTCAGAAATTCCTTCAGCTGTTAATTGGTCAGCTGCTGCAATTTTATCCACCATTTCTGTATTGGTGTGTAACAGCTCCAATACTTTTTTCTTTGACATCAAAACACATCCTAACATTTGTTAATGGACATATATGTTCTCTAAATTTAGTATAATCAATAATCATCGACACTTCTACACAAATTCTATTTTGTGTCGAAAACAGTGCAAAAAGGAGCAGCTCTCAACTGATCGAGGCCGCTCCAACTATTCTATTCTGGTTGTTTCCCGATATATGCTAATATGCCGCCATCCACATACAGAATATGCCCGTTAACAAAGTCAGAAGCTTGCGAAGCAAGAAAGACCGCTGGACCTGCTAAATCTTCAGTTTCTCCCCAACGTGCCGCAGGTGTTTTTGACACGATAAATTGATCGAAGGGGTGGCGAGATCCGTCAGCTTGACGTTCTCTTAAAGGAGCCGTTTGTGGTGTTGCGATATAACCAGGTCCAATTCCATTACATTGAATATTTGCTTCACCAAACTCTGAACAAATGTTTTTTGTCAGCATTTTCAACCCGCCTTTTGCTGCTGCGTAACCTGCAACAGTTTCCCGACCTAACTCACTCATCATTGAACAAATATTGATAATTTTCCCATGACCTTTCTTAATCATTGAAGGCAAAACAGCTTTCGACACAATAAATGGTGCATTCAAATCTACATCCACTACTTGACGGAAATCTTGCGCTGACATCTCCAACATTGGAATTCGTTTGATTATTCCTGCATTATTTACTAAGATATCAATAATACCAACTTCTGCCTCAATCTGTTTCACCATCTCGACAACAGCTTCCTCATTTGCCACATCACACACATAACCATGAGCTGTAATTCCCTCAGCTTGATAATTCTTGATTCCTTTGTCCACTGACTCTTGATCTAAATTATTGAAAACAATTGTTGCTCCTGCTGCTGCTAATGATTTTGCGATTTCAAAGCCGATACCATAAACAGCACCTGTTACTAAAGCAATTTTTCCATCTAAACGAAACATATCCATATCAAATTCCATTTTATTCCCTCATTTCTCTTTCTATTTCAACTCTTCCATTGCAACCATATCCATATCTGTATAAGTGATATTTTCACCACACATTGCCCAAATAAACGAGTAATTACTAGTTCCAATACCTGAATGAATCGACCAGCTTGGTGAAATAACTGCCTGTTCCTGATCCACAACTAAATGCTTCGTTTCATCAGGTTTTCCCATCATATGGAAAACGCGAGTATCTTCATTTGCATAATCAAAATATACATAGGCTTCCATCCGACGCTCATGCGTATGACAAGGCATCGTATTCCAAGCGCTTCCAGGCTCCAATATCGTATAGCCCATTTGCAATTGACAACTTTCACAAACATTTGGATGAATATACTGATAGATCTTTCGTTCATTCAAAGTATCCCCATTACCAGTTTCCATTGGTTGAATCTGATCAATACTAATCTTCACATTTGGGTATTTTTTATGAGCCGGTACACAACTAATATAAAATTTTGCAGGTTGCTCAGGGTCATCAGAAGAGAATATTACTTGTTTGGTTTCTTTTCCAATGTAGTAACCATCCTGTTTTTTCATAGATTCTTTTTTTCCATCAATCTCTATCGTTCCCGTTCCACCAATGTTAATGACGCCTAATTCGCGACGTTCTAAAAAGTAGTCAACTCCCAATTCAGAAGTTAGAACAATCTCTAATGCCTCAGTCGTTGGTGTGACACCACCAAAGATCATTCGATCATTGTGAGTATAGGTCAAAGTAATTTCCCCAGGCACAAAAACTTTCTCAACTAGAAATTCTCGACGCAATTCTTCTGTCGAATAGTGTTTGATATCCTCTGGACTGTGAGTATATCGTGTTTCAATCTTTTGCATTCTCATAACACTCCTTTTTTATCGTTCACTGATAATTAAGCAAATTCTGTGCCATTATCTGTCGAACTATTCTAAATCCACTAACAGCGCACATACCATGAGCTTTTGAGGAAATACTATTCGACACTTATTTAATTCTGTTTTATCGAAATCATTTGCTCCTCGATGCCACAGGCATACAATATATTGCCCATGCTAAAAGGAATTTCAACCTCTTTTTTGTCAAAATTATGGATAACAACTAATGCTTCGCCTTTGTTAAAACGGAAGACAATCTGACATCCATTCGGTTCACGATAAGAAAGAATTTCGTCGCGATAAATTTTCGTTCTTCCATGTTTGATTAAAATTTTGCATTGCTCATAAAAGTCTCGACAATTATTGATTACGTCCCATTGAATCTGAGTTAAATCATTAATATCTCCAGACAAACACATTCTTCCTAAAAAGGTACTAATCATTGAATAATACAGTCGGTGCACTGAATCCTGTTTTCCGATGATTGCCCAAATCAAACTCTGTCGAGGAAGCATAAGATGATGTAAGTTTGCAGCAATAATGGGTATACAAGTGGCTTCATGAGCATCAGAAAAGCTAGAAAGATCTGTCAACTGCATCATCGAGTATTACAAACGATGCCCACCTGAGGAACAGTTTTCAATGACTAAACTCGGTAGTTGTCTATGAATCTCTTGAATAAAACTTTGGCTGGCTTCTAATTGCTGCCGATTTTCTTCTCCAAAGGAAGCAGCGCCATCAAAACCAATCCCAAAATTTTCATTGTAATCAATTTTTAGATAGCCAATGTCGTGCTCCTTAAGAAAATCAATCACCTTCTCCTGCAAATAGCACTTCACCCACGGATCACGCATATTCCAAAAACGCCTGCTACCCACAGTTCGAGGAAAGCCATCTTTTGCTAGTAAATGATCAAAAATTTACTTGCGGTGGACTTACTACCAACCGTTTAAATTTCAAACCAAATGCCAGGAACCATATTGTTTTTCTTAATTTCTTCAATGACTGTTTTTAGACCGTTGGGAAACTGTTCGTGATTAAATTGCCAGTCTTCATGACTTTTTTCCCACCCGTGCTGATTTGCATACCAGCCCGCATCAATAACATAATATTGGATATTCTTACCTTTTAATGAATCCAAATTTTCCAAAACTGACGCTTCTGTAGGTCTACCCCGAGAAGTACAAAATTCATTGAACTGCACAGCAAGTTCGGTCTCATTAGGATGTCTTTTCTCTCTTAATGGTTCTTCTACTGCTTCTGTTAGTCATTGAGATGCTAGTTCTTCATTCCCCCGTGCGACTGTAATATAAGCTTTAGGCGAAGTAAATAATGTACCTGTAAGAACTGCCTTGACCCAATGCCCATAATCACGATCCGCTAGTCCTCCAGAAAGGCATAAATCTTCATCCAAACGATATGCTTCGATCTGCCATGAACCAGGATGAGCAAGACTCACTGACCAAGTAACATCCTTATTCTGATCATGAACGGCCACATAAGGAAACCATCCTCTCACTGGCATTGAGCCAACCTGTCCGTACTTTTCAAGCCCCACTCCCGATGGTTTCCAAGAGGGCTCTAGCTGTAACTTTTCGATCAGCTACGTTGTTTTACGTCCTTCAGAACTCCACTTGCTCTGATTTCTTACTCTTGTGCTTACTATCTGCGATCAATACTCTTCCGGTAACAACATCGTCTCATCAATCACCCACAGTTTTTTTATTTGGAAATTTGTTAAAGCCTCCGTTATTCGGCATTCGTGATAATCAATAAAGAAAGGTTCTTCCTGCCGATGGATAATCGTGATCGTCCCCCTCTGATCATCTCGATTGAACTCGAATATCTGTAGGTAGTCTAACTGAACATCCGCTTGTTTCACCTTCTCATCAATCAATTGAAAACAACGTTGCTGCATTTCCTTTGGTACTTGTTCATACACTCCCCTCGTGATGTAACGATTTCCTTGTGTATCAAACATTTTTTACTTCCTCCTTTAGACAAAAAATAGCCCAATCACCGATACAGATGATTGAGCTGCATTATTATAATATATCTTTATAATAGAGGTTAAATCACAATAGACTACCTAAAACGTAAGTAACTTTCTTCATTTTAAAAGTAATCAGCGTGAAGTCCCTAACAATCCTCTACCTGTTTTTTCATCAGTAATCAACACATTAATCAACTGTCCTGTTAAAGCTGCGTTGATTCCGCTTATCTTCTCATTTCCTCCTGAAACACCAATACGACAGGGAATCCTTTTTAGTTTATCTAAGTCAATTGATACTACTCGGTCATTCCAAGCACATTTAGCTACCTTTCCTGAATGGTCAATAAAATTGTAACAAATATCCCCGGAAATCTTTTCTTCTGAATAGGCTGGATCGTTGTGGATTTTTTCTGACAAATAGGCGTTAGTCAAGGTGGAATAGATTGGCGTTCCACCGATTCCAACGAGTGCTACATTTGCCTTTTCAGCTTCATCAAGAACCTTTTTTATGAACGACTGTTTCATTAATATTTTTTTTGCTTCACTATCGTTCAATGTGATCGGAGCATGCAGCTCTGTCGAACGTCCACCCGATTTGAAAGCCAGCAATTCACACACACGATTGGATTGGATCGTAAGGTGTTCTGTGCCCAAGCCTCCAACCAATGGTATGAATTTGACGTTTGGTAATTGGTGTTGCTTAGAATAGTTTTCAGCTGCTTCATAAACAGTAGTTCCTGAAGAGACAGCAACGATATCCGTTGGCTTTAAAATCCTCGACAAATATCTAGCTGCAGCGATCCCCAGCACCTTTACTTGTGTACTATGATCCGTCGATTCCACACAGACTGCTTCATCTAAGCTGTATTTTTCTTTTATTTGTTCTTCTAACTCTCTAAATGGGCCAGCGTATTGATCATTTATTGTGAACTCAATGATTCCTTCATTTCTAGCCTTGGCTAAAAATTTTGATACTAATGATCGGCTAATGTTCTTTTTTTTAGCGATTTCTTCTTGCGTTCTTCTCTGTTCATAATACAATGAGGCTATTTCTACTAGTAGCCTTTTATCATCAGATAGGGCCATTTGTTTCCCTCCTATTCGTGCTAAAAAGCCTTTATATTTCTGTATTTATTACTCACTTAACCCTAGCCTTTCGATCCAGTAAATACTCCGCTAATACATCCGTCAATGTGATACAGTTAATTATTTTGGAAGCAATTGTTGTATACAAAACTTCCATCTTTTCATCCTCAAAACAAATAGCGCAAACTTTATCTATCTTCCGAATATCCTCTAAATTGATTCCAATAACATTTTCGTTGATTCGACAGCTCACTTCGTTTCCTTCAACATCAAAAAAGCGCGAGTTCACATCACCGATAACATGGGCTTCTGACAAATCAGCGATATCCTTTTGGCCAATATACCCTATTTCAGTCATTGTATTGCTTTTCGAAAATGGGGAGGCGATACCTACTATAGCAAAATCAACGTTTTTCCCATCTTCCAGTACATCTTTGACCGTTGCGTTTTCAACTAGTCTTTCCCTCATATCTTTACTATCAACTAATGCTGGAACGTATAAGTACTTACATTTTGCCCGCATTTTTCTAGATAAATCGTGGGCAATCTGATTTGAGTGAACCTCCACTTTATCAGACCCCATCCCACCAATTAAAGGAATGATCGTTGAATCAGGCTGATTCACATAAGGATATTCATCTACTAACCGTCGTAAAACTCGCCCCCAAGATACTCCGATGCTATGAGCTTTCGCAATATCCTTTCGAAAAGTAGCAATGGCTGTTTGAACAATTAATTTTTCAATTTCCTGTTTTTCTAAATAGCTAGTATCCAATACAGCCACTCGTTTGAGACCAAAAGCCTTTTGTAAGCGTAACTCCAACTGAACTGAGTACGCGCTGGAACTGTTAATATTGATATCAACGATTCCTTTGTCTCGGGCATCAACTAAGTATTTTGAAACCAATTGCCTAGAGATGCCTAGTTGCTTCGCGATATCCGATTGCTTCATCTCTTCTTTGTAATACATCGTTGCCACTCTGACTAAGTCACGATCAGACAAAATATCCTCCATATAATAACCTCCTACAAAAAAAACTCCCTTTTAAATGAAGGGAGGTTTTCCGTTAAATAAACTCTATTTCATCCCCAACCTCAATTGTCGGAAATTCTCCTGGACTAACAACAATTGCCCCAGGTAAAATTTCCCCAACCTCATTACGGAAATAAATCGAAACATGTCCCAATTCATCAAAATTAGGATTTGCCTGAGAGCCAACTTCTTCAATATTATACACTTTTTCTCCGACTTTTAATTTACCACCGACTTTAATTGAGTTTTTCGGTTGTTCTTCTACTTCGTGAATTACAGAAATATCCCTTAATTCAGGTGTCGCTTTGGGTCCAAAAAGAATAATAAGTCTTTCTTCTTCAAAAGCTGGTACCATCGATCCAACTTCAATAATTTTTGTTCTTACCATTTCACATACCTCCAATTTTCTTCTATTAGTACATACCAAAGCTGGCAAAATAAGCCAGAATAACCGCAGTAAAACCTGTCAACATTCTACTATATAGAATAGCTGGAACTCCGACTTGAACCGTTTCAGGTTTTGCTTCACCTAACGACAAACCTACCGGAATAAAGTCACAGCCAACATGAGCGTTTATAGCAAATAGAGCGGGTAAGGCATACTGAACAGGAATCGAACCATTGGCGATCTGGGTACCAATCAATACACCAATTACTTGAGATATGACTGCACCTGGTCCTAAGATTGGAGATAAAATTGGAATACTACATATTAATGCTAATACGATCATACCTGGAAGGGAGCCTGCTAGGGGTGATAACACTTTGGCAATCAAGTCACCAATCCCTGTATAATTGATAATTCCGATCATCATACTGATAAACGCCATAAAAGGAATGATATTCTTCAGTAACATATCTACCGCATCACGTCCTGATTGATAGAATACTCCCATCACACCACCGATACCTCGAGAAAAACGTACTAAAAAACCATCCTTCTTCGCATTTTCCTTTGCATGCTCTTCCTTTGCTTTGGCATATTTATCTTCAAACTTTTCTTCTTGCTGCGGCGCACTTTCTTCAACAACAACTGTTGCTTCGGGAGCCTGTTGTTTGTCAGAAAGCTGAATACTTTCTGGTTTAACACCTGATACGAAAATATCCTCTGTAATATGTTTCGCTAATGGTCCCGATGGCGACGACGGTAAAATATCGACCGTTGGAATTCGTTTCATCGGATAAACACCGATTCTTGCTGTTCCACCACAATCAATGACCGCGCAAAGCATTTCTTCTTCCGGCACTTGATTTTTGAAGCCGTCCCAAGCTTCGGCTCCAGTAAGATCCGCAATTCTTTGTGCGACCGGATGAATCCCCCCACCGGTTACTGAGACAACTTTATTCTTTTTATCTGATGGTGTTAATGTAAATCCTACACCCCAACCATTATTTCCTGGTGCTACAAAAACTGTTTTATACATTTGCTTACCTCCTATTTAGAGTTCCCATTTCGTTATTAAGTATTCACACGTTTTGACTCTTTCGCAATCAAGAATTTCGTTAGTCGTTCTGTCACAATTCCTCTGAATAAAATGACCACTACCCCTACCAAGAAGTAACGTACAGCTAAACTTGACTGACTATAGCCTGCTTTCATAACACCGTTCGCAATACCTAAATAAACAAACAACTCACCAGCATTGGCATACGGGAATAATCCTGTTACAGGATGTAAAAACGAAACGACAGAATCGTAAAACGCGGGTTTTTCTTCTTCATTAACGAATTTTCCAAATGTATATGCCATGGGGTTCGTCAACATCATTACGGATAAAATCGGCATAATGGAATATCTAAGAATCATATATTTTGAACAATAGCGGATTGCACGATCTACACGATCTTGACCAATAAAGGCGATGACTGAATAAGTAAATGTCAAAAGTACAATAAGCAACGGAACAATCCCCGTCATGAATCCTATAAACTGTTCCCCACCAGCTTCAAACAAGCCAATAAAATTTTTACCAAACCATTCAATATACTTCATTTATGTTCCTCCTAATTATCGATTATCAGTAATCGTTTCCAACTTTCTGGAATAAACATTCGCAAGAGTATCTTCCACTTGAGTCAAGCGATCTTTTTTATCTTTCCGCTCAGAGAATCCTTTCAATGAAATGCCTCGGTAACTCGTGTCTTCCTTGAAGCGAGCAAATACGGTAAATCCTCTGCATATATGACAACTAATTATTTCCCCATTCGAATCAATGATTACTGCAACAATTGTTCTAAACAACTTTCCTTTTGAGACATCAGTATAGAATTCATAGGCAGAATTCTCTTTATACCTATTTGTTAGGCTAGCAAAAAATTTTTGATAATACTTCACTTGAATAATGCTTGAAAAGCTTTGTGCTATCATTAATAGGAAAAGAATAATCACTAGAATCTGCATACAATTATCCTCATTTCTTTATAGCACCAGATAGAGTTGGAACTCTTTCTGGTGCTAACTTTAGCTTCTTTTTAAGCAAAAGTCTCATCTTGCAATTTACGTAATTTATAAACAGTTGTTGATTCATCCAATTCAACATCATCCATTGTCAAGAAGGCACCATCTTTGATGTCTTTCTTCGCAACAGCTCCTGCAATTAAACCGATTGGAATATTGGCGTTCTTCTTCATGTCTTCATGTGTTTCTAGTACTCCACGAACACAGAAGCCACCAATGCCATCAATTTTTTCACCAGCTTTAATATCTTTTTTAGCCACACAAACAGTTTCAGAAACAGGTGCTCCCATTGGAACAATTGCCGTATCTTGTTCTAAAACGGCACGAGCAATGGTAATCGGCGTTTCCAACGAACATAAGTGGAATGGACGGTATAAGATATGATGATCACGATCACCTTTTTTCATCAGGTAATTCATTTCATGAGCAACGCCTTCATTTTGTCCTTTAACGATACAAAAGATTCCTGGTGCAATCCCATCTACATACTCAACGACGCCAAACTTGCTTAAAACTCCGCCGTTCTCTTTTAGATCCAGATGTTTAACTGTGCCATCTAAATCAGCTGAAATACCGTGCATTCCAACAACATCGGGAACAAAGCCCATCGCATTTGACAGCAAGTTCATTTCTCCCATTGTCTTCGTGCCATCTTGGAAGGAAGCAAGAATTTTAGGGCTCATTACTTGTGCTTTGGCCTTTTCAGCAGCTGTATCAGGATTGGCATGAACCATTAGCTTATTATTTTTCCCTTTGCCAGCAACTAATACTTCCATCCCCATGCTTTTAGCAAATTCATACATTTGCATCGTCGCAGCTGGCTCGTCACCGTCTGAACCAGTATAAATTAGGTCCGTTGCGTCATACATTTTTTTCATCAATGGTCCAATGGTAATGTCAATTTCAACATTCAATAATACTAAGTGCTTTTTAGCCATTAAGGATTCTAATGAGATTTGCGCGCCAGCCTCGGGAACACCCGTAGCATCAACAATAATTTCAACCTTGTCAGAATGAATAATGTCTTTGAAGTTTTGACTAATCAAAATATCGACTTTTTGATTAGCACTTGCATTGTAAGCATCAGCAGCACGATTAGCCGCATCCAAGTTAATATCACTAATCCCTGCAACGATCATCCCTGGAATTGTCGAAATTTGTGAAATCATTCCGAATCCCATTTGCCCTGCACCAATAACTCCAACTTTTATTGGAGCACCATTTTTTTCTCTTTCTAACAACTTACCATATAACGTCATTTTGAACCCTCCATCATTTTTGTCATTTGCCAATACCGTTGGCATATGTTTAACATTTCTCAGTATAGCATCAAAAAAGTGATTGTCAACGCTTACTAGCAACATTTTCACATCCTATTGTCATATGTTCACATTTAGAACATATGTTACAACTTGTATTATTTGTTTTTTAGAATAGTATTAGATAACACTTCTTAGTAGAACTACAACTTATTCCAAAATCGTTGTCTCGTTTTCTTTACTAAAACAACACAAAAAAATGATGCAACAAAAGGAAAAGCAGAGGATGTTACCATCCCTCAATGGCCAGTGTTTATCTTCTTTACTTCTAAAGGATGGACAGATTCTGAATCATGGGATGGTGAATAATTTTTCAGCTCATTCCGAGCTCACAAAGTTCCAATTCCAGTGATTATGAACATATGAATCATATTGATAAGTTAGTCAATTGATTGAAATCATATCGTCCTGAAGAGTCGTTCGATGAAATCGGACGAATTATTCAAAGATTCGGGGATCGTGAATTATCAATTCAAGAAATGTATCAGGGATTTTTGTAAGAAGAGGTAGTATAAGAACATTATAATCATTTAAAGGAAAAAATATTTTTCACTGATATTATTAGTGATATGACTTCAAGACCAGTGGTATTTGTCCTATTACAAGATAAAAATGTTTTCCAAATCACCCATAAAATAATTGTTACAAATACGATAAAAGCCGCTCCCGGTACAATTAGAGGTGATTTTGCTATAGATGCAAGCAAAACTATTATTCATGTATCTGATTCCGAAAAATCTGCAAAAATTGAAATCGAGCGTTTCTTTAATAGCAAAAAAATTTAAAAGTCATTGAAGAAACTGAATATTGTATACATTTATAATAAAATTATATCTAAAAAGTTCACCCATAATTATTAATTTATGAATGATCCTTTTAAACTTATTCTATTCTGCGAGAAGGATTTCTTTTATTTCTTTTGGGTCCTGGCAATTTAATAGAGTTGAAACGGTCCCTTCATCAGTAATTATTTTCAGAACTTTTTGTATAGTTTTTAATTGAAAATTTGCTTGACTGATACCTAAAAAAAATACTAACTTTGCAAAGACACTTTCCTCTTTCCCCATATGCTGAAATTCAACACAATTTTTTAATCTTACTACTACTATAAACGGTCTATTTATAAACTCCATTTCTGTGTGAGGAATAGCTGTTTTCACCACATCTGTTTTTAAACCCGTTGGATATGCTTTCTCTCGATTCATTAGACCAATTAAATAGTCATCTTCAACATATCCTTTTTTGATCAATTTTTTGCTTACATATTCAAATAATTCTTTTTGTGTAGACATTTCTATATCTAAAAAATTAACTATCTCTATTTCCAACAAGGCCCCTCCTCTTCTTGACTATCACAAAAAAAGCAAAATAGTATGGCTTTCCATACTATAATTGCTTCATAAAAAGGTCTATTCACCCATAATCATTAAATTGCATGTGCGTGTACGTTCACGATTTTGATCCCAATCAACAAAATACATATAGCCAACAGAACCAATTAATGGTTCTCCGTCTTTGATGATCACTGTTTCACTAGCGCCAAATAAAGAGCCTTTGATATGAGCGTCTGCATTTAGAATAGATACGGGATCGGGTAAATAATTGGGGTCTTTTGCAGCTAAATCTTTTAGAAATTCAACATGAGCCGGACCAGGATACAAGTAATCAGATTCTGTGTATTGTCTCGGTACTAGTTTATCTAGGATTCTATTCTGATCAACCTGTAAGAATTCATCACCTTTCCAGTCTTTATCGTGAACATATTCTTCAAAGATCACAGAACAAGTCGTATGTGGTGTAGTAATCGCGCAAAAGCCATTTTGAATCCCTGATTTTTTTATTGCTTTTCTTAATTGCAATGTGATATCTAAATAAGTAATTTTTCCTGCTTGCGTCTTAAGAGACAATTGTTCATGTTTCACAGCCATTCTGGTTACCCTCTTTCTCTATATGCTTTCATTAATGCATCTACCATATCTGTTAACATACCAGCAGGTGAATCTGCATTTGTAATTCCACTAGTGCATCCTGTACCATCTGCTCCAAGCTCAATCGTTCGATAAACATCATCTGCTGTGCTAATCCCTGCTGCTTGCATCACTAAAATAGTTTCATCGATCTCTTTGATTGCTTGGTTTGTTTGTTCAATATAACTACTATCGCTTGTTTGTCCTGTTCCAATCAGTTCGGTTGGCTCACATAAAATCACATCTGCTCCCATTATTGCTACAGATTTAGCCTCAGCGATTGAGTCTGCACATACAATTGTCTCAATACCTAGATCCTTTGCACGCTTTATCGCTTGGGCTAACGCTGCGACGGTCATTGGACGTTCTGCATGATTCAAGAAAACCGCACGCGCTCCTGCATGGTAAATCGACTCAGGCAAGACATGACCAATCCCTCGTCCAGGTACGATTCCATCCATGTGCTGAGCAGTTACAATAATATTTTGTGTCGCATTTTTCACTGCCATAATATCTGCAAAAGGAACCGTTACCAGGATAGAACATTCTGGATACTTTAATGCTAGTTCATCTGCATGTTTTGCTAATTTAAGTAATTCTTCTCCATATAAATACGATTTAGGATTAAATACGAAAAATGGATACTTGATTTTATTTGACATTCTTTTTTCCTCTTTTCTATTTCGCATTTTTCGTTGCAAATACTTTATAGCAAACTTCCAAAGTCTCAGCCATCGCTTCATTAGAAAACCGCTTCATTTCTAAATAATCTTTCGGATTTCCATCCATATTTCGTTTATAGGCCGAATTTAAAAAGTCAGTAAAAATATTGATTTTTGCAATACCACTTAATGCACAGCGATTCAGATTGGTATTCCCTGATGAAGAACCACCATGTAGTACTAAAGGTACATTTGTCATTTCTTTGATTTCAGCTAATCGATCGAAATTTAGAATCGGTGTTCCTTTATATGCTCCATGAGCGGTTCCAATTGAAATTGCTAGAGAGTCAACATTTGTCTTTTCTAAAAATGTTTGAACATCTTTCACTTCTGTATAAATAGAATCCGTCGTTTCATGATTTTCATAATTCGTACCTGCGCCTACATGTCCCAATTCAGCCTCAACAGTCACGTCTTTTTGATGCGCATACTCAACAACCTGTTTAGTAATTTTTATATTGTTCTCTAAACTTTCTTTGGATGCATCTATCATTACAGAAGTAAATCCTAAATCAATCGCACGCTTGATAAATTCAAAATCCTCTCCATGATCTAAATGGAGGACTACAGGTACAGAAACTTTCTTGGCTAAATATTTACCAATTAATGCTGCTTCTTCTAATGAGATCAACTCTTTGTGGGCTTGTGCAAATGGTAACATCAAAGGTTTATTTAATTTTTCAGCCACTGTGACGAAAGTCCGTGCTGAATCTAAATCAATAAAATTAGTGGCGGGTACCGCATAACCTTCTTTACTTGCCTTTATAAGCATTTCTTTTGAGTTAACTAACAAAACAATCCTCTCCTTTTTTACATTTGTAATTCATGTTTTACTTTTGTAAAAATTGTAGTATGATTGAGATGAGAAGTCAACGGAATCGGATAATATCATTTGGTATAAAATACTATTATCAGGAACATATGCTACGAAATAAAAAGGAGGACTATGGACAATGCTTGATAGAGAGGATTTAATGCTAAAAACAGCTCTTTTGTATTATGAAGATGAAGCAACCCAGAGTGAAATTGCCAAAAAATTAAATATTTCGCGACCAACAGTTGCTTCTCTACTCCACGAAGCAAAGGAAAAAGGAATAGTGAAAATTACGATTCAGCATAATGAATTACGTTTATTAAAGCTTCAAGAAGCGTTAATGGAAAAGTATCATCTAGAAAATATTAAAATTGCCGCAAGATCACAGAAGGATATGAAAGCTGCTGCAGGAAAGCTCTGTGTCGATCTTATCGAACCAATACTAAAGAATATCAACAAGTTAGGGATTGGATGGGGCTCGACACTTTATGAATATGTAGAACAAGCTAATTTACTGAATTTGAATCATTTGAAGATTACTCCTTTAATAGGAGGGATCGGATTATCGGAAGTCCGTTTTCATTCTAATCACTTAGCATTTGTGTTATCCGAAAAATATAATTGTGACGTTTCCTATTTCTATGCGCCTGCAATTGCTGATACTATGGAAGTGAAAGAAACCCTCCTTCACACGGAGCTAATTAAAGAAATTATTGATGAAGGAAAGAATGTAGATTTTGCTATTTTAGGGGTTAGTGATCCGATTCGTTCTTCGACCTATAAAAAGTTGAAATACATTTCTACAGACGAAGCGGAGTTACTAAAAAGAGAGCATGCTATTGGAGATATTGGGAGTACGATTTTCACCGCTGATGGGACTCCTTTGAAAAAGGGCTTTTCTCAACGCCTTCTTGGAATTGAACTGAAAGACATTCAAAAAATCCCTCGTGTAGCGATCGTTGCAACTGGAAAAGAAAAAGCTGAGAGTGTTCAAACCTTACTGAATATGGATTTTATTACCGATTTAATTATTGACGAAGAAATCGCTGAACTTTTGTAGTTCAGCGATTTCTTCATGTGTCAAATACTAGTGAAAAATAGGATCATTTATGGTACAGGGCAACGTTCCAAAGGCGTGAACAGAGTTTTCTCTCGAAACATGTAGCTCTTTGGCAAGGTCTTCATTCCTTTTCGTAAATCTGCTTTCTATGTCCTGCTGTTAGAGCGAGTACAATTAATTTATTATCGTCAATCTTGCACAACACACGATAGTCTCCTACGCGATAACGCCAAATTCCTTTTTTGTTACCAACTAATCCCTTCCCCCGTAATCTAGGATTGTCTGAGCCTTCGATATTTTTGTCCAACCACTTCAATATGAGTTTTGCTGAGAACTTGTCGATTTTTTTCAAATCCTTTAGAAATCTCTTAGTTAATTCGACTGAGTATTCTTTTGCCATAATTCTACAGACCGTATTGTTTCAGGGCATCTTTGAGTGACGTTGTGCTTGGATCTTTTTGGTGTTCCTTCAGAGCTTGTTCAGCAATCTTTATATCGTATTGGTCTTCCAGTTTTTCAAATGTAGAGTTTCGTAGCAACGCTGATACGGAAATATTTTCAAATTTAGCATATTCTTTCAGCATCTCCATTTCATCATCACTTACTCTGATTGGAATAACAGGCATGGTAACTCCCCCTTCTTGATAATTCTATTATACATCTGTATAACACATTTTGCTATACAAGGGTATAACGATTTTCAGCTTATTGTTTACTATTCAGACTCCTGAAGATTGCCTCGGAAAATGTTACTGTCCTTACACCTTCATCGCATTCCCTCTATGTTTATCGTCCGGTAACGAGTAAACTGTCAACTTCCCCAACCAAAAAAGAGACGCCAATACCATCAACCATCTCACAATAAAATCATTCAGTTTCCCCAAGAACCTATTACTCAAATCTATCCTATGTGAATCACTCTTCCCCTGCTAAACCTTTACCAAAAAATCCTTCTCAAACACGCCCTTACTCAGCCGATAGCCGCTGCCCCAAATGGTTTGAAGCATCTCTGGGTCGAAGCCGGCGTTCTCGAGCTTCATCTTGATCCGCTTTATCAAGACTGAAGTCTGGGAGAGATGCGAGTTGTTGGGTTCATCGTTCCTTTTCATAGACCTGTTTCCTATGCCTTGCTGTTAGAACGAGTAAAATTAATTTATCATCATCAATCTCAAACAACACACAATAGTCTCCTACACGATAGCGCCAAATCCCCTTTTTGTTACCGACCACGTATTTTCGGATTGTATGAGCCTTCTATATTTTTGTCTAACCACTTCATTCTCGATAATTCTATTATTGGTGTTAGTACAATTTAGTATACACATTTTCGGAGAAGACTATATTAACCTCTGCACTCGAATATCTGTAGATAATCTAACTGAACATCCTCTTGTTTCACCTTCTCATCTATCAATTGAAAACAACGTTGCTGTATTTCCTTTGGCACCTGTTCATTCACTCCCCTCGTGATATAGCGATTTTCTTGTGTATCGAACATTGATTACTCCTCCTTTTAGGCACAAAAAATAGCCCAATCACCGATTAAGATGATTGAGCTTCATGGTAATGATATATATTTGTAAACAGAGATAAATCGACAAAAATTATAATACATAATTTTCTGATGATCCGTTGAGTTATCCGAATATCGACTTAGCACTCCGAAAGTTATTTCAATAGATCTTTGTTCAAATATTGAGCAGCCTCTTGATCCAAGATTACTGTGATATTTGGATGAGTGGTCAAAATCGATGATGGAACCTCTTCAGTGACGGGGCCTTCCAACACTTGTTTGATAATTTTTGCTTTTGCCTCACCATTAGCAATCAGGACAAGCTGCTTAGCCCCCAAAACAGTTTTAGGTCCAAAAGTGACGGTTTCCGGACCTGGCGTTTTACCAGTGATTTTTTCTACTAATTGAAAGCCATCGCTGCCTGGAACTAACTCACACGAATAAATATCTTTATCAAAGCCTGTTGTTCCCGGCATGTTGCCGCAAAAATGCCCGTCGGCGCCAACTCCCATAACAATTAAATCAAGTCCACCATCCTGAATAATCTTTCTTGAAAATGTTTGATAGTTTTCTAGATTTAGTTCATGAATATTTTCTTTCGCAATCTTGGCTGGCTCGTAAAAATCCTTGTTTAGTGTACTCATTGTTAATCCGTACCGTTCGTTTTCAAGGGGGACTTCATCAAAATTATAATAATTGATCAATGAAGTATCCATTTCGATTTTACTCAATTTATCCAATAAAATTCGATACATTCCTTCGGGTGTACTGCCCGCGGTTAATGAAAGATTCACTCTTTTGCTCTCCATCATTTTTTCTAAAACAATTCCTGCTGTTAATTCACTCATTGTCGCATAATCTTTTGTAATAATTACTTTCATTTTCCATTTTCCTCCAATTAATTTAATTTACACTAAAATATCCATTAGCGCGCTTTCAGTTTTGAACTGCTCGGTATTCCTAACAGTAATTTTGTCAAAATCATTCGTATTCGTTACAAGTACGATCGTTGGTGTGTAGACTCCTGTCTCCTTCAATTTGTTATAATCGAAGTCAATTAATAGCTGACCCTTTTTCACCGCATCGCCATTTCTTACATGACCATTAAAATAATCATCGCCTAAACGAACAGTATCAACGCCAATATGAATCAATACTTCAATCCCTTCTTTTGATTTCAAGCCAATTGCATGTTTGGTTGGGAAAATCGCAGCGACTTCACCATCAAAGGGAGCATAAATCTTACCATCTTGAATATCAATTGCTACACCTTGACCCATGATTCCCTCTGAAAAAGTACTGTCAGGTACTTCCGAAATATCGATCATTTTGCCATTGCCGATACTAGAAAGGGTCAGTGTCGCCCCATTTTCTAGTGTTATTGCGTTCTTTTGTTTTGAAACATCGATCTCTTCATCCAAATCACTTTCCTTGGTCCAGACAAGACTAACTACAAACGTTATAACCATCCCCACACCTAATGAAAGCAACATAAACAACAGATTGTTCTTATATTCTGAACTCATAAATGCTGGTAATGCTGTGATACCACCACCTGCCATCACAAAGGCTTTTACCGAAAATAGTGAAGAGAGCAGACCAGCTGTAGCAGATCCAATCATTGCTGAGTAAAATGGTTTTTTGTAACGTAAATTGACTGTATACATGGCCGGTTCAGTTATACCGAAAATCGCAGTCACACCTGTTCCAATGGCTACAGATTTTTGTTTTTTATCTTTCAGCTTAATACTAGCAGCCAATGCCGCCACGCCTTGATTGATATTGGAATAAAGCATAAATGGAATAAAGATAAAGTCATAACCAAGTACACTTAAATTTTGGAAAACCATTGGCATTAGGGCATACCCTAATCCCGTCATGACCATTACTGTAAAGAACCCACCCATCATCATACCTGCTAAAGGACCTGCTGTTGCGAACAGCCAAGTAAAGGCTTTTGCTAAGTAGATTCCTAAATAATTACCAGCAGGCGCTAAAACCATCAACATGATAATACTAGTAACAAAGAAGGCTAAAGCAAAGGTGACCGCAATTTCTAAGACTGCCGGGATAATTCTATTTAAGAAGTTATAGACATACTTCAAAACAATCACCGCCAAGATAACTGGCAATACGGTACTTGCATAAGCGCCATAAGGAATAGGCAATCCGAGAAAACTAAAAGCGCTCAACCCTTCAGCGGCTCCATTAATTAATGTTGGATAAACCAGAACCGCACCCAACGAAGCGCCTAGATAAGGATTCGTTTTGATCTTTGACGCTGTCGAAAAACCAAGAATTACTGGTAAGAAATAAAATGGTGCATCTCCCAGCATATTTAGAATAGTATAAGTATCTGAATCTACCCCAACTAAACCAATAGCCATAAGTAGTGCAAGTACCGCTTTAAGCGTACCACCCGCAGAAATAGCCGCTATGGCAGGAATAAAAATACCTGATAAGTTACCAGCGATTCTATTCAGAAGTGAGACTTTTTCTTTGGGAGACTTATCATCTGCACCATTAATGTCACCTGTAAGATCAATTAGTGCATTATAGTATTTCGTTACTTCTGGACCAAGAATAATTTGTAATTGACCACCTTGGAATTGTGTATTCATAACGTCATCCAATTGCTTGATTTGTTCGACCTGTGCTTTGTTCTTATCTTTCAAGGTGATTCTTAGTCTAGTAATACAGTGCCCCAACGATGAAATGTTCTCTTTTCCGCCAACCAGCTTTAAAATCTGTTCTGCTGTTTCATTCATCAGTATGCTCCTCTCTTATTTCCTGTACCAAACGGTTGACATGCATCATCAAATAGATTTGATCATTTTCTGAAATGCTCCAACCATAATTCTTGTAAATAAATTGATCGATTTTTTGAATTGCTGCATAGATTTCTGGGTCTTTTGTACTTAAAAAAGTAAATAATCCCTCATACCCTGCTTCTGGTTCCTTCTCTTCATTCTTCATATATTTCATGATGAAGTAACGCAAATGAATCAGAAAGCGTGCCATCACACTAGTGTTCATATCTAAATTCGTTTGAAAATGAAAGTTTAAAATATCGATGACTTTATTGCTGATCTCAGTGATGAGCATGGCATTTTGGATCACTTCACCGCCTACTTGACTGTTTACGATGTGCAAGGCGATCATCGCTTCTTCTTCCTTTGGCAATACGACTCCTAATTCTTTTTTTACAAGTTTGATTGCGATCCTTCCAATTTCTATTTCTTTTGGATATAATCTTCTGATTTCAAATTCCAAAGGACTCTTAATGGAAATATCTTCTTTCGCCCGTTCGATTGCGAAATTCAAATGATCGGAAATCATCAATAGCAAATTTGCATTGTAAGTTCCCTTAACTGCTTTTTTTGCTTCCGAAATGATTTGCTCAGCGATAACGATAATCTCTGGCACCATCTGCTCACTAATATCTGAAAAATAGGCCATGTCTTTTTTTCCTAGAAAATAACATTCGGTGATGTCTACTTCTGAAATTATCTGTCCAGTCTTCTTCCCATAAGCAATGCCTCGTCCAAACACGATGAAATCTTTTTGCTCTTCATCTTTGACTAAGGCAACATGATTGTTCAGATTTCTCACGATCGAGTACTGCATGCTTTTCACGTCCCTTAACACTTCTTTTACTTTAAGGTTCTATGATTCGATAGAACTTGTCAATTGACTTTTCAATGCCGTAAATTTTTTATTTCATTCAAGCACCTCCAGAAAAACTAAAAAGCGCCCCAAAAGATACCATCCAAGGATGGACCTTTTGGAGACGCCTAAAAGTTATAGTTACGTTCCTAATATTAGTTTGTACCCAAAGAATAGCACAGGTATTTTTCGTTTGCAACAGGATAATTATAATAAAACAAACAGTTAGCTCACACCGAGCAAACGTTTTCATAATTATAGTTATATTCCTCAAGAATCAATCTTAGGAAAATCATTAAATGTATTCTCTTAAAATTCGAATCAATTTATTCAGTAAGGGTCGACATCTCAATCAACCTTATATTCGTCAAGTGCTGTTCAAATTATTGCCTGTTGGTTGATGATCGACACTCAATTTCTACTCTAGCATTTGTCATTCTATTGATTGAACATTCATTTTAAAATAACAGACCAACATCATGTTGAACGCCATTTATTCTATTAGGTTCTGTGTGGAGCATTTTCTATCACTCGATATACTGAGTATCCCCAATTGATTCAATTTTGTAGGTGCCATCTTTATACTTCAACGTTGTTACACTGCAATTACTGATCGGTTCACCTTTGTATTCCTCTTGGGCGGTAATACTTAATAGAGTTGGAATCATCCCGCCAGACGATACGATCAAAACATTTTTGGCATTATTCTTCTTTGCATCCTTGATTACTTTGTCCATCGCAGCAGTGCCTCGAGTAACGATCTCATCATAACTCTCGGCGGCCTTTAGTGGATCATTTTTAGCGATCGTATCAGCAATTCCTTCATCTCCAAGTTTTTCAACCATCGCACCATATTGGCTTCCACTCTCATCATACTCGAAGCCGTTTGACTCAAGTACTGGTTTCATCATCTCTTCATTTGTTTTGCCTTCATAACCGCCATAATTCCATTCTTTAAAGCCATCTAATTCGGTAAGCTTTGGCTTTGATTTAGCTGTTTTGGATAGAATTAGTTTGGCAGTATTACGTTGTCTTCCTAAATCGCTGGAATAAGCGAGATCAAATTCGATATCCTTTAATCCTTCACCCAATTGTTTGGCTTTTTCAATACCATCTTCGGTCAAAGGTGAATCGCAAAAACCTTGGACTTGCCCAGTACTATTAAAGAATGTTTTTCCGTGGCGAACGAGATACAGAGTAATTTCTTCATTCTTCTCTTCTTCACTAGCCTGTTGATTTTGTGTTCCACAAGCTCCTAACAGTAGAACTGCACTTAATACCAACATTGATTTTAAAAATTTCTTCATTTTCTTCCTCCTATAAGTTTACTCCTTGAGTACTAATCATATCTCGATACCAATAGTAAGATTTCTTTGGAACTCTGGATAAATCGCCCGACCCATCATCGTGCTTATTCACATAAATGAAGCCATAGCGTTTTTTCATCTCTCCTGTAGTGGCACTGATCAGATCAATCGGCCCCCACATCAAGTAGCCAAAACATTCGACCCCATCTTCAAAGATCGCTTTCTTCAACTCGCTCAAATGTTTTTGTAGATAATCGATCCGATAATCATCGTTGATTGTTCCATCTTTTGATGGTATATCCTCTGCACCTAAGCCATTCTCACAAATCATGATCGGCAGATGGTATTTGTGATAGACAAAATTCAACAGGTAGCGCAAGCCAACAGAGTCGATCGACCAGCCCCATTCTGATTTTTCGAGATACGGATTCAGCTCACCACCGAAAAAGGCACCTTCCTGATCGCTCCGTTCTTTTATCGTGCTTACTGCACTCATATAATAATTCAACCCGATGAAATCTATTTTCCCTTCTGCAAATGCTGGCTGGTTTTCATCGAGATAGTCCAACGTAATCCCCATCTTTTGGTATTCAAACAATTTATACTTAGGAAAACGACCACCGACCATTGCATCGATCTGATAGAATTCTTGCAATGTATCTTGAAAAGATTTCAACATATTCTCCGGCTGACAGGTCTTTGGATAAGATGGTGTTAAGCCAAAGACACATCCCACTTCATTTTTTGGATCAAGATCATGCAGCAGTTTGACTGCTTTAACAGAAGCTAATGTCATGTTATAGCTGATCACAGCTAGTGTTTTCTGCGGTTCTTCAATCTCAGAATTTTTTAGACCCGCAAGAATGTAGGTGAAAATATCTGAGACTTCCGTTTTTGGATCAATGTGATTCATTTCGTTGAAGGTAATCCAATACTTCACTCGTCCCTTTAATGCTTCTCCCATTACTTGGCAAAATCTCAAATACAAATCAATCGTTGCGCGATTTTTCCATGTATCGTACTTCTCTACGATCGCCATAGGCATTTCAAAGTGATATAAGGTGACGATCGGTTCAATTCCATACTTGAGCAATTCATCTACTAGATCACTGTAAAATTGAATCCCCTGTTGATTTGGTTGAACATCATCACCATTAGGAAAAATTCTTGACCAATCAATTGAAATTCGTAGTGCCTTAAAGCCCATATCAGCAAAAAGTCGAATATCCTCTTTGTAGCGATGATAAAAATCGATTCCTTCATGAGAAGGATATCGCTTACCGGATTCTATTTCTTTAGTGATTTCTCTTGGTCTAAGATAACTGCCGCTGGTTAAAAGATCCATAATCCCCAGCCCTTTGCCATCTTGATCAAAAGCTCCCTCTGTTTGGTGAGCGGCAATACTGCCACCCCATAAAAAGTCCTGCGAAAACTTCATTTTATCCTCCTATAAGACAACCGTTAACAATTCTTTTCTAGATGGTTCAGCGGCCGTATTCGCCACCACATCCAAATAGTCTTGCGTATTGGTCACCACCATAATTACAGTAGGATCAAAGCCATGTTCTTTGACCTGATCAAAATCCACTTCAATCAATGGCGTTCCCAGTTCGACTGGATCATTCACCTTGACCAACGGCTTAAAGAATTGTCCCTTCAGCTCAACCGTATCTACGCCAATATGGATCAAGACCTCCACGCCATCTTCGTTCTTGATTCCGATTGCGTGATTGGTCGGGAATAACGAGACGACTCTGCCGCTGATTGGTGCTTTTATACTATTTTCTGTTGGTGTAATCCCAATACCTTTGCCGAGTGCCCCACTAGAGAAAGCAGGATCATTGATTTCATTTAAAGGAACTTTTTCCCCTGCAACCGGAGCAATAATATCCACCTTACTTAAAACAGACTTGTCGGCGGTTTCATTAATTTCCGTCACCTCATCAATAGCCGTTTCTTTTGGCAGCCACAGTAAATAACCTGCTATCACCGATCCGATGAAGGCCACGACTAATGCGATGATCATAAAATAGAAATTACTGTATTGATTATCCCCAATAAAGCTGGCCACTCCAAAGAGCGTAGTTAACGAATAGGCTTTAACATTCATCACTCCGGCAATCAGACCACCAATCCCGCCGCCGATCGCTACCGCCATAAATGGTCGACGATATTTAACAAAGGCACCGAAGATTGCTGGTTCGGTTACACCCATGAAGGCACTAAAGGCAACCGTTCCAAAAAATGACTTTTGTTTTTTCTCTTTCGCACGAAGGAAGTAGCCGAACATTACGCCGCTAACTGCTAAATCCGAGATGATAAAGCCTGGCACAAAGATCGTTTCAAAGCCTTGACTCGCAAAAGCATTCATAATCAAAGGAATCGTAAAATTAGCCGCCCCTAACATAATTAAAAATGGTTGGAATGCCGCATATAGTGCAACTACCACCCACGATCCGACTGATTGAGTCAAGAAGTCGACAACAAATGAGAGCCCATTGCTGATCCACGTACCGATCGGACCAAATAAGAGCAGTGTGACGGGTAGAGTAATCATGATAATTATCACTGGTGAGATAAAGTAGTCCAATGATTTTGGAACAATCTTAGTCGTCGCAGCGGTCACTTTTCCCATAAACCAGATACCTAATAGAATCGGTAAAAATGAACTAGAATAAGTGATTGTCGGTAATGAAATTCCAAACAAAGTTAACCCTTCCACTCCATTGATAGTGGGGGTAAGCAAAGTTGCGGCTAGAAGAATCCCCATATACGTGTTCGTCCCTAAACGCTTTGAAGCAGAAACTGCCATAAACACTGGTAAGAAACTAAACATCGCCGTTTTGATACTGTCAAAAATAATATAGGTAGAACTTTCTGGTGATAACAAGCCCGTCAAGGTAAATATCGATAGAATACCAGCAATCAATCCGACAGACATTAAAGCCGGCGACGTTGGTGTGATACTCTCAGATAAAAGATCTAAGATTCGTTTCACGACATTTTTATTGGTTTTTGATTCTTCAACATTTTCCATTCCTAGCAAACTCAGAAGTTCAGGATAAATTTTCGCTACTTCGGTTCCGATAATAATTTGAAATGAGATTTTATTTGATACGACATCAACTACGCTATCTAATGCACGAATCTCATCCGCTTTAGCTAAACTGGCGTCTTTTAAAGTAAAACGTAAGCGAGTCATACAGTGAACAACTGCTTCTACGTTTCTTTTTCCACCAACGAGTTCAATGATCTGATTGCAAAAAGCTTCATATTTCATTATTGTTGCTCCTCTCTTTCTTCACGTTGTGTGACACGATTAATGTGCAGCATAAGATAGGTCTCCTCATCTTGAGTAATCTCACGATCGTAACGATCTAAAATGTAAATTCGGATCTTATTGACACACAGATAAGCTTCGGGATACATCATTCTAATCTGCTTATTCAATTCCTCATTTTCACTTTTATAGATTTCACCTGCCGAGATTCTTTGAATAAAATACTGCAAATGAGTGACCAAACGATTATAGTTCATTGATCCTTCATCGAAATCCAATTGAAAATGGACCCGAATAATTCGTAAAATATTATTCATTACTTCCATCGCGTTTATCGTTTCTTCAATGTCGATTTCTGGATTGCTCAGGTTAACAAAGTGTAAAGCTATCGAGATAGCTTCGCTTTCAGGAAATTCAACTCCGGTCGTTTCAGTAATGATAGCAAGAGCTCGCTTGCCCATTGCATACTGTTCAGGGTAGAATTTTCGGACTTCCCAAGCCAACGGACTAATAATGAATTGACTTTTTTCAGCTCTTTTCAACGCGTAATCAATATGATCTAACAATGTTAAATAGAGATAGTCATTTACTTTCTTTTGTTCTAGGTCCTCAACATACTTCACGATTTGTTCAGTTGCGTCAAGCGTCAATGGATCAGCATGACTCAGAAGATAACTATAATTTTCCAGCACATCATGCGAATCAGGGACAAAAACTTTTTCTACTTCTGCTAATGTTAGCGTATCACCGACCTTTTTTTTGAAAGAGACACCTCTTGATATCACCATGACATCTAGCTCACCCCGCTGCACTAGAGCAATATTATTATTGAGTATCTGACGAATGATCATAGTTTCTCCTCCTTTTTTTTGAACAAAAAAAACTCAAACCACAGCAAAAAATGCTAGTGATTTGAGTCTGCCTGCGATTCAGTAACATACTCTCGTTTTTATTCTATCGTCGAATAAAAGCGGTTTCTTTTGTCATCACTATATTAGCTAAAAAAAAATAGAAAGTCAATCTATTTTAGAATTTTTCAGATAAACCGTAATGGAATTCGTATAATTAGTGTAGCAAAAAGTCTTATACAATCAGATTTACCAAGGCTAATTAAGGTATCTTTTTTCTTAATCCCCTCTTTTTAAATTAATAATTATTGAGACGACATCCGTTACTTTCTTAAATAATTTGGAAGCGAACATCTTATCTCATATTTCGGACTCTTTTCATTCATTTGGACAGAAATAATCTCCAGTTGAAAGATAAATTTCTCATAATCGATTGAAAGTAAGTCTGGAAATATTTTTTGAGCAGAGGCTACCTTTTTTTCGGTCGTCAATTCTGATCTATACGCAGTTCTTGGAATTCGAATAACATTATCAAAATCAAGATTTTTCTCGTCTTTTTCAAGTCTGATAAACATATAGGATTCGTATTTTCCAGTTCTATTAATAAATGCGGTACCCATTTCATATTTGGATTTCAATCCTAAATCTGTCTCAAGCTTTTCAAAAAGCCTTCCCATTAATCTATGGTATTCCAAATCTCCAATGTTTCCTTCATAAGGTTCTAGCCAATAGTCAGTTGCTTCAAAACGAATGATCGTGTCTTCTTTTCCCTCACCGATCCGTGTAATACGTTGAATATCACTCTTTATTTCTTCCAAAAATAAGAGCTGTTCTTGAAACTCTTTTATCCGCTGCGTGATTTTTTCAATCCCGATATCTGCTAACTCAGCAACGTTTTCAATCGAACCATCATCTGATAAGTAATTTTTTAATTCCTTGAGAGGAATACTTACATCTGCACACATTTTTATTATCTCAACTAAAAGAACATGCTCCTTCGAATAGTACCTGTATCCGTTGTCTTCATCCACGATAGTTGGAGTAAGAACACCAATGCGATCATAATATCGTAAAGCCTTTACGTGAATGCCAGAAAGCTCCGCAAGTTTTCCAATTGTTAATAAATCTTTATGATTCATAAACTCCTCCTTGACCTTCCCTTTAAGGGATACCTTATAAATGAGTTATAGCACATCACTTGGGGATCTTCAATACAATTTGATTAAAATGCTTAGTAAGGAATCCAGATAATTAGCGTTAAAAAAGGATTTAAATTATTTATAACGATGAATGGAGATGATTCAATATGGAACTAATTATATTTTTCAGAAAAGAAAATAATCAAAATGCACTTGATTACAGATTGTTTTTTGCGATGAAATTTTTAGCAGAACGAAAGAAAACGATTAATTTTTCTCAACTGGAACTTTTAAAAGTAGCAAATGTTTCAAAACCATTTTTCTTGAGGTATTACAAAAATATCAATGCGTTTCTAGATGCCATAAACACGAAATTTTAATCAAGATATTTGAAACTTTCCCTCAAGTTACTTCAAAAGAAGAGCTGGATACTTTTATTGAAAAACTAATTGCTTTAGGTAAAAAGAACTTTTCTTTTAAATGCTTGAATCAATTAATCAAATTAAACTCTGGAAAATATATAAAGCCCTTCGTTTCTTTAGAAGAAAAAATTGCACAAATTATTGAGGTCCGTTTTCAGAATTTCCAATTATCTAGGAGAAGCTTTGAACAAAAAGAAATAAAAATACTTTGTCAGATAATTTCCAGAACACTATTTACGTCTGCGAAAAGACAAGAAACAGATTACTTATATCTATTAAAATCGATGGTTCATTCTTACTTAGAATTTAAAATACAGAATAATGAGGAGATCAAAAATGATTAAAAAAATTCAACAATATATCCTACAACATCAAAAAAATGCAAATAGGCCTGTAATTGAATCTGATCTGCTGTTAGGGAGCAACTCAAAAAAAATTATGCATTTCATAACGTTCAAGGATTTTCATAAAAATATCAGCGGGTCAATAAAAAAGTTAAAAACGCTTTTGAGTCATACGAAAGGAAAATTACTGATTAACGGAAATCTTCAACAAAAGTATATTTCTAAATTAATGAAGTTGATTATAAGAGAAAATGGGGATTTTACGATTGTTGTAAACGATGGCTATCGACTTTCAAAAACGAGTGATTTTGAAAAATCTTCCCATATTGCTGTGATTTTGGAGCCGCAAACAAAAAGATAAAGAAATCGTTTTTCAGGAGGGGAAATGGAGAATAAATTTATGAAAATCGATCTAATGGGCCAATACTATACTGCTATCAATAATAATGAACAGACAGGTGTATTTGCCCTTTCTGTTCACTTGAAAAAACGAGTGAACCATGTAAACAGCCGCAAATGATTTAATGCGGCGTCTACCTTTTCTAAATGACCGAGTAAAAAAGGATTTTTTCACTATAACTTCGAGATTCTTACTCAATATGCTCCAGTACAGCCAGAAGGTACTCAATTTATTTTTGATGATTATTATAGTAGCGGGAGTCGTCATATGATAAGAATCACCTATGATCAAACTCATTTTACTGTGAAAACCACCCATAGTATCTGTAATGGTATGGGTCTTACAACATTTACGAAGGCCTTGATCGTTAGGTATTACGAACTACTTGGTCTCTCTGTCAGCAAGGGTGATATCATTGTTTGTGCTGATAGACCTGACCCAGAAGAATCAGAAGATGCAACAAAAATATACATGTCTACCCCACCAAACATTATTCGAAAAGAAATGACGATGAAGGAAACAGTATATCAAATTGGAATTTCAAAGACTTCTTCTGATCATATTCTTACAGAGTGCTTTGCTGCAAATAAAATAAAAATAGCAGCCAAAAAGAATCACTTATCCTTTAGCCAATATATTTTAACACAATGATTTCAATTTCAAAATTAATCTCGTTCTCATACTCGGGAATAATAAGTAAATCACAGTTAGCATTGAAATTATGATCCACATTAACACCATCATAGCTCTTATAACCCCATCCATTTGGACAAATTAATTGAGATATCTCCAAATCTATCAAATGTTTTCTATTAGACACTATTACCTCAGATCCTTTATCGAATGGATAAATCACTACTTTAGACATTTCATCCCTCCTAATTATGGTTAACTTCAAAATCGAATCCTAATTCGCGCAATACACAGTAATCCTTGAACAAATTCTCCACTCCTGTTCTCATACCTGAGCACCTCATTTGAATCTGTTTTGTGATATCAGCTTGACTTGTGGAAAATCTACAACACATTCCACAATATTCGTAAGCCCAACAATTATGGCAGTGCTTTTCCATGCCGGTCTCAACATTTAACATTTTTTCAGCTTTGTTAACATCTACTCCTGAATCAAGGCTGCCTAAACTACAATATTCAGAATTTTCACTAACTCTCTCACAAGGAAATAATTTTTCATCAGCAGTCACAAAAAGCGACTTTTCTCCAGGAATACAAGGACCCGCGTGATGGGAAATACTAGGCAATTTTTCCCTTTTAAAATTTTGTTTTCCCGTTCGAGTTTGCCATATATTAGTAAATTCCTGCTTAATAATTACTGATACATTCTTTTCACCCACACGCCCAACTTTGGACAATAACATTTTGAAATATTCATAGTAATATTCTTGAAGGAATTGATCATTTATATTGATAGCATCTTTAGACTGGGCATCCGATACAAAATTACATGAAAACTCTGAGTTCGAAAACACATCTTCAGAATTAAAATAATCACTTATTTCAAAATAACTGTCTTTTGATGTTAAAACAGTGTTGAAACCAACGTTTTGAGAATAATATTGTGGATGTCTTTCTTTAAATTTTTCCAAATTCCGTTTTATCAATCTGAATGACCCCTTATCGCTATCGACAAATCTTCTACTTCTATCATGTACATTTTCAGGTCCATCAAGACTAATCGTAACTCTGAAATTGTGTTTGACAAAAAAATCCATTACGTTTGAAGTCAAGCATGTTCCATTTGTGGTAATGTTATATACTCGAGGTTTATTAGCTCCCATAGTTTCCATGTAATCAACGCATTTTTTAATTAATTCAAATTCTAATAGAGGCTCTCCACCATAAAAACCTACTTTTAAGTCGGGACTATCAGTCGAATGAGTGATCAAATAGTCCATAGCTTTCTTAGCAGTATCAAAAGACATTTTTTTTTTCGAATGCTGTCTCGTATCATACAATCCAGAATAAATGCAATAACTACACCTTAGATTACATCCTTGAGTGACTTGAAGAACAAGAAAATTTATTTTTGATCTCAATATTGTCGGCAACAGTTTTGTGCTAGGGTGTAGCGTCTTTTCGACTCTATTTGATTTTAGATACCCATTTTCCCTAAGTTTCAGAAGATCTTCTGAATTTTCAACCTCTCCATGTTTAGATTTATCGAATAAATCGTTTACTTTTTTACTCGTACTCTCGGTAATTTTTAGTATCGAATCAGTATTCACATCAAACATATAATGGTTTTCTGAAACATTAAACAAATGGACAAACGGAATATTGTTCTTCATGAAATTCTCCTTCCTAATGTGAAGTAATTAACAATAAAGGTTATAGAAAACTGAACTTTAAGTGATAACAGAGAAGAGCACTTAGTAATATTTACATTTTTATCCTACCATCATTTATTATTATTGAGTAGTTACGAAACTGCTTCAATACTGTTGAGTTTACATTTCATAGCCTATAAGCGTTGGTATAAAAGGATAGTTCATACTTTTTCCTTTTATTCTTACTTCGTTGGAATTATTCAATATATTCATTAATTGTAACAATAACAGGTAATTCTTTTGAGACAAAAACAATTATTGATTTTTATCCGTCTATTCAATTCAATACTCAGGAATTACTGTTGTAGAGAACTTTGTCAAATCATCTTTACATCAGGAAAAATCATTTGCATTACATATTTGCTAGATTTTTTTTAATTCACAGAATACAATATATGTGAAGAAAGGAGATGTTTAACGTGATTGGA
Organism: Enterococcus florum; assembly: GCF_004309355.1. Lineage (GTDB taxonomy): Bacteria > Bacillota > Bacilli > Lactobacillales > Enterococcaceae > Enterococcus_A > Enterococcus_A florum. The sequence goes on along the minus strand of NZ_BJCC01000022.1, from coordinate 2,794 downwards.
AAAACTATTACACACCTGCGGAAAAAGAAATTGATTACTCAACAACAACTAGCCGATGAACTCAATATTTCAAGACAGACAATTTCCAACTGGGAAACTGGAAAAAGTCTGCCAGATATAAATATGGTGTTGCAAATAAGTTTATTTTTTGATGTCTCGCTGGATATATTAATTAAAGGAGATGAGCAACTTATGAAAAAGATTAGAGATGACGCTGTTATTAATCAATTGTTAGGTCAAAGTATCTTTATACTTATTGTATGTTTCTTTGTTTCATTATTTTCAATTCTGTCTTTGAATCCTTTATTAGTTCATGGTTCAAGGATGCTAATGGCTGATATTCCACTCCAAATCATGTTTATCATTTCAATTTGTTTTGTGGCTGTACTATACTTTAAGTCTTTCTACAAAGAATCTTTAAATATGACACAAAAAATTATTCATCGCATAATTCAGATTATTATCTTCATCTCTTTTTTTATTACAGTTTTCTCATTCTTGTTAACAATACTCACCTATAGTGGAGTAATAGTTTTTGCTACTGGTGTTTGACGAAAATTAATTAAAATCCTTATAACAATACTTTAGACAATTGAAAGAGACTGTGACAACCGCCATGGGTGTTTGTCACAGCCTCTTTTTAAAAGACGCCTTTTTTCATTATGCTTTCTCTTAATAATTATCACTGAAAATATCCTTTTGAATTTTGTTAATCTGAAGTCTATCAACGCATAGTATCAATGTGATGTTAAAAGTGTTTTTATATAGTCATCTTCTTAATAAAGATCAGTTATAATCCATATCTGCTTCTAACATTTCAAAATAATGCTTATGATTTTCAGCCAATTTCTCAGAGCTCCCGTATTCTACAACCTCTCCTTTCTTTAATACTAGTATTTCTGATGCAATTTTCCCTGTACTTATTACTTTGTGTGACACAAAAATCCCAATCTTGTTTGTATAGATTTTTGCAATCAATTTGTAAATTTCTTTTTGCGATATTACATCAAGTGACGCATCCGCTTCATCCATTATTAACATACTACAATCCTTAAAAATTGATCGTGCAATTGCAACTTTTTGCCATTGTCCTATAGATAAATCCGTTCCTTCGAACCATTTCCCTAATATCATATCATGATTATGGATATAATCGTTTAATCCGACATCTTTTATAGAATTAATGAACTTATCTTCTTCATTATATTTAGATATATCTGATATCATCACATTGTCCTTTAATGAAAACTCATATTTTATAAAATCTTGAAATACGGCACTAATTTGTTTTTGGTATGAGTAAGAATCAATGTCTCTCAAATCTTTGGAATTAACTAATACTGTTCCATCATAGTTTTTATAAAAACCTAAGATAATTTTAATCAATGTAGACTTCCCTGATCCATTTTTTCCAATAATCCCTAACACACTACCCTTTTTTAATACGAATGATACATTTTTTATTGCATAATCAGACGAGCCTAAATATTTGTATGAAACATTTTTTAGTTCAATAGTTTCAATACTTGTTATAGTCTTTTTCCGAATATCATTTCCAACAGTAGTATTTTGGTTATCTTGATCTAGAAATTTGAAAAGTAAAGACAGATAAAAACTATTTCGTGTAATATTGGAAGCAGCTTGAATACATGAGGAAACACTATTCTTTACACTATCAATACCGTTTATATAAGTTGTCATATCACCGATCAGAATTATTGAACTAAAGGTTTTGTATCCTATATACACATATAGTCCGAATGAAGAAATCAAATCAAAAGTTGTAAATAATAAAGAGTTATTTGCATATTTTTTTGCAATTTTTATGTCTTGAGTAATAATTATTTTTTTTAGCTTTTCATACTGTATTTTTAGAAAAGATTCGAAATTGAATAGTTTAAGTTCTTTGAATGCATTTCCTGTAGTAAACAAGTAGTCAATATACCAGACTTTTCTTTCCTTAGATGTTCGAGCAACCATGGTACTAAATTGCTCCTTTCCAATTTTTAACGAAAAGAAGTACTGAACTATAGGTATCAAGGTTACTAAAAAGACTAGAACAATATTAAATCGTACTAATATTATTAACATACCAGCACAATTGATCAGTTCTCTTAATATTCCCATGAATTCTTTGAAAAAGGAAACAATGTTTTCCCCTCTTTGCGTTTGCGCTCTTCTAAGTAGATCGTAAGTTTCATGATTTTCAAAATCTTCCAGATCCATGGAAGAAATCTTGTCATAGATTCGCAATTCTATATCTTTAGAAAAGAGACTTTGGACTTTTTCAGTATAAACATTCAACCAAGTATCAAAAATTTCAAACAATATCTTTATTAAAAAATAAAAACAAAACATCCAAATTATAATAGTAAAATTTCCAGTTTTAGTTTGAATATTATTTATTGCTTGCTGCATTACGACTAGTAAGAGGGGGGTAATCATGCCCTCAATTAGTGTTTTAATACACATGATAAACAATAGTGATCTTTTGAACTTATAAAGCATTCGAATTGCTCTAAACAGGGTTTGTAATGCTTGAGTAGTAGATAGATTTTCCATTTTCTATCACGACCTTTTTCTGTCTTTTTTAGGAATATTTTGAAGGTAACTCTGAGTATTGTTTGATATTTCACTTTTCACATACAATTATACATATTATTATTAAGTGCTTTTCCCTGTTTTCCTTCGGTTTATTAAACATTCAAATTTTTACACGAGAGTTCAATATTCGATTAAATAACTAAAACTTGAAACATGATATATCGCCCGAATCCCTTATAGCTCTAGGCAC